>NZ_JBMPPL010000003.1:0-454424 GCF_049339485.1 Undibacterium sp. TJN19
GCGTTGTCCTGCTGGGTAACTATGTTGCCGGTACGTACAACGTTGTTGAAAACGGTGTGAACCTCAATACACAATCCACAGCAACTGCTGTTGCTCGCGTTGTGACAGACACGATCAATCTGGGTGCGGGTAACGATACACTGGTCACTTACGGTGCGATCAATCTGGCTGGTGCGACTTTGTCTGGGATTGAAAATATCGTCAGCAATTCAGCAGTCGTCATTACTGCCAGCCAGTATGCCGCATTAATCGCTGCGCGCGCGGCCTTGAATCTGTCTGGTCCGGTGCTGACATTCTCTGGTGCAGGCCCGCATCAACTGACTATCGTTGATGATGTGGCAGGGGCCAATAATATCGATCTGTCCTTTATCTCCATCACTGGTGGTACGCTGGTGTATGACGTGACTTCGGCTTCGAATACGACTGGTGGTGGTGTCAATAACATGACGACGACCAATGCGATCTCGGTATCAGGTAGTGGTGCTGCCATTGCCGGCACTATAGGCACCAGCCCATCGAATGGCGGTGGCCAAGCGGCCAATGGTACTGCGCTGACTGCCGGCGGGACATTCAATGGCACAGCTGGTCTCAATGAAAATTTCACAGGCAACGCCGCTGCCCTGATCGGTACTACCGTCAATGGTAACAATGCTGACTCTGACACTATCACCATCTCTGGAGGTGGTACGGTGAATATTGGTAGTGGTAATACCATTACCAATATCAAGACGCTGACGATGGACAGTAGCGCTGCCAATGTTGTCTTCTTCACTGTGGCGAATTCTGGCATTACCACCGTCAATGGTGGCTCAGGCAGTGACTATGTTGATCTGGCAAATAGTGGCAACTCCATGCTGGCTGGTAATATCAATCTGGGGGCAGGCAGCAATACCCTGATCATGGAAGGCAAAACCTATACCGGTACCTTTGTGGCTGGTTCGGGCACATCCGATACCTTGTACCTGTTCAATGGCAGCAATATCAGCGCGGCCAATGTCAGTGGTTTTGAAACCGTCAATATCAACAATAACGCGTCAGTTACCATGACAGCTGCACAATACAGCGCTTTCACTACGGTTGTCGCCGCAGGTGCTGAGACAGTCAACATCACGACTGCCGGCAGTATTACTGGCAATAGCAATGTAGAAAATTATGTACTGGCAAATGGGGGTAACACTTTCACAGCGGCAAGCGGTCTGGTTTCTGTAACGGGTGGCTCGGGTAATGACACCATCAATGCCAGCTCAGCCGTTATCGCTGCTGCTGCGACCATCAATGGCGGTGCGGGTACGGATACCCTCAATGTCGGTGCTGTGACTGCAGCTATTGACCTGTCTGCCAAAGTCAGCAATGTAGAAGTCATCAACGTCACCGGCGGTACGACGCCAACCTGGACCGTGACGAATGAAAATGGCCCAGGCGTCACCCTGAACTTCACCAAGTCTGCTGCTACTGATATCAACAACATCACCCTCGGCTCAGGTGGCCAGACCCTCAATATTCTGGGCACGGGCACAGGCCGCACGACCATCACTGGCGGTTCTGGTGCGGATGTCATCAATTTGTCCACGACAGCAACTGGTGCGGATGTCATCGCGGTGGGCTCGAACATCAATGCCATTGATACCATCAATAACTTCAAGGCGGCAGGTGCAGACATTTTTGCTACTGGTGTTTTGCCTACTTCGCTGTTTAACCTGAACATTGCCAATGCCGACAGCAGTAGTCTGGCGGCAGCCATCGCTACAGCAGCAACGGCAGCGGGCGCCAGCCTGGCAAATACAGGCCAGGCGTATACCATTACCGTGAATAGCGGTACAGCGGCGGGTATTTATGCCTTCCAAAATACTGGCGGCAGTGTAGGGGCAGTTGATGCCAGCGATTTCATCGTTAAGCTGGGTGGCACAACAGGTACTATCTTTGCCAGTGATTTTGGTATTGCCAATGCAGTTTCAGTGACTACGGGTGGCACCTTCAATGGTACACCTGGCGCCAATGACATCTTCATGTCCACCATCCCTGGCCTCAATGGTACGACCATCGCTGGTAATGCGGCGGACACCGATATACTGACCCTGACCACAGCAGGCACAGTCAGTATCAACAATGGCAGCACTGGCGGCACGCTCAGCAACCTCAAGGTATTGAACCTGGCTAATGGTACCAATACCATTACCTATAACACGTCTGCGGGCTTCACCACCATCAATGGCGGCTCGGGCGATGATACCTTCATTCCCAACACTGCCTTGCTGCCTATTGTTGTGAATGGCGGCCTGGGTACTGACACCATCGTGCTGTCAGCCGCCTATGCAGCTGTCGCCTCCGGCTCGGGTACGTTTGCCAGCAATGTGACAGGTTTCGAAAAATTGCGTCTGACCAGCGTCACCTCCCAGACCGTCGATGTACAAACCCTGGGTAACTATACCGACATCACCCTGGGCGCAGGCGCCAACGGGTTGACCTTGAGTAACCTGGCCAGCAATAGCACCGTGACACTGACAGGCACCGGCACCGCCATGACCTTTTCCAATCCTGCATTTACCGGTGGTGTCAACGATATCGTCAACCTGACACTGACAGATGCCAGTACTACTGCCGTTGCCTTTGCCACCACGGGTATTACGGCATCCGGCGTCGAGACTTTCAATATCACCACCGTTGACGGCCAGGCCACACCGACAGGTCTTTTCAATGACACGCTGACCATACTCGGTAGCTCGGTCAAGAACATCTATGTCAGCGGCAATGCAGGCCTGACCATGCCAGCCACCAGCACCTCGCTGATTAACGTTGATGCCAGCGGCATTACCCTGGGTGGCTTTACCTGGACGGCCAATGCCCTGACAGGCACAGCGACTGTCAAAGGCAGTGCCACCGGTACCAATACGGTCAACATGAACTCCGCCACCGCGGGTGTTAACTACACTGGTGGTACAGGTAACGACAACGTCACGATCAACGCCACTGTTTCCAGCACGGCGGCGTTAGGCAACGGCAATAACAGCCTGGCCCTGAATGGCGTGACCATCCTCGGCACTTATACCGCTGGCAATACTGGTACAGACAGTCTGGCCTTCTTCTCGTCCATACCAGATATCAGCAATGCCACGATCACAGGTTTTGAAAACCTGACCGTGGTCAATAATGCCAACATCACGGCAACAATCGCCCAGATGTCGCAATTTACCGGCACCGTCAATGCATCAGGAACAGAAACACTGAACCTGACAACGTCTGGTACTTTCAATGCCATCAGCACGATAGAAAAGTACAACCTCGCCAATGGCACCAACAACTTCACTTCAGCCAACGTGGCTGTCAGCGTGATTGGTGGTACCGGTACGGATGTGTTCAATTTCACGGCCAACCAGGTTATCAACTTCCTGACCACGATTGATGGCGGCAATGGTACGGACATTCTTAATGTCGGCACCACCAGCACGCAGAACCTGGATTTCAGCACCAAGATCGCTAACGTCGAAATCATCAACGTGGCGGGCAGCACAGGGACTACCAGCATTACCAATCAGAATGGCGCAGGCGTGACCTTGAACTACACGAAGAGCACAGGCGACAACACCATTATCATGGGTACTGGCGGCCAGACTCTGAACCTGTTGGGTTCCAGCTCATCTTCCACTACCATCACAGGTGGTGCAGCGGTCGACACCATCAACCTGCAGTTCTCAGGTTCTGGTTCTGAAACGCTGATAGAAAGTGGTGCCAATATGTCCAACAAGACGCAGGTAGACATCGTGGGTAACTTCAACTCGACAGGCACTGACTACTTCAAGACTGGTGTCAATGCGGCGAGTGTGGGCTCCTACATCATCGGCAATGCCGATACCGGCAACTACCTGGCTACCATTACTGCAGGCCTTGCCATCGTTCTGAACAATACAAACCAGGCTTACCTGATCACAATACAAACAGGCACAGCAGCTGGTACTTATCTGTTCCAGAACACCGGTTCCGATACCAGTCAGTTCGACAACACCGACTTCTTTGTGCAGTTGACGGGTACGATAGGTACCATTTCGACTGGCAATCTGATTGCATAAAACTGCATTCGCGGGGCAGGCATCAATCTAATTTCTGCCCTGCCAGTTTTGTACAAGCGAGCGCTTCCGGCGCTTGCTTGGTAGCGTTTGGCGCATGTTATTCAGCTTGGTAGGATTGATGTGTTAAATGATGCTGTCGTTCGCATTCAAATCCGTTAGCGAGATTTGTAATCCGTGGCTGTGATAGTTATCCAGCGTACGCGAGTCATCATTCCAGAAAGGCAGGCGCGTCAGCGTCGGCAATGCCAGTCAAGTTCTCAATACCTGGCGTTAACGACGCGTCCAACCGGCCTTCTTTCAGATTAATAGGGCGAAATTCGTCCTAATTTCATCTTAAGCTATATTTAAGCGCAACAGTGAAGTTGTTCAAGTTCATTGAGGATTAAGGCATCACCGCCAAGCACTTCATGGAACTTGTCTGCTGCGTGGCCATGCCACTAATAACGGTATTGATTAGCGAACGCGTAAATATTTTTGGAAGGTCTTAAGATGAATAATCCATCTGATTTGCAACACAGGGCTGTGCTTCAAGTGGCAGCAAGCATGGCTGCGGTAGGCCAGTTTGGGCTGAACACAGCGAACGCAGCGACAGTAAGGCCATCAATGCCAGCATTCACAGGTGCTGCTGGTGATTTCGACTTTCTATCCGGGAACTGGAAAATCAAGCATCGCCAGTTGATAGACAATAAGTGGGATTTATTCGAGGGCGAAGCAAGCGTCGTTGGAACTCTTGGGGGCATTGCAAGCGTTGAAGAGTTGCGGATTCCGGACCGTAAATTCAACGGTATGGGTTTGAGGCTGCTTGATGTTGAACGCAAGTTATGGGCTGATTACTGGGTCAACGGTAAAATTGGTGTTCTGAATCCATCGCCTTGCTGGGGGAGTTTTACGAACGGTATAGGGACATGGGAATCGGATGAGGTCGATGGTGGCAAGCCTGTCATCGTGCGTGGTGTGTGGGATCAGATTACGCCTGTATCGTGCCGATGGTATCAGGCGGTATCGCGTGACGGCGGTAAAACCTGGGAAGAAAATTGGATCATGAACTGGCTTCGGGTCAAGGTGTGATGAAGACAATTGTTGATGAACACGAATGAAATCTGCTCAGATCATCAGTAAAAGAGGAGGAGGCAAAAGGTACAGCTATGTTTCTTTGAATTGTAATCGTGAAGTATTGCGATGAAAGGAGGGATATTTGTACGATTTTCTTTAGCCGGGATAGTACGTCAACCGGTATATCGTCATCTGAATTTCTAAGCTGATTTTTACGCCGCGTACATAAAATACCAAGCTGCTGAAACTCTGTCCGACTTGCTTGCCATGGGTCATGGCGGAAAAGGGCGGAAAAAAAAGAGTTACTGGCCTTGGCAAGTAACTCTTCTCTAAATTTGGCTCCCCGACCTGGACTCGAACCAGGGACCTGCGGATTAACAGTCCGTCGCTCTACCAACTGAGCTATCAGGGAATAGAAGATATGGTGATCTTCAATAAACTTTTTTGTAGTGATTTTTTATTAAGTTCACTACTTACTTCAAATTCTGTGGCTCCCCGACCTGGACTCGAACCAGGGACCTGCGGATTAACAGTCCGTCGCTCTACCAACTGAGCTATCAGGGAACAGAGACAAAGATTATATGCTTCGGCACCGTGTTTGTCAACACCAGTGCCGAACCGAATTACAAGACTTTGGCAATCGCATCGATAACGTTATCGATATTTTTGCTGTTGAGTGCAGCGACACAAATACGGCCGGTGTCTACTGCATAGATGGAATTGTCGTCACGCAATTTGCCAACTTGCTCTTTGCTCAGGCCGGAATACGAGAACATACCGCATTGTTTGATGACAAAATCAAATTCATGGCCGGGTGCTTTGGCCTTGAGTTTATTGACAAAATCAGTACGCATTTCACGTATACGTACGCGCATGCCTGCCAGTTCTTCATCCCATAACTGGCGCAATTCAGGTGTTGCTAATACGGTGGCAACAACCTGGCCGCCGTGTGTCGGCGGGTTGGAGTAGTTGGTGCGGATGACGCGTTTCAATTGCGACATGATGCGCGCAGCTTCTTCTGCACTGGATGCCGCGATGCTGAGGGCACCGACACGTTCGCCATATAAAGAGAAGGATTTGGAGAATGAATTGGACACAAACAATGCGCCACCGGCTTCAGCAAAACGGCGTACCACTTTACCATCAGCGTCAATACCTTCACCAAAACCCTGATAAGCCATGTCCAGGAAGGGGATCAGGCCGCGCTGGGTGACCACTTCTATGACTTGCGTCCACTCATCCTCGGTCAGGTCAGCACCAGTGGGGTTGTGGCAGCATGCATGCAATAAGACGATGGAACTGGCTGGCATGGTTTTTAATGCATCGAGCATGCCGCTGAAATTGACACCACGTGTCGTCGCATCATAATAAGGATAGGATTTGACGGTGAAACCGGCTGATTCAAACAGGGCGCGGTGGTTTTCCCAGCTTGGGTCGCTGATCCAGACTTCGGATGTGGGTGAAAAACGTTGCAGGAAATCAGCGCCCAGTTTCAATGCGCCTGTGCCACCAATGGCTTGAGCAGTAATGGCACGCTTCTCTTTAACGACGGCGCTGTCGGCCCCAAACACCAGCTCCTGTACTGCTTTATCATAGGCAGCCAGGCCTTCGATAGGCAAATACGTACGTGGAGAGAATTTTTCCATCAAAATCGCTTCGGCTTTTTTGACGCATTCCAGCAATGGCACCTTGCCATTGTCGTCGTAATACACGCCTACACCCAGGTTAACCTTGGCAGGATTCGGGTCGGCGTTAAAGGCTTCTGTGATACCCAATATAGGGTCGCGTGGGGCCATTTCTATGGCAGAAAACAGGGGAGAAGAAGCAGGAGCAGTCATCGTGATAATATGGAAATTATTTGTCGTTGCCGACAGTCAAGGTTGGAATGGGCAGATTGCAAGATACAGCCACCTATTTTAGCAAAGGTAAGAGCATCATGGCGGTAGCACCAGTCAATTCAATGGCTTTGTCCGAACAGCTGGACGAAGCGAAATTTATCAGTTTTCCGGATTCACCCTACCAGTTATATCAAATGTTTCAGCCTGCCGGCGATCAGCCTGCGGCGATAGCGCAATTGGTAGAGGGGATCAATGATGGTTTGTTTTTTCAGACACTGCTGGGGGTAACGGGGTCAGGTAAGACCTATACGATGGCCAATGTGATTGCCAGAACCGGTAGGCCAGCGATCATATTTGCACCGAATAAAACCCTGGCAGCACAGTTGTACAGTGAGTTCAGGGAATTCTTTCCACGCAATGCGGTGGAGTATTTTGTCAGTTATTACGATTACTATCAACCAGAAGCGTATGTGCCGCAGCGCGACTTGTTCATTGAGAAAGATTCTGCCATCAATGAACACATAGAACAAATGCGCCTGTCGTGCACCAAATCGCTGATGGAAAGGCGCGATGTCATCATCGTGGCAACCGTGTCGGCTATCTATGGTATCGGTAATCCCAACGAATATCACAAGATGATTTTGACCTTGCGCGCCAAGGACAAGGTCAGCCAGCGCGATGTGATCGCCAGGCTGATACAGATGCAATATACGCGCAATGAAATTGACTTTGGTCGCGGTACTTTCCGTGTGCGGGGCGATACCATTGACATCTTCCCGGCAGAACATGCAGAACTGGCTGTGCGCGTGGAAATGTTTGATGATGAAATCGAAAACCTGCAATTGTTTGATCCGTTGACTGGCCGTATCAAGCAAAAAATCTCACGCTTCACCGTCTATCCGGGCTCGCATTACGTGACGCCGCGTGAAACCGTGTTGCGTGCGGTGGAAACCATCAAGGAAGAATTGCGCGAACGCCTGGATTTTTTCCGCCGTGAGAACAAACTCATCGAAGAACAGCGCATAGAACAGCGCACCCGCTTCGATCTGGAAATGATGGCCGAGATCGGTTTCACCAAGGGTATTGAAAATTATTCCCGTCATTTAAGTGGTGCCAAACCGGGTGACCCGCCGCCGACACTGGTTGATTACCTGCCGCCAGATTCCCTGATGTTTCTCGATGAATCGCATGTGCTGACTGGCCAGTTAAACGGCATGTATAACGGCGACAGGGCGCGCAAGACCAATCTGGTCGATTATGGCTTCCGCCTTCCCTCGGCACTTGATAACCGGCCTTTGAAATTTGCTGAATTTGAAAGCAAATTGCGGCAAACTGTATTTGTCTCGGCAACACCTGGTGATTACGAAGACAAACATGCTGATCAGGTGGTAGAGCAGTTAGTACGTCCGACTGGTTTGGTTGATCCTGAAATTGAAGTGCGCCCGGCATTGACGCAGGTGGATGACCTGATGACCGAGATCACTGACCGCGTCAAGAAAAACGAACGCGTACTGGTCACCACGCTGACCAAGCGCATGTCAGAACAGTTGACTGAATTCCTCAGCGATAACGGTATCAAGGTACGTTATCTGCATAGCGATATCGACACGGTTGAACGGGTAGAAATTATCCGTGACCTGCGCCTGGGCACGTTTGATGTACTGGTTGGCATCAACTTGCTGCGTGAAGGCCTGGATATACCGGAAGTCTCTTTGGTAGCGATACTGGATGCTGATAAGGAAGGTTTTTTGCGTTCTGAACGCAGCCTCATCCAGACCATAGGCCGTGCTGCACGTAACCTGCATGGCAAGGCGATTCTGTATGCAGATAAAATTACTGATTCCATGAAGCGTGCCATGGGTGAAACCGAGCGCCGTCGCAACAAGCAGTTAGCCTTCAATCTGGCAAATAATATTACCCCGGTTGGTATACGCAAACAGATCAAGGACATCATTGATGGCGTGTATAGCCCGCAAGAAGCGAAACAAGAACTCGCCGTAGCACAAGAGCAGGCGCGTTATGAAATGATGAGTGAGAAGCAGATCAGCCGCGAAATCAAACGACTGGAAAAACTGATGCTGGATCATGCGAAGAATCTTGAATTTGAAAAAGCTGCACAAGTCAGGGATCAGTTGGCGCATGTCAAGCAGCAGTTGTTTGGTGCTGGTGGACACGATTCTATCGCCGCACTTTGACACAGCCTGTCAATGTTGAAGCAACGTCGGCTTCGTAGGTTGGGCTGCGCTTTATCAGCCCAACACTCAGCGTTAAATAAGGTATAAGTTTGTAGAGGCTCAGTGTTGGGTGGTTGATGCCTATGCCGTAGCTAGGGCCTGGCCCGAACTACGGCATAGGCTTCGAACCAGATTATTTACCGCTGATACAAATCTGATTCCGTCCACCCTGTTTGGCCTGATATAACATCGCATCGGCTTGCAGGAACATTTCGTTTTCAGTCTTGCAGTTGGGGTAGTCAGCAACACCGCCGCTGAAACTGAAATTTTTATTTTCACCAGGCTTGACTTCAAACACGACCCTGCCAAAAGCTTCGCGCATGGCATCCAGTTTTTGCTTGCCTTGCTCCAGTGTGCTATCCCAGAAGACAACCACGAATTCTTCACCACCAAAGCGGCTCAGCAGGTCGCGTTCACCCAGCTGGGCAGACAGTACCAGCGACAGGCGTTTGATGACGATATCGCCGAAATAGTGACCCCAGGTGTCGTTGATGTTTTTGAATTTGTCGATGTCAATGATGCCGTAGGCAAGGGGCTTGTTTTCGCGGCTGGCGCGGCGTATCCATTCCTGTGCTTTCTTTTGCAGGCCGACCTTGTTCAACAGACCGGTAGCGCGGTCGCGGCTGATCAGGTCTTTACTGGCGCGAATTTTATTGATGCGGTTAAGCAACTGACGTGTCAACACGTCGATATCGTTGGCTGGCAGTATTTCGTCGAAGCCACTGTCTAGCGCTCGCCGTGCCAGCGCAGGATCAAGACGGCTTTGCAGTAAAATGATTTCACGGCCAGGATCAAATTCTATATTTTTTTTCAGTACGCGTACCAGTGCTTCGGTTTGCAGGTACTGAGCTTCTTCGATGACGACGATATCTGGCTGCGCTTCTTTGACGCGCACATGCAAGGTCCGGGCATCCTGGTATTGCAGTAATTCAACCTGGTTATCTGCCAGTAATTGCGTATCCAGTGACGCCTGGTCGCCAAGATAGACCACGGTATTGGATTCGCCGCGACTGTGCTGGGCGAAGATATTGAATAATTTATCGACCAGTACATCATTGGTGATCGGTTTTTCTGCATAGGCCAGGCAGTTGCTGTCGACCAGTTTTTGTTGCAGCAAAAAACGCTCGCCCTGGCGCACGGTTTGCAGGTAAATATAGTTTTGATCCAACGGCAGACGTTGCAGCAAATCACTCAGGAACATGGTTTGCCTGCGATTGTGCTGCATATCGTCTTGCATGTTGTAAAGCACATCAAGGTCGATGACAAACAGATTATTACCTTCCGAGCTTTCTACGGCCACGACGAAATCACGCATCTGATCAAAAAACAGAATGTCGAAATCGTATTTGTGTGCGCCAAGCAATAGCTCGTCTTTATTATCTTTAATGAAAAAGGTCTGTGTCAGCAGCATTACCTGATTCTTGTACAATAATCCTGCTCCTGCCATTTTATCTCCGTATGATTTTCTTACCCCTGCAAGCATAATCGAATATGCATAGTGAATTTTATACGAGTTCTTGCTGTCATTTAAGTAATGACAAGCGAATTATTCGGGATCGTGTCGATATGTGATGTATTGCAAGCATAATAGACATCAATTAAGCGTGTTTTTGCTTGCCTGCGGGCAAGCAAGCATCAGCACAGGCGGATAAAAGCCGAAATACAATGCCATGATTGTTGGATTTTTATGCGCATGTAGTAACCCGTCATTACCATTCGTGTTCAAATTTGCTCAACAATCAGTCTCCACAAACATTATTCAGGAGACATCATGGCAGCTAAAAAAATTCTTATGCTGGTCGGTGATTTTGTTGAAGATTACGAGGCCATGGTGCCTTTCCAGGCTTTGCTGGCAGTGGGGCATGACGTGCATGTCGTTTGCCCAGACAAAAAGGCCGGAGATTTCGTCGCTACTGCGATTCATGATTTTGAAGGTCAGCAGACTTATACAGAAAAACCTGGCCACCGTTTCACCATTACGCATGATTTTGCCAAAACAAATCCACAGGATTACGACAGTCTGCTGATTCCTGGTGGCCGGGCACCAGAATATTTACGCCTCAATCCACAAGTGATTGCAGCGGTTCAACATTTTGCCAAGACAAATAAGCCGATTGCTGCTGTGTGCCACGGTGCGCAGATACTGGCAGCAGCCAAGGTACTGGAAGGCGTGCGTTGTTCGGCTTACCCCGCTTGCCAGCCAGAAGTGGAGGCCGCGGGCGGGCATTATGCCCATATTGCCGTGACAGAAGCGGTCACCGATAAAAACTTTGTGACGGCACCCGCCTGGCCTGCCCATCCGGCCTGGCTGGCGCAATACCTGAAGTTATTGGGCACAGAGATTCACTTATAAACCCTTGCGCAGCTTAGCGGCGCTTGCCTGATCACCGTATAATCGTCAGGAAGCATTTTTCTTGACGATATGCGGGAGGAAATGATGTGTGAAATTTTTGTGAAAGCCGACCCCGGTTTATATGAATCCAAGGCAAGGTCGATACGCTTGCATGGCGTCGTCACCTCCATCCGGCTGGAAAAATTGTTCTGGCAGGTGTTGCAAGAAATTGCCGAGCGCGATGGCATGAACATCAACCAGCTCATCACCAAACTATACGATGAGTTGACCGCGTATCGCGGGCATATCGACAATTTTTCGTCTTTCCTCCGGGTTTGTTGCCTGCGCTATACCTCTCTGATGCTGGATGGCGAGATTGCGAATGACAGGCATCTGCCACTGGCTGGTTCGCGTACTGCCAAACCTGAAACTGCCGGTTTTCTGATTTGATTCTTTATACCTGATTCAACAGCTTATTTTTTGCAACGCACCCGCAGCAGTAAGGCTTGGTTTCACTGGCAAGCCTGAATAAAAGATGAGCAATTGCTTGACACTTCTTGGTTTCATTCTTATTATGTCTACCAACTAGTAGGTAAATAAGGCGCAAACATGAAGCTTCATTCAGACTTTTCTCAACGTGTCGTCATCGATAGCCATAAGCTGCCATGGACAGATTCCCCGGCCAGTGGTATCCGCCGACAGCTGCTCGAGCGCGATGGTGAAGAACAGGCGCGTGCGACCTCCCTGGTACGCTATGCACCGGGAAGCAGATTTGCTCACCATACCCATACGCTGGGTGAAGAAATACTCGTACTTGAAGGTATCTTCTGTGATGAAACGGGTGATTACGGACCTGGTACCTATATCAAAAACCCGCCAGGCTCAGCGCATGCGCCAGGTTCAGAAACCGGTTGTGTGCTTTTCGTGAAATTGCGTCATCTCCAGTTGGCTGACAGCGAGCGGGTTGTGATTGATACACAGAAGTCAGACTGGTTTCCAGGTATGGTTGCGGGTTTATCGGTATTACCTCTATCAGAATTTGCCACTGAGCATACGGCTATGGTCAGATGGGCGGCAGGCACTTACTTCAATCCGCACCATCATTTTGGCGGCGAGGAAATTTATGTGCTGGATGGTGTTTTTGAAGATGAGTTTGGACGCTACCCTGAAGGAACATGGATACGTAGCCCGCATTTGAGCAAACATTGTCCTTTCAGTACAGAAGGCTGTACCATCCTGGTCAAGACGGGCCATTTGCCTTTCCTTGATACTGACAGGTCACCGGGCATTGCATGAAACATTTTTCAGAAATATCACCCATGGCAGAGCGCATTCTCGACGCTGCACAAGGTTTGATACAGCAACAAGGTTACAACGGTTTTTCTTATGATGATGTGGCCAAGCTGGTGGGCATAAAAAAGCCGAGTATCCACCATCATTTCCCTAAAAAGGAAGAATTAGTGGCTGTGCTGGTACAACGTTACACACATGGATTTCGCGGTGAATTGCTAGACATAGAAGGTCAGCATGCCAGCCCTATGGAACGACTGTCGGCCTATGCCGCGGTGTTTGAACAAACCTTTAACCGGGACAGGCGTCTGTGTGTATGTGGCATGCTTGGGGCAGAGTCTGATTCACTCCCCGAATCTGCTGCTGATGAAGTCGCACGCTTTTTCAAGGTCAATCTCGATTGGCTGACGCAGATTATTGATGATGCCCAGAACGCCGGCTTGATCAAAAAAAACTGTGCAGCAGAATCATTGGCACAAGCTTATTTGAGCGCGCTGGAAGGCGCCATGGTACTGGGGCGCGGGATGCGTAATGTCCATGGGCCGGCAGGCATAGCGCACACTTTTCTTTCCACAGTGTCAGCCTGAGGCTGGCTTTTTTTAAAACCGATGCCTACCAATTGGTTGGTAGTTTAATGAGGGGTATGTAATGAGTAATGATTTTGAAGGTCAGAAACTGCTGGTTGTCGGCGGTACTAGCGGCATGGGTCTGGAGACTGCACGCATGGTTTTATCGCGAGGTGGTGAAGTGGTACTTGTCGGAAAACGCAAGGACAAGGCAGAATCCGCCCAAAGGCAATTATCTGTATTGGGACAGGTCACTGCATTGACTGCGGATTTATCCAGGGCAGAGGATGTCAAACGGCTCTTGATAGAAATCGATGAAGCGCACAAGGATATCAATCTTTTGCTGAACGCTGCAGGCATGTTTATCCCCAAGGCATTTCTGGATCATAGTGAAAGTGATTACGATCAGTATCAGGCTCTGAACAAGGCAATATTCTTTATTACTCAAAAGCTTGCGGCCAATATGATTGCCAGTGGACGTCCCGGGGCTATTGTCAATATAGGTTCGATGTGGGCAAAGCAGGCCATTGCGGCAACGCCGTCTTCTGCCTATTCCATGGCAAAAGCAGGCCTGCATTCTCTGACCCAGCATCTGGCGATGGAACTTGCCCCGAGCAATATCAGGGTGAACGCAGTGTCACCAGCCGTGGTGGAAACCCCCGTTTATGAGGGCTTTATACCCAAGGCGGACATCCCTGCAGCTTTGCAGGGATTCAATCAATTTCATCCTATTGGTCGTATAGGCACACCACAAGATATGGCGGAAGCGATTAGCTTCCTGCTCTCCGATAAGGCATCCTGGGTAACTGGCGCAATCTGGGATGTTGACGGTGGGGTGATGGCGGGTCGCAATACTTGAAAAAGCAGATGTAAAAAAATGCCGGGGCTGAGCAGCCCCGGCATTTTTTTTAAGCTTGCAGTGAGTTTAACCGGCCGCTACACGCTGGGCGATATGTGCCAGCGCTTCTTCGACCTGATCAATCAGGATCAGGCAAAGATCGCCTGCTTCCAGCCTGTCCATGGCAAGGTCAATGGCGATGAATTCACCATTGATTTCGTCTATGCGCCTGGTTTTGGTCGCCTTGCTCAAGCCTTCACGCAATAGAGCAACGACTTCACCATCGGCGCGGCCACGCTGGCATTGGTCCTGATACAACACGACGTCTTCAAATGCTTCACCCAGTATCTCGGTCTGCTGACGGATGTCCTGGTCCCGCCTGTCACCTGCACCACTGATGACAACAGAACGGCGTTTGGCTGGCATGGTTTCAACCGCCTGTACCAGTGCCAGTATGGCGTCAGGGTTGTGACCATAATCAGCAATCAGGGTCGCGCCACGGAAGTTGAATACGTTGAAACGTCCTGGCGCATTATCGGCTTCATTGGCGAAGGTTTTCAGACCTGCACGGATGCTATCCCAATGGATGTTGATAGCCCAGGCGGCTGCCACTGATGCCATGACATTTTCAACTTGGAAGCCGATGCTGCCATTGCGCGTGATGGGTATGTCTGCCAAGGCGATGCGATGGCGGATTTTGCCTTCGGCAGCGATCAGGTGTCCATCTTCAATATACACTGCACGCTTGCCTTGGGCACGGTGGGCGGCCATGATGGGGTGCTGGTGATCGGCGGCAAAAAAGATGACGGCAGAAGGGCAGTTGCCTGCCATGTTGGCAACGATGGGGTCGGCGGCATTCAATACGGCATAACCATTGTCGGCAACGTTTTGCACGATCACGCGCTTCAGTACCGCCAGGTCTTCCACCGTAGTGATGTAATTCAGCCCCAAGTGATCACCCGAGCCGATATTGGTCACAACGGCAACCTGGCAACGGTCGTAAGCCAGACCTTCTCGCAACACACCGCCACGGGCGGTTTCAAATACGGCAGCGTCGACATCCGGGTGAGATAGCACATTACGCGCGCTGCGCGGACCGCTGCAATCACCACTGTCTATCTGTGTACCGGCAACATAGACACCATCGGTATTGGTCATGCCGGTGCGCAAGCCGCTGGCTGTCAGCAGATGTGCGATCAGGCGTACTGTGGTGGTCTTGCCATTGGTGCCGGTGACGGCAATGATGGGTATGCGCCCATCATCGTGCTCATCAAACATGGCAGAGATGATAGCCTCACCCACCGGGCGGCCTTTGCCAAAAGAGGGTGATAAATGCATGCGCAAACCAGGTGCTGCATTGACTTCAACGATGCCACCATTTTGCTGCTCTATTGGCTTCAGGACGCTGTCGCAGACCAGATCGACACCACAGATATCCAGACCCACCATCTGCGCCGCAGCAACTGCACGGGCGGCAACTTCAGGGTGTACGTCATCGGTCACGTCAGTGGCTGCGCCACCGGTAGACAGATTGGCATTGTTGCGCAAGACCACGCGTTGGCCGCGCGGAGGGATAGAGTCAGCATCAAAACCCTGCTTTGCCAGACTGGCAAGGGCAATGTCGTCAAAGCGTATTTTTGTCAGCGAGGTGGAATGCCCACTGCCACGGCGCGGGTCTTTATTGACTTGCTCAACCAGTTCGCGCACTGTTTGTTTGCCGTCGCCTACTACTTGCGGCGGGTCGCGGCGCGCTGCTGCAACCAGTTTATTGCCAACTACCAGCAGGCGGAAATCGTTGCCGGGCAAAAACCGCTCTACCAGGATGTCGTCGCGAAATTCACTGGCAGTATGAAAACCGGCATCAAGTTGTTCACGTGTCGTCACATTGACCGTGACGCCTTTGCCCTGGTTACCATCTTTGGGTTTGATCACCACCGGCAAGCCGATTTCCATCGCGGCAGCCCAGGCATCATCGGTATCAACAACCGAGCGACCCAAAGGCACGGGCACACCAGCAGCATGCAAGAGTTTCTTGGTCAGTTCCTTGTCTTGTGCAATCGCTTCGGCAATGGCACTGGTACCATCCATTTCCGCGGCCTGTATCTTGCGCTGGCGGCTGCCCCAGCCAAATGCAACGAGGCTGCCATTGGTCAGGCGGCGATACGGTATGTTGCGGGCGACCGCCGCATTGACGATGGAACCGGTTGAGGGGCCAAGGCGCACATCTTCATCAAGTTCACGCAATTGATCAAGTGCGGCCGCCAGGTCAAAGGCTTCATCTTTCAAGGCTGCATGTATCAGTTTTTCTGCCAGGTCCACTGCGAGACGACCAACGGCTTCTTCCGAATATTCAACAACCACCTGGAATATGCCTTCTTCCAGCGTTTGCGTGGTACGGCTGAATGTGACCGGGCAACCCGCTTCTGCCTGCAAGCCCAGCGTAGTCAGTTCAAATACGTGGGCGATGGGAATGGCATCGTCATGCCCGGTCGGTTGCAATATGCTTAATTGCGGGAACAGGGCGCGCAAGCGGTCTTCGAAACCGCTGAGACCTGCAATTGACAGCTCTTCATTGGTGCAGGCAACAATCGCTTCTACTGCCGTATGGTGGCTCCAGAGATTGGGACCGCGCAGGGCACGGATGCGTGATACTTCCATAAAACTTAGTCCTGTTGAAAAGGGCGTCAAACGGCGGTGCACCCTATGTGGCTTTGAGATACTCAAATACCATGTGCTGCACTGCCAGATAAATAGAAAATAATTAGCAAATCGTAAGCATAATTCTTAATCAGTTCGTGCTGCGGTTCAGTAAGCCGCTTTCTTGCTGGAGTCAAACGCCCTGAGTCCCGCACCGATCAATTCAGGGCTGATATCCAGAGCCCATGCTGCTGCGACCGCTGCCATCACACTTTCAGCCTGTGCTGCCTTGGCTGGTTTTAGTGCACTCAGTGGCAGCAAGGCTGTTTCGTTGGCGCCGGCGGCCAGCACGATATGCGCATCACGCAAAAAGACCACGCGTTCGCCAAGAGCACGGTGTTCCACAATGGCTTCCAGTGTTGAATCCAGGCCATAATAAATCACTTTGCCATCGCACAGCTCGGCCAGGTCAACCACGGCAGGATCTGCTGCATTGAGCACCGCCACACCATCAGGCAGGATGACATCGATCTGGGTACGAATGATCTTGCGCATCTGATCCGGGCTGTCGATGTAATATGATGCCAGGTCAGCATGGCCTTCCATGTCGGTGACGACACCGACAGCGCATTTGTCGTAAGCGAGACCATCGCTGAGTATGGCCTTGGCATTGGTTTCGAAGACGGCAGCCTGTACGGAACGGTTAATCAGCAATCGCTGACCAGCTTCCCAGTTTGCGCAATCACCGTCGGTCACCAGACGTTTATTCAGATACAGACCCTGTGCACAGGCGACGCCGGTTTCCTTGCCGCCGATATGAATCAGCGCGCCGATCAGACGGGCAATCAGGCTGCAGCCTTTTGTTCCCGCCACGCCAACGATGCTGATGCGGCCAGTCTCTTGTTCTGCAAACAGGTGGTCAATAATTGCCTGGCCAACCGGACGGCCCTCGCCATTTGCTGGCTTGATATGGGCCAGCAAGCCAGGGCTGGCATTGACTTCGATGATGGCGCCACCTTGCGGCACCAATGGTTTGGAAATGTCTTCTGCAACCAGATCAACACCGGCAATATCAAGGCCAACTATGCGTGCTGCCAGGGTCGCTGCGGCGGCAACTTCAGGGTGAATCTGGTCAGTGACATCCAGCGCCACATTCCCGTTAGGTTGTATCAATACTTTTTGGCCAGCCAGCGGAATGGAATTGGCGTCCATGTTCTGACGTTTCAGTTCCAGTATGATTTCTGCCCCTGCACCTGGATCAAGGGCGTTCAGCGGACAGTCTTCTGTCGTGCCGCGACGTGGATCTGTGTTGATCTGGGCGTCAACCAACTCGGTCACATTTGATTTGCCATCGCCCGTGACCCACAAGGATTCACCTTTGCCAACAGCGACCACTTTGTTACCCACCACGAGAATGCGGTGTTCATCACCAGTAATAAAGCGTTCTACGATAACGCTTTTGCTGTCGCCCTTGCGCGCCGCCAGTTCATAGGCGGCAATCACATCTGCCTCTGACATCAGGTTCAGCGATACGCCGCGCCCGTGGTTGCCGTCATAAGGTTTGATGACTACAGGCAAGCCTATGTCCTGCGCTTCTTCCCAGGCTTCTTCTGCGCTGCGCACCAGGCTGCCTTCCGGCACAGGTACGCCGCAGGCTTGCAGCATGGTCTTGGTCAGGTCTTTGTCGCTGGCAATGCTTTCTGCAATCGCCCCTGTGCGGTCGGTTTCTGCTGTCCAGATACGTCTTTGCGCTGCACCGTGGCCGAGTTGCACCAGATTGCCATCCGTCAGTCGAATGAAAGGGATGCGCCTTGCGGTGGCGGCATCAACAATATTGGCTGTGCTGGGGCCAAGACAATGATCGTCGACCAGATCGCGCAATTCTGTGAGACGTGCTGGCAGGTCAAAAGGCTGGTCCTCTATCGCAGCCATGAGCAAATCACGGCCAGTTTGCAACGCAGCTCGGCCGACTCTTTCTTCGCGTGTGCGAAACGCCATTTTGTACACACCAGTAACATTGGTGGAACGGGTCTGACCAAAGCCGGTACGCATGCCTGCCAGGTTTTGCAACTCCAGCACGACGTGTTCAAGTATATGACCAGACCAGGTGCCTTCGCGCAGACGCTCAAGAAAGCCACCACGTTCACCGACGCCGCAACGGTGTTCAATAATCCCGGGCAACAAAGTGGTCAGACGCTCATACAAACCAGGGATTTTATTCGAGGGAAATTCTTCCAGGGCACCAATATCCAGCACCGTTTCTATCACAGGGCGATAAGTCCAGATATTCGGGCCACGCAAATGCGTTGCGCTGAGAATGCGGATGTCTTTCTTGTTTGTTGTCATGTATATAAACTTTTATAAGCCAGGTTTATGCTTCACCAGGTCTTGTCATTTTTAGAGCTTTTCTTCGTTTTCCCTGAATGGACTGTTTCAGGTTCGTCAGAAACCTTGTATTCGATGCAACGACGCACCATATAAATCGAATTGAAAGCGAATGGGAAAGGCACGCTTGCTGATATACTTGCGCGCCAGCGCAAAAGCAGTTCATCCTCTTGATCAGGTTTATCTGATTATTTTTCTTTCGATAGAATACCGTAAATTGCTGCTTCCGTGACATGGCTTATGCTTGAAACGGCAGCCAAGTTATCCCTTTTGCTAAAATTTATGTCCTGATTTAGGTCAGGATCAGCTCTTGAGCCGGAGTTCGTTTTACGATGACCACACCACCATTCAGTCTTGAACAACCTGTTTTATCTCTTCCAGCAAACTGGCAATCTGACCTGACCATGCAGATTGCTCAAGGCGAGAACGTTTTGGCAGCCCTGGAGGTTGACCTGGATAACAAACTTCGCTTCCGCAAAGGCTTGCTGGTTGTAACAGACCAGCGCCTGTTGGTCAAAGCGCCTGAAGATAATGATTGGAAAACATGGTCATTTCGCAATGATTTACAATTAAGCCATCATGATCATGCCGGTGTAGGCCATCTGGAGCTGACTGATGCCCAGGGTTTGCTGGGTAGCTGGCGCTTTACCCTGGGCCAGAATCTGCATGCAATAAGACTGCTTGACCAGTTCAAGGAACAATTGCAAAGCTATATCAGTGGCATGCCAGTGGTTAGAGCTGAGCAAAACATCTGTCCCAGTTGCAAGGCGGTGCTTGAACCAGACCAGGAAGAATGCCCGGTTTGCACCAAAGTGATTTACACGCCGCCGTCCACCTGGACCCTGTTTCGTCTGTGGCGTTTTGCCTATCCTTACCGCTTTCAACTATTTATTGGCTTTACGCTGATGCTGCTGGGTACCGCCGCGCATATGATTCCGCGTTACCTCACCAAGCCACTGACGGATGAGGTGTTGATTCCGTATCAAAACGGTGCGCATGTCGATCCCAAACTGGTAGTGTTCTATATCGGTGGTTTGCTCGGCTCTGCAGTGGTTGCGTGGTTGCTGAGCTGGGGCAAGACTTATATCCTGGCACTGGTGTCAGAGCGTATCGGCGCAGACTTGCGTACGGCGACTTATGAACACTTGCTGAAACTGTCGCTCGAGTATTTTGGTGGCAAACGCACTGGCGACCTGATGTCACGCATAGGTAGTGAAAGTGACCGTATATGCGTTTATCTGTCCCTGCATCTGCTGGACTTTGCGACTGACGTGCTGATGTTCATCATGACTGCCGGTTTTCTGTTGCAGATTAATACCAAGCTGGCTTTGGTGACCTTGCTGCCTCTGCCATTCATTGCCTGGATGATTCACCTGGTGCGTGACAAATTGCGTACCGGTTTTGAAAAGATAGACAGGGTTTGGGGCGAGGTGACCAATGTTTTGGCTGACACTATTCCTGGCATACGCGTAGTCAAAGCTTTTGCGCAGGAACAGCGCGAAGCAGGGCGCTTCCGCGAAGCGAACAAGCATAATCTGGCCGTCAATGACAAGCTTAACAAGGTCTGGTCGTTGTTTTCACCTACTGTGTCATTCCTGACGGATCTCGGTATTCTGGTGGTCTGGGGTTTTGGTATCTGGCAGATATCCAAAGGCGATATTACCGTTGGTTCACTCGTCGCTGCCGTGGCTTTCATCAGCAATTTCTATGGCCGCATTGATTCCATGAGCCGCATCGTGTCTGTGACGCAGAAGTCGGCTTCTGCTGCCAAGCGTATTTTTGATATCCTTGATCATGTATCGAGCGTGCCTGATCCGCAGCAACCAGTGAAAGTCAATGAAGTCAAAGGCCAGATTGAATTGCGCGAAGTGGGTTTCCGTTACGGTAACCGCGCTGTCAATCGCGGCATCAACCTGAACATTAAGCCGGGTGAAATGATAGGCCTGGTCGGGCATAGCGGCTCTGGCAAAAGTACGCTGGTGAATCTGATTTGCCGCTTCTATGATGTATCAGAAGGTGCGATTTTGCTTGATGGAGTGGATATACGCTCGTTTGCGGTATCTGATTATCGCCGCAATATCGGCCTGGTCTTGCAAGAACCTTTCCTGTTCTTCGGCACCATTGCCGAAAATATTGCCTATGGCAAGCCGGATGCCACGAGGGATGAGATCATTGCAGCTGCCCGTGCAGCGCATGCACATGAATTCATTTTGCGCTTGCCGCAGGGCTATGATTCCATGGTAGGTGAACGTGGACAAGGGCTGTCTGGCGGTGAGCGTCAACGCATTTCCATCGCCCGCGCGTTGCTGATAGACCCGCGCATCCTGATCATGGATGAGGCTACATCATCGGTCGATTCACAAACAGAAAAAGAAATCCAGAAAGCGCTGGACAACCTGGTGAAAGGCCGCACGACAATTGCGATTGCCCATCGCCTGTCTACCTTGCACAAGGCAGACCGCCTGGTCGTGCTGGATCGTGGCCAGGTGGTGGAAATAGGCAGCCATGATGAACTGATGGCAAAAGAGGGGGCTTACTACAATCTGTACCAGGCGCAAGCCCGTAATGCTGCCGAAAACGTGCTGGCGGAGGAATAAGATCATGAGCACAACAAAATTTGAACTCAGCCGCAATGCTTTTGGCAAACTGATACTCACCAACGAAGCCGGGGATATTTTTGAAGGCGTCAGCCCGGTACGGGCATTTCCTATCCAGTCGCCACTGATCGGTATTTCACTGGTCTTGCACGATGGCCGTGAAGTGGCCTGGATAGATCAGTTGTCTGATTTATCTGAAAACGCGCGCGCATTGGTGCTGGAAGAATTGGAAGGGCGCGAATTCATGCCAGAAATTAGTCGCATAGAAAGTGTCACTAGCTTTGCTTTGCCCTGTACCTGGAAGGTGGCGACAGACCGCGGCGAAACCGAATTTGTGTTGAAAGGCGATGAAGATATTCGGCGCATAGGACGTGCTTCATTGCTCATTACCGACAATCATGGCATACAGTTTCTGATACGTGATATGTTTGAAATAGACAAACACAGCCGCAGGATACTTGACCGCTTTTTATAAGTTGATTTTGGGCCGACACAGGCTCAAGTAAATTCTTTACCATAGAGATTGGTGTTCCTGCTTTCACCTGCCAGCACGACCACTGCTTCCAGCATAAAACCCAGTTTCAGCAATAACTTGTTGGAACTGGCGTTATCAGGCGAAGTGATGCCCGCCAGCTTGGATAAATGCAGATTGTCGCGTGCATATCGTACGGTGGCAACTGCCGCTTCCCAGGCATAACCCGCACCGCAAAATTGTGGCATGAGGGCATAACCGATATCCACATGCTCCAGTGTATCGCGTTTCACCAGACCACAGAGGCCAAGTGACGCGCCATCTGCCTTGCGTTCTACCAGATATAAACTGAACCCATTTTTCGCCTGGCTGGCCAGCGGACCATTCAGTATGTCTTCTCGTGCAGCTTCCAGCGTGCGTATGCCTTTATCGCGGATATTCTTGATGAAGCTGGGGTCGTTAATCAATTCCAGGTAAAAAGGTGCATCGTCGGTGGTGATTAGGCGTAAATTCAGTCTTTCTGTCGTAATGATCTGCATTGCTGTTGTCTCCGGCGAAAAAGGCAGTCTAAATCTTGCTTATAAAAAACACCAGCAATTTTGCCAGCGATCGCGTTCTGGGGCTGGCGTGCAAGCAAATGGCAGTGATGCAACAAACCGACAGACTTGTTAACTTGTTTTACAAAGTAGCCTGAAATAAACTTTTTCACTTTCAAACATTGACGAACGTAGTATTGTTATAAGACGCTGAGCAATGTATTGTTAGCTAAATAATTTATCAAATACAATTCTGCAAACATACATCAAGCAAAATCTTGTCACTTATCCATAGTTGCAAATAGGGGAAGCTATGAAATCTCTCAAAGCCAGACTCATCGTTGTTATTGGATTATTAGTAGCGGTTTGCACGATAGTTCTGACCATAGGCAGCTATATGCGCATGAAGTCGCAAATAGAAACTGACCTCAATAATGAAATACGTGGTGTGGCGGCAGGCTATAACGCAGTCTTAAGTAACTGGATACAAACCAATCTGGCCATGGTGGACAGCCTGGCACAAGGCCTGGGCAATGGCGCTGACCTGCAGGCCAGCCTGACCATGATGCGCGCTGGCGGCAGCTTCCTCAGCGTGTATCAGGGACAACCAGATAAACAATTTACCAATATCCCGCCTGATCCACCACCAGCCGGCTTTGATCCTACCGTGCGCCCCTGGTACAAGGCGGCAATGGATGCCAAAAAACCTATCGTGACTTCTCCTTATATGGGGGTTGCACCGCCCGGCCTCATGATCACTTTTGCTGCGCCCGTAAAGGGAGGTGAAGGTGGTGTGGTTGGTGCTGACGTTTTTTTGACCAAGATTGTTGAGCAAATCCTGACCATCAAGCTTGCTGGTGGAGGCTATGCTTTCCTGCTCGACAAGAGCGGGCAGGTACTCGCACATGCTGATCAAAGCAAAGTCATGAAGCCAGCCAAGGAAATTTCGGC
This sequence comes from Undibacterium sp. TJN19, assembly GCF_049339485.1. Classification (NCBI taxonomy): domain Bacteria; kingdom Pseudomonadati; phylum Pseudomonadota; class Betaproteobacteria; order Burkholderiales; family Oxalobacteraceae; genus Undibacterium; species Undibacterium sp. TJN19. Next base: position 23,794 of record NZ_JBMPPL010000003.1, read on the forward strand.
TGATCTGTCGTTGGACAACCTGGCTAAACTATCACAGCAAAAAGACCCCGTCGTTACCGACATCGGCGGTAAATCCCACTTCCTGTTTTTACAGCAGATTAGCGGTTCGGATATTTATCTTGCCCTGGTCATCGACAAGAAGAAAGCACTGGAAGCACTCGATCAGTTATTGCTGATTTCAGCAATCGTCCTGCTGGTCTTGCTGGGTGTGATTTTGCCCGTAACAACCTGGCTGGTTGGCCATATGCTGTCTGGCCTGCAAAGAGTGCGTGACGCCATGTCTGATATTGCAGCCGGTGGCGGCGATCTCAGCCGCACCATCGAAGTCGAAGGTGATGATGAGGTAGCTCAGACGGCGGGCGCTTTTAATCGCTTTCTCGAACAATTACGGGTCATGGTGGTGGATGTCAGAAGGGCGACAGATTCCATTACCGTAGGCGCAACCGAGATTGCTACAGGTAATATGGATTTGTCTGGCCGTACAGAACAGCAGGCTTCATCCCTGGAAGAAACCGCCGCCAGCATGGAAGAATTGACAGAGGCCGTGCGTAATAATGCCGACAATGCCCGAGAAGCCAACAAGATGGCAGTCAATGCATCCGATGTGGCAACGCAGGGTGGTGAAGTGGTGGGCAAGGTGGTCGCCACCATGCAGGGCATATCTGAAAGCTCACGCAAGATTGTCGATATCATCAGCGTGATCGAAGGTATTGCCTTCCAGACCAATATCCTGGCCTTGAATGCTGCTGTGGAAGCAGCCAGGGCAGGGGAGCAAGGTCGTGGATTTGCCGTCGTTGCCAGCGAAGTGCGTACCCTGGCACAACGTAGTGCAGCGGCAGCACAAGAGATCAAGAGCCTGATCGAAGACTCGGTGCACAAGGTCAGCGAGGGTTCAGAGCTGGTGGATAAAGCCGGTGCTGCAATGAACCGCATTGTTTCTGCCGTCGATCAGGTAGCGGCCATCATCAATGAAATTACGACAGCATCAGTAGAACAAAGCGATGGCATCCAGCAGGTAAATGTTGCCCTCGCTCATATGGATGAGGCAACCCAGCAAAATGCTGCGCTGGTAGAAGAGGCTGCCGCCGCAGCCGGCTCACTCGAAGAGCAGGCTAACTTGTTGAAAACTGCCATGTCGGCTTTCCGCATGGAAGATTCGACAACTGGCCCACGTGTCGCCCCAGCCAAGTCCAGCTGGGCTAAAAACAAGGCTTCTGCACCTAGCCTTGGTTACGATAAATAGGCCTGGTGCGATCGTTTTAACAATAGGCTTTAAGCAAGGGTAGCAATCACCGGTGCATGATCGGATGGTTGCTCCCACTTGCGCGGTACCCTGTCGATGACGCATGACGTGCATTGTTTCGCCAGTTCTGGCGACAACAGAATATGGTCTATGCGCAGACCCTTGTTGAGGCGAAAGCCCAGCGCACGGTAATCCCACCAGCTAAAAGACTTTTCTGCCTGTTCAAACAGACGGAAACTGTCAGTCAGGCCCAAAGCCAGCAAGCTGTTCAGCGCAGCGCGTTCTTCTGGTGACACCAGATTCATGCCCACCCAGGCGGCTGGGTCATGGACGTCACGGTCTTCCGGGGCGATATTGTAATCTCCCAATACTGCCAGTTTGGGATGGCGCAACATTTCTTCTTTTACCCACTTTTCCAGTGACGAAAACCATTTCAGCTTGTACTGGAATTTGTCTGAATCCGGTGCCTGGCCATTGGGCACATAAGCACAAATGATGCGCATGCCTTCTATCGTGGCAGCGATGATGCGTTGCTGCTCATCTTCAAATTGCGGATTGTTTTTTTGTATGTCCGTCATGGGGTGTTTCGACAAAATCGCCACACCGTTATAGGTTTTCTGACCGGTAAATGCGACGTGGTAACCGGCAGCTTCTATCTCTGCCTGAGGAAATTTGTCGTCGGTCAGTTTTGTCTCCTGTATGCACAAGACATCAACCGGATTGGTTTCCAGCCATTGCAAGACTTGCGGCAATCTGACTTTCAGGGAGTTGACGTTCCAGGTAACTAGTTTCATGTTGTGGTCTATATGTATATTGAACGTGGATTTTAAGATGACAATTCTTGCTATTTTATTTTTGGCTACTCAGCCCCGTCATGCCAATTGCCTGAGCAGTTTGCTTTACTGAGTTTGTTGGCATTATACGACGTTGCGACAAGTACGAAATTATTCAGTGGTTCAAAAAATAACATTGAAACAAGCCGTAAATTCATTATCCATTCTGCGACACAGATGCAACATGCATGCCCGAAAATACTGGGGAAATTAGTTTTTGCATATCGTTATTGACAGTCTTTGACAGTGTTTTCTTACACTTTACTGTTACTCTAGGGCATGAAATTAGCGTGTTTCATGAGGCGCGTATGTCAGTTAATTCATTTATCCTGCTTATCCTTCTGGTTGTCGCTGGCCTCCAGTCTGCATGGGCTGAGGTGATGGTCATTCATTATCCGCGTGCTTCGGCCAAGGCGGATAGTCATGTCGACTACATGCATGAACTCTTGCATGAAGCGCTGGTTTTCTTCCCCAATAGATACCGTTTAATGCCTAGTCAGGCACAAATGCAGCAAGGCCGTGCCGTGCATGAAATGAAGAACGGCACTGGTGAGGTCGATCTCTTGTGGACCATGTCCACAGATGAAAGAGAGAAAAACCTGATCGCGATTAAAATCCCGCTGGACAAGGGTTTGCTCTGCTGGCGCATTCCGCTGGTCACCACCGGTAATAAACATTTGTTCAAGTCGGTCAAGGCGTTGCATGATATGGAGCACATTTCAGCCGGACAAGAACAAGACTGGCCTGATGTCAAAATCCTGGAAAGCAATGGCTTGCCTGTCGCGACGGCGAATTCTTATGAAGCATTGTTTGGTATGCTGGAAGGCGGCAGGTTTGACTACTTTCCCAGGTCAATACTCGAAATCTGGAAAGAATATGACGTTCATGCCAACCGCGACTTATTCATCAATGAAGAAATTGCTCTGCATTACCCCACCGCTTACTATTTTTTTGTGACGCCGAGCAAACGTCAATTTGCCGAGGACTTGAACAATGGACTGGAGATGCTGATACAGAATGGACAATTTGAGAAGATTTTCCTCAAGTATCATCAGGCTTCCATCACCAAAGCAAGGCTCAAGCACAGAACTGTACTGGAATTGCAAAACCCCTATTTGAATCCTGCCAATATGCCTTTGCACAGGGCAGAATTATGGTTGAAGCCCTGAGGTAGTGACTGATTATTTATTGATCAGTTATAAAAAAGCCGCATCCTGATCAATCAGGATGCGGCTTTTTACTGCAGGCAGCAGATTGTCAGCTTAGCCCGCGCGATTGATCAGGAATGTTGTCAGCAAAGGTACCGGGCGGCCAGTAGAGCCTTTTGCTGCACCAGATTTCCAGGCTGTACCAGCGATATCCAGATGTGCCCAGGTATATTTTTTGGTAAAGCGCTCAAGAAAGCATGCTGCGGTAATACTGCCACCAGCAGGGCCACCGATGTTTGCCATGTCGGCAAAATTCGATTTAAGTTGCTCGTTATACGCTTCTTCTATCGGCATGCGCCATGCAGTATCACCAGTTTGTTTACCTGCCGCCAGCAATTCTGCTGCCAGCTTGTCATGGGCTTCGTCATGACGTGTGAACAGGCCGGAATTGTGATGGCCAAGTGAAGTAACGCAAGCACCTGTCAGCGTTGCCACATCAACCACGGCGGCTGGTTTCAGGCGTTCTACATAAGTCAGTGCATCACACAGTATCAGGCGGCCTTCGGCATCGGTATTGAGGATTTCAATCGTCTGGCCGGACATGGAGGTAACAATGTCGCCAGGGCGTGTAGCGCTGCCTGAAGGCATGTTTTCGCAGGTTGGTACGACCGCAACCACATTCAGTTTCAGCTTCATTTCGCCGATAGCACGCATGGTGCCGATAACAGAGGCAGCACCGCCCATGTCGTATTTCATTTCATCCATGCCGGCCCCGGCCTTGAGGGAAATACCACCGGAATCAAAAGTGATCCCTTTGCCGACCAGAACTACCGGTGCATCCTTGGCTTTGCCGCCGTTATGCTTGAGAACGATGAATTTTGGCGGTTCAACAGTGCCGTTTGTAACGGACAGGAAACTGCCCATCTTCAAGGCCTGGATTTGTTTGCGGTCCAGTACTTCTACTGACATTTTATAGTCGGCAGCGATTTGTTTTGCAGTGTTTGCCAGGTGGGTTGGCGTGCAGATGTTTGGTGGCAGGTTGCCCAGTTCTTTGGTCAGATCCATGCCGTTGGCGAGGGCTTCGCTTTGTGCCAGCGCATTTTTTGCGGCTGTTGCGTCAGCGGCAGCAACTGCAATTGCCACTTTCTTAACACCAGCAGTTGTAGTGTCTTTTTTGCTTTTCAGGCCATCAGCACGGAAAATACTTTCACGGAAGGCCAAAACGGCAGCGCGGATAGACCATGCCAAGTCACGATCCTTGACTGCTGGCAGCGCCAGCACGGCATCATTGGCGCCCAAAGTCGCCAAAGTGCGGGCGGCAGCCTGCACTGCCAGATTAAAGGATTTGTCAGCAACAGCATCGGTTTCTTCACCCAGACCGACCAGTAATATACGCTCAGCAGCAACATCAGCCAGTTTGCGCAACAATAAAGATGCGCCTGGTTTGCCGGAAATATCGCCAGATTTCAGAGCCGCAGCGATTTCGCCAGACTTGTCCAGGCCAGCGGCAACGGAGGAAAGTTTCTTGTTTTCGAACACTCCTACGACGATGCAACCAGTCTTTATGGCCTTATGGGCAGTTGAGGCACTTTTTGCGTCGATTGTTTTTATGCTAAAGTCCACGTATTACTCCTCTTTGTAAGTCTCGTAAAACAGACATTATAATCCTACTCATGATTTTTCAGCGCGCGCTTCGTCGTGAATTAAACAGTGCCGCAGGCGCGGTCTTCACAACTTTATTTACAATCACGATTTCCGTGATGCTCATCAAGATCCTTGGCCAGGCGGCAGGAGGCAAGGTTGCGTCTGCCGATGTGGTCTCCCTCATCGGTTTCACGGCCTTGATGAATATGCATATTTTATTGATATTGACGGGTTTTATATCGGTGTTGCTGGTAGTTACCCGTAGTTATCAGGATTCGGAAATGGTGGTCTGGTTCGCGTCCGGCCTCAGCCTGACGCAATGGATAGCGCCGGTAGTACGGTTTGGCGCCCCTTTGATCATCCTGACCGGTTTGCTGAGTTTTATTGTCACTCCCTGGGCTAACCAGCAAAGTGTGGAATTTCGCGAGCGTTTTGAAAAACGTTCTGATATCGCGAAAGTGGCTCCTGGCAAGTTTCAGGAATCCGCATCTTCTGACCGTATTTTCTTTGTCGAAGAAGTGGCCGGTGACTTGAGCAAGGTGCAGAATATTTTCATCAATACCTATAAAGATGGCCGCTCCAGCATTGTCGTTGCCAAGGAAGGCATGATAGAAATTGATAAGCTTGGTGATAAGTTCCTGGTCATGAGTCAGGGACGCCGTTATGACGGTGCGCCGACGGCACCTGATTTTCAGATGATGCAGTTCGAAAAATATGGCGTGCTGGTGTCAAGCCAGAATGCCAGCATCGCCGGCGACAAATCAGCCAAATCCATGCCGCTGGCAGCTTTGCTGGATAACCTCGACAGCACCAAAATGGGAGAACTGCTTTGGCGTATCTCCCTGCCGGTGATGTGTGCGGTGCTGTTATTGCTGGCGATTCCCTTGGGTTACGTCAATCCGCGTGTAGGGCGATCCGCCAACCTGATCGTTGCCTTGCTGCTGGTAGTGATTTACCTGGCGATTACCAATATCCTGCAAGCCCTGGTGGTGCAGGAACGCAGCAGTTTTTCCATGTCCTGGTGGCCGCATCACCTTGCTGTTTTCTCTCTCGTGCTCATTTTGTTTACATGGCGCCTGAAAGTGAATAGCCGCTGGCATCCGCTGGTGCTATGGTCACGTTGCAAATCCAGTTTCCGCGGCAAAGAAAAGTGTGCAGCATGAAAATTTTACAAAGATATTTTGGCGTTGAAATCCTGCGTGCAGTGCTGTTCGTCATGCTTGCTTTGCTGGCTCTGTTTTCTTTCTTTGATCTCGTCAATGAGTTGCAGTCTTCAGTGAACAAGGGCGGTTATCAGCTCAAGCATGCCTTGCTCTATGTACTGTTAGGGTGGCCCGGCTACATTTACGAATTCATGCCGATCGCCGTTCTGATAGGGACGATTTATGTACTGGCGCAATTTGCTTCCAATTCAGAATTTACCATCATGCGTGCCTCCAGCATGTCGACCATGATGGCAGGCAGCATGCTCTTCAAGATTGGCATGCTGTTTGTTGCACTGACTTTTCTTTTCGGTGAAATCATTTCTCCCGTATCAAGCAAGCTGGCAGAGAAAATAAAACTGAATGCGATCGGTGAGTCGCTCGCACAGGAATTTCGTACAGGCTTATGGACCAAAGACCTGATACGTGAAAATGGCCTGACAGGCGAGATCATTGGTTCACGCTTTTTGAACGTCAAAGAAATTTTGCCAAACCGTCAGTTGAAAAGCGTTAAAGTATTTGAGTTCGACAAGAACTTCCACCTCTCGCGTGAAGTGACCGCAGCAAAAGCAGAATACCTGGGTAAAAACACCTGGCGCTTGTTCGATGTGGCTGAAACTTCGTTTCCCAAGACGCTGACCAGTGAAGATATCGCCGCCGTCAAGAGCCAGAAGCTTGATAGCCGTGATGTGGTTTCAGAAGTCACACCGGATATTTTGTCCGTTTTGTTTGCCGACCCTGACCGTATGTCGGCAACCGATCTGGCCGCATTTACCAAACATCTGGCGGACAACAAGCAAGATGGTGAGCGCTATGAAATTGCTTTCTGGAAGAAGGTGACTTATCCTTTTGCCGTCTTGGTCATGATGGCACTGGCGTTGCCATTTGCCTATTTGCATGTCAGGAGTGGCGGTGTCAGCCTGAAAATCTTTAGTGGGATCATGATAGGCATGGTGTTCTATCTCATCAATGCCTTGTTCTCGCATCTGGGCCTGCTCAATACCTGGCCTGCACTGGTGACGGCGCTGGTGCCAAGTATCTTGTTCCTGGTGATTGCATCTGTCGGTTTGCGTTACGTGGAAAGAAATTGATGCCAAACAAGACTGCGATGGTTTTATTTGCTCATGGTGCCAGGGATCCGCGCTGGGCCAGTCCTTTCCAGCGCTTGCAAAAAATGACGCAGGAAAGCTTGCCGGATGCGACAGTAGCATTGGCATTTCTGGAATTCATGACGCCTTCCTTGCCTGAACTGGTGGCGCAACTGGTTGCAGGCGGGTGTGAGAAAATTGTTGTCACGCCTGTGTTTTTGGGACAGGGTGGCCATGTTTTGCGCGATTTACCTGTAATTGCGGAGCAATTAAGAGCAAACTATCCATCACTGCAACTCAACATTGAAAATGCAGTTGGTGAAGATGAAAGCGTATTGCTGGCCATACGCGACTACTGTTTGAAATTGATCTGAATCTACCTGTCCCGAACCTTGTTCTGGATACGCCCTTGCAGTTCCCGGTCATCTTTTAAAGATTCTCAGGTGCGGCATGACATTGCTGAAAACGGTGTTATCACTGATCGCCTTACTTTTCTGTACGCAAATGGCTTGCGCTGGCCAGGTATTGGCTGTCGGTGCAGAATTTGCCAGTGTTTTTGAACGCACTGCCAGCGGCGAATTTATTGGACTGGGCGCAGACATCATTCGTGCCATTGCCAGGCAAAATGGAGATGAGGTGCGGTTTGAAATCTATCCGTGGGCCAGAGCACAATGGATGGTGGAAAACGAGCAGGCGCAAATATTGATAGGCCCTTACAAGTCAGCAGAAAGAGAAGCCAAATTTGTCTTTGCCAGGCGGGCTTTTTATCGCGACCTGATGGTGTTATACGCGCGTAAGGGCGCTGCATTGAACTGGGATGGCAACTACGCCAATCTGCCGGGTAATCGTTTAGGTGTGATTAACGGCTGGGTTTATGGCCCACAATTTGAAAGCGTGCGTGCCGTACTTAAGCCCGTGCTTGCCAATAGCCTTACCAATGGCGTCAACATGCTGTTGACAAAAAGATTGGATTTACTGGCCTCCAACATGCGCAATACAGAAGCCATATTGAAGGCTATGGGTAACAATAATGACTTGCAGGTTCTGGAGCCATTTATGGATATTCAGGATGGTTATCTGGCCTATTGCAAAAATGCCGCATGCGAGCAATTACGTGTGCGCTATGACGAATTGTTTGAACAACTAAGGGATAGTGGCAGCTTGCAATTGATGGCACGCAGAGTGAATGTACGCTTGCCTTAGGGCCTCAGTGCTTTGTACGCGCCCGCATGGCTTCGCCCATCATCACAAGCACCGGGCCGGTGCTGACCGGCAAACCTTTTGCCAGATCATCCAGACTAAGCGCCTGACTGCATTCATCAGGGCGACTACAATTTTCTATGACGATAACCGGCAAATTGCCTGGGAAATTGGCGGCCAACATGCGTTGTGCCGTCAGCATGGCTTCTTTGCCGCCCATATACTGCACCAAGGTATCGCATTCGGGGATGCGGGTGTCGGCACTTTCTCCAGGCGCCGTACTGGATGTGAACAGCGCAACGCTGCGGGCAATACCGCGCTTGGTCAGAGGCTGGCGTACGCTGGCTGCGGCTGCCAGGGCCGTAGTGATACCGGGCACGATTTCATAAAAAATGCCGGCTGATTCCAGCGCATGCAATTCTTCATCTGCGCGGCCAAACAGCATGGGGTCGCCACCTTTCAGGCGTACCACCAATCGGTATTTGGCTGCGTATTCCAGCATTTGTTGATTGATATGTTCTTGTGCCGCAGAGCGTTGACCGCTGCGTTTGCCCACAGGTATTTTGACAGCCTGGGGACAAAGCTCCAGCATGTCCGCTGTTACAAGTGCATCGTAGAGAACCACGTCTGCCTGGGCCAGCAGACGTGCGCCGCGTACAGTAATCAAGTCCGCAGCGCCTGGCCCTGCGCCGATCAGGTAAACCTTGCCGGCAGGTTTTTCAGGTTGTTTATCCAAGACGTATCATGCCTGCGGCAACGGTCTGGTGTGTGACTTCATCAATGAGGATGAAGGCCCCTGTAGAACGCAGGTCCTGATAGTCATCAACGGCCAATGCCTGTGCCACATTCACCGTAACCGTGGCAATGTCGTTGAGTTTTAAGCTGTCAGCGGGGCGGCGTTCTTGCGTGTTGATATCGAGCAGGCTTTCTATGCTGGTAACGCGCGCTGCGATCTGCCTGGTGGTGTGTTTTAACCAGTATTTACGGCGCACATCCAGCGCATCTTCAGACAGCCAGCATAAGTCGGCCTTGACAGTTTTTAAGAGCGTCGCAGGACGATCAGCACCAACCAGCATGTCACCACGCGAAATATCGACATATTCGTCGAGCAAAATCGTCACGGACTGGCCGACCACGGCTGTTTCCAGTGACGTATCGAGCGTCAGTATGTCTTTTACTGTTGCGGTCTGGCCACCTGGCTGCACCAGTAATTTATCGCCCTTGCTGACTTTGCCACCTTCTATGCGCCCCATGTAGCCACGGAAATCATTCGCTTCGTGGCCATTATGGCGCGCCACCAGTTGTACCGGGAAGCGGAAAGGCTCGTCATGCCCGGCATCATAGACGCTTAAAGATTCCAGCAAGTCGATCAATGTTGGCCCTGTATACCAATCCAGTTTTTCACTGGCGGTCACGACATTATCACCAGCCAGTGCAGACAGGGGAATGGCGTGTATGTCACGCAAGCCAAGCTGTTGCGCAAACTCCCGATAAGCCTTGATGATGCGTTCATAAACAGCCTGGTCATAATTGATCAGATCCATCTTGTTGACTGCCACCACCACGTGTTCAATCTGTAACAGGTGCGCAATGGTGGAGTGGCGTTTGGTCTGCGTCAGCAAATCCACACTGCCGTCATCATTCAGTTTGACCTTGGAGACGTCGATCAGAATGATGACCGCATCTGCCGTTGATGCGCCTGTCACCATATTACGCGTGTATTGTTCATGGCCGGGTGTATCGGCAATGATGAACTTGCGTTTTGGTGTGGCGAAGTAACGATACGCCACGTCGATGGTGATACCTTGCTCGCGTTCGGCTTCCAGCCCATCAGTCAGCAGGGATAAATCTATCGTGTCACCCACAGTGCGCTTGTGCTTGGCACGGGATATGGCATCAAGCTGGTCAGCAAAAATACCCTTGCTGTCAAACAGCAGGCGGCCTATCAGCGTGCTTTTACCATCATCAACTGAACCTGCTGTAATGAATCGCAACAGGCCACGTTCTCTACCGACGCTGGCAATAATTTTGTCTGTCGCGTTCATTAGAAATATCCTTCTTTCTTGCGTTTTTCCATCGATGCTTCAGATGTCTGGTCATCCATGCGCGTTGCACCGCGCTCTGTAATTTGTGTAATCGCTGTTTCAGCGATGATTGCTTCTACTGTTGCAGCATCCGATGATACCGGGCAGGTGCACGATATGTCACCCACTGTACGGAAACGTACGATTTGCGTTTCCACTGTTTCACCTGCACGTGGTGGCGTCAGGTCAGTCAGAGGAACCAGCAGACCATTACGCGGTATGACCTGGCGCTCATGGGCAAAATAAATCTGCGGCAGTTCCAGTTTTTCACGCGCAATGTATTGCCAAACATCCAGTTCTGTCCAGTTCGAAATCGGGAAGACGCGCATGTTTTCGCCAGCGTGCACGCGGGTGTTATACAAGTCCCACAATTCAGGACGTTGCGCTTTAGGATTCCATTGACCGAATTCATCACGGAAGGAAAAAATTCTTTCTTTCGCACGGGCTTTTTCTTCGTCGCGGCGTGCGCCGCCTATGCAGGCATCAAACTTGTGCTCAGAAATGGTTTCCAGCAAAGTTACTGCCTGGGCAGCATTGCGTGAATCTGTTGCGGGGTTGCGCAGGCGCACTGTGCCACGGCGTATCGATTCTTCGACTGAACCAACGATCAGGCGTTCACCCAGTTCGGCCACGCGCTTGTCACGAAAAGCGATGACTTCAGGGAAGTTATGCCCGGTGTCAATATGCACCAGCGGGAAAGGGAATTTACCCGGGCGGAAAGCCTTTTCTGCCAGGCGCAGCAAGACGATGGAGTCCTTGCCGCCTGAAAACAGCAGGGCAGGGTTGCTGCATTCAGCAGCAACTTCACGCATGATATGGATGGCTTCGGATTCCAGCCAGTCCAGATGGCGATTGCTCGCGGCATCAATAAAATGGTTTTCCACGACAGTATTCATGATTTTTCTTCTTCAGACAGCTTGTTTAATTCGGATCAGTTTGCCGTCTACGACGTGCAAGCCGCATTCCTTGGAATCCGGGTTTTCCCACCACCATCGTCCCGCACGTACATCTTCACCTGGCTGTATGGCACGGGTGCAGGGCTCGCAGCCTATCGACGGATAGCCTTTGTCATGCAAGGGATTGTAAGGCACATTATTGCTTCTGATATAGTGCCAGACATCCTCCTCTGACCAATCTGCCAGCGGATTGAACTTTTGCAGGCCATGTGTTGCATCATCTTCCTGTATCGCCAGTTCAGTACGGGTTGCAGACTGCGCGCGGCGTTGGCCAGTAACCCAGGCTTTGTTGCCCGCCAGGGCACGTTTCAGCGGCTCTACTTTGCGTATGCGACAGCATTCCTTGCGCATTTCCACGCTGTCGTAAAACGCATTCTTGCCATGTTGGCTGACATAATTTTCTACCGCCGCGACATTGGGCTTGAACAGCTTGATTTCTGTGCCATAGGTTTCCTTGACTTTATCGAGCATGCCCAGGGTTTCCGCATGCAAGCGTCCGGTTTCCAGAGAAAAAATCGAGATATTCAGTTTCTTGCGCAAGATCAGGTCAGTCAATACCATGTCTTCTGCCGCCAGGCTGGAAGCAAATACGGCTGGCTCAAAGTCGTCAGCGATTCTTTCCAATATAGCCTGTGTTGCAGCAAGACGCTCATCAAAATCACTCATGCTTCTGCTCCTGTGCGCTCCGTACGGCGGAACAGGGGATTTTTTTCATCCCAGGATGTCTGGTATTTTTCAGAAAAATCAGTCAGGCCCTTGATCGCGTCATGGATATTTTTGTCTTCCCGTGTGGCAAAAGCATTGAAGCCCACGCGCTGCATGTAAAACAACTGGTCGCGCAAGACATCGCCGATGGCGCGCAATTCGCCTGTAAAGCCCAGACGTGAACGCAGGTTGTAAGCGATGGAATAACCACGTCCATCTGAAAACTTGGGGAAATCCACAGCCAGCAGAGGGAAGCGGCCAATGTCTTCTTGCAACTCTTTGGCCTGTTCATCACTGCTGAACCAGACAGCCAGGTCTGTGCGTTGCAACAGGCTTTCGCGCTGTAATAACCATACCTTTAGCGGCACGATGACTTTGCCACCAGGTACGCTGACTGCATCGGGTGTTTCTTCTTCGGTAAGGCGCAGTACCGTCCAGTCGTCGCTTACTATGGTTTTGTCTTTAATGATTTCTCGCATGATGCACTTTCTCAATTCGCCCTGGTAATTCAGTAACTGACAACAGAACCGGCATCTTCGCCGTGATGTTCTGTCGTTTTGATCGGCGTTGCATAGACAAATTCCTTGAACGGCGTAATGCCCAGGCGCTGCGCCGTGTCAATAAATCGTTCATTTTCGTAACGATCACGCAGGTAGACTTGAATCAGGCGCTCTATCACTTCCGGCATTTGGCCCGCAGAAAAAGAGGGGCCAATGATTTTGCCAATGGCGGCGTTATTGCCTTGTGCCCCACCTATGGATACCTGATAAAACTCGCTGCCATCTTTGTCCACGCCGAGGATACCTATATTGCCGATATGGTGGTGGCCACAGGCATTGATGCAGCCTGACATATTCAGTTCCAGGTCACCGATATCATGCAAATAATCCAGATCGGCAAAACGGTCAGTGATATCCAGTGCAATCGGTATCGATTTGGCATTGGCGAGCGAGCAAAAATCACCACCGGGGCAGCAAATCATATCTGTCAGCAGACCCACATTTGGTGTGGCGAGCCCGTGTGCCTTGGCTTCCTGCCATAAGGCGAATAGCGCAGATTGCTGTACGTCTGACAGCACGATATTTTGCTCATGCGTTACGCGTAGTTCAGAAAAACTATAGCGGTCAGCCAGGTCAGCCATAAAATCCATTTGGCCTGCTGTCGCATCACCAGGCGGAACGCCCGGTTTTTTCAATGACAAAACCACGCTTGAATAACCGGCGACCTTGTGTGGTTTGACATTGCGTTTGACCCAGTTGGCAAATGCCTTATTGTCTGTTTTATGCTGTTCATAAGCGGCATCACCAGCCGGTAAATCAAGATATGCCGGTGTGCTGAAATACGAAGCAACCCTCTGCAATTCTTCCTGCGTCAATGTGCCCGGGCCATCCTTGATATCGGCCCATTCATCTTCCACCTGCTTGGCAAATACATCTGCGCCAATGGCTTTGACGAGTATTTTGATACGCGCCTTGTACTTGTTGTCACGTCGCCCGTGCTGGTTATAGATACGCAGGATGGCTTCCAGGTAAGTCATCACATGCTGCCACGGCAGGAATTCACGGATCACGCTGCCCAGAATAGGTGTACGACCCATGCCACCACCGACCATGACCTTGAAGCCAACTTCGCCAGCATCGTTATGGACGACGGTCAGGCCGATGTCATGCACGGCAATCGCGGCACGGTCTTCCAGTGCGCCATTGATGGCGATCTTGAATTTACGCGGCAAATAGGCAAATTCAGGATGAAAAGTAGTCCATTGACGCAAGATTTCAGCATAAGGGCGTGGGTCTATCACTTCATCTGCTGCAACGCCGGCAAACTCGTCTGACGTGATATTGCGCATGCAGTTGCCTGAGGTCTGGATAGCATGCATCTCCACGGTGGCCAGATCTTCCAGAATCTTTGGGGAATCTTCCAGGTTGATCCAGTTGTACTGGATATTTTGACGCGTGGTGAAATGCCCATAACCACGGTCATATTCACGTGCGATATAGGCAAATTTGCGCATCTGGTCTGAAGACAGCATGCCATAAGGTACGGCAACGCGCAGCATGTATGCATGTCGCTGATTGTATAAGCCGTTTTGCAAACGTAGAGGCAAAAATTCTTCCTCTGTCAATTCATTTGACAGCCTGCGTGCTACCTGATTGCGGTATTGTGCAATACGTTCTTTAATGATTTGGTGATCGTGCTGGTCGTAACGATACATCTTTAATTACCCATAAAATGCGTATGAATACGCTATAACGAACAAATAACAAATAAATGAAAAACGCTTAACTTTAAAAAACCAGTTTAGCTGCCACCAGGGTCAGCGTTGTTGCCAGCAAACCGCGTAAAAATTTTTCAGGTACAGCGCGGGCAGCCATTGAGCCCAGTGTGATGCCTGGCAATGAGCCTATCAGCAAACTCCCCAGCAATTGCCAGTCGATCGAACCCAGCCACCAGTGGCCAAATGCTGCAATGGCTGTCAAAGGCACGGCATAGGCGATATCCGTACCTGCAATGTGGGCGGCAGACATGCGTGGGTACAGCATTACCAGCAAGGTCGCACCAATCGCCCCGGCACCGATGGAAGAAACCGTGACCAGGGTGCCAAGTACTGCACCTGAAATTATCGTCGCTACCGCGAGCCTGGTGCCTTGTAATTGTTTTTCCGGGTGATTGTTCAACCAATTGAGCATCTTGCCCTTGAACAGCAAGGCCACTACGGTCAGTAAGACTGACGCAGCAATGGAGTAGCGGATCAACTGGCCTATCTCTTTATCCAGCGCACCAAAGTGTTTCAGGAAAAGCGTGGCAACAATTGCTGCTGGCAAGGCGCCATAGCACAACAGACGCACCACATGCCATTCAACTGTACCGCGTAATCTGTGGGTGAAAGTACCTGCCGCTTTGGTGATAGAGGCAAAGGCGAGGTCGGTGCCCACCGCCACTGTTGGCGATACGCCAAACAGCAAGGTAAGCAAGGGAGTCATCAGCGAGCCGCCACCCACGCCGGTCAGGCCGACCAGGGTGCCAACTGCAAATCCCGAAAAAACATAGGTTAAAGTCATATCGCCTCACGCAAAGTAAGTGCATCGTAATGAATTCAAGCTATATTCCAAACTACTTAGTATTTATTTGCTTATATACGTATTTGACATATATAAAGACGATAGCCTGATATTGTTTTAAGTGTAATTCGCCAGAACTAATAATGTTGTTTGATAAGTAATTTATTAAAAGTATTTGAGCTTTTAGATAATAAAAGTATGTTCTCCTGCTTTTTTCGTCCTGCCACCAGCAATATCCAGCATAGATGTTGCCTTGTGGAAATGCGACATAAAATTGAAGAATTTTTTGTTTATTATTTGAATTTCTTCTATGCAGCCTCTTGATTGTGTTGAACCAGGATAAAACACTTGCAATTATGGTACTGCCATCTCTTGAAGTAGCGTCAAGATAAAAATTTGATTCTTTTGTATAATCAGTGGGCCGAATATTTCGGTAGGTTGTACGTCTTCAGGGCGGGGTGTAATTCCCCACCGGCGGTAAATTGGCAGACATGCTTTGTGCATGTATGTCAATAAGCCCGCGAGCGCTTGCAATGAATGACAGCTACAAAATTTCGTGGTTGTTTGCAAGGTCAGCAGATCTGGTGTAATTCCAGGGCCGACGGTATAGTCCGGATGAGAGAAGATGCGCCTCACACCAGAACCATGTTGATCAACATGGCCGCTGGCGTTTGGCTATTCGTTTTTTACCCCCTGAAACGTCTTTTGCACATTTAATTTTGCCGGAGCGTTTCATCATGTTAAATATTTCTACTATTTCCAGTAGCAGTTCCACGGTTCCTGCCCAGCCAGAAACCTTATCCCTGGCCCCATTTTCCCAACGTCTGGCGCTAGCCCTTGACGATATCCGCAGCGGACGACCGGTCTTGCTGATGGACGATTTTGACCGAGAAAACGAAGCGGACCTTGTAGTCGCCGCAGAAAAAATCACTGTTGAATCTATGGCCAGACTGATACGCGATTGTTGCGGCATCGTCTGCCTGTGCATGACAGATGAAAAGCTGCAACAGCTTGAACTGCCACCTATGGTCAGCCATAACGAAAGCCGTTATGGCACGGCTTTTACGGTTTCCATCGAAGCCAAACAGGGCGTCACTACCGGCGTTTCTGCGGCTGACAGAGTCACCACCATATTGACGGCCATCGCACCTGATGCCAAGCCAGAGCACCTAGCCCGCCCCGGGCATATCTTTCCGCTGCGAGCAGTGCAGGGTGGCGTATTAAATCGCCGTGGTCATACAGAGGGTTCGGTTGACCTGGCCATCATGGCTGGTTTGTCGCCGGCAGCGGTCATCTGCGAATTAATGAATACCGATGGCAGCATGGCCAAAGGGAACCAGATTCTGGAGTATGCTATTACCCATGACCTGGTGATTTTGTCGATAGATGAATTGGCCGGTCACCTGGCGCGTGGCGCGATTCAATAAATTATATTGTCATACCGTAGTTTGCACAGGCGGCATGCAACACTGCTGCAATGTCGCCTGTGCCTGTATCTTATGGAGGTTCAACATGGTGAGAGTGAAATCAGGTCTGGCTTGCGCTCTGATGTTGTTCTCCCTTTGCAGTGGGGCTGAACCGGCAGCTTGGTACAAATGGCGCAGTAAAATTGATCAACGCGAAACCTGCTCACAAACATCACCGGGAGAAGGCTGGGAGCAATCTGCGGGACCTTACCGTGACGCACGTTGTGAAAAAATAAAAAAGATCGTCAAGTCAGGTTGAATCAGATTGCACGTTTACCGCCTTCCTCACCTTCATCACATCCATCACATTTTCGTCGCACTCTCTGAATCGCGTTACTACATTGAAACCTGACTTGCACATGCTGACGAATTTGCATAAAGTTAACATGCATGATTTGGTATGTGGCCGCAGTATTTGCCATAAGCAAGAATTGCCAGTGTTTCCTCGTTCACATCAGCGCATTGTTTCTTTACAACCCTAGGATAATCAATTTCTCAGGCCAAGCGTCAGACTGGTAAGTCTGGAATGTGCCAAGATAGCCGACTATCCTGTTAAATTCTTCAGATGGCGGCCACATGATGAAACCAGAAAATCAAGGAGTGACCATGTTGAACGAACGTGAGGCAGAAAGCTGCTATCTAGGCCAGTTTATCCCACTGCAATACCATCACAATATGTTGATGGACCTTAATCGCATGGACAATTTCAAAGCGGCGATACGCCGTCAGGTATTTGAAGGTGCAAAAGTGCTGGAACTGGGTGGCGGCACGGGGGTGCTGTCATGGTTCGCGGCACAGGCTGCTTCCAAAGTATATTGCGTGGAATTTAATCCTGACATGGTGGATGAAGCACGCCGCCTGCTGGCGATGAACCGTTATGGCGAAAAAGTTGAAGTCATTCATGCTGACGCCTTTGAATATCTGCCACCAGAACCTGTTGATATCGTCATTTGTGAAATGATTCATGTCGCCATGTTGCGTGAAAAACAGGTCGAAGTAATAGAAAACTTCAAACAGCGTTACATGGCCAAATTTGGTGGCCCTTTGCCCATCTTCATACCGGAAGCAGTGGTCATGGCAGTGCAGCCTTTGCAGCAGACCTATGATTTTTCTGGTTATCAGGCACCGATCATACAATTCCAGCAGGCAGGTGTCTTTTCTGCCGACACGGTAGAACTCGCGCAGCCTGCGCTGTACAGCATTATTGATTTTAACCAAAGCAATGATTTGCAAATTGCCTGGGAAGGCAACTTCACGGTAGAGCGTGCAGGCACAGTCAGCGCCTTACGTTTTGTCACCAAGAATATCCTGGCAGTGCTGATGGAAACTTCATCCACCATAGACTGGCTTAACCACTATATGGCATTGCCGGTTGCCGTGCCAGTGGCGGTAAAAGAAGGCGATATCCTGCAAGTCAGCTTCCAGTACCGGGCCGGCGGTTCTATCGCATCGCTGCAAAACGCCATGCGCGTCGAGGTGAAATCAACAGCAGCAGTTCGTGCCGGACATTTGTCACTGGCATATGGTTAAGTAAATATTAAAAAACCTGCAATTGATTAAACAAATGCAGGTTTCTTTCATTGGGATATTGGTCTATTCTGAAGAAATATCTTCATCGGCATCCGGATGTGTCAGTGCCTGTTGCAGCAATTCTTCGTCAGTAATCGGCGGCATTTCGCCGAGTTCTTCAGGTGTGGGCTGGTCTGCCAGTTCTAGGGCATGCTCACCAAGGAAACCCAGCGGAGTCTGCTCACTTAGTGGCTCACTTGCTGGCTCATTTTGCTGCGTCGACCCCGCTCCCCCATTTCTGTCATTCGCGTTGTCGTCAATACGTTCAGCCAACGCATGGTCATTGCTGTCGCCCTTAGTTGCCAGGGCTTGCAGCAACAAGTCATCTTCAGAAATTGGCGGTAGTTCGGCAAGCTCCTGTATGCGCAGCCTTTCCTCATTTGTGACGTCTTCAACGCCTGCATTTTGAAAGGCGGGCAGGGTAGTGTACACCACAGGATTTGACGAGGGATTGGACTTGTTCGACTTATCTAAGTTTTTCAGATAAGCGGCAAAGTCTCCGTTGTCTGGGGCATCATTATTCATCTTCAGAACTATTTCTTGGTTTAAACAGGAGCTCAGTTTTCATGAGCATCATGCATGGGCAATGTATCTACGCCTGGCTTGAGCAGATTGATATCGCGCACATTTTTTTGTACCGCGACTGCTGCAAACAGGCTCAGCAAAAATGCCATCGCAAAAAAGCCTTTTTCACTCCAGCCCAGGCTTGCATTAAATAAACCGATGGCAAGCAATAAGATGGACAGCCCCAGTGATAGCCAGCAAAGACCAAAATAAAGACCGGTGACAGGAATGCCTTCGAGCTTGTCGCGTACTGACTTTTGCAGCGATACAGCGGAAAATAAACCATACATCAGTATGGTGAAGTAATACCCTTTTTCATTCAGTTGCATTTGCGCGTTCCAGACGCCGGTCAGGTAGGTAGCCGCGCCGATGAACAAGGCGGCCCACGATGCGCCGACAAATGCACCAGTAGGTGCTTGAAGTTGAGGTTTCAAGAAAAGGCTCCTTTGTGATCAGACAAATGTTTAAAAAGCTTTTACCGGATTCCCTCCTATTTTGCAATATAACAAGTTGATGGAGCGCGCATTTAGTTTTAGTTTGCCCTTTTTATGGTAAATATATTTTTGGTATATGGACAAAACTTTGTCATTCGCGTAAGGTCTCAAGTCCTTGCCGCTGCGGCAATTTTACTTTTGCGTACTTTATCCGGAGTCTTTATGTTTTTACGTTCAGCTGTCCCGCATATAGGAAAATCCTTGATGACCCGCCTGATCAGTGGCCTGATATTGTCAGGCCTTACCATGACCGCCCTGACTGTACCCGCTACTGCCAAAGATGCGCCGGTAAAGTCAAAACTGGCCCTGGCTGATCTGATCAAGGCATCCAGCGCAGCAGACTGGCGTCCACTGAATCCTGAAAATACGCTATACCTGGAACTGGAAAAGGGGCGCGTCGTCATCGAGCTCGCACCGGATTTTGCCCCCAATCATGCAGTCAACATCAAGAAACTGGTGCGTGAAGGTTATTTCGATGGCCTGGCAATAGTGCGTTCACAAGAAAATTATGTCGCTCAGTGGGCTGATCCTGATGAAAAGCGTGAAGTAAAGACTGCCAAACACCAGCTTAATGGCGAATTCACTGTCAAATATGCTGCCAGTCTGCCATTTACACGCTTGCCTGATGTCGATGGTTATGCACCGCAAGTAGGGCATGCAAATGGTTTCCCCGCCGGGCGTGATCCTAAAACGGGTACTGCCTGGCTGGCCCACTGCTATGCCAGTGTTGGTGTAGCACGTGGTAATGAATCCAATAGCGGCGACGGTACATCGTTATACGTTGTTAGTGGCCATGCGCCACGCCAGCTTGACAGAAACATTACCGTGGTGGGACGTGTCATGCAGGGTATGGAATTGCTGACCACTTTGCCACGTGGCACCGGTCCTTTGGGCTTCTATGAAAAAGCGGAAGAACGCACACCGATCAAGGCAATGAAGGTAGCAGCGGATGTGCCGGAAGCTGAGCGCAGCAGGCTCGAAATAATACGTACGGACACGGCCACCTTTAAATCCATCGTTGAAGCGCAGCGAAACCGTGGGGGCGACTGGTACAAGGTACCAGCAGGGCATATTGATTTGTGCAATGTGCCGCTGCCTGTCAGGGCGCAAAAATAAGCGCCTAGACTAGACTCAAACGAATGATGTCCTGATATCAAATGCAGGGCTTCATCACTTTTTGATGCTTAATTGTCGTTGATGTCGGCGCATGGCGCCGGGCATGAGTTTGCTGGGGTTACGTTGCAATCCATGCTCATATCGACGTTAACACAGGTATTGTCGGGTGTGAATGGTGTCGCCGCGCTATTGACATCATTTTTGATTGCTTCCAGGCCTGGTGGATTGGCGTTAAACCACAGCCAGGCTGGGTCTATGGCACCTCTATTGATACTCCATTGATTGAAACCGCCACGCAGGATGATCGTCAAATACAGGGCGCAGGCAAAGACGAACATTCCCAATGCAATATAAGGAAAAACATGCAAGGGAGATATGTGGGGGACCAAACTGTGCAGAAAAACGATGAGTAGCGCGGATATGACAAAGAAACAGATGAGGGATTTGATGATGTTGATTCGCAATTGGGACATCTCGGTTCTCCGGTGAAAGGATCAATAGGCATTTGCTGCAATTGCAGGCTGATTTTATGCCAGATTAAAATTTTTTGCCGGGCTGTAGATTTTGAGATGTCCCTTTTGTGATTGTCTGAAGATGGCGCAGTTGACGAGCCTATTGCCCGGGATTATTTAACTCTTCATGAATGGCATTGACCTGCTTTACCACTTCATCCGATAGTTGAACTTCAAACGCATCGATGTTCTCTTTTAACTGTGTCAAATTGGTTGCGCCGATGATGGTGCTGGCGATAAACCAGCGCGAATAGCACCATGCCAGCGCCAATTGCGCAGGTGTCATTCCATTCGCGCGTGCCAGTTCTGCATAGCGTCTGCTGGCGGCAAATACGCTGGCACGCATATAACGCGGGCTCCAGGTCGGTGGGAAAATAGTCAGGCGGCCAGGGGCTTTGGCATCGTCTATATATTTGGCGCTAAGCTGCCCAAAGGCTAGCGGACTATATGCGAGCAAACCTATATTTTCTCGGAAACAGGTTTCATCCAGCCCTTGCTCAAAAGCGCGGTTAACCAAGTTGTAGGCATTTTGTATTGAAGAGATACGTGCGGCCCCTTGCAGTTCTGCCTGCTTGACAAATTCACTCACACCCCAGGCGCTTTCATTGGATACGCCAAAGGCGCGTATCTTGCCTTCCGTTACCAGTGCATTGAGCACAGCAACCGTGTCAGCAATGGCGGTGCACGGCCTTTCCAGTGCAGGATCAAATTGCTTTTGTCCAAAGATAGGGGCGTTGCGGCTGGGCCAGTGCAACTGATACAGGTCAATATAATCGGATTGCAGGCGTTGCAAACTGGTTTCTACAGCCGCGCGGATATTCTTTTCATTCAAATCATTTTCGCCATTGCGTATCCAGCCCATGCCACGCGATGGGCCAGCTACTTTGGTCGCTAATACGATATCACTACGCTTGCCGGATTTTTTCAACCAGCTACCGATAAATTGTTCCGTC
Organism: Undibacterium sp. TJN19; assembly: GCF_049339485.1. Taxonomy (NCBI): domain Bacteria; kingdom Pseudomonadati; phylum Pseudomonadota; class Betaproteobacteria; order Burkholderiales; family Oxalobacteraceae; genus Undibacterium; species Undibacterium sp. TJN19. The sequence continues at coordinate 45,633 of NZ_JBMPPL010000003.1, forward strand.
CTGCCCTGGGTTTCTGCGCGTGGCATGACGGGATACATTTCTGCCGTATCGATAAAATTGATGCCGCGTTCCAGCGCATAATTAAGCTGTTCATGGGCCTGCGCTTCCGTATTTTGTTCACCAAAGGTCATGGTCCCCAGGCAGATTTTTGTGACGCTTAATCCGCTGTTGCCTAGCAATGTTTTTTTCATGATTTTGAATAATTAAGATTTTTATCTGACCGAACGCAAAGCATCTGCACACTCCCTGACCAGGGCAGGGCCTTGATAGATCAAGCCGGAATACACCTGTACCAAAGATGCGCCTGCCTGCATTTTTGCCACCGCATCTGCACCAGAGAATATGCCGCCGACACCGATAATCGGCAGCTCGTCGCCCAATTCAGCCTTCAATGCACGTATGACACGATTGGATGCTTCAAACACTGGCTTGCCAGACAAGCCGCCGGTTTCTTCTGCGTGCGGCAAGCCCTGGACGGCATCACGGGTGATGGTCGTATTAGTGGCGATGACGCCATCGATTTTATGGCGCAGCAGGGCTTCGGCGATGGTCTTGATCTGTTCGGCATCAATGTCCGGCGCTATCTTCAGCGCGACGGGTACATAACGCTTGTGTTCATCTGCCAGTCTTTTTTGCGTTTCTTTGAGCTGTGAAAGCAGGGCATCAAGCTCGCTGGCACCCTGCAACTGACGCAGGTTTTTGGTATTGGGAGAGGAAATATTCACCGTTACATAGCTGGCATAGGGGTACACTTTCGCCAGGCAATGCAGGTAGTCTTCCGCCGCTCTTTCGATGGGTGTATCGGCATTCTTGCCTATGTTCAGGCCCAACACACCTTGTTTGTTCTGATAAAAACGCGACGCCTGGACATTTTTGACGAAGGCATCGACACCTCCATTATTAAAACCCATGCGGTTAATGATGGCCTCTGCCTGCGGCAAGCGAAACATGCGTGGCTTGGGATTGCCTGCCTGGGCGCGTGGCGTGACTGTGCCAATTTCTATGGAGCCAAAACCAAGTGCGGCCAGTCCATCGATATACGCACCATCTTTGTCAAGCCCTGCTGCCAGACCCACCGGATTGGGGAAGCGCACACCCATAACGGTGCGAATGTCGTCAGCCGGTTTGTCCAGCATGCCGGTCAGGCCAAATCGGGATGCTTGTTGTAATGCTGGAAGGGTCAGGTGATGGGCACTTTCCGGGTCCATGGAAAAAAGCAGGGGGCGGGCAAGGGAATAAAGAAGTTTTGCAGACATGAAATAAGCTTTGTAATAACGTTGTATGAGCGCAGGGAGGTGGGTCTGAATTTTTGAATAATAAAGAGGGCGTAGCGTTTAACACTAGATACAGCGCACCCTCAGTCCACATCTTGCAATGTTTGCCAGCGGCCCTGCATCAGGGCATCCAGCGGTTTGAAGTTGGTTTTGTAAGCCATTTTAGGGCTGGCAGCGATCCAGTAGCCCAGATAGACATAAGGCAGTTCCAGCACACGCGTCTGTTCGATTTGCCACAGCACGTTATAGGTGCCGTAGGATGCTGTTTCATCGTCGGTGTCGTAAAAGGTATATACCGACGATAAACCGTCCGTCAGTACATCGATAATGCTGACCATGCGCAAGACATTTTGCTCATCCCTGAATTCAACTAGGCGGGTATTGACGCGACTTTGCAATAAAAATTGTGCATATTGATCACGGCTGTCATGATCCATGCCGCCACCTGCATGTCTTTGCCCTTGGTATCGTTGATACAGCTCGTAATGTTCCTGTGCATAGCTCAGACTGGTCACCCTGGCTTGCAAATTGCTATGTTTCTTCCAGGCGCGGCGCTGGCTGCGATTGGGCTGGAATTCATTCACGCGTACCCGTACTGGAGTGCATGCCTGGCAAGCATCGCAATGTGGCCGGTAAATAAAAATGCCGCTACGGCGAAAACCGCTCTTTACCAGCTCGGAATAGGCATCGGCATTAATCAGATGCGCAGGTGTTGCCACCTGCGAACGCGCCTGCAAGCCTTCCAGATAACTGCAAGGGTAGGGCGCCGTCGCATAAAACTGTATGCTGGCAAATGGTAATTCGTTAAGCTGAGTCACAAATTGATCTTCTTGGTAAAGGTCCAATCAGTAATTGCTGGCAAGGCACTGGCATATTCTACCCATGATAAAAAATCACTGCGAGCGATGGGTTTTGCTCCCAATGATGCCAGATGTGCGGTCTCTTGCTGGCAGTCTATCATTTTCACATCATGTTCACGCAAGAAAAATACCAGGTGCGACAAAGCGATCTTGGACGCATCCGTGACGCGGGCAAACATCGATTCTCCATAAAACATGCGCCCTATACACACACCATAGGCGCCGCCCACCAGTTCGCCATCCAGCCACACCTCTGACGAATGCGCATAGCCTTGAGTGTGCAAATCACAGTAACCAGCCACAATCTCGTCTGATATCCAGGTCCCTGCCTGCCCTTTGCGTGGTGCCGCGCAGGCGCGCATTACCTGCTCGAAGGCAGTATCGAATTTAATGACCCAACGCTGGTCCCTGCTGATTTGCTTCAAGCGCTTTTTCAGGCTGTCTGCCAGTTTGAAGTCTTGCACTTGCAATACCATGCGCGGGTCAGTAGACCACCACAAAATAGGTTGCCCCTCAGAAAACCAAGGGAATATTCCGTTCTTATACGCATACAGCAAACGTTCTGCCGACAGATCCGCCCCTGCTGCCAGCAGGCCGGCCGCCCCGTCTTTTTCTGTCAGGGCGGCACTGGGGTGAGGGAAGGGGCTATCGGGCTCCAGCCAGGGGATCATTTCAAGACCATGAAATTAGTGACGGGAATAAAGTATGAAATGCGTTTTAACCGTGCCGCATAGGTTTGAAGATATCGTGTTCATGCATTTCAAAATGCCCGCCTTGCCTTACCCGCGCCAGGTCTTCAAAGAAAAATTTCAAGGTGTGTGTGATGGTAGGGAAAGCAATTTCATCCCATGGAATTTCCGCTTCTGAAAACAAGCCCACTTCCAGGCTTTCTACACCTGCTGCATAGTTCAGATCAAGCAATGTTGCCCGGTAAAACAAATGCACCTGATGTACATGGGGCACATTAAGTATGGAAAACAGTTCATGCAACGCAATATTGGCTCCGGCTTCTTCTTCAGTTTCTCTTTGCGCCGCCTGTGCTGTGGTTTCTTTGTTTTCCATAAATCCCGCTGGCAAGGTCCAGAACCCCAGACGCGGTTCTATTGCACGCTTGCATAACAATATCTTTGTCTCACCATCCGCTTCCCAGACGGGGATGGAGCCCACCACCATTTTTGGGTTTTGATAATGAATAGTGCCGCAAGCTGTGCAGACAAAACGTTCACGCGTATCGTCGGCAGGAATTTGCAAGGCTACTGGGGACGCACATTCAGAGCAGAATTTCATGGGCAAAAGACAAAAAATTAGCGGATTCTCAGAGTGTAACACCTGTCTGCTGAAGTGCAGTAATAGTAGCGGTTCCGGAAAAGGATTGCGCAGAGCAGCAAAATCATGTATAGTTTCATTCTTCAGACGCGGGGTGGAGCAGTCTGGCAGCTCGTCGGGCTCATAACCCGAAGGTCGTAGGTTCAAATCCTGCCCCCGCAACCAGATTCAAAAATAACGCCATCGAAAAGCTAGTAATAGTTGCTCGGTGGCGTTATTTTATTCAGCATTAATACTGCCAGTGTTTCCCGGAACAGGCGCGAATAAGTGGCAGGCCTGCACATAAAATGTGCTTTGACACATTGATCAAACTCACTCCCCCAGCTGTTTTGCTGCCATCTTTTGAATGGAATGAGGCGGCGCTTTGCATCAATTTCATTTTAACGTTTGTCAGGCAAGCTTAATCCCAATAGCGTAATGCAGCTGAAGCGCCTGGCTTTTATCGCCGGTTCAGGCTTCAGGTTCGTGGAAAACCGCTTCGATATTGTGACCATCCGGACCAATTACAAAAGCTGCATAGTATCGTCCCTGGTATTGCGGTCGAAAACCAGGCGCACCATTGTCTTTGGCGCCCGCTGCAAGTGCGGCACGGTAGAAATCGTCGACTTGCTGCCGGCTCCTGGCCCGGAAGGCCAGGTGAAGATGCGCTGGCTTTTCCCCGGTTTGGTACAGGCATAGTGAAACCTCTTCATCTGCGCTAAGCTCGACACCATAGCTTGGCACTCCCTCAGCGATAATAGCGACGCCTAGCGGTTCCAGCGCTTTGCCAAAGAAGGTTTTGCTGGCTTCAAAGTCGCTGACTCCAAATTTGACGTGATCAAACATCGATTATCCTTTAAGCGTATGTGCTTGCATGAGCGTAAACCAGTTTATAAATGCTAGCCGGTAAGTTATCAAAAAAATTCAAACGAAGCAATTTTTTGAGCCTCTCTTGGAGAAAAATTGAGGTGGCATTTTCCGTTTCTCAATTTGCTGTATTTGGAGGCCCTAAGTCCGTCGTCATCTGCAACATCTCAACCTGGAAAGCGCTTTGATTTCATAGGATATATTTTCCCGACAGGTTTGTGCGTTTAATCTGTATGTAGTAGGTTCAAATCCCGCCCGGGCAACCAAGCAATCAGGGCTTTGAAATTCTTAAAGGACCGTGAATTGCGTAGGCATCGTTTTAAATTTTTTTCGTTAAGGTTTTTGTTGAGATTTCTGCCTTTGCTGGCGTTAAATCACTGCGCACGCCTGACGCAAATTGCTTCTTTGCAAAAGCCCAGATCATGCCTGATGCATCTGGCCCTTTGGGGTCACTGTACGCATGGCCCGCTGCGCCGCCACTCCAGGCATGATCAAGTCCCTGCACTTCGCAAAATGTGACGACAAGTTTGCCCCGGATTCGATAATCGGTAATGCTTGTCGCATAACGTGCGCCGCGCTGGACAATGCGTGACTTGCCGGGTTTTGCGCCGCACTGGGTAGCCCATTGCTGCGCTGCCTGGGCACCATTGGTGGGTGCGACGACGCGGTCTTTGTCGCCCTGGATGACCAGTAGAGCTGGTAATTGCATGTCAGTAGACAGAGGTTTGGCAGCAAGCTTGCGCCCACGCATGGCCATCAAGGCAGTCGCCGTTGAATGCGCTACTCCTGTGGTAATGCCAGAATGCATGGCAATCACGCGAAAGCGTTCGGGTCGGCTTGTTGCGATAAGGGCCGCCATGCTCGCCCCAGCCGACAAGCCGCACAGCACTATACGATCAGAGTCGACAGGCTGTAACTGGCAGACTTGATCGATCACTGCTTCTATGGAACTTGCTTCGCGTTGTGCCCGGCCTGACCGGGTGTCGTACCAATTCCAGCAAGCCTGGGCATTCGCGAGACGTTCTTGTTCCGGGTAAACAACCAGAAAGCGCTCGCGTGTCGCTATCTGATTCATTTTGCTACTCGCTGCCAGTGCCTCGGCATCCTGTCCGCAGCCATGAAGCATCACCATCAATGGAAGGCGTTCGTTGCGTCTGAGACTTGCTGGCCGGTAAAGGCGATAGCGTCGTGCGCCCGTCATGCCGAAAGTGATTCCTGGCTCCCAGTTTGCTTTCAGAGTTGGTCGCGGTTTGACTGGCGCAGGCTTGCCTTTCTTTGGCGTGCCCTTCAGTAACTTTGTAATGGCTTTTGCCCCTTTACTTGTCGCTGTCTTGGTAATCTTGCTTAAGATGCGTTTGAATGGGGTATTCCATAGCGTTTTCGCCATACGTTTTGTCATGAGCTTTCGTTCACCCGCCGCGTAGCGAAAGTAGAGTCTCCTTAATGCGCGCCAGTCCAAAGCGCCATATTTGATCAATATGAATATGCGGCATGGAAGGTAATTCAGCAGGATCAATAAAAACATTCAAGATCGCCGGCCCGGTTGTGGCGAATAACTGCTGCAAGCCATGTTCGAGCTCGCTTGATTTGCGCACTGTAAAACCTGATGCGCCGCAGGCCTGAGCAAAAGCGGCAAAATCCATATTGGGAAATGTACTGCCTTTATGTGCAGGAAGTCCGGCTTCTTCCATTTCAAGATGAACCAGGCCCCATTGCTGGTTATTGAAGACGATCACTTTCACTGGTAGTTGGTGCTCGACACTGGTCATGAATTCGCCTGGCAGCATGGTAAAGCCGCCGTCACCTATGGCCACGATAACTTGTCTTTCGCGATTTAGTGCCTGTATGCCATTTGCCTGCCCCAGACTGGTCCCTACCGCGGCATTATTGAAAGAAGCAATAATTCTTTGCTGGCCGGATTGCTGTAGCCAATTGCCACACCACAGTGTCACGACGCCTGTGTCGACGATGATGGCGGCGTCACTTTGTGCATGCAGGCTGATGCCGCGAGCCAGGGCCTGGGGGTTAATGTGCTCCAGGCTTTCCTTCAGCATGGCTTTTTTGTCCAGCATGTGGTCCCATTTTTTTCGTGCCTCGCTCACACTTAGCAAAAAATCCTGATTCTCCCTCTGTGGCAGCTGTTCCAGCAATTGCAGAATGCTTGGTTTGACTGCCCCGACTATGCCCAATTGCACACCAGTACGCCGCCCAAGGACTTCCGAACGCAAGTCGATTTGAATGACCTTGCCATTTTTGGGAAGGTATTCGGTGTAAGGATAATCAGACCCCAGCATCAGTACCACGTCCGCATTTTGTAGTGCATCCACACCCGGTGCTCCACCTATCAAACCTACCCCTCCTACCCAGTGTGGGTGCGTGTAGGCCACCATATCCTTGGCGCGAAAGGTATGCATGACAGGGGCCTGCAATCGCTCTGCGAGTTGCAATACCTGTGGTATCGCCGAGCGACAACCGGCACCAGCAAAAATTGCAATTTTTGTAGCCTGGCTGATCAGGTGAGCAGCTTCGCTGATGTCGGCGGAAGCGGCAGACATTTCTGGTGATGACCGTAATGTCGCGAGACTGCTTATATTGGCCTCTGTTTTTGCGGCAAATACGTCTGGGGGAATATTCAAATGCGCAACCCCATGCATGCCATAAGCATGCGCGATGGCCTGATGGAAAACATGCGCAGCCTGGCTGGCATTGGTTAGCGTTTGTGTATAGACCGCGACGTCGCGAAACAACAAGTCCGGTGTGTTTTCTTGCAGATAGTCATTGCCACGTTGCGCAGCGGGCACTCCCCCAGATATGGCCAGTACTGGTGCATGGTCTTTGTATGCCTCATACAAACCCGCAATAAGGTGATTGGCACCGGGACCGGTAGTGCCGCAGCAGACGGCGAGTTGACCAGTCAGCTTGGCCTGACCGGCGGCTGCAAGTGCCGCACCTTCTTCATGTCTTACCCCTATCCACTGTATGCCTTTATGACGGCGTATAGCGTCGGTAAAGGGATTGAGTGCGTCACCCACGACGCCAAAAATATGGCGGACACCAATTTCATGCAAAGTGGCAACCAGAAACTCAGCGACGGTTTGTTGCATGGTGATTTTCCTTTTCGAAAGCGGTGCGATGCGGTCAAGTGTGCCGAATGTTTTGTGAGTGCAGCCCATTGAAGCGAAATGTCTATAAAGGCTTCATGCTACTGAGGTGTGCCGTGTGTTTCTATGCGCTAACGCACGCAAGAAGCGAATGGTGCTGCTTGTTTTGCCACGCGCCCCCTCGCAATTCATGATGAGTCTGGGTCATGCCGATTGCGTCATTAATGTAAATAATGCAAATCCCAGCCCTTGGTTGAAATAATTATTGATTTACACAGTGTTTGCAAAATATTTGCAAAAATCTGGATTCCATTTTTTATGAGGGTAGCGAGTGCGCTATTTATGTTAATACTGGTTAATTTTAATAAATTACCGTTCGGAAATTTTTTGTAATCTTGACCAAATTTGAGAATAGGTCTATATCTGCTTTTAAGCATGATTTGAAAATCAGCGGAGACAATATGCCTAAGCTTGAATCGCAGCAATCGCAGCGTCTGACTTCGGGTGAGCCATATAAAAAGAATACCGAGCTTACTTTTGCCATCAATTTGATGAAGCACCTGGTTGTGCCTACTTTTGTGCTGGATCCGCAATGCCGGGTCCTGATCTGGAATATTGCCTGTGAGCGCCTGACGGGCGTGCCAGCAGCAGAGGTGATCGGCACCACGGAGCATTGGCGTGGTTTCTATGATGTTCCCCGGCCCTGTCTGGCGGATTTGGTTGCGCAGGGGCGTGCCAGTGAAATTCATGAGCTGTATGCCCAGCATGAAAATGTCGAAGAAAAGCAAAAAAGCCTGTATGCAGAAAACTGGTGCCTGATGCCGCGCATAGGTCATCGTTGTTACCTGGCAATTGATGCAGGACCTATTTATGACGATACTGGCGAGCTGATTGCCGTAGTGGAAACTTTGCGCGACATGACCATACAGAGGGAAGCGCAAATGGCACTCGAGCAGTTGGCTAGCAGGGATGGCTTGACAGGAATTGCCAATCGCCGCTGTTTTGATGAAACCCTGCAAAATGAGTGGCGCCGGGCTATCCGTGAAGTAAAGCCGATGGCCTTGTTAATGGTAGATGTCGATCATTTCAAACACTATAACGATCACTTTGGTCATCAGGCGGGCGATGATTGTCTTAGAAGTGTTGCTGGCGTCATGGCAAAATCGGCATTGCGGCCCAGCGATCTGGTGGCCCGCTATGGTGGTGAGGAATTTGCCGTAATATTACCGGATGGTGATTGGGAAGGTGCCATCACTCTGGGGCAGCGTATTCGCCATTCTGTCGAGCAGTTGCATATTGCAACAGGAAGTGCCGACGGCGCGCCGCTGACGGTCAGTATAGGCGCGGCTACTACGGCAGCGTTGACGAAGGTAAGTCCGGCCGAACTTTTGCGCGCAGCAGATAGCGCGTTGTATGAAGCAAAAAACAGCGGGCGTAATCGGGTGGTGGCAGTTGATCTGGATGCGTGACCGGACTTGCGTGCCAAATAGGCATGCTTTTTGTTTATTTGGCAAGGCGTTGGCGACTGTATATTGCCGGTTTTCTTTATTTTCCCCGTGCAAACTTTGTTAAGGCATGCTAATCTCGCGCCCTTGCAGTAAAATGTAAATGTAGTTGGGAGGCTTGTGGTCAGCTTTCCGGGGTTAAGTAGAAAAGCCAGACAGTATGTCTGGTTGCAGCGCAAGCTGGCTACGATGGTCTTTGCGTGCCTCCGCAGACAGAATTAAGTTAAAAAGCCACGTATTAGCGTGGCTTTTTTATTGTTCGATGACGATTTTTTGATTGTCGCTGAAATTCTGGACTACAATCCAGTGTCTACTAATTTTAGGGATTGTGCGCCACCAGGTTCTGTGCGCGATCAATACAATCCCTAGCCGCCCGCATGATGGGCGTTGCTGCCAGATTGGTGGCAACATAATTTAATACAAAACTGGTGTGAGTATGGGAATGGCCGCTGACTTGTCAGTTGCTGTGCTGCATGACATCAACTAAATAAACCCGTGTACTTAAGATTTGCATGAATACTGCTGAGGCAAAGCGAGTCCTCGAAACAGCCTTGTTATGCGCGCCTGAGCCGCTGACAGTCAATACCATGAAAAAGCTGTTCCAGGAAGCGGATGATCAAGGTGAAGTGGTCGGCGCAGATACCATCAAGCTGATGCTGGAAGGTTTGCGTACTGACTGGTCCGACAAGGGTATAGAGCTGGTGGCCTTGTCCACTGGCTGGCGTTTTCAGAGCAAACCTGAAATGCGGGCCTATATAGACAGATTAAACCCGGAAAAGCCACCGAAATATTCAAGAGCTACCCTCGAAACCCTGGCTATCATTGCTTACAGGCAGCCGGTGACACGTGGCGATATTGAAGAAATTCGTGGTGTAACCGTAGCTTCGCAAATGATCAAAACGCTCGAAGACAGGGGCTGGATAGAAACCATAGGTCATCGCGATGTGCCTGGACGGCCATCTTTGTTTGCCACTACCAGGCAGTTTCTTGATGATCTGGGTTTATCGTCGCTGGATCAATTGCCGCCCTTGCAACAAGTTAAAAAAGATGTGGTCGATGAAATTGCACCTGAGCTGGCAGCAATGGATGGCGGCATGTTTGCTGTTGAATTGCTTGAGGCTGCGTCGGCGGGACAGGATATCCAGACAGGGTCTGAGGCCATCAATGCGGCGCTCGTTGAAGATGTGCCTGTTGAAGTTGCCTCAGCCCCGCCAGAGCTGCCTCTTGCCGAAGAGATAGTTGCTACAGAATCTATGGAAACTGCGGAAGTTATATCGGAATCCGGGCATGCAGAGTCAGAGGTGATCGACCTTGTGCCGTCTGCCCCCGAGATTGCAGAGTCGCAGCTTGTTACGCCTGTTGTGTTGCAGGCGCAGGCATTGAATCAGACAGAAGTAACAGAGCAAGAAGTAAAAGTAGCGTTTAGTGATGTTGGGGGTGAATCTCAAAACGTCACACAATTGAGTGATCAGGTGCTTGAGCAAGTGGCGCCAGATAGTTTACCGGGTGCTGCAGACAGTCAGTTGCCTCCATTAGAACTAAAGAATGAATCCAATGAATCCTGAAGATGTGAATGCTGACCAAGCAGATGGTGGTGCGGGCGCGAATGATACTGACCCGACTGGTGCTGATGAAGCAAAACCGGCCAAGCGCGGTGTGCGTGGGCCGCGCAATATGCGTCGCTCTCCCCGGGTCAAGCCAGAAAATGCAGAGGCATCAGCCGATGCTGCCAATGTGGATGTCGCAGCAAGTATCGAAGTTGTGGCCGATGCGCCGGTAAAGAAAGCCCGTGCACCAAGAGCGCCGCGAGTACCGAAAGAGCCTAAGGCTCCCAAGGTCGCCAAAATAGATGCCGTACAGCAAGAAGTATTCGTCCCTGAAGCAGTTGAGCATGCGCAAGCCCTTGCTCCTGTGGAAAATGTAGAACGTGGTGAGCGGCCTGAACGGGCGCCGCGTGGCGAGCGCCCACCCCGTGCTGATCGTGGTGAGCGTCCTCCGAGAACTGATCGCGGCGACCGTAACGACCGTGGCCCGCGTCAAAATACTGGACAGGCTGGCGCTGGTAATAAATCCAAGCGACCACAGCAAACACGTGGTGCGCGCCCGGCAAATGCTGCTGATGATGTATTTTCCTTTGTGACCTCTGATGCCTTTGATGTTGCCGACCTGGATGATGCCAAGGCTGGCAAGGGGCGTGGTAAGCCTGTTCGCCGTGATTTGACTGCAGACGACGATGCGCCAAAATTACACAAGGTATTGGCTGAGGCCGGTCTCGGTTCACGCCGCGACATGGAAGACCTGATTGTTGCCGGTCGCGTATCCGTCAATGGCGAACCTGCACACATCGGTCAAAGAATTCTGCCAACGGATCAAGTGCGTATCAATGGCAAGCCCATCATGCGCAAGGTCAGTAAAAAACCGCCACGTGTTCTGGTCTATCATAAACCGGCTGGCGAGATTGTCAGTACCAATGACCCAGAGGGCCGCACCTCTGTATTTGACAGCTTGCCAGCGATGAAGGTCGGCAAATGGCTGGCAGTCGGTCGCCTGGATTACAACACAGAAGGCCTGTTGCTGTTTACCACTTCCGGTGATCTGGCAAACCGCCTGATGCACCCGCGTTACGGCATTGAGCGTGAATATGCAGTGCGTACCCTGGGCGATCTGGAAGAGGGCATGCGTCAAAGTTTGTTGGCGGGTGTGCAACTGGATGATGGTCTGGCGCAGTTCTCCAAGATTACTGATGGTGGTGGTGAGGGCGTTAACAAGTGGTATCGCGTGGTGATTGGCGAAGGCCGTAACCGCGAAGTGCGCCGCATGTTTGAAGCTGTTGGTCTGACCGTTTCCCGTCTGATCCGTACCCGTTATGGCGTCATGACTTTGCCAGCGAACCTCAAGCGCGGTCGCTGGGAAGAGTTGGAAGAAGATGCAGTGCGCAGTCTGTTGAAAATCAGTGGCCTGGAAAAAGCCGGTGGCGACAAGCCCGCACCTAAAAGTGGTAAGCCTTTTGGTGGCAAGGCGCCAGGTTTTGGTTCTGGCCCATTTACCCAAAAGCAAGTGGGTTTCCCTATGTCCAGCGGACGTGGTGAGAATAGCCGTGGTGAATACGGTGCGGGTCGTGGTGGTAATGCAAGTAACGCAAATGGCAATAAATCGGGTGGTAATGCACCTGGCAATAATGCCAATGCCGGTAAAAAACGCCCGCGCCAGCCTGATCCTTTGCAGACAGCACTGGGTTTCCCCGATGCGGGGCAGCGTCGCGGCCCTACTGCGCGTGGTAGTGGTCAGGCGATAGGGCAGGGTATCGCGGCGCGCAGGCGCTCCCGTGGTGCCTGATCTTTTTAGCAGATTTTACGTGTTTTGAAGTAGATGGACGTGTTGAAATTACCTCGTTTTCCATTGCGACGAGGTAATTTATCGTTTATAATCTTGTAGTTAGAAGATTTTGCCTTTATTGATTTCAAATCAAGGCGCTACAAAAAAGATGGGCAGTTGCCCATTTTTTTTTGGTTTTGACGATTAGCATTGTGTTTTAAGTAGTTGCGGTGCGACGCTTGGGCGGTCTGATAGTTAAAATTTTTGGTGCGAATTTGATTTGCAATGCTGAGGCAATACGTGTTTTTCGGAGAATAGTTTGGCTTTGTTGGATTTGATAGAAAAGACCGTCAACGGTACTGGTTACGAACTGGTAGATTTTGAGCAGGCCGAACGTGGCTTGTTCAGGGTATATATTGATTTTTTACCGGAAGATCTGGAGCGCGGCAATATTACAGTCGAAGACTGTGAAAAAGTCAGCCATCAGCTATCGCATGTCTTGACGGTGGAAAATGTCAATTATGGTCGCCTTGAGATTTCATCTCCAGGGCTTGACAGGCCGCTGACCAAACTTGCTGACTATGCGCGTTTTGCTGGCGAAAAGGTCACCGTGAAGTTGCGTATGCCTATGCCGGGTACGCCAAATCGCAAAACTTTCGAAGGCGTGTTGCACGAGCCCGAGGGTGAAAATCTGAAGCTGGAATTTGAAGTAAAAGATGGGTCGGCCATGCTGGAGTTTACGCTCGCCGATGTGGATAAGGCACGTCTCGTGCCGCAAGTGGATTTTAGGAGTCGCAAAGCATGAGTCGTGATTTGTTGTTATTGGTAGATGTGCTGGCGCGTGAAAAGAACGTCGATGAAGAGGTTGTTTTCGGATCGCTGGAGCATGCTTTGGCGCAAGCGACAAAAAAACGTTTTCCCGGTGAAGTCGATATTCGCGTAGAAATCGACCGTGATACTGGTGAATTCAGGTCTTTCCGCCGTTGGCACGTAGTGCCTGATGAGGCGGGTCTGCAATTGCCAGATCAGGAAATCCTGCATTTTGAAGCAGTCGAAGATGATCCTGAAATTCAGGTCGATGACTACATCGAAGAAGAAATTGAATCGGTCGACTTTGGTCGCCGTTTTGCCCAGGACACCAAGCAGGTGGTTTTGCAACGTATCCGCGATGCGGAACGTGAGCAAATTCTGGCTGATTTCCTGGAGCGCGGTGATTCACTGGTAACGGGTACCATCAAGCGTATGGAACGCGGCGAAGCCGTGGTTGAGTCCGGCAAGATTGAAGCCCGTCTGCCACGTGATCAGATGATCCCTAAAGAAAATCTGCGTGTTGGTGACCGTGTTCGTGCCTATATTTTGCGCATAGACCGCAATGCCCGTGGCCCACAAGTGATCCTGTCGCGTACTGCGCCAGAATTCATCATGAAGCTGTTCGAACTGGAAGTGCCGGAAATCGAACAGGGTTCGCTGATCATCAAGTCCGCAGCGCGTGACCCTGGTGTACGTGCAAAAATTGCCGTGCATACCAATGACAAACGTATTGACCCTATCGGCACTTGCGTCGGCATGCGTGGTTCACGCGTGCAGGCAGTGACTGGTGAGCTGGGTGGCGAGCGTGTCGATATCGTGCTGTGGTCTGAAGACCCGGCGCAATTCGTTATCGGCGCACTGGCACCTGCCAATGTCTCATCCATCATGGTGGATGAAGAAAAACATGGCATGGATGTGGTCGTGGATGAAGAAAACCTGGCAATTGCTATTGGCCGCAGTGGACAAAACGTCCGTCTGGCAGCTGAATTGACGGGCTGGCAAATCAATATCATGACTGCTGAAGAGTCTGCGAACAAGGCCGAGCAGGAAACTGCCGGTATACGCAGCCTGTTCATGGAAAAACTTGACGTTGACCAGGAAGTCGCCGACATCCTGGTGGATGAAGGTTTCTCCAGTCTGGAAGAAATCGCTTACGTACCTATCAGCGAAATGCTGGAAATTGAAGCCTTCGACGAAAGCACTGTCAATGAGTTGCGTAACCGCGCTCGTGATGCTCTGTTGACAGAAGCGATTGCTTCTGAAGAAGGTCTTGAAGGTATGGAAGATGAATTGGTCAATCTCGAAGGTATGACCCGCGTGACTGCGGGTAAGCTGGGTTTGGCTGGTATCAAGAACCTGGCGGCTTTTGCCGGATTGGCTTATGACGAATTTGGCGCGATTTTGGCATTATCTGCCGACCGTGCCCGTCAATTAATTAAAGAAGCATTTGAAGATGTGACCGATGATGAGATGAAACTCATCGACGCTAAATATGATGATCAGGCCAAGGCGCTGTTAGCCAAAGCCTGGAAACTCGTAGAAGCTAAGTAATTCACGGGTTTCAATCTCATAACGCGCACATAGAAAAAGAGGACTGAATGGCGAGTAACAATGTAGCCCAATTTGCCACCGAGCTAAAGATGTCAGCAGATTTGCTGCTCACGCAATTGCGTGCAGCGGGCGTCAGTAAGAGCTCAACGTCAGATTCGCTGACAAAGGAAGACAAAGATAAGTTGTTGGAACATCTGCGTCGTTCCCATGGCGTTTCTGCGGACACCGAAAAGAAAAAAATTACCTTGACTCGTAAGGAAACGACCGAGATCAAGCAAGCCGATGCGACTGGGAAGTCTCGTACCATTCAGGTAGAAGTTCGTAAAAAACGTACCTTTGTAAAACGTGATGATGCCCCCGCAGATGAAGCGCAGGCGCCAGCACCGGTGCTGGATGCTGCTGAACAGGCGCGTCGCGAAGAAGAAGATCGCATCGAAGCTGAGTTGATTGCACGTCAGGAAGCTGAGCTGCTTGAAAAGCAAGAGCGCCTGGCCAAGCTGGAAGCTGAAAAAGAAGCGCAAGCCAAAGCCATGCGTGAAGCTGAGTTGGCAGAAGCTGCCAAGGCAGAGGCTGAGCGTGTCAAGGCTGCGCAAGCCGCAGCCTCGGCCAATGTGGCTGACAAAGTCGTGGATAAAGTGGCAGAAGTAGTCAAGCCAGCGCAACCAGACGAAGATAAAAAACGTCTGGATGCAGAAGATGCGAAGAAAAAAGCCACAGCAGATGCCAAAGAAGCGACTGAGCGCGCTGCTGCAACTGAAAAAGCACGCAAAGCCGTAGCGGATGAAGTTGCGCAGATTAAAGAGATGATGAATGCAGCACGCCGTCCAGCCAAAGCGCCGGAACCGGTTGCTGTTGCGCCGAAAGCTGCTGAAGGTACTTTGCACAAGCCTGCTGATAAAAAAGTGGCTGAGAAGAAACCTGGCGCACCTGCTGAGAAAAAAGACGAGAAAAAACCTGCTGTTGCTGACAAGAAGGCGATTAAATCCGCTAACGTGTCTTCGACCTGGCAAGACGATGCTGCGAAAAAACGCGGCGGTGGTTTGAAAACACGTGGTGATACTTCTGGTGGTCGTGATGGCTGGAAAGGTGGTCCGAAAGGCCGTCGCAACAATCATCATGATGATCGTGAATCCAATTTCCAGGCACCGGTTGAAGCGATCGTCAAGGATGTGTTTGTACCTGAAACCCTGACTGTGGCTGAGCTCGCGCACAAAATGTCCGTCAAGGCATCGGAAGTTATCAAGCATTTGATGAAACTGGGCCAGATGTGCACGATCAACCAGGTTCTTGACCAGGAAACAGCAATGATTCTGGTTGAGGAAATGGGCCACAAGGCATTCGCTGCCAAGCTGGACGATCCTGAAGCCATGCTGACGGATACCACAGAACACGGCGAATACGAGTCCTTCCCACGTGCACCTGTTGTCACTGTCATGGGTCACGTTGATCATGGTAAAACATCTTTGCTCGATTACATCCGTCGCGCCAAAGTCGCGTCTGGTGAAGCCGGCGGTATTACACAGCATATCGGTGCTTATCACGTGGAAACACCGCGTGGCATGATCACCTTCCTTGATACACCGGGCCATGAAGCTTTTACCGCGATGCGTGCCCGCGGTGCCAAGGCAACGGATATTGTTATTCTGGTGGTGGCAGCGGATGACGGCGTCATGCCGCAAACCAAAGAAGCGATTGCGCATGCGAAAGCAGCTGGCGTGCCGCTGGTCGTGGCTATCAATAAAATTGATAAACCAGGTGCCAATGCTGACCGCGTGACACAAGAGTTGATTGCTGAAAGCGTTGTGCCTGAAGAATACGGCGGCGATGCACCTTTCGTGCAAGTGTCTGCAAAAACTGGTCTGGGTATCGACTCCCTGCTGGAAAACGTTTTGTTGCAAGCTGAAGTGCTGGAATTGAAAGCGCCGAAAGATGCCCCTGCCAAAGGTCTGGTTGTTGAGGCACGTCTGGACAAAGGCCGCGGTACTGTGGCAACTATCCTGATACAGTCCGGTACCTTGAAACGCGGTGACATCGTTCTGGCTGGTTCTGCTTATGGTCGTGTTCGTGCGATGCTGGATGAAAATGGCGCGAATATTGCTGAAGCGGGTCCTTCCATTCCGGTAGAAATCCAGGGTCTGACAGAAGTGCCATCCGCTGGTGAAGAAGTCATGGTCATGGCAGATGAGCGCAAGGCACGTGAAATCGCCTTGTTCCGTCAAGGTAAGTTCCGTGATGTGAAACTGGCCAAGCAGCAAGCCGCGAAACTGGAAAATATGTTTGAAAACATGGGCGAGGGTGAAGTCAAGAACCTGCCTGTCATTATCAAGACTGACGTACAGGGTTCACAAGAAGCGCTGGTGCAATCCCTGGTCAAATTGTCGACCAGCGAAGTGCGTGTGCAGGTTGTGCATGCTGCGGTGGGTGGCATTTCCGAATCCGACGTCAATCTGGCTGTCGCTTCCAAAGCGGTCATCATTGGCTTTAACACCCGTGCTGATGCATCTGCCCGTAAATTGGCAGAGTCTAACGGTGTTGACATCCGCTACTACAACATCATTTACGATGCGGTAGATGAAGTCAAAGCAGCTTTGTCCGGCATGTTGGCTCCAGAGAAGCGCGAACAGATCATTGGTATGGTCGAGATTCGTCAAGTCTTCGTGGTCAGCAAAGTTGGTGCGATTGCAGGCTGTCTGGTTACCGATGGCATGGTCAAGCGTACCTCTTCTGTCCGTTTGCTGCGCAACAACGTGGTGACCTGGACAGGCGAGCTGGATTCGCTCAAGCGTTACAAAGACGATGCCAAGGAAGTCAAGGCAGGTCTGGAATGCGGTCTTTCACTGAAAGGCTACAACGAGATTCAGGTTGGCGATCAGCTTGAAATATTTGAAGTACAAGAGATAGCACGTACTCTGTAACTCAAGATAACCCCGGACTAGTTCCGGGGTTGTGGTTTATGGAGAAGCAAGAAAATTATGGCAAAACATAGTAAAAATATTCCTGGTCGTGGCCTGCGTGTTGCAGACCAGATTCAACGTGACCTGGCGGAAATCATCTGGTCTGAGCTGAAAGATCCACGCGTAGGCATGATTACGCTGACTGAAGTGCAATTGACACCTGATTACGCCCATGCAAAAGTGTATTTCACCACACTGGTAGATGAGCCGGTTGCCATCAAGAACACCATAGAAGCATTGGCCAAGGCTGCTGGTTTTTTGCGCAATCAACTGGGTCTGCGCCTGCATATCCATACCTTGCCGCAGCTGCATTTTGTGCATGACACATCCACCATCCGTGGTATCGCCATGTCTAAATTGATAGATGAAGCCAATGCCACCCGCGCCAAAGACGACGGCGAAGAAACTCCCGACTGACACAGCGCGCCGCCTGGCAACAGGCTGCTGACCACATGACGACTCCGCAAATAAAAAGAAAGCGTGTGCCTGTGCATGGCGTATTGCTGCTGGATAAGCCTGTCGGCTTTTCCAGTAATGATGCCCTGATCAAGGCCAAGCGTTTTTTGAATGCCGCCAAAGCCGGGCATACCGGTACGCTCGATCCTTTTGCTACTGGTTTGCTGCCTTTATGCTTTGGGGAAGCAACCAAGTTTTCCCAGGATTTGCTTGAAGCTGACAAGACTTATACGACAGTCGTGCATTTGGGTGTTACCACGACAACCGGGGATACTGAAGGCGAAGTACTGGAAGAAAAGCCCGTGGACATCAGCCTGGAACGGATCCGGCAAGCCGTGGCGCAATTTACTGGCCCCATACAGCAAGTGCCCCCCATGTATTCGGCGCTCAAGCGTGATGGCAAGCCCCTGTATGAATATGCACGCGCTGGTATTACGCTCGAGCGAGAAGCTCGCAGCGTTATCATTCATGAGCTGGAAATACTCCACTATGAGGCACCATTCCTGCATCTAAAAGTCAAATGCAGCAAAGGCACCTATGTGCGCGTGCTGGGTGAAGATATTGGCGCGATGCTGGGTTGTGGTGCGCATTTGAAAGAATTGCGACGTATAGGTGTAGGACACCTGGTTCTGGAGAAATCCATCAGCCTGACGTATCTGGAAAGTTTGCCTGAGCCAGAGCGTCTGGCTTTGCTGGATCCAGTCGATGCATTACTATCAAGTTTTGCTGCTATTCATATGAATGACGAGCTGTCCCGTCGTTTTTTACATGGGCAGCGTCTGGCATTAAATAAAGAAGAAATCATTTTACCCATTGAAACTGGCCGCGTTCGCGTCTATCGTGAATCGGACGGACAGTTGCTGGGCTCAGCCCAGTTGCAAGAGTACGGCATACTGGCTCCTGAACGCTTGATTGCCACTGGGCACTAATTCTGTCATCGCTGTGTAGCAACTCCTTGAAATAATAGGAGTTTTTCTACTTTTGCATTGCAGCATGTTATAATCGCAGGTTATCCGATTTACCAAATAGATTTACCCAATAAGAACGCTATCATGTCTACTACAAAACGCGCTATCCGTAACATCGCCATTATCGCTCACGTCGATCACGGCAAAACCACTCTGGTTGACCAGTTATTGCGTCAGTCCGGTACTTTCCGCGACAACCAGCAGGTTGATGCCCGTGTGATGGATTCGAATGATATCGAAAAAGAGCGCGGTATCACTATTTTGTCCAAGAACTGTGCTGTTGAATACAAGGGCACACATATCAACATCGTCGATACACCAGGCCATGCTGACTTTGGTGGTGAAGTAGAACGTGTTTTGTCCATGGTGGACAGTGTATTGTTGCTGGTTGATGCGCAAGAAGGTCCGATGCCGCAAACGCGTTTCGTGACACGTAAAGCGCTGGCGCTGGGTTTGAAGCCTATCGTTGTCGTCAACAAGATTGACCGTGAAAACGCCGACGCCCAAAAAGCTGTTAACGCAACTTTTGAATTGTTCGACAAACTCGGCGCAACTGACGAGCAACTCGATTTCCCTATCATCTATGCGTCCGGTTTCAAAGGTTATGCTGGTCTGGAAGACACAGTACGCGAGGGTAATATGGAACCCTTGTTTGACGCTATCCTGAAGCACGTTCCTGCGCGTGAAGATGATCCGGATGGTCCTCTGCAATTGCAAATTACATCCCTGGAATATTCTTCCTATGTTGGTAAAATCGGCGTCGGCCGTATCCTGCGTGGCCGCGTCAAGGCACTGCAAGACGTTATCTGGATGAATGGCCCGAACGATAAACCAACAAAAGCACGTATCAATCAGGTATTGACTTTCCAGGGCTTGGATCGCGTACTGGTTGACGAAGCGTTGGCAGGTGACATCGTCCTGATCAACGGTATTGAAGAAATCGGTATCGGTTCCACCATCTGCGCACCAGACACGCCTGATGGCTTGCCGATGTTGAAGATTGATGAACCAACCCTGACCATGAACTTCATGGTTAACAGCTCCCCACTGGCTGGCCGCGAAGGCAAATTCGTCACGACTCGTCAGATCCGTGACCGTCTGGAACGTGAATTGAAATCCAACATGGCCCTGCGCGTAGTGCAGGCCGAAGGTGATGATTCCACCTACGAAGTATCTGGTCGTGGTGAGTTGCATCTGACTATCCTGATCGAAAACATGCGTCGTGAAGGCTTTGAGCTGGCAGTATCGCGTCCACGCGTGGTTTTCAAAATGGTAGGTGATGTACGTCACGAACCATATGAAAATCTGACTGTTGACGTCGAAGAAGCCAACCAGGGCGGCGTCATGGAAGAACTGGGCCGTCGTCGTGGCGACCTGCAGAACATGGAGCCGGACGGCAAAGGTCGTGTTCGTCTGGAATACCGTATTCCAGCGCGTGGCCTGATCGGCTTCCAGGGCGAATTCATGACATTGACACGCGGTACAGGCTTGATGAGCCACGTGTTTGATGAATATGCACCAGTTGATAATTCCAGGGGCGAACTTGCTGGTCGTCGCAATGGCGTACTGATCTCGCAAGATGATGGTGCGGCAGTTGCCTACGCCATCTGGAAATTGCAAGACCGTGGCCGTATGTTTGTCAGCCACAATGACCCAGTCTATGAAGGCATGATCATCGGTATCCACTCCCGTGACAATGACCTGGTTGTGAACCCGATCAAAGGCAAGCAATTGACCAACGTGCGTTCTTCCGGTACGGATGAAGCGGTGCGCCTGGTACCACCTATCCAGTTGAACCTGGAATACGCGGTTGAGTTCATTGATGATGATGAACTGGTTGAAGTGACACCAAAGAGTATTCGCCTGCGCAAGCGCTTCCTGAAAGAGCACGAACGTAAAAAGGCGTCACGCGAATAACGTGATCTCTTCTGACTGATGCGGTTGACAACTCTACCGCATTAAGATCAACCCGTTTTGCTTTGGTCAGGTTGGCCAGGGTCAAACGGGTTTTTTATTTGGATTGATATGCAAAATAAAATGTCTCACCGCAAAGCGGTGATGCTGATGATTTGCGCCGCTACCTTGTGGAGTATCGCGGGCGTATTCACCCGTCACCTCGAAGTGGCACGTGATTTTGAAGTCACTTTCTGGCGTAGTTTTTTCGCGGCGGTGTTTATTGCCGCTGTCATGATGAAGCAATACAAGTGGGGTTTCGTTCCCCGTCTGCGCCTGCTGGGCAAACTGGGTATGCTGTCAGGTTTCATGTGGGCCACCATGTATAGCTGTTTCATGATTGCGCTTACCATGACCACCGTGGCTAATACCTCAGTCATGGAAAGTCTTTCGCCGCTATTTACCGCCTTGCTCGCCTGGCTGGTCTTGCGCCAGAAAATTCCAGCGCGTACCTGGTGGGCAATTGCTGCGGCTTGCCTTGGCATGGTCTGGATGTTCGTCGGCAGTATTTCTGAAGTCGATAGCCGTGGTTTAACGGGTATGCTGATCGCATTTGGCATACCACTGGCATCGTCCACCAACGTGATCATTTTAAAAAAGGGTGGACATGCTGTTGACCTGGTGCCTGCCGTCTTCATGGGCGGCACTATTTCTGCGCTGATGATGCTGCCATTTGCCTGGCCGTTTCATGTATCTCTGCATGACCTCATTATTTTGGCAATACTGGGATTTTTCCAGCTGGGTCTTCCTTGCATGCTGATGGTAAAAGCCTCTGACAGTCTTACCGCGCCTGAGATCGCTTTATTGTCTCTGTTGGAAGTGTTGCTGGCACCAATCTGGGCCTGGCTGGGCGCGGGCGAAGTACCTGCTATGGCAAGCATCTATGGCGGTGCAGTCGTGTTGATCGCCCTGGTCTTCAATGAGTTGACTGACATGCGAAATGAGAAGCCATGATAAGTTGTAATCTGCCATGACGAGTGATAACTGGCCTGTGTCAGCGGCAATTGCCGTGCTTTATCTGATGATGAGCGGGTTCACTATCCTGTTGTATGCGATTGATAAGTCCGCGGCACGGCAACGCAAGTCCAGAATTTCCGAGCGCACTTTGCTACTCTGTGGGCTTGCCTGCGGCTGGCCAGGAGCCATCATGGCGCAGCAGATATTTCGTCACAAGACCCAAAAATTATCTTTCCGTATTCTGTTTTTCTTCACGGTACTCATCAACTTGCTCATCCTTGCGCTGGTGTTTTGGATGCGATTAATCTGATTTTTTATTGATATGCTAATATTCCATGCGCACAATTATGGTGCGGTGGTATTTAATCATGAGGTCGACATGGCAGAGTTGCTTTGGCTTACTGAGCAAGATAAGGTCGATTGGGAAGCGCTTTCCAATTTATACAAAATCGCTCCCTTGAGTAACAAGCCAGCCAAAAATCTGGAAACTGTTTTCTCCAATAGCATGTTCAAATGTTTTGTCTATGCAGGCGACATGCTGGTTGGTGTTGGCCGCGCGCTTGCGGACGGTCTTGACTGCTCGTATATCTGCGACATTGCGGTACATCCCGATTATCAGGGCATTCAGCTCGGCAAAGCCATTGTCGATTACCTGGTTACCCAATCAAAAGGGCATAAGAAAATTATCTTGTACGCCAACCCTGGCAAAGAAGGTTTCTATCAGAAACTGGGGTTTTATCCCATGCAGACGGCCATGGCTATTTTTGCTGATCATCAGCAGGCACTGGCGTCAGGGATCATTGCCGCCAATCCTTGAATTGCAGTAAACACTTTTTATGAAGTGAATTATGAAGTGAGATTCCGCAATGAAAATTGATTCCCAAAAAAACTATGTTGCGCTGGCCGGAGATGGCAATGCGACTGTGCTGCTTGGCGGTGATGCTTTCTGGAGCCTGCCAGAGCCTGACATTGAGGCGTGGGGCAAGCACTGGCTGATCAGCGAATTCAGTTGCGAATCAGACTGGCCGAGTTGGGAAATGCACCCGCATGCGGATGAATTTGTCTATCTGTTATCAGGTACTGCCGATTTCTTGCTGGAAGAGGGTGATGAAGTTAAGCGCATCAGCATGCAGCCAGGTGCGGCTGTACTGGTGCCAAAAGGCCGCTGGCACACTGCCAAAGTGCATGCGCCCAGCCGTATGCTGTTCATGACCATGGGGCTAGGTACAGAACACAGGCCAGCCTGATGTCCGTGATGTGTTTTGATTTCGTTCATTAATGAAATCAGTTTATGGAAGCGTCAAGGATTGTGATTCCTGCTGTCGTCAAGGCCACGAAAATCATTGGCGACAGCGCCGCAGGTTACAATAGCGGATTGTGAATAGCTGTCTTGTTTTATTGTGAATACTAAAGCACTACCTCCGCGCCGCGTGTCCGTGGCCCCCATGTTGGACTGGACTGACAGGCATTGCCGTCAGTTCCATCGCCATATTACCCGTCACACCTGGCTTTACACCGAAATGGTGACGACCGGTTCGCTCTTGCATGGTGATGTACAGCGCCACCTTGAATTCAATCCAGGTGAGCACCCGGTTGCGCTGCAACTGGGTGGCAGCGAGACAGTTGACTTGGCGCAATGCGCCAAACTGGGTGAGCAATGGGGCTATGATGAAATTAATCTCAATTGCGGTTGCCCGTCTGAGCGTGTGCAGAAAGGGGCATTTGGGGCCTGCCTGATGGCAGAGCCGCAACTGGTGGCGGATTGCGTCAAAGCCATGAAAGATGCAGTATCGATTGATGTCACCGTCAAGCATCGTATCGGTATCAATGATATTGATTCCTATGATTTCATGCGTGATTTTGTTGGCACGGTTGCTGAGACCGGTTGCCAGACCTTTATCGTGCATGCGCGTACCGCAGTGCTCAAAGGTTTGTCACCGAAAGAAAACCGTGAAATTCCACCACTGAAATATGATTTTGCGTATCGCCTCAAGCGCGAGTTTCCTCAACTGGAAATTATTCTCAATGGCGGCATCAAGACCATGGCAGACATGGATCTTCATTTGCAGCATGTCGATGGGGTCATGATAGGCCGCGAGGCTTACCATAATCCGTATTTCATGGCTGGCTTTGATGAGCGGTATTATGGTGATGCGGCACCAGTAAAAACCCGTGAAGAAATTCTGGCTTGCATGATTCCCTACATCCATCGTCAGCTTGAGCTATATGGCAATGGTGGCAAGGGTTTGCGTCTTAATACGGTGGTGCGGCATATGTTGGGCTTGATGATGGGCCTGGTGGGGGCGCGCACTTTCCGTCAGGTGCTTTCTGACAGCAAGCGCCTGGCGCTGGGCGATCCTGCCTTGTTGCTGGAAGCCGCACAACGTATGCAAAGCGTGACTGCTTATGACCGCAGCCATGAAGAGCAATTTTCCAATTAAATTCACACGTCCATCATGAAACTATTCCGTCAATGTCTCGCTGCTTGTGCCCTGAGTTTTGTCAGCTATCTGGCTTCTGCTGAAGTGATCGTCAAGGACGCGTGGATCAGGGCGACGGTTGTCCAGCAACATGCGACAGGCGCATTCATGCAAATACAGTCCAGCAAAGACGTGCGCTTGTTATCGGTGCAGACAGAGATCGCCGGTATCGCTGAAATTCATGAAATGAAGATGGAAAACAATCTCATAAAAATGCGTGAAATCAGTCATCTTGAGATACCGGCTGGTAAAACTATAGAACTCAAACCCGGCAGTCTGCATCTGATGTTGATGGATTTAAAAGGGCAGGTAAAACCGGGCGACAATGTCACGCTGAAACTGAAGTTTGAATCCAAAGATAAAAAAACTGAAATCGTGGAAGTAAAAGCCCAGGCAAAGGCACTTAATGAGCCGGTTGTGCCGGGTAAAATGTAAATCTGATGCAGGAGTATATTTCGGTGTGACGTGATTCGTAAGAATTTGTAATACCCTATTCGCTTGATGAGTGGCGGGCATATATTGGTCACGTTTCATTGCTCTCTCCTTCATCTCACTGTAGCAGTGGGGTTGCCTACGCAGTCAATTGCGTAGGCTTTTTTATTTCAACAGCCTTTTACATCAATAGCGGGTATCGTATGTCGCATAAAATCTTGGGCAAAACTGTTTTTGCATTCTGTGCAATATGTCTGCCATTGACGGCAGCACTGATAACGCCAGTGGTCAATGCCACCTCTGTCATGGATATGCGGTTTGAAAGCATGCTGGTCAAAGCGGCTGATTTGAAGCGTGAACTTAATCTCAATGCCAACCAGCAAATGCTGTGGCAACAAACAGAAAACAAGTTGCAATCGATACAGCATCAGCGCGAACTCAGGCGTGAGCGTCTGCAGGCAGAACTGGATCTGCGGCTTGATAAGAACGGCATGGAGCTGCGTGACGTCAATCCGCATATTGAACAGGAAGAGCAAACCAGCGCCGCAGAAAACAAGCAAATTCGCGAACTGGTGTTCACCATGAATGATGCGCTGGATGACAAGCAGCGCCAGATCATGCAAACCTTCTGGGTCACTTCATTGCGTGCCGGCCCTGACAGTGGCAAGACGAAACGTCCAGATGGTGACGATGCACCTAAGCAAAAAGGGGGCATGGGCCGCCAGCGCAGCGGTGGCATGAGTGGGGGAAATAAGTTCTAGCAATGTAGGAAGGGGAATAAAGCTATTGCCAGCAAGCCGGATTCCTCGTATAATGCGTAGCTCTCTTGCAGCAGAATTGCAGGAGAAAACACAGTGGTGGTCGTAGCTCAGTTGGTAGAGTCCAGGATTGTGATTCCTGTTGTCGTGGGTTCGAACCCCATCGATCACCCCAAAGAATTTGTTTTAGATCAAAGGCTTGCATGATTTTCATGTAAGCCTTTTTTCGTTATTTCCAACGGTTTTTTGCATTTTCCAACGACTATTCTGTTGCCTTCGCTTTTTTTGCCGTTCTGTGATCGTAATGCTTATGCGTGGTTGACGGGTTTGCATGGGCCGCAAAATCGTATGCATCGGCATCTCGATTTCGTAATTTCGTTGTTATAGCGGCTGGCCGCACGTTTTGTAGCGAGAAGTATTGTAGGTGGCCGGTAATTGAAAAGTCGTCAACTTTGATGCTAGTTCTTTTTTGGCCCTTGCTGTATTCCGCCCGGTATTGGAGCTCAAGTACTCTTTTCAGATCCCATGCTTTCTTTGCTTCAACATCAAACGAGGCAATCCATTCATGCAGGGCATCAGTCCATACCGATCCCCAGCCGCTGCGGCTGTATGGCGAACCGGTTGAATTTGCAAATAAGTACATGCGCGCTGCGCCATGGTTTTGCTTCGCCCTGGCAATAACTCGTCTTAGGCTTGGGGACCACTCGCGTAATTTGGTTATTTCTTTTTGCCCTAATTTACGCTTTGCATTAACAACTAGCACCCCTTCTTTTGTAATCCCTGTTATATGAAATGGTCGAACTTCAGACGGTCTGAAGCCGGTCAAATATGTAAACATTGCGGCACATCCCATCGTCCTGACAGTGAGAGACGGCTGTTTTCTTGACCAGTAATAAAACTTAATAATTTGATCACGGCTGGTATTTCGAACCACAGAATCAGTTTTGTTTTGCATGATGCCAACAAATGGATTTGCTTCAATTACTCCCCAACGCACAGCGAAATGGCATATCGTAGAAAAAAGTGCTAATTCCTTATTGGCTTTTGCCGGCGCCCCCGCTTTGGCGCGCGCATCAAGAAATTGGTAGCCGTGGACGGTTTTAAGAGCCATAGGTGCCATTTTCCCAAAGAACTTGACCAGATTGGCGTAACCACTTTCTCGCACGGCCAAGCCGTCTTTGGACTGATCAAGATAGTGGGTCGGAGCAACGTCAGTTTTAAACCTGTCTATGACGTCAGCGATTGAGCCTGCAATAATTTTGCCTTCGTTTATGTCCAGCGCCAGGCGCTTCGCCTTCCGTTCGGCATCTGCAATTTCCTGTCTTTGCCCAATTTGTGCAGTTGCCAATGTTTCACTTCTTCCATCGGCATACTGATAGTAAAACGAGACTTTTTTTACACCTGTGCGCTTGTAAAGGCGATCGATACCTGTACTTTCCTTACGCAAAGGCTGCGAGGTTTGGGCCTTCGCTGAATTTTGCCTTTTGCTTGCCATCCGTTATTCCCATTCGCTTATCGTGATATGCCCGTGCGACCTTGGGCAAACCATTCTTACTTAGTACATAGGTCCAGTTTTGGTGATCAAGCCAAGTGCACATTTGTTTCCGCTGATTTGGCTTGCATTCAACTAATTCTGCGAGCTCAGAAGCAGTGAGATAGGAACTCATATTCAACCTCCAGGTATCGCTTTGCGGAGCGCTGAGGCCAGTTGCTTGCGTTCTTTATAATCGTCTTTGTGTGTTGTATTCTTCCAATCCTTGCCATCATTGGAAAAATTCTCTTTGAGCTCTTCAGCGTCGTTTTCAAGTATTTCGATAGTGCGCTTGATGGCGTTGATTACTGGTGTTGTCATTGCAGTTCCAATTAAGTTTTAGGTTATGCCTGTCCGTATAGAGCGATCATAAGCGGGTCAGTACGTTCGATTTTGACTTCAATTTTCGGTTTGCGGGTGCTTTCGGTTGGTACCGGCTTGCCTGGTACCCAGTAAAACTGTTGAGTGGTGCGCCCGCGTTTATTTGGGATCGGGTTTGCGCCAATATGACCAGAATGCATCAGATCGCCTACCAGCTTGCGGGCATAATTTTCTGATGTACGTAATTTCGTCATAATTTCTTCAATGAACATTGCGTTGCCAAAAAGAATATCGTGCATTTGTTGATAGCGTGCTGCTACATCGTTTCTCATGATTTCCTCTCTTGAATGCGCTGTTGGGATGTTGCAAAAGCATAAGCCGACAAACTTTGCTCCTGCTCCTTCCGTACATTTGCAGAATACTGGCAACTCTGGCCAGGTCGGCGCCCACAATTCCCGCCGCAAACTTTACATTTCTGTTTTTTCTTCATTTGAACACTCCAACATTCAATAACATAGTGTCCAGACCCAGCCTCGACCCCAGATTCAGTGTTTCGCTCTTGCCATAGCAAATGCCATCATTCGAAACGAAACCTGCCGATATCGGCTTGGCATTGAAGTGCGGCTTGGTCCACCGTCCACCTATGCCTTGACGCACCTGGCAAACTGCCTCGGCCATGTGGTTGTGGGCTATGCTTTCAGGGAAGATGAAGATTAGTTCTTCAGATCCGGACTGCATTACGATATATTTATGGTTCATAACGCCTCCTGCATTGCAAGATCAATGGCTTCACGCGGAGAATCGCATGCCAATTTGTTCCCTGAGAGATTTCTATACCCATCTTCATACCTGGTCATCAATGCAAATCCAGCAGGCGTTACGCCGTCGAATGTTATGTTTCCAATAAATGCATCCTTGTTAAACATAAAATCCAAGCGGGTTGTATCTTTCTGCGCTTCAGCAAGCTGGCACACAAGCTCGTCTATGCGGTCGGCTGCTTTTCGAATTTGAACCGACATTACGTTCCATCCGGCATGCTCATCAAGATCTGCCAAACTTCTTAACTGCTCCTGCATTGTTTGTTCAGTAATCATAGTTCGTTATCCTCCAACTCAATTGCCCGCTCAATAGACTGGCCAGCTTCACGCAAATCCTGAATCGCATCCTTGTGGCCACGCTGGCCCGGTTGCAACAGCTTCTTGATCGCATGTTGAATGGCTGGATTTCGCACGTCCCACGCCTTAAGCACGTCATACACATCCACCAAAGTCCCCTTTACTTGGCGCTGGTATTTGTTGGGCGAGATCTCAACTGGCGAATGATCAATATTTGCCGATGAGGTTGCAATTTTTGATTCAGTCGATTTCGCTGGCATTGTAGGTTTTGAAAATACTGGAATCGACACAGCTTTTGGCTCATTAATGACTTGCTTCTTTTCAGATAACTTGACGGGCACACCATTACCAATCGCGTAGCCCAAGACACCTTCTTTCTTTACACGTATGACTAGGCGCTTTTCCAATGCAGTTGCTAGGTATGCTTTGACGTTGCCACCGATGTTCAGACCCATTGCAACGCGCATTGCAACATCATCTGCAAAGCCAACCTTAGACAGGTGGTCGATTGCCAAATCCGGCTTTGACTTATAGGGTGCAGCCTGGGCAGGTGATGGTGTATCCTTGCTTTGCTGCTCAACAGTTGGTGCTGCTGGAGTTTTGGGCTCGACATAATCCGGAGCCTCGAAATTCGGTGCCAATTTATATGAAGATTGCGATACTCCATTCGGCCCCGCTACTAGGCTCCGTAAAACGTCACCCAATTCAATTTGCGGTTTGAGGGCCCATTCGACAGCATCCATATCGCAATCGACTTTATCGGCAATCTCAACTTGCCTGATGCCCGGGTTTGCTTTAATGATGCTCAATATCCTGTTTGTATTGTGAGCCATGTCATACCTCCGGAAATCCATTGTGCTCAACACCATCGAGCAGGCGGCCAGCGGCTTTTTTGCCCACGTACAGCATGAGAGCAGCATCGCAGCGCGTGGTTGCTGTTGTAGTTGCTCCGTCACGCTCAACATAAATTTCACGTTTGTGCGGAACGTCCAATGGTTGCTCTTGCCATGGATACCACTCTCCCCACTGCTTGTGGAAGTATGGAATACCGGCCGCCTCGCACTGATCGCGCAAGCTTCGCGACCAATCTGGGTGTTTAGGACGCGCACCCGGGCCGCTCTCGCCGCCGTCGATTACCCAGTCCACCTTCGGCAGTGGTGTATAGGCTTCTGCGCGCTTGAGCACATTCGCGGTGATGATCGGGTCGAATTCGTGGTGGCCGTACCCACTGATGGGAATGCGTGTTAGGTCCACCGGTCCCAAGAGCGGCTCCATACTCAGAAAGCGCTTTGTCGCTGGCACGCGCAGCAATTTAGGAATGTCGCGCTCAGCCTCGACCTGATTGACAATCGTTGCACCAAGCCAAACGTTTACTGGCCAGCCGCGTTTCGGGCATGTCCAATCATAGGGCACCATGGCTGTAACGTTGCCAATCCGCTTGGTCAGTAACAGCCAATCAAGATTTGGTGTGGCAGCGATCAAGTTGAACAGATCCGCGCGCCAGTCATCAGAGACTGCGTTATCGAACACATCAGCGAGGCTGGAACAAAACACACGCTGGCGCCGGCCATGCACGGCAAAGAACTCTGCATGTTTCGCATTCCATCGCAAAGGCGTTTTCCAGTTTGTAACTGATGTGCGAGTACGTTCAGAAAAGTCCTTGCCGAACCTTTCGACAAATTTTTTCGCATAGCAGTTATCGCAGCCAGGGCTTATCGCCGTGCATCCGGTCCACCCGTTGAAAGTATGGTCACACCATTCTATATTTGTGTTTTCGCTCATGATCTTTCCGCTTTTTCAATTGCTGCCAGTGCCGCTTGATACACCGGCCGGTCGATACCCAAGGGCTGAACCTCGTTCACCATTTCTTTCAGCGCCGCCAGGGTTTCATCTGAAGTGGCGATTTCAGGCTTGAGCTTGTAGACGTCGACAAACTTCACGCAACATGCATCAATCAGAATTTCAGCACCGTGAACAACACGCAAAAATCCACCTCCCAATTGATCCAGGCGGCCAAGAATCAGGGCTGCACACCGACTTTCGCGGGTGCGTTGATCTTCCTGAAGATATGCATAACGCAGTCTTTCCCGTGTGCGAAAGATTGACCACATGCGTCGGAAATCGTCTGGCGTCGCCATAGCTAAGTTCATATGCCCAGCTCCTTTTTCGCCTCTTCGTAGGCGACGTTTAACTCTGCCATAGACTGGTCAGTGCCACCCATATCCGGATGGCACTGTCTTGCCAGGCTACGAAACTGATTTTTGAGGGTTACAGGATCAATTGCAGCTCCTGGGGCAAACTGAAACACATCACGCCAGGTACGTTTTGTCGATGGCGCGGGAAGGGCAGTAAAGCCTGTGAACGCCCGGTCAAGGATCTGGGCCCCG
Organism: Undibacterium sp. TJN19; assembly: GCF_049339485.1. Classification (NCBI taxonomy): domain Bacteria; kingdom Pseudomonadati; phylum Pseudomonadota; class Betaproteobacteria; order Burkholderiales; family Oxalobacteraceae; genus Undibacterium; species Undibacterium sp. TJN19. The sequence goes on from NZ_JBMPPL010000003.1 coordinate 76,533, forward strand.
CCGTGCCGCTCAATCGCCCGCATTGCTTCCAGCGTGGCAGCGATCGCAGCCAGGTTGTTTGCTACTGACGTGTATTGGTCGATAGCCATAACTCGACGGGCACCGGCGCGGGTCTCCCAGTACACAGCGGCACCGTTGTCATTTGGTTCCCGCTCGTTACCGCGTGGCAGGCCATCCAGGCGCAGTTTGATATTTGTACTGATGACGATGTCGTCGCGATGGATGCACATGCGCTCCAGCTCGGCCAGTACGCGGGAAACTGCATCTGCAACGGTTATGTCTTCAGACCTTGCGTACGATGAGCCAGAACGCACCTTACGTGTGCCGAACCTGCCTTCTTTCTGGGAACTGGGCTGTGTGCGCGGCCAGCCAGTTGGCCAAGTTAATGGGTATGCTGTAATCATGTCGTTATTTCTTCTTTCTTTTCAGGTCGATCTGCGCTGTACGCTGTGAATTCTTGGTCGCCGCCGTCTTTCCAGCACTGTTGCGCGTCTTCTTGGCACTCTGGGTGCCAATTGTGATTCTGGAAATTGCCGTCATAAACTGACTTTTCTCGCTCGTAGGCTTCACCAGGTTGTATCGATTGGCCGCACCAGATGCACTTGTGCCTTTTTCTGGCGGTGACCCTTTTCAATTCGAAAAGGTGATAGGTCATGGCGGAACCCTTTGAAACTCAATTACCCAGACCCAGGGATTGGCTAGCCAATTTTCTTCGCCGTTTATGGATTCCCATAGGGTTCGATAGGAATTTCCTGGTATAGCAACTGATCGCGTCCATCCGTTATTTGGCATATAGTTACGCCAAAGGCACGCGCCTTGAATCGCTGGCGGGATTTGTTCAATACCTTCAGCAATGCAGTCAACCTCGTTTGCCCATATGACTTGCAACCGTTCGACACGCACTTTGGTTATGACAAGCTGAATCCGGCTAACCGCGCGCGGCATGAAGATGGAGGGGCGCTTGTACCAGCCAGGCAATGCGCCGCCACGACCAGTTGTCAGTGGCACGTCCGGATTATCTGCTGCGTACTGATAAGCACGACCGCATTCCACCGTCATGTCGATGAAGTGCCATTCATCACGCTTCTTTTTCTCGCTGTAACGCGTCTCCCAGCGGCCGTATGCATAGAATGTTTCGCGCAGCCATATATGTTCGCCAGGCGCGCCATATGGACAATTGCAGGCAAGTGAATGGCCTGGTACAACTGGAACTGACTTGATTCCATCAGTCCACATTGCGCCAAAGGCACTCCAGAACCCATTTTCCTCTTGCTTGGGTTGCGGTTTCATCATCCGTCGCGTTTGTGTCTTGCTCCTATCCAACAGAGCGCGTACCATTGCGCCGGAAAATAGAATAGGATGTTCTTTCATGATACGATTCCTTGAATTTTTGCTATTGGATATTTATGAAAGAGAACATCCTTAAATATGTTGGTAATGCAATATTTGGCCTTGTTTGCTTGCAGGGGCTTGTGGCTCTTGTCCAGGTTATCCGTGGCACACCTATGTGGTCGCAGGAGGCCGCTGGATGGGCTCAAGCAATAGGCTCCGTTGGGACGATTTTCGTCACCGTGATTTTGTTTAAGCGGCAAGTTGATGGATTGGCGAAACATGCTGCTCAAGAAAGAAATTTGAACGTGTTTCAGACTCAATCCAGTTGCTATGCTATATCTGTTGCGGCTGTCGATATGGTTCGAGAACTTCATCACGCATTTACTGGTTTCGAAACGGACATGATTGATTTGGACAAGTATTTTGAAGGCAAGTACAGACCTCAGGCTTTCAACCACATCCAAGATGCACTTGCTGCGATTCCGTTGCATGAGTTGCGTTCGTACGATATGTCTCGCGGAATTTTGGAGATCCGATCCGCCGTTGACATGGCAGAGGTGTTGTCTGCTGAAATAAAAGAAATGAAATTTGCCGTTAATTGGCTGTCTGAGATGGAGCCACAAGTTCTTGAAATGATGGAGATTGCTGATTACGGAATACGACAAGTCGAAGAAGGACTTGAAAAATCGAGGAAACAGCTTAGGATCAAACTTTTTTGATCCTTTCGTTATTAAACAAATTATTTTCATTTGATGATTCACACTTATGATGGTTATTGCCGACCCGAATCGGCTCCTGCAGTGATGTATTACTTCAAAGGCACTATTGAAGAAGGTGGCAATCGTGTACCTTGGCAAGCCGAAGTAAAGCTTGGTGAAGATGTCAAAGGCACTGTTAAAGGCACCGTTGATTCCTCGTCCGAAATCGGCGAGATTCGCCGCGCTGTTGAAATTGCCACTAAAGAGGCAATCAATAGGCTCCACGATCGCGGCCAGTGATTTCATGCAGCTTCGCCTTGCGTCACTGACAAAGCAACCGCCACTGGCTGAACCCAAATTGGCATGGCCGACAGTACGAACGTTTCGCCAGACCATGCCAGCAGTAAGGTAGTGCCCATGACTTCAGCTATTGCTTGAGCCGCCGCTGGTGGTACTGCGTTGCCGATGCGTTCGCGCCAGGCGCTGTCAGACAATCCATCCAGCTCCAGGTACTCCTCTGGCTCAACCAGGCTTTGCAGAGCTGCGAGCTCCAAGGTTGTAAAAGGGCGATGCCAAGTACCATCCAACGACTGGATAATGGCGATCGTCTTTTCATCCATGGCGGGCAGGGTAGCGACGCGCGGATCATCTACTGACCAGCGACCGTTATCCAGGCCAGCCGATGCGCTTACAGCTCCGCAGGCAGAATCCCATGGCACTACACCATAGTGTCCGCCAGTCAGGTATGCGTCACCGGACTTGCGATTCATGCTGGTACGCGGATCCGCCACTGCGAACGCACCTTGGCCAGTCGTGCTGCCAGCGATCACGGTACCAGCAGGCTCGTCAAACTTGGTCACGGCATATTTGCCGAAAGTTGGTCCTACCCGGCGAGGGTCGGCGACTGACATTGCAGCACCAGCAACGTGGCAAGCGCCCGTCACAGATCCAGACTGTCCGTCCCATTTCACAACCCGATACATACCGTTTTGCCTGTTTGCTTTCTCGGGCATACGTGGATCAGCGACAGAGTACTTGCCGCCACCGGGGGCGGACTGAGCGCTGATAACACCCGTTGAGTCTGTCCATGGCAGCACACCGTACTGGCTATATTCGGCAGTGGTAACCAAGCGAGGATCAGCAATTGAGAACGCGCCATTTGTCGCATTTGATTTCCCGCAGACCGTGCCCGAGGTATCAGACCAGTTTTGAACACCAAGGTATCCAGAGCGGTACTCAGGCACAATCAAGTAATCGCTCAGGTGCCCATTGTTCACGGCAAGCTTGTTCAAGCTGCGCCAGTCGCTACCGGCTTCAACAAATGCTAAGCGCACCCATGTTTTCCATTGCAAGCGTGGTATCCGGTGCATTGGTCCGCCCGCCAAGTCACCTGGCATTGGCATGCGCCCCAGGACATCGCCGACTGCGGCCAGGCGCTTTTTCTCTGGCTCATACAGGAACGGTGGCACTTTTTCCATGTGTCGGGCAACCAGCAAGAAACGCTTGCGCGATTGAGCCAGTCCACCGAGTTCGCCGCAGTCGTGTGTTGTCTCGGCCACTGCGTAACCATACCGGTGCAATAGTTGGTTAATCTGGTCAAGTAGATGACGGCCACGCGTAGCCAGACGCGGCACGTTTTCAAACACGATCAGCTCGACCGGATCATCTGCCCAGGCCTCGGCCATCAGCCAGATGCAACGCAGCGTCAGTTCATTGAGCGCCTGGTATTTGGCTGTCTGACTGAGCTTTTCACTTAACAAACCAGATGCACCTTTGCACGGACTGCTGATAAAAACGATGTTCGGGCTTTCATTGCCAGCGGCGCGGCGGATATCTGCCGGTGTCACTTCGTTCCAGGCTAATGAGGGTTCTTTGCCATGGAAGGCGGTATACTGACCACGCGTGAACAGATCCATGACAGTGCCTGGCCTACCATCGCCCATTTTGTCGAAATCGCGAATTGCTGCCGGGTCCACGTCCACGCCACCGATGCAACGCAGCTTGCCTACCATATTGCCCACGCGAGGCCTGGCTTTGTTAAAGCCTTTCTTGCCGCCACCTAGTCCGCAGCAGAAGTGGAAGTGCTTGATGTCTTTCTCGATGATCATGCAGCCACCTGGCCAGCAAGAATGGCTGTGATATCGGCAATAGACAGGTTAGTAACCTCTGTAATCGAGATTGCTAGGGTTGCGCCGACAGGCAAGCGCTTGTGCCTAATTTTGCTGATGACTGGTGGTGCAACTTCCAGCAAACGAGCCAGGCCTGCATCGTTACGCAGTTCCGCAGCTTTTGTGACCATGTCGAGCAGCTTGTTTTGCGATACAAACGTTGCGGTTTCTGATGCCTTGGCAAACGTGTATTTCTCTGGTACTGCCGTGCCTGTCGTACCGGCACCAAATGTAATTGCTCTCATGCTGGTTGCTCCTGTTCTTGTATGGTTTGTTTTACTGTTGCCACTGGGATGCCGAGCTTTTCGGCTGTCCAATGCGCCGCCTGGTCTGGCGGCTCATGTTGGGCAATGTGGTCGTATTCGCGCTTGATGCGGTCTTTGCTGATGATCATGTTCCGTAGTCAGGGGCGTTTGCATCAAAGTACTTTTGAGCATCGGTGTAATGTTCATCATTAACAGATGGGATCAGGCCAGGACCGTCAAGCGTGTTTTCAATCCACTCCAGGGCTGCTTCAGCGCCTTTCCCGTTCTTCCATTCAATCCAGGTTGCTTGCATGGTGACGATGTTCCTGTCGGCTATCCGGCCAAGTTGCAGAAGGTTTTTCTCCAATTTCGCGATTGCCGCTTTTGTGTGAGTAAGTTCATTGTCTGATTCGGCGATTGGCGGCAACAAATCTTTGGTGTCAATAACGATGCCGCGACAGAATTTCTCTCCTTCGTCAACGATGTCAAACGTCGAATGCGGAATGTCGGTTTTGAATGACCAGGTCCATTCGCTATCGTCTGCACACCAGCGTGCCTGGATCGGTTTCGCTACTTGCTTGCGCTGGAAATAAGTAGCAAGCGTCTCTTCATCTTCATCTGTGATTTCGCCCTCCCATTCAATGTTTGGGCGCCGCACAGTGCCTTTTGCATCAACAGAAAATTGCAGTCCTTCGTATGCCCCTAACTCTTCGCGTTCTACACCGTAAATTTCAACAAGATCATCGCTCGAACCTACGATGACAAGTAAGCCGGATTCTCTTGCTAGCTTTTCCTCTGCGTGGGCGATTTCATCACCGTAGTCGCGGCCATTTAACAGCGCTGCAAATTCTTCTTTCGTCATTTTTATTTCCTATCATTGTTAATTGCAGTATTTGGCTGCATATGTGCACAATTTAATTCAGCACTTTTCCATGCAACATGTGGCAAACCGCCAAAGCCAATGCATTTGCCTTCGCTGTAGACCCGGAACACACTGCTTCCTATACGCTTACACTTGGCATTCGGAAAAATGGTCAGGACAGCTTCTTTTGGCTTCATGTCAACTCGCCACCAAGGGCAAACACGACGTCACTGAGCAAGCTGGCCAGCTCTGCAGTCATCAGCACAAAGTCAGCATCAAACCGCTCGTCCTGGTTGCTGCCCTTGTCCTTGCCTTCTTCCAGCACGTCAAGCGGCTTGATGCGCTTGATCTGCAGCGTGTCGGTCAGAACGAAGCTGATCTTGTCGTCCCAGGTCATAGCCAACTTGGTGCACTGCTTGCCAGCGCTGATGTGCTTTTGCGTGTCGTCTGGCTCCAGCGTGTATCGGACATAGCGCACAGTTGCCTTGTCCTCGGTGGAAGACTTCAGCTCCGTGTCCTGGTCAATCGTGAAACCCTTGGGCGCTTCATTGCCAGCAAGCCAGCCTGTCATTGCAGCCTGTGGTGACGTTTGCGTACGCAGGCCTTCCAGTGGCAGCTTGTCGCAGCACTTCAACAATAGCTTGATGACTTCATCTGCCTTGGACGGGCTGGAAGCATCGATGAGCAGCCAGCGATTCACTGGATCAATCCAAACGGCAGTCTTGGTCTTTACGCCAAATGCGCGCGGCAACAGTTCTTCCGTGATGCGCTCTTTCAGTTCCGTCATGGCCTTGCGACCTGGTGCGAAGCCCTGTTCCTCTTCGAGTTCCAGCGCCCGGGCTTTTGTCACCTGGTTGATGACGGAAGAGGGCAGCAACTTTTTCTCAGTTGCCAACGAGAGCAAAAATTGCTTGTTGACCGCGTGCACCAGTTGATCATTGCCGCGCGGAGAGTCCCAACCCTGGCTTTGCATCTCGTTCGATGCGACTTGCGAAAACTGAATCTTGGCCAGTTGCGCGTGCAATTCGTCGCCGGTGATCCTCCATGGCTGTGTCAGCCTGAATACTTGTAAGTTTTTGAACCACATATCAATTCCTTATGGGATAAGTCTTTGTTGTCCGGCTTTTTCAAGTTCTTCCGGAGTTGGCGGTGTTGGTTTTGGTTGCGGCATATCATCACCATCCGTGGTCTTTAGGCATGCCTTGCAGAACGGTCTGAAAATGCCGCACTCTTTTCCACATGCGCAACAGACGACTTTCGGGCCTTTCATGGGATGCACCAATGTGATCCGCCACAAACTTTGACTGTTTCTGGGTCCCTGAAGTCTTCTGCTGTGCCATACCATTCACTGTCATTTCCGCAGCGCGGACACTCGAAATACAGCACGTTGTCCCGCAAGGTCAGTCCGTCTGGCAGATTCGCTTCATAGACAGCTTGAGCAAGCAGTCTTGCAGTCGCCCGGTTAAAATTTCGTTGCAGCGCGTTCATGTCGTAACGGACTCATCAAGTTTTGCGCTTGCTTTTGCAGCATCGTATTGTTGAATTCCCCAGACAAGCGCATAACAGCACCAAAGGAATCGGAACGTGTATTCCTGTGTAGCTAAGTCGAAACCGTCCCAAACATCGTTAAATTCGAACTGGGCGTTCTCGCCATGGAATTCCTGCCAGTCATCTCCGTTGTGGCGGAAGTCGTTCGCCGAGTCGAAGCATCGCACCGAGTTATCGTCAGTGTTGACAACTTCGGATTCCACTACGGTGCGCAACTCCGCATATGCTGCTGTGAACTTAGTCATTGCTTCAGCATCATCGGTGCACGGCCGATCGTTTTTCTCGCTTTCATCGACCCATGAGCGGACCATGGCCTGAAACATCGCATGGCTGAACTTTCGCACGCCATCCCTGTCAGAGGCCTCGATTTTCTCTGCCCAGTAGGCGTGATCAACAGTGTCCAAAAGCCCATCTTTGCGGAAAAAGGCGAACATATCGTTCGTGCGCTGAAAAACAAACGTTCCCATGTCACCGCTGTAGCATAAAAAACCTGGCCATGTGATCAGATCGAAATACATATTGGTGCTGTCTGGTTGTTTGAATCGGACATGCCGATTCACTCCGTCTTCGCGAATCACGTTCATCACGTGTGTGGCAACATCGCGCAGGAAACGCTCTTTCGTGCAGGCGGCGCTCATGCAACCTCCTTGGGTAACGTCTTCACGCGTTCCAGCAGATAGCAACCAACGATGCCTTGTAACCAGATGACAGCACTGTGGCCACTCAATACCTGGGCTTCACTTGTTGTAACGGTCTGGCGTACTTCCCCACCATCAAGCAGCACCGATACTTCTGTGCCAACTGGATTGGCGTTGTTGAAGTTGTTGCAAACAGCTTGGAGTTTTGCAGTTGCCTTTGCCAGGCTTGCGGTTGAATGTCTGTTCATGGTTGCTGGTCCTCTGTGTTTGGAGCTGGTTGTAGCGGCGAATTAGCTGATTTTCACGAAAGGAAAGCGGTCAGCACATGGCTTGATGTATTTCTTGAAGTACGAACCAAGAGACGCAGCCAAGCGGAATGCTTCAAATGCTGCAGCGTCGAAATCGCTGTAGTGATAGACGCTGCCAGGCGTATCGCCCTTGCCCTTGAACTGGACGGCCAGGCGGTTTGTGGCAGGGCAGTGGCCGATAGCTGCCAGTTGAGATGAAACAACTGGGGACATAGTTATATCCGGCAATGCCTGAGTTTCTGTGGTCATGAGAGCTCCAATAGTTGTTGAGTTTGCTTGTGGTTACGCTGCTTGTTGCTGCGGGACTTTAACCAGGTTGATATGCCTAATCAGCGCAGCGCAGATAGATTCCCAGTCTTTTTCGTGGTAAAGAATTGCCGAACGTTCCTTGGCTGCTGGCTCAAACCCTAAATTGCGTAGGAAGTCCGCAGACAGATTAAAGCCCAGACGAGTGCCGATTTTCCCGAGAGTGAGAGTGGGTACGGCAGTAGGAGCTGCGTGGGCTATCTGTTGAACTTCAACGGCTGCCGGTGTCGTATTGATGCTGACTGTGTCTGCGCTCAAGACCAGCAAATTTTGCTGGACATCGGCGCAGGCAGGACTGGCAACTGATTCAAGAACCGTGGGTTTGGCGTTTTCTGCTGCGGCTTTCGCAGCGATAAGTTCAGCTAACTGACGGTCGATCTCTGCCTGGGCAATACGATTTTTCTCCGCTTGCGCATCTGCTTCCGCTTTCATTTTCGCTGCTGCGACTTCACGCTCACGAAGCGATGCAGCTTCCTGTTCCGCAGCCACAGCAGCAAGACGATCTGCTTCTGCTTTCTGCTCGGCTGCAATACGGTCAACTTCTGCTTGTGCCAGGCGGGCACGCTCGGCGGCAGCTTCGCGTAACTGTTGCAGTTCGATGCGCTCAGCTGCTATGCGGGCAGCTTCAGCTTCAACAGCGACAGCCGACGCCTGGGCGCTGATCAGTTTCGCCATTGCGTCGCTGTGGGCCGCCTTTGCTGCGTCCAAGAGCGCGCCGAAGTCTTCTGTAGGCTCATCAGCGTCCAGGGCGATCAGCATGGCAGCGATCTCTGCGGAAGTCTTACCGATGGCTTGCAATGGCAATTCGCGGATAGCAACCAGACGCTGGCGGATTTCGTCTTGGCGTGCAGCTTCAGCCTTTTTTGCGTCTTCCTTGCGCTTTTCTTCTGCCTTGATCGCGTCGTGAAATTTTGCTTCATATGGCTCAACGATTGCAACCAGGTCTTTGTACCTTGAGTCAAGAAGTTTGCCGATTTCCAGAATCGGTGCTTTACGTGCGGCGCGTGCCTTCTCGCCAGCGATACGAATGTCGTCACGGAAAGCAGCGCGGTATCTGACTGCGGACTCCATCCCGGCGGGCGTGCTGGCATCCGGCGTTATCGCATCAGCCTCGGCCTTTAGTATTTCGAATTTGTCGCTGAATGGCTTGAACACCTCGGCGACGTACTTTATCGGGTCGAGAGTGATCAACTGGCTGGCTGCTGGAAGCACTGTCGCATGCACTGCAACAGCACCTATCGCTTCGTTTTCTGCTTGATGGTTGTTCATGCTGCTTCCTTCAGTCGTAATTGGGTTTCGTTGTAAGTGACCAATTTTTCAAACTCGGCGAGTTCTGTGACCATCTGATCGATATACTCGTCGTCGCGCTGGAATGTGCGCATCCAGAGCTGCTTTTCGATGATCAGCAATGCGGGGCAATACAAGCAGAAGTCCCACCATTTCCGTGCTGTGAGCCACATGCAGCCTTGGACTTGGTCCATGAATTCGCTTGCATCTTTCTCGATGTAGATGCGTTGCAGTCGCTCTGGCGAAATCAGACATTTGTATTCACTCCCGCCATCTTTTCCTATCAGGCCGTCGGCACTGGCACCAAACAAGCGGTCCTCGGAAAGCACGAAGCCTGCGCGCTGTACCATGTGGCCGCTTGCTATTTCGTGTTCTCGACGGGCATCTGGCTCCAGGTCATGACCACGTCGCATTGCATAGGTCTCGAAACTGTCATCGAGCGGCTCACCGCTGATGCGCTCAATAGCCAGGCGGAAGGCGTAGGCCTTGGCGGCTTCGGAAAAATCGCCGACTGGCAGCCCTTCGATGGCGCGTTGAATTGATTCAGCTTTTGGAGGCGCTCGGTATCCAGCAACATCACGGGCTGCACCCTCGGACATACCTGACCGGATTGCGTTGACGTAGGCTTGCTGCTTTTCATCCAGTCCACCTACGCGTGATCGCGCCACCACAAACATACTGGCAGTGATGACGCCAGCGCGAGCTTGATGCCATTCGGCACTTCCCTGATCGCAGTTGAGTACAATCATTTGCCTGCTCCTGCGGCCTCGGCCTTTGCTTTCAGGCTTGGGTAGTCGCCTGCCAAGGCGGTTTGCGTTGCTGGTGACATTCGGCTCCAGGCATCGTTGAAAACGTCGATGCCTTCGTCGGCCAAAACACTAAAGTCTGCCAGGATGGCTTGTTGACTCTCGGTTAGTGGCTTTGCAGCGCTGGCTACCGGTTCGGCATCAATTGTGCGGCCCTGGTCGGCAGCGGTGGCATCAGCTTTCCATCCTTCATGATAAGAAGCTAATGCTTTACGATTTGGCGCACCGGTTTCACTCCAGAATTTCTGGTAGGCGGCAACTCCCTTGGATGCGGCCGATTGTGCCTGCTGGACCAGTTCGTGTGCAGCTTCGGGTACTTGCAAAGGACTAGGAATTTGCTCACCAACTGGAGTTATGTCGCGTATTTCCCGGTTGACTTCTTCCAATTCGTCTGGCGTATAAACACCCAGGATCACGTCTGGCGCATACAGGCGTGTCCAACGTTTAACAGCCAGGTATGCCAACTGCTGTTTTGGATCGGATGCCCACAAAGGCGAGTTACGTACGCTGGCCTGGACCAGAAGCAGATCGAGTATTCGTGGAGTTGATTCACCTTTCAGAGTGCATGACACGCGCACTCCCAATCCATCTTCATCTTCCATACCGTAGTCAGGCACGCGGAATTGATATTCCTTCTTGTCGCCTTTTGCTGGCATTTTGATTACTTTAGTCTTGCCGATGATCTTTTCCCATGCTCCGTACCATTCATACGCAAAGCGGTCTTGCGCTACGCCGCTCGACTGAATAACGGCGTTTACTAACTGCGCTTCGTAGCAAAGAGTATCGTTCACCACGTGCGTTTTCTGGGCTACAGCAAACGGGTTCATTTTCCAGCCGATTGCTTGCATCACGATCGCCATGCAGTCGCCCTTGTTGCCGCGCAAGTGTGTAGGAATAGTTGAGCGTCCTGATGCCATCATTTCGGCAACGCGGTACATACTATCCATGCTGGCGCTATCGAGGATCAGCGCCGCATTATTGGTAGACAGCAGGTTCAAATTTTGATTGTCGACAGGATTCTCGATTACATCGTTCATCACAACTCCGTTTTACTGTTGAGTGTTAATTCTTCTAAATTGTGTTGCGGGCCTTGCGCCAGGCAGTTCGCCAACCATGCCCAAGCCGGCGATAAAACAGGATGTTCTTTATCAAGACCATTTCGGGCCGCCCCATTTGATGGTCAAAAACAGGGCGTGCTTTACTGTGAAACCTGAGTTGCGCCAGTGGCGATATGCGCGGATAGGGTGAGCGTGGGTCATGTTGGTGCCCCTGTTGCCTTGGCAATCGCAGCTGCAATTTTCGACATTGCTTCTTCGTCACATCCGTTTGAAGCTTCCGGAAAACTCTCTTGATACCAGCGCAGTCCATTGCTTGCGTCAATCAATGCATCCAGCAAATCAGGTGCGGCAGCGATCAAGCGAGCATTGTTTTTTTGCTCAACTACCTGCTGCTTATGCGGCCAAGCCCAACTGACAGTGCAAATTCGGCCATATATGTTTTGCCCGCGAGCCATGATATTGAAGGCCAAATCTTTTTTAATTAGATGCCATGGCCCTGGTGTGTGCTGCGCTACCTCAAACTGATCTGCTGTATTCATGCTGCTGATCTCCTGGTTAAATTGGCTGTTGGTAAATGGGCTATCTTCACTTTTTCGAACGTGTCAGCTCGTTTTCACTGAGAGGTTCCGGGTACGGTTATCCGTCCAGATCCGATCATGCATTTACCAACAAATAATCCGGCTCGGTGGGATTCGAACCCACATATCCACCACCGGCGTCGTGCCAGGCTCGATCAACTGCCTTTGACTACTTGAACCGGATTATTTGTTGGCGCTGGGTTACTCTCGTCCCAGCAGTCGCGCTACCGCCATCTTATAAAGCGGAATCCTCGACAGGTGCCGACGGCTGGACATGGCTCCGTCAGGTCTTTATGTGGGGCCTACCACAGTGCCCACTCATGACCGCAGGCATTGCTGATTTCTACGATGCTTTGTAGAGCGACCCTCTCGGGGTGTATTGCTTAGTTGGTTGCCGGTGCGAGTCTCATCTCCGGCGGTACTGCTTCGCGTGCCCGCTAACGCTTGCTACTCACCAACAGGAAAAAGAGGAATACCCCAGTTTGTTAGCTTGTCCCTCTCGGTCAACTCGGTACTGCGACAAGCCTGGCGTCCGTTTTGCTGTGACCCCCTCTTTCCTGTTGGCTCTCCTTTAATACTTCGCTGGCGAGAACGTCCAGTCCGATTTGTCCAGCACGAAAGCGGGCAGGGTGGGTGAGAGTCACCCTGCAGGCGAGACTAGACGCTATAAGCCACAAGCAACCAACCGCTTTCACCGTCAGCCGAAATGGATAGATCAACGGTTGTGATGTATCCCTTTTTTGCAACACGTTTTGCTGCCCGCTTCGCGGAAGGCTCATCCGAAAACCACTCGTCAAATATTTTTTGCATGACAGTCTCCTTTTTGTTTAATTACTTGCTTTAAACAGAACCAGCCTCAAATCTGGAGTTCTACCCGCCGTAACACGGGGAGGCTGGTTTTGTTTAAAAGCCTGTCTCTCCAGGCTGTCACGGCAGCGCCTTCCGTCCACGGCTTGCTCATGGCGTGTTTCGTTCATAGGTTTTCGCGCAGTACAGCGTTACTTGACGTCACGATTCAGCCAGTCTTGCAATCTTCTCTACTCCAATTCATTTGCCGGTTGCGTGCCGGCGTCCATAACTTCAGACCGCTTTACCCGTCAGGGCCAACTTATTCCAAGGCCGCTTTTACTGCCTTCATTGCTGCGTCATAACGCGCCTCAGCATCGTGCTCATTTTCAGCGGTCGCATCTTCATGGCCTACGGTGTCACTGAAGGCGATCGCAGCGCGATAAAATTCAAGCAGAGCTGGTGCCGCAGCAAAAAGCAGGGCGTTCGCTTTTGCTCGCTCAGAAGGCTGTAATGCCTCAAGATTGGTTATCTTTTGGTCTTCGTCATAGATGGGATCAGCTGCCCAGCCGTAGACGATGCCGATGCATTGGCTGTTCATAGCATCAAACAGCGCATTGCCGACAACTTGGATATTTTGTGTGTGCATGGTCTTTTCCGATCGAGCTGGAGTTCAATCAAACGGTCTTTTCAGACCAGTCTTTCATCGCTTTCAGGAGCATGCGGCCGGCACTTTCGAACTTGCCCTGATCAAGCATCGCGGCCATTTTTTCGCATTGTTCCGTGCTGCAATCGGAGAAGGCATCAATCAGCGTTTGGCCGTCCAGTGGCGCTGCTGCGGACTCGATGGCCGGCTGGGCAAAGTGTTCCTTTGGAAGTCCGAAAGGCAGTTGAGTGTTCATCGTTACTCCTGATTGTTTGTTTGCTGCGATGTATGTAAGTATAACCAAAGTAATAAACAAGTCAACAACCAAAGTAATTTAAAATTAAAATATCCATTGTGCATTGCAGCAATTGCTGATGCGGTAAGTTCTAAGTAGGAAATTGGTTTGAATCAGGGAAGGTGGCTTTGCTTGCGTTTCAGCAAGTGTTTAATATTTAGGGCGAGGTAAACACTTACAATTTGCAACAGTATTTGTTATATTTTTAACTTCTTTGAGATTGGTAGGAAAACATGAAAAAATTAATTACCTTGTTTGCTATCGTCGCGGTAATGGGTTGCGAAAAAAAAGGGCCAGTTGTCGAACAAGCGCCAATAGTTCCAGTAAAGCAGGCTGAAGTAAAACCAGCGGAGGTAAAAAAGGTTCCTCAAAAAATTTATGAGGGGCCATTCGGATTAGCAATGGGTATATCGACCGACGAATTAACACGTGATATTGGTTTTGTGAAAGATGCCGATACAAGTTACTTTTTCACAGGAAAAGCGCCAAAACCAATTCCAGGCGTGGAAAACTACATTGCCATAGCCCTTCCTAATCTTGGATTGTGCAAAATTGTCGCCTCAGCCACATATGAAACTGTCAATGACACCGGCGCTCAACTGAAACAGGGTGCTGATAAATTTAAAGAAATGATGGAAACCAAATATGGGGCGCCCTCCAAAAAGGTCGACTTCGCTAACCAAGATGTATATCGAAGAAATCCGCAGTTTTGGATGATGGCGTCCAAAGAAGATTCAGCATCCTACGGTTATCTGTGGCTCGAAAAGAAAGATAACCTTAAACTCCCCAATAATATTGTTTCTATTGGCATATTTGCACAAGCGACTTCCATGAAGGCGGGGTTCGTGAAAATATCATATGAGTTTTCAAATTTCACTGAATGTCAAAAAGAAATGAAAAAAGCCAAGGCTGCAAATTTATGATAAATCATATGAAAAAAATATTTGCTTTCGCTTGTGCTGGGTTCGCGTTCGTCCTCGCTCATGCTTCTGACCTGCCAAATCCCAAATTCACACCTGGCGACCTGAATCCGGAAGTAACCCAGGAAAACATACAGTTAACAGTTTGCGTTAAGGGTTATACCAAAACCATTCGTCCGCCGGCGAGCTATACAAATAAACTCAAGAAGGTCCAGATCAGTCAATACGGCTACGATGACACGAACCCAAAGGAATACGAGGAAGATCACCTGGTCGCGCTCTCAATTGGCGGCGCACCACGATCAGAAAAGAATTTGTGGCCCCAGCCACGAAAGTCCGAATGGTCAGCAGAGAAGAAAGATCAGCTTGAATTCGTTCTGTATAAGAAAGTCTGTGCCAACGAGTTGCCGTTGAAGGTCGCCCAGGAAGCAATGGCAACTGATTGGATTGCTGCATACAAGAACTATGTGCCAACAGGTAAGATGAAGTTTAAAAGCGTTGATTAACCGAAGAAAAAAATATGATATGAAGAGAATCATACTAAAATGCCAGTAGCAGTATTATTTAGTTTTTAACTGGAAAGGTAACTTGCCATGACTACTCCTAAACCTATACCTCCCTTACTTGACTATCTGAATCTGATAGACAGAGATGCTGTTGCTCTTAAAGCGCACAATGAAAATCCTCAAGCCGCAATGACTAATTTTGGCTTGACTCAAGTTGAGCAGGCGGCTATCCATTCTGGCGATAAGCAAATTGTAGCTGACATCATTGGCATTCCAAACGTTCAATATGGCGCGCTAGAAACCCTGGAAATTGGTTATTGATTAGCCGTTGAACTGAAAGATATGTCGACGAGTTGTCGCAATCCTAGCCGTTGACACTATTGCCGCCAATCCCTTTTGCAAAAAGCAGCGCGCCACGCGCTGCATTTAGTGTATCTTCAAAAGTTGTCAAGCCTTGAGTATCAATTGTTGCAACGCCGAGGCTGGCTGTTAATTTAACGCCTGGTGCCCGTTTCTCAATGTCCATCTCTAAAATGGCTAGGCGACATTGCTCAGCCAAACGCAAGGCCATCTCACTACTTGCACCGACCAGGCAAATTGCAAATTCATCGCCTTGCATCCGGCCAAATAAATCTTCTTCGTCCAGTAACGTTTTAATTTTTGAACACACTTCAGCGAGGATGTAATCCCCAACTGTAAATCCGTAGGTGGCGTTGATTTTTCTGAAGCGGTCCAGGTCCAACAGGACAATAGCGATCGGCTCCAGTCGTTTTGCAATTTTCTCAGAGACACAAGATATGAAATAGGATCTTTCAAGAACTTGTGTTAGTTGATCGATCTGGGCGGCTTTGGTTAAATTTTTTCTCTGTTTATTTGTATTAGTTTCGATTTGATCTGACAGAAGGTCCTTGCAAAAGGAGAGATTACCCGGTTTGATAGAGGTGCGAATCTTTATAAAACCAGCACGAAAGTGCCATAGGAGTAATCTCATGAATAGTATTTCTCAAAATGTCATTAAACACAAGGTTGGGCTGCTCAACCTTGCTGCCGAACTAGGTAACGTGTCCCGAGCCTGCAAAGTAATGGGTTTTTCGAGGGACACGTTTTACCGTTATCAGTCTGCCGTTGAGAGCGGTGGAGTTGAAGCTCTGATCGATTCCAACCGGAGGAAGCCAAATCTGCGCAATCGTGTTGATGATGTCGTTGAAGACGCAGTTAAAGCGTTTGCAATTGAACAGCCAGCATTTGGCCAGGTTAGAGTTTCCAATGAGCTACGTCGACGTGGAGTGTTTGTGTCGCCCTCTGGCGTGCGTTCAGTCTGGTTGCGACACGATCTCGAATCGTTTAAGAAGCGGCTCTCAGCGCTAGAGAAGCATGTTGCCCAAACGGGTGAAGTTCTGACTGAAGCTCAAGTTGTCGCTCTCGAACGTAAGCAGGATGACGACGTGGCAGTCGGTGAAATTGAAACTGCACATCCTGGTTATCTTGGCAGTCAGGATACGTTTTACGTTGGCACTATCAAGGGCGTTGGGCGTATTTACCAGCAGACATTTGTTGATACCTATTCGAAGGTTGCTACAGCCAAACTCTACAGTACCAAAACCCCGATTACGGCTGCTGACCTACTCAATGACAAGGTATTGCCGCTCTTCGCCGAATACGAAATGGGCTTAATTCGAATCTTGACTGATCGGGGAACCGAGTACTGCGGCAGGCCAGAGTCGCACGATTATCAACTCTATCTTGCGTTAAATGAAATCGAACACACGAAAACCAAGGTGCGTCACCCTCAGACCAACGGCATCTGCGAGCGCTTCCATAAAACCATCCTGAATGAATTTTACCAGGTCACGTTCCGGAAAAAGATTTACTTGTCGATTGATGAGTTGCAGAAAGACCTTGATGACTGGTTGTATTACTACAATCACGAACGTACTCATCAAGGAAAAATGTGTTGTGGTCGTACACCAATTCAAACACTAATTGACGGAAAGGAGGCGTGGCACGATAAAATCACAAAACTAAATAACTGAATTTGATCTGACAATTCCGCACTTCAAACCGGGTGACTGTCAGATCGGGTCGCAACTACTACAGTTTATTAAATACCAAAAGCGCGCCGGCAAACACAAACGTGGCGAGTGCCAGCGATACAGTCATCCAAAGCAATTGCTGCTTGCTTTTCTTTTCCTGATCGTAGTCCGTAACTAGATTTTGTATTTTACCTTCAAGCGCACTTAGGTGCGCGGCGTTTTCACGCGAGTTAAATTTCACCCTCTGGTAAGCAAGTTTTTTTTGAATGTCGTCATCAGTACGCCGTTTTCTATATTCGAACGCGATCTTTAGGTATTCATGTGATGCTGCCAAATTACGTTGTCTCTCTTTGAGCACCGCCATTGTCTCAGCACTAGTTTCAATTTGTTCGACCGATCGCGATGATTTAGCATGTTCAAATGCAAATTTGCCGTATTTTTCAGCAGACTTTAAATCATTTTTTGCCATGAAAGCTTTGCATAAAGACTCTTCAAGTCGCAACCTATATTCCGTTTTATGGTTCAACAACTCAAAATCAGCCACCAACGGGATGCCTAGTTCTATGCCTTGTTCAAAATTACCAGAATTGATCAAATCAATAGTTGCCATCGCTTGCAAAATTTGAGTATGTAGCCTCATACCATGGTCCTTGCACGACGCATCTGCTTCAGGCATAAGAGATCTAGCGCGCAGAACATCTCCTCGCAGGAAATTCAGTTCCACAGTATTTAAAATACCTAGGCACCTCTCCTCCTTACTTTCTTTAAGTTCCAAAATCCGGTTGGCATAGGTTAGGGCATCATCATATGCCTTGAGTAATCGCAGTAAATTGATTGTGCCTTGTAGGTAGTTGGCAATTGCCTTGTTGGTCGTTAATCTATCAGCCAACTTCATACTATTATTCATGACTTCGATGGCTTTTTCATACTCCCCAAGGTCAGCGTATGCTCTAATCAGTTGCCCCAGAAACCGTGCTTTCATTTCTATGTCGGTAACTTCAGCAAGATATGAATTGATAAGTTTTACCCGTTCTTCGTGTTTCCCCTGAAATCCTAGCATTGCTGCATGTTTTACATAGACCCGATCTTTTTGATCCTTGGTGAAAAACGGTTCTAATGCCTTTAATTCAGCCAAGGTGCTCTCAACCTCTTCAAAATTTATTCGAAAATTGCCATCAAACTTATTTAGTAGTTTTTCTACTTTGTCTGTCTGGTTTTGCTCAATCGCAAAAGCGTAGGGCGATAACAGGCATGCGCATCCAAATGACAGAAAAAAAACACAGACAATTTTAAGAAACTTCTTCATCTATATCTCTAAATGAGACTGAATATTTTTGTCGACACTGAACATAACTTTTGAGCCAGTGCCATGCGTAGAGGATACCTCTAATATCCCGCCAATTCCTCCAGATCTTTCTCTCATGCCATCCAAGCCAAAGCCTTGCCTTCGACAGCTGATATCAAAGCCATTGCCGTCGTCTTCTATGCTCAACACGAGCCGATATTGATCTATTTTCTCAATGACAGTCAGGTTAATATTACAATGTGCGGCCTTCGCGTGTTTCGCCACGTTAGATAAGGATTCTTGAACGATTCTGTAGACGGCAATATTGAAATCGTAGTCAAATCGTGGAACATGACCATTCAAAATCAATGAATACTGGCATTCGATATCTGACTTACCTTGTTTGTCTACAAGATCATGAAGCGCCTCCGCCAGGCCGAACTCGTCCAACACATCCGGCCTTAGATTGGAAACCAAGTCTTTTGACAGGGCATATAGGTGATTGGCATTTTTTTCTATGACGTCTAAATTTGACTGCGCGTCACAAAGGTTTACCTCTTGTGTAATTTTTCGCAGGATCGATTTTGTCTGCCGTGCAGTTCCTAAAATGTGCAAGATGACGGTGTTAAATACATCGTGCAAATCAAGAGCGATCACTTTACGTTCATTCTCAATCGCTCCGTTGATACGATGTATCAGCCTCTTATTTTCCGAGTAGGCTTTCTCAAGCAGTACTTTTTGAGATTCGAGTTCTTTTGTTCTGGCCGCGACGTTATTGTTCAACTGTTTTGTAAAATCGGACATGGTCCTCGACATTTCCAAAAATGATTTTTGCATTTGGCCGAGTTCTCCGCCAAGTATTTTTGAAAATTTGATGTGGAAATTTTTACCAGCAATACTTTTTGATGCTACTGATAGTTCAATGACGGCGCCAGCCAACTTTCTTGTGAATAAATAGGAAAGTGAAAGGGTAAGCAAGACAGATATAGACAGGATCCCAAAAATCTTTAACCTGATCTGGCGTTTCTCACTTTCAACAATGGACTTTGCTGAAGTAATGCGGACGTAGCCGATGATTATGTTTTTGTTTGAAGTTTTAAGTTGGTCCCTATCCAGGGGATGAATAGGTAGTACCACGCTGACTGATTCGCCATCAACTTTCACCATCCTGCGACAATCACTCACTTGTACCGAGCGTTCATCTAGAATTTCAATCTCATTGATTTCAGCTGATAAATGCAAACCGGCACAAATCAATTTGTTCAATTCCGCGATGTTTTTGGTCTGCAAAGCGAATTCTGAAGAGTTCGAAATATTTTCACCCAGGCCACGCAAATTACGCTCCAACCGATCGTCGAGTTGGTTAGATATGCTTGAATCAAGAAATGCGCCGGCCAAGCAAGCGGCGAAAAAAATTGGTATAACCGCAATTAAGGGGAAAAACCAACGAAGGGGAAAAATCTTGTGAAGATCTATCATTGAATGAGCTTAAGAGCTTTTAAGGCTCCATCAGGCCATGCGCAATTGCCATTCTTGTGTATTCCTGCAATCTGCTGATATTCAATTTATCTTGTATTTTTTGCCGATGGACTGACACCGTCCGCTTATCGACACATAATTTGTCTGCGATCTCTTCGTTTGTAAGGCCCTCAGCAAGAAGCATAAATACTTCGAATAGGTTTTTCTCTTGCAAAACAATTTTGGGATTCATTTCTGGATTGGTAACCAGCTGCACAGCTTTTTCTAATAGTTCAGGCATGAAGAACTTTTCGCCCTTACTCGCAGCTTGAATCGCTTTTTTGAACGTCTCCGGGTCACAATTTTTTGTTAGAAAGGCTTTTGCACCAGCACGATAGGCCTCACCTATGTACGATGCCTGGTCATATTGACTGATAAAGACAATATTTGCTTCCGGGTGTAACTTAATAATATCGCGCACCACATCAAAGCCAGATTTGTCAGTTCCAAATCGGATATCAAGTAGCAAAACCTGCGGCTTATGTTTGACGTAGGCATCTAACGCCGCATTAGGCGTTTTGCATTCCTCCAGTACAGTCATTCCAGACTCCCCAGCCCAGACACGGTAGAGAGTCAATAACATTTGCTGGTCGTCGGCTGTAACCAGGGTAATCGGCGCAGGGTTCATAAAGATCACTTTAAATGATTAATATTCACATATTACACCGCGATAATTTCATTTACAACAATCAATCTAAACAAACAGGTCTTGAGTATGCAAAACAAACGTAAAAAAATTACTTTATCTTATGACACTAAAATAGATTGCAAAATCATTTAGCATGACATTACAATGCACTATGAATGCGAATTTCGGTAAATAAAAAGGAGGATGCCTCTCTTTTTACATAGGAATCCGGTTTGTTACAACTAAAGCGAAGGGTAAATTAATGAATTCGGAGCAACAGTTGAGCGAACGTCAAATTGAAATACTTGACGCTTTAGAGAGTCTCAACCACTTAGGGCAAGATTTTGCGATAGATTACGTGAAGGGACTGTCTGAGTTTTACCCGACGCGAAAGGCAGAAGTCATTGTTCTAAATTTTGGTGGGCGTGCGAAAAGCGCATAGCGACATCTGCAGCCAAGCGGATGGACGCCTGTCCAGAAGCGTCGCATTGTTTATATTTCTGAATCAGGTCAAATTCAGTTTTATTAAGCAGCGCGTGGCGAACAACTTCACCGCCGTCGTCTTGGCCGGAGATTAGCCAGGCAACAGAGACTTTACATGCTGCCGCCAGTCTATAGGCATCCTCAGCATCAACAGTTTTAGTTCTGTTACTAAGAATTCTATTTAATTTTGAGGTTGAAACGCCCGAAACTTTTGAGAGTTTCACTTGATCAATGAGGCCGCTCGCCTTCATTGCCATATCGAGTCTGCTTGCAATGTCCATTCGCGGATTATGCAAGGCAGAATAGTTATTTCATAAGCATCTCGCAAATTTGCAATAAATTGCAAAACTGTTTTTAATAATACTTCTTGGCCTTGCCGCCGCTCGAAAATTGCTTAATCAATGTAGAAAGCATATTCAGGAAATCTTCATTCTGAAGCACAGACTCAGGAATGTCCAAGTTAGTACTTATAGGCGTCGAAGTTTGCTTATTTAAAGTGTATTGCCGGAGAGTATCTGATACAGCGAATTTCGACCTTATCCTGCCTTCAGCGTCGGTTTCCCGCATCATGGAAATTACGGCATTTATATGCTCATCGGTGCTATGTGAAGGTGTGCCATCTGCCTCGGTAATCGATTCTTCGCCGTCAACAAATAATTTGATAGCATCCAGGCCAAGATAACGTTGCAGTAGCATTCCGATTCGAATATCGGGCGTGGAACCCTTTTCCAACTTCGCAATATTAGCCTGGCTACAGCCCAATACCTTAGCTAGTGACTCTTGAGAGAATCCTAGCTCGATACGTCTTTTCCGAATTGTTTGGCCTGTATTTTCCATTGCTTAAGTTTATTACTAAAGTAATACAAATCAAAATAACCATAGTGTTTGACAAACGATTACTTTGGTTATATTGTGATGCCTATGAGCACACAAAACCAATCGTTTGAAGCACTTCAAGAAGCAATTACGATCGCCGGATCGCAGGTCGCGCTCGCGAACTTGCTGAAAAAGTACAAGCCAAACATCTCTCAATCGCACATTCAGAAATGGTTGAAAAGTCCTGTGGGAGTCCCTTCAGACGGCTGCGTCCTCATTGAAAAAGAAACCGGTATCACTCGTAAATCATTGCGGCCAAATGATTGGGAGAATTTTTGGCCTGAACTCCAGGAGTAAGCACCCATGTGAGCTCTTTCAGTTTCCCCAAATTCGCATTGCACCTGTATCACTATCACTAGGACAAATCATGAACTCTCGCACCATCGTTGTAAAAACCCTGTTGAACGCAGACGAATATCTGGAATTCCAAAATCGCTGTAAAGCAAACGATATTCCTCATTCAAGAATATTACGAACCCTGGCAAACAACTGGGCAAGTAGTACGAATCATATTCGAGCGCGGCGACGTATTGAAAGGCCCATACCTGGCCAGAAAATGGCCATCTTCCCCAACAGGAATATGCGTCTTTGACGGGAAGGGCAAATAACAATGAGACACATGAAAGACAGGAATGAACGACGAAATCGACCAGAAAAAAGAAAGGGTTCTTGTGATGACAAAAAACTGGCGAGAGGCTGACAAAGAAAACATCGGTGCGCGTGGCACACCCAGGGCGGAAGAATGCAAGAGCCGTTTGGTAGCTGCTACGCGCCATCTGCGGGAAGCAATTGACACCTTGGTGAAGGCGGAATCATGACGACACCGACAATTTATGAACTCTTGCGCCTTGAGCTTACTTGGACGCGCATCCTTGTTATTCGTCGTTTAAGGACGCTGCGTGATTTCTTTCAGGGGCAGCCATGAGAAAACTAAATGCCGCATTCGTGATCGTGGCAGGGTTAATCGGATTGTTTTTCAAAGTTGAATATTCCGGATGGGTTCTATTTGTTGGTTGCGTTGCATTTTGGGAAGAATGAAATGTCGACGACATCACTATTAGAACTGCTCAAAGAGCAGTGCGCGCATGTAGTTGAAGGAAACTTTCCCGATAGCTACAAAAAATATTTCACAATTGAAATAGCAACCAGATCTCAATGCGCAAAATTGATTCGCAACTTGCCACTGCCAGTAATTCAAGAAAAGCGTGCACCAGTACAGGGGTATGTAGGTGGCATACCTTGGGATATGCATTTACGCGCTTATGATGCGTATTGCAAGAAATGGAGTCCACAACCAGCATTAATTGAAGGCTGGTGCAGGGGAGGTTTTGGCACTGACGAACTGGACACTTTCATACCTGGTTGGCGCGAGGAATTATCTGAACGCACTGCTTTGCTTGCCCGCATAAAAGATCTGGAAACAGAAATCGCAAAGTTGCGAGGTGAGCAATGACATTCATGAATACCGCCGCACGCACCGAAGAATTACATCGCAAAAACCAAATACCTGGCATCAGTCCATCAAGTATGCGTTTCTGCTACGGCCCGCGTTGTCGCAATGGCGCCGGCCAATCTCGCTCTATCCAACAATTTCGTAACGCTGCTGGCAAAGAAGTCTATATGTACTGCCGTCGTTGCCGGGGTGTGGCATGACGCAAATCGTTCTCACAAAGCGTTCTGACCTGGATCTGACCGACACGCAGCGTCAAGTGTTGCGCGAATGCCTGTTTGAAATGGTAGACGGACAGGCTGAAGAAGACCAAAAAGCATGGCGTAGGTTCTGGAATGGAATTTGGCACTTGGGAAGCGGTGAATTCTTCTCAATTCAAACGCTTATTCCCCGTTTTGGTCCAGCTCATCGCAAGCAGATGAAGCTGGAGGGTGAAGTATTTAAAAATCAAGAGCGATTCAAAGATCGCGAGACTTTCAGGCTGTGGGTCAAAGTGGGGTCTGGCTGGGTCGTCTGGGCGGCTGGTCCACGCGGCGGGGTGTTCCCGGTACCCAAATCCATCAGCTACGCCAAATGTGACGAAGGCGATTTTCAAATTTACTGTGACGGTGTGCTGGAGTTCTTCCGTACATCGCATGCTCAAAAGTATCTATGGCCGCATGCGTCAGCCCAGATTGCTGAGCAATCCATGGAAGCCATCCTCTGCCAATTCGAGGTGAGCAACTGATGTTTCCGATTGCCTCTTTTGACGAGATATCACTGTCGGTGGCCAATGATCTGCTGACAGCGTGGGGCCACAAGATGGGGCCGCTGCTACGTGGAATCCAGGCTGGGTGTCATTACGCGCTTTATGAGAACGGGCAACCGGTTGCCCTGGCAATGATGTCAACGTTGATCCGTGAGCGTGTTGGCGGCGGCTTGTCCCACCTAACCAGGGAAAACACTTGCGAACTGTCGCGCCTCTGTGCTGTTCGTCCACATCTTTGCCGGGTTGCGTTGCGGCTTTGGCGCGAGTTTGTATTTCCGAATACCGGGTACCAGTTTGCAATCAGCTATCAAGACGCTGACATACACAATGGCAATACATATCGCTTTGATGGCTGGAGTCGTGCGGCATTCTCACATTCTGGCACCGATGGTCGCTCAGGAAGAAAAGGGCGCAACAAATGGATCTGGGTTTGGGCAAGCCAGAAAGGGAACGCATGACCCGCCGCCGCAAACTCTCCGACGATCAGGTGCGCCAAATCCGCGCAAGCCATCGCACGTACAAGCACGGCAGGGGCTACGGTGCCCTGGCTCAAGTCTACGGAGTTGGCGCAAGCACGATCCGCGATGTCGTTCAGCTTGCGACATACGTCAGCGTCAAATCAAAAAGCAAAGCCCAGGCAGCTGTAACTGCCAGGGCTTCTGATCAATTCGCACAAATAGGGTTATGAGAAGTGACTGAAAATATTCTAAGCGACGATGAACATTCTTTGCAAGACATCAGCGCAATTGTCATCGGGAACGCCACTCTCTATCTTGGTGATTGCATCGAGGTTATGAAAACTATGCCGGACAACTCAGTGGACAGCGTTGTTACTGACCCGCCATACGAACTGGGTTTCATGGGCAAGAAATGGGATAGCACTGGCATTGCTAATAATTTAATTATGTGGGCCGAATGTCTGCGCGTCCTAAAGCCGGGCGGCCATTTGCTGGCTTTTGGCGGCTCCCGCACTTATCACCGCATGGTGTGTGCCGTCGAAGATGCTGGTTTTGAGGTCCGCGACCAGATCATGTGGGTTTATGGAAGCGGATTCCCTAAAAGCCTGAACGTGAGCAAGGCGATCGACAAGGCTGCTGGTGCCGAGCGCATCGTTGTGAGTGAGGGAAAGCCCGTCAAGCGCATGATACCAGGTGCAGACCAGGACGCGACCGGCTCATGGATCAAGAACAACGGCCGCGAGTATGTGCCGCAGACCGACGAGGCCAGACAATGGGATGGCTGGGGCACAGCATTAAAACCGGCGCATGAGCCTATTGTCGTGGCGCGCAAGGCGCTCATTGGTACCGTTGTCGAGAACGCTCTGGCTTGGGGTACTGGTGCTATCAACATCAATGATTGCCGTATTGCTGCCCCTGAAGGTGTCGCCACTATCAAGCATAATCCCAACGGGGTTAGTGGCTTTGGAAGCTCGGGTATCAGTGGCGGCACCCATGGCGGTTTTCAAACTAAGGGCCGCTGGCCAGCCAATTTCATTCACGATGGTAGTGATGAGGTCGTTGCGTCCTTCCCAAGTCAGGCTGGTGCCTCTGCGCCCGTGCGTGGCACTGAGGCCAGCGCCGCGAGCATCAGTCGTGTGACAAGCGAGCGCGAGAGGGTCGCGGGGTCGTTTCATGGGGACAAAGGCAGCGCTGCCCGGTTCTTCTATTGCGCTAAGGCCTGCCCAGCAGATCGACATTCAGGGTTAGGCGAGATCGTGCCCCAGTTCAAGTGCGGAAGCTTATTGCACGATGCTGAGAATTTGACAGACCGCAATGGCAATCACCATCCAACGGTCAAGCCCACTGACCTGATGGCTTACTTGATTCGTCTGGTTACACCCGCGTGCGGTACCGTACTCGATCCATTTATGGGAAGTGGTAGCACGGGCAAGGCCGCGACACGGGAGAACATGCAGTTCATTGGCATCGAGCTTGACCCCGATTATGTAGCTATCGCCCAGGCTCGTATCAAGCATGAGCAAACTATGGCGGAAACGGCGCAGGCAGTTGAAGACGAACAATTGTCGTTGTTTGACTCTCAAGAGGTGGCAGCATGACGCAGGCAGACCTTTTGAAAACAGAAGCACCCTCGGCACCAGTAGTGCTGAACACCGCGCATGCCCGCCAGATGCTTCACAAACGCTACACCGCGCCAGAATGGGCGCTGATGGAAGAGGTCGCCCCGGCAACCGGTGGCGGCACCCGCTATGCAGATGCAGTCGCAATCAATCTCTGGAACAGCCGCGGCCATGCCATCCACGGTTTCGAAATCAAAGTCAGCCGCTCGGATTGGCTTCGCGAACTGAAACAGCCCGAAAAGGCCGAAGACATCTACCGTTTCTGTGACTACTGGTGGATTTTGGCACCAAAAGGTATCGTCAAAGACGGCGAGTTGCCGCCTTCCTGGGGGCTTCTGGAATTGCGCGACACCGGCATTGTCCAGGTGGTCAAAGCGCCGAAACTCGAACCAAAACAAGTAACACGGGAATTCTTTGCATCTCTGATACGCCGTGCACATGAACAAATTGATTCAATCGCGGAGCAAAAACAGCGACTTGCTGTTGATCACGCACGTGCTGATATTGATAAGCGTGTTGCTCGGGAAGTTGAAAGTGTGACTCGTCGCTTTCATGAACGCGAAGAACAAATTAAAAAATTTACGCAAGAAACCGGCATCAGTTTTGATCGATATAGCGGCCCGTCCTTAAACATGGTCAAGCTTGCGCAAAGGCTGGAGTCGCTTACCGGCTGGCATGGTGATGGGGCATTGGTTCAATTGAGCCAACTTGCTGAGCAGCTTGAGCGTGCCGCTATGACTGTCAGACAAGCAGTTGATGCGACTGGTGTGAAGGAGGGGATAGATGTCATTCAAAATTGACGTGCCCACAGTCATTCAGTTTAGTGCCGGCAGGTCATCGGGAATGATGCTTAAGCTGGTGCTTGAAGCCAATGGCGGACTGCCAGACTGCGCGATTGTTTGCTTTGAAAATACAGGCAAGGAACGAAAGGAGTCTTTGGACTTTGTTCAGGAATGTAGTGAGCGCTGGAGTGTTCCTATCATTTGGCTTGAGTATGCCGGACTGAGTAGCTCAGGAGAAAAATTGTTGTCAGTCGTGGATTATGCGACTGCTTCGCGCAATGGCGAGCCTTTCATGCGCCTAATTCTGGACCGGCAATATCTTCCCAACCCGGTCGCACGATTCTGTACTGTTGAATTGAAAGTCCGAGTTGTTCATCGGTATTTGAAAAGTCTCGGGTGGACTGAATGGGACAGTTTTGTGGGGTTGCGCTCTGACGAGCAGCGGCGCGTTGCAAAACTCCGTAACCAAGATTATGGCACGTACGAAACTCGCCATGCTCCTCTCGCAGCAGCGGGAGTCACCAAAGGTGATGTCGGTAAGTTTTGGCAAGATCAACCTTTTGATCTTCAGTTGCCAAATAATAACGGCATCACTATGCACGGAAATTGCGATCTATGCTTTTTAAAGGGTGGGAATCAAATCTTATCACTCGTTCGCGAGGAGCCTCAACAGGCGGTTTGGTGGATGGAGGCTGAGAAGCTAGGGCTAGCAAGTAAGCCGTCTGGCGCGGTGTTCAGATCTGATCGACCATCTTATGAATCAATGTACCGAATGGCAATGGACCATGGCGAACTTTTCCCGTTTGATGACGAGGGAATTGAATGTGTGGGGTGCACAGATTGAAACGCTCCCCAATGCCGCGCAGCACCAAGCGCATGAAAACCAGTCGCCCGCGCATGACACCAATACGCAAGGCTGCACGTAGCCAGGAATGTACGTTGCGGTTCCCGGTATGTAACTACAACCCTGAGACAACCGCGCTCTGTCATTCGAACTTGCTGGAAGACGGCAAGGGTATGGGCCTGAAGGCACCTGACACGGCCGCTGCGTTCGGTTGCAGTACTTGCCACGATCTGCTTGATGGGCGCATGCCTATGCCAAAGAATTATAGCCGCGAGTTGATGCTGGCGCAATTCCGCGCAGGCGTAGAGCATACACACCGAATATTAAAACGTATGGGTTTGGAGATATCGATTGACTGAATTACCAGATCCGTTGACGCCAGCAGATTGTGATTTGAGCGATTTCCAATACATGGAACTGGATGTGCGCAGGCTGCGCGATTCCAGATTTGCTGCATCTGCTGATGGCGATGCCTTCCGAGCAGCAATTTTATTATGGTGCGCTGCTTGGCACCAGACCCCAGCTTCGTCTTTGCCTGATGATGATATTGAGCTCGCAAATCTTGCTGGCTACGGCAGGGTTGTGAAGGAGTGGCGCAAGGTTCGTGCCGAGGCATTGCACGGCTTTATCAAATGTTCAGATGGTAGGCTTTATCACCCAGTGATAGCTGATAAAGCTGTATCTGCTTACGCAGCCAAGGAACGCCACGCGTACGGAAAATTCTGCGACCGCATGCGGAAAGAGAACGTAAAACGCACGCATGAGAAGAGACCACCTGTAGGAGTTCCGACGTTTGATCAGTGGAAATCCGGTACATACCCAAATGGAATTCTGTCGGAAAGCGAAATTATTCCTTCGGAAAGCAATCCAATTTCCTTCGGAAGTCCAGCGGAAAACCCTCTTAGAGGGAACGGAGAGGGAACGGAGAGGGAACGGAACGGAGAGGGAACTTTAAATACTTCCGTACCTGTCGGTACGGGCGCTGAAGCGCCTAGCCCATGTTCGGGAAATTCTCCAGCCCCCAAAACCCAGGAGCAGATGACCAAGGACGAGCTCTGGTCGGCGGGAAAGTCTCTGCTGATCCAGGCTGGCACACCGGCAAAGCAATGCGGGGCAATCGTAGGCAAGCTTTGCAAGGATCATGGGGATGACATCGTTGTCGAGGCAGTGCGCATTGCCGTCGTGCAGCGTCCAGTTGATCCGATCGCTTTCCTGAAGGCCACTTGCCTGACGCTGATCGGCGAGCGTAAGCGCAAGACGCCATGGTGGACTTCTGACGAGTTGATCCTGGCCGAGGGCCGGAAGCACACCCTGGTGCCATATCCAGGTGAAAACATGCCGACATTTAAAGCCCGTGTGCAAGCGGCAATTGACGGGCCCGATCTCTATGCCGCTGTCGTTCCGAACAAAATATCGGAACGTCCACCCGTCCAAGTTGAAATGAAAAGGGATATGACGCCGGAAGCGAAAGCGGCAAGAAGTCAGGCCTTACAGGCTGCTTTAAAGGGGAAAAATCAAGAAACGGAAGTTGAAAATTGTTCAGGGGATGACTGATGACATGCATTCACTGCACCAACCTTGTAAGCCTGCAAAAATTTCCCCAGCACGCAAAAACTGGTTATGGCGCATGTTCGCTGGCAAAAGCCCCGGGGCATTTTATTGCATTGCGCCATACCTGCCCAAATTTTAAATCAGTAGACCTGGAAGTTGCTGGAAAGCGTGACGATTGGGCAAATAGGGAGCGAATTTGATTATGGCATCCAAAAAACGTGAGAAGAAAAAATATGTGCCGCGCGACTCTACAAAGTGCCTTTTCAAAACCCAGCCATGGCGTTTGAATGCAGTTTTTGACCCATTACTGGCGATCGTTCATCAACTTGAGCGCGACGGTACCGTCGACGTATCAGCAAACGGTACTCCGATGTTTAAGGATGTGGTTGATGGATATTGGTACGACAGCGCGTACGCCATCATGGGCGTCGTTGATGCATACGAAATCCACGAAAAAAGGGCCGGAGTAACGATTGACTTGTCACCGCTAAGGCTGATCGCAACGAAGTTGCAGAACGATCAGGGCATCACAGATATGGACGTACAGCAGGCAAGATCTTGTTTTGAACGCATGCGCAAGGCAGCAATGTCAATGACTCTTGGATATGCAGCAGAGCTGATCCGCGACACCCAGATCCAGGAAGCGGCGGATAAATTGAGGCATGCAACATGAAAACTTCAGAAGAATCAAAAGTCTCGCTGAGAGAACTAGTAGTTGCAGAAATGCAGCGGCACGAAAAAATGAGGCAGAGAGATTACCCTGGCACATTTTATCGTGAGCGCGACGCTATGTACTGCACATGGTGGTTCAAAGAACGCATCAAATTTTCAACAATTCAAGTAAGGGCAGAACTGCTAAAGATGAAAAAAGAAGGGCTTGTTACTGCCGATATAAGTCAAAGCAACAATACAAAATGGTTGCTTGTTGAGCCTGTCGCTATTCAGGAGGCCAGGTGACCAGGCAATACGAATATTCGCGTGACCCCCTGGAGATCCTTATCAAGCGGGAAGAAGTTTCGTGCAAAGGCTGCGCTTTCGAGAAAACGGAAAGGGTGTTTGAAGAGAAATTGAAGACATGCACCAAAGGCCGACGTCACGGGAAAAAATGTTCAAATTATAAGGAGCGTGATTGATGAATACTTGCAAGACTTGTCGTCATTGGCAAGGCCCAGGCAGTGATATGAGTCTGGAAAAGGAGATATGCCTACCTGTTGACCCGGATACTTTTATTCCAATGGACCGTGGATTTGAAACCAAAATTTGCAAAATGCCTACGCAAACTTTCCATGAATCGCCAGTTGAATCAAATGGCTTTGGGCTCGCGGATGGCAGCGAATTTTACGCAAGGCTTTTTACTGCCCAAGATTTTGGATGTGTCAGACATGAGGAGACAGAATGATTCCAGAAAATCTACAATTTGAATTTGCTCAGACGGTGGTGCGAGTGAGAGAGAACTTGCCTGCGATATTTGAATATGAAGTGCTTCAGGCAAAGATAAAACGAAAGAGATTTCTCAGTCTAGTCAGCGAAGGTTTTACAGAGCAACAAGCATTGGAGATGTGCAAATCATGACAAATGATGAATTTGAATTGTTGAAATATGCTGCAATTGCTGATGAGGTGAATATTATCAGGTGGAACGATATGCTTGCTACATATGAAACATTGCAAGGGCTTTGGAATCCGCTGAGAAATAACGGTAATGCTATGTTTCTTGCGGCGAAGTTGCGTCTTTCAATCATGTATAGGTCGCCTGGTGTAGTTCATGTTTCTGCTGACAGAGGTGACAAGGTATCTGCCGCGTTCGCAATCGAGCTATTGGGCGAAGACTCACACGAGGCCACTCGTCGCGCTATCGTTCGTGTAGCCGCTAAAATAGGAAAGGCAAAACAATGACCGAGCTTTTCAATAATACGCACGATGCCCTGACGTTTGCATTCAATTATTCAGGCCAGCAATACGCATTGTCGCCCATGTCCAAATTAGCGCTCAAGGGTGCCGGCAGCGGAAAAGGTCTGATATCGGTGGACGGGGCTGGTCAGGCCGGCATGATACTCGCCGAGGTAGATCGACTCGCCCCGATACACCGGTCCTGCATCATCGTCCGGTACGCGAACAAGCTTGTCGAATGCAAATGCTGTGGTGCTGAAAGCCCGAGTGAAGCCTTCAAAACTGAACTTGGCAGCTTAAGGGAGTTGGCAACGTCACAAATTACTGGCATGTCAGTGCGTGGCATGCGTGAGGCAATTGTTCGCGCTTTCTATGATCGCAAGATATCGATCACACGCGAGGCAGAAAGGTTAGGTGTAGCCAAATCTTCCGCGCATGACAACAAACAATTGATTTGGTCATGGTTGAAAAATGTGGATGCGGCAGCTCAGCATCAAATTGCTGAAAGGCTTGCTCGCATTTGCGTTCAGAGCTCAGATAACATAGCTGCGTAACCCTAAACCCGCTTAGGCGGGTATATTTTTGCCTAACTCGAGAGTTTTATGTATTATTGATAAGATAAAACTTGGCGAGGTTGGTATGGCATTGGTAAATTGCAGTGAATGCGACGC
The DNA here is from genome assembly GCF_049339485.1 of Undibacterium sp. TJN19. Taxonomy (NCBI): domain Bacteria; kingdom Pseudomonadati; phylum Pseudomonadota; class Betaproteobacteria; order Burkholderiales; family Oxalobacteraceae; genus Undibacterium; species Undibacterium sp. TJN19. The sequence continues at coordinate 108,355 of NZ_JBMPPL010000003.1, forward strand.
AGAAGTCAGCGATAAAGCGGCTGCATGCCCGAAATGCGGCAACCCTATTGCCACACCAGTGATTGCCAAGCCTACGCCTTGGCTCAGGTACACATTGATTTCCGGTATCACTTTATTTTCGTTATTTGTTCTTGCCGGCATGGTCGGAAGTGCTTATTACAATTCGCCCGAGAATTTTGAAAAGCGTAAGAAAAAATGTCTGGATGCAATGACCTCTAGTATTGGCAAGGCTGGCGGATATCAATTTACGCAGGAATACCGCGATAACGTTAACGTATCCTGTGAGGGCATGGAGTTTAATGGTGTGAAGATTACGCCCTGATGCCAAGGTGATTTTTTATCACAACTTTTCGCTTGACCGGAATATTCGTCCGGTATAACATCCGTTTCATATACACGTCATCAGTGTCACTGCAAAGCCCCGGTCGAAAGATTCGGGGCTTTTTTCATTAAAATATTAAAAAGTAGGCATTTCACTGATGGGGAAATGTTTTTCGTTTTTCGCAATTCTAAGTTCTGCTTCGATTGGCGCGCCAACAGTAATAGAGTCTTCGTTTTCCCTACCTGTAAGAACAATATTCCCATCAGCTATAAGGGCAACTAGTTTGCTAAGTGGAGTCGCACCAATGCGCCGATAGATATTGTCGTCCGTGTTTTTTTCCCACAAATTAAACGACGATGCGCAATGGTTTTTGATATTTTTGTGATTTGCAGCGGTAACGCAAAAAGTAGCCATTTGTTTTCCTTTTGATAAGTTATCGGCAGAAAATTGTCGACGTATTTATTTTAAATAAAAGACAATTCAAAAACACAATTTCAATTGCAAACAATAGTTGCAAATAAGTTCACTAGTGGCAACACGCATGATTACCAAATAATTGTAGTAATCATGCGTGTTGGTGCTGGAAAGGCAGCAATGCTGGAGCTGGTTTAACAGTGACACAGATAAGTGCTGAGTTTGGCTCTGTAGCTTACAGACGACGCGCCGTGGGTTCGAATCCCACTTGCTGGCCGCCAGCACCAACAAACCTTATTAGTTTGCTTGAGATACTCAGTTAAATAGAGACAGGGTAGAGAATGTCCGCCAATTTCGAAGCATTCAAAATTGCACTTGAGGCACTGTGCGCAGAGCACGGCGTTGCTCTAGATAATGAAATATTTCACAGCGAGTTGCCAAGACTCCGGGTGTTCGATGCTGAAGAGGGCGACAAACAACTGTCGTCCAATGCATTCCTGGCTGATTTTACAGGCCCGCCGGTTCTTCTTAAGTGAAAAACAATAACGAGCCATGGCAAAGATCATAATAAAAGTCCAGTATTCTTGGTGGGTTCTGGTGTACATAAACACGCTATCTTTTCTGTGCGAGTTATTCGGTTGCGAACCGAATATGGAGCGAGTGATGTACTGGATTATGCGTGGAGTGACGTTTAAAGTGAAACGATGATGGCAAGGAAGTCTAAGGCAGTTCTTGAATTCGCCAGGCCAATACCGCCAGAATCTTTATTCGAGCCAATGGCGCCGCACCAGTTTATACCGGCACCAGAAGTCAAAGTGTGGTCGTTTGAGCAGTTTGTGTTGGAAGGCGGTGACCTTCATAACCCTGACCATGCTCACTTACAGTTTGCCGAGGTTGTCTTTCTCTGGGCTGCCAACGGATTCAACAAGCAGGGTAGAGCAGTTCTCGGTCAATGTGAGGACGTGACATTCAGATGCGGCCCATGGCAGAAGGGCAGACAAGAGCAACAAATGCGAGATTGGTTCGACTTGGTGCCGGACTTCCTCATCACCTTGGACGCCAGTTACTGTGCGCAATGCTCAGACCTTGAGTTCTGTGCTCTTGTTGAGCATGAGCTCTATCACATAGGGCAGACACTTGACGATACAGGGCAGCCTGCCTTTTCCAAGGATGGACAACCTAAGCTTTCAATGCGTGCGCATGATGTTGAAGAGTTTATTGGTGTGGTCAGAAGATATGGACCTTCAAAGGATGTAGCAAAGATGATTGATGCTGCAAAGACATCGCCAGAAGTGGCAACAACCAACATCGCGAGGGCATGCGGAACGTGTTTGCTGAGAGCCGCATAAGCTTTACGCGGCTTTTACAGGATAGCAACATATGGCAGCACTAAGTGACGAGGTGAAACTGTTCATCGTCCAAGCGCTGGCATGTTTCGATACGCCAACACAGGTTTCGAAAGCAGTAAAAGAGGAATTTGGGCTTGATGTTTTGCGCCAGCAAGTCGCTGCATATGACCCAAATTGCTTTGTCGGAAGGCGTTTGAGCCAAAAATGGCGAACGGTTTTCGAAGATACGCGCAAGAAGTTTCGTGAAGAGGTTGCCGAAATTCCTATCGCAAGCAGGGCATATCGTTTGCGTGCACTGGCACGAATGGCACAGCAGGCCGAAGGAATGCGCAACATAGCACTTGCCGTCCAGGTTATAGAACAGGCCGCCAAGGAAGTCGGTGACATTTACGTGAATCGACGCCTGGACACGAACAAAACACCAGGAACAGACGCTTCCAGCATTCCAGCAGTGCCAGAATACGTCCTGAAACCTGACGAAGATGTCCCAGACAATCCCATACTCTGACCCACCGGTCGCGCTGACGCCAAAGCAGGCAAACATTTATGTATGGGGCTGGCAGAAAAAGGCGCGTTTTCGTGACGCTGTATGTGGCCGACGATTCGGCAAGACATACCTGGGTAAAGCTGAGATACGACGTGCAGTGAGGTACGCGGCGTTGTGGAATGTTAGCGTCGAAGATGAGATCTGGTACTGCGCACCGACTTTTAAGCAAGCCAAGCGTGTCTTTTGGCGACGCCTTAAGCAGGCAATTCCTGCCAGTTGGCGCGCGACAAAGCCAAACGAGACGGAGTGCTCGATTACCACAAAGACCGGCCATGTGGTTCGCATTGTTGGTTTGGACGCTTATGACAACCTGCGTGGCTCTGGTTTGTTCTTCGCACTGGTAGATGAATGGGCGGACTGTCCGTATGAGGCTTGGGAAGAAGTACTGCGACCCATGCTCTCGACTTGCAAGTTCATTGTCGACGGTGAGCAGCGAGTTGGCGGTCATGCCCTACGCATCGGAACACCAAAGGGCTTTAACCACTGCTATGACAGCTACTTAGACGGCCAGGGCAAGGAGCCGGATCATAAAAGCTGGCTCTATACGTCAGTTGATGGCGGCAACGTGCCAGCCGAAGAGATCGAAGCGGCGCAACGCAAGATGGACCCGCGCACTTTCCGGCAGGAATACCTGGCGAGTTTTGAAAATTACCAGGGCGTCATTTACTACTGCTTTGATCGCAGGCAGAACCATACAGACGATATCGTTCAGCCAGCAAAGCCGGGCATTGCCGCCGATGCTTTGCATATTGGTATGGACTTTAACGTTGGGAAGATGGCGGCAGTTGTGTTTGTCATGCGTACTGATCTGCCTCGGGCTGTGGATGAATTTGTAGATGTGTTCGATACGCCAGCAATGATCCTAAAGATCAAGGAGCGGTATCCAGGCCATGTAATTACTGTCTACCCAGATGCTTCTGGTCAGAGCAGAAAGACTAGCAATGCAAGCGAGTCAGATTTGTCATTGTTGCGAAAAGCAGGATTTACAGTGGTGGTGGATGCAACGAATCCAGCTGTAAAGGATCGCATCAATAGCATGAATGCCATGCTTTGTAATACATACGGTGAGCGCCGGTTATTGGTCAATACGAACAAATGTCCCAAATTTACACTTTGCCTGGAACGGCAAATTTATGATGACAAGGGTGATCCGGATAAGAAGGGCGGCTTTGATCACACTAATGACGGCGGTGGATATTTCATAGTGAAGCGCTACCCGGTAACGACACGTTCTGCCACAACCAGAGAATTAAATATTTAATATGCCCCTTAAAGTCAATCAAGTCAGCGATGCCGTAGCTGCGATGCAGCCCGCCTTGGCTAAAGTTGAGGCGCTGATGGGCGGCACTGAAGCAATGCGGGCGGCTGGTGAAACCTACATGCCCAAATGGCCGGCTGAGAAGACTGATGCATACACGATCCGTCTCAAGACTTCGACTTTGTACAATGTATTTGGCCGCACAATTGGCAATATGGCAGGGAAGCCATTCACCGAGCCAGTCAAGTGGACCGATATCGACACTACAGTCGAAGCCTGGTTTGACAATATTGACCTGGCTGGCAGGAATCTGCATGTGTTCGCAAAGGAAGTGTTCACCAGTGGGGTCAAAGACGGCATCACTCATGTTTTGGTGGATTTCCCAAAAACCACAGGATCTGACGGAAAGACGATATTGCGCACAAAAGCTGAAGAGCAGGCTGCTGGTGCTCGTCCTTGCGCGATTCATATCAAGCAGTCTCAAATACTTGGTTGGAAAAGCGAACGTGTCGCAGGTACCGAACAGTTGACCCAAGTGAGAATACTTGAATCGGTTACAGTGCCTGACGGTGACTTCGGTTCTAAAACAGTGGCACAGGTAAGATTGCTTGAACCAGGTATATGGCGGTTGTATCGTAAGAACGACAAAGACGAGTTTGTCGTTTATGAAGAGGGTACAACTACCCTGAAGAAGATACCGTTACTGACGTATTACACAAAACAAACTGGGTTCATGACTGCGACCCCGCCGCTAATTGACTTGGCAGACCTGAATATCAAGCACTGGCAGTCTCAAAGCGATCAGGATTCGCTTCTGCATATTGCCAGGGTGCCGTTGCTTGTACGTATCGGCATCGATAACAGCGAACAAGAAGCGCCCACGAATATCGGCAAATCAATAACAGATCTGCCAACTGGCGGAGACATGAAGTATGTCGAACACAGCGGGCAAGCCATCGGCTCAGGACGAGATTCGCTGAACGATCTCGAAGGCCAGATGGAAAGTATGGGTGCTGAACTCTTAAAAGTGCGGCCTGGTGACCGCACTGCTACGGAAGCATCACTTGATACAGCGCAGGCACAATGTCAATTGTCAGCCATGGCTAATGGTCTGGAAGATTTCCTCGACCAGGTCGTTGACGAGATGGCTGGCTGGGTTGGTCTGCCAAACCAGGGCGATATCGATGTGTTTGATGATTTCGCCTCTATCGCAGTGGATTCAACCACGTTGGCGCCGTTTGTTACGGGCATGTCCACGTTGGTTGCTGCGGCACTTTTGTCCCCAGAATCGGCTTTTGAGGAATGCAAGCGATATGGCGTCATCAACCCAGATCTAACCTGGGAAGCCGAAGCAGAGAAGATCAAAGCCGCCAGCATGGACTTGCGTGGTCAAAGTATGCAGCTTAATGTCAAGGATACGACCATCGACGAGACTGGGGCATAATGGGCGCTTTAGACATCCTACTGCGCGACCTGATCCTCATGAACGCGATCGATTTGACACGCCTCGAAGCGGCTGAAAAGGCGAAAGTACTTGAAATACTTAAGCGCCTTGAAAAAGACCTGGCCGCTTTGCTGCTGTCAGACGCGCTGTCTGGAATGGGTAAGGTTGCTATCAACGCGATCTTGCTTGATGCCCGTAGTGCGATCAAAGATGCGTATTCGGTCGCGCATGTTACTTCCTTGAAAACATTATCCGGGCTGGGTGAGGTTGAAGCAAAGGCAACGGCAAAAGCGGTTGGTAACGTCCTTAATATCACGATTGGGCCAGACTCATTGCCTGCTCAAGGATACTTGGACAAATTGGCAGCAAACACCCTGATTGACGGTTCCCCGTCAAAAGAATGGTGGTCGCGCCAGGCCGGCGATGTAGCCTTTCGGTTTTCTGCTGAGTTGCGCAAGGGCCTGGCCGCTGGCGAAACGAATCAACAGATCGTTGCGCGCATCGTGGGCAAAGATGGTCAACCTGGTGTGATGCCGATAGCCAGGCGCAACGCGGCCACTTTGGTGCAAACATCAGTTCAGGCCGTGGCAAGTGCGGCAAGAAAAGAAACTTTTTCGCAGTTTGATGATGTCATAAAAGGCACTCGGTTTCTGGCGACGCTGGATTCCCACACTTGCGAGATGTGCGCTGTGAGAGATGGCCTGACCTGGGACCTTGAAGGCAATGGCCTTGATGGAAACGATCTGCCGTATCAGGAAACGCCGTTGCATATGAATTGCCGGTGCGCTGAAACAGCTGTGTTGAAGACGTTTGCAGAGCAGGGCATTGACTTGCCTGAACTCCCCGACAACAGGACCAGGGCGTCCACTAATGGCCCGGTATCGAGCAAATTAACGTTTGCCGATTGGTTCAAAGGCAGGTCGGTTGCAGAGCAAAATGAGCAGTTCGGAAAGGGCAAGGCAGAGTTGTATCGCCAAGGCAAAATCAGTATGCGCGACATGCTGGACCAGTCTGGCAACCCGCTGACGCTTGAGCAGCTGCAAGCAAAGCATAAATAGGAATTGTAACCATGGCCGAGTTAAAACAAGTTCTTAGCCCAACTGGCGAAGTATGGGCTACGGCACCAGATGAAACCTGGAATCTTAGAGGTGAGTGCTGGCCGGAACCCGGCATATTGGTTGAAGCCTGCTGGTCAAAAAGATTCCAAGATCCGCCAAAATATCAATTTGCAGCAGTGTCATTGAAAAAAGTTGATGCAAGGGGCATGAGCGAATGGGCTAATGAATGGGGACAAACACTATGTTTCAACCCAGATTTTTGGCGACCGCTTCCTAATTGCTGAAACAAGTACACAGTTTATATGAACCGCCTGGAGCAATCCCGGCGGTTTTTGCTTTTGGGGTATTCAGAATGGCGTATTACTTGCTGGGCGCATGGGGTATTTGGTGTGCAGTGAACGTGGGCATGATGCTGTACTGCGCGTTCTGCATTAAACCCAATATGCCCTGTTTCAACGGCTTCAGAATCGTAATGCCGACCTGGCTGAGCCAAGTACTGACTGACGACGAACTTCGCGCAGTAGAAGCGCACGAGCGAGGTCACCGGCACCACCTGCACATCTGGCGCAATCTGTTGAGCCGATTGTTTTTCGTGCCACCAAGTGATGCGCAAAGGTTCTGGCAAGAAATTGAGGCTGACGATTATGCAGCCAAAGAGGGCAGGTCGCTATCGCTGGCTGTGGCACTTCGAAAGCTGTCACAGCATCCCGACGATATCCTCAGATCAGATCGACTGCTTCAAAGGATGGGAATTTAGTAATAACGAACCGACCTAAACAGTCGGTTTTTTTATTGCCCAAAGCAGGATTGCAGAGGGCGGAACGAGCCAGGCGCTCATCATTGGGCGGATGCCCGGAAAGTACCACCATGCCATTCAAATTTAACACCGACGGCAACATTGCCCTGGATGCCGACAAAAAACCGATTTATATCAATGCCGATGGCGCAGAAGCACCATTCGATGCAGATGCCACCGTCGCACATATCGGCAGGCTGAACGGTGAATCAAAAGCACACCGTGTCGCAAAGGAAGCTGCTGAAGCCGCGCTGAAGCCTTTCAAGGACGCGGGCATTGAAGATGCAGCCGCGGCCGCTCAAGCCATTACTTTGGCCAAAAATATCAAGGACGGTGACTTGGTAACTGCTGGCAAAGTGCAAGAAATCAAAGATGCCGCAACCCGTACAGCGCAAGAACAAGTGGCCAGTGCCACCCGCGCCGCTGAAGAAAAACAGCGTGCGCTTTCAGAGCAAAATGAAAAGCTCACACAGAATTTGAACAATCACATAATCGGCGGCAGTTTCACCGGCTCCAAATTCATCGCTGAAAAGCTGGCGATACCGGCCGATATCGCCCAGACCTTCTTCGGCAGCCGATTTAAAGTCGACGAAGGCAAACTCGTACCCATGGATGCGCAGGGCAATCCCATCTTCTCAGCTACACGCCATGGTGAGCATGCTGATTTCGAAGAAGCCATTCAGTTGATGGTTGGCCAGTATGCCAACAAGGACATGATCCTGAAAGGTTCTGGCGCATCCGGTGGCGGCGCCAGGGCAGGCGCAGGCGGTACCGGTGGCAAGAAAGAAATTACACGCGCCCAGTTTGATGCGCTCGACCCGGCTGCAAGAAGCAGTACATTGAAGGAAGGCACTGTCGTTACAGATTAATAGTTTTACCCAATAGTAAAGTGACCCATGGTGGATGCCGTGGAAAGGTTGTTTGGCTGGATGGCCGCATGAAGAAAACACATTTATCCAAATTATCGAAAGGTTCCACCATGAAAAAAACTCTCTTGGCCTTTATGGCCATGATCGCTTTGACATTCTCGACCGGCTATGCATTTGCTGGCCAGGTGTTTGGTCAAGTAACAGCGATCGCAACTGATGTTCGTAAAGCGGTGCATGATCGCGTGTTTGTATACCTGGCGCATTCTGGTCTGGTACTGGGCGCTAACACGCTGACCGGCTTGATTCCGACTATTTACGAGGCGCTCGATGTCGTCTCCCGTGAAATGATCGGTATGATTCCGGCTGTATCTCGCAATTCGAGCGCAGAACGTGCCGCGTTGAATCAGGTCATTAACGTGCCGATCACGCCAGCGACCACTTTGGCCGATAACACTCCTGCCGTCACCGCGCCTAATACAGGTGATCAAACCATCACCAACGTTGCGATGACAATCAGCAAATCTAAGCATGCGCCGATTCGTTGGAACGGCGAAGAGCAAAAGGGTCTGCTCAACGCAGGGACTTACGGCGGCATCTTGAACGGCCAGTTCCAGCAGGCATTCCGTACACTCATCAATCAGATTGAAATTGATCTGTTCACAACAGGGTATCAAAATGCTTCTCGTGCATATGGTACGCCAGGTACAGCACCATTCGGCACTTCAGGCGATTTGTCCGATATCGCTCAGACTCGCAAAATCTTGGACGATAACGGTGCGCCGCAGACTGATCTGCAAATGGTACTTGGTACAGCAGGTATTGCCAATTTGCGCGGCAAACAAAGTGTCTTGTTCAAGGTCAATGAAGCAGGTAGCGATTTGCTGCTGCGTCAAGGCATTATAGGTCGCCTGGAAGGCATGGACGTTCATAATTCCGCTGGCATCACTGCTGTAGCAAAAGGTACTGGCGCCAGTTACACCACGAGCACGGCCGGGTTCCCTGTTGGTACGACCCAAATCCCATTAATCACAGGTACCGGCACTGCATTGGCGGGTGACACTTTGACAGTTGCCGGGGATACCAACAAATATGTAATTACCTCTGGTATTTCGGCTCCCGGCACCATAACCATCGCTGCGCCTGGTCTTTTGGTCGCAATTCCTGCGTCTGCTCAAGCGGTCACCATCGGCAACTCTGCTACGCCTAACTTGGCATTTTCAAAATCGGCTATTCAACTGATTACTCGTTCGCCACAAATGCCGCTGGGCCCTGATGGCAAGCCTATGGATATGGCGGATGACGTGATCCAAGTGACAGACCCTGTCTCTGGTATCACGTTTGACGTCGCTGTCTATCGTCAGTTTATGCAACTGGTGTACCACGTCCGCCTTGCTTGGGGCTACCAGGCCATCAAACAAAACCACATCGCTTTGTTGCTGGGCTAATCCTCAGTTTTAATCCACAACAGGGAGGCTTCGGCCTCCCTTTTTCGTCGAGGTATAGAATGTCCAACACCTGCCCAACAGTCAAAGTCGTCGCGGAAGTCACCGAAGATAATCCGCTGGGTTTCATCGTCATCAACGAGTCAGATTTGACTGAAAACCAGCAAATATTCGTTGAAGAGGGCGATGCCGGCTTGACTGACAATGCAAAAATGACTGTCCCACAGATCAAAGACGCGCTGACCGCCGCTGGCATCGAGTTCGACAGCACCGCGAACAAAGGTGCTCTGCTGTTGCTGCTGAACGCAGGCAAACAAGGCTAACCTGTGTCTTTGATTACCGAAGACGGCACGATTGTTGCCGGTGCGGAGTCGTATTGCTCTGTCGTGGCCGCTGATAGCTATCACCTCAAGTTTGCAAATGCATCCTGGACTTTGCTGGACACGCCGACGAAGGAAGCAATGCTACGACGAGCGACTGCCTACATGCTGCAAGTCTATCGCTTGCGCTGGAAAGGTGTACGCATGTCCGCATTGCAGGTGCTGGACTGGCCACGGGCGGGTGTTTGTCTCGATGACGTCACGTTCAGTCGCTATCAGTATTTTCTGCCTCCTACGGTTGTTCCAGCAGAAGTGATCAATGCTTGCGCCTCGTTGGCACTCATAGCCAATACTGAAGACCTGGCGCCAGCCCTTGAGCGCGAAGTCATCAGCGAAAAGGTGGGTCCGATTGAAACAACCTATCGCCCTGGTTCAGCCGAATACAAACGGTATCGCGCAATTGACCTGATGCTAAAAATATACTTAGGCGCTACTGGTAGCGGGATCGTCCGCTCATGAGCTTTTCCACGCGCGCTGTCGCCACAGCACTTCGCCAGATCAATAAATTTGGCAAGAGCATGACTCATATCAATGTAGATCAGGGTGCTTACGATCCAACTACCGGTTCCGCTGCGACAAATGAAGCGTCCACCTCATTAAAAGGCCTGGTTGAAGATTACAACCGCCAATCAGACGGTGCTGCTTTTGTAAGTGGACTGGTACTGGAAGGCGACAAGAAAATAACGATCGCAGCAGCCGCGCTGACTGTAGTACCAGCGCCAGGCGATCGGATCACGTTTGATACCAGTGACATGACCATAAAAAATGTCAAAACAACCTTCGCCGGCGATCTGCCAGCTTTGTACGAACTCCATGCGAGGAATTGATGGGTAAATTTTCCCTTGAAATCGCAGAGTTTGCCAAGCGCGCTGTGGAAAAGGCCGATGCTGTCACACGGATGGCCATTACTGACCTGACGACTGATGTAGTTGAGCGCAGCCCGGTTGGTGACGCAAAACTGTGGCAAAGCCCACCGCCTAAAGGGTATGTCGGCGGTCGGTTCCGCGCAAACTGGCAATTGGGCGTTGAATCCATCCCTGACGGTGTTTTGCCCGATATCGACCCGAGTTCAGCCAGCGCAAATGCATCACTTAAGCGTGTTATTGGCGCTATCCCTTCTGACGCTGCTGGACGCTCGTACTACCTGACCAACAATCTGCCTTATGCAGAGCGCCTGGAATACGGTTGGTCTACCCAGGCACCGGCAGGCATGGTGGCAATCGCAGTTGTCCGCTGGCGCAACATTGTAGATGACGCAGTCAATAACCTGCGCAACGGTGACAGTAGTATGGCCGCAGGCTTCAAGGCATATCCAATATGAGCGCGATCAAAGTAAGAGCCGCGATCGAGACCGCGATATTGAACATGGTGCCACCGCTGCAAACGTCATGGGAAAACGTGGTGTTTCAGTCGACAACCAATGTCCCTTATCAAAAGGTTGAATGGATGTTTGCTCCGCCTGATAACTCAACGCTGGGCATGGGCTTCTATCGTGAGCAGGGGTATGTCCAAGTAACCCTGATGTACCCGATCGGCAAGGGTGCAGGGGATGCAAATACCCGTGCTCAACTGCTGAGAGACACATTTTTACGGGGTAGCGTCTTCATTAAGGACGGCGTCAAAACTTTCATAGTAAAAACGCCAGAAATAAGCAACGGCATGGTCGACGGTGATCGCTTCGCTTTGCCAGTGCGCATCCGGTTCATTGCCGACGTATTCAGTTAGATCACTCACATTTTCTTGAGCCGCCTTCGGGCGGCTTTTTCTTTTGGCTTGCCGTTGGCAGGCCTTTTTCATTTCTGAAAGGCTGGATCATGCCAACAATTGCACAAGGTATTAATAAAAAGGTCGCGTACAAACGCCAAACTGGTGTCGGCGTCATTGCCGCGACATCTGGTGCGCAGTACTTGCGCCGCAAGCAGTCCGTTTTCACTTTGAAACGTGACACCTATAACACCCAGGACGAAATCGCCAGTCATCAACAGTTGATCTCTGAGCGCCAGGGCGTGCAGATGGTCGATGGCAAGTTGAGCGGCCTGCTTTCTCCTGGCACGTATTCTGACTGGCTGGCCGCTTTGCTGCGCCGCGATTTCACGGCTGGTGCATCTGCTTCCGCTGTGTCAATCACTGTTGCAGGTACTGGTCCTTATACGTTGACTCGTGCCGCAGGTTCTTACCTGACAGATGGCTTCAAAATTGGCGACGTTATTCGCCTTTCTGTCGGGGCGCTGAACGCAGCGAACATCAGCAAAAACTTCCTCATCACCGGCTTGACTGCGCTAGTGGCCACCGGCATCCCGCTGAATGGTGTCGCCCTGGTGGCGGAAGGTCCGGTCACCGGCTGTACCGTAACTGTACAAGGCAAAAAGACATTTACACCTTCCACAGGTCAGACAAATATCTATTACACGGTCGAAGAATGGTCGTCTGACGTGACGATATCCGAAGTTTCTAAAGACATGAAAATTGGCCAGGTCGCCCTGAAATTGCCTGGTACCGGTAATGCTGAAGTGGATTTCACACTGGTTGGACTCGATCAAACAAGTGCCGCAACCCAGTATTTCACAACTCCTACTGCTGAAACAACTTCTAACGTATTGTCTACGGCAACCGGTGCTCTGATTCTTAACGGCGTTCAAAACGGTATCGTAACAAACATAGATTTGACAATCAACGGCCAAGAAACGCCGATGGACGGGGTCGTTGGCTCGAATCTGCGCCCAGACGCATACAGAAAGAAATTCCTGGTCTCTGGCACTTTTTCGGCGATGCTAAGTGATTCAACGATAGATGCGCTGTTCAGAAGCGAGACCGAAACGACACTAGTTGTTGCCCTGGCATCGGATCGCACCGCAGCGGCTGATTTCGTTTCTTTCGTATTGCCTCGTCTCAAGATCAAGTCATCGACGACCGATGACGGTGAAAAGGGCATCGTCGGGACATACGAATTTACAGCCTTGTATAACTTTGCCGGCGGCACGGGTATCAATTCCGAACTGACGACATTGTGCCTTCAGGACACCCTCGCATAACCCCCATTCAGCCTTCGGGCTGTGTCCTTTGCCCACCTCAGACGTGGGCTTTTTTATTTCCTGCATTTTATAAAAAGGTATAACCATGACACAAACATCCGTTGATATCGATAGTCTGCAAAGTGACGATCAAGGCGTACTCGATGTCCCAGTATCGTTCAATGACGATGCGGAGCCAGTCGCCGGTTTCAAGATCGTCGGTAAAAACTCTGCTCAATGCCAGGCAGTTGATCGCGAGATTGAAATTCTGGCTATCAAGCGCGCTGTCATCAAAAAACAGAAGATCGATGGCAAAACAGACGAAGGTGCCGGCCAACTCGTCGACCTGCATAAAGAAAACCAAACAAAGAGAGCGATCGCTGTCGTTGTAAGTATCTACGGTTTCAAATCCGGCACAACTGAACTGACCGCCACACCAGAAGTGTTGAAAGACATTTTCAGCAAGCGCCCCACATGGCTGGCCAAGATCACTGCCGCTCTGGAGGCAGACGAAGGTTTTTTGCCAGTCTCGTCGACGACCTCCTGACTTTTGCCCGGGCAGAATTCGTTCTCAGTGAAGAACAGAAGGACGGTAAGACACTGCGATGGCACCTTGAAGTAGCGCATGGCTCCATTGCACATTTAAGCGAGAGCGATCAGGTCCAATACATCCCTCAAGAAATCAGATCATTTTGGGATATGTATGTACGCCCTGTCACGGTACCGATAGAGCTTGAGTACCTCTGGCACTGGTTTCTGGATTTGCATCATTCTCGTGGAAATAATGGCATGGGGCCTGCGGTCATTACTTTTCAGGACATGCAGGCCTGGATGCAAGTAACAGGCAGGAAGCCCGAGAGGTTCGAATTAGACGCCATTCGGGCGCTGGACCGGCTTTATCTTGAATCACTTAATGTAAAAAACATATCCGAATAGCCACCTTTGTGTGGTTCAGTTTTCCGCCTTAAGCCAGCCTAACCGCTGGCTTTTTTATTTTGAGAGCCATATGTCAGAAATCGCCAACTTAGTCATCGCCATTGATGCAAGCAGTGCAAAAGCTGCTTTCGTCGACGTCGATAAGCTGACTGACGCTTCTGAAAAGCTTGATACGGCGACTGAGGAACTGGGCAAGACCTCGACCAAAACCAGCGAGATCATCGGCCGCCAGAACGAGCAGATGACGCAAAAGAAAAAGGTCACGGATGACGTGACTGATGCTGGCCAACGGTACATCAAAGCATTACAGCTGGAGCATGACCTGCTGGACAAGACTCGTGCGCAAGTCGAACGGGCAAACGCTATCGCTCAGCAATTTTCGAAGTCAGAACAGGACAAGGCTGCTGCAATTGGTGCAGCGATTGAGAAATTGCAAGCGCAAGAGCGTGTGGCCAGTGAGTTTGCGAAGGCGCAGGATGCAGCCGCGCGTAAAGCAGATGAATTCGTTGCCAGCCTCAAACGGCAAGCAGATACGCTGAATATGACCAGGCAAGAGATGCTTTCATATAAAGCCGCTCAGTTGGGCGTATCGACTGAGGCATCGCCATTTATTGAAAAATTGGGCGGGGCAGAAGGCGGAATGCACAAGCTAAATTTTGCTACAGCTGGCGCACGCCGAGAGTTGATTGTACTGGCGCATGAAGCCAGCCAAGGTCAATGGTCTCGCTTTGGTGGATCGCTGATGGTACTCGGCGAGCGGACAGATGCATTGGGCCTGCTTTTTAGCGGTACCGGCATGGCTATCGGCGCAGCGGCAGTTGTTCTGGGTGGATTTGCATATCTTGCAATCAAAGGCGCATCAGAGGTCAATGAATTTAATAAAACACTGATCGTTACCAATAACTATGCTGGCCTGACACGTGACAGCCTGCACACAATGGCCGAGGGCCTGGCCACATCACAAACCAGCGCCCATTCTGCCAGCGTCATGCTCGCAGAGTTAGCCGCTACCGGCAAATACACTGGCGGCGAAATTGAGGCCGTCGGCAAGATGGCTATCAAGATGTCCGAATTGACTGGCCAGTCTGCTGACGAAGTGGTCAAAGAATTCGACGGCATCACGAAGAACGTGACTACATGGGCAGCAAACGCCAATGAGAAATATCACTTCATGGGTGCCTTGGAGTATGAACGCATCCATCAATTACAAGAACATGGTCGCGCGCAAGAGGCGTTGATGGTGGTGATGGGGCTCATGGATAAAGCCATGGACACCTCGGCACAGAAGGTTGGCTATTTAACGCAGTGGTGGCAGGGCCTTAAATTTGTATTCACTGAAGTGATCAGTTCGGCAATGAACGTTGGAGCTGGCCTGAGTAAAGCAGATGTCGTTGCAGACGAAATTGCAAAACTCAACGCTTTGAAAAAACGCCTGGCCGAAGTACCCAGCATCGATATCTTCGGCACAAAAGATACCCTGGTGGCAGCAATCACTGAGCAACGAAAGGCAGTTACTGCTGCTGTCAAATCAGCCAATGATGAAGAAATTGCAGCCGGTAACAAGCAACGTGATGCCTTAATCAAAGGCCAGGCCGTTACTGCTCAAATCGAACTCGACAATTTAATCAAGGCCAATCGCACAAAGGAACAGATCCGCGCTGACGATGCGAGAAAAATCCAAATGTGGGCGGAAAAGGTCAATGCGGATTACCTCAATCAAGGTCTGGCTGAGAAGTATAACCAAGCCGCGATCGACAAATTGATTGAAGATGATGCTGAAAAGCACAAAGACAAAATGACCAAGATAGCCGGTCAGGACAGTCGTGGCGCTGAGCTGGCTGGGAAAATAAAGGCACAGCAGGACGAAATCGATTCTGAAAAACGTAAGAACGACGAACTCCAAAAACTTGATGACCTTTTGCGGAAATATCATCAAATTAGCGACGATGAATTTTACGACAATCAACAGACCCGGGCTTTGGCCCTGGAGCAGATTCAAGTTGAAAGTTACAAAAAGCAGTTGAAAACGTACGAGGACTTTGTCGTCAAGACAAATGTCGAAAGCGCCAAGCGCGCCAACGATATCGCTGCAACGCTCAAGAAAATCACAGAAGCAGAAGCAGCTTACGCGGATCATTCACGCAGGATCACTATCGAAAAAGGCCTTGCTCAAGATAAAGTCATTTCCGATTCCGATGACTTGATGAATAAGTACATATCGACGCTGACGAAAGAAGCAGACCAGCTTGAGGCAAACAACGTCGCAAAGGAACAATCGAAAGCTGCTGTCGAACGTCTCGATATCGCAACCAACAACCTGGCGATTTCGACCCAGCAAGAAGTCATCGCTACCGAAGCCGCCAAAGGCACCAACTATGCGATTTTGGATAGCTATCAAAAAATCATCGATAAGCTCCAAGAGATCAATTTTCAGAAAAACCGCAAGGCAACTGCGCTTGATATTGCCGATGAAGATAAGCGCATAAAGGAACAAGCCAAGAAGGCAGAAACTGCCTGGGAAGCAACCAACAAGTCAATTGGTGACGGTTTGTACAATGCCATCGGCCGTGGTGGCGGCAATGCCTTTAAGAAGCTACTTGAAGACGTGAAGAGTTGGTTCGCTCGCCTGGTATTGAGCCCGATTATCAGCCCGATAGCTTCGTTTGGTGCCTCGCTGATCAATCCGAGTGCCGCCAGCGCGCAGGGAAGTTATGGCAGTGCCCTTGGCTTGGCTAGTAATGGCATCAGCGGTGCCTCGAATGGAACAAGTTTAATCGGAAACGGAATCAGTGCCGTAGGTAGCTACTTTGGGTTTGGTTCAGCAGCTACACCAGGTGCAACGGCAGTTGGTACAGGCGCTCTGAATGCTTTAGGCATAGAGACAACATCTACAGCTATTGGAGGTTCCGCAGCTACAGGGGGTGGCCTAATGTCAGGTGCTGCTAGCGCCCTTGGTTCAATCCCGGTCATTGGATGGATTGCGCTGGCAGCTGCCGCCGCTGCTTACTTCGGTTCCGGTAAAGATCGCGTACAGACTGGCGTCGGCATATCCGGCAACTTGGGCACCCAAGACCTGACGCGTGACGTCTCGTGGACAAAAAACGGTGGCTGGTTTAATCCTGACACTTCCGGCACGTGGAAATATAACCTTGGGACGTCCAGTACCACTGTCGATGGACGTCAATACACGGACAGCGCAAACCAAACCAGCGACCAAGCGCTGCTTAAAAATGTGACCGGTGCTTATGATGCCCTGAAGACAGCATCGGCCGATTATGCCAAAACCCTCGGGATTGATGCGGCCTACCTCAAAGACCGCACACAAGCGATATCGGGCAGCCTGGGAACGACCGCCGAAGAAATACAGAAAAACCTGTCAGAAATCTTTAAAAACGTCGGCAACGATATCAGTGCGGAACTGCTGAACATCGGCACCAATGCCGGTGGCGGTCTCAAAGGCCTGCAAAAGGACGGTGAAGACGCCAGCACGACCCTGGCTCGCCTGGCGAATGACTTTAAGAGCGTGGACAGTGTCCTGCTGTCATTGGGTAAAGATTCCCAAGCGGCGTTTGGCGCAGTCGGCTTGGCATCAGTAGCCATGCGAGAAAAGCTGATTGACCTCGCTGGTGGCGCACAGGCATTTTCTGCAAACGCCGCCTATTTTGCGCAGAATTTCTTGACTGCGGCTGAGCAGATCAAGCCGACCATGGATTCAGTCACTGCAAAAATGTCAAGCCTGGGCTTGTCCAGCGTGACGACCATCGAGCAGTTTAAAAATGTGGTCAAAGGCTTAGACTTGTCGACAGAAGCCG
Source organism: Undibacterium sp. TJN19 (assembly GCF_049339485.1). Taxonomy (NCBI): domain Bacteria; kingdom Pseudomonadati; phylum Pseudomonadota; class Betaproteobacteria; order Burkholderiales; family Oxalobacteraceae; genus Undibacterium; species Undibacterium sp. TJN19. The sequence continues at coordinate 125,993 of NZ_JBMPPL010000003.1, forward strand.
GCAGGCAGGAATACACAGCCCTGATGCAGATCGCACCAGCGTTTAAGCAGGTCGCCGACTACACCACCGAACTCAACGCTTCGCTTGACAATACAGCTGCTGCCACACAGGCGGCAACAGATTTACTGAAGCAACGTAGATCCATGGAAATCCAGATCATGGAGCTGACAGGCGATGCTGCTGGTGCCCTCGCAGCCAAACAGGCTGACGAACTGGCTGCAATGAATTCCACATTGCAACCGTTACAGGAGCGCATCAACCTTTTGACCGCTGAACAAGAAGCCGCCGCAGCTGCTGCTGAACTAAGTAAGTCCAGAACGCAATTGCAAATAGGCTTGCTCGATGCATTGGGCGATGCCGAAGGATCTCTGGCACTGCAACGCAAATTGACACTGGATGCTACAACTGACCTCGTATCCAAAGACATTTTAACCAAGACGTTCGCCGCTCAGGACGCAGCGGCCGCTGCTCAAAAGGCGCAGGCTGCACAAGCCGCGGCACAGCAAGAGGCGCAGAGAATCCAGCAAGAGGCTCAGGCGGCTGCACAGGCAGCACAGCAAGCCTACGATCAACGCCTCAGCGCTGCCAAGTCTGCTTTGCAAACTGCGTACAACGCAGAGGCCACAGCAATACAAAACGTCATCAGCAAGATGCAGAGTTTTGCCACGGCCGCGCGCGCAATGCAGCTGACACTGGTGAATTCCGCTATTTCACCCCAAAGCATCGCCGATCAATATGCGAATGCCAAAGCAGACTTGCCGGGCGTAATTGCTGATGCAAATAGCGGCGACCAGACTGCAATTGCGAAATTGCAAAAATTTGTCGAACTCTCCCAGCAAAGCAACAGCAACTTTGTTGACTACGTAAAAGATTTCGACACGGTTCAAAACGTCCTGGACGATTCTGCAACCGCTGCCGAGCGCATGGTTAAACAAAACCAAAGCCAACTTGATCTGCTGAAAAGCCAGGTCGACGGCCTGCTGAACGTCAACAACAGCGTTTTGTCGGTCAGCGATGCGGTGAAGGCATTGCAAGACTTGATGGCGCAAGGCCTGGGCGGTGTGGCCAGCGCGGTCAACGGGCAATATTTGGCGAATAACCCTGCATCTGCATCATCTGCGGTCACTACAACGACCGTAATGACGCCAGACCAAATCTACGGCGGGTTGCCAGGAGAGGGAACATTGCAGGCCGCACGCAGCCAAGCGATGAAAAGCGACGCGCAAAAAGCCAAGCAAGTTCAGGACTACATCGATGCAGCCTATAAAAAAGACCTGGATTCCGTGACGGGATATGCGCCTGGTAACGATTACTACAACAGCCTCAATACCAAGTACTTCGGTGCTGCTGCTTTCGAAAAGTTTGCTCGTCAACTCGGGTTGTATGCCAATCCGTTGACAGGTGCTGGCTATGGCCTGCCTGTTGATGACGGTTCGCATGCGGACGGACTTGACTTCGTACCCTTCGACGGTTACCGGGCAAAGCTACATCACGGTGAACGCGTCAAAACAGCTGCACAAGCCAGGCAAGAAGACAAAGGGCAAACCGAACTGATCAATGAAATACGTCTCATGCGGGCTGAAGTCCGGGCGGTTGCAAGCAATACCTCTGGCACCTACAAGACCCTGGACCGCTGGACAAACGTGGGCATGCCTGCAACGGAGTCACCATAATGAAATTTGTTCGCCCGATTGCAATTACTGATTCGGTATTGACGAGCAGTACCGTTGCCGAAACCGAATACACCGAATGGGCCGCTGGTACTGCCTATACAGTCGGTACAACCGTTCGCAGAACGGTGACAGGTGTGCATCGCTGCTACACGTGTCTGGTTGCTAATACTGGTAGTGCACCAGAATCCAGCACAACAGGCACCTCACCCAAGTGGCAAGATATCGGCCCTACTAACCGGTGGGGCATGTTTGACAGTCAGGTTGGTACGGCCACGACAGTTGCCACATCGCTGACAGTTGTTCTGGACCCAGGCAATATCGATTCGCTGGGCTTGCTGCAACTGCTCGGCGACAGCGTGCATGTTTCCATGACCAGCGGTGCGACGACTGTCTATGACCAGACTTTCAGCCTAGTCTACGGCGCGGCAATTATGGACTGGTTCGCCTATTTCTTCGACCCGATCAACAAGAAAACTGACCTGGTTGCAACAGATCTGCCTCCTTATGCCAGCGGAGTTCTGACCATAACTATTTCAACGGCATCCGGCAACGTCAGTTGCGGCATGTGCGTGGTAGGGCAGGCGTTTAACCTGGGGAATACCCAATACGGGGCCAGCATTGGGATTGTCGACTACAGCCGAAAGGATATCGACACCTATGGCAATCCCACCATCACCAAGCGCAAATTCGTCAAAAAGTTGGATGCCAAGGTGATGGTCGATTCGACGATTATGGATGCCGCCGTCATCGCCTTGTCTGCCTGGCGCAGCACGCCAGTGCTGTGGATCGGTGCTGACAATCTTTTTACCAGTTTGATCATCTTCGGATTTTATCGAGATTTTTCAGTCGAAATCACCTATCCGACCATGACTTTATGCTCTCTCTCAGTTGAAGGAATCATCTAATGGCGATGACACCATTACCGCCGTCACCGACGCGCGCCAACCCAAGCAACTTTGCAGCTACTGCCGATACATTCGTAACCGCTTTACCTCAATTTGTCACGGAAGCAAATGCCCTGCAAGTCGATGTGATGAATAGGCAGACAGATGTTACTGCTCGCCAGTCAGACGTGACTACAAGGCAGGCAGACGTGGTCACCAGGCAGGCGGACGTCGTCACTCGGCAAACCGACGTACAGAACAACCAGGCACTTGCCGCAGCCAGCGCTGCTAGCGCGGTCAATGCGCCCGGGACTTCCGCAACAAGCACCACAAGTCTGACGGTTGCCCCTGGGCCGCAATCATTGACGCTTGCGCAAACCGGGAAATCGTTTGCAGTTGGCCAGACAATCGTCATTGCAAATACGGCATCGCCAGCAATTCAGATGATTGGTGCCATCACCACATTTAACAGCGGTACCGGCGCAATGACTGTCAATGTCACCTTGCCAGTCGGATCTGGAACTCTCAGTGCCTGGACAATTTCGCTGTCCGGTCCACAGGGATCAGCTGCTGGTGCCACAAGTCCGGCGCTGAATATCTTCATGTATAACAACTTTTAAGGATTGCCATGGCTGCAAATACTTCCCCAATTTTTCCAATGATACCCAGAGTTCTGCTTTCACCGCTACTCACGACAGCCAATACTGCCAAAGATGGCACTGGCACAGTCACTCAAATTTCTGTTGTTGCCGGCACTAACGGCGCTTTTGTGGAAAGTATCGAAGCGTTACCGATTGGTACAAACACTGCATCGGTTCTGCGCGTCTTTCTCAACAACGGTTCTGCAACGACCACAGCTGCAAACAATATTCTGTGGGAAGAAGTCAGTCTGCCAGCTACGACCCTAACAGAAATTGCCGGGCAAACCAAAATTGTCATCCCCCTGTATCGCGCAATACCTGCGGGCTACATTTTGTATGCCACGTTAGGCACGACCGTAGCAGCAGGCTGGCGCGTTCGTGCGCCTACGGGAGATTACTAATGTCATCTGGATTTCCTGGATTTTTAGGCGCGCCACTTCGCGCGCGAGGTTTTCAGGTCTTTAAAGGCCCTGGTACGTATAACTTCGTTGCCCCTGCCGCGGCTATGTTCTTAGTCGATGTATTTGGCACTGGCGGCAGCGGCGGTGCAAATGGTAATGCCGCTGGCGGCGGCGGTGGTGCAAGAAATCGACAATTTGTTGATGCGCAATTGATGAAGCCTGGCTTGATATTTCAGGTAACTGTAGGCGCTGGTGGCGCGGCTGTTTCTGGCGGCAATAGCGGAAACCCAGGCAACAAATCATCGTTCGGAAGTGCCGCGCAAAACGTACTAATTGAAGCTTATGGCGGTGCATCAGGAGGAAGTTCTGCTAATGGCGGCGGCGGCATTTGTAGCGCTGGTTCTAACAATGGTCTTGGTGGATTTCCAAACATAAGAACATCCAGCGGAGCCATAACTAATGCAAATCTAAACGCATCTAGCGATTATGGTGGCGGCAATGCATCCAGCAGTATCATTTCCGGCAATGCAGTATGGGGCGGAGGTGGTGGTGGCACTGGATCTGGTGGCACTCCAGGCAACAGTTTATATGCTGGCGCTGGTGGGGCGTCAGGAATAACTGGCGCATTTGGCGCAGCTTCTGGCGCATATGGCAACGTACTAAACCCATCAAACGTATCTGTAAATGGCGTCTTACATGCGCTTATTGGTGGTGGCGGTAGTGGTGGTGCAGCAGCTGCTGGAACTGGCCTCAATGCAGTAGATGGTGGATTCCCCGGTGGTGGCGGTGGCGGCACTGACAATGCCGGTGGATTGAGTGGCAAAGGTGGTGATGGTCTTGTAGTTGTTTATTGGTTATTTTGAAGTTGTACACGAACCGCCTTATTTTAAGGCTAATTTTTTAAAGGAAAATCATGTCAAATTTTATTAACAATGGTGCGAAAAAAATCAATCTGGCGCTGGTTTCTGTTGGCGTAGCAGCCAATAGCAGTGCAGATATCGTTCTGTATTTTAACGATGGCCGCACACCAGTAACTGTCGCCGGTGGCTTGGCAGCTTTCCAAGCCAACCCAAACATTATCAGCGCTGGGAACGCCGATGGTTTTAATCTGATCAACAAAAACAATATTCTGGATGCCGATTTACAACCGGATGGTGTAACTGTTCGCTATACCCTAGCCGGTTTGGCGGGGACTTACGATATTGTGACGAGTGGCCGCAACTTCTCAGTTTGCTACAGCAACTTGTAATTTAAACCCGCTTCGGCGGGTTTTTTTACGCCCAAAGAAAAGGAAAGCCGATGCCTCCACCAGACCGCAAAGTAAAATTTGACGGCACCATCAATTTAGGTCACTTACTGACTTTCCTTGGATTCATCGTGACGGGGGCAACCGCCTGGATGACCTTAAACACCAGGGTAATCGTGTTGGAAGAGGCGAGAACTACTCAGCACCAAATTGACCTGCGACAAGATACAGCCATCGACAACAATCAAAAAACAGTCCGAGAAGATTTGAAGGAAATTAACCAGAAACTCGACAGGTTGATAGAAAGAAAACCGTAAAACCGGACATCGACAACTCATTGGGCCCCATTACGGGGCTTTTTTTATTGTAAGGCAATTATGAATATTACTCCTCATTTCAGCTTGGACGGCATGATTTTTTCACAAACGGCAGTGCGTATGGGGCTATCAAATGCACCTTCGCCCGAAGTATTGAAAAACCTGACCAGGCTCTGTGAAACGCTGGAAAAATTCCGCGCTCACCTGGGCATGCCCATCAACGTCTCAAGCGGATATCGCTGCCCCGAGGTCAATAAGGCCGTAGGTGGTTCCATTAACTCGGCACACACGAAGGGACTGGCTGCTGACATCACCGTCACCGGCATCGCACCACGGTCGCTCGCTGCCATCTTCGTGGCTTCTGGCATTGAGTTCGACCAGATTATCCAAGAAGGCACATGGTTGCATGTCGGCCTGTCAGATGGCCCAGCACGCCGGGAAGTGCTGACAGCGCACTTTGCTGCTGGCAAGGCTGTCACTTATACAAAGGGGCTGTGATGTTCAACATTCCACCACTCGGCAAGTTTTGGGACTTGTTCAAAGCAGGAAAGGCGGTCAAAGATGCAGTCGCTCTCAAGGACAAACAAAAAATCGCCAATGGTATCTCTGGCGTGCTCGGAACAGCTCTTGCCTTGGCGCTTGTGTATTTCAAGATTCCGCCCGAATGGGTACCTGGCCCGGAAGTCATTACAGCGATTGGCACTGTTATTGCCTTTTTCATTGGCGGTAGCGGGCTGCTCAATGTTGGCGCCACCGTCGCATCCAGTGACAAAGTCGGACTCCTGTCCAACGAACCCGCAAACGCTCCAATCGAAGATCACAGCTTCGTCGACGGAGTGCCAGCGCCTGATTCGCCAGAACCATCAAGCGCTGTGCTCGCTGAGCCTATCGCCGTTGACCAGGCAAGCAGTCCGCAGCAATCACGATCAAGCGGAATCCCTGACAGCGAAAACATTTTTTCAGGATTCGATACAACGTACAGCGGCTGATTACATTCAGTCGATTGACGGCATCAATTTCTCAACGAAGTGCAAATTTTAACCACCACGAAAGGTAATACCATGAACATCGCACAAATTATCCAATCCGCCAAACAAGCCGAGCAAGTCATTATCGGTCTCAGCCCAACCGTCGGCACCCTGGTAGCTGACGCAGCCAAGACATTTGGTTTGGACAGCACAACAAACGAACAAAAACTACAGCATGTACAAGATCGACTCGGTGCGATCTGGCAGTTTGCCGGTGAAGCGGGCGATGACTTCCAAAAAGTCTGGCCTCTCTTATCGGTGGTCGTTACCGGCATCGTCAAGGCCAATAACATTGGCGGCCGCTGGGGTCAGGCGATCGCGGCGCTGGATGTTGTAGCCACGGCTCTGTAATAAAATGGGCCTGGCGCGTTACATGGTCGACGGTATGCCAAGCGCCAGGCGATTTTCTTTGCTATCTGTGATGTGTATGCCGCCACCTTTACTTTTTCTGTCGTTTTTGATCACTATGTTCGTCAGATAAAGACATTTGGTACTGGCAATAAAATCAACTTGATAAGATCCTGCTTGGATTGAAATCCCATCTGCTATTTTCAGTTCATCTAAAACGATGTCCATATTTTTCTTTCCTCATTTGAGATTAGCGTGGTCAAAAAATTGATAGTTCGTGGCCGAATTAGTTTGCGCAATTATTGAAGTGTTTCTGCCGCCCATTGCCCGCGCATTGACTCGTCATCGTGACGGCCAGCCAGCCACTTTGAATATGCAGGACCGTCAAAAACAATAATTTGCGCATGATGCCGTGCACAAATTTCAGCAATCACCGAGCAGTTTGGTTTCCAGAGCACCGGCTCACGTCCAGGTAACGTCATCCAGTCTTCAACTGACGCATAGCTGACCAGGCGTATAGGATCAACATTTGCGTCGTCTGGTAACTCGCTTAATGCTTGGGCAACGGACGCATTTGCGGCAGCAACGGCCTTCACTCGCCATTGAGCGAGTTCGCCGACACTCTCGGCAACATCTGGTGGAACTGGTCGGTTTCCTGCCTCCCAGTATTGCCACGATCTGAGCGATACGCCTCCGCCAACAAAGATAGCAGCTTCATCCATTGTAAAAAAAAGCAGGCTTCGCAATGCTTTGAGCGTGGGGCCGTTCATCAGTCTCTCCACGCTTCTGGTTTTCTAAATCCAAGTGCCAAAGCTAAAGCTATTAAATCGTCCATGGTGGTTGAAATAGCGTTTCGAGCCGCAAGCCAAGTATCTGGTGTTTGAGTTTCACCAAATAGGTCAACGGAGCCAATTGCTGGTACAGCCTCGTATTTTGCGTCTACACTATTGGCTACGGCATCAATATCTGCCTGCGTCAACGTATAGTCAGGGTCGCTATACTTGTCAGACAAAGTCGCAGCAACCACATCGCATAAGCCCCGCTTATTGATCAGGTCAAGAATGGTTTTGATAGAAGTTTGCATAATTATTCCCATGTTTTACCCCTTGCAGGGCAGATTTTATTCGTAAATCGAGCGGATCAATTCAACGGTATCATCTTCGTCGCCAATGTCGGCAAGGATCTCTTCGACTGTCAGCCCATCGACATGCGTCAAAACGTCATCTTCAAACGTCAGTTCCACAATTTCGATGGTGTGCTTGCTGTGCAGATAACCTTGTTTTTTAACTTGCTCGGCAACATCGCGTTCGGCCGCATCGTCGTCAGCCAGATTGCTCTCGGCGTTGAAGTTGTCTTTGATTGGGTCGATGGAATAAACGTTGTTGCCAATGTGGCGGCGGCTGCTGAAAAAACGCATTGGGTGGGATGGGTGTATTTCACCCTCGTCATTCATGCGTTCGAAACGGGCTCCGAACATATCATGACTGGCTGCGGCCAAAACAGCATCTCGCAAGCTGTCTTCTGTGGAAAGTGTGCCGTTGGAATCGCGGACTTGAAATTTTGTGGATGTAGTCATTTTGAATCTCCTAGAGTACCGGTTTGCACTTTTGCTGCCGGATTAACTACATTGTAGTTCGTAAAATACGAACAAGCAAGGACTTTATATACTATTTATTAGAAGCGCGTGCCCATAAAACCGGGGGAGTAACTTGTATCAAATTCTTATGGATGGATGCGCATTCAAAACATGAATATCCACCAGCATCTCGACTTAGCGACAAAACTGAACCGTATCCAGTGATCCTCAATTTATAGTGGTTACGGGAAATGATTTTGCCAAAAAATTCAGGATAGAGTGCTTCTACTGATTCGATTTGTATAACTGTAGGTTCTTTTTCGCCAGGGACTGCCCAGGTCAATGCTCCTTTGCCATCAACAATATGGATTGTTGACTTGTTGTTCAGCCCATCATAAGCAATAAGATTGAGTTCTTCTGAGTCGCAACCAGTCATTAAAAGCAGGGCTATTAAAGCTAAAACTGAAATTTGGAATTTCATAATTTCTTTCGAATGTTTATTTTGCTATATTAACACCAGAGGCTAAGTGCAAACTGGTAGCTCGTCCCAGACCGTTGTGTAGCATGGAGACTTTGCCTCCATGCGCATTTTCCAAGAGTGGCGGCTTCCATCCTGGCTCAGCTTCACCGTTCCCTTTCCATATCTCGAATTCAGGGCATCCATTGCCGCCATCAGTTCTGGTTTTTCGTTGCCGGCGGCGAACATATCTCCCTGGAATGTTGACGCCGGACAGATTTCGCTCAATATCACCCCAGCTTTCTTATACTGGTATTCAGCTTTGAACATGACCTTGAGAGCGGCTATCGCATAGCGTTGCAAGGCCATTGTGCACGACGTGGCTGTGACCAGCGGGAGGGCAAGGCATGGGTTGTATTGAGGCAGTTCCGTGCGGAAGCGGTTTGTTTGGATAAACACCTGAAGCATGCCCGCGATCGATCCTTGATCGCGCAGCTTGCGCGCCGCGTTGCTGACAAAGTGGGCGAGGGCGTCTTCTATATCCTCGATCGCCGTGACATTTTTCCCGAAGCTGCGACTGCTGATAATCTGCATTGATGGTGATTTGGGTGAATGAAAAGCTGGTACCGCCGTCTGGTTCTGACCATTCTTTGTACAGGCCGGCGACGGCGAAATCAGAAGCCTCCTTTAATCCGATCCGCCAATTGACGGCTTTACCAGTCTCGTAGCACGGCTCGAAGAAATCCTCCATGGGCACCAGGCATAATTGACCCTCGCGCCAGGGTTTTGCATACGTGCGCAGTTCGCCGATGGTTTCAGCTCTGGCGTTTGTGGTCGAAAAACGCTTCAGGTGTGACGGCATCTTTGTTTTTGGCACCATGCCGTAATTGGCCAGCAAAGTCTCGCGATGGCCATCTTCGCCCTGTCTTATGATCGGCGCTTGGTAGTCTGGCCAGGTCTCTTTTGGCCAGTCTGCCAGATCCGGCATGGACGCATTAAAGTATGAAAGCTTTTCAAATTTGGTAGGTGTAAAGTGAACGCACATATCCATCTTTCAGCAAAATTGATGTGTAATTTTACCTATCTAAATTGAAATATTGTGTGTCATTCCTAACACTGCGGCTGAGCACCATGCAACTCAATATCAGGCAAACCACGTACTTGCATGCGGTATTTTGTGACGGCGAATTTTCCAACGGATTACCCGAGAGTGAGTGTCCACGGTGCGAGATAATGGTGATCTGTTGGAAAATATGTAGCTTAAAACTCAATATCTTCAAGGCATACAAGACTATTGACAACGGGATTGTGATTCCTGTTGTCGTGGGTTCGAACCCCATCGATCACCCCAAGAAATTCGTGAAAAAGCCCGCTTTCAAGCGGGCTTTTTCATTTTTTGCAGAAAATCTTTCTGTATGAAGGCGCATTCGCAGCTTTCCTCAATTCTCTTGTTTTTGCTATTGCACTTCCTGCTCGTGACAGATGTATTGCTCCTGTCGAGCGCGAATCTCATATGGAAAATGTTGGCAAGGCAAGCTTCAATTGTAAATCAGGTAATTTAGTTGTCATTTTTCATAGTTAATATACCATGTGTGAGAATTTGATTTATCAAGGTTGCCTATGTCCATGCCTGTCAGCCTTGTCGGTGGAGTTATTGCTGCTAGCTGTTGCCAGCATTGCCTGGTCGTTGAAAAGCGAGGCTTTTGATGAGCGTGATTCTTGAGCAAATAGAGAAGGCAGAGCGCAAGCCTGGTGCCAGTAATATTGCGGCCACGGTTGCCCTCAATCGTGACAAGACGCCTGCGCAATTGTCGTCACCACGCGAGCAGGCCGAGCGCAAACAGTTCTTGCGTGACAGCATGCAGGATGTGGATAAGGCAGACGAGTTTTTCGAACGCATATTGCTGGGCAATGAGCTTCAGGACGTGAATTACCTGGCGCGCGGTGCCATTGCCGCCAAATCGATTGCCAGGGTGGCGATACATAGTGCCAGTGGCAGCCTGATCGGCTGGGGCACAGGTTTTCTGATTGCTCCCGGGGTCTTGATCACCAATCACCACGTGCTGCCAGATGCGCAGATGAGCCAGCGCTCGGTTGCCCATTTCGCCTATGAACTGGATGTGGATGGTGTGCAAAATGGCCCAACAATCTTTAAGCTATCACCTGGCCGCTTGTTTCATACCAGTGAAGCGCTCGATTTTACCGTAGTGGCAGTGGACGCCTCGGCCAGTAATGCTGACGTACCTCTATCTGCTTACGCCTATCTGCCTTTGATAGCCGCGACCGGCAAGGTGACTGAAGGTGAATGGCTGAGCATCATCCAGCATCCCAATGGTGGGTTGAAGCAGGTCTGTGTCAGGGAAAATAAATTCATCAAGCGGACTGATAATGAGCTTTGGTACACCACAGATACCCTGGGCGGATCGTCTGGCTCCCCGGTGTTCAATAACGACTGGTATGTAGTGGCACTTCATCATAGTGGCATTCCTTTAAAAGTGAATGGCAAGGTGCAAACCACGGACGGGCGTGATTTTGACCCCGATCATGATGGTGAAGACAATATTAAATGGATAGCCAATGAAGGTATTCGCGTCTCTCGCATTGTCAATGAACTCAAAGACACACTGCCAACGCACCCTCTATTACAAATAGTCATCAATGCATCTGTGGATGATATACGGGCGTTTGATACATCAGTTGATGTGTCGGCAAATGCGCCTGCCAATATCGTACCCAATGCGTCAATCGCTTTGCCCGCAGTGGCAAAAATGCTAGTGGCAAGCACAGGCAGTCAGGCTGTATCCAAACTATCCAACTTCTCTCCACGTCAACCTGAGGTGAATAACATGAGTTTCTCAGATCAAACGCAATTGGCCAAATCCATCTCTGTCACCTTGAGTATTGATACGGATGGGCAGGTCAGCATTGCACGGCAGGTCAAGGCAACAGAATCCGCCAATATGTTTGAAGCTGCTACTGTTGCTGCGGCTCCCGTGCAAAAGCAGGCTGCATTCGATGTGCGCTTTGACGCGACCTACCATGATCGCAAGGGCTTTGATGAGAATTTTCTGGGCAAAGGGGCGCATAAAATTAATTTTCCTGTCTTGTCGCCTGACCTGAAAACCAAGGCATCCAAATTGCTGACGCCCGCCAATGGCAATGAGTATATCTTGCACTACTACAATTACAGTCTGGTGATGCATGCTGAACGGCGTTTTGCCATATTCAGCGCCGCCAATGTACGCTATTCCGAACGTTATAAAATGAACCGCCCGCCAGATGTCTGGAGAACTGATCCAAGGATACCGCTGGAGCATCAGGTCAGCAATTTTTACTACAAGAATAACCAGTTTGATCGCGGACACCTGACACGCCGTGAAGACCTGGAATTTGGTGCTACTGCCGAGGTGGCGCTGATGTCAGCAGCCGATACCTGCCACTGGACCAATTGCACACCGCAACATGCCAAATTTAATGAAGGCAAGGAATTGTGGGCCGGTCTGGAAGACTATGTACTGGAGGCCGGACTGATCAAGGGACAGTTTGACGTGCAGATACTGACGGGACCCGTCCTGGAAGAAGATGACCCTGTTTATAAGCCGTTTCCGAAAATTCAGTATCCCGTACGCTTCTGGAAAATCGTTGCGACGCTCGATAGCGACAAGCAATTATTTGCGACCGCCTACATCCTGGATCAAAGCGCAGTGATTGCGCAGTACGGCGTAGAATCAACAGCGCCATTTGGTGCGTATAAAACCTTCCAGGTAAAAATTGCTGAAGTCGAGCGTTTGACAGGTTTGCATTTCACTTCGGGTACCGGGGCAGATACTCAGCCTCTGTCCGCATGTGATCCGCTGGAAAAGATAAAGAAAACAACGACACGCAAATCAATACGATTACAGGAAGGTGCTTTCATTGATGCCCCGGACGGTTACATCGCGCTGGATGACGTCACAGATATTTACCTGGGGTGAGGTAGCGACACAATGGCAGAAAACCGGCCAGCTGAATGCTGAACCTCAGGCTAGCCACAGTTTTCTGCCGCAGTTTTCTGTTTTAGTGCAGCATGGTTTTGAAAGAGTGATAAATCACACTCAGATCATGCGAACCTCTATAAAGCTTGCACACTTCTTTATCCAGATTCAGTAATGAATACACGGCAATCTGGGCTGATCGTACCGAATACTCTACCGTGAACACCGTATCATCAGGTATTTCACAATACTGGCCTATGAAAGCCAGGTTTTCCGAGCCTGGTGGTATTACAAAAGGGCGATCGCCTTTCGCACGCGTCAGAAACTGGCTGCCAATAAATGGCATCAGGCAGGGGATGCAGATGGAGGTTTCCAGTATCAGTGGCAAGTCGGCGATAAAACCCAGATGTGAACATAACTCTGTCAAGATTTCAGCGCCTGTGCAATCGGACATTTTCTTATGCACGAAATTGCCCAGCTTGTCGGGGAACAAGCCATCACCCCAACACACTGTCACGCCAGCTGGCTGGCCTATAAAATGTGGTTGATAAGCCAGTACCACCGACATCAGCCAATTGGAATCCTTAAACGTGACCAGACCGCCGGTACCGGCTTCATTGCCGGTGAAGCTCTCCATTAATTTGAAGAAAAGCGGGTCTTTGAAGGTGACCGTAAACGATTCCCAGGTTGACTGCGGGATGCGATCTGAAAAAACTGATGGGCGACCAAACTCGGTTTGATCTTTCGCGATCTTTTCCCACAGACTCCAGGCACCACCGGCCTCTTTGGTTTTCAACACCGGTGCGCTCGTCATCGAACCAAAACTGGAGCCAGCTACCATGGAGCCGATAGTGACAAAGACCTTGTCGTCACTGTCAACGGTCACTTCGGTTTTTTGCCCTGACTGTATCAAATGCAGGCGCTCTACCGTTTTGCTGTTCATGTCAAAAATAAAATCCAGATCTGTCACTTCACTATTCATGTGGATGTTGACACCCTGTGCTTTCAACCAGGTCACTACCGGCAAGGTGATGGCATCATACTGGTTTAAAGGCGTGCGACGCACCCCGGACAAGGTGTTGATGCGCGGGAATTCATGCATGAATCTATGCATGTAGCGCTTGAATTCCACCGCGCTATGCCAGGGTTGGAAGGCAAAGGTCGTGCACCACATGAACCAGAAATTGGTTTCAAAAAATGAGGGTGAAAAACATTCGTCAATACGCCGCGTACCTAGCGATTCTTCTGATTGCAACATGATTTCGATCAGGTCAAGCCGGTTGCGGTTATCGAAACCCATGCTGGAAACATCGATTTTGCTGCCGTGTGCGACCAGACGGCTCTTTGAATTGGACAATATCTTTTTATTGAAATCATCAATTTCATTTTTGACAGATTTGCCGGCGTTGTTCAGCGAAGGGATGGAAGATAAAAGATCATAGGTGCAGGTATAGACCTCTTCATCAAACATCCTGCCGCCACGCGTTACGTAGCCTGTCTCTGGTGAGCCGTGACCATCCAGGCAACCACCGGTTTGCAGCGACTCTTCAAAAATATGGATATCGTTGCCAGACATTTTCCCATCACGGATGAGATAGACAGCACTGGCGAGCGAGGCGATTCCTGCGCCGACCAGATAAGCTTTGGGCATGATAATCCTTGGTGTGAATGATGCATATGTCCAGACCCTGTGTGAACACACAATTAATTCAAATTGCGTGTTCAATCAGAGTCTGGAAGAGATAAGTTATTTCGGGCGCTTGGGTGATGCTAAAAAATGGCTGATCAGAAAGCCCGCTCCTGCAGCAATCGCCACTGCTTGCCACGGTGATGCATGGACATAGTCATCTGTCGTTTGTGCAAGGGCCTTGGATTTTAGTAAAACCGCTTGTTCAATTTTTGTCAGCTTGTCAGTCAATGCGGCAATTTTGCCACTGCTGGAAACTGGCTCTTCATCTTTAGTTGCATCGGCTTGCTTTCTTTGTCTCAGCGATTTCCTGGCGATGGTGTTGGCTGATGTTGGCTTACGCGCCAATTTTTCGGTGTTTTGACTATTTGCAGAGATTGAGTTAGTCGATTTCATAAGGTTTCCTGTTCAAAATTGCAGTGATGAGTCACTTTATATGGGAGAGAAATGAAGGTCTGTGCGCTATCGTACTAAGAGAAGGTCGTCGGTCAATTCGCAAGTTTCTACACTGATCTGGTGTTTGCTAAGTTTATTTTGGGAAAGTGCCTGCCATTGGCCTCATGTGTGCGCAATAGCGCATTGAAATTTGTATTGACGTGATAGGCTGTGATCGAAAATTCAATTCCTGCTTTTTATATAAATTCCTCATTGGTTCTTTAAGACTGCAATCGTTAATGCTTATTACCCAAAGTCCCATGCAAAATCACCTGTTGGCAGCTTTGCCCGCAGCGGACTATGATTCCCTGTGTGCAGACATGGAATTGGTTTTGATGGAAGTTGACGAAGTTATATATGAATCGGGCGTGCGTCAGCAGTTCGTTTACTTTCCTGTTACCGTAGTTGTTTCCCTGCTGTACGTGCTCGAAAATGGCGTATCTGCTGAAATTGCCGCGGTCGGCAACGAAGGTCTGGTTGGTGTCTCGCTGTTCATGGGCGGCGATACCACGCCCAATCGTGCCGTGGTTCAAACTGCAGGTTATGCATACCGCCTTAAAGGGCAACTACTGAAGCTTGAATTTGACCGGGCCGGCGCTTTATTGCGCGTACTGTTGCGTTATACGCAGGCCCTGATCACACAAATGACCCAAACCGCCATTTGTAATTTGCATCATACGGTAGAGCAGCAATTGTGTCGGTGGCTGCTGTTAAGCCTCGATCATTTGTCCTCGTCATCGATGCACATCACCCAGCAAAAAATCGCCAATACACTGGGTGTAAGACGCGAGAGGGTCGCTGAAGCAGCAGGGAATTTGCAGCGCACCGGCCTGATACGCTATAGCCGTGGCGCCATTGTGGTGCTGGACAGACCGGGTCTGGAAAAAGTCGTCTGCGAGTGTTATGCCGTGATACGGCGGGAGTTTAGTCAGGTTCGATCAGATTTGGCTGGCCGGTGATTCGCTATTGCTCATAGCGTTTGTTAGTCAGGATCTATTTTGTTTTTGAGCCCGCATGGGTAATCATTTGAAAACACCCTTATCCACTAGATATATGCGCGATGGCGCACATACATGAAGCTTAGACCTGCTATTCTGTCATCAGATAATCCAGTCTAAACAATTCATGTTGTCCCGCACTGGGATGGCAATTCAAAGCCCCCCAATGAGCGCCTTACACAATCCTTTACAAAATCATTTGTTAGCGGCATTGCCGACGGCAGAATTTGAACGTCTGGCTGGAAATCTGGAATTGGTGGAAATGCCGCTGGGGCAGGCCTTATATGAGGCTGGGGGTCTTTTGCAATACGTTTATTTTCCAACGACTTCCATCGTATCTTTGCTGTATGTGCTGGAAAGTGGTGCCTCTGCCGAAATCGCAATCGTCGGCAATGAAGGTATACTCGGCATTTCCCTGTTTATGGGAGGGGAAACTACCCCTAGCCGTGCTGTGGTGCAGTGCGCAGGTTATGGGTATCGCCTGAAGGCGCAGCTATTGAAAGAGGAGTTCAATCGTGCCGGCCCTTTTCTTCGCTTGCTATTGCGTTATACCCAGGCCCTCATCACACAAATGACCCAGACCGCTGTTTGTAATCGGCATCACTCCATAGAGCAACAGCTATGCCGCTGGTTGCTACTAAGCCTTGATCGCCTGCCTTCTGATTCTGTATCAATGACGCAAGAACTGATCGCCAATATGCTGGGTGTCAGACGTGAAGGCGTCACCGCAGCGGCAGGGAATATACAAAAGCTGGGCTTGATAAAATATAGTCGTGGCCGCATTGATGTCATTGATCGTGCCGGCATAGAAAACATCGTGTGCGAGTGCTATGCCGTTGTGAAATTGGAGTTTGATCGTTTGCTGAACGACATACCGCGTGGTGACCCCATGCATGTATTGGGGCCTTCTGATCGTCGGGAAGTGACATCTCGAACCTCCCCTATACTTGCAAACGGAAGAGATGCGAAATCCTGAACGTGATATTTCTTGTTTGATCTGGCTGTAATCGCATCAGCCAAGGTAGAAATGCTTGTCATTTAGAATGCGTAAACATTGCTTTAATCACATTGATATATCTTTTTCTTAGATTAAAGCTTGAAATACGGTCAGTCTGTGCGCCAGCGCACAGAGTCTTTTAGTTTTTAGTGAGATAGTCCGTTGTGTGCAGAGATCTGCATTATTGAAGCGTTTATTTTAAGCCATGACAAAATCCTTATGGATTTTGTGTGAATGGATTTTTTTGCATTATTTCTCCTATATGTGCGATATCGAACAGACCATAAAGCAGTAATGCTCCATAGTAAGTTGAATATGAAACGGTTAATGACTCTGGTTGGAGTTATTTTGTCCATGAGCCGTCCTTCTCATCCATTACTAAAGGCAGGGAATTTGATATGGACAGTGCATATGACCCGAACCAAAATCACCTGTTAGCAGCTTTGCTTGACGCAGAGTTTGACCGCCTGGCACCCCATCTTGAATTGGTGCCTATGTTGCTTGGCGATGTGCTGTATGAATCCGGTGGGAAGTTGCAGTACCTTTACTTCCCGGTAACAGCCATTATTTCCTTGCACTACCTGCTTGAAAATGGTGGTTCGTCTGAAATTGCCGGTGTCGGCAACGAAGGAGTAGTCGGTATTTCCCTCTTTATGGGGGGCGATACAACGCCTAGCCGCGCGATTGTCCAAACCGGGGGGCACGGCTACAGGTTGAAGGCCCATATCCTGATGGAAGAGTTTAATCGTGCCGGCCCGGTATTAAGGCTGTTGCTGCGTTATACGCAGGCGCTGCTTACCCAGATGTCGCAAACAGCAGTATGCAATCGTCATCACTCAGTTGAGCAGCAATTGTGCCGCTGGTTATTGTTAACCCTTGATCGCGTGCCTGACAATGAATTGACCATTACCCAGGAGTTAATTGCCAATATGCTGGGTGTGCGGCGCGAAGGCGTTACCGAGGCGGCTGGTAAATTGCAAAACTATGGTTTCATCCGCTATCGCCGGGGTCATATCACTGTCGTTGATAGAACCGGTCTGGAAGAGCATGTCTGCGAATGTTATGACGTAGTGAAAAAAGAATTTGCGCGTCTCTTGTCTGATGTGCGCCAGCGTCAAATCAAACCGGCATCGGTAATGCCAATGTCACCAGTTCGTAATCTCAATTTTGCTGGCAATCGTAACACTGATCGTGCTGCTGATCGTGCAGATTCATAAACGCATCATGAAGTCATGTGGTGTGTAGTTTGTCTTTTACCTCTTTTGAAATAGCTCACTTAAAGGTTTGCCGTGGTTAGCCATTCATGAAACAAATTTCTGTCGAGCGTCTGACGCTGATCGGCTTTGGCATTACCTTGCTCGCATTGCTGATGATAGGTGGTATCACCTGGAATATCGCGATGCCCTTTGATGCCGTCAAATCTGTTGACCATACGCGCAGAGTGATGGACGGTTTAAGTGAAATACACGCCAACCTGGTCCAGGCAGAAAGTGTACAAAGAGCTTACTTCCTGACAAGGGAGCAAAGTTTTTTGCTTCAGCGCGATAATTTATTGGCGACGTTGAAAAAGGATAGTCAAAATCTCAATGCCTTGACGGTGGATAATGGTCAGCAGCATGAACGTATGCGCCAGTTGCAGGAAATGCTTGATCACAGGCTGGCCAACATGCACGAAAGTCAGCTTATGTTTGAGGCGCATGGATTCAATGCGACGAAAAACCTGTTCAATGCTGGTCGTGAAATTTCTGGGCATATAGAAGATACCCTGGTTGAGGCTGACAAGAACGAACAGATTTTACTGAGCGAGCGTAAAGACAATGCCGCCTTCAGAATCAAATTTGTGGTTGTCAGTGTTGCTGTTCTGTTGATATTTTTAATCTTATGGGCTTTGCAGATACGGCGAGCAACACTGGGTCGTTTGGCTGGTGAGCAGGCAACACTGGAAGTACGCGAGGTTTTGCTCAAAATGGGCGCCTTGCAAGATGCCATTTTTAACAATCCCAATTTTTCCATTATCGCCACTGATGCGCATGGCGTTATCCAGATT
This sequence comes from Undibacterium sp. TJN19, assembly GCF_049339485.1. NCBI lineage: Bacteria > Pseudomonadati > Pseudomonadota > Betaproteobacteria > Burkholderiales > Oxalobacteraceae > Undibacterium > Undibacterium sp. TJN19. Next base: position 144,702 of record NZ_JBMPPL010000003.1, read on the forward strand.
TTCAATGTAGGTGCTGAGCATATGCTGGGCTATGACGCAGCCGATGTCGTCAACGTCATGACACCCACCGCCATCTCTGATGCCGATGAATTGGTCGCCAGGGCGGCTGCACTCAGTGTTGAATTTGATACGCCGGTTGCGACTGGTTTTGACGCGCTGATATTTAAAGCGGCGCGTGGCCTCGAGGATATTCATGAGCTGACTTATCTGCGTAAAGACGGTGCCCGCCTTCAGGCTATCGTCTCGGTTTCAGCCCTGCGTGATGCTCAGGAAAAAATTATAGGTTGTTTGTTGATCGGTACCGATAATACGGCCCGCAAGCAAGTGGAAGCTGAGCAGGCCTTGCTTGATCAGCGCTTGCGTGATCAACAATTCTATACCCGCTCATTAATTGAAGCCAATATCGATGCCTTGATTTCGACGGATATGAACGGCATCATCAGTGATGTGAATCATCAGATGGAGGCATTGACTGGTCGCACACGTGAAGAACTGATCGGTGCGCCGTTTAAAAACTATTTTACTGATGCTGAAGAGGCTGAGCTCGCCATCAAGCGTGCTTTGACTTCTGGCAAAGTCAGTAATTATGAGCTGACAGCTCTGGCCAAAGACGGTAAGGAAACTCTGGTTTCGTATAGCGCGAGCACGATCTACGACAGGGACAGGAAATTACAAGGCGTGTTTTCGTCAGCGCGTGATGTCACTGAATACAAGCAGTTTGAGCAAAAACTACAAAACAGCAATGATGAGCTGGAGTTTGCTAAAGCCGTTGCAGAAAAAGCTAATCTGGCGAAGTCAGAATTTTTGTCCAGTATGAGCCATGAATTGCGCACGCCGCTTAATGCTGTACTGGGCTTTGCCCAGTTGATGGCTTCTGATGTGCCTGCGCCGTCATTAAAACAGAAAATGTCGATAGACCAGATCTTGCAGGCGGGGTGGTATTTGCTGCGTTTGATCAACGAGATCCTTGATCTGGCGATGATAGAGTCTGGCAAGGTCTCGATGTCGAAAGAGTCGATTTTGTTGATTGAGGTCTTGCAGGATTGTCAGGACATGATAGAGCCGCAAGCACAGAAACGCGGTATAAAAATGCATTTCCCGAGCATAGAGTTGCCACTGTATGTATCCGCTGACAGAACCAGGTTGAAGCAGGTGATGGTGAATCTGCTGTCGAATGCCATCAAATATAACCGGCTTGAAGGTGCTGTTAATGTTGAATATACGATGGTGGGTGAAAATCGGATTCGCATCTGTGTCAATGATGAGGGTGCAGGTTTGACACCGGAGCAACTGACACAATTATTTCAGCCATTTAATCGTTTGGGGCAAGATGCCGGCAATGAAGAAGGTACAGGAATAGGTTTGGTCGTTACCAAGCAGCTTATCGAATTGATGGGCGGTGCAATTGGGGTCGATAGCCATGTTGGTATAGGCAGTGTATTCTGGATAGAAATGAATTTGGCAAGTGCACCTGCCGTGGTTAATGAGGGTATGGATGGTGACGCGACAATTAATCCTTCAAAAACTCAAAAAATGGATTTGTCAGCATTCCGAACCTTGCTGTATGTGGAAGATAACCCAGCCAATCTGGCTCTGGTGGAGCAATTGGTGGGGCGTCGCAGTGATCTTAAGTTATTGACTGCAACTGATGCCCATCTGGGTATACGCTCTGCGCAGGTTAACCAGCCCGATGTGATTTTGATGGATATCAATCTGCCTGGTCTCAGCGGTTTTGGTGCCTTGAGGATTTTGCATGCTGACCCGCAGACGGCGCATATTCCAGTGATGGCATTATCTGCGAATGCAATGCCACGTGATATCGAGAAGGGACTGGATGCAGGTTTTTTCCGCTACCTTACCAAGCCGATCAAAGTCAATGAATTCATGGATGCGCTGGACGTTGCGCTGCATCACGCGAAAGAGCAAGGCCTGGATCGCAAAGTAATTATTGGTTGACAATGTGAATTTGTATCACTCAGCTGGAAGTGGCTGTCTTTTGAAAGTATGCAATGCTTGAAGTAATCGAGATATTCAAAGCCAATATTTTGATCGTTGATGATCAAAAAGCAAATGTGATGTTATTGGAGCAGATGCTGCGCAATGCTGGTTACACGTCCATTAATTCAACCATGGACCCGCGCGACGTTTGCGCTCTGCATGCCGAACACAATTACGATCTCATTCTTCTCGATTTGCAGATGCCGGGCATGGATGGTTTCGAAGTCATTGAGGGTTTAAAAGATCTGGCGGCCGATGCGTATTTGCCAGTGCTGGTCATTACAGCGCAACCCGGACATAAACTGCGGGCCTTGCAGGCTGGCGCCAAGGATTTTATCAGTAAGCCTTTTGATTTGATCGAAGTGCAGACACGCATTCACAATATGCTTGAAGTTCGCCTGCTATATCAAAAACTGGAAGCCTATAACAAGCGGCTTGAACAAACCGTTCTGGAGCGCACCGCGGAGTTGCGCGCCAGTGAGGCAAGATTCAAAAGTTTTACAGAATTATCTTCTGACTGGTATTGGGAGCAGGATCAACTGGGTAATTTCACCAGTGTTTCTGGCCCGGTGTTTGAAATGCTTGGTATCGATGCGGGTGACATGCTCGGCGATTCGCCAAAAGGTCTATCTGGATGGAATGTTGCAGAGCGTGCGCAACTGGAAGCCAATATCGCCTGTCGCCGGCCTTTTCTTGATTTTGTATATAGCCGCAATAATGAAGATGGTACTATCCAGTATCTGCAAGTCAGTGGTGAACCCATGTTCGATACCTCCAGCCGGTTCACTGGTTATCGCGGTATAGGCATGGACGTTACCCATCGCATGCGCTAAAGCTTTGCCTCGGACACTTCAGCAGTGGCAAGACTATCGCCAATTTGACGCTTGCCCTGGTTCCCCATCTTTAGTAGTGTGATGCATGCCACATGCATCCAGCTCAAGTGCCCGCTTTATCCGCTCTGTGCGACATTCATTCGCTGGGTGATGCCGGGCGCTCACCTACAGAAATGACCATGTCGAATGTAAACGATAGTGTAGAAAACGCAAAGGCCACAGAAAAAACCTGGCTCGCCAAGCTTGGCCCGGGATTGATTACTGGCGCGGCTGACGATGACCCCAGCGGCATTGCGACGTATTCGCAAGCTGGCGCACAGTTTGGTTTTAACATGCTGTGGACGGTGCTGTTTACCTACCCGCTGATGGTGGGAATACAGGTGGTCAGCGCACGCATAGGCCGGGTCAGTGGCCATGGCCTGGCAACGAATATACGGCGTCACTATCCAGCCTGGTTATTGTATGGCGTGGTCGCGCTTTTGCTGATCGCCAATACCATCAATATTGCTGCCGATATTTCTGCAATGGGCGAAGCCTTGAAATTGCTGATTGGTGGCAAGGGGCAGTGGTATGCCGTTGGTTTTGGTATTTTGTCTTTGCTGCTTCAGGTCTTTGTGCCTTACCGTCGTTATGTGCGTCTGCTTAAATGGCTGACCCTGGCATTGTTGGCCTATGTGGCGACGGCTTTCGTTGTACACATTCCCTGGTCACAGGTCTTGTTGAAAGCGCTGACGCCTGATTTGTCGTGGAAGCCCGAATACGTGACAACGGTGGTTGCCGTATTTGGCACCACCATCAGCCCCTATCTGTTTTTCTGGCAGGCCTCGCAGGAGGTGGAAGAACTGGAGGCTGATCCACATGCACGCCCTTTGATTATTGCACCTGAACAGGCAGCAGCAAATTTAAGACGCATCAAGATCGATACCTATATAGGTATGGCATTTTCAAACCTGGTGGCTTTTTTCATTATTCTTACTACGGCAGTGACGCTCAACCTGCATGGTATCAGCGACATTCAGACTTCAGCGCAAGCGGCGCTGGCCTTGCGGCCCATCGCAGGTGATTTTGCTTTCATGCTGTTCAGTGCCGGGATCATCGGTACCGGTCTGCTGGCCATACCGGTGCTGGCAGGTTCATCCGCTTATGCCATGGCAGGGGCATTTCAATGGAAAAACAGTCTGGAAAGTACCCCAATGATGGCCAAACAGTTTTACGGCATCATTGCGCTGTCGACGTTTATCGGGATTGCGTTGGGCTTTACCGCGATTGACCCCATCAAGGCCTTGTATTGGAGTGCCGTGATCAATGGCGTGATCTCGGTGCCTATCATGGTCGTCATGATGTTGATGGCTGTACGCAAGGACATCATGGGGCAGTTTGTTATCACCACCCGGCTGAAAGTATTGGGCTGGCTGGCAACCTTGATGATGGCGCTGGCGGTATTGGCGATGTTGCTGACGATGTAGGTAGCTGCGCTATACTTATTGGTATTTGTTCCAGCGTAAAAGGCGTTCGTCAGAGGCTTCCTTGATCAGGTGGCGCGCGCGGGCTGGGTCTTTTTCTACCTGCTTGCTGCCACTTTCCAGTTCCATTGCCAATGCCTGTATGGCGACCGGGTATTCCAGTTCTGCCGACTCTTCCAGCCATTTCCTGGCCAGAGCCGGGTCTTGTGCCACACCTTCGCCGGCTGCATAGGCATTCGACAGCAAAAACATGGCCTGGGCATTACCCTGTTCACTGGCGGTTTTCAGCCATGTCATGGATAGGGCGATATCTTGTGGTACACCCTGTCCATATTTTGCCATGCGTGCCAGCATGAAACTGGCCCTGGCATTTTTGTTTCTGGCTGCGGCTTCATACCATTTCCAGGCTAGCTGGTAATTCTGTGATAAATCCAGGCGTGCTTTGTAATGCGCTTCTGCCAACTGGAACTGCGCATCGGCATCGCCGGCGATGGCAGCTTTTTCCAGCCAGACACTTGCCAGTGCATAGTTTTGTGGATTGACTGAATACGCCAGACCCAGTTCTCGCTGGGCGATAGTGTTGCCAGCGCTTGCCCATTTTTGCAATGCTGCAATGGCAGATTTATTTTGTCCGTGCAATGCTTGCATGCCAGCAGATTCTATTTCTGCTGTCGTCGGGGCGGGTGCGCAGGCATTCAGAGTTGCTGCTGCAATCAGCAGGGCGGTCATTTTGTATTTGTTCAGCATGTTCAAATCATCAAAGCCGTACCCCCGCAAAGGGGGTACGGTTAATTCACATAAGACTTCAGAACCGCAATTTACTTGCTCAGGTCAATCGCGTATTTGGCGAAACCGCTTGCATCCAGCGCGCCTTCGGATTTCACGCGGCTCAAACCCAGTGTTTGTGCAACCGCCAGTTTACCTGGAGCCGAGCGCAAGATGACAGGGCCTTGTGTCGTGACTTTGACAAAGCTCCAGCTCTGACCGAGGCCATTGGCTGCGCTGGTGATTTTGCCTTGCTTCTTGACGAAATCGCTGACGACAGCCTGATTGGCATCCGGCGATTTGATGATGGTCTTGCTGCCATCTATGCCAGGGAAATTGCCGCCCCCGCCTGCACGGTAGTCATTGGTTGCCACGATAAAATCATCGCCATCAGCAATCGCCTTGCCTGCATACGTCAGATTGACGATGCGTTTGCCAGGTGCCTGTGTCACATCAATCTGGTATTTCAACGCATTGTTTTCCGCATAAAAGACATCGTAGTTATAGATGGTTGAATAGGACGGAACCAGGTCTTGCTCTGCTGTCATCGCAGGGTCAATCTGGCCAAATTGTTTGGCGGCGGTTTCCAGCCAGTTCTTCAAATCAGAACCCTTGATTTTGACTGCTTGCAGATTATTGTTGCCGTACAGGTAAAGGTCGCCTGGATTGCGCACCTGCAAACCAACTGGGGTACCGGGTGTGGCCGTGGGGGCAACATCGGTAAAATCGGTGGGGCCGTTGCGGCCAGCCTTGAAGGGCGCGCTGCAAGAAATGACCGGGATGGATTTGTAGCTGGCCAGCGTGGCGTCGGTTGAATTATTGATGAAGGTTTTTACATAATCGATTTGTGCCTGATTGACGATTTGTATCGCAGTCACGTCGCCTACCAGTGAGAAATAAGCCGACATTTCGAAGTCTGTGGTCGTTCCTAGTGGCTGTGTTGCATAGTTGAGCGTGGCTTTGTGTTCGGTATCGATCAACGGTGCGATGGAAGCATCCGCATCAATAATGGTAGTGCCATCTTTATATTTGAAGCCACGTGCTTCTACATTGGTCAGGTCTTTTTGTACTACCCATTTACCGCTTTGGTATTTGAGCGTCATTTGTATGATGCCCAGGCGGCGGCCCCAGCTTTGCGCCATGACTGCCGGCACACCATTGACCAGGCCTTTGACCGTATCAACCTGTGCAGTTGGCAGGGCGGCCAATGATGCATCAATGGCCGGTGCACCAACTTCTTTGCCTTTAGGGAAAATCAGGTGGGCGTGACCCAGCATCAGCGCATCAATGCCGGTGGATGTCAGGTACAGGCTGCCGTTTTCCATTTTCGGGCTATATGGTGAAGCATCCAGGCCGCCATGTGACAAGGCTACAACCAGGTCGGCACCTTTACCGCGCAATTCGGGTACATATTTATTGGCGGACTCCTGCACGCCATTAACGACCAGTTTACCAGCCAGTGACTTTTGATCCCAGTCCATGATTTGTGGCGGCACAAAACCCATGATGCCGACATTCAGTTTCACCGTCATGTTGCTGCCATCTGGCTTGGTGGCGGTGAACTGTTTAGTTATCAGGGAATAGGGATTGAAGATGGGTTTCTGCGTGCTGGCACCAACCACATTGGACAATACGACGGGGAAATTCGGTGCACCGCAATTATTCGGCTTGCTTACATCAGCAAGACCGAAATCCGTATTGGTGATCTGGCTGAGAAAATTCAGGCCGTAATTGAATTCATGGTTGCCTGTGCTTGCACCATCATATTTGAGTGCATTCATGACTTTATAGACTGCCAGCGTACCGCTACAGGTGACGGGGGCCGCCAGCGCCTGATAGTCACCCAGCAAAGTACCCTGAATGGCGTCGCCATCGTCGAGCAAGAGGTTGTTGGGGTTTTCTGCGCGTGCTGCGCTGATCAAGGTAGCGGTTCTTTCCAGGCCCAGGCTGGTGTCTGCTTTTAAGCCGTAGTAGTCGTAGCTTAGTACGTTCTGGTGGATGTCTGTCGTTTCAAGCAGTGCGACTTTCAGTATCGTGCCTTCGGGAACTGCATTCGGGTCAGCGATAGGGGTGGTGCTGCTGCTGCAAGCGGTCAATGCCAGTGCTGTAACAGGCGTTAGCCAGGATAATTTTTTCATAAAATCTTTCACGAAAACCATGTCATTGAAAAGTGGAATTTCTGGCTGTTGATGGATCAAATCAGCCAGCAAGTGCCGGATTATCAATACTAATTATTTCTATGGCATGACATACTGTTGATCGAATGATGAACATCATGAATTTATGATGTTGTCGTTGATGTATGCTCGGAGCGATTAGCTATACAAAGATTTCGCGGTATTGCGAGGCTGGTCACTTACCAATTGAATCATTTCTTTTCGATGGATAACGGGCTTTTGGAAATATAATCTTGCACCTGCCAGTAGTAAGATGCCTGCATCGCCTGGTTTTGGACTTATTTCACTTAGACATAAAATTACATGCTGCTTTTATCTCGCTATTTCCCGAACTCCCTGACACTTCAGACATTCAGCGATTGTTTGCCTGCTAAGCCCGCAAGAAAAAACAGGTCTGCCACCTTGAACCGTATATTGTTGAGCTTGTTTGCAACTGTCAGCATGACGGCATGTAACACTGCGCCTCAACAAGCCGCCATACCAGCGGCACCTTTGCCAGTGGCCAAAACCCTCAAACCTGTGCGCATTGGTTTGGCCCTGGGTGGCGGTGCTGCGCGTGGCTTTGCGCATATTGGTGTCATCAAGGCGTTGGAGTCGCAAGGCATAGTGCCTGATATCGTGGTAGGTACCAGTGCAGGTAGCGTGGTCGGCGCCATGTATGCAGCCGGAAATAATGGCTTCGCCTTACAAAAGATGGCACTGGATATGGATGAGGCAACCATTTCGGACTGGTCCTTGCCCCTGTTTGCAAAGTCCAGCGGAGTTCTGAAAGGGGATGCCTTGCAGACTTATGTCAATCGCCTCGTTTCGCAATCACCGATTGAGAAATTGGCCAAACCATTTGGGGCTGTAGCGACTGATCTGGCAACTGGCCATGCAGTACTTTTTCAGCGCGGTAATACCGGCGCAGCGGTGCGCGCATCGTCGGCAGTGCCGGGCGTGTTCCAGCCGGTGAAAATTAATGAGCGTCTCTACGTTGATGGTGGCCTGGTATCGCCAGTGCCCGTCCGTTTCGCCCGCGATATGGGGGCTGACCTCGTCATTGCGGTAAATATTTCTGCGCAACCTGAAGCGCTGGTTTCAAATAATACACTGGATGTATTGCTGCAAACCGTGGCCATCATGGGGCAAAGCATTAACCAGTTTGAGTTGAAGCAGGCGGAGATTGTCATACGTCCAGAACTGCCGGGCATGAAAGGCAGTGATTTTGCCGGTAGAAACCTGGCGATTCTGGCGGGTGAGAAAGCGGCGATGGCGATGATGCCAGAGATTAAGCGAAAAATTAAGGCAATGCAGGAACGCTGAATTTTCTACGCAAAGGCCAAGGGGATTTTATAACGGGGCGGGGCAGATTTGCTCTGCCCTTATTTTTTGGATAAGCTAAACCGTTTATATGGATTGTATAATTTATATCAAGTAAATTATTTTACTTCATCATCATTGATGCGTCGTGCGCCACTGAAACGTTTTTTCCAGTACGCGATGTCCATACTTTCAACCCGAACCTGACCACCTGCTGAAGGGGAGTGGATGAATTTATTGTCACCCAGATAAATGCCTACATGCGAGAAGCCGCGCTTGAGTGTGTTGTAGAACACCAGGTCGCCTGGCTGTAAATCTTTTTGTTCTATGTGCTCGCCAACCTTGCTGATTTCTGCTGAAGTGCGGGGCAGATTGGTACCAACCACATCTTTAAATACATAGCGTACAAAACCGCTGCAATCAAGGCCGTTTTCGGGGCTGTTACCGCCACGCTTATAGCGTATGCCCATCAAATCCATGGCTTTTACGGTCAGATCGGAGGCGCGTTGCTTGATTTCCTGAAGTTTTGAATAGGCGGTGGATGATTCTGGAAAGGGATTGTCTGCACTCCAGGCTTGGTTGGCCGCTGCTGTAAGCAGCAATGTCGAGATAAGCACTAACTTGGCTTTCCTTGATAGTCTGGAAACGTTTATTAGCATCTTTGCACCTGGTTGAAAAAACCGCTCAACTTTAAGCGAACTTTTTAAAAATGTAAACCATTCGCGAAAATTTCTGGTTTGCAATTATTGCTAAATGTAATTGGTCACAGCGTGGTTTTCTGCGTGATTTGTTATCTTGATATTGGTTAAAACTGTTTGTATACCTAAGCCTATTTGCTTGGCGTACAATCCGCTCACTTTACTGGAGAGGCAATTATGCAAACAAAACCTGTGTTGACATTGGATGATGTTAAAAAAATCGCTGCTGCTGCTGAAGCAGAAGCAAGGGCAAATAACTGGCCTGTCGTGATCGCTATCGTTGATGATGGCGGCCATTTGATGTGGCTGCAACGTCTTGATGGCGTGGCACCGATCTCTGCACATATCGCACCGGCCAAGGCAACAACTGCGGCAATGGGTAAGCGCGAATCCAAAATCTATGAAGATATTATCAATAATGGCCGTTATTCCTTTCTGAGTGCGCCTTATATAGAAGGCATGCTTGAAGGTGGCGTGCCCATTATTGTTGACGGTCAATGTGTAGGCGCAGTGGGTGTTTCTGGTGTTAAATCTTCAGAAGATGCGCAAATTGCCAAGGCTGGTATCGCAGCACTGGGTTTGTAATTTGAATTTGCCCGCCTGCATTTTGCTGAGCCAAAGCCGGGCGGGTTTATGCTAAGTCCATGATTTTGCGGCGTATCAGGCATTTGTCATTTGCCTGATACGCCGTTTCGCGCTATACTTCGAGGGTTTAACTAATCCGAAATCTCGCCGTAGCGCCTACCCAAATTTACATCGCTCCATCATCTTTCCAGACCACGCGGCAATCCTTGCGCGGTCAGGGAAACGACAGCTTGGTGCGTCGCAGCGGCGGTAACAATACAGGAGTTGCCCTTGCTGCCCATTCCGCAGTCCCTTCTTCGTTCCGGCCAGGACATCGCTACACTTGCCCTCGCCGATGGAAGCATTTTCACTGGATATTCGATTGGCGCTGCCGGTCAGACCATAGGTGAAGTCGTTTTTAATACCTCCATGACCGGTTATCAGGAAATTTTGACTGATCCCAGTTATAGTTCCCAAATCGTTACCCTGACATATCCGCATATTGGTAATACCGGCGTCAATGCCGAAGACGTAGAGTCTGACAAAATCCATGCAGCCGGTTTGATCATTAAAGACCTGCCTTTGCTGGTATCGAATTTCCGCTCTGAACAAACCCTCTCTGATTACCTCAAATCCCAAAACATCGTTGCTATTGCTGGTATTGATACCCGCAAGCTGACACGTATTTTGCGTGAAAAAGGCGCGCAGGGCGGTGCTATCCTGGTAGGTGCTGATGCTGAAAAAGCCATCGCACTGGCCAAGTCTTTCCCTGGCCTGTCTGGCATGGATCTGGCCAAGGTCGTGTCTGTCAAACAGGCTTACAACTGGACTGAGGCTGAATGGGTATTGGGCCAGGGTTATGGTCAATTGCAAAACCCAAAATTCCATGTCGTCGCTTTTGACTTTGGCGTCAAGCGCAATATCCTGCGCATGCTGGCAGAGCGCGGTTGTAAGGTCACGGTATTGCCTGCGCAATCCAGCGCTGCCGATGTGCTGGCGCTGAACCCGGATGGCGTATTTTTGTCGAACGGTCCTGGCGACCCTGAACCTTGCGATTACGCGATTGCTGCCGCGAAGGAATTGATAGAGAAGGGTGTTCCTACCTTTGGCATCTGCCTCGGCCATCAAATCATGGCGCTGGCATCCGGTGCCAAAACTCTCAAGATGAAATTTGGTCACCACGGTGCCAATCATCCTGTGCAGGATCTGGATACCAAGCAAGTATTGATCACTTCCCAAAATCACGGTTTCGCAGTCGATGCGGCAACCTTGCCAGCCAACTGTCGCGTTACCCACGTGTCTTTGTTTGATGGCTCGCTACAAGGTTTTGCGCGTACTGATAAACCAGCTTTCTGCTTCCAGGGTCACCCTGAAGCCTCACCAGGTCCGCATGATATTGGCTACCTGTTTGACCGCTTCACCGCGATGATGGCCAAGGCAAAGACAGGAGAATAAGAGAATGCCAAAACGTAATGACATAAAAAGTATTTTGATTATCGGCGCTGGCCCCATCATCATTGGCCAGGCTTGCGAATTCGATTATTCTGGCGCACAGGCTTGCAAGGCCTTGCGTGAAGAGGGTTACCGCGTGATTCTGGTCAACAGCAATCCGGCGACCATCATGACTGACCCGGAAATGGCTGATGTGACTTATATCGAGCCTATCACCTGGCAAGTTGTTGAGCGCATCATCGATAAAGAAAAACCGGATGCGATTTTGCCGACCATGGGTGGCCAGACTGCACTGAATTGCGCACTTGACCTGCACCGTCATGGTGTACTGACCAAATACAACTGCGAACTGATCGGCGCTTCTCCTGAAGCTATCGACAAGGCAGAAGACCGCTTGAAATTCAAGAACGCCATGACCAAGATTGGTCTGGGTTCTGCACGTTCCGGCGTTGCCCATAATATGGATGAAGCCTGGCTTGTGCAAAAGGATGTTGGTTTCCCGGTCATCATCCGTCCATCGTTCACCATGGGTGGTACAGGCGGTGGTATTGCCTACAACCCGGAAGAATTCGAAACGATTTGCAAGCGCGGTCTGGAAGCATCGCCTACCAATGAATTGTTGATCGAAGAATCGCTGATAGGCTGGAAAGAATATGAGATGGAAGTCGTGCGCGATAAGGCCGACAACTGCATCATCGTCTGCTCCATCGAAAACCTGGACCCTATGGGCGTGCATACCGGTGACTCCATCACGGTTGCACCAGCGCAGACTCTGACGGATAAAGAATACCAGATCATGCGTAATGCCTCTTTGGCAGTGCTGCGTGAAATTGGTGTCGATACTGGTGGCTCCAACGTACAGTTTTCCATCAACCCTGCTGATGGCCGCATGATCGTTATTGAGATGAATCCGCGTGTATCACGTTCATCTGCTTTGGCATCAAAAGCGACTGGTTTCCCTATCGCGAAAATCGCTGCCAAGCTGGCAGTTGGTTTCACGCTAGATGAATTGCGTAATGAAATTACGGGTGGTGCTACACCTGCTTCTTTCGAGCCTTCTATCGATTACGTCGTCACCAAGATCCCGCGTTTCGCATTTGAAAAATTCCCGCAGGCAGATAACCGCCTGACGACGCAGATGAAATCTGTTGGTGAAGTGATGGCGATAGGCCGTACCTTTCAGGAATCTTTCCAGAAAGCCCTGCGTGGCCTGGAAGTTGGCGTTGATGGCATGAATGAAAAAACCCAGGACCGCGAGACCCTGGAAAAAGAACTCGGTGAGCCTGGCCCTGACCGTATCTGGTATGTGGGCGATGCTTTTGCCCAAGGCTTTACGCTCGAAGAAGTACATCAGCTGACGCATATTGATCCATGGTTCCTGGTGCAGATTAAGGACATCGTGGATATCGAATTGTGGCTGGATGAACAGTCACTCGATAGCGTCGATAAAGCCCTCATGCTGCAACTGAAGCAAAAAGGTTTCTCTGACCGTCGTCTGGCAAAATTGCTGAAAACGACGGACACGGCAATTCGTGAAAAACGTAAAGCCTTGAACGTGCGCCCTGTCTACAAGCGCGTGGATACTTGCGCCGGTGAATTTGCCACGAATACAGCGTATATGTATTCGACGTACGAAGAAGAGTGCGAATCGAACCCGACCGACAAGAAAAAAATCATGGTATTGGGCGGTGGCCCTAACCGTATCGGCCAGGGTATTGAGTTTGATTATTGCTGCGTGCACGCGGCATTCGCAATGCGCGAAGATGGTTATGAAACCATCATGGTCAACTGCAACCCTGAAACCGTTTCTACCGACTACGATACCTCCGACCGTCTGTATTTTGAACCGCTGACGCTGGAAGATGTGCTGGAAATCGTTGACAAAGAAAAACCAGTTGGCGTGATCGTGCAATACGGTGGTCAGACACCTTTGAAATTGGCATTGGATCTGGAAGCCAATGGCGTGCCTATCGTCGGTACTTCACCAGACATGATTGATGCGGCGGAAGATCGCGAACGTTTCCAGAAAATGCTGCAAGACCTGGGCTTGCGTCAGCCACCTAACCGCACTGCACGTACTGAAACTGATGCGCTGGCATTGGCGCAGGAGATTGGCTATCCGCTGGTGGTGCGCCCATCTTATGTACTTGGTGGTCGTGCGATGGAAATCGTGCATGAGCAGCGTGATCTTGAGCGTTACATGCGTGAAGCCGTCAAGGTGTCGCATGATTCGCCAGTCTTGCTGGACCGCTTTCTCAATGATGCGATTGAAGTTGACGTCGATTGCCTGTCTGATGGCGAGCGTACCTTCATCGGTGGCGTCATGGAGCATATCGAACAGGCTGGTGTTCACTCTGGTGACTCGGCATGTTCTTTGCCGCCATATTCTCTGTCACAAGAAACCATTGCTGAACTCAAACGTCAGACTGCGTTGATGGCAAAAGGTTTGAATGTCGTTGGCCTGATGAACGTGCAGTTTGCGATTCAGCAACAAGAGGGCAAAGACGTCGTATTTGTGCTGGAAGTGAATCCTCGCGCTTCACGCACTGTACCTTATGTGTCCAAGGCCACTGGCTTGCAACTGGCGAAGATTGCTGCCCGTTGCATGGTTGGTCAGTCTCTTGATTCACAAGGTATAGGCGCAGAGGTTGTGCCACCTTACTTCAGCGTCAAGGAAGCTGTGTTCCCGTTCGTGAAGTTCCCTGGTGTTGATACCATCCTCGGCCCTGAGATGAAATCGACTGGTGAAGTCATGGGTGTGGGTAAAACCTTTGGTGAAGCTTTCGTGAAATCTCAATTGGGTGCTGGCGTGAAATTGCCAACGTCCGGCAAGGTATTCCTGAGTATCAAGAACAGTGACAAGCCACGTGGCGTCAAAGTGGCACGTGATCTGGTGGAGATGGGTTTCTCCATCGTTGCTACGCGTGGTACGGCAACGGCGATTGCGGCTGAAGGCATTCCGGTTTCTATCGTGAACAAGGTCGTCGAAGGCAGGCCACACGTTGTAGATATGATCAAGAACAATGATATCGCCATGGTCATCAATACAGTAGAAGAAAAGCGTAACGCCATCACTGATTCACGCGCTATTCGTACTTCTGCATTGATTGCCCGTGCAACAACGTTCACGACTATTGCAGGTGCTGAGGCTGCTGTCGAAGGCATGCGTCATCTGAATGAATTGCATGTTTATGATTTACAAGGTCTGCATAAAACCTTAAACTGATAGAAATAACAGTGTCCCTGAGTACTGATTACAAGCCCGGGGAAGCTTGAACTTCGATACAGAGGTCACAAAGGCATCGGCAATGCTGGTGTTTGACGTGGCCTCTGTATTTTTACTTTTATGAGTGTGAATGATATGAGTACAGTACCTGTCACCAAGTTCGGCGCAGAATTGCTTAAAAAAGAATTGCATCTTTTGAAGACAAAAGAGCGTCCTGAAGTCATCAACGCGATTGCTGAGGCACGTGCGCAAGGCGACTTGTCTGAGAATGCGGAATATGATGCCGCCAAAGAGCGTCAGGCGTTTATCGAAGGCCGTATTGCGGAGCTGGAAGGTAAGTTGGGTTCTGCCCAGATTATCGATCCAAGTACCCTGGATGCAGAAGGGCGTGTGGTATTTGGTTCTACCGTGCACCTTGAAGATCTGGAAACATCGCAAAAAGTGAACTATCAAATCGTTGGTGAAGATGAGGCTGACTTGAAATTGAGTAAAGTTTCTATTACTTCACCGATTGCCCGTGCGCTGATAGGTAAATACGCAGGTGATGTCGTTGGTGTGCAAGCGCCGGCAGGTGTGCGTGAATATGAAATTCTTGATGTGATGTATGTTTAATATTGCTGCAAACATGCATTGTATTTCAATATTTTTTTCGCATCATTTGTAGAGTTTTGAATTACCCGGCCTGGTGTTGGCCGGGTTGAAACCCTTTCAGGTATCAGCAGTTTTGGCTAATCAATTGCCAAGCGATGATTTTTTTGCACTGGCCTGACGTGGTTTTGCGCGCTTCACATTGCCGCCCTGGGTAACACGTTCATTACCTTTGACCATGACTTTTGATACTGTTGGCTTTTTAGTGCCACTTGGGCTAGGCTTGACAATAGTCACTTCACGCATGCCTTTACCTTTTTTAACCAGTTTGGTTTCTTTCGTGCCTTCCAGTTTTGGACGGTAAATAACCAAAAGTTTTCCGATGTGTTGTACCGGGGCAGCATTTAGCTCAGCGCAAATTGTATCGTACATGGCGATGCGCGCTTCACGGTCATCTCCAAATACACGTACCTTAATCAAGCCATGGGTATTAAGGCCAGAATCAATTTCTTTGATAACAGCAGGAGATAATCCAGCTTCGCCTATCAAGACTATAGGTTTTAGTGCGTGTGCTTCTGAACGGAGTTCGCTTCTTTCGGCGGGCGTAAGTTTCAACATAGTAATTCCTTTAAAAGTAGTATTTTACGCGAATGGCAAAGAATAAATTCAATCAAAATTGGGTTCACGACCATATTAATGACCCTTATGTGAAACTTGCGCAAAAGGAAGGCTATCGTGCGCGCGCCGTTTACAAGCTCAAAGAAATTGATGAATCAGAGAAATTGATACGTCCGGGGCAAATTATTGTTGATCTTGGTGCCACACCGGGTAGCTGGTCGCAATATGTCAGAAACAAGCTGGCTGGCAAGGATGGTGGCGGCATCAATGGCGAGATATTTGCCCTTGATCTCTTGCCTATGGATCCTATCGCCGATGTGCAATTCATCCAGGGTGATTTTCGTGAAGATGAAGTGCTTGATCAGTTGGAGGCCAGACTGATAGGGCGTAAAGTTGACTTGGTATTGTCAGATATGGCCCCAAATCTGTCTGGTAACTCAACCGTTGATGCCGCCAGGGTCGAATACATCATTGAACTGGCGGTCGCTTTTTCAAAGGCCCATCTGAAGCCAGGTGGTGCTTTGTTGGTAAAATGCTTCCATGGCCCCAGCTACAATAACATCGTGACGCTGTTCAAGGATGAATTCAAAACTGTGTTGAACAAGAAGCCGAAAGCCAGTAAAGACAAGTCTTCCGAGATATTTTTGCTCGGCAGGGGCTTAAGGAACGCAGAATAATCAATTTACCTCTTGATAATCCTCAATATAGACAACATATGCTGGCTAGCAAGCTCTACCCATTGCGGGTAGAATGTCAGTTTACAGTATCAAATGGCGCACCTGCGTTCAAGGAGTTCTCGTGAATAATATGTTTTCAAAAGCTGCCATTTGGGTAGTGGTTGCTCTGGTGCTCTTTACGCTCTTCAAGGAGTTTGGCGGAAAAAGCATTGGTTCTGGTGTTGCGTCGATACCATATTCTGAATTCTTGGATGAAGTCAAATCCAAGCATATCAAAGAAGCAACTATCGATGATGCCAATCGTACAGTCGTTGCGACGACCAATGACGGTAAAAAAATCAAGTCACAATTAACGATTTTTGACCGTGGACTGGTTGGCGACCTGGTGAATAATGGTATCAAATTTGACAATAAACCACCTGAAGAGCAGTCTTTCCTGTCGCAGGTATTTATCTCATGGTTCCCGATGCTGCTATTGATCGGCGTCTGGGTATTTTTCATGCGTCAGATGCAGGGTGGAGGTAAAGGTGGCGCATTCTCCTTCGGTAAGTCCAAGGCCAGAATGCTCGATGATACGAATAATAATGTCACGTTTGCCGATGTAGCCGGTTGTGATGAGGCCAAAGAAGAAGTCAGTGAAATCGTTGATTTCTTGCGTGATCCGACCAAATTCCAAAAACTGGGTGGACGTATTCCACGCGGCGTGTTGATGGTTGGCCCCCCAGGTACTGGTAAGACCTTGATTGCCCGTGCGATCGCCGGTGAAGCAAAAGTGCCGTTCTTTACCATTTCCGGTTCTGATTTCGTAGAAATGTTCGTCGGTGTGGGTGCATCCCGCGTTCGCGATATGTTTGAAAACGCCAAAAAACATGCTCCTTGCATTATCTTCATTGATGAAATTGATGCAGTCGGTCGTCATCGCGGTGCCGGTATGGGCGGTGGTAATGACGAGCGTGAACAAACTTTGAACCAGATGCTGGTTGAGATGGACGGTTTTGAGGCAAATTCCGGTGTAATCGTGGTTGCAGCAACCAACCGTGCAGATGTCCTTGATAAAGCCTTGCTGCGTCCAGGTCGTTTTGATCGTCAGGTGTCTGTCAGTTTGCCGGATGTTCGTGGTCGTGAGCAGATTCTTAATGTTCACATGCGCAAGGTGCCTATCTCTGCTGACGTGAAAGCTGACATTTTGGCACGAGGTACACCAGGTTTCTCTGGCGCTGATCTCGCTAATCTGGTCAATGAGTCAGCTTTGTTTGCAGCGAGACGTAATAAGCGTTTGGTAGAAATGATAGATTTTGAAGATGCGAAAGACAAAATCTACATGGGCCCTGAGCGCCGTTCCATGGTCATGCGCCAAGAGGAACGCAAAGCTACTGCTTATCATGAGTCTGGTCATGCTGTTGTTGCAAAATTGCTACCTACCTCTGACCCTGTTCATAAAGTGACGATCATGCCGCGTGGTTCTGCTTTGGGCGTCACCTTGTCTTTGCCAGAGCATGATGCAGTCAGCTTGTACAAAGATAAAATGCTGGAGAAGATTTCCATGATGTTTGGTGGCAGGATCGCTGAAGAAATCTTCGTTGGTCAAATGTCATCAGGTGCCGAAAGTGACTTTTCTCATGCTACTAAACTTGCGCGAGCCATGGTTACTCGTTGGGGTATGTCTGACAGCATGGGCGTGATGGTGTACGAAGATAGTCAGAACGAAGGTTATTTTGGTGGAGCTTCCAAAACTATTTCTGAAGTGACGCAGCAAAAAGTGGATGCCGAAATTCGCAAGATTCTCGATACGCAATATGCTTTGGCTCGCAAATTGCTGGAAGAAAATCGTGACAAGGTAGAAGCTATGACTAAGGCGCTGCTTGATTGGGAAACCATTGATGCAGATCAGGTCAATGATATTATGAATGGTATTGATCCACGTCCACCTAAACAGGGGCAGTCTACCGGTCGTTCATCTTCCGATAATTCTTCTGGCGGTGTGTCACCTAATGCGGCCGCGCCAGCCTGAATCACCTCAATATAAACTTTGATTTTTCTGACTAAGGGTGGGGTAATTCCTCACCCTTAGTTTTTTTAAAAATGAAATATTTTCAATGCGGACGTTTCCGCTTCCCCATAAACGAAAAACGCTCCAGAACGCTGGTGATGGGTATTTTGAATATCACTCCCGATTCTTTTTCTGATGGCGGCAAATACCTGAACCTGGAAAGTGCGATCGCTCGCGCCGAACAAATGATAGCCGACGGTGTGGATATCATTGATATCGGCGGAGAGTCCAGCCGGCCCGGTTCCATACCCCTGTCTTTGGATGAAGAGCTTAGCCGTGTCATGCCAGTGATTTACGCCTTGCGTGACTGTGGCAAGCCTTTGTCAATTGATACTTATAAGCCGGAAGTGATGCGCGAAGCCTTGCTGGCAGGCGTTGATATGATTAACGATATCCAGGGTTTTCGTAGCGCCGAAGCCCTTACCGCAGTGGCTGAGAGTGATGCAGGCTTATGCGTCATGCATATGCAAAACACGCCAGACACGATGCAAGTCAAACCTGTTTATGGCAATGTCACCCATGAAGTGTTGGATTTTCTGAAAGACCGGCTTATGGCGCTAGACAGTGCGCAAGTGGAGCGCGAACGTATTTGTCTTGATCCCGGTTTTGGTTTCGGTAAAACTTTGGCGCATAATATTGAGATGTTTGAAAATATTCAGTATTTTCAGAATCAACTGAATTTACCAGTGCTGGTAGGTGTTTCACGTAAATCCATGTTGGGCGAGCTGACCGGGCGTACTGCCCCTGAACGCCTGGCTGCAAGTCTGGCAGCCGCCCTTGCCGCACAGCAGCGTGGTGCAGCCATCGTACGTGTCCACGATGTCGCAGAAACAGTGGATGCATACAAAGTCTGGGAAGCACTATCCCATTAAGCCTTGTCTGTCTGGCCAGGCATAGAATAAAAATATAGCAGGAATATAATGACTAGAAAATATTTTGGTACGGATGGTATCCGCGGTAAAGTTGGTGTGGCTCCGATTACGCCCGATTTTGTCATGCGTTTGGGTTTTGCTGCCGGTAAGGTATTGGCGCAGGCAGATGCGAGTGGCGATACGAAACCAACAGTCTTGATAGGCAAAGATACGCGTATCTCTGGGTATTTGCTTGAAGCTTCTCTGGAAGCGGGTTTTGCCGCGGCTGGTGTTGATGTCATGCTGTCAGGTCCGGCACCCACTCCGGCAGTTGCCTACCTGACCCGCGCTTTGCGTTTGTCTGCTGGCGTGGTGATTTCCGCCTCACATAATCCCTATGATGACAATGGCATCAAATTTTTTTCGGCAAACGGCAATAAGCTCCCCGATGAGGTAGAACTGGCTATTGAAGCTGAATTGGAACGCCCCATGCAATGCGTGAGTTCTGATCGGCTCGGCAAGGCACGCCGTCTTAATGATGCCAATGGTCGTTATATCGAGTTTTGTAAAAGTACGTTTCCCGCAGAACTGGATCTGCGTGGTTTAAAGATCGTGGTTGATTGTGCCCACGGTGCAGCCTACGATATTGCACCGCACGTGTTTCATGAGCTTGGCGCAGAAGTGATTGCCATTGGCAATCAACCAAACGGTCTTAATATCAATGATGGCGTTGGGGCCACATCGCCTGATGCCTTGTCATTGGCCGTGCGCGCCAACCATGCTGATCTGGGTATTGCGCTGGATGGCGATGCCGACAGGTTATTGATGGTCGATAAGCACGGCAAAATCTATAACGGTGACCAATTACTTTATCTGATGGTCCTCGACAGGCTGGCGATCGGCCATGTGCCGGGCGTTGTCGGCACCTTGATGACCAATCTGGCAGTTGAAGTGGCTTTCCAAAAGCTGGGGATTGGTTTTGCACGTGCAAAAGTAGGTGATCGCTATGTGCTTGAACAAATGCATGAGCGTGGCTGGCTGCTGGGTGGCGAAGGCTCAGGCCACCTTTTATGCCTGGATAAACACACTACTGGAGATGGTATCGTGTCGGCCCTGCAAGTGCTGTCTGCACTAAGGCGTAATGGCAAGAGTCTGGACCAATGTTTCGACAAACTCAGTTTGTTTCCCCAGGTATTATTGAATATCAAAGTGCCTGCGGGGTTTGACTGGCAAAAGAACGAAAAACTGCTACTTGAAAAGCAAAAGGTTGAAGCCGAACTGGCCAATACCGGACGCGTACTTATTCGCGCTTCTGGCACCGAGCCGCTTGTGCGTGTTATGGTTGAGGCTGAAGATGGTGATCTGGCAGCCAGTACTGCACGCCGCCTGGCAGACTGCATTTCAAATTATATTGAATGAAAATAAGGGTTTGCGGCAGATTCATTCTTGAATCTGACAGCGATACCATGTACTATTCAGCCTTCAGTTTTTGGGCTGCCAAACTCAGGTTTGACGGGCCATTTCAACAGACTGTCCATAGCTCAGTTGGATAGAGCACGAGCCTTCTAAGCTCGGGGTCGCAGGTTCGATTCCTGCTGGGCAGGCCATAATTAAAAATCAAAAAGCCCAGACCATGTCTGGGCTTTTTGATTTTGCATCATGTAATTTCAATTTGCGCGTTCGCAAAAACAATCTACGCAATCATTATCTGTTGTATCTGAAGTCAATAATACCTGTGCTTAAAGCGGCTTCATTTGCGCATGCTTTGTTTCACGCTATACTTTGATAAAGCTCCCCGGTTGTCTGTATAGAGTTTCACAATAATTCTTGTTTATTCAGACACGATCAAATTGCTTCATCATGGCTCTTTGAGAATATTTTGTTTTCTACAATATTTTGCCCTTGCAAAGATATAACACGAATCAGACTGGATGAAATCCTGGCTTAATCTGGACAAAGTTTTATATCCTTGTCATGTCGTCACCAGTTTCATCATCTGTTCCTTTTTTTGGGCTACACAAGGAAATTTATGAATCAACTTTCACGTTTGAAGATTAGCGGACGTCTGGCGCTGGGTTTTGGCCTGGTCATTTTGTTTGCATCTGGTTTGCTGGTGCTGGGCCTGTTTCGCATGAGTCAGTTGCAAGGTTCAACCGACTATATTTTCAATACCAAAGTAGCCAGCCTGGACGCTGCAACCGATATGCGTGAGCAGGGGCGTGCGCTGGCACTGGTGTTGAGAAAAATGACAGCGCCAAGTGATCTTGCCGAAGCTGATCGCGAGACAAAAAGACTGGTAAAGATTCTGGAGAGTTATGACACCTCTGAAGCATCGGCCAAAAAATTGATTGATGATGCAGAAGGCAAAACCACGCTGCAAAATTCGATAGAGCAAAAGCGTCAGGTGCTGTTAATTGCCAACAAGATCAAGGCACTGGTGGCGGAAGGAAATTATTTTGATGCTGCTTCGGTATTGCAAACTGAATTCAATACCCCTAATGAAAAATGGATGCTCGCATTGAGTGAGTTAGCCCAGCAGCAGCACAAGGCAATGAAAGCGTCTTATGATGAGTCCTTGGCTAATTACAAGGGGGCGAGAACAGGCATGCTGGTGATTGGTATTTTGACGATAATCATCGGTTCTATTGCTGCATGGCTGATTGCCCGCACCATTGCCGGGCCAATCAAATTATCAGCCATTATTGCTGATCAAATTGCCAATGGTGATCTGACAAAAACCATTGATGCCAGTGGCACAGATGAAATAGGTGATTTGCTGCATTCGCTGGAAAAAATGCAGGAAAACCTGTTGAACACCATCTTCAAAATCAAAGAAGGCACAGAAACCATTACCGTCGCTTCGCAAGAAATTGCCTCAGGCAACGCCGATCTGTCGAGCCGCACCGAATCACAAGCCAGCTCACTGGAAGAGACAGCCAGTTCGATGGAAGAACTGACCAGCACCGTCAGGCAAAATGCGGACAATGCACGGCAAGCCAATCAACTGGTGGTCTCCGCCTCCAGTGTTGCGGTCAAAGGTGGCGCTGTGGTTGGGCAAGTGGTCAGTACCATGGGCTCCATCAAGGAAAGCTCACGCAAGATTGTCGACATCATCGGCGTGATTGATGGCATTGCTTTCCAGACCAATATTCTGGCATTGAATGCGGCGGTAGAAGCGGCCAGGGCAGGGGAGCAGGGCAGAGGGTTTGCCGTTGTGGCAGCAGAAGTGCGCAACCTGGCTCAACGTAGCGCCAGTGCGGCCAAAGAAATCAAATCCCTGATCAGTGATTCGGTAGACAAGGTTGATCAGGGTAGCAAGCTCGTGGATGAAGCAGGCAAGACCATGGATGAAATAGTCACCAGTGTTCAGCATGTTGCCGACATCATGAGTGAAATCACTGCGGCCAGCCAGGAACAAAGTTCAGGTATTGAACAAGTCAATCTGGCGATTACGCAGATGGATGAAATGACGCAACAAAATGCAGCCCTGGTTGAGCAGGCAGCGGCAGCGGCTGAGAGTATGGAAGAGCAGGCGATGTCATTGACCCATGCAGTCAGTGTGTTTCAATTGCCGAAGGCGATGCATGTAGAAAAAGCCCAACCTGTGCGTCATCAGGCCAGTGGTGGTGGAAAACCTTTACGAATCAGGTAGTCATTTCACTGTAGTTTGGACGCTGGTAACTTCATCATTATTTTTGAATGCCGGCGTCAGACTCAGATCAATTTTCCCGGATTCATCAGATTCTGTGGATCCAGTGCCATCTTTATGGCCTGCATCAAGCTTAATTCCAGGCTGGATTTATACAACTTGATTTCTTCCCGCTTCAACATGCCCAGGCCATGCTCGGCAGATATCGAACCGCCCAGGCTATTGACACTATCATGCACGATGCGATTGATGGCTTCCTGGTTCTTGATAAATTCCACATCGCCCGACGTTGAAGGGGCAGAGACGTTGTAATGCAGGTTACCATCTCCCATATGACCAAAACATACCAGTTGGCAGCCCGGGAATGCAGTTTCTAACTGCGTATCGGTGAGCGCAATAAAATGTGGTATCTGCGAAACAGGTAAAGAAATATCATGCTTGATATTCATGCCTTCAGCAGCTTGTGCTGCCGAAATATTTTCACGTAAGTGCCATAGGGATTTTGACTGACTGATCGAGGTGGCGCAAACTGCATTTAGTATGCTTGCATTTTGCATTGCTGTTTCCAGCATTTTTTCCATCAGGTCTATCGCATGGCTTTCTGTTTCATGATCAGAAATTTCAAGTAGGGCATAGTAAGGGAAATTTCTTTCAAATGGATTTTTCAGTTTTGGAAAATGTTTTAAAACCAGTTGCAGGCTGAACGCCGAAATCAGTTCAAAGCCGGTCAGTGTTGGCCCGAGGCTGGCTTGCGCCAGGCTGAGCAGACTCAACGCTGCCTCTGCGGTTTCCAGTGCGGCAAACGCAGTGATCTTTGCCTTTGGTTCAGGAAAAAGTTTTAATACTGCTGCTGTGATGATGCCAAGCGTACCCTCTGCGCCAATATACAGGTCACGCAGGTCATACCCGGTATTATCCTTGCGCAAGCCACGCAAACCATTCCAGATGTTACCGCTGGCAGTGACGACTTCCAGGCCCAGGCATAACTCTCTGGTGTTGCCATAGCGCAGAACAGCCGTACCACCGGCGTTAGTGGACAGATTGCCGCCTATGGTGCAACTGCCTTCTGAGGCCAGGGACAGGGGAAATAAGCGCTGATGCTGTTCTGCTGCGGCCTGTATATCAGCCAGCAGGCAGCCAGCTTCTACCGTGATGGTATTGTTTTCAATATCGACAGCGAGGATGCGGTTTAAACGTTTGAGAGAAATGACCACTGCGGTGCCGCTCTGATCCGGCACACTGCCCATGACCAGACCGGTATTGCCACCTTGTGGCACGCAGGCAATGCCGTGCTCGGCACATAGCCTGACCAATGCGGCGACCTCCTCTCTTGATCCAGGCAGTAATACTGCCAGCGCCTTGCCCAGATACCGTTTGCGCCAGTCCAGCAGATAAGGCTGTTGAGCGGTTTCGTCAGTCAGTACAAAGCCCGGTCCTGTAATTTGTACGCTTGATGCAAGAAATACGGCGCTCATTTTATCGAGGGCTTTCCATTCATGACTGCTCAGCTTTTGATTTTGCCAAGGCTTTCGCCGCTTTTTTCAATGGACGTAAATACAGGATCACGCTAAAGAAAAAAATCAGTGATAAGGCGACTTCCAACCCGGCCAGCACGGATGAAAGGAAGATGCGGTCACTGGCAGCTCTTACCACGCCTTCAGTGAAATACAGCCATATCAGCATGGATGACCATTGCATCGTATAGTTATCGCGCTTTACAACGCCACGCAAGGGAATCAGTAAAGGCAACGCCTTGATGACCATCCATGAGCCGCCAGGGCGTAAAGGTGCCAGCACGGCTTCCCAAAGCACGCAGACAAGGATTAAGGCAATCAGGCTCAGCGAGGCAGTGAGATAATACGCGCTGTTTCTGTCGGTATTCATGCCTGGGCCTGCAATTTGCTGCTGGTTTCTGCCAGGCGCTTGCCCAATGCGATGGCCAGCTTGCGGCTGTCTTCGGAAAGCGGCAGTGCGCCTTCCTTGCCCGACCAGTGTGTTGCGCCATACGGGCTGCCGCCAGTGGATGTTGTCATCAGTTCCGGGTTGCTATACGGCAGGCCAAGTAACAGCATGCCATGATGCATCAGAGGCAACATCATGCTGAGCAAGGTTGACTCCTGTCCGCCATGCAGACTGCCTGTCGAAGTGAACACGCAGCCTGGCTTGCCGCTTAAAGTACCTGACAACCAGTCTGCTGCGGTGCCGTCCAGGAAGTACTTCATGGCGGCTGCCATATTGCCAAAACGGGTCGGTGAACCCAGGGCCAGACCTGCACATTCCTTCAGGTCGGATAATTCAACATAAGGTGGCCCATCCGTGGGAACATCTGCTGCACCAACTTCAATTACCGTGGATACTGCAGGTACGGTGCGCAGTCTGGCGTTACAGCCAGGTACGCTTTCTATTCCTTGAGCAATAAGTTCGGCCATTTTCCGGGTACTGCCATGGCGTGAGTAAAATAAAACTAAAATCGTGAGTTGTGGTGTAGTCATGCTTGTATTATATGAGCCTTTATTCTCTGCCTCTTAGTAAAATGGCGGCAAACTTCATTTTAAGCAGCAAAAATTATGCGTGGTATGTCGTGGAAACAAATACTCAATCTCTTCAAATTTGCCCTCCAGCGCCTGGAGGAAGGGCGCTTGCCGCAAGTTGCTGGTAGTTTAACCTTCACTACCGTATTGGCACTGGTTCCCATTTTGACAGTGGCTTTTGCCATTTTTACGGCATTCCCGCTGTTTAATACCTTCCGGGCTTCATTGGAAGCGTATTTTATTCAAAGTCTGATGCCTAAAAGCATTTCCAATACGATTTTAGGGTATCTGACACAGTTTGCCACCAAAGCCACCCGTGTTTCGGCCATCAGCGGTGTTGCCCTGATGATGACAACACTGACGACGATGGCGACCATAGACCGTTCCTTCAATCAGATCTGGCAAGTGAAAAGATCCCGCCCATTCATGCAGCGTTTGCTGGTGTATTGGGCAATCGTTACTCTGGGGCCGTTGCTGGTCGGTGTGTCACTTACCAGTACATCCTATGTATTTACCGCTACCAGTGGGGTCGTTGGTACCGTGCCATTCCTGGGGGGCGTGTTTTACACAACGACTTCGATCCTGTTCACCACCGGCGCTTTTACGCTGCTGTACCTGATTGTGCCCAACCGTTCCGTTGAGTGGCGTGATGCTGCATGGGGCGGTTTGTTTGCTGCCGTGGCATTTGAGATAGCGAAACGGATTTTTGCCAGCTTTGTTATTCAGTTTCCTACTTACACGATTGTCTATGGCGCCCTGGCTGCGGTCCCGCTGTTTTTGGTGTGGATTTATGTCTCCTGGTTGATCATTTTGATTGGTGCGGTAATTGCAGCGGCTTTGCCTGTCATCAAATTCGAGCGCTGGTGGCATGTGCCAACACCGGGTAGTTCATTTGAAGATGCGGTTTGTATTTTGCAGGTGCTGGTGCAGGCCCGTGCAGCTGACAGTGGAGCAGCGGTCAGCATCAATGCCATTCGCATGCAAACCAGTCTGGGTATTGATGAAATAGAGGGCTTGCTGGAGCGTATGTCTGAGGCAGGGTGGGTTGCCAGAGTCAACGTTGCTACCAATACTTCCAGAAGCCGTTTCTGGCTGCGGAAAAACGAAGCCGGCACAGAGCCCTGGGTCATGCTGGCCAATCCACTGGTGGTGCAACTTGCCGATATCTATCGCCTGTTTGTATTTGATGCTACCAGAAACAGTGGTTTGTCAGCACTGGTTGATCAAAGTATACAAGCCGGCCTGGATGAAAATTTACATGATTATTTTTTGAAGGAAGGCTTGGTGAAATGAAGTTCAGTTTGATTCATGTCAAAGAACTGGACGCGAGCTTGCTGGTGCAATGGAAGGGCATGTTGCAAACAAATACTGTCTACTGCAGCCCCTATTACCAACCTGTGTTTACCATGATTGCCAGCCATGCCAGGGACGACGCCAGATTGCTGATATGCGAAGACCAGAATCGATTAACGGGTATCTGGCCATTTCATGCGCTGAGCAAATTCCGTAGCGAAGCGATAGGTGGCTTTTTATCTGATTATCAGGGGCCTGTCCGTTTGCCCTCAGTTGAATGGCGCATGGAGGAAGCCTTGAAGTCAATGCAATGCCGTTATCTGGGCTTTAATCATATGCCCGCTGAATTCTCTGATTTCAAGCGATACGCATGGTTGCACAGCCAGTCCCATATACTCGATATGACAGGCGGCTTTGATGCCTATGCGATGCGTTTGACAGAAAAACGGGATGCGTCATTGCTTAAAAAAGTGGCGACAAACGAGCGGAAACTAGCTAAAAAATTTGGCGAATTACGGTTTGAAATGCAAAGTAGCAGTCAGGCCGATTATCAGGCGCTGCTGGCAGGAAAAAGTGAACAGTTTGCGCGTACCGTTGGTGCTGGCCATGACATCTTCAGGCTGGAATGGGTTTGCGCCATGCTGGAAGAAATTCGTACCACGCAAGGTGCAGAATTTGCCGGTATTTTATCGACACTGCATGCTGGCGATACTTTGATCGCCGCACATTTTGGCATGCGTTCCCGCCAGGTTTTACACTACTGGTTTCCCTGGTACTGTACCGATTATGCCGAGTACTCACCTGGCCTGATTTTATTGGCGCAATGCGCCAGAAATGCAGAAGGGTTGGGCATCACATCGATCGATCTAGGGCGGGGCGACCAGGCGTATAAATTGCGTTTTGCTACTGGTGCCAATCAGCTGTGTGAAGGCGTCATCAGTTCACCGGCAATTCTGGCGCAAATGCAGGCCAAGCTTTATCAGGGCAAACAGGGCTTGCGGCAATCTGCCTTTGGCGAGCAGTTACGCAAACTGCGCGCTACGCTGAAGGCAAAATAGGCCTGTGTCGTCAGGTATCTGCCCTCAGCAATACTTCAGTAGGCGTTTTTATCGCCCAACACCACTTTCAGCGTGCGCCAGATAATTACTATATCCAGCCAGACTGACCAATGCTGAATGTAGTACAAGTCATAATCGACCCGTTGTTCCATTTTTTCCAGCGTCTCGGTTTCACCGCGCAGCCCATTGACCTGGGCCCAACCGGTAATTCCCGGTTTGATTTTGTGGCGGAACATATACCCACTGACCAGTTTCCGGTAGAGCTCATTATGTTCCACTGCATGTGGGCGTGGCCCAACCAGACTCATTTCACCTTTCAAGACATTGAATAATTGCGGCAACTCGTCGAGTGAAGAGCGACGCAGGAAGCGGCCGAATGGCGTTACCCGTGGGTCGCGTGCGGTAGCCTGCACCACACGCTCATTCGGGTCGCTAGGGCGCATGCTTCTGAATTTGTAGACATTGATAGGGCGCCCTGCAATGCCATATCTTTTTTGTTTGAAAAATACCGGGCCGGGTGAGCCGAGTTTTACACCTATGGCAATCAGAAGCAGCACTGGTGAAAGCAAAATCAGACCAGACATTGAGCCAAGCAAATCAAGCAGGCGTTTTGGCAGAGCCGCGATACCGATGAAGGGCGTCTCTGTCGAAGCCAGGACCGGACGTCCAGCCAGTTCGCGCAACTGAATCCCGGGCATGCCAAAAATCAGCGATTCAGGGATGAAATAGGTGGATGCAGTGCTGTCCTCCAGGATGGCAATAATATCGGCCAATTCTTCCGGCTCCCTGGTATTTAAGCCGATGAAAACGACATCCACGTTCACGTGACCTGTGTCCTCGTCGACAATCCAGCGTGCGGCTTCACTTAAATCTCCCAGCCGTACCAGATTGGCAGGCGGGCGCGATTCATTGCGGTTATCAAAAAAGCCCACAATATCGATTGCCGCCAGCGGCGTTTTGCGTAAAGACTCCACCAGATCAGCACAGGCAGAATTGGACCAGATCAGCACAGCCTTGCGTCTTCTTGCCGGGTTGGAGTAATACAATACCGCCAGACTGCGTATGACCACCGCAGTGCAGGTTAAAGTGAAGGGGGTAATGATCAGCCATATCAGCATTACCGCGCGCGACAATTGTTCGGAGGTCTTGTCGACATAGGCGCTTAGCAGCACGACCATGAAGACGATAAACCAGCGCCCGGTAATATTGGGAAAAGCTGCCAGTATGGGTTTTTCCTGCATCGTACTCAGCAATTGATGGCTGGAAAATACAATGACACTGGTCAGGCTGGCGATCAGCATGCGTACGCCAAATACCTCAGGATCTGCATGATCAGAATAAATGATAATGCCGAACAAGGTCAGATAAATAGTGGCGCCAAACGCAATGCCGGTCATTACCGCCAATAATTGCGCGGGCTGGGATGCGTTTGAAAATGATGAGGCTTTAAACATATAAACTTGGTTTTTTCGATGCTCAGCTAGTTAAATCAATGAAAATCAGGGGGGAATTGCTTTTAATTTTTGCGCCCAAGCAAAAGGTTTTTGATCTGGCCTAATTGCCAGCGATGCAGATGCTGACGAAATTCAGGATTGTCATACCTGGGGGCACGCTTGAGTACCGCACCAAGGTAACCGGCAATAATCAGCAAGCCGCCAATAATGAACGGTTTTTCCCGCATGCGGAAAATTCCTGAGGCCAGTGCATATAAAGGGTGATAGCCCATAAACCAGATGCCACGCCCCCAGCGCAAACGTCCACGGTAGACATTCTTGTCAGAAGAGCCCATCAGGCGGTGATGCATCAAAACCGCATCGGGATGATAAAAGCTGAGTGTTGTCCAGCCTTTCATCCGGGCGGTATGGACATCTATGCCATCCCATAAAACTTCCTCGACAAAACCGCCAATTTCTTCAAAAGCAACACGGCGATACAACTTGAACTGGCCGGCAACATGCTCGTCAATAATGATTTCTTCGACATGCCTGCCTTCTTCTTCACGAAAAACCTTGCCGGATACAGCCGCCAATTTGGGGTTTTGCGCGAATTTTTCGTACATCAATTCGAGATAGCGTGAGCCGAAAGACATATCACCGTCTAATTTGGCTATATATTCATATTCCTGATGCAGGATCTGGGTGATACCAAATTTAAATGCGGCTACGACGCCGCCACCAACCTTGCGAAAGCCACGGTCAGGTCGCTGGACCAGCCTGATAAAATCATGTTTTTCAGCGTAGGCGCGCACAATATCAGCGGTACCATCCTGAGATCCGTCGTCAACGATGATCCATTCAAGGGGCTTAACCGTTTGTGCCACCATGGAGTCAAGGGTGAGTTTGATTAAATCAGCCTCATCGCGCACTGGTGCAATGATCACCAATGGCACCACCTTTGTGGCATTTTCTGATAGCGGGGTAGAACTGGGCATAATTTATCTTTCTTGCTTTTATCTGGATGTTAACTTAGCTTTGAGTTGCTCACAATTCAATAAAGGTTAATTTTTGTAATTAAAAGATAACGATGATACTGATTCGCGCGGGAGTGGCGCGTAGTTTTGTTGTCCTGACAAAAATTTGCATCTATTCTTACTATTGCAATATAAAATGAAGCTCTTTGCATGAATTGCCTGAGCGTAAGATGCCAATGTGGTCTTTTTTCTACGATTTAAATAAAACTCCAGCTCTTGTGGCGCTGTCTTTGATGTTGGCTGCTGCATTTGTCAGTCAGGCTCGGGCGCAAGAAAATTTGTCTGAATCGCCTGCTGGCCTGAAACTGGAGAGTCGCCTGTCAAAAGTGCCCCAGTCTCAACTTCAGATTGATAAGGCTGTTGTACCTGCCCCTGTGACCGATGTGCCTGCTTCGCCCGTTGAGGCTGCCAGTGATGTGATCGGCGAGGGTGACCAATTGCTGATCACGGTGTTTGGGCAGCCTGACCTGACCGCTGACGTGACAGTAGGCGAAAGTGGCGTCATTACTTTGCCGCTGGTTGGTACTGTTGAAGTCAAGGGTAAGACAGCTACTGAGATTGCCGCCATCTTTTCGCGAAAACTGGAGCAGGGCCAATATATAAAAAATCCTAAAGTCTCTGTGAAGGTCTTGCAGCAGCTTAGCAGAACTTTTTCCGTACTGGGTGAGGTATTGCGGCCGGGACGCTACCCATTACAGGGGCAAATCAGTATTCTTGAAGCATTAAGCCTTGCTGGCGGCATATCACAAAGAGCCGAGAAAAACTTGCATATCCTGCGCCGTGAGCCGGGCAACCCCGCCGCTGAGTTGCAAGAATACGCCACTATCAAGCTTGAGCTGGATGCCGCCAGAATGTCTGCTGGTCTGGCGCAAAAGATCTTGCCTAATGATGTGATATTTGTTCCTCAGTTGAAGAATTTTTATGTCTACGGCGAAGTCCGTCGGCCTGGCATGTATCCGATGGAAGAAGATTTGAACGTCATGCGGGTCTTGTCCATCGGTGGTGGTATTACTGAACGCGGTTCTGTACGTCGTATCAGTATTCACCGCAAAGACAGTAGTGGCAATTTACGTGAAGTATCGGTTGGCATCACCGAAAGTGTTTTGCCTGGCGATGTCGTATTTATCAACGAACGGATCTTCTAAGCACCATGAGAACATCCCCGAGTGAGTTGGTACTTTCCTTCGCGCAGATAGGCGCAATGTTGCGCGCACGCCAAAATCTGATTGTCTTTGTCGTTGTATTAGCGGTTATCGGTGCTGGCGTGGCCAGTCTGGTGCTTCCTAAAACCTATGTGGCTAGCGCAGACCTGTTCATTGATTACCGTATGAATGATCCTATCGGCGGACGGCAATTCAATCCCCTGCAGGATGAGAGTTACCTGCAAACACAGTTTGATGTCATCAAGAGCGTACAGGTTGCCGAAAGGGTGATACAGGCACTGGGCTTGCAGGCAACGCCGGAAGGAAAGAAGTTTATCGTCAAGTATGGTGAACAGCGCGGTTTGCGGGCCCTGGCTGAGGTTGTCGTCAGAAATATCGATGTGGCACCCCATAAAAATAGTCGCGTCATCGAAATCCAGTATTCATCAAGTGATCCCAAACATGCCAAAGACGTTGTCAATGCTGTCGTAAAGGCCTACATTGATTTGTCTCTGGAAATGATGAATGCGCCAGCCAGAGCCAGGCGGGATCAATACAATGCCCAACTGGAATCCATGAGCAGGCAAATCGATGAGTTGCAGAAAAAGCTGACTGCTTATCAGCAGGAATATCAAATCGTTGATGTCGATGAAAGAGCTGATATCGAATCGAAACAAATGAATGCCCTTAGCGTACGTCTGGTAGATGTACAGCTTCAAAGGGTAGAAGCACAGGCCAAGCGGCAATCCCTGGAAAAACTGGTGAGGCAGGGTAGCCCTGAATCTGATATCCCTGAAATTGCTGGTATTGGTCATATCTCGGGTGTCAAAGCTGCGCTTATTTCCCTTGACACGCAGCTGGCCAATGCCAAGATCACGCTTGGGGTGCGTCATCCTAAGTACATTGCCATCCAGGATGAGCGCCAGTCTTTGCTGGATAAATTGCAGAAAGAATCAGCAACGGCGTTTGAATCGCTGAGTGCGGTTGAAACTCGCCTGTTCCAGACTGAAAAAGTCATTGAGGCAGAAATCGCGAATTATCAGAAAAAGACTTTCGAAAACAAGAAACACAGGGATGTCATCAGTTCTTATCAGCGCCAACTTGACAGCGTACAAAAAATCTACAATGCCGCGATCCAGAAATTTGATGAATTGCTGATGACAAGTAATGTCTCCATCTCCAATGCATCAGTGATGCAATGGGCAGAATTGCCGGAAAAACATGCTAAACCACTGCTGCGTAATAACCTGGTATTTGGCTTGATCGCAGGCATAGCGTTTGGATTTGGTCTGGCTTTCTTGCTTGAATTGCTGAACCGTCGCGTACGTTGCATAGAAGATCTTGAACGGGAATTTGATGAGCCGGTGATAGCAAAAATTGGATTTGATGAAAAATTTTTAGGCGATGAGCAAACCAGCTTCCGCGCCGAGCGAGGTTTGCATGAGCGAAGCTGAGACTTTTGTACCAGATGCTTCCAAAATAGGGCGGCTGGGGGAGCTGTTTCTGCAAAGAGGTTTGCTTACGCCTGAGCAAATTGATCAGGTCGCACAATTGCAGAAAGACAAAAAACTGCGATTTGGTGATGCGGCATTGGCCCTGGGCTATCTGACGCAGCCGCAACTGGATCAGGCCCTGGGCGAGCAATTTGGCTTTTCCGGTAAAGAGCTGATCAACGGTAGTGCCGATAAATCCTTAAAATTCTTTTACTTCCCATTCAGTAAAGAGGCTGAAGAAATTCGCCGTTTGCGTAGCGAGTTATTGCTCAAGTTCAGCGCACAGGAAAAGATCAAACTTGCGCTGGTCAGTTCCGCCCATCAGGATGGGAAAAGCTATATGTCAGCCAGTCTGGCGATTGCGCTGTCTCAGGTAGGCAAGCGTACCTTGCTCATCGACGCTGACTTGCGCAAAGGCAGCCTGCACGAGTATTTTTCCCTCGGTAAGCCTGATGGTCTGTCATCTGTGCTGGCTGGTCGCATCGCATTGGCGGATGCCTTGATACAATTAATGCCCAATCTTTATTTGTTGCCTGCCGGTCCAAGGCCACCCAACCCGCTGGAAATTCTACGCGCCCCCCGCATACGCGAATTGCTGGAATCATGCTCGGATCAGTTCGATGCCTTTGTCATTGATACCTACACCGCAGCCAATGCTTCTGATGCGCAGATGGTCGCGCATCAGACTGGCAGCGTCTTGCTGGTGGCCAGAAAAGACCATAGCTATATTGATGAGTTGCGTCATACCAAAGCTGACATGCAGGCTGCTGGTGTCAGTGTATTGGGCACGATTTACAACCAATACGACGATGCAGCATCAGGCTCATCTTTCTGGCTGTCGCGATGGTTTTCGCGTATTTTCCGACGGAACAAATAAGTTTTCATGGTTGACCTGAGTATATGTATTTGTACCTATAAGCGACCGCTGTTGTTGAAGCGCTTGTTGCAGGCGATACTTGATCAGACCTTGTCTGGCCACAGTATAGAAGTGGTAGTGGTTGACAATGATGTTGAAAGTTCAGCCTCTGATGTCCTGAAAGACATGGCAAGTGTATTTGGTACCAGGCTCAAGTCTTACAATCTTGCCTATCCCAATATTTCTCTGGCCCGTAACGCCGCGATCGCCGCAGCCACCGGCATCTGGGTCGTCATGATTGATGATGATGAAGTGCCCGTGCTGGAATGGCTGGCGCAATTAGTGCAGGTACAAAATGCACATCATGCGGATGTGATTTTTGCACCTGTATTACCTGAATATTCAGAGCAGACGCCGGAATGGATACGACGGGGCGGCTTTTTTGACCGGCGGCGTTTAGCGACAGGCACCTTGATCGATCACCGTGATGCGCGCAGTGGCAATGTCATGATAAGACACTCCCTTCTGAATGCACTGACCCAGGCGCAAAAAGACCAGGCAGGGCCATTTGATCCTGCTTTTGGCACCACCGGTGGCGAAGACACCATGTTGTTCAGACAGCTTGCCAAACTGGGCGCCGTTATGGTCTGGTGTGATGAGGCACCAGCTTATGAAGCCATTCCGGCGGACCGGGCAACGGCAAAATGGCTGCTGCAAAGATCTTACCGTACCGGGCAACTGTTTATACGGACAGAATTGGCGATGCTGGCTGGTACAAAGAAGTGGATGTCTGCCCTGATGTTAAGCGGCAGGGCTTGCTTGCAGTTTGTATTGGCTCTGGTATTCGCCCTCGTTTGTTTGCCTGTCAGATCACTGCGTTCTTTTTACTGGTTGAGAATTGCAGCCTCCCAGTTGGGCAAGTTAAGTTATTTTTGGGGCAGGGCAGCCCATGCCTATGGCAACCCGGATAAAAAAAATACTAAAACAGGGCAAGACTAGGCATGAGCGTCCACCCATCAAATCGTCTGCAGGCACTGGATGGCCTTCGTGCTGTATCCATTGCGCTCGTATTCTTTTCCCATGCCGGATTTGGCCATGTCGTGCCTGGCGGCCTAGGTGTCACCATTTTCTTTTTCATCAGTGGCTTCATCATCAGCAGGCTCATGCTGTCTGAATGGGATGCCAGTGGCACTATGAACATCCGTCACTTTTATATGCGCCGGTTGTTTCGCCTGACGCCAGCCTTGTTGGTGTTCGTTGTGATTTCTTTGGCATTGATGGCGATTGCGGGCGATGACTGGAAGTGGGCAGAGGTGGGGTCGGTATTTTTTTATTATGCCAACTACTATGGTATTTACTCCACTTTCAGTGGCGGGCTTATCAAACAACCCTTGGCCATCACTTGGTCGTTGGCCGTCGAAGAGCATTTCTATTTTGTTTTCCCGTTTCTCTTTATCAGTTTTATCAGCTTGCCAAAGCGCTTTCTGGCGATTATCAGTGCCTGTCTGGTAGCGATGCTGTGCTGGCGAATTTATTTGGTGTATGGTATTGGCCTTGATCACTTGCCCCATTACCGCACCTATACGGCAACCGACACCAGGGCAGATTCGATCTTGTATGGGGTTGCCTTGTCTGTCTTGTTGAGCAGGTATCCGCATTTTTCCAGCGCACTCATGCGTTGGCGTGTTTTTGCGCTGGGTTTGGCCTTGATGGCTTTGAGTATGGTGATACGCGTAGAAGAATTCAGGGAATCGCTGCGTTATTCCGTGCAGGGCCTGGCTTTGTTTTTCATGTTTCCAACGCTGGTATTTTCCAAAAATTATTTGAGCGATTTTTTGCAATGGCGATTTGTCGTTTACCTGGGCAGGGTTAGTTATTCGCTGTATTTGTACCATTGGCTGGTTCTGGGCGCTGTCGCATACTGGGTGCCGGAGGTAAATGCCTTACTGAAATTGCTGATGGTCACGCTTCTTTCCTTGCTGATGTCGCATCTTTCATATCGTTATATTGAACAGACATTTCAGGCTTTGGGGCGAAAGTTGATGGCTTAGCGCTGGCAAGCGAAGTTTGCTGCGCGATTTTCAGTCTTCTGATGGACGAGCTGACCGCCACCAGGCTGAAGATAAAGAACACGTTTTGAAACACAAAGCCGCGAAACAGACTGCTCTCAGTAAAGTTGGTGATCACCACGACCGTCAGCATGGCGCTCCAGAAAGCGGCTTGCTGTCTGTCCAGGCGCGACAGCGCGTTCAGGTAATAAGCATGTGTCAGTAAGGTGAGTGTGACAAATATCAATCCCACCAGGCCTTGCTCATTCAAAATATCCAGATAACCATTATGCGACTGCAAGGGTATCCAGTGCAGGGCATCAATCACAAATTGTGACAGGCTGTCTGGCCCCAGCCAAAATGCGCCATAGCCCAGACCCATTACGTAATGTTTATTAATTTCCAGCCACACCAATTGCCATACGTCAGTGCGGCCGGTCAGATCCGTCCCTTTGCCAAACAGGCTGGCAATGGGTGAGGCCGCTTCTTGCCAGGTCGGCAGGCGCGACTCATGCATGAAGAAGACATAGACAGCAACTGTCAACATGCAAAACAGCACCAGGCTGGCGCGGGTCAAAGAATAAGAAGATGAAATATAGCGTTTTCGTAAAAGGTGAAAAACACCCGAAGTCAGCAAGGTGATAATCATGCTGGTGGAACTTTTGCTCATGACCAGCATGAAGAACGCGAATAACATGCCGAACAGCAGTTTTTGTATTCCCACTTTTTCTATGCATGCCTTGATCTGCCAAAGTAAAATACTTAATGCTGCAACTTGACCCAATTCATTTTTTTGTGACAACGCACCACGCCAGGCACCACCCAGATCGTAATCTATCCCTATGCTGGGAACGGCAACTGCCATGAAAAAAGACAATATCAACAGGCCCATCAGGGTATAAAGAACATAATTGACCATCAGATGTAAAGGGCGGGCTGCCATTTGTATGCTCAGGCCTATCATGACGATGCCGTAGAGCTGTATAGCGCGCTTGAAAGTCGTTGCGGATAAGGGAGACCACAAACTGGAAGCCAGGCACCAGATTAAAACGATGGCCAGAAATGGATTCATGGCACGTATATCTTTCAAGGTCTCTGGCAGATGACGGTACAAAATAAAGGTGGCCAGAATAAACAGCCCACCCCATTGCAGCTTGGTGGTCAGTGAACCTTCCATGGTCAGTGCAGAAGAACCGGTATAGTCCCAGGATATACCATATGGTAACAATGAAAAAATGACAAATAAAACAATCATCAATTTAATGAGATTTGTTTCCATCTGATTCAAGCTGTTGTTAGCAGGCAGCATAGCTAAATTTTGCATTTCCCAATACTGAAGTCATATGTTTGTGCGATATTCTTAGGGTTTGCGCAAAAAGTTCGCGTATTTTTGCTTCGCTGAGTGTATCTGCGCAAGTCCCCATTCTAATGGCTGCCATGTCTGTTGCGAATCAAACTATGAAGTATTTTCAATTACCGTCGATTTTTAGCCCTGGCTGGCTTGCCAGGGCCTTTTTGCTTGCTATTGCAAGCTGCCTTTGGGTGACGGTATCGGCTGGGGAATTGTCCTGGTACCGGTTTGATGTGAATGAAGATGCACTGTCTGGCATGGTCGATTTTGGCGGCATGAACCATATGTTGGAGGCAAGTGACCGCCTGTTTGTCAAGTCCGGACATTTTTACCGTATAGGCCCGGATGCGCGACCAGGCACGAAAGATGATAGCCGAATACGTCTGTTCGGCATCAGTCTGGCTAGTGCTGCCAATTTTCCAGAAGAAAAAGACGCAGCAAAAATTGCCCTGCGTCTGCGTAAACTGGGCTTCAATGCAGTTCGCCTGCATCATCTGGATAGCATCCTCAGTGACAGTCTCACTCAACCCCGTGGGATTTTGACCACGGCTGCTTTCCCCAGTTTTAATGAAGCCGCCTTGCGTCGTCTGCGTGTATTCATCACTGCCTTAAAAGCAGAAGGTTTGTACGTCAATCTGAATTTGCATGTCGGTTATCAATTTCGCCCGGCAGTTGATCAGGTAACGCCCTTGATGCCCGGCGAAAAAATGCCTTTTGCCAGCCACCCTTTGCATTTGTTTGAGCCACGCATGATCAGCTTGCAGGCAGAGTATGTGCAACAACTGTTACGTCGTCTGGAGTTGAAGGATGATCCAGCGCTGGCGATGATAGAGATCAATAATGAATCTTCATTGATCGGTGCATGGCAGCGTACCCAGCTGGACGGGCTTACCGGTGAATATGAGCGCATGCTGCAACAAAACTGGCAGAAATGGGCATTGCATCAATATGGCAGCGCCGAGCGCGCATGCGCTATCTGGGACAGTTGTTCGATGGCGCGCAAGGGCATTGTTAATGTCAAGTCCTCAGAGGCCGGCGTGCTGGAATATGGAGAAGGCTGGTATGCCAGGGTGCAACGCCTGAGCAACCGGGTTGTGAACAAACTGGGTTTGGGGACGCCGACTGCCTTGCAACAGCAATACTTGCCACATGAGACAGGTAATGGTCGCCGCGTACTTGACTATGTACGGTTTTTATCGGAACTGGATCAGCAATACCTGACTGCCATGCGCAAAACCATACGGCAGGAGGTAGGAGAGCTTGTTCCCCTGACAGGCTCGCAAATGTATTTTGGTGGCATCGCACTTGCCGATGCCCAGCAGCATATGGATTATGTGGACGAGCATTTCTATGTCGATCACTATGATTTTCCACATCTGGATTGGGACAGGAATGACTGGCGCATCCGCAACAGTTCGGTATTGCGTGAAGGCTGGCAAGATCTGTTGCAACGCGCTTATGTGCGCGATGTGCACAAGCCTTTCGTGCTCAGTGAATTTAATCAGGCTTTCCCGAATCAGCAGTCGGCCGAAATTTTACCTGTGGTAAGTGCGATTGCCGCTGCGCAGGATTGGGACGGCTTATTTTTATTTCACTATATCGATGGCGATAACTGGCAATCGCTACCCGATAGCTTTGGGCTGAGCGGGCATTCCGGTCAATTGGCAACAGTCGGCGTGTCGGCTAGCCTGTTCAGGCAGTTTCAAGTCCGGCCTTTGCCTGCGCAGATCGCAGTCAAATTGGTGCCAGAAACCCGTCAGATGCTGGGTGCTTTACGCGATGGTGTCAGCGGCATTGGCTTTCCGGCATATCTGGAAGCAAAATTGGGGCTGGAATTCAAGCATGTGTTTTTCGCGCGCGTAGGCTTGCAGCACGGCATGCAAATGAAAACCGATCTGACACAAACACCTGCACTAGCGTATCAAAAAAATTGGTCAGATGAAGATAGTTTGTGGGTTGCGCCAGGCGCGCAATTGCGTTACAGCGAATCTGGTCCCTGGTTGGCGGCAGATACAACTTATACCAGAATGTTTGCTGGCAGCAGGCCAGCAACATCCGGTATCGCCATTGCTGAAATGCAGTTGCCCCTGTTTTCAGAAAAAGGGCGTCAATATGGCGTTGTGTTGCTGACCAGTCGCGATACGTTGACGCTCAAAGATTCGCACCGCATGCTGTTGGTGCTGTCTGGTGCGACTGCCGGCACACAGCCAGATTCCGTACCCCAGCGGCCGAGGCAATTAGTCAACTATGATGGTCAGCGCGGATGGTGGACGCTTGAACCTGAAATCGCCACAGCCAATAAACCTTCTGGTTCTCTCCAGGCCACTGCCCCGGTCTGGCTTGAGCGTGTCGCGGTCAAGCTATTTCATCCGACCAGCAGCAAGAAAATCACTATCTACCCTCTGGATGGCAGTGGTGCCCGCATGAAGGCTTTACCTGCCAGCGCGGCCACGAAAAAATCCAATGGATTTCAGCTGGAAATTGATTATCCCTCGCCTTGGTATGAAATTGTGCTGGAGTAAAAAAATCTGAAGTAAAAATTTGCAGTTCTCAAAGGCAATTTGAAACTTAATTTTCTTTATGTAATAAATTTAAATTCCAAATTTTATAATGTGGACGGCATTTTTCATATTGTGAAATTCCAGTATGCCATCGCACAAATTATTTTTCTCATTCTAAGAAATATAATTTCACATCGCAAAAAATAGATTTCAAGTATTTGATTTTAAACGATTAAATATTTGTCATATGTCTTATATAAGACCTTGTTGCTACGCAAAAAATACCCTATTATTTCTCTCAACGGATTCACTTTTTTATTTGATTTGCCCACAGGAGAAAAATATGACAACTCGCGCACAACAAGTAGCTGAATTGCAAAAAGACTGGGATACCAACCCACGCTGGAACGGTATCAAGCGTAATTACACGGCAGAAGAAGTCGTTCGCCTGCGCGGCTCTATGAAAGTTGAACACACTATCGCCAAAAATGGCGCGATCAAATTGTGGGATCTGGTCAATAACGAACCTTTCATCAATGCCCTGGGCGCATTGACTGGTAACCAGGCTATGCAACAGGTTAAAGCTGGCTTGAAAGCCATCTACCTGTCTGGCTGGCAAGTCGCTGGCGACGCCAACGTTGCCGGTGAAATGTATCCTGATCAATCCCTGTACCCAGCCAATTCCGTACCACTGGTTGTCAAGCGTATCAACAACACACTGACACGTGCTGACCAGATCCAATGGTCTGAAGGCAAAGACGACATCGACTTCTTCGCCCCTATCGTAGCGGATGCTGAAGCCGGTTTCGGTGGTGTATTGAATGCTTTTGAATTGATGAAAGCCATGATTGAAGCGGGCGCATCAGGCGTGCACTTTGAAGATCAACTGGCTTCTGTTAAAAAATGCGGCCACATGGGCGGCAAGGTTCTGGTACCTACCCGTGAAGCCATTGAAAAACTGAACGCCGCACGTCTGGCTGCCGACATCATGGGTACTTCTACCGTGATACTGGCCCGTACCGATGCTGAAGCCGCTGATTTGCTGACATCTGATGTTGATCCCAACGACCAGCCTTTCTGCACAGGCGAGCGCACAGTTGAAGGTTTCTACAAAACCAAACCAGGTCTGGAACAAGCGATTTCCCGTGGCCTGGCATATGCAGAATATGCTGACTTGATCTGGTGTGAAACCGGCAAACCTGACTTGGAATTCGCCAAGGCATTTGCTGACGCTATTCATGCCAAGTTCCCAGGTAAATTGCTGTCCTATAACTGCTCTCCCTCTTTCAACTGGAAGAAAAACCTGGACGATGCAACGATCGCCAAATTCCAGAAAGAACTGGGCGCAATGGGCTACAAATTCCAGTTCATCACACTGGCAGGCTTCCATGCATTGAACTACGGTATGTTCAACCTGGCCCATGGCTACGCACGTCGCCAGATGTCAGCCTTCGTTGAATTGCAGGAAGCCGAATTCGCAGCAGCAGAAAAAGGCTTTACAGCTGTTAAGCATCAACGTGAAGTTGGTACCGGTTACTTTGATGCAGTGACGCAAACTATCCAGCAAGGTAAGTCTTCTACGACAGCTTTGCATGGTTCTACTGAAGATGAGCAATTCTTCGATGCAAAAAAAGTGGCATAAGTTTGTAAAGATAAGTAGTAGATATGCGGTAGATAAGCTCCCAAGAAAAAACCGCACAGATTTTATCTGTGCGGTTTTTTTGTCGTTTTACCCAAACGTAGAGTACAGCTTGCTGGAATTTTTTTGGAATTCAGCGCATTTGCTTTTGTATTTTTCTCTCACGCAGCAATAGCCCGACAAAACGCCAGGCTTGTGTCGTATAACGCTGCCATAGGCGTCGCGGTTCGCTGGCCAGACGCCAGAACCACTCCATGCCTATCTTTTGCATCCATAGCGGGGCACGTTTTTTCTGACCTAATGCAAATTCCATCGCTGCGCCCACGCACAATATTAGCGGCACATTGTCAGTAGTGAATTGCGCACGATAACGAAATGCCAGTCTTTCCTGCTTGGGCATGCCCAGGCAAATGAAAAGAATATTTGGTTTGGCAGCCTGTATGCGTTGTATCGCCAGGTCACTTTCTGATCCATCGGCAGTGAACTGCATGGATGGGCAAAAAATATCGACCTTGAGTCCAGGGTAAGTCTTGGCGAAGGATTCCAGCAACAGGCTTTCTTGCCCAGGCATGCCGCCTAAAACAAAAATCGACAAATCTTTTTCTATGCAGCCCCGGCATAGCGACACGAACAGATCAGCCCCAGTCACACGTTCTGGCAAGGGCAGGGCGCACATCTTGCTGGCCCAGATAATGGGCATGCCATCGGCAAAAATATAATCAGATGTTGCATACAGGGTCTTGAATGCAGGTTCATATTCGAGCTTGGTCATATGATCCACATTTGGCGTCACCACCACGCGACTGACATGGTCGCGATGACCGGCCACATCCAATAAATGCGCATTCGCCTCTGCAAAGCGCATATTGCAGATGCTCAAGCCAAATAGTGTTGTTGTCGCAGGTTTTGGTGCGGTCATGATGTAATTGATGAGCTTGTTCTTGGATTATCGCATGCTTGAGTGAATTTTCTGTAGCTTGCGGAGTAAGCCTATTCCTGGGGGATCTTTTGGTAAGAAAAAGATGGCCTCAAATGGTTTAAAAGATAAATATCTACTAATTATCTGATAATGTCCTATTTGATGCCAGATCAATCTCGGGTCTGATACATAATTTCAAATTGAAGCATTGCTTTTGTGGTTGTGTAAAGCCTATTACACAGCCTGGCCTGCAAAAGTTATTGTCAAACAGGAGTTAGTAGTCACATGAATGAATGGCCTGATAAATGACAGTAGTCGCCGCGTTGGAATGTCGTGCCCTGAAGAAAAGCTATGCGGATGGGCGCGTAGTGTTGTCAGGCCTGGATTTCACCCTACATGCGGGTGAGTACGTCGCGATCATGGGTGAATCCGGCGTTGGTAAATCCACTTTGCTGAATATGATTGCCGGGCTGGACACGCCTGATTCCGGCAGTGTATTGGTCGATGGTGTCATCATGTCGCAGCTGACGGATGAT
The DNA here is from genome assembly GCF_049339485.1 of Undibacterium sp. TJN19. Lineage (NCBI taxonomy): Bacteria > Pseudomonadati > Pseudomonadota > Betaproteobacteria > Burkholderiales > Oxalobacteraceae > Undibacterium > Undibacterium sp. TJN19. The sequence goes on from NZ_JBMPPL010000003.1 coordinate 187,450, forward strand.
GAATCGACACGCCTGCGCCGTCAGAAGCTGGGTTTTATTTTTCAGGCTTTTCACGTGTTGCCCCATTTGACTTTGATGCAAAACATCAGCTTGCCACTGTTGCTCAATGGGGAATCACCTGCACGCGCAACAGCAATGTTGGAGGCGGTTGGCCTGAATGGACGGGGTAACAGTTTTCCTCGTCAATTGTCTGGTGGCGAATTACAGCGTGTCGCCATTGCACGTGCGCTGGTGCATCAGCCCGCGCTGGTGCTGGCCGACGAGCCTACGGGTAATCTGGATCCGGCTACAGCGCAAGGTATCTTGAAACTACTGCGTGATGAGATCAAGGCCAATGGTGCGTCTGCCATCATGGTGACACATTCAATGGCAGCCGCATCGACTGCGGACCGGATTTTGATATTGACCAGTGAGGGGCTGCATCCTATGGTGCCGAATGCAGGTCAGGATGCTAGCTTGCTTCATGCTGAGTAATTTGCATACACAGCTCATGAAATGGCTGGTCATTGGTGAATGGCGCGCTCATCCAGTGCGGGCGATCGCCGCCATTGCGGCCATCGCCCTTGGGGTTGCCCTCGGTTTTGCGATTGACCTGATCAATAGCGCCGCGTTGAACGAATTTTCTGCCGCAGCTAAAAGTCTGGTCGGGCAATCCGATTTGCAGGTGCGTGGTACGCAAAGCTTGTTTGATGAGTCTGTGTACCCGCTGCTTGCAGAACACCAGGGCGTAGCACTGGCAAATCCTGTTCTTGAAATTGATGCAACTATACCGGGACAACGTAGTGCGTTGAAAGTGCTAGGGATTGATGTATTCCACGCGATGGAATTGGCACCGGATTTGCTCGGTGTGCCTCAGGGCGATCATCCATTGGATACCTTGTCTGATGACGCGATCTTCTTGTCCCCGGCTGCGCAAGAATGGCTGGCCGTCAGGCCGGGCGATCAACTGCGCTTACAAAGTGGTACAGAAGTTGTCTCATTGCGGGTTGCTGGCGGCATTGTCAGGGCGCGCCCCGGGCAACGCATTGCCGTTATGGATATCGCCACCGCGCAGTGGCGCTTTGGCCGACTTGGCAAGCTGTCACGGATAGATTTGAAGTTGGATAACGGTGTCTCACGCGAAGTTTTTCGCAGCAACTTGTCTAAAGAATTTTCCAATCGCTTATTGATCACGGAGAGTGCGGATCAGGAAGCGCGCAGTGCCAATATGTCGCGTGCCTATCGTGTCAATTTAAATGTGCTGGCGCTGGTTGCCCTGTTCACAGGCGCATTCTTGATTTTTTCAACGCAAGCTTTGTCGGTGCTGCGCCGGCGTTCTCAACTTGCCTTGATGCGTGTAATTGGAATGACGCGTGGTTTATTGTTGCGACAAATCTTGCTGGAGGGTGGGGTGCTTGGCGCGCTCGGATCGCTGATTGGCCTCGCTGCCGGATATGGCATGGCAGCGCTGGCCTTGCGTTTTTTTGGTGGCGATCTCGGTGGTGGGTATTTCCCGGGAATCCGGCCCGATGTGAAGTTGGATCTGGTGTCGGTGATCATTTTTTTTAGTCTTGGAACGGGTATTGCCTTGTTGGGGAGTTTGGCACCCGCATTGGAAGCGGTGCGTACGCAGCCCGGGCCGGCATTAAAGTCAGGTGGTGAGGATGTGGCGATGACACGCTTTGCGTCGCCCTGGCCGGCATTGATTTGTCTTGCGCTGGGCGGTGTGTTGACGCAATTGCCTCCCTTGTTTGAATTGCCTGTATTTGGTTATCTGGCGATCGCTTTATTGTTGGTCGGTGGTATTGGATTGATGCCACGCTGCTCCGCCACGGTATTTGGTTTTCTTTTGAATTTCCTGCAAAGTCGTGCCGCTTTGCTGAGAAAAAACCAGGTCATGTTGCTGGTACTTGCTCGTCTGGCCAACACGCCCAACCAGGCTTCGATTGCACTGGGTGGCGTGTTATCCAGTTTCAGTCTGATGGTGGCAATGGCGATTATGGTATCCAGCTTCAGGATATCTGTAGATGATTGGCTGGCACAAATATTATCGGCCAATTTATATGTACGTACGGCGTCCAGCGGCGAAACTGCTGCAATCAGTCCGGCACAACAAAAAATGATCAGTGCATTAAATGGCGTCAAGCGCGCAGAATTTTTGCGTACCATTCCATTGACTCTTGAGATGACGCGGCCTCCAGTCGTCATGATTGCCCGCACGATTGATGCAGCAGACCCCGGGCGCACCTTGCCATTGACCGAGGATGTAATTGACGCTACCAGGATCAACACAGAAACCATGCCGGTCTGGGTTTCAGAAGCGATGCAGGATTTATATGGATATCGTGTCGGGCAGCGCGTCAATTTGCCTGTCGGTGCCAGCGTGCACCCATTTACGGTAGCGGGTGTGTGGCGTGATTATGCGAGGCAATCAGGCTCCCTGCAAATCCGTTTGTCGGATTACCAGCGTCTGACAGGGGATTTCACAGTGACAGATGCCGCGCTGTTTTTTATGCCAGATATCAGTACCTTGTCAGTCATTAAGCAGGTGAGGGCCTTACCATTTGGTAACGTGGTCGAGTTTGCTGATCCCGGAGAAATCCGCGCGATCAGTCTGAAAATTTTTGATCGCAGTTTTGCAGTGACCTATTTATTGGAAATCGTTGCGATGATGATAGGTTTGTTCGGTGTTGCCGCGACATTTTCTGCGCAGACACTGGCACGCAGCAAGGAATTTGGTATGCTGCGTCATGTTGGCGTGACCCGCAAACAGATATTGCACATATTGGGCGCAGAAGGAACTCTGCTGACGGGCTTGGGGATTGCGGTCGGCTTTTTGCTTGGCTGGGTCATCAGTCTGGTATTGATTTTTATTGTCAACCCGCAGTCATTTCACTGGAGTATGCAAATGCATATTCCCTGGTTCATGCTGGTGTCGGTTGCCGCCTTATTATTGTTGTCATCTGCCGCTACGGCGGTATTGTCAGGCGCGCGGGCGGTTGCTGGTGATTCTATACGGGCTGTCAGGGAGGATTGGTAATGCGTTATAGCAAGGCTTCGTATTTTTCAATTATCTCAGGCTTGTTGTTGGCGGCATACAGCACGATTAGTCTTGCTGCACCGCCGGATTTCAGCACCGTACGTTCTGGTACCCGTTTGCAATTTCCAGCAGATTTCGGTGCACATCCCACATTTCGTAATGAATGGTGGTACGTCACTGGTTTGGTTGATACGCCAGATCACCACACGATCGGTTTTCAGATTACCTTCTTTCGCTCTGCTACCGAGTATGATCGCAGCAATCCCAGCGCGTTTGCGCCTTCACAACTGGTGATCGCGCATGCGGCATTGTCCGATGCCAATCTGGGACAGCTATTGCATGATCAAAAAAGCGCACGCTCCGGGTTTGGTTTGGCGTATGCCAAAGAAGGCAATACAGATGTGAAATTGAGCGATTGGCATTTGCTGCGAAACGCCGATGGCAGTTATCAGGCACAGGTGCAGGCACGTGACTTCAGGCTTCAGTTGAAGCTTGCGCGGACACAGCCAATGCTGTTGCAGGGGGAGGCGGGTTACTCGCGCAAAGGACCAAAGCAAGAGCAGGCCAGCTATTATTACAGCGAACCCCAATTGCAAGTTACTGGCAAGCTGACTCGTTTAAAAGCACCCGCTGTTGCATCTGACTCTGTCGCCAAGTCCACATTGACTGACGTGGCAATCACGGGTAAAGCATGGCTGGATCATGAATGGTCCACCAGCGTGTTGGATGCGCAAGCTACAGGCTGGGATTGGCTAGGTGTCAATCTGGATAATGGCGATGTGCTAATGGCGTTTCAAATCCGCAACCAACGTGGCGAGGCAGTGTGGGCCCATGCAACGTTGCGTGATAAATCTGGTCAAGTTACACAGTTCCCGTCAGAGCAGATCCGATTCCAGCCTGAGCGCATATGGCGATCACCCCGCACTAATGCGGCGTATCCCGTTGCCACGGCGATTTCTACAGGCAATATGCAATGGCAAATCATCCCGCTACAAGATGATCAGGAGTTGGACTCGCGTCGCTCAACCGGGGCGGTTTATTGGGAAGGCGCTGTGACGATACAGAAAGATGGCAAAAGGGTAGGGCAGGGCTATCTGGAAATGACAGGCTACGTTAAACCGATGAAGTTGTAATTATTCTTGCTTACCTCCAGCCTAAATAATTACTTGATTCTTTGTTTCTCCAGCTTGCGTGCCAGTGTGCGTCTGTGCATGCCTAGTCTGCGCGCTGTTTCAGAAATATTAAAGTCGGTTTCGGCTAGTACTTCGTGGATTCTTTCCCACTCCAGATTTTTGATGGACGTAGAGCGATTCGTAATTTCTACCTCTGCTGTGCCAGCGATATGTCCAAAGGCGGCTTCAATATCATCTGTGTTGGAGGGTTTGGACAGATATTGGCAAGCTCCTAGTTTGACTGCCTCGACCGCAGTCGCAATGCTGGCAAATCCTGTCAGTACGACGATCAGCATGTCGGGATTGTGCTGATGTAAAAACTGTACGCAGGCCAGACCAGATGAGTGCCCATTCAACTTCAGATCAACCACGGCATAAGCTGGCGTATGGTTTGATAAAATTTTTTCAGCATCTTCCTTGCTGCTTGCGTGCAGCACTGTATAGCCGCGCCGCTCAAACGAGCGGCCCAGTGTACGGGCAAAAGCAGTATCGTCTTCGATAATGAGTAGCAGACGACTCTCTGGCATAGTGAAACAATTCCTGAAGTTAAAGCTGTATTCCGATGAGGTGGAGCAGCGCTGTGATGTTCCTAAAGCCTGATCGCCGAAAGTGGCAGACTCAATTGTACGATAGCTCCGCCTTCTTCGCGGTTGGATGCTGCCACATGACCACCCAGTTTGCGCGCCACATTGACGACGAAAAATAATCCCAACCCACTGCCGGGGCGACCCTTGGTCGATTGATACGGCTCTCCTATGCGTGACAAGATGGCTGGATCGAAACCATATCCATGATCGACTACGGTAAATATCAATGCATCATCTTCACGCCTGACTTCCATACTCAGCCATTCAGGGGAAGCTTCCAGGGCATTGTCGAGCACATTACAGACCATTTGTTTGAGCGCGGTATCAAAGACGATGGGAATATCTTCCTCGATTTGATTGTCGAAACCAAATGAGACTATAGTCCGGGTCGACGTAAATTCTTTGGTGAGATCGTTTAAAAAAGTATTGATCGTGGTTTTGATTGCAGATTCACCACGTGCTTCGCCGGCAGACAGCAGGATGCCGCTGACGATGCTTTTACAGCGTTGTAACTGCGTTTCCATTTCACTGATTTCTTCCAGCAGCTCGGGGTTTGTTTTGAATTCAGGCATGCGTCGCCAGTCACCGAGGATAACGGACAGAGTTGCCAGCGGCGTGCCCAATTCATGCGCTGCGCCAGAGGCCAGCAGACCCATGCGTACGATATGATCTTCTTCCAGTGCGCGCTGGTGCAGGTCTGCCAACTGAACATCCCGGGCATGCAGGTTGCGGCCTATGCGGGTGATAAAGAAAACCAACAGGGCAGCATTAAGCATGAAGCAAATAATGAAACCAGTTACATACAAGCGCGATAGTCCGCCGGTTTCACTTGGTGGCAGGGATAGGGGCTCTGAAAACAGTGATAGCCCGGCCAGACAGGCACTGGTGATGACGACGATGATCCAGGTTGACCAGGCTTCGAGCAAGACAGCACTTAAAATCACTTGCAGGAGATACAGAAAAGCAAAGGGGTTTGAGGTGCCACCGCCGAAATACAATTGTGCCGTCAGGCTGAATACATCGATCAGCAAGGCAAAAACAAGTTCGCCATTGGTCACATATACGCGTTCGTGCCAGCGCAAATGGCTGGCAATGTTAAAGCCTATGAGGCAGATCAGCACAACCAGCATTTTGACCAGGGGCAGCTGTATGCCAAAGCCAAACATGACGATCAAAATGGTGGATAACTGACCAAACACAGCAAGCCAGCGCAACTGAATCAGTTGCAGCATGTTCTTGTGACCCGCCGAGTTTTCGTACGCTATCGCAATAGCGGACTGTTTTTCTGGGGTTTTGCTTGCAGTTTTGGCCACTATGCCTTGCCCGATACGATGAGAAAATACTTTTTTTGTCATGCTTGCCATGTCGCGTTATTGTGCTTTTTAATGCATGCTAACAGATCATGGGCTATATATTAAATTTGCAATTCCAGCCGGGTTTATGCTGAGTTCCCTGTACTGACTGCGTTGATATTGTTTCTATCCCGCATGACATACATCCATGCTGCTGCCGTCATGGCTGCCAGTAGGAGCCAGACTGCGGCATAAATTAAATGGTTATTGTGAAAATGAATGACTTTCAAGCCTGCAACCGGTTGGTTTGCTGAGACTTCATTTCGCTGCGCATTGGATGTATCGTTTGCCGTGCTTGCATCCGTATCAATAAAGAAGGGGGCGGGCCTGGTCAAGCCAGTTGCAGTAGCAATGGCATTCACATCGCGCGAATACCAGCGATTACCGGCAGGATCATTCTTCCTCAAAAAACCTCCGCCTGGTTCAGTCATGCGCAGTAAGCCGTGGAGATTGACCATCTTGGTTTCAGGCGAGGCCGGAGAGTCTTTTTTCGATGATGTGCGATAAGACACAGCCATTTTTTCCGGGATAAAACCACGGTTGACCAGAACCGTAGACTGATCTGCTGTCACCAGCGGTGTCATGACCCAAAAGCCGCCACCCAATTCCGTCGAGGCCAGGACCAATACTGTTTTATCGTGCAAGAAAACACCGCTAAACTGCACGTGGCGATACTCATCTGCGCTGGCATTGACCTGCGGCCATAGCGAAAAATCAGGAAGTGCTACTGGCGCTGCGTGTACGCGCTGTTCAACCCGTGCGATCAGATCAAGCTTCCATTGAAGCCTGAAAATTTGCCAGGTGCCTAGTGAAATGAAGCCTGCAAAAATAACCAGCATGCAGACTGTGAAGCCCAGCCTGAATAAATTGGAATGGCGGGCAGGAAGCCTGGGCTGGCCAGCCTTTAAGCGCAGGTCAGCCTCCTTGTCTGTCATTCCTTGACCAGGCTCATTCATTGCATGGAGGGCATGGATTTGGTGTTATCCGCTGCCGGTATCGACTGTGTTTCTGGTTTGGACATGGGCATCAGCTCGCCTTTGATCGATTCCGGCTTTGTTTCTGCTTCATGCATCATGGCGGGCATCATATTGTGATTCAGGTGATACATTACCCACAGCGATCCGCTCATCATGATAAATACCAGCATGCCGGTGAACAGCAATGCCAGCATAGTCCAGCCGCCTTCTGATCTGCTATTCATGTGCAGAAAATACACCATGTGCACCACGATCTGTATCGCTGCAAATACCAGCAGGACCATGCCTGTGGTACTCGACTTGTTCATGACTTTGCCCATGACCAGCCAGAAGGGGATGGCGGTCAGGATCACGGCCAGGATAAATCCGGTGGCGTATTCTTTCAGGCTGCCATGCTTGGCGTGCATGTGGTCATGGTGGCCATGGTGATCATCGTGATGATGGTCATGACCATGCGCCGTATGTTCTTGGTGTGCGCTCATGGCAAGACTCCCATCAAATAAACAAAGGTAAATACGCCGATCCAGATCACGTCCAGGAAATGCCAGAACATTGACAGGCACATCAGTCGCCTGCCATTTTCTGGGGTCAGTCCATGGCGGCCGATCTGGAACATCAGGGTAATCAGCCAGACAATACCGAAAATCACGTGCAGGCCATGTGTGCCCACCAGCGCAAAGAATGAGGTCAAAAAGCCGCTACGTTGCGGGCCTGCGCCTTCGTGTATCAGGTGTACAAATTCATACAGTTCAAGACTGATAAAACCTGCGCCCAGCAAGCCGGTAATGGCCAGCCAGATCAAGGTGGCTTTAACACGCTTGCGCTGCATTTCCAGCATGGCAAAGCCATACGTGATCGAGGACAGCAATAGCAGTGACGTATTGATGGCAACCAGCGGCAGGTCAAACAATTCTGCGCCTGTAGGGCCACCGGAATAATTACGGCCCAATACAGCATAGGTGGCAAACAGGCAGGCGAAGATCAGGCAATCGCTCATCAGGTACATCCAGAAACCGAGCAAGGTGCCGTTTTCCGGATGATGTTCCTTGACATAAAAATCGCTGCTGGCATGTCTGGCAGCTTGGGAAATTGCATCGGTATTCAAGTTCGTCCCCTCATTTGGGAAAGTCGCAGTATTAGACATGGCTGGCACCTGACAGGCGGGTACGTTCAGCTTCAGTACGGATGACATCAGCAACGGGAATGTAGTAGTCGCGCTTGTAATTAAAGGTATGGACGATGATCGCCGCCATCATGGCTACAAAGCCCAGGCCAGCCAGCAACCACATTTGCCAGATCAGGGCAAAACCACATACCGCACTCAGCAAAGCGATGATGAAGCCTGCACCGGTATTTTTGGGCATATGTATAGGCACAAAGCCGTCAGTTGGCCTGCTGTATTGATTACTCTTCATATCAGCCCAGGCATCGTTGTCATACACTTTTGGTGTGAAGGCAAAGTTATACGGGGCAGGTGGCGAAGAGGTTGACCATTCCAGCGTGCGGCCACCCCATGGATCACCCGTAAAGTCACGCAGCGATGCACGACGCTTATAGCTGACATATAACTGGATGATGAAGGAGGCAATACCCAAAGCAATCAAAAATGCACCGAAGGCAGCGATCTGGAACCATATCTGCAAGGATGGGTCTTCAAAATGACTCAGACGTCTTGTGATACCCATCAGGCCAAGTACATACAAGGGCATGAAGGCGAAATAGAAACCGATGGTCCAGAACCAGAAACAGCATTTGCCCCAGAAGTCATCGAGTTTGTAGCCAAAAGCTTTCGGGAACCAGTAGTTGATGCCAGCGAACATGCCGAATAGCACGCCACCGATAATGACGTTATGGAAGTGGGCAATCAGGAACAGGCTATTGTGTAAAACGAAATCAGCAGGAGGTACCGCCAGCAAGACCCCTGTCATGCCGCCGATGACGAAAGTGATCATGAAACCTATGGTCCACAACATCGGCAATTCAAAACGGATGCGGCCACGATACATGGTGAACAGCCAGTTGAATATCTTCGCTCCGGTAGGAATCGAGATAATCATGGTCGTGATACCGAAGAAGGAATTGACACTCGCGCCAGATCCCATGGTGAAGAAATGATGCAACCACACCAGGTAAGAAAGGATGGTGATCACCACGGTTGCATACACCATGGAGGTATAGCCAAACAAGCGCTTGCTACAGAATGTCGATACGATTTCAGAGAAAACACCAAAAGCAGGCAAGACCAGGATGTAAACCTCAGGGTGGCCCCAGATCCAGATCAGGTTCACATACATCATGGAATTGCCACCAAGATCATTGGTGAAGAAATGAGTACCTACCATACGGTCAAGTGACAACATGCCCAGCACCGCAGTCAACACAGGGAAGGCCGCGACGATCAATATGTTGGTGCACAGCGCAGTCCAGGTAAACACCGGCATCTTCATCATGGTCATGCCTGGTGCACGCATTTTGATGATGGTGGCGATCAGGTTAATCCCGGAAAGCAAAGTCCCGACCCCGGCGATCTGCAATGACCAGATATAGTAATCAACCCCGACATCCGGGCTGGCCATGATGCCAGACAGTGGTGGATATGCCAGCCAGCCAGTGCGGGCGAATTCGCCCACGAACAGTGACACCATGACCAGGCCGCCACCAAAGGCAGTCATCCAGAAACTGAAATTATTCAGGAAAGGAAAAGCCACATCACGCGCACCGATTTGCAGTGGCACTACGTAGTTCATCAAGCCAGTCACCAGCGGCATGGCTACGAAAAAGATCATGATCACGCCATGTGCGGTAAATATCTGGTCATAGTGGTGTGGTGGCAGGAAGCCTGCAGAATCACCAAAGGCCAGTGCTTGCTGCAGCCGCATCATGAGGGCGTCGGCAAAACCACGCAGCAGCATCACCAAGGCAAAAATCACGTACATGATGCCGATTTTTTTATGATCGATACTGGTAAACCAGTCACGCCACAACATGCCCCATACGCGGAAATAGGTCATTGCTGCAAGAACGGCGACGCCGCCGATAGCGACAGCGGCAAAGGTCGCCAGCAGGATAGGTTCATGAAAAGGAATCGCGTCCCAGGAGAGACGGCCGAAGATGAGCTTCGTCAAATCGAGATGGTCTTGCATCATTTACTTCCGATGATAAGGGGAGATGCTTTACAAATGTCAGCATCGATGTAGGCGGACAATCGCACTGCGCGCGCTTTGTTGTCTTGTTCCAGGCGTTGAGTGAATAAATTGCTGAAATCCATTTTTGCATCGGATGCGGCATAAGCCCTGGCATTTGCTTTGGCATCACTCATCATCATTTTGTCCATGCACACTTCACCAGCGCTGACGCAACGATTCAGAATCGCATTATACAAATCGGCATCGACACTGGCGTAGTGACGCACCGGCTCGCGCTCGCTGGGTTTTTCCAGTTGCAGATAAGTCGGCTTGTCCAGTGTCTGCGCTTTTGCTTTGGTCGCTTGCACCCACGAATCAAAATTCTGCGCACTCATTCCATGAAACTTGAAGCGCATGTCAGAGAAACCTGCGCCACTATAGTTGGCCGAAAAGCCATCAAATTCACCAGGCTTGTTAATCACTGCATTGAGCGTCGTCTGCATGCCCGGCATGGCATAGATCTGACCGGCCAGTGCAGGAATGAAGAAGGAATTCATGACACTGGATGCGGTAATCTTGAAGCGCACAGGTACGTCTACCGGTGCTGCAAGCTCATTGACTGTGGCAATGCCAAGGTCGGGGTAAATGAACAACCATTTCCAGTCCAGCGCCACAACTTCGACGTTCAAGACCTTGGCAGCAGCAGGAAGCGGGCGATTTTCATCCAGACGCGACAGCTTGCGGTAAGGGTCCAGCGTATGCGTGCTGATCCAGGTGATCAGGCCCAGAGCGATGATGATCAGCAGCGGCGCACCCCAGATGACGAGTTCAAGCTGGGTGGAGTGATCCCAGTCTGGTTCATACTTGGCTGAAGTGTTATTTTGTCTGTAACGCCAGGCAAACAGAATGGTTAGAAAGATAACTGGCACGATGATCAACAGCATCAGCAGTGTAGATACCCATATCAAATGGCTTTGTTGAGAGGCGATATCGCCTGATGGATTCATCACCACCGTGTTGCAAGCCGTCAACAAAAATGCAGAAAAAACAGCAAATCCGCGTCGTGCAAATAAGGGAATCATATTGAGATAGGTCAATGATTATAGAAATTTGTGCTAATGTACCTCTACAAAAAGACCTTGGCGATTGGACGTTTTGTCCTAGTTTTCAAAAAAGCATGAAAAATTCAGGGCGTTCAGGAGTCTGTCTGCAATTACAGTGACGATACGCATTAAGAATCACCGTGCGCATTGAAATTCACGATACGACTGCAATACTATTAGAGACGAGATTTGAGGTATCAATATGGCCAGCATCAGCACCAATCAAAATGAACTGTCTTCCAGCTATATAGCGGCTTCTGACAGCGGGAATGTCAAAGACAATCATTCAGATCATTCCTCAATTGCCCCCGGTGAAATTGCCATTGGCGTCGTCATCGGCAGGGCGTCGGAATACTTTGACTTCTTTGTTTACGCACTGGCATCAGTGCTGGTCTTCCCCCAGGTTTTCTTTCCATTTGAGCAAAGGTTAGAAGGCACTCTCTATGCCTTCGTCATCTTCTCGTTCGCTTTCCTGGCGCGTCCCTTTGGTACCGTGACCTTTATGGAAATCCAGAAGCGACTGGGACGTGAAGCCAAGCTCACCATAGCCCTGGTGTTGCTGGGGGTATCTACTGCTGGCATTGCATTTCTACCGACCTACTCGCATCTCGGGGCAACTTCTATCGTCTTGCTGTCATTGCTGCGCATAGGGCAGGGTGTTGCACTGGGCGGCTCCTGGGACGGTTTGCCTTCCCTGCTGGCTTTAAATGCGCCAGAAAACAAGCGTGGCTGGTATGCGATGCTGGGTCAATTGGGTGCGCCGGTGGGCTTCATGATCGCGGCAGGTTTATTTGCCTATATGCTTGCCAATCTGTCGACGGAAGACTTCCTGGAATGGGGATGGCGTTATCCCTTCTATGTCGCGTTTGCGATCAACGTAGTTGCCTTGTTTGCCCGTTTGCGTCTGGTTTCTACCAATGAGTACAAGCATTTGCTGGATGAGCGCGAACTGGAACCCACCAGTATTGTCGAGATGACTCGTTCTCAAGGTCGTAACTTGCTGATTGGTGCTTTGGCTGCTTTGGCCAGTTACGCGCTGTTCCATCTTGTTACCGTGTTCCCATTGTCGTGGATCACGATTTATTCCAAACGTTCACTGAGCGAATTTTTGGAAATACAAATGTTTGGTGCCGTCTTCATGATACTGGGGATCATTGTCTCTGGTGTGATCGCCGACCGCATTGGCCGTCGCAAAATGCTATTTGCGCTGGCACTGATGATTGCCGTGCTCAGTGGATTCGTACCAGCCTTGCTGGGTGGCAGTGAGCTAGGGCAGGATATCTTTATCCTGTTGGGCTTCTGCATTTTGGGCTTGTCATATGGACAGGCATCAGGTGCTGTGACCTCTAATTTTGCACCCAAATACCGTTATACCGGCGCCGCTCTGACATCTGATCTGGCATGGTTGGTGGGTGCAGGTTTTGCCCCTTTGGTGGCGCTGGGCTTGTCTTCACATTTCGGACTGGAATATGTCAGCCTTTACCTGCTATCCGGTGCGGCCTGTTCGATAGCCGCGCTGAGCTTGAATCGTGCTTTGGAGATCAGAAACTAGTCGACGATATTTGGGATGGTGCCAGATGCTTGTCCAGCGTCTGCCAGCCAGATAAATCGGTGACATCAGGAAGTGCTTGCTTCTTGGTGTCACCGATTTTTAGTTTCGGGCTTGGCCAAAAAGATATGTCTGTATGCTTAGGATCAAGGTAAAGTTGCTGAAACGTCGTAACATTCTTCAAAGTTCAAAGGTAGTTCCATGCATTCCAGAACCAGAATCAAAATTTGCGGTTTAACCCGGGTGGAAGATGTGCAGGCAGTTGTATCGGCTGGCGCTGACGCGCTGGGGTTTGTGTTTTATCCACCCAGCCCACGCTTTGTTACGGCTGAAGCGGCTGGGGTGCTGTTGCGTGAAATTCCGCCATTTGTGATGTCGGTGGGGCTATTCGTTAATATCGATGAGCCCAGCTTGCAGGCAGTCATAAGACGAGCACCTGTGCAGTTGCTGCAATTTCATGGCGATGAAACCCCTGAGCAATGTGCCAGCCTGGCAGCAAGCATCAATCGTCCTTTTATTCGTGCTTATCGCGTCAAAGCTGACACAAGACCTGAGGATTTGCTAGAATGTGAGCAGTCTTATCGTAAGGCTAGTCCTTTATTCAGTGGTTTATTGCTAGATACCCATGTTGATGGGTATGGCGGTAGTGGAAAGGTTTTTGATTGGTCACTCATTCCAAAAGAGCTCGCGCCTCGGGTCGTTTTAAGTGGTGGCTTGAGCGTACAGAACGCGACTGGCGCAGTTAGTCAGGTTCGCCCGTTTGCGGTCGACATCAGCAGTGGTGTGGAAGCGGCAAAGGGTATCAAGGATGAGGCCAGCGTGCGCGCGTTTATCGCTGCGGTGCGCTTGGCAGATAATCAGGAATAGTGATGTTGCGTGGGTATCTGCCCAGAGCATCGCTTTCAAGCCAGTTTGAAGGAAAGAAAATGAAAGAACTCCAGTCTTTGGATGCTCAGTTCGAGCGCCAGTCTATCGCCGGTCATGCAATTTATCAGTCGGCTCAATATCATTTACCCGATTCACGTGGTCATTTTGGTCAGTTTGGTGGTACTTTTGTGTCCGAGACGCTGACACACGCGCTGACTGAGCTTAAAGACGCCTATGCCAAATTCCAGCATGATGCTGAATTTCTGGCTGAGTTTCGCAATGAATTGAAATACTTCGTTGGTCGCCCTTCACCTGTGTATCACGCCAAACGCTGGTCAGATCTGATGGGCGGGGCGCAAATCTATTTCAAGCGTGAAGACCTGAATCACACCGGTGCGCACAAGATCAATAATGTCATTGGCCAGGCTTTGCTGGCCAAGCGCATGGGCAAGCCGCGCGTCATCGCTGAAACTGGTGCTGGTCAGCATGGTGTTGCTACTGCGACCATTTGCGCCCGTTTCGGACTCGAATGCGTGGTCTATATGGGTTCGGAAGACGTCAAGCGTCAGGCGCAAAACGTGTATCGCATGAAGTTGCTGGGTGCGACTGTCGTGCCCGTGGAGTCTGGCTCCAAGACCCTGAAAGATGCGCTCAATGAAGCCATGCGCGACTGGGTGGCGAATGTCGATAATACTTTTTACATCATAGGTACGGTGGCTGGCCCGCACCCTTATCCCATGATGGTCAGGGACTTCCAGTCTGTCATCGGTGAAGAATGTTTATGGCAGATGCCTGAGCAAACCGGACGTCAGCCAGACTATGTCGTGGCTTGCGTAGGCGGTGGCTCGAATGCCATGGGTATTTTTTATCCTTATATCGATCACCAACAGGTGAAACTCATTGGTGTCGAAGCAGCAGGCGAGGGACTGGAAAGTGGCAAGCATTCAGCTTCGCTGACGGCGGGCTCACCTGGTGTGTTGCACGGTAACCGTACTTATCTGCTACAGGATGATAATGGCCAGGTCATAGAAACGCATTCTGTGTCGGCAGGGCTGGATTATCCGGGCGTGGGACCAGAGCATGCGTGGTTGAAAGAAAGTGGCCGTGCGCAATACGTGACGATTACCGATGACGAGGCACTCAAGGCTTTTCATGATTGTTGCCGTATCGAAGGCATTATTCCTGCGCTGGAATCCAGTCATGCGCTTGCTTATGCCGCCAAGCTGGCAGCGACTTTGCCTAAGGATAAGATCGTCCTGGCGAATCTGTCGGGTAGAGGCGACAAGGATATGCATACCGTTGCCGAACGTGCCGGGTTGAAGTTCTGACCAGCCATTGAGCAAACATGCAGGCGCATGGACGGTAATGCCGCCTGCATGTCTTCCCTGTCAAGATTGAGATGGATGCCATCGCAGGAATGATGTCCTCGACAGCGCATCAAATAAGGACCGAAAAAATGTCAAGAATTCAAAATACCATGGCTGCTTTGGCTGCCAATAACAAAAAAGGTTTGATTCCTTTCATCACCGCAGGTGACCCAGCGCCTGAATTAACCGTGCCTTTGATGCATGCCCTGGTCGAGGGTGGGGCCGATATTATTGAGCTGGGCGTGCCGTTTTCTGACCCTATGGCAGATGGCCCAGTCATTCAGCGCGCCTCTGAAAGAGCATTGCAATTTGGAGTTGGCTTAAGGGATGTATTACAATTCGTCCGCGAATTCCGGCAAAGTAATCAAAAGACACCAGTTGTGCTTATGGGTTATGCCAACCCGATAGAGCGCATGGGCCAGGATGCATTCATTGCCAAGGCTGCTGAAGTTGGGGTGGATGGCGTGCTGGTAGTAGACTACCCACCGGAAGAATGTGAAGAATTTGCAAGTAAAATGCAGCAACAGGGGATGGATACCATCTTCCTGCTGGCACCGACATCTACCGATGAACGCATAGCGCAAGTTGGTAAAATTGCCAGTGGTTATGTGTATTATGTGTCACTGAAAGGTGTTACTGGTTCTGGTGCACTGGATCTGGATGCGGTTGCCGCGATGATCCCGCGTATCAAAAAGCATGTCAAA
The DNA here is from genome assembly GCF_049339485.1 of Undibacterium sp. TJN19. Taxonomy (NCBI): domain Bacteria; kingdom Pseudomonadati; phylum Pseudomonadota; class Betaproteobacteria; order Burkholderiales; family Oxalobacteraceae; genus Undibacterium; species Undibacterium sp. TJN19. The sequence goes on from NZ_JBMPPL010000003.1 coordinate 203,272, forward strand.
GTACCAGTAGGCGTAGGTTTTGGCATACGTGATGGGGCTACAGCCAGGGCTATTTCCACGGTGTCGGATGCAGTGGTAATAGGCTCGCGCATCATCCAGGAACTGGAAAATACCCCGCGTGAAAATGCGGTTGCTGCGGTTAAAAGCTTTATTTCTGGTGTCAGACAGGCTTTGGACGAGTAAAATACGCGCCTGACTGGTTCTTTTGCCAGAATGAACCTGATGTCGCGTTGTCAAAAAGACAGCCCGATAGCTATGAGGAGAAAACATGAGTTGGTTAGAAAAACTGTTACCACCGCGCATACAGCGCTCGGAATCTGCAAATCGTAAGTCGATACCTGAAGGTCTGTGGGTCAAATGTCCAGCTTGCGAAGCAGTGTTGTATCGTTCCGATCTGGAAGCCAATATCCATGTTTGCCCTAAATGCAGCCATCACCTTCGCATAGGTTCGCGCGAACGTCTTGATGCCTTGCTTGATGCAGGTGGCCGTTATGAAATCGGCCAGGAAGTCTTGCCTATCGACACGCTGAAGTTCAAAGATAGCAAGAAGTATCCTGATCGTCTGAAAAATGCGCTGGAAACAACCGGTGAGACAGATGCTCTGGTTGTCATGGGCGGTTCCATCATGGCTGTGCCTGTCGTTGCCGCTTGTTTTGAATTTGAATTCATGGGCGGTTCTATGGGTTCTGTCGTGGGCGAGCGTTTTGTCCGTGGCGTGCAGGCTGCACTGGAGCAAAAAGTACCTTTCATTTGCTTTACGGCGACTGGTGGAGCGCGTATGCAAGAAGGTTTACTGTCTCTGATGCAAATGGCAAAAACGACATCCATGCTGACAAAATTGTCTGAAAAGAAATTGCCATTTATTTCTGTATTGACCGACCCGACCATGGGTGGTGTATCCGCCTCTTTTGCCTTTTTGGGTGACGTGGTGATCGCCGAGCCCAAGGCGCTGATCGGTTTTGCTGGCCCGCGCGTGATTGAAAATACTGTGCGTGAGAAACTGCCCGAAGGCTTCCAGCGCTCTGAATTCCTGCTGCAAAAAGGCGCCATTGACATGATTGTTGATCGCCGCAAAATGCGCGAAGAAATCGCACGCCTGCTGGCCTTGTTGCAAAACCAGCCTGCTGAAGCAGTATCCTGAATTAAATTGAACATCCTATAAGCCCGAAGCATTCATGTTCGGGCTTTTTTTATCCTATGACAAAATTACCTGCCACCCTGGCTGACTGGCTGGCCGTACTTGAAACCCGCCATTCCAAAGAAATCGATATGGGCCTGGACCGCGTTGCTGCGGTCAAGAACAAGCTGGCAATCCACTATGATTGCCCCGTCATCATGGTGGCTGGCACCAATGGCAAAGGCTCTACCTGCGCGATGCTGGAAGCCATACTGATGCAGGCTGGTTACCGTGTCGGGCTGTATAGCAAGCCGCATTTCCTGGATTTTAATGAGCGTGCCCGTATCAATGGCGAAATGGTCGGGGATGATGTTTTTATCTCTACCTTCAATGCCGTTGAAGAGGCGCGCGGCGATATCTCGCTGACTTATTTTGAATTTACTACGCTAGCCATCTGTAAATTGCTGGCTGATGCCAAACTTGATGTCGTCATCCTTGAAGTCGGTCTGGGCGGTCGCCTGGATGCCGTTAATGTCATTGATGCCGATGTCTCCATTGTCACAAGTATCGATATCGACCATGTCGATTATCTTGGTGATACGCGTGAAAAAATAGGCTTTGAAAAAGCCGGGATTTTCCGTGCAGGCAAAGCGGCGATTTGTGGCGACCCTTTGCCGCCACAATCCCTGATCGACCATGCCCAGTCGATTGGTGCTGATTTGTGGCTGTTTGGCCGGGACTTCAATTATAACGGTGACAAGCAGCAATGGAATTTTGCAGGCCGCAGCCAGCGTCGTAATTCCCTTGGTTACCCCAGCTTGCGTGGCGCCAATCAATTGCTGAATGCCTCTGCTGTACTGGCAGCGCTGGAGGCTTTGAAACACGAATTGCCTGTCGGTGCGCAAGAAGTACGCACTGGCCTGGTCATGGTGGATTTGCCTGGTCGTTTCCAGGTGATGCCAGGCAGACCAACGGTGGTGCTGGATGTGGCGCACAACCCGCATGCTGCGGCCACGCTGGCGCAAAATCTCGACAACATGGGTTTTCATGCCTATACCTATGCCGTTTTCGGTTCCATGCTGGATAAGGATATTGCCGGTGTTGTTGAGCAACTCAAGGATAAGATCGATCACTGGTGCATGACGGCCTTGCCTTTGCCGCGTGCGGCCCCAACTGAGGTACTGACACAGAAACTGCAAGAGTCAGGTGCCCTGGTTGATCCTGAAAAGACAGTGACGGCTTTTGAGTCACCAGAACAGGCCTATGCACATGCCATCAGTAAGGCAGGCGAAAATGATAGAATAGTGGTCTTTGGATCTTTCCTGACGGTAGCCGGTGTAATGCGCGCCCGCCGTGCAGCGCTCCATTGATGTTTTTTGCGGAATTTATGGCGATTTCCTGCCTGATCCGCTAACCAACCAGAAATTTGCTCATGGGTTTGCTCTCGCGATTTAAACAGAAGCAAGAAACTTCCGATACGCAGGATAGTGGTGAATTCCGCTCTCGTGCTGAAGAAGAAAGCATACAGACCCGCTCTCGCGGCAAAAAGGCAGAGTCTGCGCGCAAAGCGAAAACTGCCGACCCCATACTGCCAGAAAAGAAACGCGCCAGACGCCGGTTGATTGGGGCTGTTGCGCTGGCATTGGCGGCAATTATCGGTTTGCCGATGATTCTCGATTCCGAGCCTAAACCGCTGGCAGACGACATCAATATCCGTATTCCTTCCAAAGACAAAACTGCCGATGCGACATCGACAGAACCGGCGCCGCCGCGTTCAAAAAATTTCCCCCCAAGTGAGCCGGTAGAAGAAATTATTGAAACGCCAGCTTTGCCAAAAAATAAGAACGGTAAGCCAGGTGTGGTGGAAAAGCCAGCAGCACTTGCCACGAATACTGCAAACAATGCCAACGTTGCCACGGTTGTTGCGCAGGCAGTACCAATTGCAACGACAACCGCAAAACCGGTCAAGCCGGAAGTTAAAGTTGAAGTAAAGCCTGAGCCAAAAGCCGAGGTGAAGCCAGTCGCCAATCCTGCCAAAGCAGCAGAAAAAGAAGTACCTGCATCTAAAATTGACAATAAAGCCGATAATAAAGCAGACATCAAACCCGACTCTAAGCCCGTAAAAACGGAGGCTAAGCCCCTGGTTGCCAAACCAGCTGCTGCTGATGACGAGGCAGCGCGCGCCCTGGCTATCCTGGAAGGTAAAACACCTGCCAAGCCAGTCGTGAGCAAACCAGAAAGCGCTGACAAGCCCGCATCGTATTCAGTGCAGGCAGGTGCATTTTCTATGCAGGCCAAGGTTGATGAAATACAAGCAAAACTGAGCGGCGCCAATATCAAATCATATACGCAAAAAATCATTACCACGACTGGTGAAGTGACCCGTATCCGGGTAGGGCCATTTGCGTCAAAGGAAGAGGCGGAAAAAATGCGCGCCAAATTGAGCAAACTGGGCTTGAACGCGACCCTGCCGCCGAACTAAACTGGATTTGACGTGACTTTGTTTGATTATCTGGTCTTGTTGATACTGATTTGTTCGATTGTCATCAGTACCATGCGCGGATTGATTAAAGAAATTTTGTCATTGGTGAGCTGGATAATCGCCTTTGTCGTCGCCAATGCCTATAGTGAGCTAGTGGCGCCCTGGCTGCCTGACATAGTTCCAGGGCAGATGTTACGGGTAATTGTGGCCTTTATCGCCTTGTTCATCGGAGTGCGTCTGATCATGGCGCTGGTGATGATGGCGGTGGATGCCGTGATCAAGGCAAGCGGATTAAGTTTGGCAGATCGCGGTCTGGGTAGTTTATTTGGACTGGCGCGGGGTTGCATATTCGTGCTAGCGGCGGTGCTGGTGTGCGGCATGACATCTATCCCGCAACAGGCATTCTGGAAAGATGCCTTGTTCAGCCCCACTGCGGAAACAGCGGCGCATATGGTCATGCCCTTATTGCCCTCGTCCGTTGTTGAGCATGTAAAGTTTTAATTGTTTTTTTAGGAGTCCACCATGTGTGGCATCGTAGGCGTAGTTTCAAAGAATCCCGTCAATCAATTATTGTATGACGCCTTGCTGTTGTTGCAGCATCGCGGCCAGGACGCTGCAGGCATCGCAACCAATCACGGCAATAAATTCGCCATGCACAAGGCAAATGGCCTGGTGCGCGACGTTTTCCGTACCCGCAATATGCGTTCACTGCCAGGTAATGTAGGTATTGGCCAGGTACGTTACCCAACTGCGGGTTCCACCAGTGAAGAAGAAGCGCAACCGTTTTATGTCAATGCACCATTCGGTATCGTGCTGGCGCATAACGGCAACCTGACCAATGCGGTCGAGTTGAAAATAGAATTATTCAAAAATGACAGACGTCATTTGAATACCGATTCTGATTCTGAAGTCTTGCTCAATATTTTGGCACATCAGATTCAGGAAGTAACCAGCGGTTATTCCCTTGACCCCGAAGGCCTGTTCCGTGCGGTGGCCATGCTGCACCGGCGTGTACGTGGTTCGTATGCCGTTGTCGCGCAAATCTCCGGTTATGGTTTGCTGGCTTTCCGTGATCCTTATGGTATCCGCCCATTATGCATAGGCGCAGCACAGACAGAAGCTGGCGTTGAATACATGATCGCCAGCGAATCCGTGGCACTTGAAGGCCTGGGTTTCAAATTTCTGCGCGACGTAGAACCGGGCGAAGCCCTGTTCATTGACCTTGATGGCAAACTGCATACGCAGCAATGCGCTGATAATCCCAGCCTGAACCCATGCGCATTTGAATACGTGTATCTGGCACGTCCTGATTCCATCATTGATGGTGCTTCGGTGTACCTGACGCGCCTGAAAATGGGGGAATACCTGGCTGAAAAAGTACGCAATCAATTCCGCGATGGTGAAATTGATGTAGTCATGCCGATTCCTGATTCGTCCCGCCCATCAGCGATGGAACTGGCATTAAAGCTCAATCTCGATTATCGCGAGGGCTTTATCAAAAACCGTTACATTGGTCGTACTTTCATGATGCCAGGGCAGGCAGTGCGCAGGAAATCGGTGCGCCAGAAATTGAATGCCATCGGTTCTGAATTCAAGGGCAAAAGTGTCTTGCTGGTTGATGATTCCATCGTCCGCGGTACGACCAGCCGTGAAATCGTGCAAATGGCACGTGAATCTGGTGCCAAGCGCGTGATTTTCGCTTCTGCCGCGCCACCAGTGCAATTCCCTAATGTGTATGGTATTGACATGCCTACCCGCAGTGAATTGATTGCTTATGGCCGCAGTGAAGAAGAAGTGTGCCGCGAAATCACGGCCGACGCACTGGTCTATCAGGATGTGGCGGCGATGAAGCGCTCGATTTCAGACGTGAATCCCTTGTTGAAAAATATTGAAGCCTCCTGTTTTGATGGCTTTTATATCACGGGTGATGTGAGTTCCGGCTACCTCGATAAGCTGGAAGCGGCCCGCAATAACCCGCAGCCAGAACAGGAGGATTTGATGCGTTCGCAGTTAAATCTGAATCTGGCTGCCCGTGCCGACTAAGATGATGTGAGCAGGAGTCGAGACTTCTGCATAGCGGTAAAAATCTGAAATTGTAGAATTGAAAGCCTGTTTGCTATCCTGGCAAACAGGCTTTTTTGTCGGCTACGCAACACATCGGCTCGTGTGCGCATAAAAAAACAATGCCAAATAGTACACTGCGATAGTATATTGCTCTTCAGGCACGGGTAAGTCAGGTCGTTTACGCCCGTTCATCAAGTGGAAAATTATCGTCCCTTGTATTTTATCTGTTTTTATCCGAGGCCTTTTTTATGACTACGACGCTGCTGGATGTACAGCATTTGACCAAGAGTTTTGGTGCCCGCAAGGTGGTGGATGATGTGTCCTTTGCAGTAGGGCGAGGGCAGACTCTGGGTTTGCTTGGTCCAAATGGCGCGGGTAAATCGACCACGGTCAGCATGATTTGTGGCCTGATACAGGCAGAGCAGGGCACCGTCATGCTGGATGGTCAAGCTATGGGGCCTGGCAAGAACGCCGTGAAATTCAAGATTGGTCTGGTACCGCAAGATCTGGCTTTGTATGATGATCTGGCCGCCAGAGAAAACCTGAAATTATTCGGCGCCCTGTATGGTTTGTCGGGGAGTCAATTGCAGCAACGTTGTGACGCCGTGCTGGAACTGGTGAATTTGTCCGATCGCGCCAATGACAAGCCAGCGACTTTTTCCGGTGGTATGAAAAGACGGCTCAATATCGCTGCCGCACTATTGCATGACCCTGAATTATTGATATTGGACGAGCCTACCGTGGGTGTCGACCCACAAAGCCGCAATGCCATTTTTGACAGCCTGGAAGCATTAAAAGCACAGGGCCGCACCCTGATTTATACCAGTCACTATATGGAAGAAGTCGAACGTCTGGCTGACCATATCGTCATCATCGATCACGGTAAAGTCATTGCCAATGAAACGCCTGCTGACCTGTACCGTCGGTTGCCAGCGAAAGCAGCATTGAGCATAGACTTGGTGAGAGCCATAGCAGAAGTTGATGTCGCTGCCTTGAGTGTTTTGCCAGGTGTAAATACCGTGCATTTATCTGATGCCGGCAAGCATCTTGATATCGCTTTGGTGGAACACGATAGCGCTATGTCTTTGTTGGGTTGGCTGGCACAGCACGGTCACAAAACCAGTCACTTTTCTACTGCCAAGACCAATCTGGAGGATGTATTTTTAACGTTGACCGGTCGCAGTTTGCGCGATTGATGCTGGCCATATCATCAGATTGAGTGCTTTGCCACAGTGACTTATTAAAGGAAAAAACATGACTGCCTTACTTGCCTTGATCAGGAAAGATTTAATTCTATATCTGTCTGATCGCCGCGCATTGATGCTCAATCTGTTGATGCCCATCGTGCTGGGTGCTTTTTTTGGCTTTGTAACAGGTGGCAGTGGTGAAAAAGAAGTTTCCAAAATAGAGATTGCGTTGATATCGCAAGACAATCATCCCATCAGTCAAAAAATAGTAAAAGGTCTTAAAGAAGAAAAATCCTTGCTGGTGAAAGAGATGACGCTGGACGACGCCAAGGCCCTGGTGCTGAAGGGGAAAATCAACGTGGCTGTACTGATACCCGAGAAATTTGGTGAAGAGGCCGGCGGTGCTTTATTCGGTCGCAGCAAAAAACCTGAGCTATCGATTTATTACGATCCTTCGCAAAGTGCTGTGCTGGCGATGGTGAAGGGTATGCTGACACAGCAAGTCATGCAAAACGTCAGTGCCGAAATGTTTAACGGCAGGGCCGGTACAGAGGTGGTTGAGCAAAGTTTGCAAGAACTTGAAAAAGTGGATCAAAGCAATAAAGACGTTGGGGCGTTGCGTGAATTTTTGGGCAGTGTGAAGAAATTTCAGACACGCCAGCAAGTCGCTAAGCAGAACGCTGGTGCCAGTGCATCTGCTGGCAATTCCAACGCTGGCTTAAGCATGCCATTTACCACTAAAGATGAAGCAATGGTCGCGGGTGATCCGGTGACCAGTAAATATAATGGCTTTGCCCACTCTTTTGCCGGCATGAGCGTGCAATTCATCTTATTCATGGCAATTGATGCAGGTATCGGCGTTTTATTGGCACGCCGCCTGGGGTTGTGGAATCGCTTATTGGCGGCACCAGTTGGTTTGAATACACTGCTGGTTGCCCGCGCATTATCTTGTGCGTTGATCGCGTTTTGCCTCATCAGTTTTATTTTCGCAGTAGCAGTTGTTGTATTCAAAGTGCAAATCGAAGGCAGCTTGCCAGGCTTTATTGGCGTGGCCATGTCATTTTCACTGATGACAGCCAGTTTTGGCCTGTTGATTGCCGCCTTCGGCAAGACCCCTGAAGCAGCGCGTGGCATGTCCATTTTTGCCACTCTGATCATGGTCATGCTGAGCGGTGCCTGGATGCCATCATTCATGTTTCCACCGTGGCTGCAAAAACTGACTCTGATCGTGCCGACGCGATGGGCAGTTGATGGACTCGATGCCATGACCTGGCGCGGCCTGGGGCTGGATGCGGCGTTGCCTGCCATAGGCGTCCAGATAGCGTTTGCAGTCGTCTTTGGTACGATCGCACTATGGCGTTTTCGCAAATCCTGATATTGCCTGCCTGGAAATTGCATTTTTTTCAGGTATCGCAAAGTAACTTTATCGGCCACCTGTTTCAATTCTATACAAATCAGACGGCTGCATTGCTGGTGTTTAAGCTTGCTTAAAAATACAATCTGTCCCGAACAGGTTCAAGATTTCCTTGTCCCCACTCAGGATTGTGTTTTTATGTTTGAAGCTTATGTATCCAAAATTTAAATTACGGACGCTCGCGCTGGCAGTTGCCGGTGTATTTTCTGTCATGCCGTTTGCTCATGCGCAAACAACTACTTCCGAACCTCCAAAAAATACCGAAGAAACCGATCAGAACGCCAAATCAAAACAAAAAACTGGCGAAAAGAAAACGGATGCGGTAAGCAAGGATAATGTCCAGAAGGTCACCATCAACGGTGGCCGTACAGAAATGGATGAGCGTCGCCAGTCGACTGCTGCCAAGATGATTTTCGGTCGCGAAGAACTCGATCGTAACGGCGATAGCAGCATTGGTGAAGTCTTGAAGAGATTGCCTGGCGTGACCGTGGGTGGTCGTCCTGGCCGGGGTGGTGACATACGCATGCGTGGCATGGGAAATGGTTATACCCAGATTTTGATCAATGGCGAACGTGCACCGCGCGGGTTTTCCATGGATAGCCTGACACCGGATCAGGTAGAGAGAATTGAAATCATCCGCGGTGCTGTTGCTGAGTTCAGTACCCAGGCAATCGCAGGCACCATCAATATCGTCTTGCGTGAAGAATACAAACAAAAAAATATTGACCTTAAATTTTCACTGGGCTTTGAGCAGGGACGTATTGCACCTAACCTGTCGCTTACTGTGCCAGGTGAATTGGGTAACCTGTCTTATGCATTGAGCGGTTCGGTTTTTCAAAACCGTCAGCATGATGAAAGCACGACCTTCACTACTGAAAAAGACCCTGCTGGTAACGATGCACTGATTCAGAATCAGGCCGACTTTACCAATCGCAAAACCACAGGCATTCATCTGACACCGCGCTTCAATTACCGTTTTGAAAATGGCGACACCTTGATGGTGCAGCCATTTTTGATGAATTCGCGCAGTGATTCGAATAATGAAAGTGATGTTAATCAGATCTTCCGTTCTCCTACTCTCGTAGCACCTTTGCCCTATGCCGTGGCAAATTTTGCCGCGCATGGCGAAACGACTTTTTTACGCGGTTTTGGTAACTGGCAGCATAAATTTGAAGACAATGCCAAGCTCAATATCAAGTTTGGTGGTGGCCTGGGCAAGATGGATAATTCGTCTTTGCGCTATCAGTTCGATAAAGATGGCAAACAGATTGATGTGATCAGTGACGTCAATAATACCCGCGACAGCAGTATCAATACTGGCGGTAAATACACCAAACCTTTAGGCGAAGGCCATACGCTCGCTGCTGGTTGGGATGTCGAAGCAGGTAAGCGTTCTCAGACACGCGTGTCGCTCGATAATGGTTTGCCACAATTTGCTGAATCTGGTGATAACCTGGAAGCCAGCACTAGGCGCCTGGCGGTTTTTGCCCAGGACGAATTCGATATCAATGCGCAATTTTCTGCGTATGCTGGTTTGCGCTGGGAAGGTATCAAGACCAGTAGCACGACAGCCAATGCCGGTCAGTCAGTCGATAATTCCAGTAGCGTCTGGAGTCCTTTATTGCATGGCGTCTGGCGTATTCCCAATAGCAAAGACCAGATCAGGCTCGGCCTGACCAGCACCTACCGTGCACCAGCACTCAATGATTTGATCGCCTTGCCCAGCATTTCCAACTTGAACGGGCCTACCCGTCCGGATCGTACCGGTAACCCGTCTTTGAAGCCGGAAAAATCAAAAGGCATCGACCTTGCGTTTGAGCATTATTTAACGCGCGCTGGCATTTTAAGTGCCAACTTCTTTATGCGTGATATTGATGACCTGATACGCAGGCGTACCTTGCTGGTGAATACGTCCACAGGTTTGCGCTGGGTGTCTTCACCGATCAATATCGGCCATGCGACGACCCGTGGCATAGAGCTGGAAGCGAAATTCCAGTTGCAGGAATTTTTCCCTGACGGCCCTGCAATTGACGTGCGTAGCAATTACAGTCACTTCTGGTCCAAGGTTGATGATATTCCTGGCCCGAATAACCGACTTGATTCGCAACCGGCGCAAACCGCCAACTTTGGCCTGGATTATCGTCCGGCTGGAATCTCCTTGACTGTCGGTGGCAACATCAACTGGACACCTGCCTATATTACACAAAGCAGTGAAACCCAGATCAACAGTACGGGTATCAAACGCCAACTGGATTTGTATGGCTTGTGGAAATTTAACCCAAATCTGCAAATGCGTTTGTCCGCGAACAATTTACGGGCCAATGATTACCTGAGTGGGAGCACTGTCACTACAGGCGGGATTAACCATATTGATTACAACACCGCCAAAACCTATACCACCTGGTCCTTACGTCTGGAGATGAAAATCTAGATAATCTGGATATGCATCAGGCAGGATGACAAATCGTGCAGTGCAGCACGATTTGTCATGCGAGAGTACAATACCTGTTCATTGCTGCGTATTTATGCTTGTACCGGTTAGCCTGTCTGTCAAGACCGGGTACAGATAATGCCAGGTTCATCACACTCTTGTTTGCCTCGCTTTCTTGCCATCATGTCACCTTCAGAACTCAATGTTGATCTGCATAGCCATTCCATCATTTCGGATGGTGTTCTGGCGCCTGCACAGCTTGCTGCGCGTGCCAAGCAGAATGGGGTTGATGTCTGGGCGTTGACTGATCATGACGAGGTGCGCGGCATACCGGAAGCGCGGGCGGCTGCGCTTGCGCTTGGTTTGCGCTACATTACGGGTGTTGAAATTTCCGTTACCTGGGCTGGTAAGACAATACATATCGTCGGCTTGAATATCGATGAAAATAATACTGAACTGGTGAATGGGCTGGCAAAAACCCGTTCTGGTCGTGAGCGCCGTGCGCGCGATATGGCTGCAGAACTGGCCAGCCGTGCTGGCATACACGGTAGCTACGAGGGGGCGCTCAAGTATGTTGGTAACCCCGATTTGATTTCACGCTCACATTTCGCCCGTTACCTGGTTGAGATTGGCCTGTGTGCGAATGTATCCGAAGTCTTCAAGCATTATTTATCTGACGGCAATCCAGGCTTTGTACCACATCGCTGGGCTACATTGGCCGAAGCTGTTGGCTGGATACGTGGGGCCGGTGGAGTTGCCGTCGTAGCTCACCCCGGGCGTTATGATCTCAGTCCCGTGGCATTTGACGCTTTTTTTACCGAATTCAAAGACTTGGGTGGATTGGCAATAGAAACCGTGACTGGCAGTCATACCGTAGACCAGTACGATGAATATACAAAAATTGCAGCGCAGTATGGTTTTTTGTCATCACGTGGCTCTGATTTTCACTCGCCACAAGATGCTGAAATAGATATAGGCGGCTTGCCCGCTTTGCCAAAAATGGCCAAACCTGTATGGGCAAGCTGGTTTTAAGCTTGAATTTGCGATGTCCGGCCTTATCTGCTATAAGGTCTTGCACTGTTGACCTTGCGCTGCCGATTTGCAAAAATGGATGAATGTTGTGACCTTTTCCTGGCGGTAGCATTGCTACCGCCTTTCTTATTTATATGAGCCAATTTTTCCAAATCCATCCTGATAATCCGCAACTGAGACTGATCAAGCAGGCCGTGCAGATCATTGATAATGGCGGCATCGTTGCTGTGCCTACTGACTCCTGCTATGCACTGGTATGTCACCTCGATGATAAAGATGCCGTGACGCGCCTGCGTAAAATACGTGGCGTTGACGAGAAGCATCATCTGACATTGTTGTGCCGGGATTTATCTGAAATTGCCCAATACGCAAAAGTTGATAACCGTCAATACCGTATGCTCAAGGCGGCAACGCCAGGGCCATATACCTTCATTCTGGAAGCCACCAAGGAAGTGCCGCGTCGCCTTAGTCACCCTTCACGCAAGACCATAGGCCTGCGCGTTCCTGAAAATGCGATTACCCATGCCTTGCTGGAAGAGCTGAAGCAACCCTTGCTGGGTACAACGCTGATTTTGCCAGATGAAGAAGAACCGCTGACTGACCCGGAGCAAGTGCGCGATCGCCTGGCAAAACTGGTTGACCTGGTCATTGATGGTGGTGCCTGTAGCCTGGTGCCGACAACAGTCATTGATATGACCGACGAACTGCCTGAGCTGGTGCGCCAGGGCAGGGGAGATGCCGCTTTGTTTGGATTGTAATGGCATGCCTGCTGAGTTTCTTTTAATGTTTTACTTTTACAGAAATCCCTGATGAATGAGTTAATCCAAACGATTGCCGTATATGCCTTGCCAGTTATATTTGCGATCACCCTGCATGAGGCAGCGCATGGGTATGCGGCCAAGTTTTTTGGTGACCTGACTGCTTACAGCCAGGGGCGCGTCAGCTTGAATCCCATTGTACATATTGATCCTGTCGGTACCATTATCATCCCTGCTGTTTTATATGTGGCAACGGGCGGGGCATTTTTATTTGGCTATGCAAAGCCTGTTCCGGTCAATTTTTCAAATTTAAAAAATCCCGAAAGGGATATGGCATGGGTGGCGCTTGCAGGCCCGGCAGCAAACTTCATCATGGCGTTTGGCTGGTATTTGCTGGCGATCATCATGCAATCACAAGGTGTGCAGGAGGTGTTCTTCCTGAAGATGGCCAGCGCGGGCGTGTTGACTAACCTCGTCATGTTTGCATTCAATCTTTTTCCCATTCCCCCGCTGGATGGAGGCCGCATCATGTTCAGCCTGTTGCCGCATAATCTTGCTTACAAGTTTGCACAGATTGAACCTTATGGTTTCTTTATCGTCATGGCCCTGGTTACGCTTCGTGTCTTGAATTTCTGGATGACGCCTGTAATGTTGGCCGCTCAGGCATTGCTTGAAATTCTTATTTCTCCTTTCAGCATGCTGCTGACTTAGCTCAGCAGAACAGAACATGACAAATCCGGTTTCGGGGACTTGTGTATTGTCGCCAGGCGATGCATCGGCATCCCGCTGGTTAAAACGGTTTACTCATCTGCTGCCCAATGGTCAGGTTCTCGATCTGGCATGTGGCCAGGGGCGCAATACGTATTTATTGCTTGAGCGAGGCTTCGAGGTGCTTGCTTTGGACAGGGATGTACGAAATCTGCCTGACCTCGCCATTGCCGGCGCAAGTACCATGCAGCATGACCTGGAGTCTGGTAGCGACGGGTATCGCTGGCCTTTCCCTGAAGATACTTTTGCTGCCATTGTTGTTTGTAATTACCTGCACAGGCCCTTGTTTCCTTATCTGCTGGCCAGCCTGAAAGCGGGTGGTGTTTTGATCTATGAGACTTTTGCTCAAGGCAATGAAGTCTTTGGCAAACCGTCCAATCCGGCTTTTTTATTGCAGCGTGGCGAACTTCTGACGCAAATGCAGTCTAATAGCGAGTTGACAATGACGGTGATTGCTTATGAAGAGGGTTATGTTGATGAACCCAAGCCTGCGATAATACAGCGCATTTGCGCCAGAAAATCTGAAAAAACCAGTGTTCTGGATAAGCTTTGAAGCATTTGCCTACAAGTTTAGCGGCTTATTGCAGCTATTTGCGCCCAGATTAGCAGCGTATCCGCTACAATCGGGGTTTTACTTTTTTCTTGCATTAACATGACAAAGATTCAGGGTAGTCTGGTTGCGATCGTAACCCCCATGCATGCAGATGGCAGTCTTGATTTGCCTTGTTTGCGCAAATTGATAGATTGGCATATTGCCGAAGGTACGGATGGCATCGTTATTGTGGGAACAACGGGCGAATCGCCGACAGTTACCGTAGAAGAACACTGCGAATTAATTCGTGTTGCAGTTGAACATACCAATAAACGCATTCCCATCATCGCCGGTTCTGGCGGTAATTCTACTGAAGAAGCCATTGCACTGACCCATTTTGCCAAGCAAGCCGGGGCAGATGCTTCTTTGCAGGTAGTGCCGTATTACAATCGTCCTACCCAGGAAGGCATGTACCAGCATTTCAAGAAAATTGCTGAATCCGTTGATATACCTGTCATTTTGTATAATGTGCCAGGCAGGACAGTTGCCGATATGTCTAACGAAACCATACTGCGTCTGGCACAAGTGCCTGGCATTATTGGTGTTAAAGACGCGACAGGTAATATTGCCCGTGGTACTGACCTGATTCGCCTGGCACCGGCGTCTTTTGCAGTTTATTCGGGCGATGATGCAACTGCCATGGCGTTGATGCTCTGTGGCGGTGCTGGTAATATCTCTGTGACTGCCAATGTTGCACCAAAAGCAATGCATGAATTATGTGCAGCCGCCATTGCTGGTGACATCAAAGGCGCGATTGCGATCAATAATCGCATGTTGCCTTTGCATAATAAATTATTTGTCGAGCCAAATCCTTTGCCGGTGAAATGGGCAATGGTAGAGATGGGATTGATACCAACAGGCATTCGTTTGCCTCTGGTGCCGATGGCTGAGCAATATCATGAAACCGTTCGTGCAGCCTTGCGCGAATCAGGTGTATTACAATGACCCCCCTGAACTGGTAGTGACACTATCTGTTTGCTTCACGTAGTTTTAATTGATAATAAATCGTAGGGACTTTCACATGGCAAAAAGCTTTGTTGCTAAAAACGGGATCATCGGTGCTCTGGCACTGGCAGGTTTGACTGGCTGTAGTTCTATCACTAATATTCTTGAACCTAACCGGATTGACTATAGAAGTGCTAGTAAGGCGACGACCGCATCCCTGGAGGTGCCGCCTGATTTGACGCAAATTCGACGCGATAACCGTTTTTCCATCCCTGAAGCCAACAAGAGTAGTGCGACTGCTTCTGCGTACAATCTTGAAAAAGGCAATAAAGTGGTGACTGCCGGCGCTGCAGTTGCACCTAATCAGGTAAATAGCATGCGCATAGAGCGCAGTGGTTCTCAGCGTTGGCTGGTCGTGAAAGATACGCCTGAAGCCTTGTGGCCGCAGTTGAAAGATTTTTGGCAAGAACTTGGTTTCCTGATCAATGTTGAAAATCAGGAAGCCGGCGTGATGGAAACCGATTGGGCAGAAAATCGCGCAAAAATCCCTCAGGATCTGATCCGCAATACCTTGGGTAAAGTGCTTGATTCCCTGTATTCAACCGGTGAGCGTGATAAATTCCGCACACGCATTGAACGTGGTGCGAACGGCGAAGTAGAAATTTATATCAGCCACCGCGGTGCGCAAGAAGTATTGGTTGGTTCTCAAAAAGATAGTACCGTATGGACACCACGTGCTCCCGACCCAGGTCTGGAAGCTGAATTTTTGTCGCGCCTGATGGTGCGCCTGGGTTCTGACGGCGAAAAAGCTAAGGTTGCAGTGGCCACGCCTGGTGCACCAGCCAAGGCGCGTTCACAATTGTTGAAAGCAGATGGTACGACCTACGTTGAAGTGGATGAGGCATTTGACCGTTCATGGCGTCGTGTTGGCCTAGCGCTGGATCGCATCGGCTTTACAGTGGAAGACAGGGATCGTTCACAGGGTCTGTATTTTGTCCGTTATATCGATCAGGACATTGATGCTAAAACCAAGGGAGCAAGCGAAGGCTTCTTCTCCAGGTTGTTCTCGTTCGGCTCTTCCAGTGATACTGCCAAGAATGCGCAAAAATACCGCATTCTGGTTAAAAATGCAGCAAATGGTGAAGTCAGCCATGTCTCCGTCCACGGTAGCGATGGCAAGGTCGATTCTTCGCCAGTGGCAGAGAAAATCCTGCAATTGCTGAATGATCAATTGAAATAAGCTGTGCAATACAAAAAAGCGAGACTGCGGTCTCGCTTTTTTTCGTCAATGCCTTAACTTAAATCTGGCTGCAACGTTTTTTCAAGGCTTCGATATAAGCTTGACCGTCCGGCGGCAGTCCTGTTCTTTGCGAGTTCCATATCATTTCCCCCAGGCATTCCATGATTTCATGGTGTGCTTCATGCGCGGAATTGTTTTTCCTGCTCAGTATCTGAAATGCCTGACGCACACCGGGTGGCTGATCAACGGAAATCTGCTCGGCAATCGATAAATGCATGGATAAATGCAGGAAGGGGTTGCTTTGACCTTGATCAACTGGGTAACTGGCCTCCAGTGCCGCTTCCACATCACTGAGCGCGACATCGTATTCCGGGTGCTGGCTTATCCAGTCTGCTGCAATGATTTCCAGTGGTGTCAATATGAGGTTTTCACGGCTTTTGCGGAAGGTATCGCAAAAGAAACGGCGTACATCGTGCTGGCTGGGGGTGAACATGAATCAGTCCGAAATAAAAAGTGCGCCTATTGTAAAAGGTATTTTCCGAGCCTGCTCTGAAGCTTTCGCTGACTTCGGTTATTATCCACCGATTACTTGAAAGGGAATCCCCATGTTATCAAAAGAATCGCTGGATACATTATTTACTGACGCACGCACCCACAATGCCTGGTTGGACAAGCCTGTGACTGATGCACAGTTGCAAGGGATTTATGATCTGATGAAGTGGGGCTCAACCTCGGCCAATTGCTCGCCTGCACGCCTGGTATTTGTCAGGTCTGAGGCAGAAAAAGAAAAACTGCTGGCATGCGTGTCAGCTGGAAATGCAGAAAAAACCAAAACTGCACCTGTCACTGTCATCATCGGCATGGATATGGAGTTTTACGAAAAATTGCCACAACTTTTTCCGCATGCCGATGCGCGCTCGTGGTTTGCCGGTAATCAGGCTGCAATCGATGCGACAGCTTTCCGCAATTCTTCCTTGCAGGGCGCTTACCTGATGCTGGCAGCACGTGCTGTCGGTCTTGATTGCGGCCCTATGTCAGGTTTTGATGCAGACAAACTCAATGCCAGCTTCTTTGCCGGTACTACAGTCAAGGTCAATTTCATCTGTAACCTCGGATATGGCGACGCCAGCAAGCTGTTCGCACGCTCTCCACGTCTGGCATTTGACGAGGCTTGTAAAATCGTCTGAGCGGCTGCGTAGCTGACCTGCCAGGACCTAAATATTCATGGCCCTGGTGAGCAAAAATCTTTACACGGTTTCTGGCAAAGGTGTTTTTTGCTTGAATTCGCACAAATCAGCAATCATGCAATTCCAGCATTTGGGTTTTCTGGCGATGCAGGTATAGCGTCCGTGCAAAATCAGCCAGTGATGGGCATCCTGCCGGAATTCTGCGGGCACGAATTTCATCAGCTTTGCTTCGACGATATCGACGTTTTTACCCGGTGCCAGGCCGGTACGGTTGGATACGCGAAAGATATGTGTGTCTACGGCGATGGTAGGTTCACCAAAGGCAGTGTTCATGACGACGTTGGCAGTTTTTCTGCCAACGCCGGGCAGGGCTTCCAGGGCTTCGCGTGATTTTGGCACTTCGCTGCCATGTTCTGTCATCAAAATACGGCAAGTCTCAATAACATTTTTTGCCTTGGTGCGAAACAAGCCTATTGTCTGGATATAGGGAATCAGGCCATCTACCCCCAGCGCATGGATTTGCTCAGGCGTATTGGCAATCGGGTACAGTATTTTGGTCGCTTTGTTGACCGATACGTCCGTGGCTTGTGCGGACAGCAGGACGGCAATCAATAATTCAAACGGCGTTGTATATTCCAGTTCAGTCGTTGGATGCGGGTTTTGCTTTTGCAGGCGAGAAAATATTTCGTGGCGTTTTGCTGCGTTCATTCCGGTTTTTCCTCTGCTTGATGATCCCTGGATGCCTGCAATTTTTGCAGTCTTGCTCTTTCTATGGCGGCTGCAATGATGGCTTTCTTGCGTTCTTTACTGGCGATTTCTTCTGCGTTCAAGGCGGGTTCCGCTTCCAGCGCGACCAGTTTTTCCGCTGCTTTGGCCGCCAGACGATCATCATTTTCCTGTTTTTCCCGTAATAAACGTTGCTGCCTGAAATGGAATTGCGCACGAGCCTGGTCGGCCTGGTTTTCGTTCCAGGCAGCCCAGCCAGTTTTGCCAGGGGTAACAGACACCATGCTGATGCAATCGACAGGGCAGGGGGCAACGCAAAGATCGCAGCCGGTGCACAGGTCGCTGATGATGGTATGCATCTGCTTGGGTGCACCAATAATCGCATCGACCGGGCAGGCTTGGATGCACAAGGTGCAGCCTATGCAATAGGCTTCTTCGATCAGGGCGACAGGGCGTTCACGTTCCATGCCGTGGCTGGTGTCCAGCGCAATGACAGGTTTGCCCAGAATGCTTGCCAGGCGCTTTACGCCTTCTTCACCACCTGGTGGGCACTGATTGTAATTAGCTTCTCCGCCGGCAATTGCTTCCGCATAGGGGCGACAGGCAGGGTAACCGCATTTGGTGCATTGGGTTTGCGGTAGCGCGTCTTCAAGCTGATCGGCAAGAGTGTGTGGCACGGGGAATCACAAAAAGCAGTAGAGAGGCGTGATTATCCTCGCAAAGCCGGACGACCACAAATAAAAAAGCCATTGCTTGACTGAGCAATGGCTTTAGAGAGGTGGTAGTAACTTATCAGGAATGCGCCTTGATGAACTCACCAATTTTCGGGCAAATAATATCGCGCCAGCGGCGGCCAGAGAAAATCCCGTAATGCCCGCAGCCAGGTGCTACATAATCCTGCTTCATGCTGGCGGGAATATTGCTGCACAGGTCATGTGCGGCCTGGGTTTGGCCCGGCCCGGAAATGTCATCCAGCTCACCTTCCACCGTGAACAAGGCCACGGTTTTGATGTCTTGCGGCTTGACGAGCTTGCCTTCCACTTCCCACGTACCGGTCGGCAGACGGAATTCCTGGAATACACCCTTGATGGTTTCCAGATAGTATTCTGCCGGCATATCCAGAACGGCATTGTATTCATTGTAGAACTTGCGATGCTGTTCAGCCGATTCATCATCACCCTGTATCAGGTGCTGATAGAAATCCCAATGGCTTTGTGCATGACGATCAGGGTTCATTGCGACGAAGCCAGTGTGTTGCAAGAAACCTGGGTACACCTTGCGGCCATAACCAGGGTAATTTGCCGGCACACTATAAATCACGGTATTTTCAAACCATGAGAATTTCTTTTCCGTCGCCAGGTTGTTGACTTGCGTAGGTGATTTGCGCGGGTCTATCGGGCCACCCATCAATGTCATGGTTTTTGGCAGCAAGGGGTCTTTCGCCGTTGCCATCAAGGAAATGGCAGCCAGCACCGGTACCGTAGGCTGGCAAACCGAAATCACGTGGGTATCTGCACCCAGGTAATGGATGAAATCGCGTACGTAATAAATATAATCATGCAGGTGGAAAGGCCCGGCAGACAAAGGCACCATGCGTGCATCGGTCCAGTCGGTGATATATACATCATGATTGGGCAGCAGGCCGCGAACCGTGTCGCGCAGCAGCGTAGCATGGTGACCGGACAAAGGCGCTACCAGCAACACCTTGGGATGATCAAGCTTTGCCAGTTCTTTGTCGCTCAATACTTTTTTGAAGTGCAATAATTTGCAGAACGGTTTGATGACGGCAGTGCTTTGCGCGACTTCAACAACTTGTTTGTCTATGGTTGTTGTGGTAATGCCAAATTCAGGTTTTTCGTAATCTTTACCCAAGCGAAATAAGAGTTCGTAACCAGCCGCTATCCGTTGCGCATAAGGTGTGTGTGCAAAAGGGGACACCGGATTAGTGAACAATTTTGATGACGCTTCTGCCCATTGTGTCAAGGGGTTCAGAAAAGCGCGATTGAGCTCGTGAAGTTGATAAAGCATAGTGAATCTTTCGAATAAGGTGCCATTAATCCATTTCTGACGACAGAACCACTGTTGCTGAAATGCGCAGAGGATTTATAAGCTTAAAAAAACACTTAAGTCGGACTGTTGCAATGCATCATAAACCAGTTTTAAAAATTTGTGGCTGAGCAGAACAATTGCGTAACTTGTTGGTGTGAATTAATGTTAAATTATTGATTTATGTGCAATGCTTTCTTGTGGAAAACTTGGGATTCAAGCTATTTTGAGAAAATAGACAAGGCATCTGCTGGTATAAATACAAGATGCTCTGAATTCGCAAATTTTAATCTGCGATTGCAGCATGTCGAGAGTGCAGATGCGGCGACAGATCAGGAAATTTTCAATACGTCCGACATGGGCCTGTTTTGAAAATATCCTGTTCATGTTGGTAATCGACTGGAATAAAAATTGTAAACCGCATCCAGATGCAGAAGTAGATAACGGGTACTGATACGAAGTCAGGCTCCATTTTTTGATTGCATCATTTCTTTCTGAAGAGCCGAGCAGAATGAGTAAAGACAGTTCCCCAACAGAAATTCACTGGCGCGATCGTTGTCTCGATGCACTGGATTTGATGCGCGACACACCAGCAGATGGTCGTAAGATTGCTGCTGAAATGCGTCAGCAGGAACAGGTCAGGGCGAACCCTGCGGCAGTCATCGCTGCGGATCTGATTGATGCCTTCGCCAATTACTTTGATGGTGACATGGAGGCGGCAGCGCCTGTATTTGAGCGTGCAGCGACGCTTTTTGAGTCCGTAGATGAATATGAAGGTATGGCATTTGCCCTGTTCGGCACCGTTGCCGTATGGCGTAGACGTGGCCAGATACAGGAAGCCTACGCACTTTGCCACGCACGCATCGTGCCGGCCCTGCGCATGCGCGTCAGCCGTGTTTCCATCGTGGTTTATAACACTCTTGGCATCTTGTCTCAAGAGTTGGGCTATACCGAAGAAGCGATACGCCATTTCTACACAGCCCTGAATGATGCACGGGCATTGCAGATACCCAACCGGGTGGCGCAGGTTACGGCCAACCTGGGTGAAATTTTCTATGTCAGTGGCAATGCAGAAGACGCAGAAATTTTATTGCAGGAAGCCCGTGATATTGCCATCAACTCAACCGAACGCTGGCTGGCACCGTTTGTGTCCACCATGCTGGCCTTGTGCAAGGTATCACTGGACAAGTATGAAGACGCCTATCAAACCATTGCCACCTATATAGGCGATATCAAAAGCGGACAGAATTCAGACAATGCCAGCAGGACTTTCTGCCTGTCGGTAGCGGCTTATACGCTGGCAATGCGCGGGCAGCTCGAAGAGGCCGACAAGCTCAGCGCCACAGCCATGAGCCTGCTCGACAGTTTTGAAGATAAACATCTGAAGCCCTATAGCTGGTGGGTCAGCGGCCATTTGCACCGTTGTCATAAACGTTATCCTGAGGCGATACGCGATCTGCGTTTTGCCGTCAGTGAAATTGGTGGTAACGGTTATATCTACATGCCATTGAGGGCAATTAAGGAACTATCTGAGATTTTTACCGAGCTCGAAGACTGGAAGGAAGCTTACAACGAACAAAAGCGCTACCTCGATTTGTTCGCCAAGGCGCAAGGGCTGGCAACCCGGGTGCATGTGCAGACTCTGCATATCAGAAATGAGTTAAAAGAAGCTGAACTCGCTCGACGCATGGCAGAGCGTGGCATGGTCGAGCGCAGGCAACTGGAAGATGAGTTAAAACGCATACTGGCAGAGCGTGAAACCATACTGGAGAATTCCATTGTCGGTATGGTGTTCCTGAATAACCAGGGCCGTGTGCAGTGGGTAAATACACCTTTGTGCCAGATTTTTGGTGTTGAGCGCAGCCAGGTGCTGGGTTCCTCGCTGGAACCGTTTTATGAGTCGCGCGAGGCCTATCTGGAGTCAGGTGCCGCAGTCAATCAATCTGTACTCAGAGGGGAAGCCTATGAGACTGAACTCAAGATGTGTCGCAGCGATGGCGATGTTTTCTGGGTACATTTTTCCGGGCGAGCGGTTGATAAAAATAACCTGAACCACGGTACGGTGTGGGTGGTAATGGATATTTCAGCACGCCGCAAACTGGAAGCAGACCTCAGTAAATCCGAGCAGCATTACCGTCAACTGATCAACAATGTCACCGAGGGTATCCTGGTGGTGCAGGATGGCCTGATTGTATTTGCCAATCCGCGCGTACAAAGTTTGACAGGTTATTCTGCAGAAGAATTGGGGCAGATTTCATTTATCACGGCGATTTATCCCGAAGACCGACCCATGGTCATTGATCATCACACGCGCCGCCTGCGTGGTGAAGTGGTCGAGCAGTATTATCATTTTCGCGTTGAGAATCACAGCACCCGCGCACTGATCTGGGTGGAGTTGTCGGCAGTCATGATCGACTGGGAAGGTCGACCTGCGACCCTGTCCTTTGTATCGGACATCACACAAAGAAAATTGTTGGAATCCCAGCTCAAGGAAAGCATGGCAGAGCAGATACGCCTGCAAACCCTGCAAATGCAAAATGAGCTGAAAGAAGCAGAAATGGCGCGTCGCCACGCAGAAGAAACGACGGAAGCGAAATCCATGTTCCTGGCGAACATGAGTCACGAAATACGCACACCCATGAATGCAATTATTGGCATGGCACATCTGGCTTTAAGGACAGATTTGAATGCCAAGCAAAAAGATTATGTCGAAAAAATCCACAAAGCGGGTATCTCCCTCTTGGGGATTATTAACGACATTCTGGATTTTTCAAAAATCGAAGCGGGTAAGTTAAATATTGAACAGGTCGATTTCAATCTCGATGATGTGCTCAATAATATTTCTGCTGTCACGACAGACAAGGCGGATGAAAAAGGTCTGGAATTTCTGTTCCGCGCTCCGCCGGATATACCAAGGTATCTGAATGGTGATCCTTTGCGACTGGGTCAGGTATTGATCAACCTCATCAATAACGCCATCAAGTTCACCGAAAAAGGTGAAATTTACGTCACCTGCAAGATGCTGGAAATGTTGAACGGCAAGGTTAAGCTGAAATTTGAAGTGCGTGACACTGGCATAGGCATGAGTGAAGAACAGTCAGATAAATTGTTCCGCCCCTTCAGTCAAGCCGACGAATCCACTACGCGTAAATTTGGCGGCACTGGTCTGGGTCTGTCTATTTCCAAGGGTATGGTGGAATTGATGGGAGGTGAAATCGCACTGAGCAGCCAGGCTGGAACTGGCACCTGCGTGCATTTTACCGGCTGGTTTGGTATCGCTCAGCCTGTCGTCCAGCGACAAGTGGTGCCGGGTGCCATCAATGGCATGCGTTTGCTGATTGTTGATGATAATGAAGCCGCAGCGGAAATACTAAAAGAAATACTTTCTGAATTGCCTGTCGAAATCGATGTGGTCACCAGCGGTGCAGCGGCATTGGATGCAGTGCGCGAATGCAATCACACCAGGCCGTATGGCGTGTTGTTTACAGATTTACGCATGCCGGAAATGGATGGCCTGGAGTTAATTACCTATCTCAAGCGGGATGGATCATTGCAGCCGATACCACTGACAGTGCTGGTCAGTGCACATGGCCGGGAAGAGGTCAGTTATCGTGACGATATCGCCTTGCCTGATGGATTCCTGACCAAGCCGGTCAATGCGTCAACCCTGGTTGATTGCATGGTCGAATTATTTTCCAGTACCAATTACACCATACCGAGCAATCATGGTGCGCTGGTGCCGAAATACACTGATCTGCGGGTCTTGCTGGTGGAAGATAATGAGATTAACCAGCAGATTGCGCGGGAGTTGATGGAAGCTGCGGGTATCGCTGTCGATATCGCCGATAACGGCAAGATTGCCATCGACACTTTGCGTCGTGCCGGTCCTGATTATTACGGGGTGATTTTCATGGATGTCCAGATGCCTGAGATGAATGGGCATGAGGCGACACGGTTGATCCGCGCAGACAATAGTTTTGATGCACTGCCTATCGTGGCGATGACGGCGCATGCGATGGTAGAAGAGCGGGAATTATGTTTTGCATCCGGCATGAATGCGCATCTGGCCAAGCCCATCAATCCCAAAGAGCTGTATCACGCCATTTCGCACTGGTGCCAGGATCATGTATCGGGTAATAATTTCGATATGGTGCAATTGCCTGCACAAGATGCCGGTAATACCCTGTTGATCGATGGCATCGATGTGGAAGAAGGTCTTAGTCGCACTTTGGGTAACCGCTCATTTTATCTGGAGCTGTTGTCACGGTTTTGCGATGACCAGCGCAATGTCATTGATCATATTCGCACGGCGCTGGGTGAGGGTGACAGTCTGCTGGCCGAGCGACTTGCACATACCCTCAAGGGCGTCGCCGGCCTGATAGGGGCCAAGACAATACAGCCTTTTGCGGCTGAACTCGAGCAGATGTTGCACGATAAGGCTGACCTCTCACTTTTGAACCCGGTACTCGACGAAGCTGCAGAAAAACTTTATGCAACAATTGCTGCAATTGACCAAGTATTGGCGCTGGAAAAAGCACACAATAAATCAGAGGTAAAAGTGCCTGAGCTGGTCGCTGTCGACCACGATACCATGCAGGATTTGCTGGTCAAATGTTGCAATCTGTTGCGAGATTACGATGGCGAGGCAGTGGACTTGCTGTTAGAGTCAGGTGAAATCATTGCCAATGCATTTGGGGTTGAGGTGCAAAAGCAGATTATGCGGGCCGTCAGGCAGTTTGATTATGATGCGGCATTATCCTTATTAAGCAATAACGCGAAAAACCTCGGTTATGAAATACTTTGATTTAATGAGCCATTGTGGGCTGTCTGACACTGCAAGAATGCGGGGTCATTTACTTGCTGTCGAGGTCAGAGATGAATGAAGCATTCGATCATAATTCCAAGCAAGTCGTCCTGATTGTTGACGACACGCCAGATAATATTTCCCTGCTGTCAGGTTTGCTGAAGGATCAGTACAAAATCAAGATTGCGACCAATGGTTTGAAGGCGCTGCAAATTGCCTCCAGCCTACCCGGGCCTGACCTGATCCTGCTTGATGTCATGATGCCGGAAATGGATGGCTATGAGACTTGCCGCCGTTTGAAAACAGACCCTTCCACAGCAGATATACCCATTATTTTTCTGACGGCCAAAAGTCAGGTGCAGGATGAAGAAATGGGTTTGCGCCTGGGGGCAGTAGATTACATCAGCAAACCGATCAGCCCGCCTATCGTCCTCGCACGTGTAGCCACACAATTAAACCTGGTGCGCGCCCGGCATTTATTGCAGGACCAGAACAAGCATCTGGAAACGCTGGTGCAGGACAGGACCCGCAAACTGGCCAAGATGCAGGACGCCATTATCATGGCGATGGCTTCACTGGCAGAAACGCGCGACAACGAAACCGGAAATCATATTCGCCGTACCCAGAATTATGTGGCTGCGCTTGCCAGGCGTTTGCAAAATCATCCACGCTTCGTCAACGACTTGAGCGATGAAAACATAGATTTACTGTATAAATCAGCCCCTTTGCATGATATTGGCAAGGTCGGCATACCTGATAACATTCTGCTGAAACCAGAGAAGCTGACTTCAGACGAATTTGAAATCATGAAGCTGCATACCGTCTATGGTCGCGAGACCATTTTGTCGGTAGAAAAATATCTGGGGGAGAGTAACGAGTTTTTGCGTTTTGCCCGTGAAATCACTTATTCGCATCAGGAAAAGTGGGATGGGTCTGGTTATCCTGAAAATCTCGTGGGTGACGCCATTCCTGTCTCTGCGCGTTTGATGGCGGTTGCAGATGTCTATGATGCTCTGATCTCCAAACGGGTCTATAAGCCTGCATTTAGCCACGAAGAAGCGATTTCCATCATGCGCAAGGGGCATGGCAGTCATTTTGATCCGGATATCCTGGATGCCTTCCTGCAAATTACCGACGAATTCAGTCAGATTGCGAATCAATTTAAGGAGTCTGACAGTGAAGTGCCCCTGAATTGATCATGTGCCCAAGCGGGAGTGATGCAAAAGTCAGGGCCGTAGACCAGTCCGAAAAAAAAGCGCAAAGAATTTCTTTGCGCTTTTTTTCTGCTCAGTCCCGACTGCGGTTTTAATCGAAAACCGGCGTTTCCACACCCAAAATCTTGTGCAGTTTTGGTGAGGTGGTGGTGTACTGCATATGAATTTTCTTGTCAGGGAAAATATAGGGTGCAGCACCAAACGCTGCCAGTGCAGCTTCATGGAAGCCGGACAGGATCAGTTTTTTCTTGCCTGGGTAGGTATTGATATCACCAACGGCGAAAATGCCAGGTACATTGGTTTCGAACTTCTCGGTGTTAACCACTTTCAATTGCTTGCGTTCGATATCCAGACCCCATTCGGCGATAGGGCCGAGTTTTGGTGACAGACCAAAGAACACCAGCAGGGTATCGAGTGGCATGCGGCGTGTTACGCCATCAGCACCGGTGACCTTGATTTCTGACAGTACGTCGTCTTTGGTTTCTATGCCGGTTACCTGGCCTATGGTCAACTGCATTTCATAGTTGTCGCACAGTTCTTTCATCTTGGCGACAGAGGCCGGTGCAGCACGGAAATCTTCACGGCGATGTAACAGCACGACAGATTCAGCCTTGCCAACTAGATTCAATGCCCAGTCCAGCGCAGAATCGCCGCCGCCGCAAATTACCAGGTTTTTACCGTGGAACTGGCTGGGGTCTTTAACGCGATAGAAAACCTGTTTATTGTCAAAGGCTTCTATGCCTTCCACTTTTAATGTGCGTGGCTGGAATGAGCCCACACCGGCAGCAATGAAAATGGTTTTGGTAATAAAACGTGTGCCTGTCGAGGTTTCGAGATTGAAGCGGCCATCTTCACGGCGTTCAACCAGCGTTACTTCCTGACCCAGATGGAAAGTAGGTTCAAACGGCTCGATTTGCTTTAACAGATTGTCGGTCAGTTCCTGACCGGTACAGACAGGTACGGCTGGAATATCATAGATCGGTTTGTCAGGGTACAGTTCTACGCACTGACCGCCAACAACCGCGAGGGAATCAATGACGTGCGCTTTGATTTCCAATAAGCCCAATTCAAATACTTGAAACAGGCCAACCGGGCCTGCACCAATGATGACAGCATCTGCTTCAATAACAGCAGTTGCCTGATTAGTTTGTTTGTTTTCCATACGACGAGATGTTTCCTGATAATGCTTAAAATGAATTGAGCCGCCATGCGATTGCGAGTCACGCCGGGATTAACGCTCCAGATATTGCAATTTGTCTTTCGTGTCTTTCCAGTCATCAGCATCTGCCAGCGGTGCGATGGTCTTCGTAATCGAAGGCCATTTACGCGTCAGGTCAGCATTGATTTTGATGAACTGTTGTTGATCTGCCGGCACATCTTCTTCTGCAAAAATGGCATTGGCAGGGCATTCGGCAACGCAGACTGCACAATCTATGCATTCATCCGGATCAATGACCAGGAAATTGGGGCCAACGCGAAAGCAGTCCACCGGGCAGACATCAACGCAATCGGTATAACGGCAGCGGATGCAGGATTCGGTCACAACGTGGGTCATAACAGTCCAATCTAAACTAAAAATTCGGGGTTAAGCACAGCAAAAGCGCTGAAAACAGGCATAAAGCTGCAAAGCCTTGTATTTTAAGGCAATTTAGCAGTTCTCACAAATCAGGCTTATATAGTTTGCGCATAAGCAAATACAGTCGCGTGAAACAGCTGCGTCAAGTAATTTCCCGTGACATGCGCTGACGCCCCGCATGCAGCATGCCTGATTATGCGCCATGCGTACCTGGCCTGGCTTGATATGCATCATCGCTTATGAAAATTGTGACAGTTTTTCTTGTCATGATGAAAATTATTGATGGCACCTAAATCGCGTAAAAAAACCTGCGGAGACACGTTACTATGTAGACCATCCGGATCGCGCGAGGCAAGCAACTGAAAAAAGGCTGAAACCTGGCTATGCCTGTCGCATGATTTTGCTTGTCTGAAAAATACTAAAGAGGTAATTAATGAAACCAGCAATTTTGGTCGTTCGTGCTATTTTCCCAGAAGTGCTTGAACGTTTATCCGTCCATTTTGAAGTCGAATCTAATCAGGACGATGTGATTTTCTCCCCATCTGAATTGGCGGCCCGCTTGAAAGGTAAAGCTGGTGCGCTGGCAACGGCCAGTGCCAGGATCAATACAGAATTATTGCAACAATTGCCAGATCTGAAGATGGTCGCCAGCATGGCTGTAGGTTATGACAATATTGACCTTGCCGCATGTACCGCACATGGTGTCAAAGCCAGTAATACACCTGAGGTGTTAAATGAAACCACGGCCGATTTCGGCTGGGCCTTGTTAATGGCAACGGCCAGAAGGGTCACCGAAGCCGAGCACTGGTTGCGTGGCGGACAGTGGAATAAATGGCGTTATGATTATTTTCTTGGCCCCGATGTGCATGGCTCTACCCTGGGCATCATTGGTATGGGCAGGATAGGGCAGGCCATCGCCAGGCGGTCTTTGGGCTTCAATATGAAGGTGATTTATCACAACCGGTCCAGGCTCAGTACAGAGCAGGAACTGCATGCCAATCATGCCCAATATGCAAGCAAGGAAGAGTTGCTGGGCAAGGCCGATCACGTGATCCTTGTTTTGCCCTATTCAGCGGCATCGCATCATACGATAGGTGAAGCAGAGCTGAAGCTGATGAAGCCCACGGCCACCCTGGTGAATCTGGCGCGCGGCGGGATCGTCGATGATGTCGCTTTGATTGCGGCATTGCGCGAAAAGCGTATTGCAGCAGCAGGTCTGGATGTGTTCGAAAATGAACCCAAATTCCACTCTGACTTTTTGACGCTGAAAAACG
The DNA here is from genome assembly GCF_049339485.1 of Undibacterium sp. TJN19. NCBI lineage: Bacteria > Pseudomonadati > Pseudomonadota > Betaproteobacteria > Burkholderiales > Oxalobacteraceae > Undibacterium > Undibacterium sp. TJN19. The sequence continues at coordinate 232,129 of NZ_JBMPPL010000003.1, forward strand.
TGGTGCTGACACCGCACATCGCCAGCGCTTCTGAAGCAACCAGAAGAGCAATGGCGAACCGGGCGGCAGACAACCTGATTGCCGGTTTAAGCGGGCAAAACCCGCCAGACTGGCTTAATCCTTGAGGGAGTTGATCAGATCCACATATTCCTGCATGGCTGCTTCTTGCGTCTTGCCTTTCAAGTCTGCCCATGCGTCGAATTTGGCACGGCCGACAAAATCGGTCATGCCTGGACGGTCACCAGTGGCATCGCCATTGCTGCCTTGTTTGAACAAAGCATAGATTTTCAGCAATGTCATATTGTCCGGCCGTTCTGGCAGGTTTTTGGAATCGGCCAACGCTAGTGTAAATTGGTCTTGCAGGCTCATTGTAGTCTCCGGTACGGTTATCGTTAGAAAAAACGGGAAGACGCAAAAAATAGCATGAAGACAAACCGTGCGCCCAGATTTGCGCTAGAGGTTTTCTTCCAGCGCGTAGGTCATTCGCCAGTGTCAGTGCAAAATAGTCGGCTCGGCACCACAGCAGGATTTATATTTCTTGCCGCTACCACAAGGGCAGGGGTCATTCCTGCCTACTTTGGGTGACTCGCGCTTGACGGTAGTGACACCAGACTTGCGCAACGGCGCCCAAAAGCGGCGTATGGTCGGGATGGATGCTTCCAGCGTCAATGCCAGTTGATGGCATTTTTCTGGTGTATCGACAAATTTGATTTCTTCTTCTTCGATTTCTTCTGCGCCCAGCAAATAGATAGGTTGCAGCAAGGGGCCGATTTCTTCGGATTCCCAAGCGGCTTCCCAGGCTTCTTCACGCAATTGCATGCCTTCCCAAAAACCCCAGGCCCAGGTTTCGCCATCAATGAGTTCTTTGCCATTTTGTTCCATGATGCAAAAAAGCGGCTCATATTCTTGCGGCGCAACCTCGAAAGTGATTTGTATCTCATTCATGAAACGGGCGATCAGGCCAGTAATGCGCTGCATTTCCTGGTCATTCTTGAATTTCGGTTCACCTTCATCTGGCAGACCCCAGACTACTGGCAGCCATTCTGCCATCGGTATCATTTCCGGTCCCAATGCAATGGCGGTCAGATAGCCATGCAAGGCGTCCATGGTCATGCCATCATCACCGACCTTATCCGACATCAGGAATTTGTCGAGTTCATTGAATTCTTTGTCGCTTAGCGGTTCGTCGAGGTGCATGGTGTGGCTCTTGAAGGTAAATATGAAAATATCGGCAGTTTAGCGCTTTGTTTGCTGGCTGTGCAGGACTTTTGCGCTATACCAGCCTGACGCCACGTACAATGGTGGACATGACAGATATCACTTACCCAGTTTCGTTTGCCGGATTAACACCCGAGCTCGTATTAGATGCCGTTGAAAGTAACGGTTTGCGCAGCGATGGCCGCATGATTGCCTTGAATAGCTATGAAAACCGGGTTTATCAGATCGGCATTGAAGACGATGTGCCGGTGATTGCCAAGTTTTATCGTCCCTTGCGCTGGTCTGATGCGGCGATACAGGAAGAACATGGTTTTGTGCAGGAATTATCAGCACATGAAATTCCAGTAGTGGCTGCCTTGCCTGCCCCTGAAGGGCATACCCTGCGCCATTACCAGGGGTTTCGCTATTCCCTGTTTGCCAGACAAAGCGGCAGGGCGCCTGAAACCGGTAACTCTGCCACACTCGAATGGCTGGGGCGTTTCATTGGCCGCATTCATGCCGTAGGTGCTTGCGCCAGCTTCCATGAGCGGCCAACCCTGAATCCGGAAAATTTTGGGCAGATTCCGCGTGCATGGTTGCTTGAACATGACTTCATCCCCCCTGATTTGCTGGCTGCTTATCAAAGTGTCAGTCAACAGGCGCTGGATGGCGTGCGACGCAGTTTTGCGCGTGCCGGCGATCTGCAACAACTGCGCCTGCATGGCGACTGTCATCTGGGTAATGTATTGTGGCTGGAATCTGGCAGCCAGGCCGGGCCGCACTTTGTTGATTTTGATGATAGCCGCATGGGGCCAGGTATCCAGGATTTATGGATGCTGTTATCGGGAGACCGCAGTGAAATGCAAGGGCAGCTCGGCGATATCCTGGCGGGGTACGAAGATTTTTTTGAATTCGAACCGCGCCAGCTCTACTTGATTGAAGCCTTGCGTACCTTGCGCCTGATCCATTATTCGGCCTGGCTGGCGCAGCGCTGGGATGATCCCGCATTTCCTGCGGCTTTCCCCTGGTTTAACACGCAGCGATATTGGCAGGACCGCATTCTGGAATTGCGCGAACAGGTCGCTTTGATGGATGAGCCACCGTTGTGGCCGGTATGATGAAATTTATGCTCGCTATCGTGAGAAGTCGCTTCGTAGACAGTCTCATCCTGTAAAATCTCGGCAAATTTAAAACTAGGATGGAAAAGCATTATGACGCAAGATGAATTGAAACTGGCCGTTGCCCAGGCGGCGATCACTTATGTGCCAGAAAAGGCCATTATTGGCGTTGGCACAGGTTCAACCGCCAATTTTTTCATTGATGAATTGGCAAAAATAAAACATAAAATCAAGGCAGCCGTTGCCTCTTCAGAGGTGACTGCAGCGCGCTTGCGTAGTCACGGCATTACTGTACTTGATTTGAATGAAGTCAGTTCCATGCCGGTCTATATTGATGGGGCAGACGAAATTACACCGCAAGGGGCGATGATCAAAGGTGGCGGTGCCGCTTTGACGCGGGAGAAAATTGTTGCTTCCGTTGCAGAAAAATTTATTTGTATTGCTGACGGTTCCAAACTGGTCAATCTGCTGGGCAAATTTCCGTTGCCGGTCGAAGTGATTCCCATGTCACATGCCGTGGTAACGCGAAAACTGAATGCCCTGGGTGGTGATGCGCGGCTGCGCATGAAAGACGACCAAGCCCTGCTGACTGACAATGGCAACATGATACTGGATGTGCATGGTTTGCAGATTGCTGATCCAGTGGCGCTGGAAACGACCATCAACAACATCGTTGGTGTGGTCACCGTTGGCCTGTTTGCGCAACAAGGCGCGAATGTGTGTTTGCTAGGTACTGCCGAGGGTGTCAAGACTTTGCAATTTTGATGTGTGACAGACAGACACGCAGGCAGGCATAAGTGATAAATTAATGATAAGCACATAACAAACAACCCGCACATGCGGGTTGTTTGTTATGTGCGAAGAAGAAACGACAATGTCTTATTCTGTTGGTGGCACATAGCCTGTTGCTGCATCGGCACCATCGCCGAAGAAATGTTTTTCCATTTGGGTAGCCAGATATTTGCGTGCGCGGGTATCGGCCAAATTCAAGCGGTTTTCATTCACCAGCATGGTCTGATGCTTGAGCCAGGCAGCCCAGGCTTCTTTCGACACGCTTTCATAAATTCTTTTACCCAACTCACCAGGGTAAGGGGGAAAATCCAAGCCTTCAGCTTCTTTATCTAATTTAATGCAGTGGACCGTACGGGCCATGGTGTTGCTCCTTGTTGTCTATCTTTAAAACTGGCTGAATGCACCAAAACGGGCTCAATTATAAGGCCTTCAAACCAGAGTTGCTTAGAGTTGCTTGACCAGCACCAGGGATTTACGTTGCCAGTTATACATTTTTTGCCTGTCTTTCGGTAAATCATCCACTGAAGCGCTGACAAAGCCGCGTTTCAAAAACCAGTGGGCAGTACGGGTAGTCAATACAAACAGGCTGTGGAAGCCGGCACGGCGGGCGCGTTTTTCCATGTGCTTCAAAATTCTTTCACCGTCACCCTGGCTTTGTACTTCGGGGTTGACTGTCAGGCAAGCCATTTCCGCCATTTTTTCGAATGGGAAAGGGTATAGGGCTGCGCAGCCGAAAATGACGCCATCATGCTCAATGACAGAGAAGTAATTGATCTCACGTTCTATCAGTTCACGTCCGCGTTTCACCAAGGTGCCATCGGCTTCCAATGGCTCTATCAGTTTGATGATGCCGCCGACATCTTCAATTGTGGCCTCACGCAGGCTTTCCAGGTTTTCAGAAGACACCATGGTACCCACGCCATCATGGGTAAATAACTCCAGCAGGGCAGAACCATCCATCTTGTAGGGAACGATATGTATCCGTGGCACGCCACCACGTGAAGCCTTGATCGCGTGTTCAAGATAGAATGCAGAATCAGCTGGTAAATAGCTGGCTTTTAGTTCTTGCTCAGCCTGCACAAAAGACAATTCGCGTATCTCATCATCATCCTGATCCACCATCATTGGTGTTTCGGTGATGAAAATTAATTTGTCAGCACGCAAGGCCGTAGCAGCCGAGACCGCTACATCTTCCATCGTCAGGTTGAAGGACTCGCCGGTTGGTGAAAAACCCAAAGGACCAAGCAAGACCAGATTGCCAGCATCCAGAATGCGGTCTATGGTGTCGTAAGCAACTTTGCGGGCAATACCGGTCAATTGAAAATCAACACCACCAACGATGCCTATGGGTTTGGCCGTGACAAAATTGCCTGAAATGATACGTATGGCTGAGTGTGCCATTGGTGTATTTGGCAAGCCCTGGCTAAATGCAGCTTCAATATCGAGGCGCAATTCACCAGCAGCTTCCTTTGAACATTCCAGGCCAGCCGTATCGGTAATGCGTATGCCATTGTGGAATCGTCCTTCGACATTGCGCAAGGCCAACTGCTCAGCCACCTGCGGGCGCGAGCCATGCACGATAACGATTTTGATGCCAAGCGCATGCAAAAGCGACAAATCCTGTGCCAGCACAGGCAGTGCGCCTGCCATGACGAGCTCGCCAGGAAACGCGACCACAAAGGTCTTGCCACGAAAGGCATGAATATACGGTGCGACCGAGCGCAACCATTGAACGAATTGAACGGGATTTTCCATCTGCCAATTATAATCTGAGACGCGAGCGCAGATGTTTGCACAATGTGGCCGAATTCCCACATTGTGGTAACGAGGTGTAAAAAGCAAGTGAAAAAATGGGTTTTGACCAGCTTCTCAACCTGGACATCATTCAATGTGTTGACGAGGTGCGAATTTTCTCCAGTTTGCTGAGGTACAAATCACGGGATTTACGCGTCGTGCTATTGTCTTTGGCCAATATCAATTCATCGGTGGCCTCGGGCATTTCTCCTAAATTCAAATGCGCCAGTGCAAGCCATAAATGGAATTCGTCATAATTCGGATCACGTGTGATTTCTTTTTTAAACAAGGTTTTGGCCTCTTTGAAATCTCTCTTTTCCATGGCAGCCAGACCGCGATTAAAAAAATAGAACGGCGGGTAGGGTTGCAGTTTTTCCAGACGACTGGCGTATGTCAGCGCGTCTTGCGGGCGATCTGCCTTGCGTAAGGTTTCGACCAAATTACTCAGGGCCATCGTGTTGTCAGGCTCTTGAGCCAGAATTTGTTTGAAAACACTTTCTGCCAAAGCCAGATCGCCATGCTGGCGATAGACTACGCCCAAGGTATTGTAAGCAACAAGAAAATGGGGGTCAGCTTGCAATGCTTCCCGGGCAAACCAATACGCATCGTTAACCTGATGCTGGGCCATTAATTCTGCTGCGCGGTTATTCAGATACATGGCGATGACGGTCTGCTCGCCAATGATTTCACTACGCTGACCGCGAATCTCGCTTGGAGGAAGAAAATCAATAATCATGGAAGGATTATATTCATTCCCATATTGCGACAAAATGGGTCTTTTTCCCAAGACAATATTGACGTGGCCAGATGAGAAATACATCTCATTGGTGCGGCTCCATGATTCACTGAGCATCACGTTTTGATATTGCACATTCAAGCCCAGTTCTTTTGCCAGGGAGGCGGTCATCAGTACCAATGAAAGGCAGTTGCCTGACCTCGCCTGGAATGCCTGTGCCGCATTTCGTGTCATCTCTGCATCATATTCCAGCTGGATTTGATTTTTTGCTGAAAGTGCATCGAACAGTGCCCGTTGCGCTCCCTTTTTGAGTAATTGCGGTGAGACTTCATTTTGAAGATATCGCGTCATTTCTTTGCTGACGGCCATCACCTGGCTGGCATCTATCGACGTTGACGGAGGGGCAAAGCCCCGATCATTAAATTGTAGATTGCCTAACTTTTGCGTCGACTGACTGGCGCAGGCGGTTAGTAGGCTGGCGAAAAAAAGACATATCCAGAATTTCATATGACCTCCACGTGCAATTGTACGGAAAGGGAATTTGAGATGGGCGCTGCCAGTTTTTAGTATAGTGTAAATTGCAGAAAAAATCGTTTATCTTAATTCTCAAATCGCATTTAATTGCTTCATGTCGCCAGAACGCATTGACTGCATTTTTGTTGTTGTATGGCGGCTAATAACTGAATGATCGTATGGCTTCACTGCCCATGTCAAAAATCTGGGATAATGCGCAGCGCTATGTCTTCAAATCAAACACCTAAAAACTCCCCCAGGAAAGCACCGCCCACCACGATAGATGGTTTATCGGGTTTGCACGGCCTACGTCAACAATTGCGTGAATCTGCCAGCGTACCGGTGCCGCCGGCAGCGGAAGTAAGCATGTCAACTGGCGGTACACAGGCGCGAGCGCCACGCCAGCGCGTACCAGCGGCAGATGCAAACCGGCGTCATGTGCAAAACGAAGCCAAACCTGGGCGACGGGATAATCAGAAAGGCGCTCAGCAGCATGCTGAGCGTGCCAGGCCAGCGGCCGTCAAGACTGAAGAACCCAGCCTGCCGTTTCGCCATCCTCTGCCAGCCATTATTTTTCCTGAAGAATTGCCGGTGTCGGGCAAGCGTGCTGAAATTGCCGAAGCCTTGCAAAAACACCAGGTCATCATTGTCTGTGGTGAGACCGGTTCAGGCAAAACTACGCAATTACCTAAAATTTGCCTGGAACTGGGGCGAGGGCAAAAAGGCCTGATCGGTCATACCCAGCCACGGCGTATTGCCGCATCGTCAACGGCAAAGCGCATTGCGCAAGAATTGAATTCGCCGCTGGGCGAGCACGTCGGCTTTAAAGTGCGGTTTACCGATACCCTGAGCAAAGGTGCCTCGGTCAAGCTGATGACAGATGGGATTTTGCTGGCAGAGACGCAAACCGATCCATTGTTGAAGCAATATGACACCATCATCATCGATGAAGCGCATGAGCGCAGCCTGAATATTGATTTCCTGCTCGGTTACCTGAAGCAGTTGCTGCCAAAACGCCGTGACCTGAAGGTGATCATCACTTCAGCCACTATTGATGCACAACGCTTTGCCAATCATTTTGCTGACAGCCGTGGCGCAGAACCCAAACCTGCACCTGTCATTGAAGTGTCAGGCCGCCTGTATCCGGTAGAAGTACGTTATCGCCCGATACAGGATACGGAAAAAGACAAGGAGCGCGATTTGATGACGGCCATTACCGATGCCGTTGATGAATTGTGTCGCGTGGGTTCGGGCGATGTGCTGGTATTTTTGCCAGGCGAACGCGAGATTCGCGATGCCGCTGAGGCCTTGCGCAAACATCATCCGCCGCATGTGGAGATTTTGCCCCTGTTTGCGCGACTGTCAGCACAAGAGCAGGAGCGGGTATTCAAGACCTCCAATGCGCGCCGCATCGTGCTGGCAACCAACGTAGCTGAAACCTCGCTGACTGTGCCAGGTATACGCTATGTCGTTGATGCCGGTCTGGCACGCGTCAAGCGCTATAGCTACCGGAATAAAGTCGAGCAGTTGCAGATAGAGGCTGTCGCCCAGTCTGCTGCCAATCAGCGTGCCGGTCGTTGTGGTCGCGTTGCTGCTGGTGTCTGCATACGTTTGTACGATGAGCAGGATTATCTGCTAAGGCCAAAATTTACCGAGCCTGAGATTTTACGCTCGTCACTGGCGGCAGTTATCTTGCGCATGAAGTCTTTGCGCCTGACCGATGTTGAAACTTTCCCCTTCATTGAGCCGCCACCTGGCCGGGCGATTGCTGACGGCTACCAGCTCCTGCAAGAACTGGGGGCGATGGACGAAGTCAATCAGTTGACGCCGGTAGGCAGGCAATTGGCAAAGCTGCCTTTGGATCCAAGGGTAGGGCGCATGATTTTGGCTGCGCGTGACAACCAGGCCTTGCAGGAAGTGTTGATCATTGCTGCTGCCTTGTCTGTGCAAGATCCGCGTGACCGTCCCATGGATGCGCAGGCTGCTGCGGACATGGCGCACAAGAAATTTGCCGATGAAAAATCCGAATTCCAGTCTTACCTGAAAATATGGTCATGGTTTGAAGATGCCATCGAACATAAAAAGACGAATCGCCAGTTGCAAGACAATTGCCGCGCCAATTTCCTGAGCCAGATGCGCTTGCGCGAATGGCGTGAAGTACATTCGCAATTGCTGACCATCATCAAGGAACAGGGCTGGCGTTTGAATGAAGCGCCGGCGACTTATGAACAATTGCACCTGTCATTGTTGACAGGTTTGCTCGGCAATATTGGCTACAAGTCAGATGAAGAAGCGCATTACCTCGGTGCGCGTGGCATCAAGTTTTATATCTGGCCAGGTTCTACTTTGGTTAAAAAAGCCGGGCGCTGGATCATGGCGGCTGAACTGGTCGATACCACACGACTGTATGGCCGCTGCATCGCCCAGATCAATCCTGAATGGCTGGAGAAAATCGGCGGACACCTGCTGAAAAAATCCTATGGTGAACCACGCTGGGAAAAACGCGCCGGACAGGTATCCGCCTTTGAACGCGCCACCCTGTATGGCCTGGTCGTGTATAGCCAGCGCCGCACCCAGTATGGGCTGACGCATCCGGCAGAAGCACGGGAAATGTTCATACGCGATGCCCTGGTGGAAGGCGAGTTTGATACGCGCGCACCTTTCTTTGCCTATAACCAGAAGCTGGTGCGTGAGATTGAAAACCTCGAACACAAATCACGCCGCCTGGATGTGCTGGTGGATGAAGAGCTGATTGTCGCCTTTTATGACCAGCTATTGCCTGCCGATGTGTATAACGCTGTGTTGTTTGAGCAATGGCATAAGGAAGCAACAATAACCAGTCCAAAGCTCCTCTACCTGAACAAGGATGAGTTGATGCGCCATGAGGCAGCAGGCGTCACGACGGATTTATTCCCCAAGACCATGCAGGTTTCAGGTGTGGCCTTGCAGCTCAGCTATCACTTTGAACCAGGCAGCCCTCGCGATGGTGTGACGCTGACCGTGCCTTTGTTTTCACTGAACCAGGTATCTGCCGACCGTTGTGAATGGCTGGTGCCGGGCATGTTGAAAGAAAAAGTGCATTTACTGATCAAGTCGCTGCCGCAAAAAATACGCCGCCATTGTGTTCCCCTGCCAGAATATGCAGGGGGCTTCTGTGAGCGTAATGATTTTGGTAAAGGTAATTTCCTTGATGCCGTGATTGCCGATATCCGGGAGCAAAAAGGCCTGTTATGCAAGAGCACTGATTTCAAATTTGAAACCGTACCTGTGCATCTGAGCATGAACTTCAAGGTCGTTGATGAACATGGCCGTCAACTGGAAATGGGGCGCAACCTGGCAACGCTGCGCGCAGAATTTGGTGGTCAGGCACGTGAAAGTTTTCAGCGTATTGCCAGTGCAGAGAAACTAGCTTTACTTGATGCTGGTGCAGTAACTGCACCAGTCAATGCAAAACAAAATTCGCTGGCAGATGCAAAGACGCTTAAGTCACAGCAAAGCATTACTGCGCCCACACCAGTCATCAAACAGGAAAACCTGACGGCCTGGACTTTTGACAGCCTGCCAGAATTGCTGGAAGTGCAGCAAGGCAAACAGACCCTGATCGGCTATCCTGCTTTGGTAGATAAGCTCACGCATTGCCATATCGAAGTCTTTGATGACCCCGATGAGGCGGCACGTGTGCACCGTACAGGCTTGCGCCGACTGTTCGCCTTGCAATTGAAAGACCAGGTCAAGTTTTTGGAAAAAAATATCCCTGGTTTGCAGCAAATGGGGATGCAGTTCATGACGCTGGGTTCGCAAGAGGAATTACGTGACCAGATCATACAAACTGCCATCGACAGTGCCTGTCTGCAAAATCCCTTGCCTTCCAATTCCGGTGAATTCAATAAACGCAGGGAAGAGGGCAAGGCCAGGCTGAATTTGCTGGCCAATGAAATTGCCCGCATGGCCGCACAAATTTTGGCAGAGTATCATAGCCTGCCAAAAAAATTACAATGTATCAAAGCGCATGCGCAAGCCGCAACCGACATGCAGGCGCAATTGCAATCGCTGGTGACGAAACGCTTTATTGCGGACAATGATTTTGCCCAGCTCGCGCATTTCCCGCGCTATCTCAAAGCAATTACCGTGCGTATGGACAAGCTGCGTGCCGACCCTGCACGTGATGTCAAACTGATGGCAGAGTGGAATAGTGTGGCCCAGGCATGGCAGCGCCATCCACGCAAGACAGGTGTTGATGCTGACCCCAAATTGCTGGAATTTCGCTGGTTATTGGAGGAATTGCGGGTATCGTTGTTCGCACAGGAGTTGCGTACACCCATGCCAGTGTCTGTGAAGCGTCTGCAAAAAGTGTGGGAGAGTTTGCAGCGATAGCGTGGCCGCAGGCAAAGCTTTTTTTCTTGTTGTATGCTAAAGGCAGTATCAGGTCAAGGGATCTGATACTGCCTGCTTTTTTATAGACGTGCTGAAATTCATGAATCATAAATTGAACCCCGCAACAATATTTTTGCTGGTTATTCCACCTTTACTATGGGCCGGGAATGCTGTTGTCGGGCGTATGATCCACGAAATGGTGCCACCGATTACCCTGAATTTCATGCGCTGGGTATTGGCTTTCCTGATACTTTTACCTATGGCTTACCGCATTTTTCGCCGTGGCAGCATGCTGTGGCTGAACTGGCGGCGTTATGCCGTGCTGGGTTTGCTGGGAGTGGGTCTTTATAATGCCTTGCAATATCTGGCTTTGCAAAGTTCTTCGCCAATCAATGTCACCCTCGTGGCAGCCAGCATGCCGGTGTGGATGCTGTTGGTAGGCAGCTGGTTTTTCCAGGCGAAAATTACACACTGGCAAATGGCTGGCGCTAGTTTGTCTATCGCTGGCGTACTGGTCGTACTGAGTCGCGGTGACATGGCGCATTTGTTGGCGTTACGCCTGGTGTCGGGCGACCTGTTCATGATCATTGCCACGATTACCTGGTCGGTATATAGCTGGTTGCTGACACGTGGCAATGACGATGATTTGCGACGGCACTGGGCTGATTTTTTATTGGCGCAAGTGAGCTTTGGGGTTCTGTGGTCTGCGGCATTTTCTGCGCTTGAGTGGACTGTGACGAGCCCTGTCATACACTGGAACCCTGCTTTGCTGGCTGCCTTGGCCTTTGTCGCAATCGGACCCGCAGTCATTGCGTTCCGGTGCTGGGGCGCAGGTGTGCAACGGGTCGGACCCAGCGTGGCAGCTTTTTTCAGTAACCTGACACCTTTGTTTGCGGCACTGATGTCATCCGCTTTCTTAGGTGAAACACCCCACCTCTTTCATGCGCTGGCCTTTTTACTCATCGTTGGCGGCATCATTTTGTCATCGCGCCGCTGAAAAACACGTAAAACCAGACTGGGCTGATTCAAAGCGGGTCAGCCACGCCTATCGGCGCCGGGCTGATATTAACAATCGTAGAGAATAAGTCTTCATATTTGCAACGTTCACCTGCCTCATCAAGCTTTTGACGGTTTTGCATGAATGCTGCATCCACTTCTTTCCAGTCCATATTGTTTAAAACCTGCCTGGCGACCGGAATAATTTCTTCCTCTTCCTTGCGCATGTGCTTGAAGTAAAACATTACATATTGTTCCACCAATTCACGAAAATGCGGAAAGGCAGCGGTGCCGGCAAATTCATAATCGAGCAAGGCAGTCTGTAAGCGGTGTACCAGCAGTTCTCCCTGCATATGTTGTTCACTCAAGGCATCGAGTTCAGCATCAAGCTGATGTGTTCTCTCCTTGATTTTGGCAAACAGATACTTATCTTCTTTGGGATGATGTACTTTTTCAGGGTAGGCCATGATGTAATAAAGCATGGCGCGAAACACTTTTAAATCTGGCGCCTTGCCACCATTGTCTATTTGCTGGACAAAATAACGCATGCCTTGAATGACGGCCGACAGGTGTTCATGCTCATCCCGGATGATGTTTAAAGAGACAGGGTAGGTAGTTCTCATGATCAGGATTTGCCTTCCGACTATTTTTTTCTAATGTACTACCTGGAAAATCTACTCTGTTGACGAGGATCAAAAGTGATCAAGGGTAAGCTGTAAATATTGTGACAGAAAATAAAAAGCCCGCTTGCCATCAGGTAAGCGGGCCTGCAAGCTGAAGCAGGATTTATTTGCTGGTCAATTCTTTCAAGAGTTCTTTGGCATCGTAGATTTTGTCCATGGCTTCCAGTATGCCACCGCTATGGACTGCAACCGCACGGTTAGTGCGGCCGTCAAACCAGAATGCACCACCGAGGGAATGGATATTGCCGTCAAAAACCAGGCCTACGATTTCCCCGTTTTTATTGATGATGGGGCTGCCAGAATTGCCACCGATGATGTCGTTGTCGGTAACAAAGTTATAGTGCTGTTGCAAATTCATGCGGTTTTTTGCATTGTGCCAGGATGCAGGTAAAGCAAATGGGTAGGCTCCGGTATCGCGTTGGAAAGCCCCACCAAAATTGGTAAAAGGTTTAACTTTCTCTTCACCAGTTTCCCAGCCTTTAACCTGGCCGTAAGATATGCGCAGTGTCCCGGTGGCATCTGGGTAAACACTGGTACCTGATTGCGCAAAGCGCGCCTGGGCAATCAGTTCAGAATTTTTTTGAACAATAGCTTGCACTTCCTGTTCCATGCGTTTGCGGTATAGGCGTGATTCTACGTCTATAGCCAGGGCCAGTTTGATAAATGGGTCATCTGATTGGGTAATCGCTTCCTTGCCACCATCCCACAATGATTTACGATAGGCGATATCGGCCAACTTGGTATTGTCTATCAACTTGTCGGCTAACTGTTCTGGCGATAATTTGCCTAAAACCTGTTTGACGAAAGCATGATCGACACCCAGGTCCTCACGCATTTTACTGAGGGAATGCGTCAGCTTTATTTTTTCAAATTCAGGATAGATAGGTGCTTTTGAGAACAGTGATTGCTGCAATGCTGGTAGTCGCGTATCGGTAAACTCGGGGATGCGGTTTTGATTTGGTTTGCTTCGTTCATCTGCTGCGCGAACCAGGTTGCGGGCTATGCGGAAATAATTGCTGGAAAATGCACTGCTACCCTCGGTCATTCCGTTCAGCTTGAAAAGTGTGCGGTATTTTTCCTGCGCTTTGGCAATTTCATCCCAGGCGTTACCGATTTTTTCCTTCAGTTCGGGTCTGGAGTCAACATATTGGCGCAGGCTGGCTTCTTCTGCTTCCTTGCGTTTGATAAATTCCGGATTTAGCAGGGTTTGCAGTTTGCCTATACCGGATTTATAGCTGTTTTCAAGACCGAACAAGGTTTGATCGGCAGTACGTGCTGCTTCCGGGCTGGTTTTGCGGTATTGGCTGATAACGCCACGTAATTCGGCAGAATGCTGCAAGCCGTCAATCAGGCCCAGGTCGCGCAGGGTAATCAATTGCGCCATGGTGAACTGGCGTTGCGTTGAACCGGGGTGGCCAGTGACAAAAGTCAATTCTCCGTCTTGTGGGCCAGTCTTGTTGAAGGGGAAGAAGTTCTTGATTTCTGCCGGTTTGCCGTTTTCGTAAACCCGCAACATCGTAATATCGAGGTCATAACGTGGAAAATTGAAGTTGTCGGGGTCGCCGCCGAAGAAGGCAATGGCTTTTTCAGGTGCCCACACCAGACGGGTATCAGCATAGCGATGATATTTGTACAAATGGTAGCGCCCACCATGATAGAGATCGACGATATCGCAACGAGTTTTTTCTTTATCTTCACCAACACATGCGCCGGTAAGCTTGGCATTCATGGCATTTTGCGCCTGCTTGAATGCGGCGCCTTCCAGCCCTGCGGTCGCTTTCTTGATTTCTTCTGTCACATCGGTGATTTCTTCCAGCCGGTTTAACTCCATTGCCGGGCAAGCCTGTTCTTCTTCTCGCTTTTTGGCTAGGAAGCCATTGGCCACATAGTTTTGCTTTGCTGTCGATAATTGTTCTATACAGCCAGACGCGCAGTGGTGATTGGTCATGACCAGGCCATCTTTGGATACGAAAGATCCGGAGCAGCCAGGCAGTTTGACTGAGCTGAGCATGGTATTTTTAATCCACTCTGCACTGGGTCTGAAGCCATATTCGACCTGCATTTTATCCAACGGCAGGTTATCCAGCGTCCACATGCCTTCTGCTGCGTACGCTAGCCCTGGAAGAGTCAGGGCAAGAAACAAGAATTTCTTTTGCATCATGATGTTCGTCTCTGTATTAAAAAAATGTGCGCATTCTTGACCAAGCGATGCGCACAAAGTTTTTATCAACTGCTCACTGTACTCCATTGACGGATGAGGTCCAGCGAGCGCAGAAATGGATTTGTTAACCCAGCCGGTTTTCTTCAGCGTTTTGCCTGTATAGCCTCAATCTGATCCATGATTTTGTTCATGCGGGCAAATACTGCCTGGTAAGGGGCAGGTGAAGCCAGGTCTACACCAGCAGCTTTTACCAGTTCGTAAGGATAAGCAGAACCGCCAGCTTTCAAAATGTTGAGGTAATTATCTCTTGCGCCAGCTTTGCCTTTCAATACTTCATCAGCAAACATGGAGCCTGCTGCTATCGATGTTGCGTACTGGAATACATAGAAACGATTGTAGAAGTGCGGGATGTAAGCCCATTCGACGGCATAGGTGTCGTCGATCTTCATTACGCCTTCTTTGTCGCCGTGATAGCTTTTCAGGATATCACCATAGATTTTGCTCAAGCCTTCGCCAGTCAGGGATTCGCCCTTGTCGACCTTGCTGTGTACTTCGCGCTCGAAATCGGCAAACATGGCCTGACGGAAGAATGTGCCACGCAGGTTTTCCAGTGCCGAGCCCAGGTAGAGCAAACGTTCGTCATCGCTTTTGGCGATTTTCAGCATATGGTCGAGCAGGAAAACTTCATTGGTTGTAGAAGCAATTTCTGCCGTGAATGTCGGATAATCTGCATTGATGAACGCCTGATGTTTATTGGCCAGGTAAGAATGCATGGCATGACCCCACTCATGTCCCAGCGTTGATACAGACTCATAGTCATCGTTATAATTGAGTAGCAGGTAAGGGTGGACATCATAGGCTGCGCCATTCATGTAGGCACCAGAACGTTTGCGTGGACGAGGGTATACATCCATCCAGCGCTCAGTGGTGGCTTTCGTCATGGCCTTGGTGTAATCATCACCCAATGGCTTGACGGATTCCAGCATCAGTTTCACACCTTCATTGATAGGATATTTGAAGTTGCCTGAAACCAGCGGTGGATAAATATCGTAATAGCGCAGGTCTTGCACACCCAGCAGTTTTGCGCGTAGCTTGAAGTAGCGGTGCAGGGTAGGCAGGTTGGCGCGGGTCTGCGTTACCAGAGTGTCATAGACTTCCCTTGGCAGTTTATTGTTATCCAGCGCTTGCGTCAGTGAATCGGGGTAATTGCGTACTTTGGCATACACCGAATCGCGCTTCAATTGCTCATAGAAAGTCACGCCATAGCTGCGTTCAAATTCTTTCCATTTGCCCCAGAAGGCATCAAATACCAGTTTGCGGTCTGCACGGTTGGGTGCGGCCCTGTATTTCGTGTAAGCAGCCTGGTCAATCTTGACCTCTTCACCAGTAGACAGTTTTACCGTTGGCCACGGCATTTCGGCATTCGACAGCGTTGAATAGACGGCGCTGGCGGTGTTGGTTGCCATGCCAAAGCTGGCGATGATTTCTTCGCCGCGTTTATCCAGCGTATGCTTGCCTGAGCGCAGGATATCGTCTATCTGGTGGGCGTAAATCGCCAGCTTTTTATCTTTCGCCATGAAAGCCTGCACCTTCTGGGCACCCATGCCAAGTATTTCTGGACGGATGAAAGAAGTCGCTTCTTCGACTTTGCTGCCCAGGATATCTGAACGCTGCCCTAAATCCATCCCGGCATTATCACCAGTGTCCTGGTCGCGAAACTGGGATGCATAGCTTGAAAGACGTGCGTATCGCTTGAACAAGTCAGAATTCAGATCCAGGCAGGTCTTGAAGCGCGGTAAGTTGTCGCCCAAAT
Organism: Undibacterium sp. TJN19; assembly: GCF_049339485.1. Taxonomy (NCBI): domain Bacteria; kingdom Pseudomonadati; phylum Pseudomonadota; class Betaproteobacteria; order Burkholderiales; family Oxalobacteraceae; genus Undibacterium; species Undibacterium sp. TJN19. The sequence goes on from NZ_JBMPPL010000003.1 coordinate 248,306, forward strand.
GACCGCTGCAAGTTTGGAATTGCTTTAATTGCACTTCCAGTGTCATGGCGTCTTTGTCCCAATCTGCCTTGGTCGGGTACATATCATTCAGGTTCCAGCGATCAGCTTCTGTCTCGCTGGCGTTGGCCGCATAGGAAATGGCTGGTAAAGTCAAAGCAACAGCGAACAAGCTGCGTACAAGATGTTTGTGCATGGCGTAGCGTCCAGTTTTGTTGATGGTGAGGTAAAGACTGAAGCGGAGGGAAGCTTGTCGGATTATTTTACATATACTTCTGGCATCATCCTTCGCTTGGTCAGTATTCTGATCTGAAAGTTCTCAAATTTAAAGGTAAATTGGAAATATATTTTCTGGCTATTTTGTTAAGTATAAATGAAATAGCGAATAATCCGCATACGGCAACTTGTTGTCCTGTTTATTTTTGCCATGGAAATCATTGGACTGGCAAATGAAGAAAAGGCAAACCATGGGTTTGCCTTTTCTTCACCAATTACCGTTTTACAAGCCTACTTTCCGATGATGTCGACTTTAATCAAATTGTCGCTGGGTTTGCGGTCAATATACTTATTGTCGGGATCAATGCCTGCCCTGGCTGGCAAGCCCTTGACGATGAATGTGAAGTCCATCTCCTTACGGTCAATGAATTTTCTTTCACGCAACAAAGGCTTGCCATCTTTATCGTCAGCACCGATATCTATCCAGTCTTTCAAGGGCACTTCTTTTTCGGCACCAAGCTCATCCGCTTTTAACTTATTACTGCTGACTTTCATGACTATTTCATACTGGTTGTCAGGCAAGGCTTTGGCCGTTGCCGACAGCGCACGGTTTTCAAACAGGATGATGGATTCGAACAAATCATCGATCAGATACTGCCTGTCTGCCGGTGCTGCCTCGCGTAGTGCGCTTACCAGGACACTGCTGCTGGGGTAGGGGGCGCCCTTGTTGGCATATGCGGCGATAACTTCACGCAGCGCCTGATTGACCTTGTCTTCACCAATCAGGTCTTGCAGCAGGTACATGGCCAGGCTGCCTTTGGAATAGTGGATGTAGTCCTGGTTTTCATTCAGCGCCAGCGGCAATTCCTTTTTCTTTTCCTGGCTGCGGCCTTGCAGATAACGGTCCAGTTCAAATTGCAGGAAACGGCGCATGGTTGCCTCGCCATAGGTATGCTTCATCACCATCAATGCTGAATACTGGGCCAGAGTTTCTACCAGAACGGTGCCACCCTTGCTGTTGCCTGATATGACTTGATGGCCCCACCACTGATGTGCGACTTCATGCGCTGTCACATAGAAAGGGTAATCGATCTCTTTGGGGTTGTTGTTATCAACATGCGCGATAAAGCCTATACTTTCCGAAAACGGGATAGTGTTGGGGAAGGCCTGGGCAAACCTCGCATAACGTGGGAATTCGATAATCCTGACCAGCTTATGCTGATAAGGGCCGAAATTCTTCGTGTAGTAATCAAGCGATTTTTGCACGCTGCTTATCATGCTGTCGAGATTATAGGCATGTCCTTTGTGATAGTCGATTTCTATGGGAATGTTTTGCCATTGCGACTGCTTTACCTCATACCGCCCAGACAAAAACGCATAAAAATTCAGAATAGCCTGCTCCGGAGCGTAGTGATAATAGTTGCGGCCATGCTCTTGCCATTGGCGTTTTAAAGTGCCGGGGGCAACTGCCATCTGATCTGCTGAGGTGGAAACAACGGCATCGAAATTAATCCAGTCTGCGTCATTGGCAAGATAGTTGTTTGCCAGTGCCTTGGGGTCATCGCGTTCAGCCATTCTTTCTTTTTCTGGCAAACCATGCTCGCGCCTGGTTTTGTTTTCGCCAAGTTCCATCGCAGGCTGATAGCCTATGTGTGGCATCAATGTATTATTGAAAAAACTGCCATTGTAGAACAGTGTGTTGTCCTTGCTCATACCCAGGAAATTTTTGGGTGCAATTTCAAGCTCAAAATTCAAGTTCAGCTTCTCGCCAACTGGCAAGGCTGTTTTCAGTTTATATGCATAAAACCCGAGTTTGCTGTCGTTTACTCCCTTTTCATTGGCAGCATCCAGGCTCATCGTGACGATGTGTATGTCGTCATTCTGTGTGATGAAAATTTCCTGTATTGGATGCTGGCTGCGATTAATCAATTGATAGCTGCCTTTGATATGCGCGCTACGCGTTTCTGGATAAATATCAACATTCAAGCGTACGTCGCTGATGCGTGGCTGCGCATAGCTGGCATACTGTTTATAGCGTTTCTCATACTGGGCATTTTCCGCCTGTAATGCGAACTGGTTTTGGTATTGATTGAGTACATTCGTGAAATAAAAAATAATCGAACCAGTCACAAAAAACAGGCCAAGACCCGCCAGTAATAGAAAAGCATTGCCGCCATTGAACGCCTCTTTTGCCAGGCGCAGACGCAGCTTGATGGCGGTCGTCGTACCGCGTACCCACAGCATTAAAGACAGGCTGATCAGAACCAGGGCAGCACCACTCCAGTAAGCTAGATACCAGCGCGAAATTGGCAACAGATGGCCATAGGCATTCATGTCCGAATAGATGATGGATGGCGTCACTGCATAACGGAACATGGGGTGCTCGATACCCAGCGACGGCAGGGCGATCATGGCAATGTAATAGACGATCATCAAAAAATAGGCCAGGTACTTGTGATTGAGTATGACCTGAAGAGAAATGGCAAGCACAGCTATCAAGGCATATTCAGGCCATTGCATGAGAAATAGCTGATGTGCATACAGGCCGATTTCATAGTTGGTATAGCCTTTGATGGTTTGTATCAGGATGCCACATAACATCAAGACCACCAGCATGATGCCTTGCAAGGCGATCAATGCAATCAGCTTGGCGGTAAATGGCAGGTAATTCGGAACAGGCAGTGCATCGAGTAATTGCGCAATACGTGCATCCCGTTCACGCCAGACCAGTTCACCGGCGTAAAAGGTGGTGATGGCGAGCATGAAAAGACTAAAACTTCCACCCAATATTTCCAGTACGGCATAAGTGACTGGGTAAGTTGGTGTGCCAAACAACTTGGTGACTGAGCCGGAAATCGCAAACATGAACAGTACGCCGGCCAGCAGTATGACGATAAAGTACACGTTTTTTACTGACTCGCGCAAATTCAGCATACTTTCAGCAACCAGTAATTTCCATATTCGGTAGCCTGAAAAACGTGGTGTAACTTTTTGCAGATTGACAGAGGCAGGAGGCGTGATTTGTGCTTCTTTCTTTTGCTTGCCCGCGGTACTAATTGCCGCGAATTTAAAGCGCCAGTAGCAAAGCGCCAGGCTGGCAACGCCCACGCACAGCCATATCAGGCGATTGAGAAGAAAGATGCCTTCCATGGCCACTTGCCGTGCGTTTTTATCAGAAATGCTCCAGTATTCCGTCATCATGCTGACCGCAGATGAGCCGAATGGGTCAAGCAGGGCAGCGACTGTCTTATTATCGAGATCCGTCCTCAGCGAACGGGCGACCAGGTAACCGATGATCAATACCACGCTGGAAACATACACAGGCAACATGCGACGCGTGAGCGCACCCATCGTAAAGAAAATGCCACCAAAGATCAGGAAGTTCGGCAATATCGCATACAGGTAGGGTACGAAATAAGATAAAGCCTGTACTGGCCCCAGCCTGATGGCTTCTATACCAGGCAGATAACAGCCTAGCCACGCCCCAAGGCCCAGGGCGGAAAAGATAATAATGCTGGTGATTAAGCTGCCCAAAAAACGACCGGCCAGGTATTGGAGTTTTGTGATCGGGGCACTGTAGAAGAAGTGCCAGGTATGATGTTCAATATCCTGATGGGTAGCTTGCCCCATCAAGGCTGCAACAGTACTGATGCCCAGGTAACCAAGAAAAGTGATACTTTGAAAAATCGAAACCGGCGCATTGATATTGACCTTGCCGCCAAAGCCGATGGATGCACTGCTGAACATGCCACCTGCCACAGCCATCCACAACAAGGCCAGGCAAAAGAAGACCATGAAATAGACATAGCTGGACAGACTACGCGATTTTTGACGCAGCTCAAATAAGAGTATTGCTAACATGGCGGCTCCTCAGGCTACTGGTTGCGCTTGTTGCGCTGGCAAAGCAGCCGTGGCAGGGTCGTGCAGCAAACCTGCCATCGCCGAAAAATACACATCTTCCAGAGTGCCCTGTGTGGTTTCAAATCCACTGTCAGGCTGGCTGTCTGCATAGACATGGATGAGGGTACGGCCCGAGGTCAGGCGACTGGAAATGAGTTGATACTTTTGTTGACAGTCTGCAAGCTCGGCTTTTTCTATAAAACGCTTCCAGATTTTGCCCTGTATCTGCGCTATCAATGCCAATGGTTGACCAGTCAATATGACACGTCCTTTGTTGATGACGGCCATGTTATTGCACAAGTCGGCGACGTCTTCCACGATATGCGTAGACAGAATGACGATTTTTTCTGCACCTATGTCAGCCAGCAAATTATGAAAACGTACGCGTTCTTCCGGGTCAAGCCCAGCGGTAGGTTCGTCAACGATGATAAGTTGTGGATCACCGAGCAGTGCCTGGGCAATTCCAAAACGCTGGCGCATGCCGCCAGAAAAACCGCCCAGATGTTTGTTCTTCACATGGTAGAGATTGGTTTGATGTAGTAAGGCGTCAACTACTTCTTTGCGTTGCTTGCGATTGTCCAGTCCCTTCAAGACAGCAAAGTGATCAAGCAGGTCGTAGGCACTAATCTTGGGGTAGAGGCCAAAATCCTGTGGCAGGTAGCCTAGCAAGCGGCGGATTTGATCTTTTTGTTCGCAGATATTAAGTTTGTCCAGCATTGCAGTTCCTGAGTCTGCGTCCTGCAAAGTCGCCAGCGTACGCATCAAGGTCGATTTGCCCGCACCATTTGGCCCCAGCAAGCCAAACATGCCTGCGGGTATGTTGAGGCAGATGTCATTGAGCGCCTGAACGCCATTACTGTATTGTTTTGAGAGATGCTGTATGCGAAGTTCCATGCTCTTGTCCTTTTTCTGATGATTGAACTGCTCCATGCGCAGCTTGGGCGGGCAGGCGTATCTTATGTAAATGGAAAGCGCAAATGGAAATATGCGATGAAACAGGCTTTGGCGGGGATGGAAATGAAAAATTACGGATTGAATCAATAAATTGGGGTAAGCAGGCAGGATTGCATGGGCTAGTTAATCCGAAATGCTGCAAGTTTGTATTTGATAGGCTATAATGCGTGTTGGCGGGCCCCTGCGCATTGCGGCATGGCCAATCTGGTCAGGTCGGGAACGAAGCAGCCACAGTCATTTCCCGCAAGTGCCGCAGACCAGGCTCGCCAACTTCAAATCTCTTCTGAATTTCCCCGTCTTATTCTTTTTCATTGCTTTTTTGCAACATGATATGCTGGCACGACTGTCATTGTCTGGTTTCAGGCCGCGATTTTATCCGTCTGTTTGACCGGTGCAATAAGAGGTAATACCAAAATCAGGCTGGTGCCTTGCCCAAGCTGGCTGCGCAATTCGATTTTACCGCCCAGCACATCGGTGACAAGGTTGTACACGATATGCATCCCCAATCCTGAACCGCCTTTACCCAGCTTGGTCGTGAAGAAGGGATCAAATACCTTCGCCAGATGTTCAGGCGCGATACCCACGCCATTGTCACTAAAGATAATTTCAACCTGGTTTTCATTCGACAACTGCGTTTTCAAGTGCATGTTGCCATGCTCTATATTGTCAAAAGCGTGGGTCAGCGCGTTATTGACGGAATTGGTCATGATCTGCGCCAGTGCACCAGGATAGCTTTCCATCATGATAGAAGGTGCAAGATCAACGTTTAGCTGATGCCTGGTTCTGCCATACATGGGTTCCAGCGTCACCAGGATTTCATTTAATGTCGTGCTCAGGTCAAAACTGCGCCGGTGATTGCTGGATTGATCGACCGCGACCTGTTTGAAGCTGAGTATCAGCTGTGCAGCCCTGTCCAGGCTACGTACCAGTATGTTTGCTCCTTTGCTGGTTTCACGGGTCAGTTGTGTCAGAACGGAACGGCGCGGTTGCATCGTTGACAGCTCATTTTCCATTGTTACCGCATGGTCTTGCAAGGTTGATGCGACTGTTACACTGTTGCCGATAGGGGTGTTGAGTTCATGCGCAATGCCGGCGACGAGTGAGCCCAGCGCCGCCATTTTTTCTGAGCGGATTAACTCGCCTTGCATGGTAGTCAGGCTGTCCAGTGCGTTCGCCAGTTCCAGATTGGTTTCTTCCAGGCTTCTAGTTCGTTGTTTTACGCGTTCTTCCAATTCAGTATTCAACTGGCGAATCTGGTTTTCAATGGCGCGCATCTGAGTAATATCGATAGGCGTGAAGACCACCATTTTCTCGCCTGCTGATTCGAGCAATCTTGACGATATCAGACAGATTGCCAGGCTGCCGTCCTTGTAGCGAAAGCGCATTTCGAATTGCTCGATAAAGCCCTGTTTTCGCAGTAAATCCAGGTAGCTGCTGCGGAGGGCATAGTCTTCCCAGATGTTGACCTCCTGAGGTGTTTTTCCTATGATTTCATCAGCGTTGAAGCCAGTTTGCTGCAAGAACCTGTTATTGACTTCGACCAGCTTGTCATCTCTTAGTCTGATCAGGGCCAAGGGTATGGGAGAGTACTTGAAAAGATTCACAAATTTCCCTTCGCTGATGCGCAAGGATGTCTCCGATTTTTTCAGGGAATCTTCCGAAAGATGCAGGCGCCGTATATGTAGCCAAAGCAGGAAGGTTAATATGCAAAGCAGGAGAATGGTGGCGCCGGAAAAGATTATCCGGTCGCGGCTGCGGTTGCGCCATGGGGCAAGTATGGAATCATTGTCGCGGGCAAAGACCGACACGATAGGAAAATCTGCAATTTTACGATATGTATACAGACGGGCAATCGTATTGTGTTCATCAAGAAATTGACTATCCTCGAAGCTACCCTCAACGGGCTTGCTTGAAAGCTCTTTGATAATCCGTGACTGGCTAATTTTTTTTCCGACAAATTGCTTGTCAAAGGGGAAGCGTACAATCACTGTCCCATCCTCAGTAAATAAAGACACGATGGCTTTGCTGTCTTTCGCAACACGTGCATAGACGGCACTGAAATAGGAAACGCTGATATCGGTGCTGATGATGCCTAAATGTCTGCCATTTTCTGCGAACATATTCCGTGCGAGGGGAACCACCAGTTCGGTGTCATAGAATCGCTGAAACGGATGGCCGATGACAGGATGGGTTATTTCTGGATGCTTGAGCAAATAGGGGATATATGTCCTGTCGTCGGCATCCACCTGATATGCCGGATAATCAATCGTGCTGACAAATGCTTCACCGGCAGGATTGACAAATTGCAGGGCTTTTAAGACTTTGTTGAACGGTTGTGCCTTGGTGATCAGTGCGCGGATAACATCGTCGTTCAAGGTTTTTTCCCGACTGATGGATCGAATGGCGCTGATGACCGTGCTCAGGTTACCATCGGCTTCGCGCAGAGTTTGCGTTGCATGTTCTTCAAGTAAGCGAACTGCTACCAAGCCATTATCATATTCGGATTTGAGCGTGACCTGACGGTCTTCTGCAATTGTCCACCAGGTTTGCAAAATGATGGCGGCAATGGCCACACCCGCGAGTAGCAGGAAAAACAAGCCTGCAATTTTGGGCCTTTCAGCCGATGCTGCCATGCAAATTCCTTCCAATAGACACCAGTCACCTAAACAAACTTGGCTTGTAGTCAGAACTCAGATTGTCGATGCATGACATGAGTTCAAGGATCACTGGCAGCCAGTGTTTTACGAAATTCAGCAAAGCGCCATATTCAAAAAATGAAAATAGAGAAGGCTGACTACGACCTTCTCTCAATGCTATCTGGATTTAATAATAATAGCCTGTTCCTATGCAGAAATCTTGCCCAGGTACTCTTTCCACATACCCTTTTTTCTTTTCCAGATCTTTTGTTACCGGATTCGGCCAGCGATACGCAACCAGACCCTTTCCAGTGGCAAAACATTTTTCAGCCATTTCCTTGATCAGATAGACACCGTCCTGATCGCGCATGTCCACCATGACCTTGCCAACGATTTTTGGATTTTTCCCATGCACTGCCTGATACCCTTTTTGATCTACCGTAAAAAGGTAGAGGTCGCCCTTTTTATTAATATCACTGGTTGTATTAAATGGGCTATCAAGTTTATTGAATTCTACGATTGATTTTTCGACACCATTTTTCTTGATGTACTCTTGTGCTTTTTGAATCAGCGCGATAGCTTCTGCCTCTGTACTTTTTTCCGCTGCCACAGCGATGCTTTGTTGTGCAATGACCAGTATGCCAAAAACAAGTGTCAGGTAAGTCTGTTTCATGGTGCCTCCTTGCGTTGATGTTATTTTAGAAAAGTATCCAAAACTACAAAACAGCTCTGTACTGAAAAGACGATTAAATCTTACACCGGTACTTGTCATATTGGAGTACAACAAAGCCTATACGAAAGTAGGTGGCGTCAAAATAACTGCTTAACTGCAAGCAAGACATGATATTTACATGATAGGTCTAAATGCAGACAAAAAAGCCTGGAAGAAACTATTTGCAGTTGGAATTAACGCGATTTAACAATAATTGCGCTAGAGAACGTGTAAATGCCTGGCCTGGCATTGTTCTCACGGGGCTAGAGGGAGGTAGTTGCTGGCAAGCTGGGAGATTGTGAAGCACCCGACCCCAGGCAGTACAGCCTGAGCCGGGTGGACAATTAGCCGGGAAGGAGCTGATCAGTGACTTCACGCATGGGGCTGATGCCTATTGCCAGCAAGACTATCGCAATCAACAGCGTGCCACTGGTCATGAATAATTGCGGGATGCTGACACTGCGCAATAACCAGCCAGTTACCGCAGCCGAGACTGGCCCTATACCCATGAATATGAACATGAACATGCTCATGGCCCGGCCTATCATATTCGGCGGCACTTGACGTTGTATCCAGGTGAACACAGAAACATGCAGGAAGCCGCCCAGCGCGCCCACAGTCAGCAAGATCAGCGCACCTTGCCAACTGGCGGTGATCAGACCCATGGGTATAAACAGTATGCCCACTACAAAATCGATCAACAATATGGTGCGGCCTAGATTGCCAAAGCGTAGTCCGGGTTTCATGCCGGAGACGGCCATGCCCAGCAGCGTACCGGCACCATGTGCGCCAGCCAGTAAGCCAAGTGCACTGGCACTATTGCTCAATTGATTGGCCATGACCGGCAAGGCAATTTGTATGGGCCCCATGATGAAGAATGCGATTGCGGCCCAGTATATGAAACAGCTACGCAATTGCTTTTCATTCCAGCAGTAACGCAATCCATCAATGACAGTTTGCAATAAATGCGTACCTGTGGCAGCTTGCCCGTTTGTGATGGGTTTGCCTGCAACTGAACTTTCATTCATTTTTACCCGACTTAGCGTCCAGGCTGAAAAGGCATAGGTGAAACAATCAAACAGAAAAGCTGCGCCCAGACCGTTGGCATCACTGAGCCCCCCTTTTTCTTGCGTGCCAAATACGGCGATCATCACACCTGCAAGCACCGGTCCTATGAACATGGTGAACTGGCGGACGCCCAGCATGATGCCGTTTGCGCTTTGTAACTGTGCCGCCTGTACTACACGAGGCAACATCGATGTACCTGATGGAATGCTGAATGCGGTGGAGATCCCCAGACCCAGTGCCAGCGTATATACCATCCATAATTCCAGTCTGCCCGCAAAGATCAGCGCACTCAATATACCTAGCAAAATGGTATTGATATACTTGGTTTGCATCATCACTGTTTTTGGTGAATAGCGGTCAACCAATGCACCGCCTATCAGGATAAAAAGCGCACGCGGTACGCTGATCAGTGCCAGTACCATACCCAGTATCAAAGTGTCACCGGTCATTTTCAACACCAGCCAGGGCAGGGCAATCAAGGTGAATTGATCGCCGAGCATGGAGATAGCGCCACCGCCTATCATCCAGCGAAAATTACTATCCTTGAAAATGGCCGGCCGGCCTTTTTTTTCTTGCTCTTTCTGTTCTGTCTTTATTTCAGTCATTTTTTACTCCTTTTTCTTTGCCCCAACTGGAGCGTTTTGTTCCAGTAACGCCAAACCCTGGCGCGCATACATCATCAGGCTCGGTGTCATGCCGCCGCCCTTGGCTAAATCCGGTTCTTTTTCATGAATGGCCCTGACCTTGAGCATGGTGGCTGGCTGATTGCCCCAGGCTTCCATGAACAAGACACGCCATTGCAAGAGCAAAGCCTGGGTTTCCGGATGGTCGACAGGGAAGTTGGACACCATTTTTTGCTGTAATTCGGCAAATATTTTTGACCAGGTCTCGGCATTTTTTGCAAACGAGGGACGAAAATATTGCAACTCCTCTTTGCTCAGATATTTGCAGTAAATGTCATAGCGCAGCTCTATTGAGGCGCGGGTGATGTAATCTATCATTTCATCGTCGACGCCACTAAGTGACTGTAGCGATGGCTCTTGCTTGTGCATCAATGAGAACTTGGTGAGCAAACGGGCATCTGGCATCAGCTCGCTCATGGTATGCACCCATGACTTTGCCACTTGTTTGGCCTGCGGATCGTCATGTGGCACTTTTTGATCAAGTAAGATCCTGGTCTTCTTTATTAGTGGTTGCATCTTTGAGTCTATGCCACCTTTGTTTTGAGAACTGTGTTCACGCATACTCGCGATCTCTTCCTGGCTGAAATATTTACCAAATAGACTCATCATCTCCAGCGTCGATAGCCAGTACTCGAGGCTGGGTTCATGATTGGTTTTCAATAAGCCTGACAACTCTTGCAAACGCTCGCGCAACGCCATGCTTTGGGAAATTTGCTGGTTGAGGCTGGAAATTTGCTGTTCTATGATGCTCTGCAAATCAGCATTTTCTGCATTGACGAGTCCTGCCACTTCAGCCAGTGACAAGTCCAGGCGCCGCAAGGCCTGGATACCGTGCAGGCGCTTGACGTCCGCGCTGTCATACAAACGGTAACCGGCGTCTGAACGCACTGAGGGTTTCAGCAAGCCGATTTTGTCGTAGTGATGCAATGTGCGTATGGTTAGACCGGTGCGGCTGGCCAATTCGCCGATTTTCAATAACATGCTTGATCTCCCTGTATGAGGTGACTATAAAGCCTCACACAACGTCAGGGTCAAACAATTTTTGAAAAATTTTTAGAAGGATAAATTTATGCAGGGCTATACCCGACAAAACCCCTGCCAGCAAAGGTTTTGTCGAATCTATCGGGTATGTCCGGGCAGCGATTATCTCTGTTGACGTGGCCAGTAAGCCCACAGCACGCCAGCCAGGCTGGACATCAGGATAAATCCCCATTCCATGCCACCTGATCCCGGGCCTACTACATACCAGCCGTATTGGGCATGTACATGAATGATGCCAAAACAGATAATGACCATATGCGTCAGGCACGCAGGCACGACAAAACGATTGGCAATCAACGCGACACTGCTGAGGGTTTGCAGTATCAGGACTGCCCACGCCAAGGCAAGGCCAAACGGATAACCGAGCGAACTTAAATATTCTCCGAACAGGGGGATGTTCTGTATATGGGAATAGCCATGTAAGGGGTGCATCAGGATAATCAGGGCAACGCCAACCCTGACGATGTCGAGGCCGCCAGCGGGAGCGGTAGCGCTGGATTGATACCATTGTTTTATCATTGTAAGTCTCCAGAATAAATGACTTTGCACAATGTCATGATCTGGATGATAAAAATGAAACTGTGTGATAAAAATGCGCTGGAGAGTGATGAATTTAGTGCAAATAAACCAAGCTTATATTGCTGAAGCTGATTAATTTTTGGGAACGAACGATGCATCTGGCGGTACGTAACCGCCAGACGACAAAACCCAAGCTGCCCGACTAGTGTTTGATTTCAGCCGGCGGGACTATGCCTTCAGTCAGTGTGCTGGCGACAAAGAGCTGCGCGCAATCCACTTTATCGAAGGCGTAGTGCTTGCCACAAAAATCACAATTGATATCAAGTTTGCCCAGGTCCGTGATGGCAGACTGTACTTCTTCTTCACCCAGCATTCTCAACATATCACCGACTTTTTCGCGCGTACAGTTACACTGGAATTGTGGGTGCAAGGGGTCGAATACGCGCAGGGTCTGTTCCCAGAACAGTCTGTGCATGAGGGTTTCTATATCGGTGCTGAGCAATTCTTCGCGTTTGATGGTATCGCCCAGCAAGACTGCATGGTTCCAGGCATCGTCTTCGTCTTCAACACTGGATTCAGTCCCGCCAGTCTTGGGCAATTTTTGCAATAGCATGCCCCGTGCGACTGTATTGTCTGCGGCCAGCCACAGCTTGGTGTCAAGCTGTTCAGAGCGCAACATATAGTTTTCGATGACCGTGGCGATACTGTCGCCATCAAGTGGGACTATGCCCTGGTAGGCTTGCTGGCCCGGTAATTTATCATTCGGGTCCAGGGTAATGACAAAACGTCCCTGGCCGTGAGCATGAATCAAATCGCATAAGCCGGCATCATCAGTAATGACCGCGTGATCGCTGAGCTTGGCAGTGGCGCGCATTTTTAATTCGGAATCGCATTCCACCACCAGCAACTTCACCGGGCCATCGCCGTGAATCTGCATGATCATGGTGCCATTGAATTTGAGATTGGCAGATAACAGGGCAGACGCCGCCATCAGTTCGCCCAGTATGGTTTGCACCGCCAGCGGATATTGCTTGCGTGCCAGTGTTTGTTGCCAGGTGTCGACAAGTTCGACCATTTCGCCGCGTACGCCGGCATGTTCGAACATAAATTTTTGTAAGGTATCAGTCATTTTTATAGCCAGATTCAGGAAATACGTTTCAATTGCGTTTTAAATGCCTGTCCGCGCTGTACATATGTTTCAGCGTTGCGGCGCAAACCTGCAATATCTTCTTCGGTGAGGGTTCGCACGACTTTGGCGGGTGAACCTATGATCAGTGAATTATCCGGGAACTCTTTGCCTTCAGTCACCAGTGCACCGGCACCAACCAAAGAGTTCTTGCCAATTTTTGCGCCATTCAATACCACAGCCTGTATGCCTACCAGCGAACCATCGCCAATGGTGCAGCCATGCAGCATGGCCTGATGACCTATCGTGACGTTCTTACCTACAGTCAGCGGATAACCAGGGTCGGTATGCAGGATGCAGGCTTCCTGCACATTGCTGTTTTCGGCAATGGAAATCAGCTCGTTGTCACCACGGATGGTAACCTCAAACCAGATGCTGGCTTTGGCACCTATTTTGACTTTGCCTATGATATTGGCGCTGTCAGCGATGTAGGCTGAGGCCTCAATTTCTGGCGCAATATCACCAAGTTGGTAGATGGGCATGATTTTTCCGTAAAATAGCGCAAAGTTGATGCAAGCCCTGTGTGGTGCGCAAGACATTTGCATAATCCCGTATTGTAAACTGCCAGACCACTGATTGCCGGACTTCGATATTTTATGATGGATAAACTTGCCAACGAATTAAGAGCAGCGGCCTTGGCAGCCTTGCTCGAAACTGATTTTGCTGTGAAGTGTGCTGCCGTTAACTCCCTGTCAGATACGCTGATAGATCTGGAGCGTGTTTTTGATGAGCCCGCAGGCATACCTGGTAGGCCTTCAAGGCCAGAACTGGTACCACCTGGCAAGGTGGGGCGCAGGGCGATGACGACAGTGGAGGGCAGGGCTGCCCTGATCCATGCACTGGCCCATATAGAACTCAATGCGGTCAATCTGGCTGTTGACATCATCTGGCGTTTTGCCGGCATGCCCAGGCAGTTTTATCTTGACTGGCTGAAAGTCGCCAGGGAGGAGGCCTATCACTTTCTTTTACTGGAAGGGCATTTACGGGTGTTGGGTTATCAATATGGTGATTTCACTGCCCACAACAGTATGTGGGAGATGGCCAATAAAACCAGCATTGATTTACTTGCGCGACTGGCGCTGGTGCCGCGCACTCTGGAAGCGCGAGGCCTTGATGCGACGCCAGCAGTCATGGCTAAACTGGTGCAGGCCGGTGATCAGGCAGCAGCAGATATTCTGGCCATCATTTTGCATGATGAAGTTGGCCATGTCGCGATAGGCAATTTCTGGTACAAGGAACTGTGCGCGCAGCGGGGGCTGGATATTATCGTGACTTATGCTGAAATGGCCCGTCAATATAATGCACCGACCCTGCGCGGCCCCTTCAATCTGCCAGCCAGAAAAGCCGCTGGTTTTGACGATGATGAATTGCGCGCCTTGCAGGAAATGGCGTCTTAATCACCGGCGCGTACACTGCCTATACCCTCTACGGACTTATTGACATTGCGCGGATGACCGTAATAAGTCAGCGTTCCTATGCCTTGTACCGATGCATTCAGGCTTTCAAGGGCATTTACTGTCACGGCGCCTACACCTTCCACACTGGCATCGACCTGATCGGCGATCAGGTTCCTGGTTTCCACCAGGCCTACACCCTGGGCTTTTAGTGTAAATGATTTGACTTTGCCATTGACGGTCAGCAAGCCTGCGCCTTCATACAACAGTGCAAAAGACGGACCAGTGATATTGTTCACTGTAGTCTTGCCTGCACCTTCCATCTTGAATTTGATCAGTTCCGGCACGGTGACAATGACTTGGGCGCTATCAGTCACTTTAATGGAATTTTTTTCTTTGTAGCTGATCACCAGTTCATCGCCGATGACTTCGGTAACGACATTGGCGATGAACCTGTCGTTGCCCTTGACCAGCACAGACTGGGTTTTCCCTACTGCTACCAGCAGGTTGAAGGCGCTACGGCTTTTGATGGATTTGAAACTGGTCAGACTGCGGTTTTGTTCTTCCGCGTGGGCTGAAGAGCAGAAGCCAAGGATGGGAATGAGCAAGGCAGAAATTGATAGAAAATGGCGCATGGTTTTCTCCAAAAGTGAGTTTCCTTCTGCATTCATCATTGCAGCCATCATGGCAGGGTAAGGCGGCAATATCTGAATGAGCAGGTGATGGTGCAGTATTGCCTGAATCACCCGTGTCAGCATTGCCTTTGCGATGAACTGCAAAAACCGGGGCCTGAGCCGTCAAATCAAATTGTTGAGTCCTGCGCCAGACGCTCAAAGTGAAGCATATCCATCCACATGCCATTACGCAGTACCGATGAATGCGAATGACCGAATTGCCTGAAACCACATTTGCGCATGATGGCCTGTGAAGGCAGGTTATCCAGGATAACAGTGGCTTCTATGCGATTCAGTTGTAATTCACTAAATCCCAATGCCACGACGGCTTTGACAGCTTCCGTGCCAAAGCCACGACCACCGTGACGCTGGCTGAAACGGTAACCCAGTAATGCTTTGTGGAAATATTCTCTTTCTATGCCGCGCAAGGTAATGCGTCCGACTATTTCATGGTCTACCCAGGCCAGATAATGGTATTCGCGTTTGGCGTGAACAGAGAACTGTGCCTGCTCAAGGCTGACACGCACTTCTGCGAGCGAGTAAAATTCGTCGCCACGACTGGCTATCCATTGTTCAAAATGGGCGCGGTTTTCTAACTCAAAAGCCAGTACTGCTGCTGCATCGTCAGATTTTGCCAGCGTAATTTTCAAAGCTGAAGTCATAAGGCAGAATATAAGCTGTGATTAAAGTTGATGATTGTAATAGATGCTTAAAGTTGTTGCTGTTATAGTCGTAACCAACATTAACATCGCTATTTGGAATGCATATGGTTTTCATCAATTCCTTCCTTGCCCCTATGGTGAACCGGGTCGTGCTTTTGTTAGTCGGCGCTTTCTTTACTGCGCACTCCCATGCACAAATGGCCGATCCTGGTTTGCCGCCTGTTTCAGCAACTGTAATGTCTGCCCAGCCTCGTGCTCTGGTTCTGACAGGATTTGCCGTCAATCAGCCAGTTCAGGTGCTCGATATTGACGATATTGCCCAGGGATTTCCCAGGGAAGTCGCACGCAGACTGTTAAAAAATCGCCAGTTGCAGGTACGTACCTCGCCTAATCTTTTATCGGTAGACTGGCAGCAAGATGCGCCAACAGCGAGCTTGCTGAGTCAGGTTGGTGTTGCCTATGGCAGTCAGTTCATTGTTGCGGGTGAAATTCGCAATGCAGGTACAAAAACAGACACGAATCTGTTTGGCCTGACCCAGAAAAAAACGCGCGCCATTGAAGTGGATATCCGCATCTATGATGCACGTACCGGACAATTGATTGCGGCCCAGGATTTTTCCAAAGTCGTGACCGGTGATGTGGCGATTGGCCGCGAGCATGTTTTTGGTGGCGCGGCGTTTGTCGCAACAGCGTATGGCAAAGCCATCAACGAAGTGCTTGATCAGGTTGCCGAGCTGGTCAGCGCCACGATCATTGCGCAGCGCTGACAGCATTGGCACATTGGCAATTACCGCCTGGCTTTTTCTTCTTCGCGCAAACGTAATATGCGGCGCTGCACTTTGCCGGTGGTGGTCATCGGCAGTGCATCGATAAATTCTATCTCTTTCGGATACTCATACGGTGCCAGTTTGCCGCGCACATGATTTTGTAATTCAGCAATCAGTGCGGCTGTTTCCTGAAACCCCTGGCTCAGTACCACATACGCTTTGACAACATTGCCTCTTTCCTTGTCGGGTTTGGGGACGACCGCGACATTGGCAACCGCCGGGTGTTTAACCAGACAATTTTCGATTTCTGAAGGGCCTATCCTGTAGCCCGCAGCCTTGAACATATCGTCAGCGCGACCTTGGTACCACAGGTAGCCATCGGCATCGCGTAGCGCGAGATCGCCGGTACGACACCAGTCGCCCGTGAATTTGTTGCGGGTGGCCTCGTCGTTTTTCCAGTAACCCAGAAAAAATACCGGGTCAAGATGACCATATAAGTCATAGCGGTTCATTGCTACTTCACCAATCTCTCCGGTTGCTGTTTCTTTGCCGTTGTCATCAATGATGGCAACGTTGTGGCCGGGATAGGGGCGGCCCATGCTGCCTGGTTTGGCTGGCCACTGCTGATGGCTATTGCCGACGATGTAATTCATTTCGGTCTGACCAAACATTTCATTCGGGCTGATGCCCAAAGCCTTTTCACACCAATTGAAAACAGCATCGCCGACAGCTTCGCCGGCACTCATGATGGCACGTAGTGCGAGCCGGTATTTTTCGCGCGGTGCAGGCTCGGCCTTCATCATCATTTTCAAGGCGGTAGGAAACAGGAAGGTATTGGTCACCTGATATTTTTCCAGCAGATAATAAGCAGTTTCTGCGGTAAAACGTCCCTGATAACCAACGATGGGTTTGCCGAAATACAGGGTAGGCAAGAGTGCATCCATCAACCCACCTGTCCAGGCCCAGTCGGCCGGGGACCAGAAGACATCTTTCTTTTTCGGGAACCAGTTCTGTGACGCGACAAAGCCGGTTAGATTACCGATGATGGCGGAATGGGGCAGCAGGGCACCCTTTGGTGCGCCCGTCGTGCCACTGGTATAAATCAGGATCGCCGGGTCACTGGAGCGTGTATGCGCAGCTTCAAAGTGCCCTGGCATGGTAGGCAAATGGGTTCCCCAGTCTATGGTCGGTGGCGCGTCTTTTTTGTTTTTACAGGTCAGGGTAATCACGGTTTTCAAATCCGGGCATTTGCTGCGCACTTCCTCAAATGCCTTGATGCCTGAGCTATCGAGCACCAGGGCGACGGCCTGGCTGTGTTGCAGACGAAACTCCAGCGCTTCTGGTCCAAACAGGAAAGACAGGGGCATAACGATGGCACCCAGTTGCAGGCAGGCGATCAGGGTGACTGCTGTTTCGGGCCGTTGTGGCAAAATACAGGCAACCACGTCACCACGCTGTACACCTTCCTGGCGCAAGAGATTGGATAACTGATTGGCTTGCTCATGGAGTGCGGCGTAACTCAGGCTGCCAGTGTTACCTTCACTGTCTTCATACAGAACCGCAAGCCGGTCAGGGTCTTTCGCCCACCGATGGCAGCAAACCTCGGCAATATTGAAATTGACTGGAACTTGCCAGCGAAAGTCATGATAAAGCTGTTGATAGTGATCTTGGCGATCTTGAGGTGCGCGATCGTGGTGGTATGTGGATTTCAAGCTATTTTCGGTTTTGTTCAACTGCTTCATCCTGTCTCCGTTATAATAATCGAACGGTCGTTCTATTGTTGTTTCAGCTAAGTCTGATGTGGCATTGCTATCATGCTACTTGATATCGGCGCTGAAGATAGCCGTTTGTCTGCCTTTCTTGATGAAAAAAATTAAACTGCCATGACACCTGCATCTGCTACTTCACCTTCATCTTCACGGTCTTCCTTTCTCAATATACGGGGTTTGCAATACCATGTGCGTCACTGGGGACGGGAAGGCGCGCCGAAAATTATCATGCTGCACGGCTGGATGGATGTTTCTGCTTCGTTTCAATTCGTGGTGGATTGCCTGAAGAATGAATGGCATGTCATTGCTCCCGACTGGCGCGGTTTTGGCCTGACCGAATCGCCAAAGGCAGATACCTATTGGTTCCCCGATTATCTGGGCGACCTAGATGCACTGATGCTGCATTTCTCGCCAGAAGAACCCATCAATATGCTGGGACATAGCATGGGCGCGAACGTCGCTGGCTTATACGCAGGTATTCGTCCCGAAAGAATACGCCGCCTGATTAATCTCGAAGGCTTTGGCATGCCGTTGACCCATCCCAAGCAGGCGCCAGGACGGTACCGGAAATGGCTGGATGAATTGCAAAGCCAGTCAGGCTTGCGCACCTATGCCAGCCAGGCCGAAGTAGCGGCGCGTTTGCAAAAAACCAATCCCCGTTTACCGGATGAAAGGGCGGCCTTCCTTTCCGGGCACTGGGCAAAGGAAACCAGTGCCGGCTGTTGGGAAATCCTGGGCGACCCGGCACACAAGCAAACCAGTCCCCTGTTGTATCGTGTTGAAGAGGTGATGGCATGTTGGCAAAAAATTACTGCACCAGTGTTGTGGATGGAAGCTGACGACACCAATGTCTGGCTGTGGATGGGGCCAAAAGAAGAAGCCCGCATAGAGATTGACCGGCGTCTGGACCATATCCCGCAGCTACAAAAAGAAATGATTCACGATGCCGGGCACATGATGCATCACGACCAGCCAGAAAAACTGGCTGCACTGATAGAAGCTTTTCTGGCTTGATCAAATTGCTGCTGCATCACGTTGTAATGCGGTATGGAAGTGAAAAAGCAAGTTCTGGGTTACACTCCCAAGACTTGCTTTTTACTTTTTCATCCTTATTTCAGCATCATGAGCACAATCCCATCATACGGCTTTACCACTACCATCCTGCATAGCGACCGTCAGAAAGAAATTGAACATGGTTCTGTGCATAAGCCTGTTCATACTTCTGTCATGTATGGCTACAAGGATGCGCGTGACCTGGCTGCTGTATTTCAGAATAAGCAATCAGGTTACCGTTACGGTCGCCAGGGTAATCCTACAGTGTCGGCACTGGAAGAAAAAATCACCAAAATGGAAGATGGCTTTGCCACCATCGCGTTTGCGACAGGCATGGCGGCGATTGGCGCTGTTTTTCAGGCATTGTTACGTCAGGGTGATCATCTGGTGTCTTCCTCTTTCCTGTTTGGAAATACCAACAGTCTTTGGCAGACCATAGGCATGCAAGGGGTGGATGTCAGCATGGTCGATGCGACCAATGCCGATAACGTTGCCAATGCAATTACGTCTTCAACGCGTATGGTGTTTGTTGAAACCATTGCCAATCCACGTACGCAAATTGCTGATTTAAAGCGCATAGGTGAATTATGTCGCGCACGGGGCATCCTGTTTGTGGTTGATAACACCATGACTTCCCCATATCTGTTCCAGCCCAAAACAGTAGGGGCTGGTTTGGTGATCAATTCCCTGACCAAGTCCATCGCCGGTCACGGTAATGTGCTTGGAGGTGCATTGACTGATACTGGTTTGTTTGACTGGTCTGTTTATCCAAATATTGCTGGCAACTTCCGCAAACAGGCAGCGCAGATGCACGGGATGGCGCAGGTACGCGCCAAAGCCTTGCGTGATTTTGGCGCATCCTTGTCACCCGATGCGGCGCATCAGATTGCCATCGGGGCAGAGACCATTGCCTTGCGTACGGAAAGAGAGTGCGTCAATGCCCTGGCCCTGGCAGAAATGCTGGAAGCAGATCCCAGAGTGACTGCTGTACATTACCCGGGTTTGCCGTCTCACCCGCAACATGGACTGGCAAGCGAATTATTCCGTGCCTATGGTGCTTTATTCAGTTTCGAACTGAAGCCAGAAATAGATTGCTTTGATTACCTCAATCGTCTGAAGCTGGCGATCAATGCCACCCACCTGGGCGATACACGTACGCTGGTGATACCGGTTGCGCACACGATTTTCTTTGAAATGGGTGCTGAACGCCGTGCTGAAATGGGCATCGCAGATTCACTGATACGGGTATCAGTAGGGATTGAAGATACCCAGGATTTGCTGGCAGATTTTGGCAATGCCTTGGTCCAGTAATCAGTATTGAATTCACACTAAATCATCTGTCTGAATACCAGGCAGACCGGTTTTTTCGCGCTTACGCCTGCTGTCGTTTTTGTTTGCCACCCTTTAATACAAGGAATACAAGGCTCATATGTTCCGACTTTCTTTCAGCATGACGATGCGTGACTGGCGCGCAGGCGAATTGCGATTTTTACTGATCGCACTGATGATCGCCGTTGCTTCACTGGCATCAGTCGGTTTCTTTACCGACAGGATGCGCAGTGGCCTGAACCGTGATGCACATCAACTGCTGGGGGCGGATTTACTGATCGGGGCTGATCAACCTGTCAATCCTGAATGGAAACTGGAAGCAGAAAAGCGTGGTTTCCAGACCGCAGAAACCTTGTCTTTCCCCAGCATGGCGCTGGCGGGTGAGGGGGATGATGCAGTGTCGCGCCTGGTTTCTCTAAAGGCAGTCAGTTCTGCGTATCCCTTGCGTGGCAATCTGAAATTGAATCAGGGGGACGCAGAAGTCGTCACGACAGCCGTTCCCCAGGCTGGCACTGCCTGGGTAGACCCGGCGTTATTATCAGCACTGAATCTGCATGTGGGCGATAAAATAAAATTGGGCGAGTTGCAGTTTGTGGTTGCACAAACCATCGCGGCAGAGCCTGACCGCGGTGCGGGTTTTATGAATTTTGCACCTCGCGCCATGATATCTCTGGCAGATATTCCCGCTACCAAATTGATACAGAACGGTTCACGCGTTACTTATCGTCTCCTGATAGCGGGCGAGGGCAAGGCCATTGCGAAGTATCAAAAAGAATTGCAAGCCAAGATAGACACTGAAAAACTCAAAGGCTTAAGACTGGAATCACTGGAGTCTGGCCGACCAGAAATGCGTGCAACACTTGACCGGGCCGACCAGTTTCTGTCGCTGGTCAGTTTATTGTCTGCCATGCTGGCTGCGGTAGCCATTGCCATGGCTGCGCGTCGTTTCATGTTGCGTCACCTGGATGCGTGCGCGATGTTGCGCTGCCTCGGTCTGACGCAAAACCAGGTAACGTTCATGTACCTGATCGAGTTCCTGATGCTGGGTTTATTGGGCAGCGCAGCGGGCGTTGCGCTTGGTTACGCCGGCCATTATGTCTTGCTTGAATGGCTGGGGAAACTGGTTGCCAAAGACCTGCCGCCAGCCAATTGGTTACCTGCCGCCCAGGGTATTGCCACCGGCCTGCTTTTACTGGTGGGCTTTGCCCTGCCACCGATACTGCAATTGAGTAATGTGCCGCATAACCGGGTGATACGACGTGAGCAGGATGCCCCCAAGGCCATGACGCTGGTCAGCTATGTTCTGGGCCTGGGCATGTTTGTGGGCTTATTGATGTGGCAAACCGCCGACCTGAAGCTGGGCCTGATGACAGCCGCAGGGTTTTTGATTGGTTTGCTGGTGTTTGCGCTGGTCGCCTGGCTGGGAATGTCTTCATTGAAGCGTTTGCGTGGCTTGTTCAATCATTCTGCTTGGCGTTTTGCCATTACTGCCTTACAAAGGCGCCCGGGTGCCACCGTCATACAAGTGGTGTCACTGGCACTGGGCTTGATGGCCTTGCTTTTGCTGACCGTGGTGCGCGGTGATTTGATCACCGCATGGAAAAAAGCTACGCCAGCCGATGCACCGAACCAGTTTGTCATCAATATCCAGCCGGATCAAAAGGCAGAGATTGCTTCGAGGCTTGACGGCCTTGGAAAACCCCTGCTGTATCCCATGATACGTGGTCGCCTGATACAGGTGAATGACAAAGCGATCGGCAGCGACAGCTATGCAGAAGATCAGGCAAAACGCATGGTGGAAAGAGAATTTAATCTGTCGACGATGGATGAACTTCCGGCCTTGAATAAAATCACTGCAGGCAACTGGTATGACGACAGCAAGGCGACGCAGGCCGAAGCGTCGGTAGAAGAGGGCATAGCCAAGACCCTGAAACTGAAACTGGGGGACAAACTCACCTTTGATATTGGTGGGCAAAAAGTCACCGCAGCAGTGACCAGCTTGCGCAAGCTGGACTGGGGTTCAATGCGGGTGAATTTCTTTGTCATCATCAACCCCAAAGCGATGACCGACATGCCGCAAACCTGGATTACGGCTTTCCGTTTGCCTGAATCTGATAAAAACTTCGTCAATCATCTGATGAAAGATTTCCCCAACCTGACGGTGGTCGATGTCGGTGCCATGATCAAGCAGTTGCAGGATGTGCTCGATCAGGTGATTACGGCCGTTGAGTTCCTGTTCCTCTTTACGCTGGCGTCGGGCGTGCTGGTCTTGTATGCGGCACTGGCTGGCTCGCAGGATGTGCGTATGCGCGAAGCTGCGTTGTTGCGCGCACTTGGCGCTACACGCAAGCAGTTATCGCAGGCACAATGGATAGAGTTTTTGCTCATCGGCGGGCTGGCCGGTGTGCTGGCTGCCTCAGGTGCATCTGCCATCGGCTGGGCGCTCGCACGTTTCAGCTTTAATTTTGAATGGACTTTTTCGCCAGTCGTCTGGCTGGCAGGCCTTTTCGTCGGTGCCAGTTGCGCCATGATAGGTGGCTGGCTGGGTTTGCGTAATGTATTGAACCAGCCGCCTTTATTGAGCTTGCGTGAAGGCTGAGTGGAGTACTTCACTGGTCTATCTTTTTAAATTTTAAAGGTGTTATTTTGGATAAGTCAGCAATCAATTTATATGTCGACGCACAATTTACCAGTCCGTATGCGATGTCAGTGTTTGTTGCCTTGCATGAGAAAGGGCTGGCTTTTGATGTGACGACGGTCGATTTGTCTGCCAATGCCCAGCATGCTGGTGACTATGTTGCAAAATCTCTCACACACCGCGTTCCCACGCTGGTACATGACGGTTTTTGTCTGTCTGAGTCCTCTGCCATTGTTGAATATCTGGAAGAAGCGTTTCCCGCCAGACCTGTGTTTCCGAAAGACATACAACAGAAAGCCAGGGCCAGGCAAGTTCAGGCATGGATACGTAGTGCCCTGATGCCAATACGGGTGGAACGCAATACCCAGGTGATTTTCTATGGTCAAAAATTGGCTCCTTTGAGTGCTGATGCAAAGACCGCTGCCGGGCACTTATTCCAGTTGGCAGAATCTTTATTGCCGCAAGATGCAGAAAACCTGTTTGGTGAATGGACTGTCGCCGATCTTGACCTGGCACTCATGCTGAATCGCCTGGTCATGCATGGCGACGCCGTACCCGAACGCCTGGCCCAATTTGCCCGTCATCAGTGGCAAAGACCCAGTGTGCAATTGTGGGTGAATCAGCAAAGACCCGCTTTATAAGTCATCACAAGTCATTACAAGCCATCATTAGCAATTCTCATGAGTATAGAAATAGAAGACAACGAAGGAACGCAATCCAATTTATATGAATTGATTGGTGGTGCCGATAAACTGCGCGAACTGGTAGACCGTTTTTATGATTTGATGGAACTCGAACCCGAATTTGCCGGCATTCGGGCCTTGCATCCAGTTGCGATGGATGGCTCGCGCGATAAACTGTTCTGGTTTTTGTCAGGATGGATGGGCGGCCCGAATTTATACATAGAGCAATTTGGTCACCCGCGTCTGCGCGCCCGCCACCTGCCATTTGCGATTGCCAGCAATGAGCGTGATCAATGGTTGCGCTGCATGGCATGGGCGATGCAGGATGTCGGTGTCAGCGAAGAATTGCAGCAACACCTGATGCAGTCTTTCTATCAGACCGCTGACTGGATGCGCAATCGTCCTGGTTAAGCGAGCTTAATCCTGGTGTGCCAGTTTTGATACTGGCTTTTCCCTTAAAGAAAACGTTTTATGAGCATGATAGAAATTCTTATTCTTGCCGCCCTTGTCCTGCTTGTCATATTGAATATGTTGAGCTATCTGCGTGGCGGCAAAGGTGGAAGTGATGCAGCAGACTTCAAAAATCTCCAGGATCAGTTGCGGCTTGGCCAGCAGCAGGCACAGCTCGCGCAAGAGCGCAGTGAGCGCTCTTTGCGTGAACAAGTGCAATTGACAGCGCAGACCAGCAGGCAGGAATTGGGCGGCAATTTCACGCATTTGCAGCAAAATCTGGCTGCGCAGCTGACCAGTGTCGCCACCTTGCAAAATAACCAGATCGATGTTTTTTCCCAGCAATTGGTGAAACTTAATGATACCAACGCCTTGCAACTGGAACAAATCCGCCAGGCTTTTATTTTGCAGGGCCAGGTCGCCCGCGAAGAACAGGCTGGCAGCCTCAAAAGATTTGGCGATACGCTGAACCAGACCTTGCTCAACCTGACAGAATCCAATGCGCAGCGCATGAATGAAATACGCGCCACCCTGGAACAGAAAATTCAGCAACTGCAAGCCGACAATGCCGGCAAACTGGAAGAAATGCGCAAAACAGTCGATGAGAAGTTGCATGCCACGCTGGAACAGCGATTGGGCGAGTCATTCAAACTGGTGTCAGACCGCCTTGACAAGGTACATCAGGGCCTGGGTGAAATGCAGCAACTGGCGATCGGCGTCGGTGACCTGAAACGGGTTTTGACCAATGTAAAAACCCGTGGTACCTGGGGTGAGGTGCAATTGGAAATGGTGCTCGAGCAAATGCTGACACCGGACCAATACGCCAAGAATGTGGAAACCGTACCTGGTAGCGGTGAAAGGGTAGAGTTCGCCATCAAATTGCCCGGCAAGGAAGAACACAAGGCACCCGTCTGGTTGCCGATCGATGCAAAGTTCCCGAAAGAGCAATATGA
Organism: Undibacterium sp. TJN19; assembly: GCF_049339485.1. Classification (NCBI taxonomy): domain Bacteria; kingdom Pseudomonadati; phylum Pseudomonadota; class Betaproteobacteria; order Burkholderiales; family Oxalobacteraceae; genus Undibacterium; species Undibacterium sp. TJN19. The sequence goes on from NZ_JBMPPL010000003.1 coordinate 273,590, forward strand.
GCGCTTGCTGGATGCCGCCGAGCGTGCCGATGCAGACGGGGTGGCACAGGCAGGCAAGGAGCTGGAAAGGGCAATACGGCTGGAAGCAAAAACCATCGCTGAAAAATACCTGTCGCCACCCTTGACCACTGATTTTGCGATTTTGTTTTTACCGACTGAGGGCCTGTATGCTGAGGTCATGCGCAGGCCCGGTCTAGCGGATGATTTGCAGCGTAGCTGCCGCGTATCGATTTCCGGCCCCTCGACCCTGTCAGCGCTGTTAAACAGCTTGCAAATGGGTTTCCGCAGCCTGGTGCTTGAAAAACGTTCATCTGAAGTCTGGCAGGTGCTTGGCGCAGTAAAAACAGAGTTTGGCAAATTTGCCGATATCCTGACTGCAACCAAGATTGCGCTTGAAAAAGCAGCAAAAAATATTGACCAGGCAGAAGTAAGAACCCGTCAGATGACGCGAAAATTAAAAAGTGTGGAAGCGCTGAGCACGGATGCTGCCCAAGATTTGCTGGGTACTGCTGGTGTTCATGAATCTGGCGATGCAGATTCTGAAACCTAGGCTGTCAAAACGCATGCAACAGTAAGGGTGCCAGTAAGAATGGAGTGCATCATTCATTTACTGATATCGGTTACCGGCTTGTCTCCCAGCAGGTAGCGGGGGCCAGCACCCTTGTTTTGGGCGATATCTGTTGGGTTGTACAAGGCACAAGCCTTCAGCGACAGACAGCCACAGCCGATACACGAAGTCAACTGGTCGCGTAGCGCAATTAAATCGTCTATGCGTTGTTGCACCAGGCTTTGCCAAGAGCGTGACAATTTTTCCCAATCCTGCTTGGTGGGTGTTCTCTGTTCAGGCAGTGTAGCCAGGGTCATTTCTATTTCTTCCAGCGTCAGGCCGGCAGTTTGTGCTGCCTTGATAAAGGCAACCCGGCGTAGTACTTCACGGTGGAAATGGCGACGCTGCGCCTGGCTGCGTACACTTTGTATCAGGCCCCGTGCTTCATAAAAACGCAAGGCACTGGCCGCAATGCCAGAGCGCTTTACCAATTCACCTATGCTGATCAGTTCAGAATGTGCTTGCATGTTCTTGTCCTCATTCTCAAAAAAGCGCTTGACTTAAAGTTTACTTTAACTTGCATACTGGATAAATGCAAAATTAAAGTGAGTCTTTATGAAAAATTTCTCCACGTATCCTGCACTGATCAAACTACTTGATGAAAACCAGAATTTTGCACTATCTGGCCGGGGCACGACCAATCATTGCCCCATGGCTTTAAGTGCCCTGGCGGCGATGGGTGCAAGTGAAAAACGCTTGCAAGATTTTTTTGAACATTGGCGTGATCATTATTCTTATCCTATGCCTGCATCGGCGCAATGCATTGATTATCAAAATTTTCAGGATCATCTTGGAAGGCCGGCTGACTTTGGTGACTTGCAAACCTGTTTCAGGCAAAAAATTGAACAGGCTGGTAGTGACCAGGTAGTACGGGAAGTACTTGCCCTTATCCCATTGGCGCCGGCCACCAATGCATTTCATGCATGGATACGATTGGCTTATGGCTTGCAGTTCTCTCACGCCGGCGAAATTGCTGCGGGCCTGGCGGCGCTGGTAGTGGCAAATTTTAAAATTAATTTGAAGACCCATGATCGTTCGCCAGCAACATCTGTAGCTGAGGGTTTTCAGCAATTATCTATGGCCATGTCAGGTAAAAAATTTGCAGGGCAAATGATTACCGAAAAAATGCGCGCAGTCATCGCGGATACACAATTTGTCCAGGCATTGCCAGCTGTTCCTGAAAACGCAGATATCTTGAGCGAACTGGCCGTGTGGGCAATTGCCGCTTATTGGCAAACCGGGGATTTTACGGTGCTGCATATGGTGACCGGCACTAATGCTGCGAGACTGATACTACCGTATTTAAATAGCCAGCAAGCAGCCATCGTTGTACAAGATTTTTGGATTGCCTTGTGTGTGGCCTACGCATCAGTTGGTGCGCCACCGGTGAGTTTGGCATATAAATATTTGAAAAATCTCAATGATGCAGGTTTTCAGCCCAAGCCCTGGAATGAATTGTTTGATCTCGCCATTCGTAGCAACGATGATCATGTGATCAAATTTACCTATACCTGTTCTCAGGAACATGCATTGAGTGCAAATTTGCTGTATCCCGCTGCGGCAATGCAGAAACTGAAGCTTCCGGTGAAAACCTCTGATGAAAGTTTCAAAGAGAAATTTCACGAAAAATCAGTTTGATTTATATCGAGCTTATCTTGCTTATTGAGGGCTTCGAGATGGACAACACGATAAGCATTGCGACCACTGCGTTTTACATCGTACATGGCAGCATCCGCCTGTTTGATAAGATCACTGGCAATGAATTCCTCGGGGCCGGTATAGCTGATACCTATGCTGGCACCTATGTGCACTGAAACGCCTTCAGAAATGGAAAAAACACGACTAGCCTGGTAGATGATCTTTTGCGCAATAGCTTCAGCTTTTTCCTGTTGCCGTAAATCTTTGAGCAAGATGATGAATTCGTCACCACCCAGCCTTGCAACGAAGTCTGATTTTCTGACGGTGTTTGTCACCAGGGCAGCGAAATGACACAATACCTGGTCACCGATGGTGTGGCCGTAGGTGTCGTTAACCTGCTTGAATTTATCCAGGTCAATCATCAATAAGTAGAAGCCATATGCATGGCCATTGGCGTGTTCTTTTGCCAGTCGTGCAATTTCTTTTTCGAAACCGAGACGATTATGAAGACCCGTCAAATGATCGGTGACAGCCAGTTGATTGGCATTTTCTTCTTTGAGTTTGCGCTCTGTGATGTCGTTCGCAATGCCTTGCAAAATGCCGTCTTCGGCCGGGCTGATTACCAGGTTGATCCATTTTTTCTGTGTTGAGTTGCCAACCTGGATATAAAAATCATCGGACATCACCCGTGCTTCACTGATGGCCGTATCTATCATCAGATGCAAACGTAATTCCTGCCCTTCCAATAGTGAAGTCAGGCCATTGGAGAAATTATTATTTTGATAGGACGTATCCAGATTGAGCATGCGCAGAAAAGCCTGGTTATAAGAGAGTAATTCAGCAGAAAAATTCAGTTGAAAAATACCTGTTTCAGCATTTTCAAATATCGTCTGGAATTTTTTCTCTCCGATGGCATGTTTGATGCGCAATGATCTTTCTTCGTGCAAGGTAGAAATTAAATTGGCAACCAGGGTATTGACGTCACGAACGAGTTGGCCAATTTCATCCTTTTCGTTGCCGTCTGGTAGTCCCAGTTTTTCACCTGATTCTGGTGCCAATTTATGCAATCGGTCAGATATGTTCTTGATAGGCCTGGTAATCATGGTCAACACCACATACACCACCGCACATGCCATGACCAGCGCTTGCAAAAGCAGCAGGTAAACGATCAGCCTTGCTTTGGATGAACTCTGTTCCCGAATGAAATCCAGATTGGGTTCCAGACGGATATCACATACTTTTTCTTTGGGGTTGAATGGAGAAAATACTTCATGCTCCAGTTGGCCGCTGGTTTTAATACCAGGCAGCAGAGGCAAACCTGACTCTTGCGGAGTTTGCTTGCTGGCTTCTGCCAGGATCTTGTCTTCAGAAAAAATCAGGACGCGGCTGATGTCGCCATTTTTCAATAACCCGCGGGCGAGTTCTGCTGCCAGATTCTGATCCAATAAAAAACAGGCGATACTGGCGGTATTTTCTACCGTGCTCAGTGAGGCTTGCATTCTCTGGCTGGCTTGTTCCTGTTCTGACTGTGCTGAAAAATGGTAGCTGAACAGGGCAAAAAAACTGCCTACCAACAGCGCTATACCCAGCACAATAAATGCGCTGCGATAGACGATACTGGTGCGTAGCAGTCCTAACATGCAAATTTCATTTATTGTGTTGGATCGAAGATCAGTTTTACGCGCTTATCGAGTTTTTTTCTTTCGATGTAGCCAATGGCCCCTTTATTGCTGCTGACAATGTCCAATACTTCATCTGCGGTTTCTGCCTGCATGGGGGGCGTACCCTGGCCGGAAAACATCAGCCTTGCCCAGTAAGAATTAATCTCTGGAAGATTTTTATTCACCAGCATAGCGTAAAAAATCGCTTTTTCTGCATTTTGTGCTGGCAAGTCAACTGGCAGGGCGTTCACGCCGGATGCGAGTTTGCGATTTCTGCCCATGTAAAGATTGATCACATCGTTTTTACTCAATTTTTCTATACCACTTTGCGGATTGGCAATCACTACCAGATCTGCCATAGCATAACTACTAATCTGCAATAGTGTGCCAAACAGAAAAATGCCAAGTGTTTTCAATTTCTTCACCTAGAAAATATAATTAAAGGCGAGGGTCACCAGTCTTGCTTTGCCGTTCCAGTTGGCTTGGTTATTCCTTATCAATAAATATTGTTTGGTGTTTATCTGATCTACTTGAAATTTCAGATTTGATTTTTCAGTCAGGTCGTAGCGTACACCTATGGAAAGCGTATCCTGGTTACTGAATTGACTCATCGTTGCATCGTTATAGCCAGCTGCAAGAATATCCACAGCCGGGCTGATACCGCTGGATAAGCCAGCGGGAGTTTTATTGCCGGACGGGCGGGATGCGGAATAGGTGACGTAGGGGGTCCATTGATTTATCCGGTATCCCACGGTCAGGTAGGCTGCCCGGTTTGCAGGAAAAAGCAAAGAGCCCGAACTAAGGCGATTGACCATTAACTGTGCTTGCAAGGGCCCCTGGTCATACGCTATACCAGCAGAAAAGTAGCGAAATTTTTTGTTTTCTATTTCCAGACCGTCGGCCAGGACTGCAGCCACAGGAAGAAATGCATTCAAGTCTGGTGAGCGGAGATTATTCAATAATGGCTTTAAGGGAGGATAGCCATTTTTGAATTTTAATTCCGTATAGCCGACGCGATACATCCAGTTTTGTGTTTGATACTCAATGTGCCCCCCAGTCAGGTACGAACCGTTCAGGGAGAGAAAATTGCCTGGATCGCCAGTGGCCGTTTTTTCGCGGGCAATGCCTGCAAAAAATTTCGCCCTTAAATTTCCCTCGCCGAGTGGTTTGGATATCACCATGTCCGCACCGTCGAAATAGGAGATGATCAGGCTACCAAAAAATTCAATAGGAGGGCGCACCCATTGATAGGAATAGCCGACATTGCGCGAATCTGCCAACAGATACACATCAAAACCCAGGCGGCCAGCCCGCAATTGAATTTCATCGTCAGGCATATAACGTCCATAAGCCCAGACCACTTCTGGCCGAAAACCATCGGGCGAGCGCCGGCTGATGACTTGCAGCGCAGAGTCAAAATTATCACCAAAGGTTTTATTGATCTGAACACCAAAATTGGAATCGAGTCCAAAGTCGGTTTGCCGCGTATAGCCAACCCCCTCGTTTTGGCTAAGGTCGCGAATGATGTCGACATCTCTGGTATTGCTGTGAGTAACCGCGAGAGTGCCAAAGCCGCTGATGGAAAAGGGCTTGTTCTTGCTCGCTATGATATTTTCTGTGTTGACTACGGCATCGTCAGCTGCGCAAACAAGCGTTGCGTTTGCCAGCATGGCGAAGAAGAGAATGATGCGTGAAAACCTGCTTGACATAAAACCTCACTGCCATGGCAAAGTACAACACTATCAAAGACACGTTTGCATGCCCGGCATTTGTACGCGACTTGTTCAAGCATATCTGATTGACAAGTTCACAAATGACGGGCAACTAGTATTTTATTTCTTTTCCGCAGGTTTTTGTTTGGCGATTACAAGGTCTTTAATACCGTTATAAACATCTTCAGTCAAAATCTTTTTGGAAAGCAGTTCGTCCTTGCCTTTGTAAGGGCGGCCTTTGATGATGGCATCTGATCTGACATCACCGATTTTAGGTAAAGTTGCCAGTTCTTTTTTCGTTGCGCTGTTCAAATCCATCAGCTCTGTTTTGGCAGAGGCAGACGCACTTGCACTGGCAGTGCTTGAGGCAGAGGCTTTTTTCGCGTCGTCTTTTGCATATGCAGCGCCTTGCGCCAGGATGCACAGTGTTGTTGCCAGCAACATCGATTGCCATAGTTTTTTCATTTTTACCCCGTCCGTAAAAGTAAAACAGGAGCACAAACGGCTCCTGTTTTAATACAAATATCATGAGCGCTGCATTATGCAGCATAGCATGTTATTGTGTTTGTATCATCGAATTAATCAATATGGGTGTGACTGGGACATCTGTCATGCCATTCACTGTTGTAGTTGGTACTGCTTTGATTTTATCCATGATATCGAGGCCTGTGACAACCTTGCCAAATACAGCGTAGCCTGTACCGCTTGTCAGGCCATCGAGTGAGGTATTGTCGACCACATTCAGGAAGAACTGTGATGTCGCAGAATTGGCATCGGACGTGCGTGCCATGGCAACGGTGCCACGTAAATTGCTCAAACCATTTGGCGTTTCCAGTTTAATGGCGGCCAATGTTGCTGGTTGTTGCAAATCAGTTGTAAAGCCACCACCCTGGACGACGAAATTACTGATGACGCGATGGAAAATCTTGTTGACGTAAAAACCACTTTCCACGTATTGCAGGAAATTGTCTACCGTGATTGGCGCTTTGGCCGGATTCAATTCAAGCACAATGGTGCCCTGGCTGGTTACCATGGTCACTTGTGGCTGTGCGGCGAGAGGCACGGTCAGTGAGCCGGCAAAAAGTGCGGTGCCATCAGCGCCGGAAATCAAATAATTTGATGTGCCTACGCCAACCATTTTGCATGACAAGATCTTTTGCGTCGTTGTGCTGCTGCCGGCGACTTCGGTGATTGTCAGGCAGCCAGGGAAACTGGCATTGAAACCTTTATCCAGATTTTGGCCGGTAATAGTGATATTGGTCACTTTACGATACACCAACTGGTCAGTCGTGACTTTAGTGATGGATATCGGTGTTGCCGTACTGCTTGAGGAAGCACCACCACCGCCACAACCACTGAGCAAAACGAGGGATGCACAGGCGGCACCCATTAGCCATGTTGAAGCTTTCAAACTATTCTCCAGAAGTGTAAAAATTGATTATTGTACTTTGCTTATGCTGCCTGTCATCAGAATGTCAGTGCTTGTTACTTTTTGTGACGTAGGTAAATATGTCCTTAGCAGCTTGAGACCGGCCTTATTTTTTGCTTATTCCATTGTTTGAATTATTTCAGATGAAACCATCGAATAACAACACCTCAATTTTATCTCCAACAGCCACATTATTTTGCTCTTCATGCAAGACAATCATGCAATTTGCCTCTGACATCGAGCGCAAAATACCCGAGCCCTGGGCACCGGTAATACTGACACCCAATTCGCCGTTTGCCTGTGATGCCAGGATGCCACGTTGATATTCTGTACGGCCCGGCCGTTTGCGTATCGCCATTGTTGAATTGACCCGGATAACTGGCAAGGGCGGGGCGCTGGCACCCATGAGTATGAACAAGGCATGGCGGGCAAGAAAATAAAAAGTCACCATCACAGCTACCGGATTGCCAGGCAGGCCGAATAAATAGGCGCTTTTGCCATTGGACTCTATTTTTCCAAATACCATGGAACGGCCGGGACGCATCTTGATGTTCCAGAAGGCGACATCGCCTATTTGCGCCATCATCTGCTTCGTATAGTCAGCAGCGCCAGCTGAGACGCCGCCAGAAGTAATGATCACATCCGCGTTTTCACAGGCGTTGCGAAAGCTGGCCTCCAAAGAAGCCGGATCATCTTTTACTACGCCCATGTCGATAATTTCGCAGCCGAGGCGTGTCAGCATGGCATGCAAGGTATAGCGATTGCTGTCATAGACACAGCCATCATCGAGAGTTTCTCCCAGCGATCGCAATTCGTCACCAGTAGAGAAAAAAGCAACGCGCAAGCGACGCTGAACGGCAACTTCGCCTATGCCCAAAGATGCCAACAGACCAAGATCTGCCGGTTTCAGGATTTTTCCTTTGAGTAGGGCTGTTTTGCCTTGGGCCAGATCTTCCCCTTTCATGCGGCGATTATCCCCAGGGCGGACTATTAATGTGGGAATATCAATGGTTTGCTCGTCATGCAAAGCGATCAGCTCTTGCGGAATTACAGTGTCACATCCGTCAGGCATCACCGCGCCTGTCATGATGCGTACACATTCGTCCTGTCCAATTTCCCTCTGATAGGCATGGCCAGCGAAGGCCGTGCCTGCTACGCGAAAGCGTTTACTTTGTGCGGATGGTAAATCCTGGCCGCGCAGGGCGTAGCCATCCATGGCAGAATTGTCGTGTGCGGGTACATTGATGCCAGAAATGATATTGTCCGCCAGAACCCGGCCCAGGGCCTGGCGGAGATTCAGTTTTTCTACCGCATGAATCGGCACTACGAATTGCGCAATGATTTCCTGTGCTTTGGCGACCGGGAGTGCATTGGCATCATAATCCGGTATTTGATTGAGGATGTCCTGCAAGCTGACAGGCGGCATGGCGGCAGATTTCATATCAATAATCAAATTCTTCTAATTCACGCAATGTATTGATATTGCGAAATGCAGTATGGTCTTCAAATACAACTTCGCTGACTTGCAAGTTCGCATGCCATGCACGGACTTGACGACCATTGTTGTGCAAATAGCTGTTCAGTTGATCAAGTACGCTTACCTTCATCAGGGAAAAAACCGGATGGATTTGTTTTCTTTTAAGCCCTGCCTCTTCCTCTATGGTCACAGCCACAGCGAGGTCGGTGTTTTCGACTATCAGTCTGTCAGCCAGGCGCGCTATCAGATCAACTGGTAACAAAGGCGAATCGCAAGGCGCGCATGCCATATAGGGTGTTTGGCAGCGCAGCAAGCCAGTTTGTATGCCTGCCAGAGGCCCGGCAAAGCCGGCAATCTGATCTGGCCAGACCTGAGTGCCAAATCCTTCATAAATGGGCAGATTCTGGTTGGCATTGATGATCACTTCCCGTGTCTGCGGTTGCAGGCATCGCAAGACATGCATGACCATGGGCGAGCCACGAAAACTTTGCAAGCCTTTATCTATTCCACCCATGCGCATGCCACGTCCACCCGCAAGTATCAGGCCGGTAATCAGGTTTTTATCGATGGGCATCATGGTTTTACAAGCAAATCAACTATTCCAGAGGTTGCGACAGGCAGGCAACAGGTCTTAATCCGAAGCCGATGGTTCTTCAGTTATACGCGCTAGTGCTCAATGAAAAGCGCTTAACCACCTATGTAAGACATTTCAATTTTTTTGCGCCCGGGATTGAAGTTGTCAGTGTGCTGGCTGCGTAATTCGGAATAACGGTCACCACGCTGCTGCCAGATTTGCGCAATGACATTGGTAATCGCTAAATCCGAATGCTGTTTAGCGTTACGCAGCAGGCTGCGCAGGTCATGTCCTTTTGAGGCAAACAGACAAGTGTAAAGCTGACCTTCCGTCGAGAGTCTGGCGCGACTGCAATCATGGCAAAACGCTTGTGTGACGCTGGAAATAACGCCGATCTCTCCGCTACCGTCAGCGTGCCGCCAGCGTTCTGCGGTTTCCCCCGTGTAATTGGCATCGATGGCTGTCAAAGGCATGCCGGCATCCTGTATGCGCCTTATGACTTCGGCAGATGGAATAACTTCATCAAGCTTCCAGCCATTCGATGCGCCAACGTCCATGTATTCAATGAAACGCAATATGTGTGGGCTGTCCTTGAAATAGCGCACCATGGGAATGATTTCCTGGTCATTCATGCCTGCTTTGACAACCATATTGACTTTAACCGGACCAAGTCCGACAGCTTCTGCCGTAGTGATGCCTTCCAGTACTTCGCTGACGGAAAAATCTACATCGTTCATACGCTTGAAAATGGCATCATCCAGTGAATCCAGTGAGACCGTGACGCGTGTTAAACCTGCGTCCTTCAAACTTTGCGCCTTGCGCGCCAGTAAGGAACCGTTTGTCGTCAAAGTCAGATCCAGCGGTTTGCCGTCGACAGTGCGCAAGTTTGCCAGCATTTCTATAAGACGTTCCAGGTGTTTGCGTAACAGCGGTTCTCCCCCGGTCAGGCGAATTTTTTTCACGCCATGGGTGACGAAAATCCTGGCAATACGCGTTATTTCTTCAAAATTCAACAGCGCGTGCTGTGGCAAATACAGGTAATTCTTATCAAATACTTCCTTGGGCATGCAATAGACGCAACGAAAATTGCAACGATCAGTAACAGATATACGCAAGTCATGCAGCGGTCTCGCCAGTGTATCCTTGAGTAAGCCATTGGGTGGCTGCAGGATGGCTGGAATGGGCAAGGTCGAGGCAACTTGCCGCAGGTCTGTCAGCGGAATAAATTTTTCCGTCATGATTCAACTAATAGTAAAAATGAGCTTAGCCTGTAACAATAGCACGATTGGCTTACTCTTGTTCCCGAGATGCATTGCCAGCATTAGTGAAATGCTGGCAAGAAAATTCCTGCTATAGCACTAGCGAGGAGCAAATGGATAGTGGATACCTGGTAGCGAAAAATGGCAATGCTGGCAAAAATTGCCAGCGCAATAGCAGCATAGTTGAGCTGACCTGCAATATCATAAAATACATGGCTGGCAAAAAAAAGCGCCAGACTGAGAATGACACCAACTACGGCTGCGGAAATGGCATTCAATGGTGCGCTCAAGCGTAAATTGTTGCGTGTTGATTCCACCAGCGGGCCACCAGCCAATATAAAAATAAACGAAGGCAGGAAGGTAAAGAAACAACTCACGCTGGCTGCAAGGCTGGCGGCCAGGAACACACTATCAGTTCCCAGGAAGGCCTTGTTCCAGCCTCCCAGAAAGCCAACGAAAGCAACAATCATAATCAATGGGCCAGGCGTGGTTTCACCCAATGCAAGGCCGTCTATCATTTGTGAGGCGTTCAGCCAATGAAAATGTTCAACCGCCCCCTGAACAACATAGGGTAAAACTGCATAGGCGCCACCAAAACATAGCAATGCCGTTTTGGTAAAGAACCAGGCCATATCCATCAGTGGATGCTGCTTGCCAAAGCACGCGATCAGTAGTGCACATATGGCGCCCGCACAAGCAATCCCGAAGACTGCCACCCAAAGCAGATGCTTCCAGCTAAATTTTGCATGCGCTGGAGTAGGGCTGTTGTCATCAATGATGGCTAGCCTGATACTGGCGATGATGGCAGCATCTGATGACGCGTTGGTTTTCACTATGTTGCATTGAGCTTGAAATAAAAAACCAAGCAAGGCAGCACCAACGATGATTGCCGGAAAGGGAATTTTAAACACTGCAATGGCAAGCAGCGACATGGCAGCAATGCCGATCAAAAAACTGCTCTTTAACGTACGCTGACCGATGCGCCATGCGGCAGCAACAACGATGGCGACGATGGCCGGTTTGATGCCTGCCATGACAGCACGCACAATGTCGTTGTTGCCGAAGCGCATATAGACCCACGACAGCAAGATCAGCACGATCATGCTGGGGAGTATGAATAAGACACCCGCCATGATACCGCCACGGGTCTTGTGCATCAGCCAGCCTATATAGACGGCAAGCTGAGTCGCCTCTGGTCCAGGCAAGAGCATGCAGTAGTTCAGTGCATGCAGAAAGCGTGCTTCTGATATCCAGCGGCGTTTTTCCACCAATTCTGCATGCATGAGTGCAATTTGACCAGCAGGGCCGCCAAAGCTGATAAAGCCTAATTTGAGCCAGTACAGAAAGGCTTCTTTAAGCGAAACAGCTGGTGGTGGCAAAGTGGTGGCTTGCATGCGTTTTTAGATAAGGTGACAGGTTAAAAGCATGTGTGTCTACGGTCAGTATGCTCCATGCCGCTGAACTCTCAAAAAGTCAAAACAGTAAAAAAGCCGGCAATTTCAAATTGCCGGCTTTTCAGGAGATCACTACATTGCAGTGCAGTACTTATTGGCGACGTGTTTCCACCAATACCAAGGGCTCCCCAGTCACGACAGGCAAAGGCTTGCGTTCACGTGGCACGCGCGGTGCAGATGTGGCACTTTCTACGCTGGCTTGTGCTGCCTGTAATTTGACAGGATCAGTACTTGCCAGTTCCAGACCAGCTTCTTTCAGCATGGCATGCAGGGTATCCATAGCCATAGGTGCAGCCACTGCAGGTGCTGTCACCGGTTTGCTGGTGCTGATTGCTGGTGCAGTTGTTGCCGGTGCCTTTTCTGCGGCGGCAATGACTGGTTCCGACAGCGTTGACTCAGCGATTACTGTTGGTGCTTCTGGTGCCGCTGGTTCACTTGCTGCAACAGGGATGCTGTTAGCTTCGACTGACGTAGTCACCAACGCAGGTGTCGCCACCTCCGTAACCGGCGCAGCAGTTACTTCTGTAGTAACTGCGACTGTTGCTTCTGTTTTAGCAGGCGCAGACACAACTTCGGTAGCAGTTTCAGGACTTGCCGTCGCCGCTGGCTGAGCCACTTCTGCGGCAACTGGCACCGCGCTGGCAGCCGTGATTGTTTCTACGGCGGGTGCGTGAACGACAGGTTCAACTGACTCAACTGCTATCGCTGGAGCTGCCTCTGATACAGGTACCACCACTGTTGCAGCGACAGTATCGTCCGCGATAGAAGTTGGCGCAGAAGTCGCTGGGAATGCAGTCGGGGCAATGTGGGTGGATGGCGCGCTTACCGGTTCTACTTCATTTACCGGGCTGGCAGGCGCATCAGTTCCATCTATGCCTGCTTCAATTGGCAACTCACCTTGTTCGCTGATTTGCTCATTGCCATCACGATCACGGCGGTTGCGATTGCGACCACCACGACGGCGACGACGACGGCGTTCTTCACCTTGTTCCGTCGTTTCATTTTCGACGCCAGCTTCCAGTGCTTCCAGTTGCGGTGTTGCTGGCATTACTTCAACGGGAACCGGATCAACATGCTTGTGGATAGGTTCTTCTGACTTGCCTTCAGTCGTCAGATTTTCCTTGCGTTCGTCACGTTGGCGTTGCTGACGTTCGCGTCGGCTTTCCTGCGATTCACGTTCTTCACGCGGCGGCTTAGGTGCTTTTGGCGGGCGAGTATTCTCTGTCGCTACTACTGGCTTTGCGGTCTCTTGCTCGACTTTTTCTGCACGTGCCGGACGCTCTTCACGTTCATCGCGATCGCGATTGCGACGATTGCGGTTGCGTGGGTTATTGCGTGGGTTACGGGCATTACGGTCACGGCCATTGGTTTTTTCTTCAGCCGGTTCAGGTGTTTCCACGATTGCTGGCGTTTCAGTTTTGCCAAACAGGAAGCCAAACAGTTTGCTGAAGAAGCCAGGCTCTGGGGCAGCCGCTACAGGCGCCACCACCGCAGGCGCCACTTCTTTGCGCTCAACAATTGGTGCCGTATCTGGCGTGATACTCTTGACCATGGCTTCCTGACGTGGCTTGACGTCTTCTTTCTGACGCTTGCTATAGCCGATGTCGGTGTCAGCCTGTTCAGCCATGGCATAGCTGGCATGGTGGTCTTCCAGGCGCGGATCATCTGTTTTCAGACGATCCAGCTTGTAATGTGGGGTTTCCAGATGCTTGTTGGGGATCAGGATGACAGTCACGCGGTGACGCGTTTCTATCTTCAGGATCTCGCCACGTTTTTCATTCAGCAGGAAAGCGGCAACGTCGACAGGTACCTGGACGTGGATCGCTGCTGAATTCTCTTTCATTGCCTCTTCCTGGATAATGCGCAGGACTTGCAGGGCAGAAGACTCGGTATCGCGGATATGACCGGTGCCGTTACAGCGTGGGCAGGTCACATGGCTGCCTTCAGACAGCGAAGGGCGCAGACGCTGGCGTGACAATTCCATCAGGCCAAAGCGGGAAATCTTGCCCATTTGCACACGTGCGCGGTCATAGCGCAAGGCATCTTTGAGGCGGGTTTCAACTTCGCGCTGGTTCTTGGCGTTTTCCATGTCGATAAAATCGATCACGATCAAACCACCCAAGTCACGCAAACGCAATTGACGGGCTACTTCTTCAGCTGCTTCCAGATTGGTATTGAAAGCGGTCGTCTCGATATCACCACCACGGGTCGAGCGGGCCGAGTTAACGTCCACTGACACCAGGGCTTCAGTATGATCAATCACGATCGCGCCGCCAGATGGCAGGGGTACGGTACGGGAATAGGCTGTTTCGATCTGGTGTTCGATCTGGAAACGCGAGAACAGCGGGACATCATCGCTATAGCGTTTAACGCGATGCACCATGTCCGGCATCACATGGCTCATGAACTGCTGAGCCTGTTCGTAGATTTCATCGGTATCGATGAGGATTTCACCAATGTCAGGCTGGAAATAATCGCGAATGGCGCGGATGACCAGGGAAGACTCTTGATAAATCAGGAAAGCGCCAGGAGAAGACTTGCCAGCGCCTTCGATTGCACGCCAGAGTTGCATCAGGTAATTCAAATCCCATTGCAATTCGTCAACATTGCGGCCTATGCCAGCTGTGCGGGCAATTACGGACATGCCACCTGGCAAGTCCAGCTTGTCCATGGTTTCGCGCAATTCCTGACGGTCTTCACCTTCAACGCGGCGGGAAACACCACCACCACGTGGGTTGTTAGGCATCAATACGAGGTAACGGCCTGCCAGGGAAATGAACGAGGTCAGGGCTGCACCTTTGTTGCCACGTTCTTCTTTTTCAACCTGGACCATGATTTCCTGGCCTTCGCGCAGCGCTTCTTTAATGGAAGCATTGCGTACGTCCACACCTTCTTTAAAGTAGGTACGGGCAACTTCTTTGAAGGGGAGGAAGCCGTGACGTTCTTCGCCATAGTTGACGAAGCAGGCTTCAAGGGAAGGCTCGATGCGGGTGATCACGCCTTTGTAGATATTGGACTTGCGCAATTCGCGACCGGCAGTCTCGATATCGATGTCAATCAGCTTTTGCCCATTGACAATCGCAACGCGCAACTCTTCTTGCTGCGTCGCATTGAACAGCATACGTTTCATGTTTTTACTCCGTGACCTGGTGGTCATCTTGTGTTGCATTCCCTTCTTGGGAACGCAACTGTACTGATACGGGATGTACGCGGGAGCGGAGTGTCTGAGGGGGAGGGAAATGCCTGAGGCAAAGCAGGGCGGAAACAGTCACAGCAAGCAGCTTGCTATGAAAACTGATAAAACCGGACATCTGTTTTGCGCTGGGCGCGGACAGTTCAGGTAAAAAAGCTCGAGTGCACATGTCCCCCGCGTTGTCGTAATTGCTTATGTTTTGCAATAAGCAGGTGCAACGCCAGGCGATGAGCAACTTTGGTGCCAGACCATCTTCTTGTGTTGTGTCTGGCGGAATCGATCCGATTACCGAAACTATCAACCGGCAAGCACACTGATTCTTAATTAAACCAGCATCTCTTGCCAGACTTATCCTTACAATTCAAACTCTCTGATCCAACTTCACTTATCTATGCCCGATAACAACAATTGGTGATTACCTTGACACGCAAATGAAGCTGCATACACATCTTTTCCATCAAATTTGCAAACTGGCGAGGCCGATGGACATGCCCCTGTGTAAAATAGTTGTTTATTCCTCTTACACTGCTTAAGCATTAAATGCTGAAGCGAAAATGATTATATATTCAAAATGAAGGACTTAGCGACAATTAATAGGGGAGCACATCAAATTCAGATGGAAAAGCCTTCCCCTCAGCAGCCTTCGGCATCACAACCCAAAGTGCAGTTGCTCACAATCTCGGAAGAAGAGGCGGGGCAACGTATTGACAATTTCTTATTGCGTATCTGTAAAGGCGTGCCAAAAAGCCATGTTTATCGTGTTTTGCGCTCTGGTGAAGTGCGCGTTAACAAGGGCAGGATAGATCAGCTATATCGACTGGTGGAAGGCGACGTGGTACGTGTTCCGCCAATACGTATGGCGGAAGTGATAGAGCAGCTTGTACCCAAACATGAATTTCCTATCCTGTTTGAAGATAATCATTTGCTTATTATCAACAAGCCTGCTGGCGTTGCCGTGCATGGCGGTTCTGGCGTCAGCTATGGCGTCATCGAACAATTGCGTGCATCGCGCCCGGATGCGAAATTTCTGGAGCTCGTCCACCGACTGGATAGAGAAACCTCGGGCATACTCTTATTGGCAAAAAAGCGCAGTGCCTTGACAAATTTGCATGAGCAAATGCGCGATGGGGTTACCGACAAGCGTTATCTGACCCTGGTGCATGGCGATTGGAAAAATACCCGGCAGCATGTCAAGCTGGCCTTGCATAAATACACCACAGCGGAAGGTGAGCGCCGTGTGCGGGTTCAGGCTGACGGCATGCCTTCTCATACAGTTTTTTCCCTTTTGAAGAAATACCGGGATTTTGCTTTGCTGGAGGCAGAGCTCAAGACCGGGCGTACCCATCAGATTCGTGTGCATTTATCAGCTAGCGGCTTTGCCATCGCTGGTGATGACAAGTATGGCGATTTTGCCCTGAACCGTGCTTTGCTGAAAGCCGCGGAGGGGCGTGGTGCGTTGAAGCGAATGTTTCTTCACGCGCATCAAATCAGTTTCGTCCATCCTGAGTCCGGTAAAACCCAGACAGTGAATGCGCCCTTGCCTGGTGAGTGTGAAAATTTTCTGAAGAGTCTTGCTTAGTTCTGAAAAGTATTGGTGGTTTAGTAATGGTAATATGTTGTTATTAACGAGAAACAAATTGCGACTTCTGCGGAAGTCGCATTTATTAAAAATATGGCAAAAAAGCAATTCGATTTAATTGTATTTGACTGGGATGGCACCTTGATGGACAGCACGACGACCATCGTCAAATGCATACAGGCAGCAGCGCGAGATCTTGGATTGCCAGTTCCTAAAGAAAATGTTGCCTCCTATGTCATCGGTTTGGCTCTGGCTGACGCGATTCAGATGGCAATGCCGGACATTGACCCAAAGCTCTATCCTCGTGTCGTGGAGCGGTTTCGCTATCACTTCCTGGCCAAAGACCATGAGTTACCCTTATTCGACGGTGTGCGGGAAATGTTGGCGGAATTGTCGCAGGAAGGGTATTTTCTGGCGGTCGCCACAGGCGCGAGCCGGGTAGGGTTGAGCCGCGCCCTGCACACGGCAAAACTGACTTCTGTATTTGATGCTACGCGTTGTTCTGATGAAACATTTTCCAAGCCGCACCCAGCGATGCTGCAAGAATTGACGCGTGAACTTGGGCAGGATATGCGCCGCACCGTCATGATCGGTGACACTACGCATGATTTACAAATGGCCAGCAACGCTGGTGCTGCGGCAATTGCAGTCGAGTATGGCGCGCATGATCCGGTGGCTCTGCAGAATCTGAACCCTCTGTTTTCTGCCAAAAATGTCTTGCAACTGCGCGAGTGGCTGCGTGAAAACGCCTGAACGGAGTGATGCATCAATGACGACGATTTCTATTTGTGTTTCAGGAGACTTGATCGAGGGTGGCAAGGGTGTGCGCTTTCCCGTTACTGCGGGCAGCGACGACGCCGTTGGCTTTGTCATTCGTTATAATGGCGCAGTGCATGGCTATCTGAACCGTTGTGCCCATGTGCCCGTCGAACTGGACTGGAACCCAGGTGAATTCCTTGAGTCCAGTGGTCTCTACATCATGTGTGCAACGCATGGTGCCATTTACCAGCCAGATACCGGTTATTGCACGGGTGGCCCCTGCCGAGGCGGGCGTCTGCGAAAAATTAATGTCAGTGAAGTGGACGGGCAAGTCTACTGGCATCCTGATGACTATATACAACCTGTTATTGCCTGAACTGTGGAATAGCTATGAATGATCAATTAACGAATTCGCAGACTGGCGAAGCGGGGAAACCTGAATCGAACTGGGAGCGCCAGTTGCTCGAAAAGCTGGCTACAGATTCTTTGCGCGAACAACGCTTGAGAAGGCGCTGGGGCATATTCTTCAAGTTTGTTTTTTTGACCGTGATTATTTTCGGCTTCTATTATTTCAGTGACTATGCCACCGGAGAAATGGAAAACCTTGGACATCACACCGCATTGATAGAGATAGATGGCAACATAGAGTCGGAAGGGGCCGGTAGCGCCCATTCTGTCATTCCTGCGCTGAACCGGGCCTTTGCTGACCCTGGTTCTGTCGCCGTGGTTGTGCGTATTAACAGCCCCGGCGGTAGCCCGGTGCAGGCGGGCATGATCAACGATGAAATTGTTCGCTTGCGCAAAGAATATCAGGACAAGAAACTCTATGTCGTCGTCGACGAGATTTGCGCGTCAGGTGGCTACTATATTGCCGTTGCTGCAGATAAAATTTACGTCAACAAGGCCAGCGTTGTTGGTTCTATTGGTGTTTTGATGGATGGTTTCGGTTTCACCGGCATCATGGAAAAACTGGGTGTTGAACGTCGCTTGATGACCGCTGGTGAAAACAAGGGTTTCATGGACCCATTTTCTCCGCAGACAGAAAAGCAAAAGGCATTCTCGCAAGCAATGCTGAACGAAATTCATCAACAATTTATTGATACTGTGCGTGCTGGACGCGGTAAGCGCCTGAAAGAAACGCCGGAAATGTTTTCAGGCCTGTTCTGGATAGGCAGTAAAGCAGTTGAAATGGGGCTGGCAGATGATTTTGGTTCTGTTGATTCAGTTGCGCGCGATGTGGTCAAGGTAGAAAACATTGTCGATTACACGCAAAAGGAAGGTTTGCCTGAACGTGTGCTGAAGAAATTTGGCGCTTCAATTGGCTCTTCCGCAGCCTCAACGATATTGAAGGAAAATGTTCCAAGCATGCGCTAAATTGAACATATAGTTTGTTTAATTTTTTCAATCCCGCCGCTTACTTGCATAGTTATTTTTTTCTTTCACTCCTTCTTCAGTTGGCTTATATTAGTGGCGTAACTGGTTCAAAAGAAGGAGGTCGATATACAAAATTATTTTTTGTATCCAAGGCGGATTGAATTTGAGCTCCGGTAATGTCTTATGTACCGGTTATTAATGAAGTGGAGCGGTTTACAATTTGTGCAGGACTTGACCGTGTAATTCGCGGTTCAGAGGTTTCTCGGATTCCTCGCTAGGTAACAGCCATACAGCATCCATGAAGTAAAAGAAACGGTAGTGCAACGCTACCGTTTTTTTATTGCCAAAATTTCGCATAGCACTCTTGATGCATATCAAGTCGTGCAATATGTTCCCCTATATCATCAAAACTACCCCTCATCTTTCATCACATTGTGACGGAAATTATGTCATTTCCTTTTTTTGCGCTGCTTGCATCCATGTTCCCTGTTTTAAAGGGGGAAGAGAAAGTGCTATGTTTTCATTGTGGCGAAAAAATAGCGAAGACCCATGCCCTGGTCATCACCTTCAACCGTAGCGCCCAGAGCGTCTGCTGTCATGGCTGCCTGACCATATTGCGTACTGTTGAACAAAGTCAACTGGTGGGCGAATATCTGTTGAGCAGGGCAAACCAGACGCTCGTCAGGTG
Organism: Undibacterium sp. TJN19; assembly: GCF_049339485.1. NCBI lineage: Bacteria > Pseudomonadati > Pseudomonadota > Betaproteobacteria > Burkholderiales > Oxalobacteraceae > Undibacterium > Undibacterium sp. TJN19. The sequence goes on from NZ_JBMPPL010000003.1 coordinate 292,994, forward strand.
ATTACGATGGACAACGCATTGCCTGTTGATAAATTGAACGATACCCAACTGCAGGTAAAGCAGGAGCATATCAACCTGTCTGGCATGCGCTGCGCTGCCTGTGTGCAATTAATTGAATATCGTATCCGGCAATTATCCGGTGTCCTGTCGTTCAAAGTGCATCCAGCCAGCCATCGTGCTGTTGTACGCTGGAAAGCGGAATTAATTTCCCTCAAGCAAATTTTGAATGCCATCATAGACCTTGGTTATGGTGCTTTGCCATCAAGCATGTCAGTCGATGCATTTGAACAAAAAGAAAACAAGCTGGCATTGTGGCGTTTATTTGTAGCTGGCTTTGCCATGATGCAAGTCATGATGTATGCATTTCCGGCTTATCTGGTGCCGGTTCCACAAATTGACGGTGACCTGACACCTGATGTGGACAGGCTGTTGAAAATAGCCAGCATGATAATCACGATTCCCGTTATCGGTTTTTCTGCAATGCCGTTTTTTCAATCTGCCTGGCGTGATTTAAAAAATCGGCATATCGGTATGGATGTGCCGGTTTCTCTGGGAATCCTGCTGACTTTCATGGCCAGTGTATGGTCTACCTTTGCAGGTGGCGTCGTGTATTTTGACACTGCGATCATGTTTGTCTTTCTGCTTTTAGGTGCACGCCTGATCGAATCTAAAGTACAAAAACGCACGAGCGCAGCACTCAGGATATTAACGCAACTTACGCCCAGTCTGGCGCAGCGGTTTCTTGATTTTCCACGACATCGAGCGACAGAAATTGTCGATGCAAGTGTGTTGCAGCCCGATGATATGTTATTGGTTGCGGCGGGAGAACAAGTGCCTGTGGATGGTGTAGTGGTGGCCGGTGAGAGTGCCTGTGACGAGGCGTTGATGACAGGCGAATCCTTGCCGGTTACCAAGTGCGCAGGCAGTAATGTGATTGCCGGATCCGTGAATATCTATGGCGCATTGACCGTAAAAGCGCAGGCTACGGGTGGGCAAACGCAGTTGTCGGCATTGATAGATATGATGGATAGTGCCGCAGCAGAAAAACCTGCACTGGTTCTTTTGGCTGACAGGCACGCGAGTCGTTTCCTGTTGTTTATTTTATTGGCTGCTGCGGTAAGTGCAGCGGTATGGTGGCAAATCGATGCGACGCGCGCAATCTGGATCGCCATCAGCATTGTGGTTGTTACCTGTCCTTGTGCCTTGTCTCTGGCAACACCAGGCGTCATGTCGGCCGCCATAGGTATGCTGGCCAGAAATGGCGTCTTGCTGACTAAAGCCAGGGCCCTACAGGCCATGGCACAAACCACGCATGTAGTGTTCGACAAAACCGGTACCTTGACAATGGGTAAGCTTCAGGTCAATGAAGTGATCGCCATGCCAAGTTCAGTATTGGGTGGGATGCAGGCAGAGATGATGGCGTTCGCGCTTGCATCCAGGTCGACACATCCCGTCGCCAGGGCCATTGCTTATCATCTGCAATCTGGTGTTGATGTCTCTGATATGCCCGAGTTGTCTGGCGTGTGCGAAGTACCGGGAGCAGGTATCGAGGCGACCTGCAATGATCGTCGGTATCGATTGGGGAGCCTTGCATTTGTACGTGAACTGCACGCAGGGTGCTACCCCATTCCGGCATCGGTATCTGAGCAGACCCTGGCCATGCTGTCTAATGAAGATGACGACATCTTGTTATTTGGCCTGAATGATGCTTTGCGTGAAGATGCAATTGAGGTTATTCAGCATCTGAAAAGGACGGGGAAAAAAATAGTACTGTTGTCAGGTGACAGAGCTGAAGTGGTCGTAAAAGTGGCAGCGCAGTGCGATATCCAGGATGCTCGCGGTGGTTTAAGTCCTGCTGACAAGCACCATCTGGTTCAGCAACTTCAGGCAGGTGGTGCAACCGTAATGATGGTGGGGGACGGCATGAATGATGGCCCGGTACTGGCATTGGCAAACGTGTCTGTTGCAATGGGGCAGGGGGCGCCAATATCACAAACACGCAGCGATATTCTGTTGATGTCGAATCGTTTGCTGGATCTGGATTTTGCATTGACGGTTGCCACTAGCGCTTATCGGCTGATTAAGGAAAACCTGGCCTGGGCGGTACTCTACAATCTGCTTGCCATACCTGCCGCTATTGCCGGAATTATCGAGCCCTGGCATGCAGCATTGGGGATGTCGCTAAGTTCCCTGATCGTCGTATTGAATGCCTTGCGCCTGTATCTTTTGCCGCAGCCACAACATTTCACGCAAGCTAAAACCTGAAAAGATATGGATATTTTATATTTGCTGATACCCCTGAGCCTGGTTCTGATCTTTGCCATCGGGGCAGTTTTTTGGTGGGCAATTAATCATAAACAGTTTGATGAATTGGACAGGGAAGGGCAAAGAATACTTGATGATGTCGATGGTTGATTGATTTGAGTTTGGCAAATCACACTGTAAATCTGATCTAAATCTAATTAAGTCTGATCCATGATCAGTCTTGCTGAATTGATGAAATCAGTTTCAGCGATAGTATCCTGTTTTATGATTACTGCTTTATTGGCCAGAGTAAAATTGCGCTCAATGGATTTATTGTATGCTGGGTCGTAGTGTTGCTCCAGCAGCTGTTTTACCAGCGCGGGAATATGCCCACTCTCTGCCAATTGCCGCCATGCTGCAATTTTTTCCTTGCCATGCAAAGCAGTCAGGAAATCAAGCTGCAAGTTCAGGCTTGCGGTGTCTGCAATAAAATGCGCGTATTCCTGCAAGAGTAAATCCACTCGTTTTTCTATAGTCAGGCAAATCGAAATACAGGGCGACGCCCGCATATTATCCATCAATATTTCGGGTACTCTGAGCCTGCCGATTTTTTTGCTTTCGGCTTCTACATAGATCACTTTTTGATGATCGAATTTTTTCAATTGTTCGAAAATCCTGCTTTCAAACTTTTTTTGTGAAGGTTGCGGGCAATTTGGAATTCCGCCAAGAACAGAGCCGCGATGTCCGGCCATTTGTTCCAGATCCAATACTTGTGCGCCCATACGCTGCAAGGTTTGCAACAGACGGCTTTTGCCACTACCAGTTGGGCCACACAAAACCCGCCAGTGAAATTGTATCGACTCGGCAGAGAGGCTGTTGTTGACGAAATGCCGGTAAGATTTATAGCCCCCATCCAGTTGTGCTACCGACCAGCCTATCTTGGCAAAAATATGCGCCATGGATCCGCTGCGATTCCCGCCGCGCCAGCAATAAATCAGGGGTTTCCAGTCTTTGGGTTTATCCAGAAAATTTTTTTCTATGTGCTGTGCGATGTTTTTTGCAACCAGTACAGCGCCCAGGCGTTTTGCTTCAAACGAACCAATTTGCTTATACATGGTGCCGACAGTAATGCGTTCACTGTCATCGAGTACAGGGCAATTGATGGCGCCAGCGATATGATCTTCTGCATATTCAGCGGGGCTGCGTACATCAATAATGGCATCGAATTCTGGAAAACGTTTCAGCGCATCTTCGAAACTGATCAGCTCGGGGTATTTCATGGTGCTATTTGCTCAGCAGGGGCAGTAAATGCGGCCAGACATTATTTAAAATGGTCGGGTGGGCTTCTGCCAAAGGATGGATTCTGTCGGCCTGAAACAGGGCATCATTATCGACCACGCCTTCCAGTAGAAAGGGTACCAAGGGCACGCGCATGTTTTTTGCCAGTTTGGCGTAGAGAGAAAAGAAGCGCTCTGAATAATCGGGGCCGTAATTGGGCGGTATTCTCATGCCTACCAACAGCACTTTGGCGTGCTTGGCTTGCGCCATTTCTATGATGGCTTTGAAGTTGGCCTCTGATGCATTCAGCGACAGTCCGCGTAAGGCATCATTACCGCCGAGTTCAACGATGACGACATCGGGGTGAAATTTTTCCAGTAGATGGGCAAATCTGGCTTTGCCGCCACTGGTCGTGTCGCCACTGATGCTGGCATTGATGACGCTTGTATCCATCTTTTTTTCTTGCAGGCGCTTTTCTAGCAGCGCTACCCAGCCTTTACCTCTGGCCAGACCATACTCGGCAGATAAACTATCTCCGAGCACAACTAGTGTTTTTGATGCAGAATAAGCAGGTGTGGCTGAAATCGCGAAAACTGCGAGCACAATGAGATGCTGCAAATGCTTTGCAGTACGGCGTATCAATCGAACAAAACGCATAACAGAAGACCTTATGGTATCAGACAAATTGGCAATTGAAGTCAAGCAGCTGGCAAAGCGCGTAGCAGATGCCACGGGTGAGCTAAGCATACTTAATGGTATTGATTTTACCGTGCAAGCTGGGGAAACGCTTGCAATTGTTGGTGCCTCCGGTTCTGGCAAGTCAACTTTGCTGGGTATTCTGGCAGGGCTAGACACACCAACGCAGGGCAGTGTTTTACTTGATGGGGTAGATATTTTTGCTTTGAATGAAGACGGCCGGGCGAAATTTCGTAAAGAAAACCTGGGATTCGTATTCCAGTCTTTCCAGTTATTGATGCATTTGACAGCGCTGGAAAACGTCATGTTGCCGCTGGAATTGCGTGGCGAAAAGCAGGCGCGTGCAAAAGCAGAAGAAATGCTTGAGCATGTGGGTCTGGGATCAAGATTAAGGCATTACCCGAAATTTCTTTCGGGTGGTGAACAGCAAAGGGTAGCATTGGCGCGAGCTTTTGTGACTGAGCCGCCCTTATTGTTTGCCGATGAGCCGACCGGCAGCCTGGATGCAACAACTGGTGAGGCGATTATCAATCTGATGTTTACACTGAATCGCGAGCGCGGTTCGACGCTGGTACTGGTCACTCATGACTTATCGATTGCCGCGCGGTGCGGCAGGGTATTGACGATCAGTGCAGGACATTTGCGCTCTGATGCAGTCAATAATTAGTATACCGTTTTATTGAGGCATGAGCGCAATCACAGTTCGTCACCATTCCAGTTGTAGCTACGGATGGTGCTATCACTGTACAGAGCTGACCAGCCGCCTCTTTCTGGGTTGGTATCGCAATCCCAGTCTGGCAATACATGCCGTATGCGATCATTGACGATATGGGTAGCTGGCCGGTGAGTGTGGCCGTGGATCAAGACGCTGCTGTCAGTTGCCAGGAATAATTGCTCGATGGCGGCACTATTGACATCCATGATCTCCGCTGTTTTTTGCTTTTGCTCGGATTTGCTTTCAGTGCGCAAGCCTTCGATAATATTTTTGCGTTGAAGTAAAGGCATGGCCAGAAATGCCTTTTGCCATTCCACCTGCCTGACTTTTTGACGGAATTCCATGTATGCGCGATCGTCCGTGCATTGCGCATCGCCGTGGGTAATAACGATGTTTTTTGTCTTCAGTTGAATGACAAAAGGGTCAGGCAATAAAGCCGCTCCCGTCGCTTTTGCAAATCCTTCGCCAATCAAAAAATCCCGGTTGCCGCCTATCCAGTAAAGCTCGACGCCACCGTCATGGATAGTGCGCAACGCTGTAACGATGATCTGATTATAGGCATCAGAAATATTGTCATCACCGACCCAGTATTCAAATAAGTCACCAAGCAAATAAAGCGCTGGAGCATGGGATGCATGCAGCTCCAAAAATCGGAGAAAGGCTGTCGTTGTTTTGGGTAGTGAGGGATTTAAATGTGTGTCAGAAACAAAAAGCGCAACCAGTTCGGGTTGCGCTTTTGCCTGATGCGCGTTGAGAGCTGCGGTCATTGGCCAGAATGCGAAAACTGTTCGTCTTTTAAACGATTTCAGCTTTTTCAATAACTACGTTTTCAACTGGTACGTCCTGGAACATGCCGGTACGTGTCGTTTTGACGCCCTTGATCTTGTCAACCACTTCTGTACCTTCAACGACTTTGCCGAATACGCAATAGCCCCAGCCATCTTGCCCTGGGTAATCCAGGAAAGTGTTGTTGGCAGTATTGATAAAGAATTGTGCAGATGCAGAATGTGGGTCGCCGGTACGCGCCATGGCGAGAGAATAACGCTCATTCTTCAAGCCATTTTTTGCTTCGTTTTCGATCTGCGCATTCGTTGATTTTTGATTCATGCCAGGTTCGAAACCACCACCTTGTATCATGAAGCCATCAATGACACGGTGGAAAATAGTGCCGTTATAGTGACCGGATTCAACGTAGGCCAGAAAGTTGGCAACGGTTTTTGGCGCTTTTTCTTCGTTCAGGTCGATCTTGATGGTGCCGAAGTTGGTGGTCAGAATAACAGCCATGATAATCTTTCAAAAAAGTTGGAAATTGAGTGAAGTTTTGCTTATTTTAGCAAGGTAGCAGATTGTATGATAACTGGTTTGTTGGGGACGTTTTGCATCATCTTCGATTCACCAGTTTCAAGGACTTTAATTTTTTCAACGACATCCATGCCCTTGATGACCTTACCAAAGGGGGTGTAGCCAGCAGTCATTTTCAATGCTTTGGCACGTGGTTCTGTCATGCTGTTGCCACGGTAAGTGAACTCTACCGGGTCGCCATCAGCCAGTATTTGGTGATTCAGGAAGTCATTGTCTTTTACATTGATATAAAACTGGGCAGTTGCCGAATTCGGGTCTTCCGTGCGCGCCATGGCGATGGTGCCCAGATCATTTTTCAGTCCGTTCTCCAGCGCGTGACGTGCTTCAGATGCAATGGGCTTGCCAACAGATTTTTCTTTCAAATCCTTATCGTAACCGCCGCCCTGTATCATGAAGTTATCGATGACACGATGGAAAATCGTGCCTTTGTAATGACCGCTTTTGACATATTTCAGAAAATTGTCTACGGTTTTCGGTGCAGCCTCAGGGTGCAGTTCGATAACAATTTCGCCCATATTGGTTTTTAGCGAGACTTTAGGTAAATTTTCAGCGTAGCCAGCATGAGCCGTCAGCATCACGCTACAACTCAGGAAAAAACTACTTAGTTTCATTTTTGAAATTTTCATATCTGGTCTGAGTGAGTTTTTTAAACAATTTCCAAGTAAACGCCATCAGCATTTAATCAGAACTTCCTAAACTGTTGTTTCATAAATTATGCGCCATCTTGCCGCTTCTTTCAGCCAGTACTGCCGCTTGCGAACGGCGCTCTTGCTTTTTCCAAAACTGGTTTCCTGGGTAAAGGTACTGACGATCAGCTCATCTTTGCCGGGGTAACGGAAATGAGTCACATCCTTGAATTTAATAGCAGGATTATGCCAGTTATCCCAGCTTGATTGCTGTTTTGGAAACCAGGTGTTGAGATTGTCACCCTGTGTAGTCTTGAAATTGCGCGAATAGTTGGTCAGGATGCGGTTGGCATTCTGGCTTTCCATGTCCAGTCGCCAGTCTTCCAGTAATTTTTCCGCCAGATTTTTTTCTGCCAGCCATTTGCTGCGGCTGATGAATTCTACATGCTCGCTGATGATGACCGGGGTCTTGCCTATATCGACTATGGAGGCGATCTTTAAAAAGTCAGGATTGGTCAGGACAACACAGCCATCCGACGCCATGGGCGGCCTGCTAAAGCTTTCTGGTGGCATGCCATGCAGCCAGATGCCAGATCCATTGCGGCCATTCAATTTATCCCATTCATTCGGGTAATTCAGGGGCAGGGCACCTGGGCCATAGAAGTTTGGCAGTTTTGCACCTGCCAGACGGCTGGTGATGTAATACACCCCTATCGGGGTTTTTTGATCGCCTTCTTTAATCTTGTTGATGCCGAACTTGCCCTGGCTGATGTAAAAATCTGCGCTTAGACGCGGTTGCCCAGGGCTATTTTCATAGACGTAGAGACGGGATTTTCTGGCGTCAACAACGATGACTTGCTTCTGGTCATCACGCAATTGCAAAACTGCCCGTGGTATCAGATCAGGGTCTGGCCGTTCCCGGTATGAGCGTATCCTGACTGCTGCTTCATCCCTGAGATCCTTTAATTTGTCAGGTTGCGCTGCCGCGCCCGCACCAAAGCTTGGCACTGGCCGGGTGTGCATCAATAACAGGTCGCCCTGGATCAGATGGGCTAATTGAAAGTGAGGGTAGGCCTCTACCAGTGCATCAATCTTGCTTTGCGCTTTTTGCAGATTATTGGCGGCAAGACTTTTATAGACTTCTATCAGTAAAGCATCGGGATCTGGCGAATTGGGATTGATTTCTGCGGCAGCTATTTTATTTGGACGCGACTTCGCCATGACAGGGGCTGGCGAGAGCAGGCTCGCCGTCCATATCACTACCAAAAAAACAAAAATAAAGAGCTTTCCGAGTCTGCCTTTAGTCGGAGCATCAGAGGTGACAGCAAAAAACATTAGCTACCCGCACGCTCCTGTTTGATCTGCCATTTGCCGTCTTGCTTGACCATGTTCAAGGTCTTGCGGCTATTTGCAGTCAACTGATCCGAGGTATAAATCTGGCGGAACTTTGCAGTGGCAGTGTTGCCATCGACACTGATCTTGGCGGCTTCAATTTTGACATTGATACGACCTTTGCCTTCAATCCTGTTGCGGCGTTCTTCAGCCCAGGCTTTATGGGTTTCGCCTTTTGGCGTCTGAAAATCTTTGGCGTAATGTGCAAGGTAGGTGGTGGTGTCTTTACTGCTCCAGGCTTTTGCCCAGCTTTCTACCGCTTTCAGGACTTCTTCTTCCTCGCGGTCAGCTACAGGACTGGCGGCTGGTGTTGATTTTATATTGGCCTTGCTTTCGGCCTTGGTTGGCTCTGGTTCAGGTTTGGCTGCTGCCACGACTGTCGGTTTTGCCGCAGGTGCCGTCACTGCGGCTGGCGTAGTTAATGCAGCAGTCTTGGGATTAGTGCCGCCAGTTGTGTTGCCGACAAGATTGCGTACCAGGGTCAGCTTTAATTTGGCAGTACTATTGCCTGAGTCGAGCTGCAATGCCTTGTCATATGCCTGACTGGCTAGCTTGGCATAGACATCACCCAGGTTCTCATGGGCAGTGCCATAGGTTGGATTGGTTCTGATCGCCATTTCCAGAGCCGCGCGGGCTTTGTCATATTGGCCTGAAGATGCATATAAAACAGCCAGATTGTTGTACGGCTCAGGCAATTCAGGGTAATCGTCTGTCAGTTTCGTAAAAACGGTAATGGCTTCGGCAGATTTGCTTTGTTCTGTCAATATCAGGCCTTTCAAAAAACGCATCTGTGCATCTTTTGGTTTTTGTGCCAATGCGGCATCAACCTTCTGCAGCGCTTCATTGGTTTGGCCTGCTCTTAATAATTTCCCGACATCAGCAGCATCGTCAGCCATAACAGTGGCAGACATTAACAACAGTGAAAGACTGGATAAAGTAAGTACATTCTTCAAAATGTGGCGCATGGTGTTCGGTCTTGGATTTATAGGAGTTTGGCAGAACAGTTAAGCAGCAATGATATACTGAGCATCAAGCAAACCGCCATCTTATCAAATAAGTTGCCAGCTATGGGTGTTTGACTCGTAAACAGCGTTTTTGTGTTTGCTTTATTGCACGGATTGTTTTTGCAGATCGTCTTCAGCATGAAAGGCGCATCGACAGAAATAAGCCCGTTGTATAGCAAAAGCAAGCAGCATTTCTTTTGGGATACTGGACAACAAGGCTATTTTTGATATCTAATCCGGTTCTTCGGAGCGGTGTGTCATTTGTCGATTCATTTCGAAGTTTGCAAAAAGCTATTTAAATGCTTTTCTTGCACGATGATATATCAGGGCTACACTTGATTCAATTTGATTAATCGCAGCGGTTTCGTGGCGAAATTGGATTTTTTTATAAACTCGTGTGATGTTAAGGAGACACGATGACCAAGACAACATTTTTGAATTTTGAACAATCTATTGCGGAACTTGAAACAAAAATAGAAGAATTACGTTTCGTTCAGGATGATTCCGCAGTCGATATCTCGGAAGAGATCGACAGACTGTCGAAGAAAAGTCAGATGTTGACAAAGGATATTTACGCCAAATTAACACCATGGCAAGTTTCCCAGATTTCTCGTCATCCTCAGCGCCCCTACACGCTGGATTACATCAATCAGATATTTACTGATTTTCATGAGTTGCATGGCGACCGCAGTTTTTCCGATGACCAATCCATCGTCGGTGGACTGGCACGGTTTAATGGCCAGGCATGTATGGTCATGGGTCATCAGAAGGGCCGTGATACCAAAGAGCGCGCCATGCGTAATTTTGGCATGCCCAAGCCAGAAGGCTATCGTAAGTCGATGCGTCTGATGAAACTGGCTGAGAAATTCGATATCCCCGTCTTTACTTTTGTTGATACCACGGGTGCCTGGCCAGGTATTGACGCTGAAGAGCGTGGTCAGTCAGAGGCGATTGGCCATAATCTGTATGTGATGGCTGAATTGAAAGTGCCGCTGATCGCCACTATCATCGGTGAAGGCGGTTCTGGTGGTGCTTTGGCTCTGGCTGTGGGCGACGCTGTCCTGATGCTGCAATATGCTACTTATTCCGTGATTTCACCCGAAGGTTGTGCCTCTATTTTGTGGAAAACCTCGGATCGCGCCTCAGATGCTGCTGAAGCATTGGGCTTGACTGCGCACAGGCTGAAAGCCATGGGCCTGATCGACAAAATCATCAATGAGCCTTTGGGTGGCGCGCACCGCGATCCCAAGCAAATGTGTGCATTGGTGAAACGTGCGCTGGCCGATACCTTGCGTCAATTCCAAGGTGTCAAAACCAAGGACTTGCTGTCTGCACGCCATGAAAAATTAATGAGTTATGGCAAGTTTAAGGAAACGAAACTTGCTGAATGATGGCAACTCAGCGATGCCCGGTGCCAGCTTTAGAACAAGGTTTTTCTAAGCAACTTGATGCCATCATAGAGCAATTCTGTGATGGCAATGTGCAAAATGGTGTGGCCGTTGCCTACAGTGGTGGCCTGGATTCTACGGTGTTGCTGGATTTGACGGTGAAATATTGCCGTCAAATTAATATCCCCTTATATGCCTTCCATATTCATCACGGCCTGAGCCCAAACGCCGATGCCTGGCTGGCGCACTGCCAGGCAAGTTGCTATGCTTACGGCGTCGGCTTCTTCCCAGCGCGCATCACGGTTACAACGGATAGCGGCGAAGGGATTGAGGCTTCTGCCAGAAAAGGGCGCTATCAGGCGCTTGGGCAGTTGGCGAAAGACCGCCAGATCAAGCTGATTCTTGCTGCGCATCATCAAGACGATCAGGCAGAAACCTTGCTCTTGCAATTGTTGCGAGGCAGTGGTGTTGCTGGCATGTCCGGTATGGATATCTGTCATCTGGCACCTGATTTGTTTGGTCATGATGAGGTCATGCTGGCGCGCCCCCTGTTGGCTGAGAAGCGAACTACACTGGAAGCCTTCACGGCAAAATATCAGCTATCTTGCATAGAGGATGAATCAAATTTTGATCACCGTTATGTCAGAAACGCGATAAGGCATCAGGTTATGCCGATACTGGAAAAATTATCTCCAGGTTATTCTGAGCGTCTGGGGCGATCAGCATTGCATTTTCAGGCTGCACAAAACTTGCTGACTGAAATGGCAGCGGAGGATCTGGTCGCTTGCAAACTTGGCGAGGGATTGGGTATAGAGCCAATGCGACAGCTTAGCGCTGACCGTATTGATAATTTGTTTCGCTATTGGTTGTCACAGGCAGGTGTTCGGATGCCGACCACTGCCAGATTAAAAGAGATGCAAAGCCAGCTATTTGGCGGGCGTGATGATGCTCGCATTACTGTACATCATGGCAAGCATGCCATTCACCGCTTCAAGAATGCTGTGTTTCTGTCGGATACGGTAAATATGCCTGTTGATCCAGGGTTTTCAATTGAATTTGCCTGGCAAGGGCAGGCACGCATACATTTTCCTGAGTTTGCCGGCACTCTGCATTTTGAGCCCGTTGATGATGGCCTGGAACTTGAGTGGCTGAAGCAGCAGCAGCTATCATTGCACTTGCGCAGAGGTGGCGAGCGCTTAAAACTGGCCGACAACCGGCATACGCGGGATATGAAAAGCCACTACCAGACACTGCAAATTCCGTTCTGGCAGCGCGAGCGTTTGCCTTTTGTGTCTGAGAAGGCAAACCTATTGTTTGCCGCAGGGGTGGGGATGCAAAGCAGTTTTTGCACACATGGCGAAAATGCACGCATTCGCCTGTCATGGTCTTTTGATACTAACTAAAGAATTTATTGGATATTGAAATGCGTCGACAGATAGTTTTAGATACGGAAACGACAGGTCTGAATGCCCGCAATGGCGACAGGATTATCGAGATTGGTGGCGTAGAGCTGGTGAACCGCAAGCTGACGGGAAATAATTTCCATCGCTATATCAATCCCGAACGTGATTCAGAAGAGGGCGCGTTGGCTGTCCATGGATTAACGACCGAGTTTTTAAGTGATAAACCGAAATTTGCTGAAATCGTTGCTGAGTTTTGTGCTTACATCAAAGATGCCGAAGTCATCATCCACAACGCGCCTTTCGATATAGGTTTTCTGAATGCCGAGTTTACCAGACTGAACCTGGCGCCTTTTTCTGAGTTATGTCCCTCGGTGATCGATACGCTGGTGCAGGCAAAAGAATTGCATCCAGGCAAACGAAATTCCCTGGATGCACTTTGCGGCCGCTATGAAATATCAAATTCACATCGCAAGTTGCATGGTGCCTTGCTGGATGCTGAGCTTTTGGCAGATGTGTTTTTGGCAATGTCTCGCGGGCAAAACAGCTTTGAGATCGATGATCATGAAGATGACTTGCCTAAAGTGCAAACGGTCGTGTCCTTTGAAGTTCCTTTGGGCGAAATTTCGGTCCAATTCGCATCCGAAGATGAAATGAAGGAACATGAATTATTGCTGACAGGTTTGGATAAGCAGATCCGTGATAGGTGTATTTGGCGTTCTATCTCTTAAAAAACGATTTAGCGTTATCATTTCCTGAGTATGAAAATTGCCAAAATGAAAATTAAATAATAGCAATTTGTTATTTAAAGTATTAAAAAAACAATCACCTGTTGCTAACGGGTGATTTTTTTTTGAACTTTTTGAAAAAAATCCTAAAGTTTTTATGGTTTTAAACCGTTAGAAGCTTACGGAAATAATTCGAAAATATTTTTAAATATTTCCTAAAGTTTTCGATTTCCTTGCCGTTAATGGTAAAGAGACGATAAAGGAATAGTTAAAATTTTTCTTAAGTCTTTGTTTTTGTTGAAAATTTTTAATTGAGTCTTTTTGCTCAATCTAAAAAATAAAAATCTATTTTCTGTGAAATTTTATTTCGCAGATGTCAAAATTTGCTTGTAGGATAATTTCCTACGGCATGTTCTCGTTTTTTTCTGGATTTAAATACGTACTCCTGCTGATACAGCGCTAAATTTCTAGCCTGCACAATGTATCTCACTGGCAACGCAATTCGTGCCGCTGATTACAGAATGGAGGGTAGGAAGATGACGCAGAACGATATGATGGCTGAGATTCGGGACGCCAACTTGAGTTATTTGATGCTTGCGCAGCAAATGATTCGCGCTGATAAAGCGACCGCTATTTTTCGTTTGGGTATCGGCAAGGAAATTGCAGATCTGATCGAAGGCTTGAATAATGCCCAGATTTTGAAATTGGCTGGTTCCAACATGATGCTGGCGCGTTTCAGGTTTGAAGATAGCTCCATCCTGTGCATGTTGACAAATTACAACAAAGAACGTGCTTTGGCTCATTCACATGCAGCGATCCTGATGGCTGGTCAGGCAGTGGAAGAAATCCATTAATTCGTCAGCATAACTATTGGTTGGATGGAGAAAAATCATGGCAGGCAAAAGCGTAGTAAATGAAGCACACGAAATCCAGTTGGCGATTGAATTGGTCAACCTGGGCGCCAGATTGCAATTGCTGGAATCGGAAACTTCGCTGTCGCGTGAGCGCTTGCTTAAGATTTACAAGGAGTTGAAGGGAGTATCCCCGCCGAAAGGGATGTTGCCATTTTCGACCGACTGGTTCACTACCTGGCAACCGAATATTCACTCCTCCTTGTTTATGAATATTCATAAATATTTGCGTGAGCATGCGGGTGTTGAGGGTATTGATGCGGTCATCAAGGCTTATCGTCTTTATCTGGAGCAAATTGCCGTTCCTGCCGGTGAAGAGCCAGTGCTATCCCTGACGCGTGCCTGGACACTTGTGCGGTTTTTTGAGGGCAGAATGCTAAGCTTTGCAAAATGTTGCAAATGCGGCGGTCATTTTGTTGCGCATAGCCTGGATTTGCATGATGATTATGCATGTGGTTTGTGCCATGTCCCTTCCAGGGCAGGCAAGACAAAAAAAGCCAAAGACGCTGAAGCCACTTTGGAGATGGTCGCTTAAAATTGAGGAGGTGCCTTGGAGGTAGTCCCATCGAAAACCGGCAAAGGCAAATTCCCTACTGAAGCGAAGGCAGTGTCGTCACCAGCTTTTCATGCTTTGCTGGTTCAGCTTGTTGCGCTTTTTGTCTCGTATTCTCTCTATATATTCGATAAATGGTATTTTGGCGGCGTTATCACCCCGTACCTTCTGTTGTTTTTCCACTCCCTTCTGGCTGTCCTGATCTCTGCCATCCGCCGCCTGAGCTGGTGGTGGTGGATTATTCAGTTCATTTTTCCCTTCGCCGTCATTGCTTCTTTAATCTTCCAGCTACGTCCGGCGCTCAGTTTGTCGGTATTTGCCGTCATGGTATTGTTGTTTTGGTCAACCTACCGCACGCAAGTTCCATATTTTCCTTCCAAATCTAGTTTGTTGCCGTGTATTCTTGAACAACTACCAACAAGTCCGTCATTGCGTTTTATTGATGTTGGCAGCGGCTTTGGTGGCTTGTCTGCAAAGCTTTCGAGCGTGAGGCGGGATCAGTATTTTTATGGTGTGGAGATTGCCCCTTTTCCCTGGTTCGTCAGCTGGATAAGAGCAAAATTTGCCGCAGGTAAGTTGCGTTTTTTCCTGCAAGATTATTTGCGTTTGAATCTGGGTGAATTCGATGTGGTTTTTGCTTACTTGTCCCCGGCGGCCATGCCCGGGCTTTGGGATAAGGCGCGGTCGGAAATGCGGACCGGTACTTTGCTGATGAGTTATGAATTTCCGATACCCGGTGTTGAGCCTGATTTAATTATAAAAAGCAAGGCGAATGACCCCGTTCTGTATGTCTGGCGCATATAATGATCATAGTGAAATGTATTCCTGAAGCAATATTTAAACTTTTGTTTGTGCTTTTTGGTATAGGCTCATGATGTGGTGTGGTCGATATTTTGAATTCCTCTCTAAGGAGTAAAGGGTCGTGTTAGTTATTGTCGGCTATATTGTTGTATTAGGCTCCGTTTTTGGTGGCTTTGTCATGTCCGGAGGGCATATTGCGGTATTGTTCCAGCCGCTGGAACTGCTGATGATAGGCGGCGCAGCCGTTGGCGCCTCTCTGGTCGGCAATAATGCCAAAACCTTGAAGGCCACGTTGAAAGCCGCACCTGGCGTGCTTAAAGGCTCTAAATACACCAAGGCCTTATACATGGAGTTGATGACCATGCTCTTTGATGTACTTACAAAGGTACGCAAAGAAGGCTTGATGTCCATTGAAGGTGATATCGAAAAACCTGAAGAAAGCCCGCTGTTCAGCAAGTATCCTGCGATTGTGCATGACCATCACATGATGGAGTTTATCGGGGACTATTTGCGACTGATGGTTTCCGGGAATATGGATGCTTTCCAGATCGAGAACCTGATGGATAATGAATTGGAGACGCATCATCACGAAGGTGCTGTCCCGGCGCATTTTATCGCCAAACTGGGTGATGGCCTGCCAGCGTTTGGTATCGTTGCCGCGGTGATGGGGGTGGTCCATACGATGGAGTCAGTAGGTATTCCACCGGCTGAGCTGGGGATATTGATCGCCCATGCGTTGGTCGGCACGTTCCTGGGTATTTTGCTGGCTTACGGCTTTGTAGGGCCACTGGCTGGTCTGATGGAGCAACAACTGGATGAGTCTTCCAAGACATTCCAGTGCATCAAAGTGACCCTGCTCGCCAGTCTGAACGGCTATGCGCCTGCATTGGCTGTTGAGTTTGGCAGAAAAGTTTTGTATTCCACAGAAAGACCAACCTTCAGCGAATTAGAAGACCACATTAAGCAATCAAAATCTAAATAACAAAAACTCAGGATTGATGATGGCAAGCGAAGAATTAAGACCGATTATCGTCAAACGCATTAAGAAAGTAGCTGGCGGCCATCATGGTGGCGCCTGGAAAATCGCGTACGCCGATTTTGTGACAGCGATGATGGCTTTTTTTCTGTTGATGTGGTTGCTGGGCTCTACCGCCAAGGGTAATTTGAACGGTATTGCCGAATATTTTCAAACCCCTCTGAAAGTGGCAATGGCTGGGGGGGATGGCAGTGGCGACAGCTCCAGCGTTATCAAGGGCGGTGGCAAAGATCTCAGCGCCAGGGATGGTCAAAACCGCAAAGGCGATATTGATTCGCAAAAAAAAACCTATAACCTGCAAGCCGCCGAAGCCGCATTGGCAAAAGTCGATGCTGACCGGTTAAAAGTGTTGAAAGGGAAGATTGAGG
This sequence comes from Undibacterium sp. TJN19, assembly GCF_049339485.1. Classification (NCBI taxonomy): domain Bacteria; kingdom Pseudomonadati; phylum Pseudomonadota; class Betaproteobacteria; order Burkholderiales; family Oxalobacteraceae; genus Undibacterium; species Undibacterium sp. TJN19. The sequence goes on from NZ_JBMPPL010000003.1 coordinate 309,496, forward strand.
CGGCGATTGAATCCAATCCTACTCTAAAGCAATATAAAAAACAGCTGCTGCTGGATATCACCACGGATGGCTTGCGGATACAAATGGTGGATGAGCAAAACAGACCAATGTTTGCCTCAGCTAAAGCTGAGTTGCAGCCCTATACAAGAGAGATATTGCATGAGATCGGCAAGGCATTGAATGATGTGCCAAACCGCATCAGTTTGTCCGGGCATACCGATGCTGCGCCTTATGGCAGTGGTGAACGTGGTTACAGTAACTGGGAATTGTCGGCTGATCGCGCAAATGCATCAAGGCGGGAATTGATTTATGGCGGCATGGATGAAACCAAAGTGCTTCGTGTGGTTGGCCTGTCTTCTTCGGTTTTATTTGACAAGCAAGATCCTTTGAATCCTATCAACCGCAGAATAAGCATTATTGTGATGAACAAGAAAGCAGAAGAGTCTGCTTCTCAGGATGGTGGTTCAATTGAAGTCGCAAACCAATCTGACGCAAGCACAGAAATTTCTGTCAAGCTTGAAAAGTAGTCATGGCGCAGCATCATTAAGTCAAAATGTAGAGATGGGATGCTTAAGATGTCCAAAAAGAAAATGTTGGGTTCTCAGGTTAAGCAGCTTTTATCCGGTGTGTCCGATCACGGCAATGCACATTTGCTCGAAGTCGAAACAGACCTGGCGCAAACGACTATTCTCTTAGGAGAGGCAATCGAAAAACTGGGCGTGAGCTTTATGGCATTGCACGCAGCGATATCGAGTGAGCAGGAAGAAATCAATTTGATTATCAGCTCAGGTGGCGTGTCGGAAGCCAGTGTGGAGCGACTCAGAACAATTCAGGAAGAGATTGCAAAGCATATTAATTCTGCGGTGACCAGTCTGCAATTTCAGGATCTGACCAGTCAATTGATTTCCAGAACGCTACAGCGTTGCGAAGGTTTGCGGGATGTATTGAAAACTTTAGGTGTGCTTGGCGACGATATTGAACACAATGGCGAGGCCGATGAACTGACTGCGGTTTTGCGTGAAACGACTTTGCGTCTTGAAAAACAAAGTGCGGACCTGAAAAATTTGTTGCGAAAAGCAGTGCACCAAAAACATCTGGATAGTGGTGACATTGAGTTATTTTAAGTTTGAAAAAACAAAGGGCAGTTTATGTAAACTGCCTTCAATTTGTATAACGGAGTAGATATGGCCAAGACAATTTTAGCTGTGGATGATTCTGGCTCGTTGAGGCAGATGGTGGCATTTAGTTTGAAGGCCGCAGGGTATCAGGTTATTGAGGCCGTCGATGGCCAGGATGGCCTGGAAAAGGCGCGAAATCAGGTAGTTGACCTGGTTTTGACCGACCAGAATATGCCACGGATGGATGGTCTGACCTTGATTAAATCACTCAGAGGATTGCCTTCTTATCAACGCGTACCTATCCTGATGCTAACGACAGAATCAAGCGATGACATGAAGGCAAAAGGACGTGCAGCGGGTGCAAATGGCTGGCTGGTCAAGCCGTTCGATCCGCAAAAATTAACTGAAGTAGTTAAAAAAGTGATTGGCTAAATAAATAAGCCGCTTGTCTGGGCAAACAAATGTAAATCACGGAGTTTAATAATGACGATTGACATGAGTCAGTTTTTCCAAGTTTTTTTCGACGAGGCGGAAGAGCTTCTTGCCGAGAAGGAAAAATTGTTACTTGCCGTCGATATCTCCTCCCCGGATCCGGAGGATTTGAATGCCATATTCAGGGCCGCGCATTCTATTAAAGGAGGCGCGTCTACCTTTGGTTTAAACGATATGACGGAAGTGACGCATATCCTTGAATCATTGCTTGACAAGATACGCAAGGGAGAGATGGCTTTAACGGCAGAGCATGTTGATGCTTTCCTCATTACAAAAGACATTTTGAAGATGCAGCTCGATGGGCACAGACTGGGCACTCCAGTTGATCAGGATGCGGTTGCGGATGTCAGAATGCTGTTGCAGTCGCTTTCACAAGATGTGGTTGCAGTTGCTGCACCAATTGCCAGTTTTTCCCATAAAAATCTTGATGATGAAAATTTGAATGTCGTCTATAAAACTGCATTCAAAATAGAACTGCCTAAGGTTTCCAAGGAAGATGCTTCTGCCCTCATGTCTGAACTGGGCTTGCTGGGCGCGATTTCCAGGCAGGAAAATACAGGGGAAAATGTAGTTCTGAATCTCAAGACAAATGAGGGGCAGGACGACATTATTTCTATCTGTTCTTTCATACTCAATCCTGATCTCTTGAAGATTTCCGAAATGCAGCTTGCTGATGTGTCGGCTGGCAAGGTTGCCGTTGCTGAAGAAGATCTTGGTTATGGCTTTTTTGAGCCGCTGGACGCCATGTTTCCGCCAGAGGAAAAGAGCCCAGATGCACCGGTTGTAAAAGCTGCTCCTGAAGTCGTGGAGCCAGAAAAGTTGACAGCGCAAACCGAGAAGAAAACTGCCGCAAAGAAGGAAGTTGAAAAAGTAAACAATTCGCAAGAATCTTCGACGATACGGGTTGGTATCGAGAAGGTGGATCAGTTGATTAATCTGATCGGCGAACTGGTGATTACCCAGGCCATGCTGGAGCAACGCACGCAAGAGCTTGACCCTATCGCCAATGAACGCTTGCTCAGCAGTGTCGGGCATCTGACACGTAACACCAGGGATTTGCAGGAAGCCGTCATGTCGATTCGCATGATGCCCATGGATTATGTGTTTTCCCGTTTTCCGCGCATGGTGCGAGATCTGGCGACTAAACTGGGCAAGAAAGTTGAATTCGTCACTTATGGTGCGTCGACGGAATTGGATAAGGGGCTTATCGAACGCATTGTCGATCCTCTCACGCATCTGGTCAGAAATAGTATTGATCATGGTATAGAAATGCCCGCTACAAGGGTGCAAGCCGGGAAAAATGATACAGGTAAGCTGTCATTGTCGGCGGTGCACCAGGGGGGCAATATCGTCATTGAGGTCAGTGACGATGGCGGCGGCTTGCACAGAGATAAAATTCTTGCCAAAGCAAGGCAGAATGGGCTGATCGTTTCTGATTCCATGACCGATAGTGAAGTCTGGCTGTTGATTTTTGCCCCGGGGTTTTCTACTGCGGAGACGGTGACAGATGTCTCTGGTCGCGGTGTAGGCATGGATGTGGTTAAACGCAATATCACCGCCATGGGCGGGGTGGTGGACATCCGTTCGGCAAAAGGATATGGCACGACGATTACCATTTCTTTACCTCTGACGCTGGCGATTCTGGATGGCATGTCGATCAAATTTGGCGATGAAATTTACATCTTGCCGCTGGGTTTTGTCATGGAGTCTTTGCAGCCAGCGAAGGCAGATATAAAAGAAGTCAATGGCAAAGGGCGTGTAGTCAAGGTTAGAGATGAGTATTTGCCCTTGGTGCCACTGTATGAATACTTTGATATCAAACCCAAATATACCGACCCCTCGGATGGCATTGTGGTGATCGTTGAGGTGGATGGCAAGAAGGCTGCACTTTTTGTGGATGACCTGGTCGGGCAACAGCAAGTAGTGGTCAAAAATATAGAATCAAATTATAAAAAAGTGCCTGGTATCTCGGGAGCAACAATTCTGGGGGACGGTGGTGTGGCACTTATTCTGGATGTCGCCGCTGTATTGCGTACCGCACGCTGAAAATTGAATTGAAAATTTAAGACGAGGAAAATGAAATGACGCAAATTTCGCATGGTGGTGGAGACAATAGTTCACATATCGATGGTGCAAAATCTGATATTGCTGGACATGAGTTCCTCGCTTTTACTTTAGGTAATGAGGAATACGGCATCGACATCCTTAAAGTACAGGAAATACGGGGTTATGAAGCCGTAACAAGAATCGCCAATGCGCCTGATTTCTTAAAAGGGGTTATTAATCTGCGCGGCATTATTGTTCCTGTAGTGGATATGCGTATCAAGTTTAATTTGGGTACACCTACTTATGATCAATTCACGGTGGTGATTATTTTAAATATAGAAGGACGAATTGTCGGTATGGTAGTTGACAGCGTCTCTGACGTCACTACATTGCTGCCTGAGCAGGTCAGGCCGGCCCCTGAAATGGGGACAACGTTCAGTACCGATTTCCTGATCGGACTTGGTACGCTGGATGACAGGATGTTGATTCTTGTTGATATTGACAAATTAATGTCCAGCCCCGAGATGGGTCTGGTAGATACCGTCGCCTGATTGCGGGGTGGTGTCATGCTGGCCGGCTTACAGGCCTGCTGCGTAGCGGAATGAAGACATAAAAAGCTAATCAAAAAAATAGGAGACGCTATGAATTTAAGGAATTTTAAAATCGGTATCCGTTTGGGGGTGGGATTTGCATTCATTTTAGGCGGCCTGATAACAGTTATTTTGCTGGTCAATGCACTCAGCGGTAGCAATCGTAAAGCCATGGTTGACGGATTGAATCTGGCCAACCAAAAGCAAATCCTGGCGAATAACATGAAAAGTGCCCTGTTTGAGGGTGGTATTGCCATGCGCAATATTGGTATTCAGTCGGATGTCGGCGAGATGCAAAAAGAAGAAGCCAAAGTCAAGGCGCAGAGAAAAAAATATGATGATGCCAAAGAGAAAATTGCTTCACTGGGATTAAGCGAAGAAGAAAAGAAAATCCTCGGTGACATTGCGAAAGTTGATAAGGAAATTGAAAAGCCGTTTAAAGATGCTGTGGGACAGGCTTTGGCATTTAATGCAGAAGGTGCGGTAAAAATAATTTCTTCGGTTATCGACCCGTTGAGTTCAAAGTCGATTATAGAAATGAACAAACTGGTGGATTTGCAGGAAGCTGCGACCAAACAGGTGTTTGAGACATTTGCAGTGGCGGGTGCAAGGCTGACGATGTGGTTGTACGCCATTCTGCTCTCGGCCCTGGCAGTCGGCGTCCTGTTTGCATGGGCAATTACACGCAGCATCACCCAGCCTCTGCAAGAAGCACTGGATTTGTCTGAAACGGTAGCAGAAGGTGATTTGCGTAGCCAGGTGGTGGTGTCAGGTAATGATGAAGTGACCTCTTTGTTGCAGGCACTTAAAAACATGAATGACAATCTGGCGTCCACTGTAGGGCAAGTCAGGTTGGGCACAGAAACCATTACCGTCGCTTCGCAAGAAATTGCCTCAGGCAACGCCGATCTGTCGAGCCGCACCGAATCACAAGCCAGCTCACTGGAAGAGACAGCCAGTTCGATGGAAGAACTGACCAGCACCGTCAGGCAAAATGCGGACAATGCGCGGCAAGCCAATCAACTGGTGGTCTCCGCCTCTAGTGTTGCAGTCAAAGGTGGCGCTGTGGTTGGGCAAGTGGTCAGTACCATGGGCTCCATCAAGGAAAGCTCACGCAAGATTGTCGACATCATCGGCGTGATTGATGGCATTGCTTTCCAGACTAATATTCTGGCATTGAATGCGGCGGTAGAAGCGGCCAGGGCAGGGGAGCAGGGCAGAGGCTTTGCTGTTGTGGCAGCAGAAGTGCGCAACCTGGCTCAGCGTAGCGCCAGTGCGGCCAAAGAAATCAAATCCCTGATCAGTGATTCGGTAGACAAGGTTGATCAGGGTAGCAAGCTCGTGGATGAAGCAGGCAAGACCATGGATGAAATAGTCACCAGTGTTCAGCATGTTGCCGACATCATGAGTGAAATCACAGCGGCCAGTCAGGAACAAAGTTCAGGTATTGAACAAGTCAATCTGGCGATTACGCAGATGGATGAAATGACGCAACAAAATGCAGCCCTGGTTGAGCAGGCAGCGGCAGCGGCTGAGAGTATGGAAGAGCAGGCGATCTCGTTGGCGCAAGCAGTGAGTGTTTTTAAACTGATAACCAGTACCAGTTCGTCGGTAAAGCCGGTTGTAAATAAAGTCAGTAGTCAAGTTGCGACCAGCGCACGACCTCAGGTGAAAGCCTTGCCAAGGGCCGCTTCCAGCGGGGCTTCGGCATCTCGTCCAGCAAAGCATGTGACTGAACAAGGTAAACGCAATGAGGACGACTGGGAGGAGTTTTGAATTTGCAGGAAGCGCGCAGTGAAGCGTGATTGCAAGAGGTTTGCTTCAATGTGCTGCGGTTTGCCCTCAGGATTTTTTGCCTGATCTTTCTTTAAAATTGGTACGGGTGTCGTATCAATGTTGAGATCATATGATGATGAACGTGCGATGCGATGCGATGTTATGTAATACAAGCGATTTTTCCGGAGATTTACACTTGCTTCTGAAAATGATGGTGAGAGTTTGAGAAAGTATTAAATGACGAAATCCATCGAAAAAAATAAGTCAGACACATCAAAAGAGTTTTCTTTTAATGCGCGTGATTTCGATCGCGTCAGGGATTTGATTTATAAAAGAGCAGGCATTTCTCTGGCCGATAGCAAACAGGAGATGGTTTACAGTCGTTTGGCGCGTCGTCTTCGGGCTACAGGTATTCACTCATTTTCGGAATACCTGGACGGACTGGAAAATGAGCAAATTGAATCCGAGTGGGAGGCGTTTACCAATGCGCTGACCACCAACTTAACATCATTTTTCAGGGAAGAGCATCACTTTCCTATCTTGTCAGAGCATATTTCGAAGAGAAGTGACAGCGTCAATATCTGGTGTTCTGCAAGTTCAACAGGCGAAGAGCCCTATTCAATTGCCATTACACTTTGTGAAGCATTTGGAACACTGAGGCCGCCAGCGCACATCATCGCCACAGATATTGATACCAATGTTCTGGAAACAGCGTCGCGGGGCGTATATAACCTGGACCGTATTGAAAAACTGTCAGCGGAGCGGACGCGGAAGTTTTTTTTAAAGGGTAAGGGGGCGCAAGAGGGACTCGTACGTGTCAGGCCAGAGTTGCGCGACCTTATCACGTTCAAACAATTGAACCTGTTGGAAGATAGCTGGCCTTTAAGTGGCGAATTTGATGCTATTTTTTGTCGTAATGTCATGATTTATTTTGACAAGCCAACACAGAGTAAAATTTTAAAGAAATTTGTACCCTTGATGAAATCGGATGGTTTGTTATTTGCAGGCCATTCGGAAAATTTTTTATATGTTTCAGATGATTTCAAGCTGAGAGGGAAAACAGTCTACGAATTGACTAAGTCCCTTGCTTCGGGCACCAGAACGACATTGCGTCATCTGCAAAAAGGGTAATCCATGAGCCAGCTAAGCGAAGAGCATTTTGCAACGAATGTCTATTACGATCGTACTTTCGATTGTGATGCGGCAAAAATTTTGCCTGGTGAATTTTATTTCACGAACAAAGATATGTTGATAGTCACCGTCCTGGGTTCATGTGTTTCTGCATGTATCCGTGATCGTGTGTCGGGAGTCGGTGGGATGAATCACTTCATGTTGCCAGATTCTGGAGGAGATGCAGATAACCCTGTATCTGCATCCATGCGCTATGGCACATATGCCATGGAAGTGTTGATCAATGAACTGCTGAAAGCAGGCGCGAAACGCGAAAACATGGAAGCCAAGGTTTTTGGTGGAGGCAATGTCTTGCGCGGTTTTACGGCAATCAATGTGGGCGAGCGGAATGCCAGATTTGTACTCGATTACCTGCGGGCAGAAAGAATGCGCGTGACTGCTGAGGATTTGAACGATATTTATCCCCGCAAAGTGTACTTCTTCCCAAGAACCGGAAAAGTATTGGTCAAGAAATTGAAAGTGGAACACAACGATACGCTCAGAAGACGCGAGCAAGATTACGCCAGCAGACTGAAAACGACTTCAGTGGGCGGCGAAGTGGATTTGTTCTAGTTATTTTTTAAGCTATCAATGGCAACACTGAACGCGGAGTGTTTTTAATGAAAATAAAAGTTTTAATTGTTGATGACTCTGCGTTGATTCGAAGTGTCATGAGCGAAATCATCAGCAGTCAACCTGATATGGAAGTGGTCGGGGTCGCCCCTGATCCACTGGTAGCGCGCGAGCTGATCAAGCAGACCAATCCCGATGTGTTGACACTTGATGTGGAAATGCCAAAGATGGATGGGCTGGATTTTCTGGAGCGCTTGATGCGCTTGCGGCCCATGCCAGTGATCATGGTGTCGTCACTGACTGAGCGCGGGTCTGAAATTACCATGCGCGCTTTGGAATTGGGTGCGGTTGATTTTGTTACCAAACCCAAATTGTCCATACAAAGCGGCATGCTTGAATATACCGAATTGATTACGGATAAAATCAGAATTGCGTCGAAAGCCAGAGTCAGGGCACGTAGCTTGCCAGCTGCGGACACGACACATGCCAGCGTAGGGGTTTTACCTCAGGTTAGAAATCCATTAACCAGTAGTGAAAAACTGATCATTATTGGCGCATCAACGGGCGGCACTGAGGCCATCAAGAATTTTCTGGTTCAGATGCCGTCTGACTGCCCCGGCATACTCATCACGCAACATATGCCTGAAGGCTTTACCCGTTCTTTTGCCAAGCGACTGGATGGGCTGTGCAAAATTTCTGTTTCAGAGGCAGCCGGAGGCGAGCGGGTGCTGCCAGGCCATGCTTATATCGCGCCAGGGCACTCTCATTTGTTGTTAGGTCGCAGCGGTGCCAACTATGTCACGCAACTGGATCAGGGGCCGGCTGTCAATCGCCATCGCCCATCAGTGGATGTTTTATTCAGGTCTGCTGCAACTTTTGCCGGTAAAAACGCAGTTGGTGTCATACTCACAGGCATGGGGAAAGATGGCGCAGCAGGTATGCTGGAAATGAAAAATGCCGGCGCTTACAATTTTGCCCAAGATGAAGCAAGTTGTGTAGTATTTGGGATGCCACGTGAAGCAATTGCAATTGGTGCCACGCACGAGGTCGGCCCGCTCAATGAGCTGCCTGCCAAAGTCCTGCATTACCTTGCAACACATGGTAGTCGAGCCTTGAGGGTTTGATGCATTAGATAGAATTTAATGTATTACTGCAATTTCAGCACCGTTTTGTTTCAAATTGTCCGATAATGCTAATAACTGTCCTTAAAGAAATAGTGGAGTAATTCATGGCCGATCAAAATCTCAAATTTTTAGTAGTTGACGACTTTTCTACTATGCGTCGCATTGTGCGGAATCTGCTCAAAGAATTGGGTTATTCCAATGTCGATGAAGCCGAAGATGGTGCAATGGGATTGGCAAAGCTTAAGAATGGTGATTTCGATTTCGTCATCTCCGACTGGAATATGCCTAACATGGACGGCCTGACGATGCTTCAGCATATTCGTGCTGATCCAGCTTTGTCGAAAATGCCTGTCCTGATGGTCACGGCTGAGGCAAAAAAGGAAAACATCATTGCTGCCGCACAGGCGGGCGCAAATGGTTATGTGGTTAAACCATTTACGGCTGCAACCTTGGATGAAAAATTGACAAAAATTTTTGAAAAACTGGGTAAGGGTGCGTAAGGCTTTGAGTTTTGAATAGGGGAGGATATGAGTCAGAACATCAATCAAAATACTCAACAAGATGATCTCCTGCACAGAGTAGGCCACATGACCAGGTTGCTGCATGATAGTTTGCGCGGCCTGGGGTTGGATAAGTTGTTAGAGCGCGCGGCAGAAGATATTCCTGACGCGAGGGACAGACTGGACTATGTGGCCAGAATGTCTGAGCAAGCCGCGCAACGGGTATTGAATGCGACGGATATAGCGATTCCCTTACAGGAAACGCTGGATACTGAAGCAAAAAAATTGAGTGTGGCTCTTGCTGCCTCTCAGGCACAATCGCCCCTGCCCGAGCAATATCAGGAAATGACGGCGCAAATGCTGGCATACCTGAAAATGGCAAGCGCAAACAGTATTGAGACCAAGTCTCACCTCATGGATATCATGATGGCGCAGGACTTTCAGGATTTGACCGGGCAAGTGATCAAGAAAGTGACGGCGCTGGCGCAAAATCTGGAACAACAGCTGGTGCAATTACTGATCGACTATTCCCCAGGCGAAGTTAAACGGGAAATTTCAGATGACTTGCTCAATGGCCCTCAAATCAACCCTGAAGGCAATGCAGAAGTTGTAGCAAACCAGGGGCAGGTAGATGATTTGCTGGATAGTCTGGGATTTTAAGCAGTCTCATTCATACTGATTAACATACATAATAGATAAAATGGTCGAAGCAAGCTTCATCGTTAGAGAACCACTACTCGATCCCAAGCAGCGAGTAATAGGATTCCAATTTTCCTGGCAACAACCTGATCAAAATGCTGAATCAAGCACGCAAAGTCTGAATTCCCTGCTGGAATTCGTTGCTGAACAGCTACACGACGATGACAAGGGTTTTTTACTCGGCGATAGCCTGCTTTTTCTCGAAGCGGTCCCCGAGTTGCTACAGGCAGAAGGTCTGAAGCTGCTGCCGGCAAAAAATACAGTCCTGATTTTGCATAAGAAGTATTTTGCTGACCCGGAAACGCTGGAAGCGGTGACGCAGTTGCGTCAGCTCGGCTATGGTATTTGTTTGCGAGGTGCTGAAGTCACTACGCTGGAGCGTGCTTATTTCGCCCAGATTTCTCACCTTGAAGTGAAATTGAACGCAGCAAATTTCGCTTCACAAGCCAAGGTATATGCCACCCTGAAGCAATCATCGGTGCGCATGGTGGCTAGAAACGTTTTGGCCTGGCCAGATTTTGATGCCTGCTCTGCTTTGGGTCTTGATAGTTTTGTTGGCAAATTACATCTGACACCCAGGCCGAGCAGCGCGCCGAAAGCGCTGAATACGGCGCAAACCACCATTCTGCAATTGATGGAAATGGTCAGAAAAAATGCCGATATCCAGCAATTGGAAGCCGTGGTCAAGCGCGACGCTACGTTGGCATATAAATTATTGCGGTACATTAATTCTGCTGGCTTTGGCCTCAGGACTGAAGTTCAGTCATTGAAGCATGCGGTGCAAATGTTAGGCTATAGCCCTTTATATCGCTGGTTGACACTATTGCTGGCGACTGCCAGTTCCAGTGGTTATTCCCCGGTTTTACTGGAAACTGCAATAGTTCGTGGTCGTTTGGCAGAAACTCTCGGACAAAGCAAAATGTCCAAAAGTGAAGCTGAAAACCTGTTTGTCGCTGGTATGTTCTCGTTGCTGGACAGATTGCTGGGCATCCCCATGGAAGAGGTATTGTCGACCATACAATTACCTGAAGTTGTTACCGAAGCACTGATTTCCCGCGGTGGCGTATATGGACCGTTCCTGGCGCTGGCAGAGGCTTGCGAGCTCAACAGCATGCTGGTGGGATCTTTGGCAGAATCTTTGAAGATTACACCATCCGACCTGAATGCCGCGCATATGGCAGCATTGGTCTGGGCAAAAAATGTTGCCTCTGTAGCCTGAGTTGTTTATTTACCATTGAAAAGACAAGCATTTTGCTTGTCTTTTTTTTGTCATTAGTAATGAGAGAGTAAATTTTCAAACAATTTTGAAATAAGGTTAAAAAATGAGCATAGCTCCTTTGTTTTTGAAAATACGACCAAAAACTCAATTAGAGTATGTTTTAGCCTGAATTTGATTAATTTAATTTGCCTATGAGTTTTGTTCCACCTGATCACCGTACGCAGTACCCAGTCATACCGACATGGCTGGTGTGGTGTCTGGCCATTTTTTTTGTCGCCTATGGCTTGGGTAGCTATCCTATTTTGGATAACAACGAGGGGTTGTACGCCGAAATTCCAAGAGAAATGCTGGCTTCTGGTGACTGGACGTACTGGATTATTCCGCATTTGAATGGTCTGGCCTATATGGAAAAGCCGCCACTTTTATATTGGCTGACGGCTATTTCATTTGCACTGTTCGGCGAGCATGAATGGGCCGCACGCCTCGTGCCTGCCAGCTCTGCATTGGCGTGTGTAGGCATGATGTTGTGGTTTGGTCGCCAGATCGGGCGTATTTCAGCAGCAAGGCTGGCCGCCATCATTTTTATCAGTGGGGTAGGCGTGATCGCTATGTCACGTACCCTGATGTTTGATATGCTGTTGACCGCATTTTTGTCGGGCGCGCTGATGTGTGGGTACCTGTTCAACACCACACAAGACAAAAAGAAGCTGTACTGGTCAGTGACTTTGCTGGCTTTTGCTTTGCTGGCAAAGGGTTTTGTTGCCATCATCCTGTTCTGTGCAGTGACGCTTGCCTACCTTATTCTGTTATCTGCCTCAATTGGCGATTTTTTCAAACGACTAGGTGCCTGGTTTAGCTGGAGGGCTCTGGGCTTATTCTTCCTGATCGCTGCCCCCTGGCATGTTGCAGCCATTCTGACAGAGCCTATTTTTGCCTGGTTCTATTTTGTGAATGAGCATGTGTTGCGTTTTCTGGGGAAGAGGGAACCACATGACTACTATGCGGGTGCCTGGTGGTATTACCTGCCGAGAATGATCATTTACTTATTCCCTTGGTCATTTTTTCTGCCATTGCTCATTTTGGTCAAATCTGTGCAGCAATCTGCAAAGTCCCTGCATTTTTTTATGACGTCCGCCTGGTTAATTCCTGTATTGTTCTTTTCACTTTCCAGTGCAAAGGCCAATTATTACCTTGTGGTTGTGATGCCGCTGGCAGCAATGCAACTGGCAATTGCGCTGGAGGATAGGGGTTTTGGTCAGCGCTGGGCAAGGTTGCTCATCGGCCTGGTATTGACGGGCTTGTTGGCGGCTCTTGCCTGGTGGTTCAAAGGGGCAGAATATTCATGGATATCCGCCCTGTCGATCTATTCATTTGATGGGCCAGGCTTTTTACAGATTTGCCTGATCAGCATGACAGTGATCTGTGCTCTTGTTTCTTTTGTTGTATGGCGATATCCGCAATGGGGTATTTTGCCTTTTGCCAGTCTGCCGGTCGCCATTTTATTCACATTGCTATCAGTTTTGCAATTCTCTGGTAACTGGACATCTACCTTGCCCCTGGTTCAGCATTTGCAAACGGACACCAGTGGTCGCGAAGTGTTCCTTTATAAAGTGTTTGAGAATCAATCTTCCTTGCCTTTTTATCTAAAGCAAGTGGTACGTGTGGCAGATAGTCGCAGCAGCGATTTATTTTGGGGTAATAAGCTGCACAGAAACAATATTGTTCTTTCTGACACAGGTTTTGATAAAGTTTCTGATCAGGAAAAAATCAGCCTGATTGTGCTTGATCAGGATTTAAGCGGTTTTGCAAATGAGCGGTACGCGCATAAGTTCACCAGTAGCAAAAAAATTGGCCACAGCACTTTATTCCTGAACTGAGTCTTGCCAGGTCAATGTGATCTGGCTGCGCAATTTCTTCCAGCTGACGTTTGGAGCCAGCTTGGGCATCAAGGTATAATCTGGGTTTCTGATCCAACCAGCAAATGTGCATGGCAAAATTGTGCATATTGCCTCAACTACCTCGCTCACCATGTTGATATTGCCAGGCTCTAATGCCTTGTCTGCCTTTCGTACTTCCGGTCTTCTCTCCCGCTTGCAGTCAGTTGATGCCGGTATTGTTGGCGTTACCGGTCGCTATATCCATTTCGTCGATACCGCTGTCGAACTAAAATCTGAAGACGCAAGCCGCCTGGATTCACTACTGGTTTACGGTGATGCCTTTTCTGGTAATGACGATGGCGACGTGTTTGTTGTCATCCCGCGATTTGGCACGATTTCGCCATGGGCGAGCAAGGCGACTGATATTGCCCATAACTGCGGCATGGCGGATATCCGCCGTATAGAGCGCGGTATTAGTTATCGCGTACAGGTGAAGACCGGCTTGCTGGGTGGCACAAAAAAACTTGCAGAAGCCAGTCGCGACGCGGTTGCAGCGCTGTTGCATGACAGGATGACAGAAATGGTGCTGGCCGATGCCGCTCAGGCAAAGGATCTGTTTTCTGAGCTGACTGCCAAAAATCTTGAGCACATTGATGTATTGGTGGGTGGGAAAACCGCTTTGCTGAATGCCAACACCGAATTGGGTTTGGCGCTGTCAGATGATGAAATTGATTATCTGGTCACGGCATTCACCAATGCCAAACGCAATCCTACGGATGTGGAGTTGATGATGTTTGCCCAGGCAAACAGCGAACATTGCCGTCACAAAATATTCAATGCAGACTGGACAATCGATGGACTGAAACAGGATAAATCCCTGTTCCAGATGATCAAGAATACCCATGAGTTGCAACCCAAAGGCACGATCGTTGCCTACAGCGATAATTCTTCCATCATGGAAGGTGCAATGGTGACGCGGTTTTATCCACGTGGCAGCGCCAATGGCAATGTTTATCAGGCCAGCGAAGAATTGACTCATACCCTGATGAAGGTGGAAACGCATAATCATCCAACAGCTATCTCACCTTTCCCAGGTGCTTCTACTGGTGCGGGTGGTGAAATCCGCGATGAAGGTGCAACTGGTCGTGGTGCCAGGCCAAAGGCTGGCCTGACTGGCTTCACGGTATCAAACCTGGCCTTGCCCGATGCGCCGCAAGCCTGGGAAAATGCCACAGACAGCTTGCAAGGCCAGCACGAATCGCATGTATATGGCAAACCTGACCGCATTGCCTCTGCACTGCAAATCATGCTGGAAGGGCCGATCGGTGGTGCGGCATTCAATAACGAATTTGGCCGTCCAAATCTGGGCGGGTATTTCCGTACTTTTGAGCAAAATGTCGGTGGCACGGTTTATGGTTATCACAAGCCCATCATGATTGCTGGTGGCTTGGGTAATATTTCAGATAAACATACGAAGAAAAACGATTTGCCGGTTGGTAGCCTGTTGATACAGCTGGGTGGCCCGGGCATGCGCATCGGTATGGGCGGCAGTGCGGCATCATCAATGGCGACAGGCACGAATACAGCCGATCTCGATTTTGATTCAGTACAGCGCGGCAATCCGGAAATGGAACGCCGTGCCCAGGAAGTGATTAACTCATGCTGGCAAATGGGTGACGACAATCCGATTTTGTCGATTCATGACGTGGGGGCCGGTGGCTTGTCCAATGCTTTCCCTGAAATCACCAATGATGCCAAACGCGGTGCCTTGTTCGACTTGCGCAAAGTGCCCCTCGAAGAAAGCGGCATGGCACCAAAAGAAATCTGGAGCAATGAATCGCAAGAGCGCTACGTGCTCGGCATTGCACCAGAAAGCCTGGAATTGTTCCGTCATTTCTGTGAGCGTGAACGTTGCCCGTTTGCTGTTGTTGGTACAGCGACTGAAGAGCGTCAACTGCGCGTGATCGATCCGCAAAATGAGACAACACCGGTAGATATGCCTATGGATGTATTGCTGGGTAAACCACCCAAAATGCATCGCGATGTGACGCATGTAACGCAAACGTTTCCAGCAATCGACCTGACAGGCATGGATTTGAGCGAAGTTGGTAAGCGCATTTTGAGCTTGCCTACAGTTGCCGATAAATCATTTTTGATCACCATCGGTGACCGCACCGTTGGTGCCACATCTGTACGTGATCAGATGGTAGGCCCCTGGCAAGTGCCGGTAGCCGATTGTGCTGTGACAACCATGAGTCTGGAAGGTTATCTGGGCGAAGCCATGTCCATGGGCGAGCGTACGCCGTTGGCGATCATTGATGCAGCTGCCTCAGGCCGCATGGCTGTGGGCGAGGCGATTACCAATATTGCAGCGGCAGCCATCAAGGATATCTCTGATATCAAATTGTCTGCCAACTGGATGGCTGCCTGTGGCCAGCCCGGTCAGGATGCTGCGTTGTTCGATACTGTTAAAGCCATAGGTATGGAATTATGCCCGGCCCTGGGTATCAGCATCCCGGTCGGTAAGGATTCCTTGTCCATGCGGACTACCTGGAAAGATGCTGATCAGAATAAATCGGTCACATCACCAGTCTCGCTCATCATTTCAGCATTTGCGCCTGTACATGATGTGCGCCAGACATTGACGCCGCAAATTCGTCTCGATCAGGGGGATACCAGCCTGATACTGATCGACCTTGGTCGTGGTAAGAACCGCCTGGGGGCATCCTGCTTCGCGCAAGTCATGCAGCAACTGGGTAATGATGCCCCAGATGTAGACAGTGCTGAAGACCTGAAAGCCTTTTTCGCCGCGATCCAGCAATTGAATCATGAGGGTAAGCTGCTGGCGTATCATGACCGTTCAGATGGCGGCTTGTATGCCACGCTGTGTGAAATGGCCTTTGCCGGTCGCGCTGGCCTGGCTGTGAACCTTGATATTCTGACCATGGAAAGCGAGCATGCAGCTGACCAGGGAGACGCCAAAAACTGGGCCAGCCAGGTGGCTGAGCGCCGTAATGATCTGACTTTGCGCGCCTTGTTCAATGAAGAACTAGGCGCCGTCATCCAGGTGCGTACTGAACAGCGTTCTGCCGTCATGGATGTCTTGCGTGCACATAATCTGGGTGCTTGCAGCCATATTATCGGCAAACCAAATAATGGCGACGTCATTGAATTTGCACGTGACGCCAAGCAGATTTACGCTCAACCCCGCAGTGTCCTGCACCAGTTGTGGAGCAAAACCAGCTGGCAGATTGCCCGTTTGCGCGATAACCCAGCCTGCGCAGATGCAGAATATGCGCGCATACTGGATGTCAATGATCCTGGTATGCAACCCAAGATCAGTTTTGATCAGCAGCAAGACGTCGCCGCACCTTTCATAGCGACAGGCGCACGACCCAGGGTGGCTATCTTGCGTGAGCAGGGTGTAAATTCCCATATCGAAACTGCCTATGTCATGCACAGGGCTGGATTTGAAGCGGTCGATGTTCACATGAGTGACCTGATTGCCGGCCGTGCCAGTCTGGCAGATTTCAAAGGGTTGATTGCGGTTGGTGGTTTCTCCTACGGTGACGTGCTGGGCGCTGGTGAAGGCTGGGCCAAAACCATCTTGTTCAATACCATGATGTCTGATCAGTTTGCCCAATTCTTCCACCGTGGCGACACGTTTGGGCTGGGTATCTGTAATGGTTGTCAGATGGTGAGTAATCTGAAATCCATTATTCCCGGTGCAGATGCCTGGCCAAAATTCACCAAAAATAAATCAGAGCAATTCGAAGGTCGTTTTGCCATGGTTGAGGTGATGGATTCGGCTTCCATCTTCTTCCAGGGGATGGCTGGCACACAGGCACCGATAGCGATTGCACATGGTGAGGGATACGCAGACTTTTCTACTACTGGTGATATTGGTAAAGCGCAAGTTGCCATGCGCTTCGTCAACAATGCTGGTCAGGCAAGCGAAGCCTACCCTTACAATCCAAATGGTTCGCCACAAGGTATAACCTCAGTCACTAATGCTGACGGCCGCTTTACCGTGCTGATGCCGCATGCTGAAAGGGTATTCCGTTCCGTGCTGAACTCCTGGCATCCCGATGCCTGGGGTGAAGACTCCCCATGGATGAGAATGTTCCGTAATGCCCGTGTCTGGATCGGCTGATCCTGATACTGGGGCGAGGTTTCACACTTCAAAAAAACCTCATGAAGTGTGAAACCTGATGGCCAGAAATTTGCAGGCGTCTCTCCAATATCGCACTTGTCGCAGCTTCAATCGCTATTGTATGAATTTTTGTTGATTGCTGGAATTTTTGTTGCGCCAGATAGGGGTTTCCTTATACTGAAATACTCAAGGATATTTTTTTGATAGATGCGACGCCTGATTTTTCTTGCCCTGGCCTTTAGTCTGCATGCTTCTGCGCAGGCAGTGGAACGGGTGCGTGCGTGTGGTGGTGACAGCAATTGGCCGCCGATGTCGTATGTCAAGTCAGCAGGGGCAGCAGTAGAGGGATTATCCGCCGATGTCTTGAGAAGTATTTTTGCTGATCCCAAGATAGAGCTGCGTCCCTGGGCACGCTGCCTGGCAGAAGTGCAGGCAAGGGAAGGTTTTGATGTCGTCATGTCTGTCTTCAGGACGCCAGAGCGTGAAAAAGTGTATTTCTTTTCACGAAGCTATCACAGCCTTGCACCATCTTATCTCTATGCGTCTTCACGTTTTCAGGCGCCACCCCTGCAAATGTTAACGGACCTTGAAAAATACAAGGTTTGCTCATTGCATGGTGCGTCCACGTTTTATACCAAATTGCCGCCGTCAGTCATTGAAAGCGGTGCCACCAGTTATACCAGCCTGTTGCGAAAAATTGAACGTGGTCATTGCGATATCATCGTCGACATGCAGGAGGTATTATGGGGCTTCGCCAGGTTGGGCTTGCTCCCACTTGACATGAATGCGTACAAGATAGTGAATTTACCTCAGACAGAGCGATATGCATTGCATTTTGGTATCAGCAAGCAGCATCCACAGGCGCAGCAATTGTTGGATCAGATTGATAGAGGTCTGGCAGAGTTGCAGCGCAGTGGCAAACTGGCTGCCATCATCAGCAAATACCAATAGCCAGATTGCCAATGGCATCTAACCAGCTTGCGTGAGCTGGCAGATTATTTATGATGGTTTATTTTTGCCGGGATAGCTGTGGATTGAGAGCGTAAACGCAAAAAGAGGCGCATCAGCGCCTCTTTTTATCATTCCATCCAGATTACTGGATTTTTGCTTTTTTAACCAGTGCTTGCTGGAAAGCCTGTACACGTTGCTGTTGCAAGCCGTCTACGATTTGTGGCTTCACTTCTTCCAGTGTAGGGAATTTAGCTGCGCGTACGTCATCAAGTTTGATAACGTGGTAGCCAAATTGTGTTTTCACTGGTGTTTCTGTGAACTGGCCTTTTTGCAGGGCCGTCATGGCTGCAGAAAAAGCTGGGTCCCAGGTTGCAGGAGATGCCCAATCCAGATCGCCGCCTTTGGAAGCAGAGCCCGCATCTTTGGATTGTTTTGCCAGTTCTTCGAATTTCGCGCCAGCTTTCAGTTTGGAAATGATCGCTTTTGCTTCATCTTCTTTTTCTACCAGGATATGGTAGGCATGGTATTCCTTGTCGCCAGCTTGTGCTTTTGCCTTGTCGTACTCAGCTTGCACTTCAGCGTCGGAAACCGGGTTTTTCTTGACGTGTTCTATCATCAGGGCGCGAATCAACAAAGACTGGCGTGCGATTTCCAGCTGGTTTTTTACCTCTGGATTTGCGGCTACTCCGGATTTCTCAGCTTCCTGCATCAACACTTCACGATTGATCAGTTCTTGCTTTACCATCGCGCGCAATTGCGGGGTGTCTTGTTGTCCTTGCGTTGCCAATTGCTTGACCATCGCATCAACACGGCTCGATGGAATAGCTTTGCCGTTAACGACGGCTAAATTCTGTGCCATTGCAGGCAGGGCAGTTGCAAGAAGAACTACCAGCAAATGAGCAGGTTTAAAATTCATTGTCTGTTCCTAAATAACAAAATAAAAAAAACGGATTATAGATAAACTGCTTAGGTCGGTATCTCTGACGGACTCAAGGCCACAATGTTCAGTGCATGAATTTCCGTTTGCATCATATCGCCAACGGCATCATACACTAGTCGATGGCGAGTAACGCGGTTTAAGCCCTCAAATTGCTGACAAACTATTCTTACACTGTAATGACCAGCGCCACCGGCAGCGCCAGCATGGCCCCTGTGTGCCTCGGAATCATCTTTTAATAGACACTCCTGTGGCTGCAAGGTTTCCGAAAGACGTTCTAATATTTGCTGATAGCGATTCATCAGACTGGTTCTTCCATATATTTTGCCAAAAACAGGCTTTGAATCACCACAAATGCGGGCATTATAGCTACAACTGCAATTAATTTGAAATTTGCCCAGGTATCTGTCGAAAAATTAAATGCTACATACAGATTAATGAAGCCCATGAGTATGAAAAAAACAATCCAGGCATAGCTGAGCTTGGCCCAAACTGTTTCTGGTAGTTTGATTTGTGACCCCATCGCTGCCTGGATGAGATTGGATTTGAACGCGAATTGCGCCAAAGCAAAAGCACCAGCGTAGCACCAATACAATACTGTAGGCTTCCACTTGATGAACGCTTCACTCTGAAAGTACAAGGTGGCACCGCCAAATACCATAATGATAATGAAGGAGATCCAAAGCATGGCATCCACTTTTCTTCTGCGTAACAGCAGATACCCAATCTGGCAGCTTGAAGCCGCCAGGGTAATCACTGTCGCCAGAAGAATAGGAGCCAGTGTCAAACTGGTAACGCCACCAGAAACGATGCCGGAAAAATACTCGGATATCAGAGACTGTGCTGTTGCAGCGTTTTTCTCTCCCCATTTGAAGGTGAGGAAAAACAAGATAACCGGGAACGTATCAAAAAGAAATTTCATTTACAGACAATTTAAGTTGCAGGTTCAAATTTTAAGGAGGCGGAATTAATGCAATAGCGCAACCTTGTCGGCGGTGGTCCGTCTGGAAATACATGCCCAAGGTGAGCGTCGCAGATATTACACAATATCTCGGTGCGCGTCATGCCATGAGATGTATCAATTTTCTCACGTACATTTGCCGGGTCTATCGCTTTGAAATAACTGGGCCAGCCACAGCCAGAGTCAAATTTGGCATCAGACGTAAAAAGCGGCGTATTGCAGCAGGTGCAAATATAGGTGCCGACCTCATGGTGGTCCCAGTATTTACCAGTAAAAGCGCGTTCCGTGGCAGCGTGCCTGGTCACTTCGTATTCCATTGCGCTTAACTGCGCTTTCCATTCTGCATCGGGCTTGACAACTTTTTTCATAATTCTTTGTCCTTTCAGGATGAACAACTGACTTCTATGTGCCTGGCCCAGTCCGGGGGCAGATCGGCATAACTTTCATGCTCTGTTTGCTCGTCAAACGGCTTTTCAAGGATTTTAAGTAGTTTTGCCACTTCAGAAAAATCCTTGTTCTGGGCTTTTTCTATCGCCGCCTGTGCCAGGTAATTTCTTAATATGTATTTGGGATTGACTGCCAGCATCTTTGTCTGGCGCTCAATGTCTGTCTTGAATTCCCTTGTCAGACGTGCGCGATAATTTACCAACCATTGGTCCAAAGCTAGCCGGTCAATGAAAAGATCGCGCAAGTCTTCATCTTTAGTCGTGGTTTGATTCGAAAGCTTACTTAAATAGCGAAAACTCAGGGTAAAGTCGGCTTGATTGCTCTGCATTAAGGCAAAAAAGTCTGCGAATAGCGCGAGATCAGTTTCCTCTTCCATTTCGAGCCCAAACTTTTGGCGCATCAGCGCTTGCCATTTTTTGTTATAGCTTGCAGGATAATGCGACAGGGCAAAATTGGTTTCGTCGGCACTGCCAATGAGCGGGGAGAGTGCCTGTGCCAGTGCCTGACAATTCCAGTTACCGATTGCAGGTTGCATGCGGTAAGAATAGCGGCCCTGCTGATCGGTGTGGTTACAGATATGTTTTTCGTCATAGGCTTCCATGAAGCCGAAAGGACCATAGTCAAGAGTCAGCCCGATAATCGACATATTGTCGGTATTCATGACACCATGCATGAAGCCGACTGCCTGCCATTGCGCCATCAATTCGGCGGTACGTATTGTTACTTCAGTCAGTAACGCCTGGTATTTGTTGGCTTGGTCCAGTAGCTCGGGAAAAGAATTTTCAATGACAAAATCGGCTAGCAAGCGCAAATCATCTATCTGATCGTTGTAATACCAATGCTCAAACGAGCCAAAGCGTACAAAACTGAGGGCTATGCGGGTTACCACGGCACTGGTTTCAGGTGTTTCACGAAAGACCATTTGATCTGAACCTATCACACACAATGCGCGTGAAGTCGGTATGCCCAGACCAGCCATGGCTTCTGAGCATAGAAATTCGCGTATTGATGAACGTAATACGGCACGCCCGTCACCCATGCGGGAATACGGCGTCGGGCCAGACCCTTTAAGCTGGATTTCCTGATGGGTGGCAACATTGCTCAGGCCACCCAGGAGCAATGCTCTGCCATCGCCCAATTGTCCGGCCCAGACACCAAACTGGTGGCCAGAATAAACGGCTGCCAGCGGTTTGCTGCCAGGAATTAACTGGTTACCAGAGAAATAAGAGAGAAATTCAGGTGCGCCCAGGCAGGCTGCATCCAGGTTCAGGCATGCTGCTGCCGATAGACTGGCAGCAACCAGGTAGGGGGCACTGATAGGGCTTGCAGAGACGTGCGTAAAAAAATGCGGAGGCAGGTTTGAAAACTTATTCTCCAGCATCAATTCTTGCAGGGAGAGTGGGGGATTTACTGATGTCATGACATGCCAATGGTATTTGATGTGCCTGATATGCCGTATGTTTCATGCGGCATCACTGGCTATAAAAGAATAAACGCATTTTGACAGATCTGGTCAAAATGCGTTTATGGTGAAACTTTCAGGCTGAATAGTGTAAAACTGTTGTGACTACAGCATCAGGCAGAAATACGTTCACGTGTCTTGCAGCCATCAATCAGGAAAGACAAACTGATTACCAGGACCAACTCACCTTCTGCAGAACGGGCGGTGCCGGTAATGCCTGGCGTGCTGATGCAAGTCAATGGTTTGATCACCAGATCGGCAGTGCCATCCACTGAATCTACTGACAGAATGTAAGGGCTGGGTGCAGCAATGACGATCCCTACACGTTCTGATGCTGGTGTGTAACCAAGTATCTTGCCCAGCGATTTGACTGGTAAAGGTCGCCCCAGATCACGCAGAACAGGTTGCCCGCCTACGCTTTCAAAGGTTTCCGGCAATTCCACAACACGCTGTACTGTTGCCATTGGCAGGGCCAGTGAGGCACCATCGGTACGAACCAGCATGGTTGGTACAATGGATAGTTCGATTGGCAGGCGAATCAGGAAGGTCGTGCCCGTGCCCAGTTGAGATGCAATGCGGATTGCGCCGCGATGACGTTCTACTGCGGTTTTCACCACATCCATGCCTACGCCACGTCCTGAAACACTGGAGGCGACTTCCTTGGTTGAAAAGCCGGGCAAGAAAACCAGCTGGAAAGCCTCATCATCGGTGCGTGCATCGTGGGCATTAATCAAGCCTTTGGAAATGGCTTTTTCACGCAGTTTCTGCGAATCCATACCCTTGCCATCATCGGTGACTTCAATCATGACACTACTGGCTTCCTGCCAGGCTTTGAGTGAGATGGTCGCGCGTGGTACCTTGTTGGCATTGATGCGCTCTTCCGCAGTCTCAATGCCATGATCGAGCGCGTTACGCAGCATATGCACCAAAGGGTCATACAGGCTGTCAACCACGACACGGTCAACCTCGGTTTCTGCGCCGGCAATGTTCAGATCAACTTCTTTGCCCAGGTCACGTGCCAATTCCCTGATCAGGCGCGGGAATTTCTGGAACAGGCGGCCAACTGGCTGCATGCGTGTTGCCAGCGTGGCCCGTTGCAACTCGGTAGAGTAGCGCGATGCACGGGTCAGGGTTTCAGTCAGTGCCGACATTAACGGCGCTGCCTGGCCATCGAATTTGAATTGAGCGAGTTTTTCCAGTAATACGGCGGCCTGATTTGCGGCCTGTACAGATTCGCCGGCGACTTCCAGCAGTACGTTGAGCTTCACCGCATCAATGCGTATGCTTTCTTCCTTGGCCGGCGCATTTTGCTTGATCTCGGCATTGGAAAGTGAAGACTTGACTGCTTCGTGTTCTTCTCGTTGTGTGGCAACCTTTGTTTCGGCTTCAGCAGTTTCTTCAACTTCTTCCGGCGCTGCTACTGTTGCTGTTTCGGGCAAAGTGCCTTCCGGTGTGATGGCGCGGAAATAGCTTTCCCAATCCAGCTCACCATTCTTGCTGCTGGGTTCTGGGCCGGCTGCAACCGGTTTCTTTTCAACGGGTTTTGGCGCATCTTCGACTTTTGCTTTTGCAGGAGCCGCTTTTTTGCTCGCCCCCTTCATTTCTATGGCATCGGTCAACATTTTTTCGAGCGACTTGGGCATCGTCGAAAGTTTGTCCGGTTCTGTGCCATTGTTAAGCGCGGTCAACTGGTCTGCAACGAATCCGCTGGCTTCCAGTGCGGCTTCAATCGCCTCGGGCGTTACCGGCACCTGGCCGGTACGCAAGGCGTCAAATAAGTTTTCTGTCAGGTGGCAGGCCGACACCATTGCGCTCAAATTCATGAAGCCAGCACCACCCTTGATCGTATGGAACGATCGAAAGACAGCGTTCAGCGTGTTCATGTCGCCGGGATTGCGCTCGAGCGAAAGCAAATGTTCTTCTACATTAGTCGCCAGATCGAGCGCCTCGACGACAAATTCTTTGAGCATGTCATCCATCAGAAACCCAGACTATCAAGTAGGTTGTCTACATCGTCCTGTTCCAGTGCCGCATTCGGGACGGAAGGGCCTTCCATCAATTCAACAGCTTTTTCTTTCAGATTGCTTGGTGCATTATCGAGCAGGATTTGAGCCAGTTCATGCTCAACAGCCTTGTTGATTGCCACGACTTTTTTAATCAGCTGGCCGGTCAGATCCTGGAAATCCTGCGCCATCATGATGTCAAGCAAGCGAGCTTTTTCTGCGTCGGTTGCTGTCAGTACGGCATTGGCAAAGGTTTTGGAATCAGTTGCCAGCGTTTTGAATTCATCCACGCTAAGTTTGCCACCGAACATATCTGTCCAGCGCGCATCCATGGATTTCGCTTTTTTAGCCAGTTCATCCTGTTCCGGTAAGCCGACGTCAGTGGCGTTCAGTACTTTGTTGGCAGCCTGTTCGGTCAGTGATGCAACGTACTCAAGCCTGTCCTGGGCATCGGCGATTTGTACAGCAACGTCTGACAGCGAACGGTCATAGCCCAATTCGCGCATGGAATCATGCAGCATCCTGACCAGTCCACCCAGTCGGTCAAATATGGGTTTGGCTGAAGCTTCGTCGTTACTGTGGAAATTAAACTTTGCAGGAGGTGCTTCTGGAACTGAGGCCAGCGCGCTTGTCCCACCTGAAGAAGAGGGTTCGGAAGTAGGGGCCGTTACGTTTGTTTCCAGACGCTGATTGGCCATTTCTTCGAACAATGCGTCCAGATCATCTGCTGAATCGGTCATAGTCCTTTGTTCTCCATAATCGCATTGATTCTTGTGTAATCTTCACAAATATCATGGTGTGTCAGCGAGAGTATGCAGAAATAATTCTGAGCGTTGCTGCCATTCAGATTTTAATTTTCCGCATGGACTCCGGTGGTTTTACCAGATTCTCTTTCAAGGGAATTTGGTTATTGTTTTCGTGCACAAACGAGACTGCTTTTTTCTCACATCATAGTAGCAGGACATTACCGAAGAATAACTCAGAGTAATAAAATTTGTCATGCTTTTGTTTGGGTCAATGTAGTTTTGTCACATTCTTTTACGTAAGCTTGCAAATATTGTTCAGGTGTCTCAATCCGGAACATGCCGGCATGTTTCATTTTGCGGGCAAGTTTGAGTAATGCCTTATCCTTGGTGATCAGTGCTTCAACCTGCGTATCCCTGGCAATTTCCAGAAATTTCTGATCGTCCTTGTCACTGCATACAGGTAATTTGTAGGACGAGTGATCGGTTGGATTCACGCAAGTGATATAGGTATCAAATGCCATCGCAATGGTTTCGTAGTCATCCATATTGACTGGCAGGTGAGGGTATTTGAGCACTGCCAGCCATTCATCTCTGCAATCGCTTCTGGTCACTGCCTGAATGTGACCATTTTTCAGGTCTTCCATTAAAACTGACCATCTTGGATCCTTGAAAACAAACAGATCTAGGCAGACATTCGTGTCAAGAACGACACGCTTAGGTATGATGTGCGTCATTTTTCTTAAGTTAAATTAATTTATGCTCATTGTATTATCTCCCGCCAAAAGCCTAGATTTTGAAACTAAAGTCAAAACAAAGATATTGACTACGCCAGACTTTTTGGACGAGGCCGAAGAACTGATAGAAATTGCCCGCGAATACACCCCGGATGCTTTGAGTAAATTGATGGATATATCCCCTGCGCTGGCACAGCTCAATGCAGCAAGATTTGCTACATGGGGAAAAAATCCAGGCGTTTCTACTGTCAGGCAGGCCGTGTTTGCCTTCAATGGTGATGTCTATGAAGGCTTGGATGCTGATACCTTAACAGCGTCACAATTAAAATATCTGCAAAACCATGTGCGCATATTGTCGGGTTTGTATGGCTTATTGCGACCTATGGATAGTTTTCAGGCTTATCGCCTGGAGATGGGGACGGCACTGGCTAATCCCCGCGGCAAGAATCTGTATGCATTTTGGGGTGAGAAAATAAGTTTACGCTTGAATGATGCAATTCAACAACAAAAAACCAAAGTATTGGTCAATCTGGCATCAGATGAGTATTTTAAGGCGGTTCGCCCAGCCTTACTGGATGCAACTATTATCACGCCAGTGTTCCAGGACTGGAAAAATGGCAAATATAAAATTATTTCGTTCTTTGCCAAGCGTGCCCGTGGACTAATGGCAAGGTATTGTGCGCAAAATGGCCTGCGCAGTGCCAAGGACTTAAAGGCATTCTCTGAAGAGGGTTATGCATACTGTGCGGAAGAATCAACCAGGGATACTTGGGTATTTCGCAGAAATATCGAGACAATCTGAAAAAAAGCCTCTGGGATGACCGGAGGCTTGATTTAGTGATCAAGTGGAACTTCAGCTATTGAAGTTTCACTTATAACAGGTTTACCAAAATTTCCACCAGGCATCGCGGCCACGGTTTTTACCTTTCGTGAAATCGCTTTCCGGGAAATTTTTCACAAATACGCGGTTGGCGTCATCGCGCAGCTCAGTCATCCCCATGGCGTCATATGAACGTACCAGGATGTACATCGCTTCTTCAATCGATGGTGCGTCCGGATATTCCTTGATGGCGGCCTGGGCGCGGTTAGCGGATGCCAGATAGGCACCGCGACGCAGGTAATAGCGTGCAACGTGTACGTCATACTGCGCCAGGGCATTGACCAGATACTTCATGCGCAAGATGGCATCGGGTGTATATTTGCTGTCCGGGAATTGTATTGCCAATTGTTTAAAGGCATCAAATGAATCACGGGACGCTTTTGGATCGCGTTCTGTAATATCCTGATTGGCGAGGAAATTAAATAAACCCAGTTGATCATTGAAGTTGATCACACCACGTAGATAATACATATAGTCAACGTGACTGTGATTCGGATGGAGCTTGATAAAACGTTCGACCGCTGCCAGAGCCTGTACCTGATCACCCTGTTTGTAATAAGCGTAGGCAGTTTCAATCTGCGCTTGTTGTGCATAAGTGCCGAAAGGGAAGCGAGATTCCAGCTTTTCAAAGTACTGAATTGCCTTTTCATAGCTTCCACTAGACATTTCGTCTTTTGCTTCAGCGTATAATTTTGATGCTGACCAGGTTCTGGTCTCATCGCCTTTTTCGCCAAACACCCCGCAGCCGCTTAAACTTAACGACGCGGCCATAGCCAGAACCAGCAATTTCAAAGATTTAATGTGCATAAATTTGTGCGTGAGCATGAAAACAATTTACGGATTATAGCCGATGGCAAAAAATGTGAAACCAACTACTACAGTGATTTTGTCAGATTCTGACCTGGATACCGATTTTGAGGGGCTTGCCGAGACTGAAGAGGTCGATGAAGATTTTTCGTCTGCAGTCGAAAATATTGAATTAAAACTCACATCTGAAGTCTGCGGCGAGCGTTTGGACAAGACTTTGTCCAAACTGGTTCCCCAATATTCGCGCAGCCGCATCTCGCAATGGATAGAAGACGGGTTTGTCAGCGTTGATGGCAAGCCTGGTCGTGGCAAGATGACCATGCTGGGTGATGAAAAGATACTCATCCAGCCCCAGGCTGCCCCAAATGAAGGTGCATATTCACCTGAAGAGATTGCTCTTGATGTTGTTTTTGAGGACGAAGACCTGCTGGTAATCAACAAACCAGCCGGTATGGTGGTGCATCCCGGCGCAGGAAACTGGACTGGCACGCTGCTAAACGGCCTGTTATTTCGCTGGCCTGCCTTGCAGGGTGTTCCACGCGCCGGTATCGTTCACAGACTGGACAAGGACACCTCTGGCCTGATGGTGGTAGCCAAAACCCTCATGGCGCATACAGAACTGGTACGTCAATTGCAGGACCGTACCGTAAAACGAGAATATAACGCCTTGGTCTGGGGCACACCCAAGCCCTCAGGTACCGTCGATGCGCCTATGGCAAGGCATCCGCGTGACCGTATCAAGATGAGTGTTTCACAAAGTGTGCTTGCCAAGCCCGCCGTCACACATTTTCAGCGTATTGGTGCAGGCATGCTTGAAAAGTTTCCAGTTTGCCTGCTCGCCTGCCAACTGGAAACCGGGCGCACCCATCAGATCCGTGTGCACATGCTGTCCCTGGGGTTTCCACTGGTGGGTGACCCTCTGTATGGCAAGCAGCATCTGGCCCGTTTTTTCCCCCGCCAGGCTTTGCAAGCCAGGAAATTAGGGCTGAACCACCCCAAAACTGGTGAGCATGTCGAATGGCAAGTAGATTTGGCCGATGACTTCAAGGAGTTGCTGGGCCAGGCGGGAATTAACCTGGCATGACGCCTGAACGCAATATCTGGTCGCAAACCTTGCCTTTCCCCGTACTACTGCCCGACTGGTCGGGCTTGCCGGCGCATGTCCGTGCTTTTACCACTGTCAGACAGGGTGGTGAAAGCCTGGGCACCTATGGCGCTCTTGAGGGCAATGGGGGCTTTAATTTGGGTGATCATGTTGGTGATGACCAGATTGCCGTTGCCAGCAATAGGGATCAACTCAATCGACAATTTTCTTCGGATGTCATATTCTTATCACAAGTACATGGCAATATAGTACTTGATGATTTGACTGTGTCGGCGGGTGCCTGTGCTGATGCTGTCGTTAGCCAGCAAGCTAATGCCATATGTGCTGTGCTGACTGCGGATTGCTTGCCGGTTTTGTTCACCGATACTGCGGGTAAAGTAGTTGGGGCAGCGCATGCCGGCTGGCGTGGCCTTGCGGCGGGGGTATTACAAAACACTGTCAACAAAATGCGTGCAGCCGGTGCCGGAGAAATTATTGCCTGGATGGGGCCGGCGATAGGCCCGGACCAGTTTGAGGTGGGTGAGGATGTGTTGACGGCATTTTCTGCGCAAATAGAGAATGTGGAGATTTACTTCAGGCCCAAAGACGGCAGCGGCGAGGCGGGCAAATACCTGGCAAATATTTACGGCTTGGCGAGAAAATTGCTAAATGCTGTCGGTGTCAGCGAGATAAGTGGAGGCAATCGCTGTACGGTGACTGAATCAAGCTGTTTTTATTCTTACCGGCGTGACGGCGTTACCGGCAGAATGGCAAGTCTGATCTGGATCGCAGGCGATTAAGGCAGGTTTTCTGGTTCGCTGGTATTGGTTGAAGCCGTCGTTGGCACCATTTGTTTTTGCAGTGCAGCTTGTTTTTCCATCCTTTCCCGCTTGCGTTGTGGTGCGCGCATCAGGTATAAAACTATTGTTAAAGGAAAAACGCAGTACAGCAAAAAAGTCATTATTCCGGCAATGACTGAATACTCGGTAATGGACATCATCAAAACGACATAGATCCAGGCGATTGCAACAATATACATAAAAACCTTATTCCTGAGTTATACCTGAGGCTTTGCGAAATTGCCTCGGGAATGAGGCAATTTAATCATATGAAAGCTTAAAATTAATCCGAAACGATACGCGAAAATCAGGAGGCACGCATGAAGACTTTCGATCCTCAAGCTATGTACTCCGAGTGGATGTCACAGCTGGTGAATCAAAATAATTGGCAGGATAGTCTGAAATCTGCCGCTGTATGGAATCAAATGCCTGCGGGAGGCGCTGGCCCCTTAAGTGCGACCGGGGATATGCTCAAAGAATTGGGTGTACAGGTTGATCCGGCGACCATGACGCGCCTGCAAACCGAATACATGCAGGAACTGGGTAAGCTGTGGATGGATTTCTCAGTGTCCAAACTGCCTGATTTGAAAGACCGGCGATTTGCAGCGCCAGACTGGCATAATCATGCAATGCACTCTTACAGTGCAGCTTCCTATCTGTTAAATGCGCGCTTTTTGATGGCCATGGCAGAGTCTGTGCAGGCACCGGCGAAGACCAAACAAAAAATCGGTTTTGCAGTGCAGCAAATGATCGATGCCATGTCGCCGGCAAATTTCCTGGTCACTAATCCTGAGGCGCAAACCAAGCTGATTGAGAGCAAGGGCGAAAGCCTGGCCAAGGGCATTACGCAAATGCTGGCGGATATGCAAAAGGGCAGAATTTCTCAAACAGATGAATCTGCATTTGAAGTTGGCAAGAATGTCGCTACATCACAGGGTACAGTGGTATTTGAAAACCATCTGTTCCAGCTGATTCAATATACGCCGGTCACCAAGACCGTACACCAGCGCCCATTGTTAATGGTGCCGCCATGTATCAATAAATTTTATATTCTTGATTTGCAACCAGAAAATTCAGTCGTGCATTACGCGGTTGAGCAAGGTCATACCGTGTTTCTGGTGTCGTGGGCAAATCCAGATGAAAGCATGGCGCAGGTTACCTGGGATGACTACATCGAAGATGGCGCTGTGCAGGCTATCAAGGTCGTACAAAAAATCAGCAAGCAAGACAAGATCAATGCTTTTGGTTTTTGCGTCGGCGGTACGATTATTTCTACCGCCTTGTCTGTACTGGCTGCCCGTGGCGAGCATCCGGCCAGCAGCCTGACCTTACTCACTACCTTGCTGGATTTTTCGCATACCGGTGTTCTCGATGTGTTTGTCGATGAAATGCAGGTCAATATGCGTGAGCAGACCATAGGCCGAGGTGGCTTGTTGCCTGGCCGCGATCTTGCCAGCACGTTCTCCAGCCTGAGGGCCAATGACCTGGTCTGGAATTATGTGCAATCAAATTATCTGAAAGGTGAGGCGCCACCACCTTTTGACCTGTTGTACTGGAATGCGGATAGCACCAATTTGCCTGGTCCCATGTTTTGCTGGTATCTGCGCAATACCTATCTGGAAAATAAACTGAAGCAGCCCGGTGCATTGACCGTGGCAGGCAACCAGGTTGATCTGGGTAAAATCGATGCGCCATGCTTTATATATGGCTCACGCGAAGACCATATCGTGCCCTGGCCGGCTGCTTATGCATCGACCAGCCTGCTCAATCCCCGTCACAAAAGCAAAAATCGTTTCGTACTGGGTGCATCTGGCCATATCGCAGGGGTGGTTAATCCGCCAGCGAAAAAGAAAAGAAGTTATTGGACCAATGAGAAAACTGGCCTGGATGCTGAAAGTTGGTTTGCCGGCGCGACAGAAACCCCGGGCAGCTGGTGGCCGCAATGGGCTGCTTTTCTCAGCGAACATGGTGGCAAAATGGTCAAGGCACCAAGCCAGCCAGGCAATGCAGAATTTAAGGCGATAGAAGCCGCTCCCGGACGCTATGTCAAAGTAAGGGCAGATTAAAAGCAGGGTAAGAGCAAATTGATGGTCGTTGCAAGTAGGTAATAAAATTTAAATTAGGAGAACTGGTATGTCAAAACGTGTTGCGTATGTAACCGGTGGTATGGGTGGTATTGGGACGCCAATTTGCAGACGTTTGTGCAGGGATGGTTACATAGTCGTTGCTGGATGCGGGCCAAATTCTGCCCGTAAAGACAAATGGCTGGCCGATATGCGCGCTGAAGGTCTGGATATTCATGCTTCTGAAGGCAATGTCTCTGATTGGGAATCAACCAGGGCTGCCTTTGAAAAAGTAAGGGCCGAAATCGGCGAAGTGGATGTGCTGGTCAATAACGCCGGTATTACCCGTGACGGCCAATTCCGCAAAATGAGCAAGGCAGATTGGGATGCCGTCATGGATACCAATTTGAATTCCCTGTTCAACGTCACCAAGCAAGTCATTGATGGCATGGTAGACCGCGGTTGGGGCCGCATCATCAATATTTCTTCAGTGAATGGTCAAAAAGGGCAGTTTGGCCAAACCAACTACTCTACGGCAAAAGCGGGTATCCATGGTTTTTCCATGGCACTTGCACAAGAGGTGGCAACCAAGGGCGTGACGGTTAACACGGTTTCACCAGGTTATGTAGGTACTGACATGGTCAAGGCGATACGCCCTGATGTGCTGGAAAAAATCGTGGCCGGCATTCCTGTCAAACGTCTGGCTGAGCCTGAAGAAATCGCCTCCATCGTTGCATGGATCGCTTCTGATGAAGGTGGTTATGCGACTGGTTCAGACTTCTCCATCAATGGTGGCTTGCATATGGGCTAAGCCTGCTATGCAATGTTAAATCAGGGGCAAATTTGTTTTATTTGTTATAAATCAGCTTTTTAACCCCTTGATTGCTGTCTTTCTTCCGCAGTGCGGTAAAATATGCTCATCAGAGTCGCAAGATTTCGATGAGCATATCTTTTTGCAGGCAGCAAAATAAAAAAATGCAATAATAAAGGGGACAAACATCGTTTTCATGCTTAAGGCATTATTAGTGTGGCCAAAGCAGGAAATGCATGTTTGCGTGAATTAGTCTGTGTCACCTGGATGGGATAATCTTCCTGAAGGTGTCTGGATATCGAAGTGCTTAACTGAGATCTCAATGAATAGCGCAAAAAAATCAACACAGCATCTGATCAAAAAATATCCTAACCGCCGCTTGTATGACACGCAGACCAGCAGTTACATCACCCTGGTTGATGTGAAGCAGTTTGTGCTGGAGAATGATGATTTTGCGGTTGTCGACGCAAAAACAGGTGAAGATTTGACACGCAGCATACTGTTGCAAATCATTCTGGAAGAAGAAGCGGGTGGTTCACCCATGTTTTCCAGCGTTGTCCTGTCGCAGATCATTCGTTACTATGGTCATGCCATGCAGGGCATGATGGGCAATTATCTGGAAAAAAATGTCCAGGCTTTCATCGACATCCAGAACAAGCTGGCAGAAAATTCCAAGGGTATCTATGAGGGTAAGCCGTTCAGCCCCGAAATGTGGACGCAGTTCATGAACGTGCAGGGTCCGATGATGCAGGGCATGATGGGTAATTACATAGAGCAAAGTAAAAATTTGTTTGTACAAATGCAAGAGCAAATGCAGAGTCAGGCAAAAAATATGTTCAACGTGTTCCCGTTTAATCCGGAAGATGTGAATAAAAAGTAAATAATTTTTGAACCGGCCAGATCTGTCTTATGACTTAAGCCCCTGATTCTTCAGGAATTAATCGCAGATGCGGCAAGTTGGGCTAGCAAAAAGGGTACAATAGCGGATTCGCTTTTGTACCCTTTTTTGCTATTTATTACCCCTTATGTCCATCACTGAAATTCGTCGTCAAGAAATGCCTGCTACTCACAAGGTGGGGTTCGTGTCCCTGGGTTGTCCAAAGGCACTTGTCGATTCCGAACAAATATTGACTCAATTGCGTGCCGAAGGTTACGACACCGCCAAATCCTATGATGGCGCCGACCTTGTCATCGTGAATACCTGCGGTTTCATTGACGCCGCTGTGCAGGAATCCCTGGATGCCATCGGCGAGGCACTGGCTGAGAACGGCCGGGTCATCGTGACTGGTTGCCTTGGTGCTAAAAAGGGTGCTGATGGCAAGGACATGATACAGTCCATCCACCCCAAGGTTCTTGAGGTGACTGGCCCGCACGCAGTGGGTGAAGTCATGGCTGCAGTGCACAAGCATTTGCCCAAGCCGCATGAACCCTTCATGGATTTGGTGCCGCCACAAGGCGTCAAACTGACACCCAAGCATTTCGCTTACCTGAAAATATCGGAAGGTTGCAACCATCGTTGCAGCTTCTGTATTATCCCTTCCATGCGTGGCGACCTGGTTTCACGCCCGATTGCCGACGTCATGATGGAAGCAGAAAACCTGTTCAAGGCAGGCGTGAAAGAATTGTTGGTGATTTCCCAGGACACCAGCGCCTATGGTGTAGATGTCAAATTCCGCATGGGTTTCTGGAATGGCAAGCCAGTCAAAACTCACATGACACAACTGGTTGAGGCCCTGGGCGAACTGGCTAAGCAACATGATGCCTGGGTGCGTCTGCATTATGTTTACCCTTATCCGCATGTGGATCAGATCATTCCCTTCATGAACAATGGTCACGTATTGCCATATCTGGATGTACCTTTGCAGCATGCGCACCCTGATGTATTGAAGCGCATGAAGCGCCCGGCAAGCGGCGAAAAAAATATAGAACGCATCAAAGCCTGGCGTGAGATGTGCCCGGAAATCACGATACGTTCGACCTTCATCGCCGGTTTCCCTGGCGAGACGGAAGAAGAGTTTGAATACCTGCTTGATTTCCTGAAAGAAGCTGAGATTGATCGCTTGGGCTGTTTTGCCTATTCACCGGTCGAAGGTGCAACGGCCAACGAACTCGCCAACCAATTGCCAGATGATGTGCGCGAAGACCGCCGCCGTCGCGTCATGGAATTGCAGGAAGGCATATCGAAAAAACGTTTACAGGCAAAAATTGGTAAAACCATGCGTGTTTTGATCGACTCGCTGGACCGTAGTGGCGGTGTTGGGCGCAGCGCAGCCGACGCGCCTGAAATTGACGGTGTTGTGTATGTCAAACCACCGTTTGAGCCGCACCGTAAGTTGAAGGTGGGGGAGTTTGTCGACGTGAAAATTACCGCAGCTGACGCCCATGATTTGTGGGGTGAGGCAGTTTGATGAAGGTTTCGTATCTGGTTTTGTTGGGGCTTTCCGTGGTGTCCGGGTTTGCGATTCCCGTTTATGCTCAGGTGGGCAATGAAACGGCTACAGTGGCGGCCAAGGTGGAAGATGCATCAATTCGGCGTTTTGCACCGATGGAAAATCCATTTTTCGCGCAGCCAATTGAATTGCGCGGCAAAATGGGCGGCGAGCAGATCCGTATGCACTTGCAACCTAAAACAGAAGACCGCGATAGTGTCGAAGGCTCTTACGTCGTGTTGAGTGGCAAGCGCAATCAGGGCAAAAAGATTTTGCTTGCGGGCGAAGTCAGTGGCAATAAACTCAGCATGGAAGAGTCGGAGGATGGTGTTGACGTTTCAGGTCAGTGGGATGGCGAGTTAAAGGGCAATACCATACGAGGCATCTGGCAATCCGATGATGGAAAAATCAGCATGGATTTCGTGATTGAGTTATTGCCACCACCCAAACTGAAGAAAACACCTGCATCAACAAAAGCAAAATAAAAAAGCGCATAAGCGCTTTTTTTTTCGCCTTTGAATTTATATGTGACGGAAAGATGATTGTGGCTTCAAAAGCAGACTTCTGCGCTAAGATATTCATTCGAATATTGTTCGAATCCACCGAAGAAAAACGACCATGCCGGAAAATTCAGATTCAAACACAAACTCAAATTCAAAGTTAGACGCAGACGCAGGGTTTAACACCCGGCTCATACATCAGGATTATGAGCCTCCAGCGGGTTTTGATGCTTTCCCGGTCGGGATACATCATGCCTCCACCGTGCTGTTCAACAATGTTGCCGCCATGCGGGCCAGAACCTGGCAGGATAAATCAGCCTATACCTACGGCTTGCATGGCACACCGACCAGTTTTACGCTGGAGGCCAGGCTGGCAGAAATCGAGCAGGGCAATTATTGCCTGCTCGCGCCAAGTGGACTTGCAGCAATTACGCTGATTGATATGGCTTTGCTGCAAAGTGGCGACCATATCCTGATGCCTGATAATGTCTATGGGCCCAATCGCGATCTGGCAGATTGGTTGTCGCGCAGTTTTGGCATCAGCGTGCGCTATTATGATCCGTTGACAGGTGCAGGTATCGCCAGTCTGATCGAAGCAAATACCAAGCTTGTGTGGGTAGAAGCACCGGGATCAGTTTCCATGGAGGTGCCTGATGTACCTGCAATTTGCGCCGCTGCCCATGCGCGTGATGTGCTGGTTGCGCTGGACAATACCTGGTCGGGTGGTGTCGCTTTCCCCGCTTTTGCACATGGTGTGGATATCATCATGCAGGCGCTGACTAAATACCAGAGTGGCGGCTCGGATGTCTTGATGGGGGCAGTCATTACCCGTGACAAGGCGCTCAATGCCTGTTTGCAGGCTGCGCACATGCGCCTGGGTCTGGGTGTTGGTATGGATGATGTTTATCTGGTGTTGCGTAATTTGGCGACATTGCGATTGCGTTTTAATGCACATGATCAGTCGGCGCGCGAGATTGCCACCTGGTTGAAAACTCGTCCTGAAATCAGCAAAGTATTGCATCCAGCCTTGCCTGATTGCCCTGGACATGAAATCTGGAAGCGTGATTTTACTGGTGCTGGTGGTCTGTTTTCAGTTTTGTTTGACAGCAAATACAGTGAAGAGCAGACAGATTGTTTTGTCGACAGCCTGAAGCTCTTCAAGATAGGATTTAGCTGGGGTGGGGCGCACAGCCTTTGTGTGCCCTATCGCATTGAGCAAATGCGTAACCAATGGCAAGGGCACGGCACGCTGGTACGTTTTAATATCGGGCTGGAAGATGCGGCTGATTTGATTGCTGATATCGAGCAGGCGATGATGCTGGCGTTGGCTACGCCAGCCTGACAAGTGTCAAGCTGGCGAGCAAAGAGACTCGCCAGATACTTGCGATTTATTTGCTTGCGCTGCCTGCTGATACATCAGAAGCAGGTGCAGCTACTTCAGGCGCAGCGACAGGTGTGACCACGGGTGTGGACGCTGATGTACTGGCAGATGCAGAATGTACTTCTGTTGGATCATGGCCGGCAGCTTCGCCTTGCATATCCACTTTATCACCAGCTTTGAAAATAAAGAACAAGGCAGCGGCTGCAAAAATAATAAAGCCGACGAGAATTTTCCACATAAAGTCTCCAGAGTTTTGCTTATAAGATGGAGTAAGCTTAATGAGCTTTGCTTACGTCAGTCTTGCATAGCTTTGTTGTGGAAGAAAAACCAAAGAAAAAAGAAAAAGAGTGAATTTCAATTGAAATTCACTCTTTTTTCATTCATCCCCACAAGTGGGGATGAGGCACTGTCTATGCTTAAGCTGCCAGCAATTGACGCAATACGAATGGCAAAATACCGCCATGTTCGTAATAGTCAACTTCGATTGGTGTATCGATGCGCAGCAGGACTTTAACGTCTTGTTTGTCGCCATTGGCACGATTGATCACCAGAGTGACTTCCTGTTGCGGCTTGATTTCGCCTTCTATGCCTTTCAGGTCGAAAGACTCAGTACCAGTGATGCCCAGAGTATCAACACTGTCACTGCCGATGAATTGCAATGGCAGTACGCCCATGCCAACCAGGTTGGAGCGATGGATACGTTCAAATGAACGTGCAATCACTGCTTTCACGCCCAGCAATTGCGTGCCTTTTGCAGCCCAGTCACGGGAGGAGCCTGTACCGTATTCTTCGCCACCGAAAATCATGGTTGGTACGCCGTCAGCAATATACTTCATCGCTGCGTCGTAGATCGCCATAGGTTCACCGGTTGGCTGGAACAGGGTTTCGCCGCCTTCAACGCGGGAACCATCTTCCTTGGCTGGAATCATCAGGTTTTTGATGCGGACGTTGGCAAACGTGCCGCGCATCATGATTTCATGGTTGCCACGACGTGAACCGTAGGAGTTGAAATCAGCCTTCAGAACACCGTTTTCTTTCAGCCATTTACCAGCAGGGCTGGATTCCTTGATCGCACCGGCAGGTGAGATATGGTCAGTGGTGATCGAATCGCCAAATACGCCCAAAGCGCGCGCGCCGGTAATGCCGGTTGCTGCGGCTTTTGGTTCCATCGTGAAGTCAGCAAAGAATGGTGGCTCTGCAATGTAAGTGGAAGTCGGCCAGTTGTAGACATCGCCTTCTGCCACGCCCTTGATGTTTTCCCACAGTTTGCCTGGTGCGCCTTTGACGTCTGCGTAGTTTTCTTTGAAAGTCTTGGAATTCATCGCAAATTTCATCAGCTTGCTGATTTCTGCGCTGGTCGGCCAGATGTCGCCCAGGAAAATATCCTTGCCTTTAACGCGGCCAACTGGCTCTGTCATCAAATCGCGGGTCATATTGCCAGCGATGGCGTAGGCGACGACCAAAGGAGGAGATGCCAGGAAGTTGGAGCGAATGTTCGGGTGAATACGTGCTTCAAAATTGCGGTTGCCAGACAGGATGGCAGAAGCCACGATGTCGTTGGCAACAATTGCTTCATTCATGGCCGGTGTCAGGTCGCCAGCATTGCCGATACAGGTTGTGCAACCATAAGCAGTCACACCAAAGCCCAGTTTTTCCAGGTAAGGTAACAGGCCTGCTGCTTCCAGGTATTTGGTAACAACGCGAGAGCCAGGGGCCAGCGAAGTTTTGATATGCGGTGCTACTTTCAAACCAGCTTCAACTGCTTTCTTGGCCAGCAAGCCAGCCGCCAGCAAGACGCTAGGGTTGGATGTGTTGGTGCAGGAGGTAATTGCAGCGATCAGTACATCGCCGTTTTTAACTTTTACGTTATCAGTATTGGTATATACCGCATCCAGGTCTTCTGCTTTTTTGTTGAAGCCATTTTCGGACGTTGGTTTTGAGAACAGGTCGGCAAATGTCGATTTGACATTGCCGATTTCGATACGGTCTTGCGGGCGCTTAGGGCCAGCCAGGGACGGCGCAACCGTGGACAGATCAAGTGAGATTTCTGTCGTGTAGTCGATATCGCCAGCTGCCGGGATGCCAAACATCTTCTGGGCTTTGAAGTAGCCTTCAAATGCGTCGATTTCTGCCTTGGTGCGGCCTGTGCCTTTGAAGTAATCAATCGTTGCTTCATCGACCGGGAAAAAGCCCATGGTCGCGCCGTATTCCGGTGCCATGTTGGCGATAGTCGCGCGATCTGTCAGAGACAGGGAGCGTGTGCCTTCGCCAAAGAATTCAACAAATTTGCCAACAACCTTGGCTTTGCGCAGCAATTCAGTGATCGTCAATACCAGATCCGTTGCAGTACAGCCTTCGCGCAATGCGCCAGTCAGATTGACGCCGACGACGTCTGGTGTCAGGAAGTAGACTGGTTGGCCCAGCATGCCAGCTTCGGCTTCAATGCCGCCAACACCCCAACCAACGACGCCGATACCATTGATCATGGTCGTGTGGGAATCAGTACCTACCAGTGTGTCTGGGTAATACACTTCATTTTTCTTGGCGTCTTTGATTTTGTGTACGCCGCGTGCCAGGTATTCCAGATTGACCTGATGGACGATACCAAAGCCTGGAGGAACCACGCCAAAAGTATCAAATGCCTGCATGCCCCATTTCATGAACTGATAACGCTCGTTATTGCGCGAGAATTCCAGTTTCATGTTCAGGTCGAGTGCTTTCTTTTCGCGGAAATGATCGATTTGCACAGAGTGATCAACGACCAGATCAACAGGAACCAAAGGCTCAATATTTTTTGGATTTTTACCTTGTTTGGCAGCGACATTGCGCATGGCAGCCAGATCGGCCAGCAGCGGTACGCCGGTAAAATCTTGCAGTACAACACGGGACACAACGAACGGGATTTCGTCTGTACGGGAGGCAGTTGCACCCCAGTTAGCCAGTTGTTTGACGTGTTCTTCAGTTACTTTTTTACCGTCGCAGTTACGCAGTACCGATTCCAGAACGATACGGATAGAAACTGGCAGGCGTGAAATATTGACACCGAGATTTTTTTCCAATGCAGGCAAAGAAAAGAACTTGCCTTTCTTGGCATCTGAAATTTTAAAATCTTTCAGGGTTTTGAATGCATCTTTGTACGCATTTTGGCTCATGGCTCTTCCTCTTATTTACAAAAATCAACGATCAAAAAATAATTACATTAACTAGTGCGATATCCATTTATCTCAATCGAGCTGGCGCAACTGAGTATGTTGCTGGTTTTGAAGCATGAAGCTTACTTGACTTGCGCTGCAGTGCTGGTGCTGTCTTTACTATTCACTTCCGCCAGTGAGGCTGCTTCTGTCTTGCATTCATTGGCTAATTGCTGGCCCTTATGAGAATCCAGTAACAAGCCTTTGGCGGGGATGCCTATCCAGACAAATCCGGCCTTTTGATTTTCGAAACGTACGGCACCCGTTGTGGTATCCACTTTGGACAGTCGATACAAGCGCTTTTTCCAGCGCATGGCCACATGATCAACATCTTCCGGGTTGATGTACATGGTCAGGGAGTTGCCGAGTTCGCATTTGTATTCGAAACTATTGTGCATTTGCACGTCCGGTTCCGGCTCATCATCTTCTTTTGTTGCCTGAGCAGCGGCAGGTTTTGCCGCTTTTGCTGTGGATTTAGTCTTGCTGCGAGGCGCTTCCACGGCATTGGCATTGGTAGCAAGGATGGTGCATGCGGCAAATGCCAGGCTAATAAAAGAAAGTAATTTCATGGTGTCTCCTAAAGTAATTCTTGTGCTGCTGCTGGTAAAACAAATGACCCTGATTGGGCCCGTCTTAAAATTGTCCAATAATAGCGGTAACTGGCTCTGTCATGTAGCTGACCTTGCCATTGTATTGGCCCCCAGGCCTGATTTTTTGCCTGAGTCAGAATGGCAATGGCATCATGAATTTCATTTTCACTCGGTGAAAATGCCTGGATGACGGGCCGTATCTGGTCAGGATGTATGCTCCACATGCGTGTATAGCCGCATTCGCTGGCTGCGCGCCGGGCATCATTTGCCACTACGCTTATATCTTTGATCTCGGTGGTGACATTGTGAGAGGCAACTTTGCCATAGCGATGACAGGCTGCGGCAATTTCCAGCTTGGCGCGCAAAACCAGTGGGTGAGTAAATTGCCCGGGCGAGCGCATGGCTGAGGCAGGTATGGCACCAAAATGGGAGGATACAAAATCCATTAAACCAAACGACAAGCATTCTACCTGGGGCAGGGCGGCAATTTGCTGCACTTCTGCCAGTGCGCCATGGGTTTCTATCAGGGCATGGACGGGAATGAGCTGGCCGTCAGTTCTTTTGCCATAGTGATTAATGCGTTGCAGTGCAGACAGTAATTCTGCAGTGGTATTGATTTTTGGTAAAACCAGATAGGCAAGCTTGTCTGCACATGCCGGGAGGATTATTTCCAGGTCTTGTTCAAATGCAGGATGGTGGACATCATGTACGCGAACGCCAAGACGCTGATAATGATTGTCAGTGCTGGCGACCAATGCGGCGATCAGTTCTGCATGAATGATCTCGTTGCCAGCGGAGGCGCCATCTTCGCAATCGAGAGTGATGTCGAAAACACCATCCAGTTCCTGTTGTCGCGCAATCGATTTGCGCATCAATTTTTCAGATCCAGCGTAATGGTCGCATACCGGCAATATAACCGGTCGAATGTGATCCTGAAAAAGTACTGTAGATGGATGCATCACTTAAATATATCATCGTGAACCAAGGCAAATCCCGGCAAAAACCGGGATCTGCCCCCTGACTTGATTAACCTACCAGGTGTTTGACGCCATCACGCTCTTCTTGCAATTCTTTGAGAGTAATGTTGATGCGTTCACGGGAGAACTCGTCGATTTCCAGACCTTCAACGATTTTGTATTCGCCGTTTTCTGTTGTGACAGGGAAGCCGAACATGGTGCCTTCAGGGATGCCATAAGAGCCATCAGAAGGGATTCCCATGGTAGTCCATTTGCCGTTTGTGCCCAGCAACCAGTCACGTACGTGGTCGATTGCTGCATTCGCTGCTGAGGCAGCAGAAGACAGGCCGCGTGCTTCGATAATCGCTGCACCGCGTTTGCCAACTGTAGGCAGGAATACATCCTTGTTCCAGACTTGGTCATTGATCAGGTCTTTGACGGACGCGCCGTCAACTGTCGCGAAGCGATAGTCAGCATACATGGTTGGGGAGTGATTGCCCCAGACGCACAGTTTTTCAACTGCTGCAACTGGTTTGCCAACTTTGGCGGCGACTTGGGACAAGGCGCGGTTATGATCCAGACGCAGCATTGCCGTGAAGTTTTTCGCCGGCAGGGATGGTGCTGATTTCATGGCGATGTAAGCATTGGTATTGGCTGGGTTACCAACTACCAGAACTTTAACATTGCGGGATGCTACTGCATCCAGTGCCTTGCCTTGCACGGTGAAAATCTGTGCATTGGCTTCCAGCAGATCTTTGCGTTCCATGCCTGGGCCGCGAGGACGTGCGCCAACCAGCAGGGCAACGTCGATATCCTTGAACGCTGTCATTGGATCGCTGTGAGCTGTCATGCCAGCCAACAGTGGGAATGCGCAGTCGTCGATTTCCATCATGACGCCTTTCAACGCTTTCTGGGCTTTTTCGTCAGGAATTTCCAATAATTGCAGAATCACTGGCTGGTCTTTGCCCAGCATGTCGCCATTGGCGATACGGAACAGAAGGGAATAGCCAATTTGGCCTGCGGCGCCGGTAACAGCTACGCGCATAGGGGATTTCGCCATGATACATCTCCGAAGTGGTGTTAAAACGATGTTCAAACAAGTGCAGCGCCGTGAAATCAAAAATCAGGCACTATGTGAAACGCTTAATGATACCGTTGAAAACGCAGTCAGTCAGCCAAAATCAGCTGTAAACATGCTTTTCGTCCTTTACATTAAAGGCGTTAGAACTATATTGCTTGGTATGACACGGATATAGTTGGCAAGTGACCAGCTATTTGTACGGGAGTTTAGGTTGTGTCAGTGCAAGTGTCAATGAATATCTTATGTCTTATATAAGACATATTACTTAACGCTTTTATTCTGGACGGACAGGGTGGTTTTGTGGTGAAATTGCAGCCTATGAACTCAATCCTGCCAACACCAAATAATCAAGCGATCAGTCCGGCCACTCCGGGTAGTGGGGTTGGTAATGCATCCTTGACTGCGTCTCCCACATTCAGTCCATTGTATCAACAGATAAAGGCATTGATTACGCAAAGCCTGCAATCTGGTGAGTGGAAGCCTGGTGAGCTGATTCCCAGTGAGATGGAGCTGGCCAGTCGCTTCAAGGTAAGTCAGGGCACAGTACGTAAGGCGATTGATGAGTTGTCTGCCGAAAATCTGGTCGTTCGGCGTCAGGGGAAGGGGACGTTTGTTGCCACCCATCATGAGGCGCGTTCGCAGTTCCGTTTTTTGCGACTGGCGCCTGATGAAGGTGTTCCCCATTATCCGGAAAATAAAATCGTTGAAGTCAAGCGCATGCGTGCGCCTGCCGAGGTGGCTCGCCTGCTTGAAATTAAATCTGGCGACTCAGTGGTTTTCATCCGGCGTGTGCAGTCATTTTCTGGTGTGCCGACAATTCTTGATGACTTATGGTTGCCGGGTTCCATTTTTAAAGGGCTGACGGCTGAGCGGCTGAATGAATACAAAGGGCCAATGTATGGCCTGTTCGAAACAGAATTTGGTACGCACATGATACGTGCTTCAGAGCAAATTCGCGCCATCTGTGCTGATGAGTTGGTGGCCTCCCTGTTGCAGGTCGACACCGGTATGCCTTTGTTGAATGTGGAGCGGGTGTCTTTTACTTATGGCGACAAGCCAGTGGAGTTGCGTCGCGGTTTATATCTGACTACCAGTCATCATTATCGGAACGAGTTGAGTTGATACGCGCTTCCATGTGGTTTTTTGGTGTTATCCGAAATTAATTTGTACTTCCATTTTTGCCTTGTTTTTGAATGACTTGGCGTTCTGTGACGTCTTGCGTTTAGGTTTAAGATAGCGATATTTTGTAAATTGCGCCGATTTTTGTTGGTGCAATGCACCAAAATGAGCGAAAATTGCAAGGTTTATGTACAGACTAGTTAATGGGGAGATTATTTATGTCTGAAGTAGTAAAAACCAGACCGCGCTTTGGTGTAATGCGCCTGATCGATGCGACGGGATATCGTCTGCCGCTGGCAGGCTTTGTTTCGATTCTGCATCGTGGCAGTGGAATGTTGATGTTCCTGTTGTTGCCGTTTATTTTGTACCTGCTGGACAAAAGCTTGACATCGGAACTGACGTTTGCTGAATTGCAAGGGTTTACTTCGCATGTTTTCGTCAAGCTGGTGATTCTTGCTTTGGTTTGGGCTTACTTGCATCATTTTTGTGCGGGCGTTCGTCACTTGTTCATGGATTTGCACTTTGGCCTTGATAAAGATACGGCGCGCAAATCAGCTGTTGGTGTGCTGGCCATCAGCCTGGTGCTGGCTGCATTGACAGGTCTGAAACTGTTCGGAGTATTTTAAATGGCAAATAATAATATTGGCCCTAAGCGCCTGGTCGTGGGTGCGAACTACGGTTTGCGTGACTGGCTGGCGCAGCGCGTAACAGCGATTGTCATGGCAGTCTATACCGTGATTTTGCTGGGTTTGTTTTTGACGGGTAAAAATTTCAGCTATGAAGGTTGGGCTGGCATTTTCGCCATGCAATGGTTCAAGCTGGCGACGTTTTCGGTGGTGATTTGCCTGTTGTATCACGCCTGGGTAGGTATGCGTGATGTCTGGATGGATTATGTGACGCACAGTGTATTTGTGCGCCTGGTATTTCAAGTTGCCACGATCCTGTGGCTGATTGCTTGTGCTGGCTATGCTGCACAGATTTTGTGGAGAGTATAAAAGTGGCCGCAATTAAACCTGCAATTCCTACCCGCCGTTTTGATGCGGTTATCGTTGGTGCTGGCGGTTCAGGCATGCGTGCTTCGCTACAACTGGCTGAGGCTGGTCTGAATGTTGCTGTATTGTCTAAAGTATTTCCCACCCGTTCGCATACAGTAGCCGCTCAAGGTGGTATTGGTGCTTCCCTGGGTAATATGTCGGAAGACAACTGGTACTGGCATATGTTTGACACGGTCAAGGGGTCCGATTACTTGGGTGATCAGGATGCGATCGAATTCATGTGCCGTGAAGCGCCAAAAGTCGTTTATGAACTTGAGCATTTCGGCATGCCTTTTGACCGTAATGCTGATGGCACGATTTATCAGCGTCCATTTGGTGGTCATACCGCCAATTTCGGTGAGAAAGCTGTACAGCGTGCTTGCGCCGCAGCTGACCGTACTGGCCATGCTTTGCTGCATACCCTGTATCAACGCAACGTACGTGCCCGTACCCATTTCTTTGTTGAATGGATGGCAATCGACCTGATCCGCGATGCGGATGGTGACGTGCTGGGTG
Organism: Undibacterium sp. TJN19; assembly: GCF_049339485.1. NCBI lineage: Bacteria > Pseudomonadati > Pseudomonadota > Betaproteobacteria > Burkholderiales > Oxalobacteraceae > Undibacterium > Undibacterium sp. TJN19. The sequence goes on from NZ_JBMPPL010000003.1 coordinate 354,355, forward strand.
TGGTTGCATTGGAAATGGAAACCGGCGAAGTCATGATGCTGGAAGCCAAAACCACGATATTTGCAACCGGCGGTGCCGGTCGTATCTGGGCAGCTTCCACCAATGCTTTCATCAATACCGGTGATGGTATGGGTATGGCTGCACGCGCTGGCTTGCCACTGGAAGATATGGAATTCTGGCAATTCCATCCTACTGGTGTTGCCGGTGCCGGCGTCCTGATTACCGAAGGTGTACGCGGTGAGGGCGGTATCCTGATCAATAGTCAGGGTGAGCGCTTCATGGAGCGCTATGCGCCTACGTATAAAGATTTGGCACCACGTGACTTTGTTTCCCGCTCCATGGATCAGGAAATTAAAGAAGGTCGTGGTTGTGGTCCGAATAAAGATCACGTCATGCTGGATCTGCGTCATATTGGTGCTGACACCATTCAAAAACGTCTGCCATCGATTCTCGAAATCGCTCACAAGTTTGCCAACGTGGATGCGACCAAGGAGCCGATTCCTGTGGTTCCTACCATCCATTATCAAATGGGTGGTATCCCGACCAATATTCATGGTCAGGTTGTTGCGCCGAAAAACGGTGGCAGTGAAGTCGTCAATGGTTTGTATGCAATCGGTGAATGCGCCTGCGTATCCGTACACGGTGCCAATCGTCTGGGTACTAACTCTCTGCTTGATTTGCTGGTGTTTGGCCGTGCTGCTGGTAATCATGTCGTTGCCAGCAAGCTTAAAGAACGCAGCAATAAAGACTTGCCTGCTGATGCAGCAGACCTGGCGTTGTCACGCCTGGCCAAGCTGGAAACCAGCACTGGTTCTGAGCGCGTGCAAGACGTTGCCAACGATATCCGTGCCAGCATGCAGCAATACTGCGGTGTATTCCGTACTGATGAATTGCTGCAAGCCGGTTACAAGAAAATTATGGAGCTTGATGAGCGCCGCAAGCATGTTTCTTTCAAGGATAAATCCAAGGTTTTCAATACTGCCCGTGTGGAAGCGCTGGAACTGGATAACCTGATCGAAACAGCCAAGGCAACCATTACATCCGCCGCCGCCCGTAAAGAATCTCGTGGTGCGCATGCACACCGTGATTATGAAGATCGTGACGACATTAACTGGATGAAGCATACCTTGTGGTATTCCGAAGGCAATCGTCTTGACTACAAACCGGTCGTGACCAAGCCGCTGACTGTAGACACCTTCAAGCCGAAACCACGTACATTCTAAAGAGATATCGATATGGCACGTACACTAAAATTTAAAATCTATCGCTACGATCCGGACAAGGATGCCAAGCCTTACATGCAAGACTTGACAGTCGAGTTGCAAGACACTGACAAGATGTTGCTGGATGCCTTGCAGCGCATCAAGTCTGACGTTGATGATTCTTTGGCGCTGCGTCGCTCATGCCGTGAAGGCGTGTGTGGTTCTGATGCGATGAACATCAATGGCAAGAATGGTCTGGCATGTACCACCAATCTGAATGAATTGAGCGAGCCTATTGTCTTGCGTCCTTTGCCTGGCCTGCCAGTCATCCGCGATCTGATCGTGGATATGACGCAATTCTTCAAGCAATACAATTCCATCAAGCCTTACCTGATGAATGACTCCATTCCTCCGGAAAAAGAGCGTCTGCAATCACCGGCAGAACGTGAAGAGCTTGATGGTCTGTATGAATGCATCTTGTGTGCATGCTGCTCGACTTCATGCCCGTCTTTCTGGTGGAATCCTGATAAATTTGTTGGCCCGGCAGGTTTGTTGCAGGCATATCGCTTCATTGCAGATTCACGTGATCAGGCCACTGGCGAGCGTCTCGATAACCTGGAAGATCCTTATCGTTTGTTCCGTTGCCACACCATCATGAATTGTGTGGACGTCTGTCCAAAAGGTTTGAATCCTACCCGTGCTATCGGCAAAATCAAGGAACTGATGGTTCGCCGCGCAGTCTGAGTTAAGTAGATAGGCTGTAAAAGTAGCGATGCTGAAAGGCATCGCTGCTATTTCATGCGGTTTTCTGGATGCCCTGAGAATTGCATGAAATAGTAAGCATAAAAGAGAAAGTAATTATGTCTGAGTCAATAGCCATACCTCATCAAAGCGATCCGGTAAAACGTGCTCGCCTGCGATGGCGTGCAAGGCGGGGTTTGCTGGAAAACGATTTGATATTGACGCGTTTTCTGGACGTGAATGAAGAATCCCTGACGGATGAAGAAGTGGATGCCTTCAGTCGCCTGATGGAATTGCCAGACAATACTTTGATGGATTTGATTATGGCTAAAAAGCAGCCTGAAGCAGAAGTGGATCTGCCTCACGTACATGCTTTATTGCTGCGCCTGCAAACGGCTTGAACATAATTGATTTTTGTGTTTTTTTGATTAACGACTCACCTCTTATCTGAAGGAAGAGCCATGACTAATTCTGAAACAAAAGCTACCCTTTCATTCTCCGATGGCTCGCCAGCGCTGGAAATGCCGATTTACAAGGGCTCGATTGGTCCTGATGTCATCGACATCCGTAAATTGTATGGTTCTACCGGTATGTTCACCTATGATCCGGGCTTCATGTCGACAGCGGCATGTAATTCCTCGATTACGTATATCGATGGCGATAAAGGCGAATTGCTGTATCGCGGCTATCCGATTGAGCAACTGGCGGTCAATGGCGGTGATTTCCTGGAAACCTGCTATCTGTTGTTGAACGGTGAGTTGCCAAATGCAGCGCAAAAAACTGAATTTGTTGAAACGGTCACCAATCACACCATGGTGCATGAACAGATGCAGTTTTTCTTCCGTGGCTTCCGTCGCGATGCGCATCCCATGTCGGTACTGGTAGGCACGGTTGGTGCGCTGGCATCGTTTTATCATGACTCACTTGATATCAATGACCCTCGCCATCGTGAAGTGTCAGCGATACGTCTGATCGCTAAAATGCCAACGCTGGTTGCCATGGCTTACAAATATTCTATCGGCCAGCCATTTGTGTATCCACGCAATGATTTGTCTTACAGCGCCAACTTCATGTACATGATGTTCTCGACACCTTGTGCTCCATATAAGAGCAATGAAGTGCTGGTACGTGCGCTGGACCGTATTTTGATCTTGCATGCAGACCATGAGCAAAATGCGTCGACTTCGACTGTACGCCTGGCAGGTTCTTCTGGTGCCAATCCATTTGCGTGTATCGCTGCTGGTATCGCTTGCCTGTGGGGCCCTGCTCACGGTGGTGCGAACGAAGCCGCATTGAGCATGCTGGAAGAAATCGGCAGTGTCGATAACATCCCGCACTTCATTGAACAAGTAAAAGACAAAAATTCTGGCGTCAAGCTGATGGGTTTTGGTCACCGTGTTTATAAAAACTATGACCCACGCGCCAAACTGATGCGTGAAACTTGCTATGAAGTGTTGCAAGAACTGGGTCTGCAAGATGATCCATTGTTCAAACTGGCGATGGCACTGGAAAAAATCGCGCTGGAAGACGAATACTTCGTCAGCCGCAAGCTCTATCCGAATGTCGATTTCTATTCAGGTATCGTACAACGCGCCTTGGGTATTCCAACCGCATTGTTCACCGGTATCTTTGCACTGGCTCGTACAGTAGGCTGGATTGCACAATGGAAGGAAATGATTTCTGATCCTGAGCAAAAAATTGGTCGCCCACGTCAATTGTTCGTTGGCTCACCAAAGCGTGATGTGCCATCTATCGACAAGCGTTAATTTTTGATAATTATTGCTGTTGTAAAAAGCGAGTCTTTGCGACTCGCTTTTTTTTTCTTCATTAATTATGCTATGCTTCGCCACGAAAGTGATTTTTACATATAAATTTCGCGATTCAATCAAAAAAGATATTGAAATGATATGTTTTCTGATTTGGTCATGAAGCTAGTTTGAAACAAGCCCTTCCCCACAACTTGATGTGCAATCCGCTAACCGGTCAGGCCGTGTCGCGGAAGGTTAGATTAACCCGCTAATCTCGCGAAACGCGAAGAAAGGTGAGCAAGATGATGCAACAATATAACGCTAACTCGTACTTGTTCGGCGGCAATGCGCCGTATGTAGAAGAACTGTATGAAGCGTACCTCAACAATCCCGGTTCTGTTCCTGAAAACTGGCGCGCATACTTTGATGCAATGCAGCATGTGCCAGCAGTTGATGGCTCTGCAAAACCTGACGTCGCCCACGCACCTGTGATTGCTTCGTTCGCAGAACGCGCCAAACAAGGCCCGATACGTACAGTCAATGCCACTGCTGATGCTGAAATGGGGCGCAAACGCGTCGCCGCCCAGCAACTGATCGCCGCCTATCGCTTCCTCGGCAGCCACTGGGCCAATCTGGACCCGCTGCAACGCCAGGAACGCCCAAGCATTCCAGAACTGGAACCAAGTTTCTACGGCTTTACCGATGCCGATATGGACATACAGTTCAATATCAGCAATACCTATTTCGGGCCAGAAACTGCATCATTGCGCGACCTGATCAACGCCTTGCGCGACACATATTGCCGTTCCATCGGCGCTGAATTCATGTACATCAGCGACCCGACAGAAAAGCGCTGGTTGCAACAAAAGCTGGAAGCGATACGCTCCACACCATCTTTCTCTGCTGAGAAGAAAAAACATATCCTCGACCGCCTGACCGCGGCTGAAGGCCTGGAACGTTATCTGCATACCAAATATGTTGGTCAGAAGCGCTTCTCCCTAGAAGGTGGCGAAAGCTTTATCGCTTCCATGGATGAAACGATACAACGCGCCGGTGAGCGCGGTGTGGAAGAAATCGTTATCGGCATGGCCCACCGCGGACGTCTGAACGTACTGGTCAATACCCTGGGCAAAATGCCGCAGGATCTGTTTGCTGAATTTGAAGGCAAACATGGTGATGATTTGCCAGCAGGTGACGTTAAATACCATCAAGGCTTCTCTTCGGATATTTCTACCCCTGGCGGCCCGGTTCACTTGTCCCTGGCATTTAATCCTTCCCATCTGGAAATCGTTAATCCAGTGGTAGAAGGTTCTGTCAAAGCCCGTATGGATCGTCGCGGCGACAAAGATGGCTCACAAGTCTTGCCTATCCTGGTACACGGTGATGCCGCGTTTGCAGGGCAGGGCGTGGTCATGGAAACCCTGAATCTGGCGCAGACTCGTGGTTACGGTACTGGTGGCACGATGCATATCGTCATCAATAACCAGATCGGTTTCACCACTTCTGATCCACGCGATTCACGTTCGACTTTATATTGCTCCGACGTCGTCAAGATGATTGAAGCGCCAGTCATGCACGTGAATGCAGATGATCCTGAAGCTGTGGTTCTGGCGACGCAAATCGCTCTGGATTACCGTATGGAATTCAAGAAAGATATCGTGGTCGATATCATCTGCTTCCGTAAATTGGGTCATAACGAACAAGATACGCCAGCACTGACACAGCCATTGATGTACAAGAAAATTGGTCAGCATCCTGGTACGCGCAAGATGTATGCGGACAAATTGTCTGCACAAGGTACTATTCCTGCTGACGGCGGCGATCAGATGATCAAAGCCTACCGTGACGCCATGGATGCCGGCAAGCATACGCATGATCCGGTTATTTCCAATTTCAAAAACAAATATGCTGTTGACTGGATTCCTTTCCTCAACCGTAAATGGACAGATGCTGCCGATACAGCAGTGCCGGCCACAGAACTGAAACGTCTGGCTGAGCGTATTACTACCGTTCCAGAAGGCTTCAAGCCACATAGCCTGGTCGAAAAAGTACTGGGTGACCGTGCAACGATGGGCCGTGGTGAAATGAATCTGGACTGGGGCATGGGTGAGCATCTGGCTTACGCGTCCCTGGTTTCTTCCGGTTACGCCATTCGTTTGACTGGCCAGGATGCAGGTCGCGGCACTTTCGTCCACCGTCACGCTGTGTTGCATGATCAAAATCGTGAACGCTGGGATGCAGGTACGTATATTCCTCTGCAAAACATTTCCGACAAACAGGCACCGTTCACGGTCATTGATTCCGTTTTGTCTGAAGAAGCGGTACTGGGCTTTGAATATGGTTATTCCACGGCAGAGCCAAATACCCTGACGATCTGGGAAGCACAGTTCGGCGATTTCGCCAATGGTGCTCAGGTTGTTATCGATCAGTTCATCAGTTCTGGCGAAGTGAAATGGGGCCGTGCTTCTGGTCTCGTCATGATGCTGCCGCATGGCTATGAAGGTCAGGGTCCAGAACATTCTTCCGCACGTCCAGAGCGCTTCCTGCAATTGTGTGCTGACAACAATATGCAAGTTGTACAACCGACGACATCTGCGCAGATTTTCCATCTGTTGCGTCGTCAGATGATACGCATGTTCCGCAAGCCGCTGGTGATCATGACGCCGAAGTCCTTGCTGCGTAACAAGGATGCAGGTTCTCCATTGTCCGATCTGGCCAAGGGTAGTTTCCACACCGTCATTGGTGAAGTCGATGAAAAGATCGATGCCAAAAAGGTCAAGCGTGTTATCGCCTGTTCCGGCAAGGTTTACTACGATCTGGTCAATGCACGTAAAGAGCGCGGCCAGTCCGATACGGCAATCATCCGTGTTGAACAGCTGTATCCTTTCCCGCACAAGAGCTTTGCTGCCGAATTGAAAAAATTTCCGAACATGGCAGAACTGGTCTGGGCGCAAGATGAACCGCAAAATCAGGGACCATGGTTCCAGATCCAGCACAATATTTTTGAAAGTTTGGAAGAAGGACAAAAACTTGCCTACGCAGGTCGTCCAGCCAGTGCATCGCCAGCTGTCGGTTACTACGACAAGCACTATGCACAACAAAAAGCATTGCTGGAAACGGCATTTTCCAAACTCAAAGGCTTTGTCCTGACCAAATAATGACGCGATGTGGCATCAGAAGCTGATGCCACATCTGGCTACCCGAATCGGAGAGAAAAAAATGGCAATTATCGAAGTAAAAGTTCCTCAGTTATCTGAGTCCGTTGCAGAAGCGACCCTGTTGTCCTGGCATAAAAAAATCGGCGAAGCAGTTGGCCGTGACGAAAACCTGATCGACGTAGAAACCGACAAAGTCGTGCTCGAACTGCCAGCACCAGATGCTGGTGTGATTACGCAAATCATCAAAGGCGACGGCAGCACTGTTGTCGCTGGTGAAATCATTGCGATCATCGATACTGATGCGTCTGCAAAAGTAAGCCCGATGGAAGTGTCAGCTGTTCCAGTCGCAGTTGCCGCAGCAGCAGCGCCTGCTGATGCCAAATCTTCTGCTGGCGTAGCAATGCCGGCGGCAGCAAAAATCCTGTCAGAAAATAATCTGACTGCAGTGCAAGTTGATGGTTCCGGCAAAGATGGCCGCGTTACCAAAGGTGATGCACTGGCAGCGGTCGCGGCCAAACCAGCGGCAGCGCCGTCAGTTGCGCCAATGGCAGCACCCGTTGCAGCAAAACCAGCCTTGCAACAAGTCGCTGCACCAAAAGCAGCGGACCTGGGTGACCGCCCTGAAGAGCGCGTGCCGATGAGCCGTTTGCGTGCCCGTATCGCTGAACGTCTGGTGCAATCGCAATCAACCAATGCGATTCTGACGACCTTCAATGAAGTCAACATGGCACCTGTGATGGACTTGCGCAACAAGTACAAAGACAAGTTTGAAAAAGAGCACGGCGTCAAACTGGGTTTCATGTCCTTCTTCGTCAAAGCTGCCGTAGCTGCATTGAAAAAATACCCTATCATCAACGCATCTGTTGATGGCAATGACATCGTGTATCACGGTTACTTCGACATCGGTATTGCAGTTGGTTCGCCACGTGGTCTGGTGGTGCCTATCCTGCGTAATGCTGACCAGATGAGCATCGCTGAAATCGAAAAGAAAATCGGTGAATTCGGCGCCAAGGCCAAAGATGGCAAGCTGACCCTGGATGATTTGTCTGGCGGTACTTTCTCCATCTCTAACGGCGGTACTTTCGGTTCCATGTTGTCGACACCGATTATCAACCCACCGCAGTCTGCAATTTTGGGTGTGCATGCAACCAAGGACCGCGCTGTCGTTGAAAACGGCCAGATCGTCATCCGTCCTATGAATTACCTGGCGATGTCTTATGACCATAGAATTATCGATGGCCGCGAAGCGGTATTGGGTCTGGTAACAATGAAAGAAGCGCTGGAAGATCCTGCACGTTTGTTGCTCGATCTGTAATCTCAGCGTCAACGTTTGGCAAGAAACAAATGAATCTCGCTGACGAAATCAAACACCTGCACGAACTGCATCAGAAAGGCGCTTTGTCTGATGCAGAATTCGCGCAAGCCAAGGCAAAACTGCTTGCTTCCAATGGAAGTGGGCAGTCTTCGTTTGATCAGTCGTTTTCAAATTCAGGGATTGATCCGGCACTGCAACAATTGAACCATTTTCGTCGTTCAAAAAACGACAGATGGTTTGGCGGTATTTGTGGTGGTCTGGGAAAAACAACGACCCTGGATTCGTCAGTCTGGCGTTTGTTGTTCGTCATTTTTACGATTTATTTCGGCGCTGGATTACTGGCCTATCTACTGGCCTGGATTATTATCCCGCAAGAAGATTGAAGCGTAAAAATGCCCGTGAAGACATTTGCGATTGCCTGCCAAGTAAGAACATATTCAAAATCAGGATACTTCCATGAGTAAACAATTTGATGTCGTCGTCATTGGTGGCGGCCCCGGTGGTTATATCGCCGCTATCCGTGCTGCGCAACTCGGTTTTTCTACCGCCTGTATCGATGCCTGGACCAATGAAAAAGGCGGCCCGGCACCTGGTGGTACTTGCACTAACGTAGGTTGCATACCCTCCAAGGCGCTGTTGCAATCCTCCGAGCATTACGAGCATGCAGGCCATGCATTTGCTGACCACGGCATTCAGGTTCAGGGCCTGGGCCTGGACGTGGCAAAAATGCTGGGTCGAAAAAATACCATCGTCAAGCAAAACAATGATGGTATTTTGTTCTTGTTCAAAAAGAACAAAGTCACTTTCTTCCACGGTCACGGCTCTTTCGTAAAAGCCGATGCGGGCGCGTATGAGATCAAGGTCGCCGGCAAAACAGAAGAGAGCATTACTGCCAAACATATCATCGTTGCTACCGGTTCCAATGCGCGTGCCTTGCCAGGCGCTGCTTTTGATGAAGAAACTATCTTGTCAAATGACGGTGCCCTGAAGATCGCTGAAGTACCTAAAAAGCTTGGCGTTATCGGTGCCGGTGTGATTGGCCTGGAAATGGGCAGTGTATGGCGTCGCCTGGGTGCAGAAGTTACTGTACTCGAAGCTTTGCCGACTTTCCTGGGTGCGGTGGATGAGCAAATCGCCAAAGAAGCGCATAAGCTGTTTGGCAAACAAGGTTTGTCCATCAACCTTGGCGTAAAAATTGGCGAAATCGTCAACGGTGGTAAAGACGTTACTGTCAATTATACCGATGACAAAGGTGCTGAACACAAGGCTGTTTTCGACAAGCTGATCATTTCTATCGGTCGCACACCAAACACCAATGGCCTGAATGCAGAAGCAGTCGGCCTGAAGCTTGACGAGCGCGGCTTCGTCGCGGTGGACGGTGATTGCAAAACCAATCTGCCAAATGTCTGGGCAGTTGGTGACGTCGTGCGCGGCCCTATGCTGGCGCATAAAGCTGAAGAAGAAGGTGTTGCTGTTGCTGAACGCATCGCGGGTCAACACGGCCATGTCAATTTCAATACGATTCCCTGGGTGATCTACACTTCGCCAGAAATCGCCTGGGTTGGCCGCACTGAACAGCAATTGAAAGCGGACGGTGTTGCTTATAAAGCGGGTACTTTCCCGTTCATGGCGAATGGCCGTGCACGCGCTTTGGGTGATACCTCTGGCATGGTCAAGTTTTTGGCGGACGCTACGACTGACGAAATCCTGGGCGTGCACATCATCGGACCGATGGCTTCCGAGCTGATTTCTGAGGCTGTGGTAGCGATGGAATTCCGTGCATCTGCTGAAGATATCGCTCGTATTTGTCATGCACATCCGTCCTTGTCGGAAGCAACCAAAGAAGCTGCGCTGGCAGTGGACAAGCGTTCACTCAATTTCTGATTCAACTCAGCTTGACTGGAAACGGGCGCAATTTTTGCGCCCAGACTGACAGATATGTGCTGACTTGATATGTGTCAGGTCAGCACATGCAGCAGTTTCACCCTGTCGCCGCAAGTATGGTGACACAGCAAAGATCTTTCTTTTATTTCCATGAATGTCTTAGAGTACTATCAGGATGCATTGAGCCAGCGTGGTTTTCAGGCTGATGAGGCGCAAAAACGTGCAGTTGATCGTTTGCAGACGGCCTACGATGAATGGGTCTTGTACAAGGGCAAGCGTGCCAATAAGTTGACACGCCTGATTACCCGTCCTGAAGTGCCCCGTGGCGTTTATATGTGGGGTGGAGTAGGGCGAGGCAAATCGTTTCTGATGGATAGTTTTTACTCCGTTGTGCCAGTAGTCAGAAAAGCCAGATTGCATTTTCATGAATTCATGCGTGGCGTTCATCGCCAGCTGGATGAATTGAAAGGCGTTGCTGATCCGCTTGATGAAGTTGCAAAGCGTATTGCAAAAAAATACCGCCTGATTTGCTTTGATGAATTTCACGTCTCTGATGTGGCTGATGCGATGTTATTGTATAACCTGCTCAGAGCCTTATTCGATAACGGCGTCTCTTTTGTCATGACGTCGAATTACCAGCCGGAGACTTTATACCCGGAGGGATTGCACCGCGACCGCATGTTGCCGACCATTGCGTTGCTGAATGAAAAGCTGGATGTATTGAATGTTGATTCGGGCAATGATTACCGCAAACGTGCCCTGGAGCAGGTTCAGGCTTATCTGACACCTTTGAATGCTGCGACAGATAAAGCCCTGCGCGATGTCTTTGCGCGCATTGCAGAAACCAGTGATGAAGACCCGCGTGTGGATATAGAAGGGCGTAACCTGAAATCATTAAGACGTGCCGGCAGCGCCATCTGGTTTGACTTTGCCACGCTATGCGGTGGCCCGCGTTCGCAAAATGATTATCTTGAAATTGCCAGTCGCTTTCACACCGTGGTTTTGTCTTCTGTGCCGCGCATGTCTGCGGCCATGTCGTCCGAGGCAAGACGTTTTACCTGGTTGATTGATGTGTTTTACGACAACAAGGTAAAATTGATCATGTCGGCTGAAGTCCAGCCTGAGGAGCTGTACACCAACGGCACCTTGTCTAATGAGTTTCACAGGACAGTATCGCGCATCATAGAAATGCAGTCGAAAGAATATATGGATGCCGATCAGCGCCATGTCACGGAGAACATCGTTTGATAAAATATTTTTGTTCAGTTTGCCTCGTGTTGGCGGCTCAGCTGCTGATGACAGGCGTCGCCTTTGCTTCGTCTGATGCGGATGAAATCTCGGCCATCGCCCATTTGACCGAATCGCTGAATCAGCAATTCGCCGGTGGCAGTATTGTCACTGGTGAGGCGGCTGATTTGGCTCTCAAAGAAAGCACCGCCGCTCAGACGCGTTTACAAAACTGGTTTGAACAGGCAGAGAAGACCTGTCACAACAATTTTTTCGTTAACTCTTGCTTAAATGACGTCAAGCAAGAGCGCCGTAAGCATATCGTTGTTTTGCAGAGAATTTCACTCGAAGCCAAGTCTTTGCAAAGAAAATTGCATATCGAAGAACTAGACCGTGAATTGGCGCAAAAGCAGACAAAACCCTGATTTCTTTCTTGGTGTCTTTTAATCTGTTTCACTGACGATTTGCGGCAAATCATTCTGGATCAGTCTTTTCCAAATTTAAAATTTGGTTACGATATAAGTATTGCAAGTCTATTAAAATGTCCTTACAGTCTGCGATAGTGTAATTAGCGCAGTTCTAATAAGGAATAATATGTGGTTTGTAGGTGGAATCGTTGGGTTCATCATAGGTGTCGCTTTTGAATCTGGTATTGCCATGTTAATTCTGGCGGTGCTGGGTGGTTATCTGGGCCACATGCTGAGTCGTTCCAATGCAGGCAAGGCTGGTAAGTCGGCTGAATTGAAGGTGCCTGCGCAAGCTCAGGCGAATGATGCGATGACAGATATGCGAAAAAAAATCGCCAGTCTGGAAATTCGCCTGCAAAGTCTTGAGCGCGAAGTTGTCAGCTTAAAAGTAGCTAACGGCGTTGAGCTGAGCGACAGGGAAGAGATACAACTCAGAGAGCAGCAACTGGAGGAGGAAAAAGCCGCCTTTAGAAAAACGCAGGCAGAACAGTCCAAATCTGCTGCTGCCGACATGCAGCAGGCTGCCAAACTGAATATTGCGCTCACGCCTCCAGCGCCTGAAGTCAAAACCCAGGCAAGCGATGAACTTGAACTCAATGACGCTCTCGCTAAAGATACCACCTCCCTGATACTGACAGAATTGCCGCTGGAAAGTGCACTGGTTACGGAACTCTCCGCAGAGTCAGATAAAAAATTAGTCATTCTCGATGAAATTGAACCAACACCAGCACCAGCGCTAGCAATACTGACAGATTTATCAGTTGCACAAGATCGCGAAGCGCAGGCTACATCTATTCTGCCACCGGTACCAGTACCACCTGTCATCGCCAAAAGGCCACCTCCGCCACCGCCCAAAACCCTGCGGGAAAGTTTGCCTGCACCATTGGCCAATCTTATTTTTGGTGGCAATACCCTGGTTAAAATCGGGGTGCTTATTTTGTTCCTTGGTTTGGCGTTCTTATTGCGTTATACCGCTGAACGCGTGACTGTACCGGTTGAATTGCGTTATGCCGGCGTGGCGTTGACGGGCGTGGTATTGCTGGCTTTGGGGTGGTTCTTGCGCAACAAGCGGCGCGATTATGCCCTGATACTGCAAGGCATGGCGATAGGGGTGTTTTATCTGACGACCTTGTCGGCAATCAAGATATCTTCATTGATTTCTCCTGAAGCTGGTTTTGGTTTCATGTTTGCCGTATCAGTGCTGAGCGCTGCACTGGCTGTGCTGCAAAATGCACCCTTGCTGGCTATCGTCGCTGCATTGGAAGGTTTTGCTACGCCCATACTGACCTCCAGTGGCGAAAACCGGCCTTTGGGTTTGTTCACTTACCTGGCTGTTTTGGATGTGGGTATTTTCGTGGTGGCCTGGTTCAATGCCTGGCGGGTATTGAATCTGATCGGTTTTGTCGGCACTTTTACGCTTGCTTTGGGTTGGGCGCAGCGTTATTACACAGATGCCCAGTACGGCATTGTTCAGCCTTTCCTGATTTTCTTCTTCGTCTTGTTTGCTCTTATCGGCTTGCTGTTTGCACGCCGCACCCTCAAAGAAGCCAGCAACGTGGAAGGGCCGCTGGCAACCCTGAAACAGGTCGGACGTGTTGATAGCGCCCTGGTATTTGGTAATCCAGTGACTGCTTTTGGCATGCAATACCTGCTGGTTCAGAATACCGAATTTGGTGCTGCATTTTCTGCCCTGATCGTCGGGTTCTTTTATCTGCTGCTGGCCAGGTTTGTGTTTTCCAAAGAAAAACAGGGGTTGGCTTTGCTGGCAGAAGCCTATGTCATTGTTGCAGCCATTTTTGGCACACTGGCGATACCACTGGGGCTGGAAGGCACCTGGACCGGTGCTGCCTGGGCCGTAGAAGGTGCCGGCATGTACTGGCTGGGCATACGCCAGCAAAGGCCTTATGCGCGTGGTTTTGCTTATCTGGTCATGGTGGGGGCGGCATATAAGCTTTTACATGGTATCTATCTCAATCCGGTAGCAGGGCCATTGCTGCAAGGTTCATGGCTGGGGCCGGTGCTGTTGGCCGTCAGCGTATTCGTAGTCTGGAATTTGCATCGGCGTGCGGCCAGTGGCTCACAGCAAAATGTAGTGGCTGCGTGGGAAAAACTACCGAATGCCTTGCTGCCTTGGCTAGGTGTAGCGGCAATTGCCTTATTGCCCTGGATGTTACTGACGCCGCAATTCGCTGCTGCTGCCATGGCAGTGTTGGCTTTGCTGGTGTCGGCTGTGGCTACCCGTTGGATATTGCCGGATTTTGCAAGGATATCTGCGACTTTGCAGGCGCTGTCTCTCATTTCATTTTTACTGACCCTGCATACCCAGGCCGCAGTAACTGGTACTGCAAATAACCAGGCGGCATTGGCCGATGGCTGGCGTGGTATGCTTTCAGCAGCGATCATCGCAGCCAGCATATTATTCAGTGCGGGCCGTTTCATGATTGTCGCCAGAAGTGCTGCACAAGCCAAAGGCTTGCCGCCGACATGGTCTAACTGGAACAAATTGTCTGTGGTTAGCGCCTGTTCCTTGTTGCATCTGGCGATGCTGTTTGCGATTGACCTGAAGCAGGCCGCATTGATCTGGCCGCTGACTTCCTGCCTGTTGTTGTGGGTGGGATTGCGTATGTCGCATACAGCACTGGCTGCGCTGGCGGCGGCTTTGCAAGTGATTGCTGCATGCATCTATGTGACTGAATTTAATGGCTATCATAGTGCATCATTTGCGCATCTCGGGTTCCTCGTTCCATTGTCTCTGGCTGTGACTGCCTGGTTTAGTGGTGACCGTGTACGGGCAGAAGCTGTCAGGATGCGCGATGTCTTATTGCAAATGAGTGCCGCAAATGCTGCGGCAGGGCAGGGCGATGGTTCTGATAACCGCAGTAGTGGCTTGCCTTTGCCAGTCGTCTGGCTCAATCCCTGGTGTAGCGGAAAAATGGCCTTGGCCATTCCGGTTATCTGGGGCCTGGGCTGGTGGCTGACCGCCTGGTTCCCTGAGTGTCTGGATACACTTGAGCGAACTGCCCGCAGCGAATATTGCTCATCGGCTGCGGTGGCGATCACCGTCATCAGCTCGCTGCTGATGATCAGCCTGGCAAAATGGCGGGCCTGGCCACAAATGGCAGGGGCTGCGATGGTAACTTTGCCCTTGCTGATGTTGAGTGCGCTGATTGGAGTTTCCGGGGCGAAGGGAAACTATCTGCCTTCCGCTTATCTGGGTTGGCTGGCCTGGCCTGTGGCCTTTGCCTGGCATTTGTTTGCCTTAAAAAAACAGCAAAACTGGTTGGCGCTGTGGCCCGGTCTGCTGAAATTGACGCATATAGCAGGCTTCTGGCTGTTCCTGTTACTGGCTGCGCGTGAAGGGCAGGCACATTTTGAACCGCTGGCAGATACCTGGTCCAGCTGGCCATTACTGGGCTGGATACTGGTTCCCGCATTGGTGTTCTGGTTCATTGGCAATAAACAATTAGGGCAGCGTTGGCCGCTCAACACCTATCGTAAAGCGTATATCGAACAGGCCTGCGCGCCGGTTGCCCTGTATTTGCTGGGCTGGTGCTGGCTGACCAATGCGTTTAGCGCAGGAAATGCCAGTCCGTTGCCATATCTACCTTTGCTCAATCCGCTGGAGTTGGGGCAGTGGCTGGTATTGGCAGCACTGCTGCACTGGTGGCGCGCGCTGTCTGGGCCGACGGCAGTCAAGACAACTGCATCAAACGCGGTGGCGGGTTTTGCTGCTGCAACGGCGTTGGCCTTGCTGACCGGCATGGTATTGCGCAGTTGCCATCATTTTGCTGGCGTGCCCTGGGATGCCGATGCCTTGTTTGCATCGCGCCTGAGTCAGGCGGCAGTCTCAATTACCTGGGCCATCTGTGGTGTCGCGGTGATGCTGTTTGCCAATCGCCGTATGTCGCGCACTATATGGATAGCAGGTGCAGCCTTGCTGGCTGTGGTGGTGTTGAAGTTGTTCCTGATAGAGCTGGCTGACCGTGGCGGCTTGTACCGCATCGTTTCCTTCATTGGTGTAGGGATACTGTTGCTGGTAGTTGGCTATTTTGCGCCAGTGCCGGTAAAACCCAAGGATGCGTCGATAACTGATACTGAGGCACCTGTAGCAAGTGCGCAGGAGGACGCATGAGTTTTTCTAATAAAATCAAGTTCAATGCCGCAACCTTGCAACTCTTGCAATCGCTTGGCCTGCTCGTGCTGCTTGCTGGCAATGTACAGGCAGCCAGTCAACAGGCATTGATCACTACCAAGGGCAGTGGTCCTTATTTTCAGTTGACCTTGCCTGCAACGATTTATCCCGGCAGCGTGCACCCTGATTTGCATGATGTCCGTGTGCGCAATGCCTCTGGTGATTTATTGCCTTTTGCCTGGTCAGATATAGAAACCAGCACTTCGGAGCTGACCAGCAAAGCTGCGGCTTTATTCCCCTTGAAAGAAGAACAAAAGACGACGGTGCGCGGTTTTAAGCAAAATGCCGATGGTTCACTGACAGAGTTGAACAAGTGGAAGCTTGATAAAAAAAATGTGATCGCCGCCTGGATCATCGATGTCAGTCAATTAAAAGGACAATTGTTGCAGGCGAAATTTGCTATTCCTGACAATGCGGATGGCATGTTTTCATTCAGCCTGGAAAGTAGTGATGATTTGCAGCGCTGGCAAACAATAAGTAGTAGCGAGCAGTTGGTGCAACTTCAACACCAGAGCCTGACGATACAAAAATTGGAAATCAATCTGCAACATGCCAGCGCAAAATATTTGCGTTTGCGCTGGAACGACCCAAGCAAGGCACCGTGGATAGACAGCGTGACGGTTGATAGCCAGCAGCAAGCGTCAGTACCGCCGCCGGTGCAATGGAGTAAGCCCATCCATGCGCAGAGTTGCAGTACGCATTATTGCGATTATGTACTGCCGCTGAACACCCCGATAGATAGCCTGAAATTACAATTGAAGGAAACCAATACGCTGGTTTCACTCAGCGTGCTGGGGCAGGTTTCTGGCGGCCCGGCTGTCAGCACTTACCGGCACCACCATAATCCCCTGTACCCCTTGCACGTGTTGCGACATCAGCGACGTGTTGCTGAGGTACAGACTGATCGTGAAGTATGGCTCAATGAAAGCCTGGCATACCGCTTAAGCCTGCCCAATGGCGAGGTGAGCTCTGCGGATTTACTGATGGATGGTGGTAGTTATAAAGGCTTGCGTTTGCAGACGGAAGGCCCCATCAGCATGCTCGGTAAAGTCCCACCCGACATACAAATTGCCAGCCTGCCACGCCGGCTGGTATTTCTGGCGCGTGGTGCGCCACCTTACAAACTGGAATGGGGTAAGGAAATTGCCGATGGGGCAGCATTGTCCGTACAGACATTGATACCCAAAGTGGATATCCGCAAGCCAATAATTGCTGATGAAGCCAGTGTCGAAATTGCTGAAAGCGCTATTGTGGTGCCTGCACCAATTAAACAAGCCGAGGCGGTACCGCCAAAAGAACACCAGCCCTGGTTATGGGCGGCTTTGGCAGGCGGCTTGGCCTTACTGGCCGCAATGGTGTGGTCATTGTTGAAAACCATGGCGGGCGAAAAGAAGTAGCCAGCTTACAGTTTTTGCAAGCGCTGCAAGGCATGCTCCAGCGTGGCATCCTGTTTGGCAAAGCAAAAGCGTACTATGCCTGATTCTTGACCCTGCTGATAAAACGCTGAAACCGGTATGGCAGCAACCCCAATGTCCGTAGTCAGCCAACGCGCAAAGTCCAGTTCAGATTTATTCGATACGGCTGAATAATCAACACTCTGGAAATAGGTGCCAGCACAGGGTAGCAGGCGCAATTTGGAATTTGCCAGGCCAGCCCGGAACAGATCGCGTTTTTTCTGGTAAAACCCAGCCAGTGTCAGATAAGGGGCGGGGTCTTGCATGTAATGCGCCAGGCCCAGTTGCATGGGCGTATTTACCGTGAATACATTGTATTGATGTACTTTGCGAAATTCTGCCATCAGTGCAGCAGGCGCTGCCACATAACCAACTTTCCAGCCAGTCACATGATAAGTCTTGCCGAAGCTGGAGATGATAAAGCTGCGTTCGGCCAGTTCAGGATGGCGCGACAGGGATTCATGGCGTTGACCGTCATACACCATGTGTTCGTATACTTCGTCTGAAGCGATCAGCACCTGTGTATCGCGCACAATATCGGTCAGGGTGCTGATATCGGTGGCGCTGAATATCGAGCCAGTGGGGTTATGGGGTGAGTTCAACATGAGCAGGCGGGTCTTGCCAGTGATACGCGCTTTTACCTTGTCCCAGGGGATGGTATATCCTTCTGGCCCCAGTTCCATGCTGACAAATACGGGTATGCCGCCAGCCAGTTTGATTGATGCTACATAACTGTCATAAGCTGGCTCGATGACAATGACTTCATCACCAGCGTGCACACAGGCCAGCAAGATGGTCATGATGCCTTGGGTTGCGCCAGCGGTTACTGTAATTTCAGTGTTGGCATCATACTGATGGCCATAAACAGCCTGTATTTTGGCGGCTATCTGTTCACGCAGCTGTGGCATGCCCGGCATGGGCGGATATTGATTGAAATTGTCCGCCATGGCCTGCGCCACTTTGGCAGGTAAGGCCGGGTCGCAGGCAAAATCAGGAAAGCCCTGACCCAGATTGACTGCCTGGTGCTCAGCCGCCAGGCTCGACATCACTGAAAAAATAGTGGTGCCCACTTCGGGCAGTTTGGATATGGGGACGAAGCGGGCAGTCGTAGTCATCAGTGAAAAGTATCAAAAACAAAAAAAATTATTATTTTGTGCCAAACAGGCGGTCACCAGCATCACCGAGGCCAGGGACGATGTAGCCGTGTTCATTCAGGCATTGGTCGATGGAAGCCGTGACGATTGCGACATCCGGGTGGGCCGCTTGCATGACCTTGATACCCTCTGGCGCAGCGAGCAGGCAAACAAATTTGATACTGGTGGCGCCACGTAGCTTCAGGCGGGCAATGGCTGCGGCGGCTGAATTACCGGTTGCCAGCATGGGGTCAACCACAATCACCAGGCGTTCTGCGATATCTTCAGGTACTTTGAAATAATACTCGACAGGTTCCAGGGTTTCCGGGTCGCGGTACAAGCCGATATGGCCAACGCGGGCATTCGGCAGCAAGTCCAGCATGCCATCCAGAATGCCATTGCCTGCACGCAATACTGATATCACGCACAGTTTTTTGCCGCTGATGGTTGGCGCGTCGATGGTGGTGATCGGCGTTTCTATCTTGACCAGTTCAATAGGCAGGTCGCGCGTTACTTCATAGGCCAGCATCTGGCTGATTTCACGCAGCAAACGGCGGAAATTGTCGGTAGGCGTATCTTTGCTGCGCATCAGCGACAACTTGTGCTGCACCAGGGGGTGTCTGATTTCGGTAACGAGTTCGTTCAAGATAATTCTCCGGCAATGTTGAGTTGACCGCTATTTTACGTCCCAGCCAGCATTAAGGGAAACTGATAAACAAGAATTGAAGTGTTTTTCCACTTCTGCTCCAGCCATTGTTTGTTTTTCCTTGATTGATAATTCAACTTAAGAAGTTCCGGCATGGCAGGGCCCGCGATGACGGCGAACGACTATCAGATCAGGAGTGCAGAATGGACAGCAATCAGGCGTTGTTAAATAAATTATCTCTGGGAGGTTACTCCCTCGATCGCCATGGCGACCGTAAAGACGATTATTTGCCATCAGAAGAGGCAATCGAATCCAATACGCGCATCGACGTCAAGGGTATTCGTGAAGCCATCGCCAGGGTAGAAGCAGAAGCACGTGCGACAGTTGCCGTTGAAGCCCGCTTAAAAGCAGAAACCCAGGCCAGGGCACTGGCAGAAACCAGGGCGCAGGCCGAAGCTGAAGCCGCAGAACTCGCTCAGCGCAAACTGGCGCTGGAGCAGGAAGCCATTGCCGGCACACAGGCAAAATTGCTGGCTGAACGCCAGTCACGCGTTGCCAGCGAGGCACGCATTGCCGCTACAGCCGAAGAAACCAAAAACCTGCAAGAACGCGCCCAGATGGAAACGCTGGCGCGTGAACAATCCGAGCAACGTTCAAAACTCGAATTGCAAGCCAAGGAAAACGCTGAATCGCAATATAAAGCGGAATCAGAACTCGCTTCGCAAGCCCATGCCGAAGCACAAAAGCTGGCAACCGAGACCACCAACGCCCGTAACTGGGCGGCAGAACGCTTTGCCGCCTCACAATCTGCCCGCCAGCAGGCCGAAGAACGTGCCAAGGCCGACGCCCGCATTACCGAACTGGCCAGAGAAAGAGAAAAGCGTGATCGCGAAGCCCGTGAAACGGCAGAAATGCTGGCCAAAGTGCGCAGCGAATCATTGCAGGTCAATAAAGAGCGCGATCAGGCCGAAGCCATGGCACTGGCCTATGCCATCAATCGTGCGCCAGTTGAAGTACGTGCCCGCGAAGATGCATTGGCACGTGTCGCACTGGAGCAAGAGCAGGAAGCCATTGCCCAGGCCAGGATGGAATCGGAAAGACGCGCCGCAGAAGCCATACAGTTGCGCATGCAGGCTGAAGAAGACTTGCGTATCGCTGCCAACAAGCGTGAACAGGCAGAAACCATGGCAGCGACAACGGCCAAAGCCAGACGCGAAGCCGAAGACAAAATCCGCATGGTGACTGAATCCCGTATCCGTGCTGAGCGTGATTTACAGTCGACAGCCATGCATAGAATAGAAAGTGAACAACAGGCTGACATGCAAACCAGGGCAAAACTGCTGGCAGAAGCAGCCCTGTCAGAAGAGGCAGCGCAACGCCGTAAGGCCGAGCAGGAAGCGACCGATATTGCCCGTCAACGTGTCGCTGAAGAGCAACGTGCAGCGAAGCTGGCAAAAGAACGTATAGAAATTGAACGTGAGGCAGTGCAAATCGCTCGCGAGCAAGCTAATTCTGAGCAACAGGCATTAAGCGCCACTGCTTTTCAGGCTGAATTGCTCAAACGTGCCAACTTGATGGCAACTGAAAATGCCAAAAAAGCCGAAGAATTGGCGCAGGTTGAAAAAATCCGTGCAGAAGCAGAACAAAAAGCAGCAGATGCCTTGCAATTGAAGCTCGATGCTGAACGCAAGAAAATTGAAGAAGCCGAGGCACGTGCACAGGCTGAGCAATCTCATGCAGAACTGCTGAGCATGCAAGGGCAGGCAGAGCATGCGCGTCGCGTGGCCCGTGAATCAGAATGTGTGGCAGAAAAACTGAGCCTTGAAAAAGCAATGGAACAGGTTGAATTGCAGCAAATAATGGCAGCGGCTGCCGCCAGGAAAAACCATGATGCGACCGAACTTCTGCGCGTCCAACAGCAACGCACTAATGATGAGGTGAAAGCGATGGAACTTCAGGAAGAAAAACTACAGGCAGAACGTCGCCGCGCAAGCGCAGTACAGCAAGTGCTGAAAGCCACGCAGGAAAAACTTCACAGCGAACAGGCTGCCCAGAAAGAAGCAGAGGCAAGACTGCAAGCTGAAGAGCAGATCAAGGCAATAGCGCAGGCCAAAGAACAGGCTGAGCGCGAACAAAGACTGGCGCTCGAAGCGACTGTCGATGCAGAGAAAAACATACTCGAACAGACCGAGCTGCAAAAAGAAACACAATCCAGGGCTGCCAAGCTTGCTTTGCTGAAAAGCCACCAGGCAACAGAAATGGCACGCGCAGAGCAAGTGCATCTGGATGCAGAGAAAGAAGCTGCAAGGGCCGCGCAGGCAAAACTGGAAGCTGAAAAATCTGCTGCTGAACAAGTTATTGCAAGAGCCTATGCAGACCGTGAGCATGTGCAGGTATTGAACGCACGTCAACAGCAAGAAGTGGAAGCACGCGCAGCCCGTCAGACCATGATCGTGGCTGAACAGGCACGCCTGAAAAAAATGCAGGAACATGCCGAGTTACAAAAGCAATCGGCCACCCTGGCGCAAACCAAGGCGATAGAAGCTGAAGAATTGGGTAAAACCCTGAAATTGCGTACAGAAACCGAGCAAAAAGCATTGACCCTGATACAGGAAAAGCTGGAAGCCGAAAAACGCCTGACAGCAGAACTGCAAACCAAGGCCACGCTGGAACAAGAACAGCGCGATCAACACCTGGCACGTTTGCAATCTGAACAAGTCTTGCGTCAGGCAGTTGAAGTCAAGCTGGCAGAAGAAAAGCAACTGCTTGAGCAAAATAATGTGCAGGCCAGGGCAGAACAACAAGCTGCTGCTGCGGCTGGTGCGCGTGTCAAAGCTGCTACGCAACTGGCAAAGCTGGAGCAGGAAAAAGCCAAATCCCAGCAAGCTGCTGCCACTGCGCTTGAGCAGCAGGCCATGCTTGAAAAGCAAAAAGCAGATGCTGCCAATGCTGAAGCGAAAGCTGCCATGCAAAAACTGGCTGCGGAAAAAGCCGCCAGTGCTGCAGCGCTTGCCCGTGCAGCGGCTGAGCAGCAACATGCCCAGGCTGCTGAAGAGCGGGCGAGGTCTGAGGAACAGGCAAATGAACTTGCCATGGCTAAACTGCAAGCTGAAAAAACTTTACAGTTACAGGCGCAGGCATATGCAGCCAGCCAGCATAAGGCACATGAACTGGTACTGGAAAAAAACCGGAAAATTGCGCAACTTGACAGTGTTTTGCAGCAAAAACTGGAAGACGATGCCAATCTGCTGGCTGCTACAGAGGCTAAATTACAGGCTGAAGAAGAAATTCAACAGCAAGTCCAGGCTCGTCTGGCGAACGAAACAGAAACCAGGCAATTTGCAGAAGCACGTGCCAGCGCTGAAAAAATCATTCGCGTGGCATCAGAAGCAACACTGGCATCTGAACAAGCTTTGTTCCAGGAGCTGGCAGCACACGCCGATGCGCAAAAACTGGTCGCTCAATTAATCGCACAGCGCCTGCTACAAGAACAAGAATTGACTGCCATGCAGCAGCAACGTGTACAGGCAGAGCAAGCCGTACTGGCAATGCTAACCGCCAAACAACAGGCGGAATTATCTGCAACTGCCGAAGCTGAAGCGCGTCTGTCAGCAGAACAAGAGCAAATGAAGCTGGCAAAGGCTCGTCAACTTGTAGAACAGGAAGCGAAGCAAATAGCAGAACAATTTAATCAGTCTGAAAAACTGTGGCTCGCGCAAGCCGCTGAAGAAGCCTTGATCAAGCGTCAGGCCGCTGCCGCAATGGAAGAAAAATCGGCTTTGCTGCTGGAATTGAGCCGCGCAGGTCAAACGCAGATTGCTACTGAGCAACAACTGAGCGCACAGTTGCAAACAAAACTGGAGCAGGAAGAATGCGCCGCAATTGCCTTGCAGGCGAGGTTGGAAACCGAACGTCAATTGGCAGAAACGGCCACTCAGCGTGCTGCACAAGAACAATTGGCACTGGAAACCAGTTTGCGACTTGCCAATACGGAGCAGGCTTTATTGTTGCGCGCCAATGAATTTGCCGAAGCGCAACAGATCGCCAATGAAGCAGCCGTAGCAAAATTGCGTGAAACCGATGCTTTGGCCGTGACAGAAAATCACCGTGCTGCTTGTGAACTGGAAGAACTGAGTTTGGTACAGCAAAAACTGGTGGCAGAGCAACAGGCAGCAGACGCTGCTGAGCAACGCAAGCAAGCCGAGCAGGAATATCTGGCCTTGTGTGAAATTCGCGCAACTGCAGAGCAGAACGCCAATGTCGCAATACAAGCGCGCTTGCAAAGCGAAAAAGATGCATCCGGTCTGGCCGAAGCCGTAGCTATTGCTGAAATGCAGGCCGCAGAATTGGCGCAAGCCAAATTGAACGAACTGCTTTCTTTGCAAGAAATTGAGTTGCAACGTGCCGAGTTGGAGCAAAGTGAAATTGCTGCCGCACAACGCAAACAGGAAATGGAAGCGACTAGTCTGCAGTTGCAGCAGACAGCGTTGCGCTTGCTTGAAGAAAAGCTCGAAGCTGAACGCCTGATCCTCAATGCATCAGAAGAAAGTGTTAGCCTTGAGGCGGAATTGGTGGAGCAGGCGAGACAAAGAGCCGAACAATTGGTGGCTGCCAATGCTCTTGAGCAGGACAGATTGGCCAGGGAACGTGAATTGGCAGAGGTAACTGCCATGCAAATGCAGGCAGATGAGCAAGCGTTGGCAGAATTGCATAGCAGATTGATGCAGCAAAACCAGTTTGAGACGGTGGAAGCGCAAAGACTGGCAAAGCAGCAAGCGCTTGCAGAAGCCATGACGCAAAGACTGTCAGAAGAAAACGCCTTGCAGGCACAGGCGGAACAGCAATTGGCAGCAGAAGCAGAATTGCAAGCTTTGTTGCAGCAAAAACAGCAGCAGCAAGCAGATGCACAAGCTTTCGTCGCTCAGGCCCTGGCATCTGCCAAAGCATGGCAAGAACAAAATATGCAAGAGATCCAGGAACAGAAAAATCACTTGCAAGCGCAAGCCGACATGGCTAGGCAGACGCTGGAAGCGGAACATCAGGCGGCTGAACAACTGGCGCAGGAATTGATTGCCAAGTTGCTTAACAACAAACAGCAATCGCAAGAATGGCGTCAGCAAGTTGAGGAGATTTTGGCCACAGCACCAGTTGATGTTGCTTATGAAGCGCAGCAGCAAGAAGTGCAAAAACGCTTTCGCTTGCGTCCTTCCGTCATTGCTGGTCTGTTATTGTGCGCCGGTATTGTTGGTCTTGCAGGTTTGGCAGGCTTTAGCAATGTGAGCCTGGCAGGCAGTATTGCACCGGGCGTGTTTGGACATAAGACTGCCGCATTGCAGGCACCCATTGCTGTTTCTGGGCAAAAATTAGAAACTGGCTTGCACTTAAGCTATGAATTGACAGCGCCACAATCCGAAACCCCGACTCAGGCAGAAGACAAAAGCAAGCGTGGCACACAACTGGCGATGGCGGGAAATGATGGCCGGTAACTGAGAGAAATTAACTTGTATGAAAAAAATCCCGGTTAACCGGGATTTTTTTTGTTCTTGAACATTTCGCTGATTCGGTCTGTGTTGCTTGTAATAGTTATGCGACTTTGGCTTCTTGAAACGCAATCACTACCACGAAGCCGCCGTCCTGATGGTTATA
This sequence comes from Undibacterium sp. TJN19, assembly GCF_049339485.1. Classification (NCBI taxonomy): domain Bacteria; kingdom Pseudomonadati; phylum Pseudomonadota; class Betaproteobacteria; order Burkholderiales; family Oxalobacteraceae; genus Undibacterium; species Undibacterium sp. TJN19. Next base: position 379,168 of record NZ_JBMPPL010000003.1, read on the forward strand.
GATACGCAGCTTGCCTCTGTGGCGTTTAATAATTCTGTCGACGATAGCCAGACCCAGGCCTGAGCCATTGGCCTGGCTTCGCGACGCATCACCACGGGTGAAGGGACGCAATAGCCGCGCCAGGTCTTGCTCGGCCACGCCTGCACCGTGATCACGGAAGCTGATCAGCAAACCATGTTTTCTTTCCTTGTTCTTGCGCGTGCACTGTACATCCAGAGTGGTTACCGGGGCACCTGCTGTTTTGCCATAGCGGCAGGCATTTTCAATCAGGTTATTGAATAAGCGCCGTAATTCGATGAGGTTGCCATCAATGAAGAGGTCTGGTGTAATGGCGGTGCGTAGCCGCAGGTACTGGAAGCGGGAAGACTCATCTATCACCTGTTGTAGCATTTCACTGAGATTGATGGGTTCCAGTTCAAGCTTGTCCATCGGTTTCGCATAGTCCAGAAACTGACCAATAATCGCATCCATCTGATGCAGGTCGGATTGCATGCCAGATCTGGCGTCGTGGCTGAGATTCGCCATTTCCACCTCCAGCTGCATGCGGGCAAGAGGGGTACGCAAATCGTGGGAGATACCTGCCAGAATGATAGTTCGATCAGCTTCTATCCTGACCAGATCTTCAACCATGGTATTAAAGCTTAAATTGGTTTCGCGTATTTCTTTCGGGCCTTTTTGTGGCAGCGGTGGTGGTTGCTTGCCTTGGGCTACAGCGCGTGCTGCATTGCTTAATCGTGAAAGAGGGTCGTTTATCAATTTGGAAATGACAGCAGCACCCAGCAATGTCAGAAATACAGTCACCATGGCCCAGCTGAATAGTTGCAGTCCTATCGGAGGGTCCAGCCGGTCTTGTTCGAGACGCAACCAGTAATGATCATCTTCAATATCGAAGCTGATCCAGAAGCCGCTGATGCCATTCAGTTTGCTGGCAAAGCGGGTCTCACGGCCAAGGCCGTTCAGCATTAAGGCTTTTGATTCCTCAAAAAAAGCAGTCGCTTCAGGCTCTTCTGCCTGATCGCTATCTTCCAGGAGGTAAATCCGCACACCTTCTTTATTGGCCAGATCCAGTAATAATTCGTGGCGTTTTTCAGGTGCAGAGTGGGTCAGGGCGGCGCGGGTGATGGTGACGATGGAAACGATTTGTGCCGCCAGCTGCTGTGCCCGTGGCGTTGTTTCGAGTACGCGAAAACTTGCCATCCAGGCAAACATGCTGCCTGTTACCAACAAAGCCAGCATGAAAAAGGTACGCCAGAACAGCCCGCTCCTGAGCCATTCCAGGCTGTTCAGATATTCACGCATTCAGAATTAGCGGAAAAAACAACAAAACGAGAACAAAATATCAGTGAGACTGGCCATCAGGAATGAATACATAGCCCAGCCCCCAGACTGTTTGTATGTATAAGGGATTGCTAGGATCTGGTTCGATTAATTTACGCAGACGGGAAATTTGCACATCAAGGCTGCGGTCGAATACTTCGTATTCTCGTCCCCTGGCCAGTTCCATCAGTTTTTCCCTGGATAGTGGCTGGCGCGCATGGCGTGCAAAGACTTTGAGAACAGAGAACTCACCAGTCGTCAGCGAGATATTTTCTTGCTGCTTTTTCAAGGTCCTGGTTCCCAGATCCAGCACAAAATCGCCAAATGCAAAAGTTTGCGGCCCGTCAGAAGGCGCCCCGGGCAATTCATCTGGTGTCTTGCGACGCAGAACCGCGTTGATGCGCGCTACCAGCTCGCGTGGGCTGAAAGGCTTGGGAAGGTAATCGTCCGCCCCCATTTCCAGACCGATAATGCGATCAACCTCTTCACCTTTGGCAGTGAGCATGATGATGGGTGTTTTGTCACCAGCGCCTCGTAAGCGGCGGCAGATGGCCAGCCCGTCTTCACCAGGCAACATCAGATCAAGCACCAGCATGTCGTAGCGTTCCCTGATCCACAATTTGTTCATCGCTTGTGCATTCTCTGCACTGACAACGTGAAATCCCTGTTCGGTCAGGTAGCGGCGCAATAAATCGCGCAATCGAAGATCGTCATCAACCACCAGAATTTTAGCTTTGGGACTATTGCTGGTGTTGTTGGATGCGTCTGAAGTGGGTGTCGTATTTGTCATGGGAATATAGTACTGTTATCGCGTGAGCTTGCAAACAAGATTACTTGTTTGGATTACAAACTGTTACATACTTTACGGAATACCACAGCGGAATTTTCACAGCTAACGTAAACTGATTTCATAGAAAAGGATGCTAGCGCTGGATGCAAGTTTCCGCATAAAATTCAATTCTGTTTTTTTGCAGTTATTATCAACTTCCTGGTTGCGTCATTTACATGATGGCCAACTGTTCTTTAGCCAAGGCAATGAATATACCGTACTTGAAATTTTCTGTCTTATTGTTCGCGCTGCTCGGTTCGGCGGGAGCAATGGCGGACAATACGCGTAGCAATGCCGGAGGGTTTTGGGGGCGGTTTGGCGGGGGAGATGCGCATCGTAAGCCTGAGGCTCCCCGCAAGCAGGATTTGCTTAGCAAGCAGCACGAACGTCAAATGAACAAACAGCCGGGACAAAACCGCATCGACAATGTGGATCGTTGTAATGGTGACCGTACGTGCAACAAAGCAGACGATGCGCAAAAACGTAATCGACTGACGCCCGATGAAAAGCGCGCCTTGCGCCGACAGATTCAGGACGCGGGGCATGACATCTATACCCCGGTTCGCTGAATCGTTAAATATCGTTAAATACAATTTAAAAAATTAGCGACGATTTTGCTTCATTATTTTTTGTTGCTCTCGCTGCCAGTCGCGTTCTTTTTCTGTATCCCGTTTGTCGTGCTGCTTCTTGCCCTTGGCCAAGCCAATCTGACATTTGATTCTGCCTTTGCTGAAATGCATGTTCAGCGGCACCATGGTGTAGCCTGAACGCTCAACTTTCCCTATCAATTTGCTGATTTCTGACGCATTCAGCAATAGCTTGCGGGTTCTGACAGAGTCGGGGTGGATATGTGTCGATGCCGTTGGCAGTGCACCTATGTGCGCACCAAACAGGAAAATCTCACCACCTTTTACGATGACGTAGGCTTCTTTTAATTGCAGGCGCCCGGCACGTATGGCCTTGACTTCCCAGCCCTGGAGGACGACTCCAGCTTCGAATTGTTCCTCGATAAAGTAATCGTGGAATGCTTTTTTATTATCAGCAATGCTCATGTGGGATGAAAATACGTCATTTTAAGGTGGCGAAATACAGGAATGCATTTCGATACTTTGAATGACTCGGTTAAAATGCGAACCTGTGATTCTACCAAATGGTTCTTCTTGATGGCAGTCGTGCATAAAACAGTTTTCGTAGCTTACAGCACTGAGCAGATGTTTGCTCTGGTTGAGCAAGTCGAAAATTACCCTCAATTCCTGCCCTGGTGTGGCGAGGTCAAGGTCGCTGAGCGTTCAGAGCAAGGCCTTACTGCCACTTTGTCAATTAATTATCATGGCATTAAACAACAGTTTACGACCCGGAACATCAATCAACGGCCGCAACTGATGCAAATGAATCTGGTGGAAGGGCCATTCAAGCAATTGTCAGGCTGCTGGAAATTCACCGAACTCAGGCCAGATGCCTGCAAAATTGAATTTGATCTGAATTACGAGTTTTCCAGCAAATTGCTGGAGCACCTGATTGGGCCAGTTTTTTCCAAAATCGCCAACAGTTTTGTTGATTCTTTTTGTGCCCGTGCGGATGTCCTGTATGCCTGAACCTTTAACAATGGCAATCCAGGTTTGTTATGCAGGGCCGAACAACACCAGCTTGTTAAGACTGCAAATTGAAATCGATGCCACTGTGCGCCAGGCGATTGAGTTGAGTGGTATTGTCGGGTTGCACCCGGAAATCAATATCAGCGCATGCAAGCTTGGCGTGTTTGGTAAGCTCAAAGATCTGGATGCTAAGCTGCATCCAGATGACAGGATAGAAATCTACAGACCCCTGATTGCTGATCCTATGGAAGCACGCAGACGCAGGGCGAAAAAACAATCGAAAATGTAAAAACTGCTTTCAACTGGCAGATTTTTTTAGCAACCCGCCTGCGCTTTTTTTACGTCAGCCAATTCCTGATTGCGCTGATTGTCATCCATAAAGACTCTTTCGCCATTCTTGTCTGTGGTGGCAATGCGCACGCCTGATTCCAGGTTTTGTTGATAGGATTTGGCTCTTTCGCAATTTTTTGCTTTGGCTGCTGCTGCCTGTTTTTCGTCGTCGGCTTTTTTGTCTTTCTCTGCCTGCTCGGCTTTGCGCTTGTTATAGTCTTCGTTTTTGCTGGCAGTTGTCACCGGTTTTTGCAAAGTACTCGCTGCCTCCGCAGCAGAAGCAGGGGCCGCGTCTGTTGCAGCCACTGGCTTGCCAGACATATTTGGTGCCTTGATGATCTTGTTGCGCGGCACGGTTGCTGGCGGCGGTGTATCTGAATACTGCTTGTTTCCCTTTTCATCCAGCCAGACATATTGCGCCTGGGCGAGGGAGCAGCAAAACAAGGTCAACAACAAGGCGGAAGTGATACGTGGGAGTGTCATAAACGGCTTTCTATAATTGCTTGATTACTGATAGTTTTACACGTAGCAAGACGACTTCGCAAGTTTTCTGTATAATTCGGTTTTGCGCCTATAGGAAATACTATGCGTTTACTCCAAAAAGCACTCACGTTCGATGACGTGCTACTCGTCCCTGCATACTCGAACATACTCCCTAAAGATACTTCCCTTGCGACCAGATTGACTCGCAATATCAAACTGAGCATCCCGCTGGTATCAGCTGCGATGGATACAGTGACTGAAGCCCGTCTGGCAATTGCCATGGCTCAGGAAGGTGGTATCGGTATCATCCATAAGAACCTGACAGCGAAAGAGCAAGCCCGCGAAGTGGCCAAGGTCAAACGTTTTGAGTCTGGTGTTTTGCGTGATCCTATCACCATCCCACCTAACATGAAAATCCGTGATGTGATTGCCATGTCGCAGCAATATGGCATCAGCGGTTTCCCGGTGGTTGAAGGCAAAACCGTGGTTGGTATCATCACTAACCGTGATTTGCGCTTTGAAGAAGAGCTTGATGCTGAAGCACGGGCAAAAATGACGCCGCGTGAAAAACTCGTCTACGTTAACGAAACAGCTGATCTGGCAGAAGCCAAGCGCCTGATGAACAAACACCGGCTGGAGCGCGTGCTTGTTGTTAATGAAGCATTTGAGCTGCGCGGCCTGATTACCGTAAAAGATATTCAAAAGTCAACAGAGCATCCCTTTGCGTCCAAAGATGAGCAGGGTAAATTGCGTGTAGGCGCAGCTGTTGGTGTCGGCGTTGACAATGAAGAACGCATCGATTTGCTGGCTAAAGCTGGTGTTGACGTCATCGTGGTTGATACGGCACATGGTCATTCCAAGGGCGTACTGGATCGCGTACGCTGGGTGAAAACCAATTACCCACATATTGAAGTCATAGGCGGCAATATTGCCACAGCGGCGGCAGCACTGGCGCTGGTTGAGCATGGTGCTGATGCAGTCAAGGTTGGTATCGGCCCAGGTTCCATCTGTACTACCCGTATCGTGGCAGGTGTTGGTGTGCCGCAAATTACAGCAATTGCCAATGTTGCCAATGCACTTAAAGGCACGGGCGTTCCCTGTATCGCTGACGGTGGTGTACGTTTTTCTGGTGACGTCTCCAAGGCATTGGCAGCGGGCGCATCCACAGTCATGATGGGCAGCATGTTTGCCGGTACGGAAGAAGCACCGGGTGAAGTAATTCTGTTCCAGGGGCGTAGCTATAAATCTTATCGTGGCATGGGTAGCCTTGGTGCGATGGCAGATGGCTCTGCTGACCGTTATTTCCAGGATGCTGCCAATAATGCCGACAAGCTTGTGCCTGAAGGTATTGAAGGCCGTGTGCCTTATAAAGGCAGTGTGCTGGCGATTCTGTATCAACTGGTTGGTGGTGTGCGTTCTTCCATGGGATATTGTGGTTGTGCTTCGATAGACGACTTGCACACCAAGTCTGAATTTGTTGAAATCACTTCTGCCGGTATGCGTGAATCACACGTCCATGACGTGCAGATCACGAAAGAAGCGCCAAATTACCGCGCTGACTAATAGCTGATAGCAATGATGAATCCGTCCCGAATTGAAGATGCCCGGAGAGTGGTATGTCAACGAGCCTAGATCGCGCTGGCCCAACTACTGCGGTTCAGATCAATTCGGGATTTGACCGTCTGGCTGCTGAAAAAACGGAAGCGCGCGTCGCCCGTTTCGAGCGTTTTGGTATCAGGCTGTTCCGGGTGGCGAATTGTTTCATCAGCTTTGGTGATCTGGCGACGCGGTTTGATAACGCAGAGCGCTCAATAACCGGAGTAGAGGCGTCATTTTGTGACAGTTTGCCGGTATTGGAAGATGTAGTGGTGGTTGATGATCTGCGGCTGGAGCCAGTTTTAAGCCAGCACCGTTTTGTCGCTGGCGCACCGCATATCCGGTTTTTTGCATCTCATCCGATTATCGGTCACACTGATCTGCAGATTGGGGCGGTGTTCCTGATTGATTACCAGCCACGTGTATTTGATGATGAAGAGCGGCAATCACTTGCCGATCTGGCTGCCATGGTAGAGCGCGATATGGCCTTTGGCGTGTTGTATCAGAACCAGTTGGAAGTGATCAAGCAAAACCGCAGCCTCAAGCGTGATTCTCTCATTGATCCTTTGCTCGGTACCTGGAACAAGACGGCCATAGTGCGTTCGCTGAAGATAGAGATGGAACGCTGTAGCAAGGCAGGAAAGCCTTTGGCATTGTTGCTGGCTAATCTTGACCAGATGGAATTCTTGCGCGAAGCGCATGGGGTTGCCATCACCGACATGATGCTGGTCAAGACTGTCAGCCGTATTCGTTCCTGTGTCCGGCCATTTGATGCGCTGGGTCGCTTTGGTACTGATTTGCTATTAATTGTTTTGCCTGGTGCGTCGCATCTGGTCGTCACTGCCGTTGGTGAGCGCATCAGGTCGTCTGTCATGATGCACCCGGAAAACGTCAATGATCAGGATATCGGACTGACCATCAGTGCCGGTTCCGCCTCTACCGATATTTTCCCGGACGTTGAGCCAGAGGTCTTGATCAGCCTCGCAGAAAAAGCCCTGCTTTCAGCCAGAAATGCAGGAAACAATTGTGTTGTCCAGGCTACGCCTGCACAACCTGACATGATAATTTGATTATGCATTCAAAAATTCTTATCCTTGATTTTGGTTCACAGGTAACGCAATTGATCGCACGTCGCGTGCGTGATGCGGGTGTTTTTTCTGAAGTTCATCCTTATGATGTCAGTGATGAATTCATCAAAAACTATGGCGCAGCCGGCATTATTTTGTCAGGCGGCCCAAATAGCGTGACTGAGGGAGATACCCCACGCGCGCCCATGGCAGTGTTTGATGCTGGCGTACCGGTACTGGGTATTTGCTACGGCATGCAAACCATGGCGGAACAACTGGGTGGTAAGGTTGAAAATGGCTTGTTGCGCGAATTTGGTTATGCCGAGGTAAGGGCGCGTGGACATACAGCCCTGTTTGATGGCATCAATGATTTTGTCACGCCTGAAGGCCACGGCATGCTCAAGGTGTGGATGAGCCACGGCGATAAAGTCAACGAAATGCCAGCGGGCTTCAAATTGATGGCGTCCACCGACAATTGCCCGATCGCCGCCATGGCTGATGAAGAACGTCGTTTTTATGCTGTGCAGTTTCACCCTGAAGTGACGCATACATTGCAAGGCGAAGCGATTATCGGTCGCTTCGTTCATCAAATCTGTGGCTGCCAGTCTGACTGGAACATGCCTGACTACATCGCCGAAGCCGTTGCGTCCATCCGTGAACAGGTGGGTACTGATGAAGTCATCCTCGGCCTGTCGGGTGGCGTTGACAGTAGCGTTGCCGCGGCGTTGATACATCGTGCCATTGGTGACCAGTTAACCTGCGTTTTTGTTGATCATGGCCTGCTGCGCCTGGATGAGGGCAAGATGGTCATGGAAATGTTTGCCAACAACCTGGGTGTGAAAGTCATCCATGTTGATGCAAGCACTCAATTCATGGGGCATTTGGCAGGCGTTACTGACCCGGAAGCGAAGCGCAAGATCATAGGCCGCGAGTTTGTTGAAGTCTTCCAGGTTGAATCCGGTAAGCTGAGTAATGCCAAATGGCTGGCGCAGGGCACGATCTATCCTGACGTCATTGAGAGCGCTGGCAAAGGCAAAAAAGGCTCGCATACCATCAAGAGCCATCACAATGTAGGCGGTTTGCCAGATACACTGAACCTGAAACTGCTCGAACCCTTGCGTGAATTGTTCAAGGATGAAGTACGCAAACTGGGTGTGGCTCTGGGTTTGCCACACAGCATGGTCTATCGTCATCCTTTCCCTGGCCCAGGTCTGGGTGTGCGCATCCTTGGTGAAGTAAAAAAAGAATTTGCCGATTTATTGCGTCGTGCCGATGCGATTTTCATCGAAGAATTGCGTAATAACTTCGTTGATGCCAGTGCAGAGATCAAACAAAGCTGGTATGACGCCACCAGCCAGGCTTTTGCCGTATTCTTGCCAGTTAAGTCCGTTGGTGTGATGGGGGATGGTCGCACGTATGAATACGTAGTTGCCTTGCGTGCAGTGCAAACCCAGGATTTCATGACAGCCCACTGGGCACATCTGCCGCATGAGTTGCTGGGCAAAGTATCGAACCGCATTATCAATGAAGTACGCGGCATCAACCGCGTGGTGTATGACATTTCAGGTAAGCCGCCTGCGACGATAGAATGGGAATAAGACGTGACTTATAGCGTCAAAGAAATTTTTTATACTTTACAGGGCGAGGGCAATCATGCCGGGCGCCCGGCGGTGTTTTGTCGTTTTTCTGGCTGCAATTTGTGGTCGGGACGTGAAGAGGACAGGGCGATAGCGGTTTGCCAGTTCTGTGATACCGATTTTGTCGGCACTAATGGCGAGGGTGGTGGCAAATTCAAGGTAGCGGAAGCTTTGGCTGCGACGATCAACGCTTTGTGGCCTTTGTCCTATACTGCAAGTAAGTATGTGGTGTTTACTGGTGGCGAGCCTTTGCTGCAACTTGATGCCACCCTGATTGATGCCATGCATGCCGTTGGTTTTGAAATTGCCATAGAAACCAATGGTACTTTGCCAGTGCCCGCAGGTGTGGACTGGATTTGTGTCAGTCCCAAAATGGGCTCGGAACTGGTTGTACGCAAAGGTAGTGAGCTCAAAGTGGTGATCCCGCAGTTTGGTCAGGATATGGCGGCATATGCAAATCTTGATTTTGAACATTACTTTGTACAGGCTATGGATGGCCCCTTAAGAGACGATAATTTGCGTCTCGCAATAGAATTCTGCAAACAGCATCCACAATGGAAGCTGAGCTTGCAAACCCATAAACTCCTACAGATTCCTTAAGTTTTCATGTTAACGATTACCAGAAAGTTGGAATTCGATGCCGGTCATCGTATTCCCGATCACGGCAGCCAGTGTCGCAATTTGCACGGTCACCGCTATACCCTGCAAATTACCCTAACCGGCGATGTTGTCCAGAAAGATGGCGAGTCGGATAACGGCATGATCATGGATTTCGGCGACATCAAGGCGCTGGCCAATGAACATCTGGTTAACCTTTGGGATCATTCCTTCATCGTCTATGAGAAGGATTACATCATCAAGAATTTCCTGGAGAAGCTGCCAGGGCACAAAACCGTGGTGATTGACCGTGTACCTACCGTTGAAAATCTGGCTAAAATTGCCTTCGATATACTGAAAGTGGTATATCACGGCAGGTTTGGCCGTACGCTGGAGTTGACCAAAGTCACTCTTTATGAAACGCCGAATTGCTGGGCTGAGATAGACGGTTAATGGACACGCAGCAAATTGCAGCGGAAGCAGACGCGCAGGGCTTGCGCGATCTGGAATTCATGCAAGCCGCCTATCAGCAGGCGCAACGGGCCTGGGATGAAGGTGAGGTGCCAGTCGGTGCCGTCGTGGTAAAAGATGGCCAGGTTATTGCAACCGGCTATAACCGCCCTATAGGCAAGCATGACCCTACGGCACATGCCGAAATCATGGCTCTGCGTGCCGCTGCTGAAATCATCGGCAATTATCGCCTGCCCGGTTGTGAACTTTACGTGACTCTTGAGCCTTGCATGATGTGCGCTGGTGCCATGATGCATGCAAGACTTGCGCGGGTGATCTATGCCGCCAGCGACCCGAAAACCGGCGTTGCCGGCTCTCTGCTGAACGTTTTTGACAATACGCAGCTCAATCATCATACGCAGGTAATGGGTGGCGTCATGGCTAACGAGTGTGCTGCCCTGTTAAGGGATTTTTTTGCGCATAGACGTGCAATAGCGGCGCAAAAGAGGCAAGCCGTCAATGCTGGATTGACTGATTCACTCATCCATCCAGCTAATGAGCCAAACGCAATAAACTAAATCCATTTCCAACGATATGTCGCAGACCACACAAATGACACAGCAACCGGGAATCGCCATTATTGCCCCTAGCGGTGCGCCACTTGATGAAGCCGCCGTAGTGCGTGGCCTGGCTCTGCTGGCGCAGCAAGGTTTCAAGGTGCATAGTTATTACCAGCCTGAAGATAAATTTCAGCGCTTTGGTGCGGGTGATGCGACGCGTCTTGAGCAGCTGCATGCGGCTGCCAAAAATCCCGATGTACAGATAGTCATGGCCTTGCGGGGTAGTTATGGCATGTCGCGCCTGATGCCGGGGATAGACTTTGATTTGCTGGCCAATAGCGGCAAGTGTTTTGTTGGCTACAGCGATTTCAGTCTCATTCATCTGGGTTTGCTGGGGCGTGGCCGTATCAGTATGGCGGGCCCCATGTTATGCGATGACTATACGCGTGAAGAACCTTGTGACTATACGCTGAAACAATTTAAGGATTGCGTGGGCCATTCCTCGCATCAGGTTGAATTCACGACGACCTATGGCAGGGATCTGGATCTTCATGGCCAGCTTTGGGGCGGTAATCTGGCCATGCTGACTCATGCAGTCGGCACACCTTACTGGGCGGAAGTGGATGACGGCATTCTGTTTCTGGAAGATATCGGTGAGCATCCCTACCGTGTTGAACGCATGTTGCTGCAACTGCATTTTGCTGGCGTTCTTTCAAAGCAGAAGGCGATCGTGCTTGGCAATTTTTCTGCCTATCGTTTGGCAACGCATGACAATGGCTATGATTTCGAAGCGATGCTGACCTATATGCGCAGCATTCTCGATGTGCCCATCGTAACAGGGCTGCCTTTCGGTCATATCCGCACGCGTGCCAGCCTGGTTGTTGGTAGTGATGCCCATCTGACCCTAAGCGAAGGGCAGGCAAGCCTGAAAATGCAGTATCGCTGGTAATCTGTAAGCTTGTAATTTATAAATCAAAAAGCCGCCCGATGTGAAAACCGGGCGGCTTTTTTTGAAGCAATATCTTATGGCTTAATCTGCCGCATAGATATCATTGTCCTTGGTTTCTTTAATGAACAGCATGCCGATGACGAAAGTCGCTGCGGCAATGATGATCGGATACCAAAGACCATAATAAATATCGCCTTTGAATGCCACCAGCGCAAAAGCGGTAGTTGGCAAGAGACCACCAAACCAGCCATTGCCAATATGATAAGGCAGGGACATGGAGGTGTAGCGAATACGGGTCGGGAACATTTCAACCAGCATCGCTGCGATCGGGCCGTAAACCATCGTGACGTAAATCACCAGAATAAGCAGCAAGACAAACACCATGGGCTTGTTGATTTGCGCTGGATCTGCTTTTGCCGGATAGCCAGCCGCCTTGATGGCATCGGCCAATTCTTTCGAGAACGCTTTGTCTTTTGCTGCGGCTTCTTCTTTCGGCAAACCGTTTGCGCTGTAGGCAGTGATTACCTTGTCACCCACTTTAACCGTTGCTGGAATGCCAGGTGCGGATATTTCATTCGAGTAATTGACTGAAGCTGCTGCCAGTTTCGCTTTAACGATATCGCAGGAAGAGGTAAATTTCTTCGTGCCGGTAGGGTTAAACTGGAATTGGCAATCAGCAGGGTCAGCAGTAACCACGACAGGTGCGTTTTTCAGGGCAGCTTCCAGTGCTGGATTGGCAAAATGAGTCAATCCGCTAAAAATTGGGAAGTAAGTTACTGCCGCGATCAGGCAGCCTGCCAAAATAATGGGTTTGCGCCCGATTTTGTCAGACAGCGAGCCAAACACCAGGAAGAACGGTGTGCCAACGAGCAGGGATGCGGCAATCAGGATGTTCGCAGTTGGGCCATCGACTTTCAAGGTTTGCTGCAAGAAGAACAGGGCATAAAACTGACCGGTATACCAGACTACAGCCTGACCGGCTGTCAAGCCAACCAGTGCCAGGATAACGATCTTCAGATTTTTCCATTGACCGAAAGATTCTGTCAAAGGTGCTTTGGAAGTTTTACCTTCGGCTTTCATTTTTGCAAAGGCTGGGGATTCATTCATGGACAAACGTATCCAGACGGAAATTGCCAGCAGGAATACCGAAACCAAGAAAGGCACGCGCCATCCCCAGCTTTCAAATTCTGCTTCGCCAATCGCGCTACGCGTACCCAAAATCACCATCAATGACAAGAACAGACCAAGTGTTGCTGTCGTTTGTATCCAGGCAGTAAAGGCGCCACGCTTGCCATGAGGGGCATGTTCCGCCACATATGTTGCTGCACCACCATATTCACCCCCTAGGGCCAGGCCTTGCAAAATGCGCAGGGAAATCAGGATGACCGGGGCAGCGAGGCCTATGGTTGCGTAGTTGGGTAGCAGACCCACGCAGAAAGTCGAGCCGCCCATGATCAAAATCGTGACCAGGAAGGTGTATTTACGGCCTATCATGTCTCCAAGGCGTCCGAACACCAAAGCGCCGAAGGGACGCACGATGAAGCCGGCAGCGAAGGCCAGCAGGGCGAAAATGAAAGCCGTATTGGGATCAGTGCCGGCGAAGAATTGCTTGGCAATGATCGACGCCAGTGAGCCGTAAAGATAAAAGTCGTACCATTCAAAAACGGTGCCTAGCGAAGAAGCAAAAATAACCTTGCGTTCTTCTGCCGTCATGCCGCCTGACGTTGCGATAGGTGCTGTCGCCATGCTTGTCTCCTGTTTTATATATTTGGATGCGCTTAAAAATATGATCGAAATTTGCTACAGATTTTTCCCACATAATTTTTATTGCATGCAAAGTGTGCAAGCTGAAACTTACGGCATGCTTTCTTGAAACTTACAGAAACTTACGTGTAAACTATTTAAGTAGTTGTAATGACAATATTGAGGCGTAAAATGGATGAAATATTTTTACGAACGGTCGTACTAAAATTGTGCTATTCTTATTTTCAGCTTGGAGATAGGCTGTCGCGCTTCAACTAATTGAGACAAAGATAGAAAGACTTCCACAGGTAACTATCAATGATTTGCCTGGGGAAATTCTTATTCTGTCATGGCATGCGGTTACAAGCCGTTGCCCATACTTACACTAATAGGAGATCCATATGTCTGATGCAGTTATCGTATCCACCGCACGTACCGGCCTGGCAAAGTCCTGGAAGGGTGCTTTCAATATGACCCATGGCGCAACTATGGGTGGCCATGTACTTAATGCTGCCATTGCGCGTGCCAAGATTGATGCTGCTGAAGTGGAAGATGTGATCATGGGCTGTGCCACGCCTGAAGGCGCAACTGGCAGCAATATCGCCCGCCAGATTGCCTTGCGTGCGGGTTGTCCGGTGACTACTGCCGGTATGACAGTTAACCGTTTTTGCTCCTCCGGCTTGCAAACCATTGCGCTGGCTGCTCAAAGAATTATTGCTGGTGAAGGCGATGTGTATGCCGCCGGTGGTGTCGAATCCATTTCTTGCGTGCAAAATGAAGCAAACAGTCACATGATTGTTGAAACCTGGTTGAAAGAACACAAACCAGAAGTCTATTGGCCCATGCTGCAAACTGCTGAAACCGTGGCGAAACGCTATAACATCCCGCGTGAACGTCAGGATGAATATGGCGTACAAAGCCAGTTGCGCGCTGCTGCCGCGCAGGCTGCCGGTTTGTTTGATGCGGAGATCATACCCATGACCACCATCATGGGCGTGGCTGACAAAGCCACCGGCATGCTCATCAGCAAGGAAGTCACCATTTCTGCCGATGAAGGCATACGTGCCGACACGACACTGGAAGGTGTTTCCAAAATACGTACGGCAGTTCCTGGTGGTGTAATCACGGCGGGTAATGCCAGTCAGTTTTCTGATGGTGCATCCGTTGCCATCCTCATGAATAGCAAACTGGCAGAAGCACGGGGTCTGCAACCGCTGGGTATCTTCCGCGGATTTGCCGTTGCCGGTTGCGAGCCTGATGAAATGGGCATAGGCCCGGTCTTCGCTATCCCTAAATTGTTGAAAAAAGCCGGTTTGAAAGTCGACGATATCGGCCTGTGGGAGCTCAACGAAGCGTTTGCCGTGCAGGTTTTATATTGCGCTGACAAACTCGGCATTCCTATGGATAAACTCAATGTCAATGGCGGTGCCATTGCCGTTGGTCATCCTTACGGTGTGTCAGGCGCACGCCTGACTGGTCATGCCTTGATCGAAGGCAAACGTCGTGGTGCAAAGTTTGTGGTTGTCACCATGTGCATTGGCGGTGGCCAGGGTGCAGCGGGCTTGTTTGAAGTGGTTTGATTAACCAGCATGTCGGGTGCTCATACTGCTGTCATGCAGTATGAGCAAAATAGGTGATTCATCTTTTTATTCCAAAAAAACGCCATGCAATCCAAAATCCTCTCCCGTCGCGATCTCGATTTCCTGCTGTATGAGTGGCTGAATGTCGAATCCCTGAACCAGCGACCCCGTTTCGCCGATCATAGCCGCGAGACCTTCAATGCAGCACTGGACACCTGCGAGCAAATTGCGACAGACTTGTTCGCCACCCATAATAAGAAAAACGACCAGGAAGAACCGCATTTCGATGGCGAAGCGGTACACATGATTCCTGAAGTGAAGATTGCCCTGAAAGCTTTTTGCGAAGCAGGCCTGATGGCCGCCGGGCAAGACTTTGATGTCGGCGGCATGCAGTTACCCTGTGTGGTTGAAAAAGCTGGTTTCGCCTATTTCAAGGGCGCCAACGTCGGCACGGCTTCTTATCCTTTCCTGACCATAGGCAATGCCAATACCATACTGAAATGTGGTACGCCGGAACAGATAGAAACCTTCGTCAAGCCCATGCTTGATGGCCGTTTCTTTGGCACCATGTGCCTGTCCGAACCCCAGGCAGGTTCCAGCCTGTCAGACATTGTTACGCGTGCCGAACCGCAAGAAGACGGCAGTTATCGCATCACTGGCAACAAGATGTGGATATCGGCTGGCGAACATGAGTTGTCGGAAAATATCGTGCATCTGGTGCTGGCCAAGGTGCCGGATGAAAATGGTAAATTAATCCCGGGCGTCAAGGGAATTTCACTTTTCATCGTACCGAAAAAACTCGTCAATGCCGATGGTAGTCTTGGTGAACGCAATGACGTAGTGCTCGCCGGTCTTAACCATAAAATGGGTTATCGCGGCACGACCAATTGCCTGTTGAATTTTGGTGAAGGCAAATTCAAACCACAAGGCAAGGCTGGGGCCATTGGTTATCTGGTCGGCACCCTGCACCGCGGTATGGCCAATATGTTCCATATGATGAATGAGGCGCGCATAGGTGTTGGCCTGGGCGCTGTCATGCTTGGTTACACTGGCTACCTGCATGCACTGGATTATGCACGTAACCGCCCGCAAGGCCGGGCCCCCTTGAATAAAGATCCGGCGGCTCCGCAACTGCCCATCGTCCAGCATACCGATGTCAAGCGCATGCTGTTGGCACAAAAAACCTATGTCGAAGGTGGTCTGGCGCTGAATTTATATTGTGCCCGTCTGGTTGATGAAGAACGTACCGGCACCAGTGCTGAAGCGCGCATACATGCGGCGCAGATGCTGGAAATATTAACGCCGATTGCCAAGTCCTGGCCTTCGCAATGGTGCCTGGAAGCGAATAACCTGGCAATACAGGTACATGGTGGCTATGGTTATACGCGCGAATACAATGTAGAACAGTTTTATCGTGATAACCGCCTGAACCCTATCCATGAGGGTACACATGGCATACAGGGGCTGGATCTGCTGGGCCGTAAAGTCATCATGCATGACGGTGCGGCACTGGAAGCGCTGGGTGAAGCCATACATAAAACTTTGTCACGTGCGACTACTCACCCTGAATTACTGGCCTATACCAAATCACTGGCGCGGGTCTTGCAAAGGCTGGCGACGGTAACACAGCAATTGCATGCCAGTGGGGATGCCAACAAGACGTTGGCAAATGCATCCGCTTACCTGGAAGTGTTTGGCCACGCCGTGGTCGCCTGGATGTGGCTGGAGCAAGCTTTGCTTTGTCTGCATAAGGAAAATCATCATGATGCTGACTTCTATGCAGGTAAGTTGCAGGCATGTAAGTATTTCTTCCATTGGGAATTGCCACGTGTCCATCCACAACTCGATTTGCTGGCAAACCTTGATATGACCACCTATGAAATGCAGGATGCATGGTTTTGATATTGCCATCGTCAAGCCTGTTCTTAACGCGATCATCGCGAACCCTGAATAATTAAAGCAGAATTTCATGTGCCGTCTTTGCACATGGGATATCTGCTGATAACGGAGACAAAAATGACAAATGCTTCTAAAACCGAACCACGTACAGTCCAGCAATTATTTGATCTGCGTGGCAAAACAGCCTTGATTACCGGTGGCTCACGTGGCCTTGGCCTGCAAATGGCCGAAGCACTCGGTGAGCAGGGCGCGAGAGTGATCCTGTCGTCACGTAAGCAGTCCGACCTGGACGAAGCGGTAGCCCATCTGCAAGGGCGTGCCATCCACGCCAGCGCAATTGCCGCTGATTTATCCAAAGAAACCGCCGTAACGCCCTTGGTGGATGAAGCCCTGGCGCGCCTTGGGCATATTGATATTCTCATCAATAACGCCGGTGCAACCTGGGGTGCGCCTGCTGAAGACTACCCCATTGATGCCTGGGACAAGGTCATGAACCTGAACATACGCAGCATTTTTTTGATGTCGCAGGCAGTGGGCAAGCGTTCAATGATCCCGCGCAAGCACGGCCGCATCATCAATATCGCCTCTATCGCCGGGCTGGCCGGCAATGCACCTGGCACCATGCAGACCATTGCCTACAATACGTCCAAGGCTGCCGTCATCAATTTCACACGTACCCTGGCAGGTGAGTGGGGTGTGCATGGTATTACCGTCAATGCGATTGCGCCCGGATTTTTCCCTTCAAAGATGACCAAGGGCATACTCGAACATCTGGGGGAAGAAAAACTGGCGATGGAAGCCCCTTTGCAACGCATCGGTGATGACGAAGACCTGAAAGGCATCGCCCTGTTGTTTGCCAGTGATGCAGGCAAACATATCACCGGCCAGACCCTGGCGGTTGATGGCGGCGTTTCTGCCGTCTGACAGGACTACGTATGAGTCTTCCTATCGCACAACCAACACCGGTACTCAATCCCTTTTTACATGATCTGGGCGTGGAATTCCTGGAAATGGAAAATGGCCAGGCACGCCTCGCGCTTGACCTGACTGAACGGCACATGAATAGCTGGCAGATCGCCCACGGTGGCATCACCATGACGATGCTTGATGTTGTCATGGCAATGGCCGGCCGCTCACTGAGTACCGACCTTAAAGGTGTCGTTACGGTGGAAATGAAAACTTCTTTCCTGCAACCAGGTGGCATACCAGGCGGTCGCATGGAAGCGCGCGGCAAGGCATTTCACCAATCCACGACCATGTGCTTTTGCGAAGGCGAAGTTTGGAGCGGTGACAAGCTGATCGCCAAGGCCATGGGCACATTCAAATATTTGCGCCGCCTGAAGTCTGGCGAGAACATGAAGAAATTGTACGGCAGTGACTGAGCTCAGTTAATGCATTTAAAGACAGCAATATAAAAGCAGCGCTTGCAAGTCCAATTAAAAAATAATGGAGACAAACATGCAGCAGACCCGCTTCGCCATACTCTTTGCAGTTTTACTCGGTGGACCATTCATGAGTATGTCATCCGCGCAAAATCCGGTACCCGACGCTGAGGCAAGCGATCCAAAAAAAATGGGCTGGATGCAGGGCTTTCCCCCGCCGCCTGAAAAAATCATTAAATTTGCCAATGGCAGCAACTACCAATTTCCGCGTACCCGTTGGTCATTTTCGCATGGACGTGAATTGGGGCCGACCAGTAACGTCTGGCATGGTGCAGGCCAGGTTTCCGCCTTGCCTGTGGCCTTGCGTGACCTGGATCAATTGCGTTTCGCAGATGAAAAAGGTGCCGACATCAATTGGTCAGACATGCTGGGGCGTACTTATACAGACAGCATCCTGGTGCTGCACAAAGGCAAGATCGTGTATGAGCGCTATCTGGGTATTACCAAGCCTTATTTGCCGCATATTGCGATGTCAGTCACCAAGTCTTTTGTCGGCACGCTGGCAGCATCTTTAGCGGCTGAAGGCAAGCTCGATCCTGCCGCAGCTGTGACAAAGTACATCCCTGAGTTGAAAGACACGGCTTATGCTGATGCGACAGTGCGACAGGTCATGGATATGACGATAGGTGTTCAGTATTCTGAGAACTATGCCGACCCAGAAGCCGAGATATGGGACTATGCAAGATCCGGCGGTTTATTGCCTGTCGCTCCTGCTTATGATGGGCCTAAAACATTTTATGACTTCCTGGTAAAACTCAAAAAAGTAGGCAAGCATGATGAAGCGTTTGCCTACAAGACGGTCAATGCCGAAGTATTGGCCTGGATAGTCAAACGTGTGACAAACCAGAACTTATCTGATTTATTATCCGAAAGAATATGGCAAAAACTTGGCACTGAAAATGATGCCTATTTTGCTGTCGACAGCGTGGGTACAGAGCAGGGTGGCGGAGGCCTGAACCTGACTTTGCGTGACATGGCCCGCTTTGGCGAGATGATGCGCCTGGGTGGTAAATTCAACGGACAACAGATCATCGCGGCTGCTGCGGTGGAAGATATACGCAAAGGTGGTGAGCCGGTAAAATTTGCCAAGGCGGCTTATGCGACCTTGCCCGGTTATTCATACCGCAATATGTGGTGGGTGGGTCATAACAGCCACCAGACATTTGAAGCACGTGGCATACATGGCCAACGGATTTATATCGACCCGGTGGCTGAAATGGTCATCGTTAAATTTTCATCCCATCCCATTGCTGCCAATGGTGCCAGTGACCCGGTCACTTATCGCGCTTTCCAGGCTGTGGCAAATCACTTAATGAAATGAGAAAAATATGAGTACAAATTTTCAACGTATTGTTTTGGCTTCCCGTCCTAAGGGTGAAGTGGTTGCCGAAAATTTTCGTCTTGAAACTCTGCCTGTTCCAGAGTTAAAGGATGGCGAGGTATTGATACGCAATCACTTTTTATCGCTAGATCCTTACATGCGTGGCCGTATGGAAGATGCAAAAAGCTATGCCGCACCGCAAGTTATCGGTGAAACCATGATAGGCGGTACAGTAGGTGAGGTGACGGCCAGCAAAAATCCAAAGTTCAATATAGGTGACAAGGTTATTGGCATGCTGGGCTGGACTGAAGTCGGTGTTTCTGATGGTCAGTTGCTGCGCAAACTTGACACGACGCATATCCCTCTACCCGCTTACCTGGGTTCAGTCGGTATGCCGGGCTTGACAGCCTGGTATGGCCTGACCCAGATCATGCAACCCAAAGCAGGTGAAACCGTTGTCGTGTCTGCCGCCAGCGGTGCGGTGGGCAGCGTGGTCGGGCAACTTGCCAAACAAATGGGTTGCCGTGTGGTTGGTATTGCCGGCGGTGCAGATAAATGCGCGTATGTGGTCAATGAACTCGGTTTTGATGCCTGCATTGACTACAAGGCAGGCAATCTGGTTGCCGACCTGGCGGCAGCAACGCCAGACGGTATTGATGCCGTCTTTGAAAATGTCGGTGGCGAGATTTTTGATGCCAGCCTGGCGCGCATGAATGCCTTTGGACGCATCGCACTGTGTGGCCTGATCTCGGGCTATAACGGCGAGCAACTGACAATCAAGAATGCCAGGGTTTTCCTGACCATGCGCCTGACCATGCGCGGCTTCATCGTTTCTGAGCACATGGATCTGTGGCCGCAAGGCTTGAAAGAGCTGGGCGGTCTGGTAGCAACAGGCAAACTGAAATTCAGGGAATCTGTTGCGGAAGGAATCGCTGCTGCACCAGACGCCTTTATCGGCTTGTTGAAAGGCCGGAATTTCGGCAAGCAACTGGTGAAACTGGTTTAAGTCAAATTATCAACCCAAAAGCGCAGAGCAACCATGTCCGATTTGATTCTTCATAATTTTGCGATTTCTCCGTTTTCGGAAAAAATTCGTTTGATTTTCGGTTTTAAACAATTGCACTGGAAATCAGTTACGGTACCCATCATCATGCCCAAGCCAGATGTGACGGCCTTAACAGGCGGGTACCGGCGCACGCCGCTACTGCAAATTGGCGCTGATATTTATTGCGACACGTCTCTTATCGCTGAGGTGCTGGACAAGCGTTCACCTGCGCCTTCGCTGTATCCGCCTACCGTCAATGGCCTTGCCCGTAATCTGGCGCAATGGGCGGACAGCACCTTGTTCTGGACGGCCATTCCTTATGCGTTTCAGCCCGCCGCCATTCCTTCCATCTTCGGCGATATCAGTGCTGAAGAAATGCAGGCCTTCAGTGCGGATCGCGCCACCATGCGTGGCAATATGCCTCGTAGCAGTATGGGTGAAGCCAAGGGACAGTTGTGCGAATATTTAAGACGCCTCGACAGTATGCTTGAGAGTGATGCGCCCTTTTTATTGGGGGCACAAGCTAGTATCGCCGACTTCTCTGTGTATCAGACTTTATGGCTGATACGCACAGCGCCGGCGATCAATCCCATTTTTGATGGTCATCCAAAATTATTGAAATGGATGGACCGGGTTGCCGCTTTTGGGCATCACCAGTCTGAAACTTTAAGTAGTGCTGAGGCGTTGGAGATCGCAAAGAAAGCGCAAGTTTTTGATATGGACGGGCGCAATTTTGTTGATAGTCATGGCATCGCTCTGGGTGAGCAGGTTGCCATCATGCCGACCGACTATGCGCTGGACCCGGTCGTGGGTGAACTGGTGATTGCTAGCGAAAATGAACTGGCTGTACGTCGTGAAGATGCGCGTGCAGGAACTGTGCTTGTGCATTTTCCACGTGTAGGGTTCCAGATGAAACGCGCAAAATAAACTGAAGCAAAAAAAAGATTTAATAAATTACATACAATGACATAAAGGAGACAATATGAAAGTATTCAAGGATAGAGTAGCCGTCATCACTGGTGGTGCCAGCGGTTTTGGGCGTGAATTTGCATTGATCGGTGCACGTCTGGGCATGAAGCTGGTGCTGGCAGATGTGCAGCAAGATGCACTTGATAAAGTCAAGGCAGAACTGGAAGAGTTGGGCGCACAGGTTGTGGCCATGCGTTGCGATGTGCGTCATGTTGAAGAAGTACAAGCCCTGGCCGATGCAGCGATGGAAAAATTTGGTGCCGTGCATCTGGTATTCAATAATGCGGGTGTAGGTTCAGGCGGGCTAATCTGGGAAAACTCGCAGACAGACTGGGATTGGGTGATCGGCGTCAATCTTTGGGGTGTCATCCACGGCGTGCGCATTTTTACCAATCTGATGCTGGAATGTGCAAAGAAAGACCCGCAGTTTGAAGGACATATCGTCAATACGGCTTCAATGGCCGGCTTGTTGAATGCGCCTACCATGGGTGTCTATAATGTTTCCAAGCATGCCGTGGTGTCGCTGTCTGAATCACTGTACCAGGATTTGAAACTGGTTGAAGCACCGATAGGTGCTTCTGTACTGTGTCCTTATTTTGTGCCTACCGGCATTTCACAATCGCATAGAAATCGTCCCGAAGATGTACCAGGTTCTGCGCCCACAGCCAGCCAGAGAGCGGCGCAGGCCATGTCAGACAAGGCAGTGAACTCTGGCAAAGTGACGGCACAAGAAGTGGCTGAAAATACCTTCAAGGCAATTGCTGACGAACAGTTCTATATCTTCTCTCATCCGGGCGCATTGGGTAACGTGCAGGAACGCATGGAAGACATCATTCTGCAACGCAATCCTGGAGACCCCTACAAAGCCGCGCCACACATACGTGACATGCTGCGCGCCAAACTGAAGGCATAATAATTTCACCTGAAAAAGGACACAGGGATGACTGCGCAAATACAAAGCATGCAATATGCAAATCTGGAAAACGGCACACGCCTGCATTACGCCAGTGCAGGTGAAAAGGGAAGACCCCTTATGTTGTTTGTGCATGGTTTCCCAGAGTTCTGGTATGAATGGTCAGCACAACTGGCTGAATTTGGTCAGGACTATTTCGCTGTCGCGCCAGATTTGCGTGGTTTTAATTTGTCCGACATGCCGGCAGATGTGACGGCCTACAAGGCCAAGCACATTGTTGACGATCTGCGTTTACTGATAGCACATCTTGGTTACGAAAAAGCCGTCGTTGTCGCACATGACTGGGGTGGTGCAGTTTGCTGGAATATGGCGACTGTTCTGCCAGATTTGTTTGAAAAACTCATTATCATCAATTCCCCACATCCTTATCTGTTCATGCACGCGCTGGTCAATGATGCTGCACAAAAACAATCCAGCGAATACATGAACTGGTTGCGTACGCCTGGATCAGAAGAGGCACTCGCAAAAGATAATTTCATCCTGATGGATGGCTTTTTCAATGGCATGGGGCAGGGCGAGGCACCATGGTTTGATACAGACACCAGAGAAAAATACCATGCCTGCTGGGCGCGTGGTTTGAGCGGAGGTGTTAATTATTATCGTGCTTCACCTTTGCATCCACCGACAGAGAGCAATCCGGGGCCGTTGAAATTGCAATTAAATCCTGCTGATTTCAAGGTGACGGTGCCGGTTCGCGTGATCTGGGGGGAGAACGATAAGGCGCTGCCTAAAACCCTGCTGGATGGACTGGAGGAATTCGTTGCAGACTTGCAGGTGCAGCGCATTCCTGAGGGTTCACACTGGATCATCCATGAACAGCCGCAGCGCATTAATCAATTGATACGCGATTATTTGAAGAGCTAAGCCCATGGCAAAAAGAGATTTCGCTTTCTTCCATCGCTTGCGAGTACGCTGGTCTGAAGTGGATATGCAGGCTATTGTCTTTAATGGCCACTACCTGAATTATTTTGATGTGGCTTTTACCGAATACTGGCGTGCTACCGGCTTGCCAAATGTCATTTCACAAGCAGCGAACGGGATGGAGTTATTCGCCCGTAAAGCGACGCTTGAATACATGGCACCAGCCAGGTTTGATGATGAACTTGATATCGGGGTGCGTTGTGCCAGCATGGGGCGTTCTTCCTTGCAATTCCTACTTGAGATTTAACTCGGCGAAAATCAGCTCATCTCAGGCGAACTGGTGTATGTATATGCAGATACCGAAAAAAGAAAAGCCGTACCAGTCAGCGATGCATGGCGTGCGATAATAACGGCCTTCGAAACACATTTACCTGCTGATACACGATCATGAACAAAGCTAATTTACGCATAGTGATTGCTGACTGGGACACCTTGCAAAAAGACGCACAGGCAATACGCTATGCGGTTTTCGTTGTGGAGCAGAAAATTCCTGCCGAACTGGAATGGGATGCCGCAGACGCGCAATGTGTGCACGCGGTTGTCTATGACGAAACAGGTCTTGCGCTGGGTACCGGCCGTCTATTGCCAGATGCGCATATCGGTCGCATGGCAGTTCTGGGTGAGGCCAGAGGCATGGGTATAGGTGCAATGATATTGCGTGCCCTGATGGCGCAGGCGCAGCAGCGTGGTGAAAAAACGATTCGCTTGAATGCCCAGCAGTCAGCAGAAAATTTTTATTTGAAAGAAGGCTATCTGCGCGATGGCGATATTTTTGAAGAGGCGGGCATACCGCATATCAGCATGGCATATCGCTTTGAATAAAGTTTTTAATGTGCAAACATGCTGATGCGTGTGATACCCGAAAACAGGGCAGCAAAACCTTGACCACAAGCCGCAAACCAGCGGCCCTGAATGGATTGGATTTCCTTATTTTCATTTAATACATTGGATGGGCAATCTACAGTATGGATTTACAATAAATCTAAATTATCGAAAATACTTTGCGCCTGCTTCTGGAAATCCGTAATCGTTGCGGCATCCATTTTCTCCAACTGTCTGTACGCCATGCCAATGCGTGGATTCCTCGCCAACGTATTCGTATTGCGATGAAAAAAATCCCAATACAAGGCATTATATGGACAAGCACGTTCGCCGATGCGGACCTTTTTATCGTAGTGGCAGCCTTTGCAATAGTCACTCATGCGATCAATGTAGGCAGCACTGGACACGTAGGGTTTAGTTGCCAGTAATCCGCCGTCGGCAAACTGACTCATGCCCAGCGTGTTGGGAAGCTCTACCCACTCAAATGCATCGATGTAGATGCCTAAATACCAGTGATGTACTTCCTTTGGATCTAAGCCGGCGAGCAAGGCGAAATTTCCAATGACCATCAGACGCTGAATGTGATGTGCATGCGCTTGTTCCAGCGATTGTGTTATCGCCTGTGACAAACAATTCATCCTGGTTTTACCATCCCAGAACCAGGAAGGTAGCGCACGCTTATGGCCAAAGAAATTTTTCTCTGCATAATCTGGCATGTTAGCCCAGTAGACACCGCGCACATATTCACGCCACCCTAATATTTGTCGGATAAACCCCTCAACCGCGGCCAGTGGCGCTTGGCCTGCGTGATAGGCCGCTTCAGCTTTGGCAACGACTTCACGTGGACTCAGCATTTTCACATTTAAAGAAAACGACAAAAGCGAATGAAACAAACGCCAGGCCTTGGTACTCATGGCATCTTGAAAATCTCCAAACTGCGGCAAGGCATTGTTAATGAATGCATCCAGTTGTTGCAATGCCTCATCCCGGTTCAGCGCCCAAGACAGTTGATCCGCCTTGGGATTGCCGAAACTCTTCACACCTGCCTGCACGATGGTTTTCCACAAATCAGAATGATCATGCAAAGTACGCACATCTTGCGGTTCGCTGGGTATACCACGCCACGGCTTGCGGTTGTCGTGATCATAGTTCCACTGACCTCCCAGAGGTTTTTTGCTATCCTCCATTAACACCTGATGTTGAACCCGCATCTGGCGGTAGAAAAACTCCATCAGCCATTGTTTGCGCCCTGTGAAGATATCTGCAACTTCATTACGCCCGGTATAAAAATGTTCGCTATCGATCATTATCCAGGGGATGTGCGATCGGCGCCCATGTTGATATAACTGTTGATCCAGGCGCCATTCATCGGGTGCCTGATACTCAAATACAGTGGCCTGGTAAAGACTGATCAACGCATCAATATTATTGGGCATTGACTGGGTGTTGTGTACGTCATCAATAGCGAGATAATGCACTCTGTGCCCAGCTTCGCATAACTGTCTTGACAGGTCGCGCATTGCAGCGAAAATCGCCAGAATCTTTTGCGCGTGATGTAGTACGTAATCGGTTTCTTGTCGAACTTCCATCATGACATATACTGTGTCATCGTCGACTTCGGTAAACCAGCGATGTTGCAGATTGAGCTGGTCGCCCAGGATCAATCTGAGGGTGAGTTTTTTTATAGTCATCGTCATCATTATAGTGAATTCCTCAGCCGTTGATATACATCAGCTTGCTCATGATCATAGGCTTTTTTTGAATATTAAACCGTCTTCCGTTCAGGGGATCGATGCCTTGTCCGGTGATGGCGATATATAGCTCTTTGCCTTGATAGCTGTAGACGTCGTAGTCAATCAATTGCGCCTCAAACCCGGCGGTGCAGCAGGCTCTGTCATGTCAGCGTCAATCAGCGATTCCCAGATCTGGCGCTTCGAGCAGGATTGCCAACTAAGCGCAGATCGTTGCGAAACCAGTAGATTGTTGCCGTGTCTGCTGCAAGAGGTGAAGTTGAAATAGTCATGCTTGACGTTTGTTATCCTGGCGGCAGCGATCCGAGCAGTATTTCACATCACTCCAAACTTTCTTCCATTTTTTTCTCCACGTAAATGGCCTATTACATTGCAGGCAGAGTTTGCTAGGGAGCTCCGATTTTTTTAGCATGCGCATTGGGATTTTCCGAAAAAATACTTTTATCAGGTTAATGGTAAGCGCAAATAGAATGACGTCAGTGCAGACAATGAGCGGATAAAACCAACAATCAAATTTCAAAAATTTTCAAATGCGAATTCACTTGAAAATATTATTAAAATAATATTTATTTCAATATTGACATTGAAATAAATTCTACTATTATTGAATTTGATATATTGATAACGAATATGGATATGCGATTTTTGTTAGAGGTTAATAGTTAATTACTATATAAAATCCATTTCAATAGCAAGTCTCGCTGGGTTAAAAATCACAATATTTAACAAATTGCCTTGAAGTATTAATTTCTGTGTGGCAATATGGATTTGTGTAGCAATGCATTGCAAGCCCTTACTCAGTCATTTTGTTGTTTGTCTGAAAATGTTTTTGGGGGAATCATGAAGATCGAGAACTCGAAAGTCTCTACCCGTCTTACGACAGGTTTTGGCTTGGTGCTGGTTTTACTGCTGGTAGTTCTGCTTTTGGGGACGACCTACATGGCAAGGATGCACCAACGCCTTGAGGAGATTGCCAACGTCAATAATGTGCAGTCCAAGTTGGCTTCGACCATGTACCTGACAGTGACCGAGCGCGCGCTTGCTTTGCGAAATCTTATTTTGCTCACTGATGAAGCCGAGATCCAGATCGAAGTTAGCAGGATCAAGGCACAGGCAAAAAAATATGCTGACGCTGAAGACAAGCTGACAAAAATGTTCGCGGATGATCCTAACAGCACAGCCGAACAAATCGCCTTATTTAACCGCATCAAGGACCAGGCAAAACTGGCCGAACCGTTTATTGCAAGAGGTGCGGATCTAGGGGTTAAAAAACAAGGTGAAGAGGCCTACAAGCTTTTGCGCTTTGAATTCAGACCTGTGCAAAAAAAATGGTGGGAACTGTTGAATGACTTCATTTCAGATGAAGATAAACAGAATGCAGAGGCAATTGCGCAAGCCGAAGTGGATTACGCCAATGCAAAAAAACTGATGTATAGCTTCGGTGCTGCCGCTTTGCTGATGGGAATTGTCGCTTCCTTGCTTATTGTCAGAAGTCTGTTGAAACAATTGGGTGGCGAACCTCGATATGCCGTACAAATTGCAGAAAGAATTGCCGCAGGTGACCTGGCTGTACCAATTCATCTCGAAGCCAATGATACCCGTAGCCTGATGCATGCCATGCGGGAAATGCAGAAAGGACTCGCAGACATCGTCGGCATGGTGCGTTCAGGTACCGATACAATCGCCACGGCTTCAAGACAGATTGCTTCGGGAAATATGGATCTATCATCGCGTACGGAACAACAGGCTGGCTCGCTAGAAGAAACTGCTTCTTCCATGGAAGAGTTGACCTCGACAGTAAAACAAAATGCCGATAGCGCAAGACAGGCAAACCTGCTTGCCCAGTCAGCTTCTGATGTGGCCGTCAAAGGTGGCTCGGTCGTGTCAGAAGTGGTTGTCACCATGGGTTCCATCAACGCTTCTTCTCGCAAGATCGTCGATATTATTGGCGTCATTGACGGTATCGCTTTCCAAACCAATATCCTTGCCCTTAACGCGGCAGTTGAAGCTGCGCGCGCTGGTGAACAGGGGCGAGGATTTGCCGTTGTTGCGACCGAAGTACGCAACCTTGCACAACGCTCGGCTGAGGCTGCACGGGAAATCAAGACTTTGATCGACGACTCGGTCACCAAGGTTGATATTGGCGCAAAACTGGTTGATCAGGCAGGACTGACAATGGAAGAGATTGTTGCCAGCATCAAGCGCGTCACCGGAATCATGAGCGAAATCATGCAGGCCAGCCAGGAACAGACCGTTGGCATAGAACAAATCAATGAAGCCATCGTGCAGATGGATGATGTCACACAGCAAAATGCGGCATTAGTGGAAGAAGCCGCTGCGGCAGCTTCTGCCTTACAAAATCAGGCCGATGACTTATCCAGCCTGGTCAGTACCTTCCAGCTTGAAGCCGGTAAATTTACCGACCAGAGCTGGCGCGAGGCGGTCATGACTGGTCAGCCTGCCAAAGCTGACAAGAAGGTCATCCCATTGGTCAAGAAAGCGACGCCACAAGACAAAAAACAAAACCTCAATCACATCAAACGGGTGGTAAATTCTCCTGGTAATCATCAGGCTGGTACGCAGGATTGGGAAGAGTTTTAGAAGCATTGAACAGGTCAAATTTTATTTGGGGGTTGGAAAATGCAAGCGACTACAGCAATTTTGCAAGAAGCATCCGAACAGGCTGTCATCGTTGAACGCAGGACCAGATTTGGCCGTTTTATGCCAAACCCCCAATCGCATGGTACCAATATCAACTGGCATCATGGCGTTGTCAGCGCGCATGTAAGGGAACGATTATTACATCAGCGACCGGCGACTTTATGGCTGACAGGTTTAAGCGGGGCGGGTAAATCCACGCTGGCTTATGCGCTTGAAAAAAACTTGCTGGACAGGGGGCACTGTTGCTTTGTCGTTGATGGCGATAATCTGCGCCATCACTTAAACAGCGACCTGGGTTTTTCTGCGCATGACAGGCGCGAAAATATCAGACGGGCGGCAGAAGTTGCCCATTTGCTTAACGAGGCAGGTATTATCGTCATCACCGCTTTCATTTCACCATTTCGCGATGATCGTGCCATGGCGAAAGAAATTATTGGTGTCGAACGATTTATCGAAGTTCACATCAGTACGCCGGGCGTTGTCTGTGAAAGGCGTGACCCCAAGGGCTTGTATGCGAAAGCCCGTCGTGGTGAAATCCCCGAATTTACCGGTGTGTCGGCGCCCTATGAGTCACCTGAAGATCCGGATATGGAAATCAATTCCGAATTGCATACCATAGAAGATGCCGCAGATAAGTTATATCGCCATCTTATCGGACTTTGTTATATCAAATAAATGCACATACAGATGCGCAGGCAAACCAAGAGACAAAGGGTGGGGCGTTAAAGAATTCGTTGAGGTGCGAGAGAAAAATGCTTGTTGATACAAATGCTGCAAGTAAGGATTTTGATGTGTTCAATGGTGATGCAGATGGTATCTGTGCCCTGCATCAGTTGCGCTTACACGAATCTCGTGACGCAACATTAATTACCGGTGCCAAGCGAGATATTGATTTGCTGACACGCTTTCAGTCAGGCCCGGGCGACAGACTGACCATATTGGATATTTCATTGGATGCCAATATACGCCCCTTGCGCGAACATCTGTCTGCCGGTGCAATGGTCAGTTACTTTGATCATCATAATGCGGCGCAAGCTTTCGAGCATGAGCACCTGCAATTGTTTTGTGATACTGCCGCCGACGTGTGCACCAGTATTCTTGTGAATCGTTATTTAGGCGAAAAATATGCCCATTGGGCCGTGGTGGCTGCTTATGGTGACAACCTGCAGCATGTGGCGCGCCAGATGGCCCAGCAACTTGGGATGAGTCCGGCGCAGTGCGGGCAATTACACGAGCTTGGCACGCTCATTAACTATAACGCGTACGGCGAAAGCGTCGAAGACCTGCATTTTCATCCGGCTGCCTTGTATCAGGCTGTACATATTTATACAGACCCATTTGATTTCATTAATACGGCGACTGAGTTTGCCGTTTTACGCAAAGCCTACGCTGAAGATATGCTTGCCTTGCAAGGAATTAGTGCGACCTGGCAAGCCGAGGCGTGCGCCATATATATCTTGCCAGCAAAGGCGTGGGCCAGACGTGTTTCAGGGATATTGGCAAATCAACTGAGTGTGCAGGATCCAGGAAAATCTTTTGCCGTCTTAACTGCCAGGTCAGATGCTTCCTATGTAGTCAGTGTCCGTTCGGGGCAGCCAGATACGCATTCGGCAAGTCAGTTCTGCTCCCGGTTTGTCAGCGGAGGTGGTCGACGCAGTGCCGCCGGCATTAACCAATTGGCAGCGTCGGAAGTTGAATATTTTACCCGGTGCTTTGCCGCCTATTTTGAGCAGGTACCATCCTTCATTACTCAAACTACATCGTGATAAAAATGACTTAAGAAATAAAGTTTTTCTGCTTATTGGTTTATCAGCTCAGGAGACGAACATGGATAGTAACGATAGCGTTTCAGATACCCAAGTGAATACCGCTGGTGTAAAGCGTCCGCGACCCGTGTTGATGATCCCTTTGCGGCGCTGCGGCAGTCATGCATTGCGCCTGCGCCTGAATAACAGCAAAGAGTTTTATTCTCCGTATCCGCTGCACATCGTTGACTTCATGCCATTAGTGCCGCGTTATGGCAACCTGGAAGATGATGAAGCCTATTTCCGCCTGGTGGTAGATGTGGTGGGCCTGCAATCTGCCAGTATGGTGAAGTGGAAAGACATCGTGTTTGATCCGGTCGATATTTTTGAATCGATAAAGCATCAGACGCGTAGCGTGCACCGAATATTATGGGAATTGCTGCTGCGCACCGGCGAACAGCATCATGCGAGTATCGTCATGGACAAGTCGCTTGACAGTGTTCACTATGCGGAAGAATTGCTGCAACTGTTCCCGGACATGCTGTTCCTGAATGTAGTCCGTGACCCCAGGGCGCAAGTGGCATCGATGAACCGCGCGATTATTCATGACTATGATTCCACACTGAATGCCTTGTCATGGCTGGAAGCGCATCAGCTTGCGCGCGATATCGTGCAACGTTACCCTGATCGCGTATTGACCATACGTTATGAAGATTTTCTGAGTAACCAGGAAACTGTACTGCGCGCCATCTGTCAGTTTTTCGGTATTGCCTTTTTGCCCGAAATGCTGGATGTCGAACATTCGAGTGAGGCGCAACAGATTTCCCATATGTCGGCACTATGGGAAAGTAATCGTTTCCCGCCGTTGATGGCAAATAAAGATAAGTTCAAACAGCAGCTCAGCCTGCAAGAGATAGAAGTCATCGAGAGCCTGACGAAGGAATTCATGCAGCTATATGGCTATGAACTGATGACAGATGCCTGTCTTGAATGCAATAAGGATCTGGTGCAGGCGGCAAAAGAAAAATCAGCCAGGGGCAGGGAAGCCGCCTGGGACAATCTCAAGCACAATAACTATAAAGACTATATCTTGCGGCGTTTCCGGGCTGATTACCTGGCTAACCTGAGCCAGCGCCTGCCTGCTCAGGCGTAACGAGTCGATTGTCAGATATCACACTGCCCAAAAAGCGCAGTGTGATGTCTGTCTGTTCGGAATCTTAGACAATCGCTACCATGATGCCTGCACCCATGACCAGCGTGCCCGCGATGCGCTCGGTGATGACGGCATATCTTTCCTGCGTTGCCCAATGGCTAGCTTTACTGGCCAGCATGCCGTAGCCCAGTAGAATGAAGAATTCCGGGATGATGGAGCAGGCCGCCAGTATCAGCATCTGCAAACCCACAGGTTGGGCTGGGTCAATGAACTGCGGCAGTATCGCCACAAACATCAGCAAGGTTTTAGGATTGGTCAGTTGCAGCATCAATGCACCAGTAAAAATCCGTTTGCCGCTTAAAACCTTGTCATCCAGTCTGGAAATGGTCATGGGTGACGGCTTGCCGAAAATTGCCGATAGCCCCAGATAAATCAGGTAAGCAGCCCCCAGATATTTAATCGCCATGAATACCCTGGGCGAGGCTAATAGCAAAGACCCTATGCCAGTTGCCGACAGGACAAAGTAAATCGCATTGCCAGTCAATATGCCCAGTGTGACGAATAGCGATGTACGCCATCCCCTGGCTATGCCATAGGCAACCACCATCATCACGGCTGGCCCTGGTGAGAGGGACAGGGCAGCTTCTGTCAGGGTAAACAAGGCCCAGCTTTCCAGATTCATTGCCATGCTGTTTATGTCCGGGCAAATGCAAGCAGGCTTGAGAGTACCTGATCTGCCTGTTCCGCCATCAGCGAATGCCCGCAGTTCTCTATGATGGTTTGCTGGCTATGTGCAATTGACTTGCTCAATATGGCACTGGCTTTGACGGGTGTCATCATGTCTTTCCTGCCCAGTAAAAACAGGGTAGGGCAAGTGACTGCCTGTGCTGCGACTTCACCATTGGCATAGGCATTGCAGGCGCTGAAATCGGTATGGAAAACCTGTTTTGGATTGATTTTTGAGATGTTTTGCATCAGTCGCTGGCTGACACCCATGACATAGAAACCTGGGCCAGGGGAAGAAGGCTTATGTGCGATTGAACTGTGCGACCAGATATTGACCATATCAATCGCAGTCTGTTCTTCATCTCTTGCTGCATTGAGCAAGGTATCGGAAACTCGCATCGGGTAGGCCGTACCCACCAGTGCCAGTTTGCTCACGCGGGTGGGTGCCCTGAAGCTGGTTTCGAGTGCGATCAGTGATCCCATGCTATGGCCAATCAACGTGGCTTGCGGCACCCTGGCGGCATCCATCAGTGCAATCAGCCAGTCTGCCATCTGCTCTACACTGGTCAACGCATCGCCCTTGCTACGGCCATGGCCGGGCAGATCAACGGCCAGTACATTAAAGCCATGATAGGCAAAATAGCGGCTCTGCAAGCCCCAAACTGAATGGTCATTTTGGGCGCCATGAATAAAAACCACGGTCGGTAATTCTGGTTGATAAGTTTTACCGCCTGTATAGCAATATGCCGCTTGTCCCTGAACTTGATATAGCATCTCAGGCCCCTTTCTGTGCAGCTTTCAAGCCACGTGCCAGGTCTTCAATCAAATCGTCGACATCTTCCAGTCCTATCGACAAGCGCATCGTGCCCTCGGTAATGCCAGACGCCAGCAATTGTTCTGCCGGAACGCGGAAATGCGTAGTAGACGCAGGGTGTATGACCAGGGATTTGGCATCGCCAACATTAGCCAGGTGCGAAAAGATGGAAAGTGATTCCACAAAGCGCTGGCCCGCAGCGCGATTGCCCTTGATATTGAAAGAAAACACGGCGCCGCAACCCTTGGGCAGCAGCGTCTTGGCCAACTCGTAGTCGGGGTGCGATGGAAGTTCAGGGTAAGACACTGCTTCAACCGCCGGATGTGCCACCAGAAATTCGACCACTTTGCGGGTATTGGCAACATGGCGATCCATGCGCAGCCCTAGTGTTTCTATGCCTTGCAAAATCGCAAAGGCATTGTGCGGGCTCAGGCAGGCACCGAAGTCACGCAGACCCTCACGTCTTGCTCTCAGTGAAAATGGTGCAACACTGGATTCTTCCGCAAATACCATGCCGTGAAAGCCATCATAGGGTTCGCACAATTCAGCGAAACGACCGGTTTTTTCATAAGCTTCCTGCCAGTTGAAGGTGCCACCATCCACCAACAGGCCGCCGATGGCTGTGCCATGCCCACACAAGAACTTGGTCGCTGAGTGAAATACCAGGTCAGCCCCATGATCAAACGGCTTTAACAGATAAGGGGTAGTGAAAGTCGCATCCAACATCAATGGTAAATGATTTTCATGGGCAATCTCGGCTACCGCAGGGATATTGAGTACATCCAGCCCCGGGTTGCCCAGGGTTTCTGCAAAAAATACTTTGGTATTTGGGCGGATTGCTGCGCGCCAAGCATTCAGATCCCGTGGATCGACGAAGGTGGTTTCTATGCCAAAACGCTTCATCGTGTAGGCCAGCAGGTTTTGCGAGCCGCCATACAGGGCGCGGGACGCGACCACATGCGAGCCCGCACCAGCTATTGTGCTCAAACCCAAATGCATGGCAGCTTGCCCGCTGGCAACAGCGATTCCAGCAACCCCGCCTTCCAGTGCGGCAATTCTTTCTTCCAGCACTGCATTGGTGGGATTGGATATGCGGGAATACACATGACCAGCGCGCTCCATATTGAATAGAGAGGCAGCGTGATCAGAATCCTTGAAAACAAACGACGATGTCAGATAAATTGGTGTGGCACGGGCGCCTGTGACAGGGTCGGGTGTTGCGCCTGCATGTAATGATAGTGTGTCGAAGCCGTGGTATTTTGGTCCGCTCATCGGAGACTCTCCCTGTTTTGATGCTGAATGCTACCATCGCAGGCACCAAGCTTGCAAAATCAGTGTATTTTCATCAGGAAATTATTTTAGATGCTGGATTTTTTGCAAGGCTTGCGATACATTGCAATGAACGACAATAAAAACGCAATAAGGTACTTAGGTACAAACGCACAAACAGGAGGGGCATCATGAAAGTCTCAGAAATACTCCAGGTGAAAGGCAATATACTTTTCACGATTACTCCTGACATTGCTATCACCGAAGCAGTCAGCGTCATGGAAGAAAAGGATATTGGTTCGCTGGTGGTCATGGAATATGGCGATCTGGTCGGTATCCTGACTTTCCGTGAAGTGATACGTGCCATCCATAAAAACCAGGGCTCTCTTGGTTCGGGTACGGTGCGCAAATACATGGATGATCACCCACTGACCGTGACGCCGGAAACTGAAGTCAATGAAGTACGGCGCATGATGCTGGAAAAGCATTCCCGTTATTTGCCAGTCATGGATGCAAAAACCTTGCTGGGTGTCATTTCTTTCTACGACGTGGCAAGAGCAGTACTGGAAGCGCAAAGTTTCGAAAATAAAATGCTGAAGGCATACATTCGAGACTGGCCAGTAGAAGAAAACGAGCAATGATCCCGCATGTTTAAAATGAATTGAATCGACGCCCGCAAGCATATTTACGCGGGCGTTTTTTATTGCCTCAAATTTTCTCCATAAGGGAAATACTATGCATATCGCTGTTGTTGGTGCTGGATTGGCAGGTTTGACTGTCGCAAGACAATTGCAATCACAAGGGCATGCCGTCACCGTGTATGAAAAAAGCATGGGTGTAAGTGGCCGTATGAGTACCAGACACACAGAACTAGGCGGTTTTGATCATGGCGCACAATACTTCACTGCCAGTTCTGATCGTTTCAAGAAAGAGGTCGCTGACTGGAAAAAATTTGGCTGGGTCGTCCCCTGGACTACCAAGCTGGCAACACTGGATGCAGGCACCAGCAAGGCCGCAGGTAAATCGTCTACCCGTTATGTGCCCGTGCCTGGTATGAGCGCGCTGGGCAAGCAACTGGCGCATGGCCTGGATGTGCGGTGTGAGCAACAGGTAACGGCGCTGGAAGCACATGGCAAGCAATGGCTATTGTCCATACGCTCCAGCGAAGTGCCTGTAGCCGCCACTGCCGGGCCTTTTGATGCGGTGATACTGGCGATACCGGCTGACCAGGCGGAGCCCCTGTTGAGCGTGGTACCTGCTTTCGCCAAGCAGGCCAAGCAGGCGCGTCTGTCCCCTTGCTGGACCTTGATGCTGGGTTTTCAGACTTCGCTTGAGTTGCCCTATGATGGTGCCTGGATCAATAATTCAAGACTGGGCTGGATCGCCCATGATGATGCCAAGCCCTTGCACAGGGCAGGTGAGCGCTGGGTCTGTCACGCCACCGCTGCATGGAGCCTGGAGCATCTGGAAGATGATGATGAGCGGGTAAAAGAAAAACTGACCAAGGCTTTTCATGAAGCTACGGGTTCATGGATACAGCCAATTCACGCAGTAGTGCATCGCTGGCGTTATGCGCAGGCTGAAAAACCGGTAGATGCCGATAGCCTGTGGAATGCCAGACAAAAGATTGGCGTCTGCGGTGACTGGTTTGCTGCCGGACTGGAAGGCGCCGGTCGGGTGGAGAATGCTTTCCTCAGTGCTCTGGCTTTGGCGAAATCAATTTTTGAATAACACGATGATTTTGGCAGGCAGAAGTGGTGCAAGCCCTTCTGCCGTCTTGATCAGCAGTTTCATGAACAGTTTTACGTATGGCTTAACTCATCCCACATGGTGTTGAGTAGCGCTTTCTTATTGTCAACAGCGCGATATAAGCGTATTTCCAGCGTCATGCCCCATTGCTCACCACCCGCACGCACCAGTTTGCCTTCGGCCAGCTCGCGGACGATGCAACTTTCTGGCAGCCAGGCAAGGCCATGCCCTGTCAATGCCATTCTTTTCAGTAATTCTGCCATATCACTTTCGTAGGTGTGAACGAAAAAACTGGGCTGACTGGTTTTGGCGATAATGCGCTCGACTACCCGGCCGAAAAATGATGCGCCCGTGTAAGCCAGCAGCGGCGTTGGTTTGCTCTTGCTGCCAGGAAGTGAAAACGCTGCCGAACCCGCACGGTTAGGGATAGAAACCGGTATGACCATCTCGCTACCCAGGCTGACACAGTGATAGCGCGCCGGATCCAGTTCTATCGGCAGATCCGAATGGTAATAACATAAAAGCAGGTCGCAGTTTTTCTCTACCAGCGATAACACCGAATCATGGACGTTGGCCGGTAAAATCCGTGTGCGTATCTTGCCCAGCCTGGCTTGCATGCCATTGAGCCACATCGGGAAAAAATTCAGCGACAGCGTGTGCCCGGCGGAGATGTGCAGCATGTTTTCGTCAGCACCCTCAACGCGCAACATGGCGCGCGTGTCATTGAGAATGCGGAGCGAATCTGTGGCAGAGGCGCTGAATATTTTACCCGCGGCTGTCAGTACCAGTGGATAAGTGCTGCGGTCAACCAGGTCGGTGCCTACCCAGGCTTCCAGCGCCTTGATTCTTCTGCTCAGTGCGGGTTGCGTGACGTTTCTTTCTTCTGCCGAGCGGGAGAAATTTCGCGTTTGCGCCAGACTCAGAAAATCTTCTATCCATTTGGTATCCATTTTCTTCCCCTGTTTCTGCTCTTTTCATATTGCTGCGTGAGCCTGGTGAGCCGGTTACCCATTCTAAGTTGAATCAGCTTGTACTGCTATGCCGCTAATGCATAGATCTAGTGCGAATTTGCATAGTCGCGATGTCAGATTTAGGTATCTTTAGTTAATTGATACGCCTTACCGGAAAGCCAATACATATGACCACGTCTCACAAGACTTCACGAAAACGCCTTGGCATCATCGGTGGTTTGGGTGCTTTGGCTGGCGCTGACGTGTATTTCAAACTGATGCGTACGGTGACTCAACGTGGCGGTATGGAGAATGACGACATCTTGTTCGAGCAACATCCATTCGACGGGGATGATCATTCAGCGAAGGCCAGCCCTGATTTGAATGGGCGCAAGTTGTATATTTTCGACATGATGAAGCAATTTGAGGGGCGTCAGATCGATAGTGTTCTTGTTCCCTGTTTTATCAGCCACACCTTTCTTGATGAGCTTGAGGCGGAACTGGCTTTACCAGTCGTCAACATCATGCATGCCTTACTACAGCATTTGAGGTCTGCCTTACCTTCTTCGCATAAGATCGGCGTTTTGACTTCAGACTATGTGAAAAAAAATCAGCTTTTCGAACGCTATTTTGAAAAGCAGGACTACGTTCTGGTATACCCGAACCTGGAAATTCAGGATGCCTGTGTCATGCAGGCGATTTATGGCGTGAATGGCATCAAGACCGGCAATTTACAGGGAGATGCTCTGGATTTGCTGCAAAAAGCCTGTGAGAACCTGATGGAACAAGGCGTTGATGTCATTATTCCCGGCGCTACCGAAATAGCCATCGTCGCAGAAGCACTGAGACATCGCGGCATTCCCATCCTGGATGCGAATCAGGCATATGTTGATTATGCGCTTACGCATGATGAGACAGTAAGACCATCCTCTTACAAGATAGGCATCATAGGGGGTGTAGGGCCGGCTGCCACAGTTGATTTTATGGAAAAAATCATCAAAAACACGGATGCCAGACGCGATCAGGATCATATCAAGTTGATTGTTGAGCACAACCCCAAGATTCCAGACAGGACGGCGAATCTGATTGCCGGGGGTGAAGATCCTACTCTTGCCATTTACGCCGCCTGCAAACGGCTGGAGGCGAATGATGCCGCAGTGATCGCCATTCCTTGCAATACAGCACATGCCTATGTCGCGCGTATTCAGCCTTACCTTTCCATACCCATCGTGAATATGCTGTTCGAAACAATTTCTTTCATACGGCATCACCATAGTGAACAGAGCCAGGTCGGTTTGCTCGCGACAACGGGAACAATCAGTAGCCGTGTCTATCACGATGCGGCAAGAGGCGCTCACTTTGATCTTATGGTGCCTGATGATGCGCATCAAGACCAGTTGATGCGTGCGATTTACGGCGAAAAAGGCATCAAGGCTGGCTATCTTGAAGGTGAATGCCTGGAGGATTTGATGCAAGCCTTGCGGCATCTGGTCAGGCGTGGCGCAACAGTGGTCATTTTGGGTTGCACAGAGCTGCCTTTGCTGTTGTCGCAAACCACGGACTTTTTTATCGACGGCAAGCGTGTTGCCTTGCTCGATCCTACTGAAATTCTTGCGCGCCGCTGCGTCAGTCTGTCTGAAGAAAACGCACAACTCACCCATCAGCATTAAGTCTTGTTTAATTTACCGGAGCCCACACCATGCCTGTATCAATGATGAAAATCGTCGTTCTTCTCATGTTGTTGTCTTCGCTGGAATCCAGGGCGAGTGACACCCTGGCCAGGATCAGTGAACGAAAAACGATAGTCATTGCACATCGTGAATCTTCCATGCCATTTTCTTATCTGGACGATAAAAAGCACCCCATTGGTTATGCCATGGATATCTGCGAGAAGATTGTGGAGGCCGTCAGGCGTGAGTTAAAACTGACACATCTGGATGTGCAGTATGTGTTGGTGACACCTGCGAACCGCATGCAAATGATTGCTGATGGCAAGGCAGATCTTGAATGCGGTTCTACCACCAACACGAAGGAGCGCCGCAAACAGGTTGACTTCAGCATTTCTTACTTTATTGCCGGTGCCCGGATGTTGGTGAGAACAGATTCAGGAATAAAAAACTGGTCAGACCTGCGCGATAAAAGAGTCGTCACCACGAAAGGCACCACCAATGCGCAGACCCTGATAGACAGGGACAAAATACGCTCACTCAATATTACTTTGCTGGAAAGTAAAGACCACGCGGCAGCCTTTGCCATGGTGGAGCGCAAAGAAGCAGATGTTTTCGCGATGGATGATGTCTTGCTGAATGGTTTGCGGGCGGCTGCTAAAAATCCGGCTGACTTTGTGGTCGTTGGCGATTCATTGTCAGCAGAGCCATATGCCATCTTGCTGGCCAGACAAGACCCTGATTTCAAGCACCTGATTGACCGTGAAGTGTCGCGCATCATGCTCGATGGTGAAATTTATGCCATGTACAAAAAATGGTTTGCCAGCCCCATTTTCCCAAACGGTATCAATTTGAATATGCCGATGAGTCATTTACTGCGCGCCTCTATCCGTGTTCCCAGCGATAAAGTGGCTGATTAAGCTTGGGATATTCCTCGCTGCGGTCAAAGCGCTCTGATACTTAAAAGCACAAAT
Source organism: Undibacterium sp. TJN19 (assembly GCF_049339485.1). Lineage (NCBI taxonomy): Bacteria > Pseudomonadati > Pseudomonadota > Betaproteobacteria > Burkholderiales > Oxalobacteraceae > Undibacterium > Undibacterium sp. TJN19. The sequence continues at coordinate 418,752 of NZ_JBMPPL010000003.1, forward strand.
GGACATAACTTATATGACACTGGATGAATACATCATCAGGGAAATCAGGCTGGTCAGGCAAGAGCGCAAGCCAAATGCCATTTCAGTGAGATTCGTGCAACTTCATGAGCAGGCTTCACGTGACGTAGTGGAAGAAGATGAATACCAGGTTTTATCTGGCTTGATGCATTCGCGCTGGCGCTGGTTTCAGGCATCTGTCGAAGCCAGCATGAAAGCACATGACAGGAAGAACCAGCAAGGCGCTCAAGAATAATCATTTTTTCTATACTTCTGACAAGTCTTGTTCACCTGCCTGAGTACTTATTTGAGCAAACTGGCCAGTCCGCGCGCAGGTTTGCCCGCGTCATGCAGGGTCCAGCTTTTGCGTATGCCTTTGGGAACATGCCAGAGCGCCTTGGTGCCAGCACGGAAAAAAGCAGTTTCACCCGCTTTCAGTGAAAAATGCTTGCCCTGGTAGTCAATATCAACTCCGCCATCGAGTACATAAATGGTTTCATCCAATTGATAGTGCCATTCAAAAGTAGAGGGGCCATCACATTCGAATATGCCTGAGCTGGTTTTTCCATCATGGGATTTGAAGAATTCTGTCGCCCTGAAGTTAGGATTGCCAGATTTTATCCAGGAAGGATCAACTTCAAAGGGCTTGACGGGGGAACTGAGCGCGACACTGCTGGCCGGTTGCACTTGTGCCACATAGGCAATTGCATGGTAAGAGGTCACGCCAAGCAGGGTCAGCAAGCTTGCTGCCAGTCCTATAGCAAGAGATTTTTTCATACCAGGCGCTACTCCATATCCTTAAAGACTTATCCAGCGAACAAGTTGCTCAGAATAAATTTTTCTTATTATAACGCAGGGTTTCTTTCGCCGGTTTGCAATCGCCACAAAGCGGCATAACCTCTGTTTAATGATAACAATTCTTCATGTGTACCACTTTCGACTATTGTGCCTGCTTCGAGCAGGTAAATGCAATCGGCCTGACGCACGGTGGATAAGCGATGTGCAATGACGATGGTCGTGCGGTTGCGGCTGACCACATCCAGGCTGCGTTGTATGGCGGCCTCTGTCTCATTGTCAACTGCGCTGGTGGCTTCATCCAGGATGAGAATAGGCGGGTTCTTTAAAATGGCCCTGGCCAATGCCAGGCGCTGACGCTGGCCGCCGGACAATTTTTGTCCGCGTTCACCAATACGTGTGGCAAATCCCAGTGGCAATTTCGCGATGAATTCCGTGGCTTCAGCTGCCTGCGCAGCCTCGACAATGGCTTCATCTGTCGCATCCTGCATGCCATAAGCGATGTTTTCAGCAATGGTGCCATCGGTCAGAAAACTGTCTTGGGCGACATAGCCTATGGTGCGGCGCAAGTCTTGCAGATTCAGCGCGCTGATTTCCTTGTCATCCAGTGTAATCTGTCCTGATTGTGGCGAATAGAAGCGCAGTAACAACTTGACCAGCGTTGATTTTCCAGAGCCGGTAGAGCCGACAAAAGCGACAGTTTTGCCTGCCGGGATATGCAGGTCAATTTGCTTCAGGGTTTTTTGTTCGCCATAGGCAAATTCCACCTTGTTAAAGCGGAGTTCGCCTTTGACATTGCCTGGGGCAATATGTATGCCTTCATACGGGATATTGATTTTGGTATCCAGCAGGCCCATGGCGCGGTCTATGGCCGACATGGAGCGCTGATACATATCGGCGACCTCGGCCAGACCCGTCATTGGCCATAACAGGCGCTGGGTCAGATATACCAGCACTGAATAAGCGCCGACTGCCAGGTCGCCTTGCAGCGTCAGCCAGCCGCCATAGACCAGGGTGGCCGTAAAGCCCGCCAGAATCGCCATGCGGATGACGGGAGTGATAGCCGAACTGATAGCAATGGCACGGCTGTTGGCTTGCCGATATGTGTCACTGGCTTGTGCGATATGATTCTTTTCAAAATTTTCTGTAGCGAAGGCTTTGATGGTCGCCAGACCCAGCAAATTGTTATTCAGGCGCGCACTGACATCACCAGCCGCTTCGCGCACTTCGGAATAACGGGGTGCCAGCCGTTTTTGAAACCAGAATGCGCCTATCAGAATGGCGGGTACCGGTAACAGGGAAATCACAGCCAGCGATGGCTGAAGGGCAAAGAAAACGGCGCTGACCATGATTGAAGAACAGATGACTTGTATGATCTGGTTTGCACCGCCGTTTAAAAAACGCTCCATCTGATTGATGTCTTCGTTCAGGATGGACATTAGGTTGCCTGTGCGCTGGTTTTCAAAATACGCCATTTCCAGTTTTTGCACATGGTCGTAAGTGTCCAGCCGCAGATCATGTTGCAGGTTTTGCGCCAGCTTGCGCCACTTGATGGACAGCAGATATTCGAACCAGGATTCACCAAACCAGATCAGGGCATTCAGGATGCCGAGAAACATCAGTTGATGCCAGGTATCTGTAATGCCAAAACCACCCAATACCCGTTTCGCCAGGAAACTCTTGTCGCCATTGATGACGATATCGACAGCGACACCGATCAGCACTTCGGGCAGGACATCAAAGAATTTATTCAGTATTGAATAAATGATCGCCAGGCGAAAATCTGTTTTATAGGCCTTGGCATAATTCAGGAGTTTTTTAAGCGGGTGGACTGGTGGCATGGCAGGATTTACTAAATGGCTGAAAATGGCAGAAGATGGCAAAAAACAAAAGGGACTGCAAATTCTACAGTCCCTTCGTCATTTATGCTTGACTATGTCAATTATTAATCTTCCCGGCGCAAGTGCGGGAACAAAATCACGTCACGGATATTGGGTGAGTCGGTAATCAACATCATCAAACGGTCTATGCCTATGCCGCAACCGCCAGTTGGTGGCAGGCCATATTCCAGGGCGCGGATGTAATCTGCGTCGTAGTACATGGCTTCTTCATCGCCTGCATCTTTTGCCGCAACCTGTGCCTGGAAGCGTGCTGCCTGGTCTTCTGCATCATTCAATTCCGAGAAGCCGTTGGCGATCTCACGGCCTGTCATGAACAGCTCGAAGCGCTCGGTAATGCCATCTGATGTATCAGATGCGCGTGCCAGTGGCGAGACTTCAACCGGGTAATCGATGATGAAGGTTGGGTCCCACAATTTCGCTTCTGCAGTTTCTTCAAACAACGCCAACTGCAAAGCGCCCAAGCCAGCAGTAGCGAAAGGCTTGACACCAAACTTCAGCAGCTCTGTTTTGATGAATGCTGCATCTTGCAATTGTTCTGCGCTGTAACCCGGCGCGTATTTATTGATCGCGTCAACAATCGTCATGCGCTGGAAAGGCTTGCTCAGATCCAGTTCGCGACCCTGGTAAGTCAATACGGCTGTGCCATGCGCATCTTCGGCAGCCTTGCGTATGACTTGCTCAGTGAAGTTCATGATCCATTTGTAATCCACGTAAGCGGCATAAAACTCCATCATCGTGAATTCTGGATTGTGGCGTGGTGATACACCTTCGTTGCGGAAGTTGCGGTTCACTTCAAACACACGGTCAAAACCGCCGACGACCAAACGCTTCAGATACAATTCAGGCGCGATACGCAGATACATTTGCATGTCCAGCGCATTGTGATGTGTGATGAAAGGCTTGGCTGCCGCGCCGCCAGGTATCACGTGCAGCATGGGCGTCTCCACTTCCATGAAATCATTGCTGTTCATGAAGGTACGGATAGAGTTCATGGCCGCTGTGCGCGCCTTGAAAGTGCGGCGTGTATCTTCACTCATGATGAGGTCGACATAACGCTGGCGGTATTTGGTTTCCTGATTGGCCAGGCCGTGGAATTTGTCAGGCAAAGGGCGCAGCGACTTGGTCAGCATGCGCAAGGTCGTGACCTTGACTGTCAATTCATCAGTTTTTGTTTTGAACAGTACACCTACGATACCCAGGATGTCGCCCAGGTCATAATGACGGAAGGCTTCCATTTCAGCTTCGCCGGTTTTGTCCGTGGTGACATATAACTGTATACGGCCATCAGCCTTCATGCCGGATGCATCTTGCAATGTCGCGAACGCTGCTTTTTTACCGGCTTCACGTTTCAGCATCATGCGACCAGCAACACTGACTTCAACATTCAGTGCTTCCAGTTCTTCGCGGCTCATTGCGCCGTATTTCTCTGCCAGTTCCGCAGCCTTGTGTTGTGGGCGGAAATCATTGGGAAATGCGACGCCTTTGGAGCGGATAGCATCAAGTTTGGCGCGACGTTCGGCGATGATGGAATTTTCATCAACAGGCAATTCACCTGCTGTCGTGTTATTGATATCAGACATAATTTTCCCTAAGGGAGGGCAGGCATCTGGCCTGCGGGTTTTGATTCTTTAAGGCTGCGCAGGCGGGTGCCTGCGCACTGTACAAAATTAATTACACGCCTTGCTTTAAGGATGCCGCAATGAATTCATCCAGATCACCATCCAGAATTGCTTTGGTGTTGCCAGATTCAAAATTCGTGCGTAAATCCTTAATGCGGGATTGATCCAGTACATAAGAGCGAATCTGGTGACCCCAGCCGACGTCGGTCTTGGAATCTTCCAAGTTCTGCTTTTCACTCATGCGCTTGCGCAGTTCGAGTTCAAACAGTTTGGCCTTCAGCATTTCCCATGCTTCAGCACGGTTCCTGTGCTGGCTGCGGTCATTTTGACATTGGACGACGATGCCCGAAGGGCCGTGCGTCAAACGAACAGCAGAGTCGGTTTTATTAATATGCTGACCACCGGCACCAGAGGCGCGGTACGTATCGGTACGCACATCCGCCGGGTTGATATCGATCTCAAACGAGTCATCTACTTCAGGGTAGACAAACAGGCTGGAAAAAGAGGTGTGGCGCCCATTGTTGGAATCAAATGGTGATTTGCGTACCAGGCGGTGTACGCCTGTTTCAGTACGCAAAAAGCCATAGGCATACTCGCCTTCGACCTTCAAGGTGGCAGTCTTGATGCCAGCGATATCGCCGTCAGACTGTTCCATGATTTCGACTTTGAAACCCTTGCGTTCGCAATAACGCAGATATTGGCGCAATAGCATCGACGCCCAATCCTGCGCCTCAGTACCGCCAGCACCAGCCTGGATGTCGATAAAGCAGTTATTCGGGTCCATGGGGTTGTTGAACATGCGACGGAATTCCATGCCTTCCACCAGCTCACGCAGGCTTTGGGCATCAACTTCTATCGCTTCCAGCGTATCGTCGTCATTTTCTTCGCGCGCCATGGCGAACAGGTCATTCGCATCGCGCAGGCCGCTATCCGCCTTGACAAGCGTGTTGACGACGTTTTCCAGTGATTTTTTTTCTTTGCCTAATTCTTGCGCGCGCTTGGGATCATTCCAGACGGCAGGGTCTTCGAGTTCGGCGTTGACTTGTTCCAGTTTCTCTGACTTGATATCGAAGTCAAAGATACCTCCGAAGTTCGGCTTCGCGGACGGTCAGGTCGGCGAGCAGGGCGGACAGACTATTGAGGCGTTCAGCTTCCATGATAGGTATTCTTTTCTAATGCAATCAAACCTTGCATTATACCTTGCCCTGGGCAGCATAACAGCAATCGAAGATAACTCTGTGTGGAAAGTGGTAAATACGCTATTTATTGAGGTTGAAAGTGCCTTGCAAACCAAAAGTCATCCGGCAAAAATTGCGCGGGTAGACCGTGCCTTCAATGCCGGTTGGCGATGCATGATTGAAGATGGGGTTTACCAGACCGAGTTGCTTACCGTTGGCTTGCTTTCTCTATGGCTTTCCATCCATTTGGCCAGATGTTCTTTGAAGCATGCCGGGCAGATATGATATTGGGTGATGGTGGATTGTCCACCATGTGGGAAGGACTCTTCTTCTTCCAACTGGATGGTGGTGATGGTTTTTTCATGCTCCTTGCGACCCCAGTTTTCATCCCATCGGGATTCTGCACCGCAAACATCACAAGTCAGTTTGTCGAAAACTTCCTCGGTGTGTTCCAGGATTAATACCGTTTTCATGTGCTTCATACTTCCTCCGTACGGTTATGGCGTGGACTGGCGGCAAGTGATGATTTGATTCTACATCAGTAGACTGATATGAAAAGAGCTGGTTGAAAAAAAAGCTGTGTTATCCAACACAGCTTTCATTGTTTTAATTTTTTTGCTACTTTGCGCTGCTTAGCGCCGGCCTGATTTACTGGGGCCAGGTTTGGCAGCGAGCTTTGGTTTTGCTGTTTTGTAGGCGAGTGCAGGGCGTGCAGCAGCGCCGCCTGTCGCTGCCTTGGGTGTAGCAGCTTTACCGCCGCGTGATACCGGTTTTTTGCCAAAGGTGTCAATTTTTGGCGCGGCTATCCTCCTGCCATTGGCGACGCCGCTTTCTTCTATCGTAAGAGGGATAAGCGGCTGGCGTGGCGGGATCAGATGACGTGGGCTGCTGCCAATCAGGTCGCGTCTGCCCATGCGTTGCAGGGCTTCGTGAATGATTTCCCAGTTTTCTGGCGCATGGTAGCGCAGCAGGGCTTTGTGCAGTTTGCGTACCTTGCCTGAACGTGCCGTTTCTACCACTTCGGAATCTGCCGTTACTTTCTTCAGCGGATTCTTGCGCGTATGGTACATCGTCGTTGCCAGTGCCATAGGCGTGGGCATGAAGGTTTGTACCTGATCGAGCTTGAAATCATTTTTCTTCAACCAGATCGCCAGATTCACCATGTCTTCATCAGTAGAGCCTGGATGGGCCGCGATGAAGTAGGGGATCAGGTATTGTTCTTTGCCCGCTTCTTTCGAATACTTATGGAACATTGCCTTGAATTCATCATAGCTGCCTATGCCTGGCTTCATCATTTTCGATAAAGTGTCAGCTTCAGTATGCTCAGGAGCGATCTTCAGCAGGCCGCCTACGTGATGCGTGACCAGTTCTTTTACATATTCTGGTGAGCGCACGGCAAGGTCATAACGCAGGCCAGAGCTGACCAGCACTTTCTTGATGCCCGGGATAGCACGCGCCTTGCGATAAATTGATATCAGCTTGCTATGATCGGTACCCAGGTTCGAGCATATTGTCGGATAGACGCAGGACAAACGACGGCAGGATTCTTCTATCTTTTTATCCTTGCAGGCGAGGCGATACATATTTGCAGTTGGCCCGCCCAGATCAGAGATCGTGCCTGTAAAGCCTTTGACCTTGTCACGGATTTCTTCTATCTCACGCAGGATCGAAGGTTCAGAGCGACTTTGTATGATGCGGCCTTCATGCTCGGTAATCGAGCAGAAAGTACAGCCACCAAAGCAGCCGCGCATGATATTGATGGAAAAACGTATCATTTCCCATGCCGGGATACGTGATTTGCCATAAGCAGGGTGGGGTGCACGTGCATAGGCACGGTCATACACGCCATCCATTTCGTCCATGGCCAAAGGCAGCGGCGGCGGGTTCAGCCAGACATCACGGTCACCGTGGCCTTGTACCAGTGCCTTGGCATTGCCAGGGTTGGCTTCCAGATGGAAAACGCGGGATGCATGGGCATACATGACGGCATCGTCCTTGACTTCATCGTAGGAAGGCAGACGTATCACGGATTTGTGCAATTTGTTGCGCAACATGGCCTGGCGCTCTTCCCGGCTCATGATGCGTATGGCTTGCTGCTGTACGACATCAGTCCTGGCTTGGGCAGCGGCGGACGTTATTGTCAAGGCGCTGAGCTTTGCATCTGGTGTTTCAGGTGTGTCACCAGTCGCGCACTTGGCATCTTTTTCTGGTGTCATGGCATACGGATCGGTATGCACTTCTATCTTGCCGGGCGTATCAATCTTGACCGAATTGATCTCTGTCCATTCATCGTCAGGCAGCCAGCCGCGTGGTGTCATGAAAGCGGTGCCACGCAGGTCGCGAATGTCCTTGATGGCCTCGCCATTTGCCAGACGATGGGTAAGATCTATCAATGCCCGTTCAGCATTGCCGAACAGCAGTATGTCGGCTTTCGAGTCAGGCAATACCGAGCGGCGGACTTTGTCGGACCAGTAATCGTAATGGGCAATGCGACGCAGGCTGGCTTCAATGCTGCCCGCCACGACATTCGCATCAGGGAAAGCTTCACGCGCACGTTGCGCATAGACCACCAATGCACGGTCAGGTCGCTTGGTGCGGTCACCATCAGGCGTATAGGCATCTTCAGAGCGTATCTTGCGGTCAGCGGTATAACGGTTGACCATGGAATCCATATTGCCTGCTGTGACGCCAAAATACAGATTGGGCTTGCCCAGCACACGGAAGGCCTCAGCCGATTGCCAGTCTGGCTGGCTGATGATGCCGACGCGGAAACCGTGATGTTCCAGCAGGCGACCTATCAATGCCATGCCAAAGCTGGGATGATCAATATAGGCGTCACCAGTGACGAGGATGACATCGCAGCTATCCCAGCCCAGCACATCCATTTCGGCGCGTGACATGGGTAAAAAAGGCGCGGTATTTTTACCGCCGACTTCGGGACGGAAACGTGGGAATGAGAATAGATTTTTAGGCTGAGCGTTCATTGGCGGAATTGTACCGGAAAGCAGCTGATTTTGTGTGGGACTAAGGAAATTCTTCTGAAAAATCAAAAGCTTGCATGCAATTGATATGAGCTATTTGCCAATGAATTTGTTCTTGGTGATAGAAGGTCTGATCAGTTGAGCGTTGACCATGAGGAAAATCTGGACTTGTCTGCGATTGTTTGAAAGCGCCGTGCTGATGCGGTGAAAATTGATGTTTGACTTGGTCATGTCGCTGGTTTGATGTGAATTTTCTCGAATTTGTTTGTATTTTTAAGGGCTAATTCCATATTAGATATAGCTGTTTTCGCGTAAAATCGCGCCAATATCAATTTGGCAGGGGAAGTATATGAGCATCAAATCAGACAAGTGGATACGCCGCATGGCAGAACAGACTGGCATGATAGAGCCGTTTGAACCAGGCCAGGTGCGTGAGCAGGATGGTCACCGCATCGTCAGCTATGGCACTTCTTCTTATGGTTATGATATCCGCTGTGCGGACGAGTTCAAGATCTTTACCAATATCAACAGCACCATCGTTGACCCAAAGAATTTTGATGAAAAATCTTTTGTCGATTTCAAGGGTGATGTCTGCATCATTCCGCCCAACTCATTTGCACTGGCGCGTACGATGGAATATTTCCGTATTCCACGTAGTGTATTGACAATATGCCTGGGTAAATCTACCTACGCACGTTGTGGCATTATCGTCAATGTCACGCCGTTTGAACCTGAATGGGAAGGTTATGTGACGCTGGAGTTTTCCAATACCACGCCATTGCCAGCCAAGATTTATGCAGGTGAAGGCTGTGCCCAGGTTTTGTTTTTTGAAAGTGATGAAGTCTGCGAGACTTCTTATAAAGACCGTGGCGGCAAATATCAGGGGCAGGTGGGCGTAACATTGCCTAAAACCTGATACGGCAGAATTACGTATGTCGCCAGAGTCATCCGCGTCAGTGGCCGCAGCGTCGCCGGATTACGCCGCCATTCTTGCAACCATCTTTGAAGAAGTGCAGCCCTTGCTGTCACAGGGTAGGGTCGCTTCTTATATTCCGCAATTATCGAAGGTGCGGGCGGACCAATTCGGCATGGCTGTGTATTGCCTTGATGGCAGTACTTTTTCGATTGGCGAAGGCCAGCAAAAATTTTCTTTGCAAAGTGTGACCAAGCTGTTTGCGTTGGCACTGGCGTTTTCACGCGAGGGTGACGCCATCTGGGAAAGGGTAGGGCGCGAGCCTTCGGGCAATCCTTTCAATTCGCTGGTGCAGCTCGAATATGAAAGAGGCAAGCCACGCAACCCTTTCATCAATGCGGGTGCTTTGGTCATGACCGATATTTTGTCGGCACGTTTTGTTGAGTCAGATATTGCCGTCATGCAGTTTGCCCGCATGATTGCCGGCAAAAATAATATCGATTTTGATATGGCGGTTGCGCAATCCGAACGGCAGACTGCGCACAGAAATTATGCGATTGCGCATCTGATGAAAGACTTTGGCAACCTGCATAACCCGGTCAAGACAGTCATTGATAGTTACTGCCGCCAATGCTCGATCACGATGACTTGCGAGGAGTTGGCAAAAGCTGGTAGTTTCCTTGCCAATCACGGCACTATTCCATGGAATGGCGTGCAGATACTGGATGCCAGTTCGGCCAAGCGGTTAAATGCATTGATGCTGACTTGTGGCACCTATGATGCAGCGGGAGATTTTGCTTACCGGGTCGGCTTGCCAGCCAAAAGCGGTGTTGGTGGCGGCATCCTGGCGCTGGTGCCGGGAGAGCTGGCTGTGGCAGTGTGGTCACCCGGGCTGGATGCTACCGGCAATTCACTGGCGGGTACTTATGCGCTGGAACGTTTCACGACGCTGACAGCACGCTCGATCTTTTGAATAAAAAATCTGACGTGCCTGTCAGTAGCTGAAAACAAAGTCATGAACTCATGAAGCCGAGATTGCGGTTCGAGAAATTGACAATGTTGGGGAAAATATCATTGATTTGCGAGTTGCTGATACCGAACCAGTTGGCCAGCGTGGCACCGTACTGATCGACCGATATCTGTGGCAACAAACTACCCGATCCTACGTCCAGACTATGTTTGAGGCCTGTCACGGGGAAGTCGCCATAGATATTATTTCCCTTGACTGCACCGCCTACGACAAAATGATGTGCGCCCCAGCCATGGTCAGTGCCATCGCCATTACTGGTAAAAGTCCTCCCAAAGTCTGATGCGGTAAATAGTGTAACCTGGTTGCGCATGTCAGTACCCTGCAAATTACTCATGACGCCGTCGAAATAGGTGAGTGCATGGGACAGTCTGGCCATCAGGTCAGCGTGTGCCGTACGCTGAAAATCATGCGTATCAAATCCGCCCAGGCTGACAAAAAATACCTGTCTTTGTGCGCCCAATGCACTGCGTCCGGCAATAATGCGGGCAACGGTTTGTAATTGTGCTGCCAGGCCATTGGTTGCTGAGGCGCCGTTATTTGGGTTGGTGTATTGCGATGGATTGGGCACACCAGTTGCGCCAGCAGGCGCCATTGCCGGGCTCAGCAGGCTTTGTGCATTGATAGCGCGGTTAGTGACAGCGGCATGCTCTTTTTGAAACAGATTGGGGTTGTCAGCAGTAATAATGTTTTTCAGCGGATTGCCGCCAGCGGTGGACCCAAACAAGGCGCCTGTCAGGCCGCCAATAGGAACCGCGCCAGAGCCGCTGACCTGATATTGATTGACATTGCGTCCGGCAAGAAAGACAGCATTGCCAGATACTGAAATCGCAGTAAACACCGGATAGGCATTGGTCGACGCCAGCATGTCACCCATGCGGCCACCCCAGCCATAAGTCGCTCCCTCAGGGGCATAAGCCTGCCATAAAGACTGCTGATCATTATGGGAAAACAGTTTTGGTGGCAAAGGCACGCTGGCTGCCTTGTACTGTTGCAAGGTGGTCGGCACGATCAAGGGGCCGACATTGCTGACGATGGCTGCTCGGCCATTGTCAAAAAGCGTTTTCAATGAAGCCAGGTTTGGATGCAGGGCAAAGCTACGGCCACTTTGCGCGCTGGTTGGCGTGATGGGGATGACCCCACCATTGCTGCCTACGGGCGGCAAGGCAATCGAGCCAGCTTCATTGGTGGTGCGTACAGTCGTGTACTGATTCCACGATGTGCTATCCGTGGCCAGTACGGTGTTGGCATGATCATTTGCGCCGTATAAAAATAGGCAGATCAGTGCCTTGTAACCACCAGTAGAAGTTTGTGCCGCCGCCGACCCCATTGTCGCCAGATTGAGCGCGAAAGGAATGCTGGCGCTACCGATGATGCCGGAAGCAGAGAGTGCAGAAGAGACGCGCAAGAATTCCCGGCGCGAAGCATTGACTTTAGTCATGGTAAGCCCCGTTCATTTTTGAACCAGATATTCTGGTGATGCCATACTCAGGAAAATCGCCAGATAAACCCGATTCTTTTTCGCTGCGTCTGCATTGGCCGTACTGTTGGTTGGTATGGTGACAGAATTCACTGCCGTCAGTAACTGGCTGCGCAAGCCACTGCTCATTTGATTCGCCATTAACAGCAAGTTGATCTGGTCGAGCATCTGATCTGGTGTTGCTGCCAATGCCAGCATGCTTGTGTAATCTGGTTTGATGTCACGGGACGAGCCTGTACCGTTAGGTATGGCATCACGCATGAAATTCAGATATCCCGTCACAGAGGTCTCGCCGGTAATCTGCATTTCTGGTGAAACCAGGCCTGCTGTCGCAATACCACTGTTTGGTGGTACATAACCAGGTCGATAATAATTAAATACCGTTGGTGAACGCATCGGTGTTTGAGACAGTCCACTTAATGGATCATCAAGGTTGGTCATCAGGAAGCGGCTCGATGTGGAATTTACGCCAAAAGCACGCATCCAGTTTGCCAGTCTGATCACGGGCTCACGCAATTTGCCTGTACTGGCATAACCCAGTGTTGCTTCGTTGCGTGCTTCGCTATCGAGCAGCACTGCCTTGATGACCGCGCGCATATCTCCCCTGACACCCTGGCCATTGTTATTAAATGCCGCAGCGACGCGCGAAATATATTGCGGGCTGGGGTTGCTGGTAACCAGCCTTTGTATCAATTGTTTGCCAATAAAAGGGCCGACATTCGGGTGGTTGAATAAAGTGTCCAGGGCTATTTTCAAATCACCTTCCGTGTTGGCTGAGGATTGTGCTGGAATAGTCGTTCCCAAAAATGTCTTGGCTGAAATCGAATGGTATTTAGGATAGCTCTGCATAGGCAACCAGTCACGATTTGCATCGGGATTGCCACCAAAGAACCGGGAATCACTCTTGTCTGCGCCAGCCCAGCTCCAGCCGGTAAATACTTTGGCCAGACCGCTGATGTCAGTGCTGGAATAGGTTTCAACGGGTTTGCCGTTGTTGAGAACATAGCTGCCGTCCTGGTTCAACTGGTATAAGCCGATAGTGAACAACTGCATGACTTCGCGTGCATAGTTTTCGTCTGGCACCTGGGTGCCGGATTCTTTCTGATTGCGTATTGAAGTCAGGTAATTGCCCATGATGGGGTGCAAGGTGACTGCCTCAAGCAAATTGCGGAAATTGCCAAACGCGTTTGCACCCAGAGTGTCGTAATAGGCGGCGACACCACGCGGGTAGTTGGCAACATTACTGTCTTGAAATGACACAACCATGATTTGCGACAGGGCGAATGTGACGCGCTGACGCAACTGGTCATCCCCTTTGATCGCTTGTTGCCAGAACGATTCAAAGAAATTATTCTGGCTCAGATCAGCCTGGCCATTGATGAAACCGGCAGCCTGCGTATCCATATAATTTTTATGTAGTTTCTGAGGCAAGCTGAATTGCTTGTCTATCCAGGCGCTGTAACTACTATTTGTCAGGCCGGTAATATCAGTATTGGTAGCACCAAAGGTGGTTTGTCCGAGAAAGCGTGAAGCCTGTGTTGGTGTCGGCGCATTGCTGCTGGCAGATTGAAAGCCAACCAGGGCCTGGATCAGGCCGTTAGCAATACTGGTGTCTGTTGCTGATACGCTACCAGCCAGCGTCATGCCTTTGCTGATGGAGTCGGAAGTCAGGATGTAGCTCAAGCCTTGCTGAATGGCGAAATTTTTTGCAACACTATCCTTGTTGTCGAGCAGGTTGCTGATCCAGCCATATACCGGGTCGCCAGCGTACCCGTGTGCGGCAATCAGCATGGAACGCACGACATTGCCGCGCGTTACCGTGCCATTCGCCAGGCCGTTGGTCCAGTAGTCAAGGCCGGCTTTATCAGGTGGGCTGCGGCTGAGTACATTTTTATAGACGACCGTGACGAAATCAGCATTCGTCATGTTTGGCAGATAGCCAGTCAATGCCGAGTCCTGGATGGCAGAAATATAGAAAGATTCACCAATTTTTTCAATCGGCACGCCACTCTTAAACTGGTTTATCCAGTAGGCAAGGCCATTGGCATCAGGGATGCGATTGAAGTAGGCGACATAGAGTTCTATGATCGCATTTAAATCAGACACAGCAATGGTGGTCGAAAGATCGGCAATCAGCAGATTGACCGAGACATCCTTGAAATTTAGTTGTTGCGTACCTGCCGCAATAGTCACTGTGCCATCACTGCCGACATTGTCTTTGACTGTGTAGCCGCTTCCCGTATTAGTGATCGTGTAATTGGAGCGAAAACCGTTAAAAGTTACCGTACTGCTGGTGACGACAGGTGCTGGTGCAAACAGGGCCTGAATGCCGCTGATTGCGGAAGTGTTGTTGTCAGGAGTAGAGCTACTGGTTTTTCCATCGCCGCCGCAAGAGCTAAGCGTTGAGATCAGCGCTGCTATCAGCAAGAATTTGAGCGTGGTAAATCTGATGCGCGGCATGATGACTCCTAATTGTCCTCCCAGAAAATTTCCTTCTGGCAAGGTAATTCTAATCTATCCCCTTTCACCAAATAGCCATAAAGTGTAACAAAGGGTTAGGATGCACAATAATCGCTTATTGCGCGTAACAAAGAGTAACGAAAGTGTGAGCCTTTTAACAGCGTATTTCCATATTGCAATGAATTGTCAGTCCATTTCTGCCAGGGTCTGATGAACAAAAGCTGAAAGTATCAGTTTTGATTGTGCTGATACATCGACAAATTCAAAGCCATGTCGGAATTCCAGCCCATTTTCAGTAGGTGCCTGTGATCGCAGGATGACTTTCAAAATCAGGTATTCATCATTGCCGGCTGCACTGACTTTGAATTTGATGACGCCAAAATCTCCTTTTTTTCCTATCGCTTTCTTAATTACGCCTGAAGCTCCACCCATGCTTAGGTCGCCTAATGCGGCCGCCGCGGTCTGCTCCGGATCGCCTATCGTTACGGAAGCAATGATTTTCACGACCGCCCGCGAACCTTGGCGTATCGTTGTGCAGCGAACCTGTTTGGGGTAAGAGATGTGTAAATAAGAATGTGGGGAATAGACGGATTTTATCGCCGATGCAGTAAATGCATATGCTCTCTTGCCAGGGAAGGCGCGCACAATAAATGTCTGGCCATCGCGTATCAATACAGTTTTGCCCTCGGCTGTTGGTGCGGTCACCAGTATAGACATATTTTTCACGAAGCCGATCAGGCGCACTGTATACCGCACTGAGGCATGATCATGTACTTGCAAATACAAAATCTCACCAACGTTCCAGCGTACGCTATCCAACTCAATCAACGTATCTTTATGAGCTTCTGCAGGTGTAGTGCTTGGCGAAGCTGCCGGGGACGATGTCTGCTTTGAAATAGGAGTGAGTTTCGAGGGGATGGTGTCCCACATCGCATCAGGGTTGCAATAACCGTTCTCCAGCAAGCCATCAAGCTGATGCTGATTTTCAACGACAACGCCCGATGCCATCAGCAAGTTGCCGTTCGAATCATAGATGGACCAAGGTACGGTTTCACCTACGCTGATTTCAGCATGCTTGATTGGCATTAATCCTGAAGCACCACCCATGTCTTGATTCCGTATTCTGAAGTCCGATTTGATTGTATATCGAAAGACCAGGCAAATTAAAGCCTATGTTGTTCCCTGGCATAATAAAAAAGCACTTATGACTTTGGAATGGTCATAAGTGCCTCTTAAACCGAAATAAAACTGGGCTTATTTGACCATTTCTGCCGTAGATTTTACACAATCGACAAAATAACCACGTTTGCCATCAACTTCGGCTTTTACCAGGCCGTGGCAATCCGTTTCAAAGCCAGGGAATCTTTCATTGAAATCACGTACAAAGCGCAGGTAATCAACGATAGTACGGTTGAACCTTTCACCCGGAATCAATAAAGGAATGCCCGGTGGGTAAGGTGTCAGCAGGATGGCCGTGACGCGGCCTTCGAGTTCATCTATCGATATGCGTTCAGTTTCGCGGTGCGCCATCATGGCAAAGGCATCTGAGGGTTTCATGGCTGGCTGCATGTCAGACAAATACATTTCAGTCGTCAAGCGTGCCACATCATGGCCTTTGTAGGCTTCATGTATGCCCTGGCACAGGTCTTTCAGGCCAACGCCTTCATAACGGGGATTGGCAGCGGCAAATTCAGGCAGGATACGCCACATAGGCTGATTCTTGTCGTAATCATCCTTGAACTGCTGCAGGGCTGTCAGCAAGGTATTCCAGCGGCCTTTGGTGATGCCAATGGTAAACATGATGAAGAAAGAATACAGACCGCATTTTTCGACAATAACACCATGTTCAGCCAGGTATTTGGTCACGATGGAAGCCGGGATGCCAGTCTCGCCAAATTTGCCTTCCAGGGACAAGCCGGGCGTCACGATGGTGGCCTTGATCGGGTCCAGCATATTGAAACCAGACGCCAGCTTGCCGAAGCCATGCCAGTCGTCTTCTGCGCGGATGATCCAGTCTTCGCGCGAACCTATGCCATCAGCGGCAAATTCTTCCGGCCCCCAGACCTGGAACCACCAGTCCTTGCCCCATTCCTGATCAACCTTGCGCATGGCGCGGCGGAAATCCAGGGCTTCGAGTATTGATTCTTCTACCAGTGCCGTACCACCTGGCGCTTCCATCATGGCGGCAGCGATATCGCAGGACGCAATGATCGAATACTGAGGCGATGTTGACGTGTGCATGAGGTAGGCTTCATTGAAGCTGTCTCTGTCCAGTTTGCGCGTTTCGGATTCACGCACGAGAATTTGCGATGCCTGTGAGATACCGGCCAACAGTTTGTGCGTGGACTGCGTCGAGAAAATCATCGATTTCTTGGCGCGTGGCCTGTCTTTGCCGATGGCATGCATGTCTTTGTAAAAGTCATGGAAAGTCGCATGCGGCAACCATGCCTCATCAAAGTGCAGGGTATCGATTTCACCGTCGAGCAAGTCTTTCAATACTTCGACGTTGTACAGCACGCCGTCGTACGTCGATTGCGTGATCGTCAGGATGCGCGGTTTCTTGTTTTTGGCTTCGCGTGCAAAAGGATTGGCTTCTATCTTCTTTTGTATGCTTTCCATGCTGAATTCTTCCAGCGGGATAGGGCCAATGATGCCAAGATTATTACGGGTAGGCATCAGAAAAACGGGTATCGCACCACACATGATGATGGAGTGCAGAATGGATTTATGGCAGTTACGGTCAACAACGACGATATCGCCGGGTGCCACAGTGGAATGCCAGACCATCTTGTTCGATGTCGAGGTACCATTCGTGACAAAATAGCAATGATCTGCATTGAAAATGCGGGCGGCATTGCGTTCGGACGCGGCTACCGGGCCGGTATGGTCCAGCAATTGACCCAATTCTTCGACGGCGTTACAAACGTCGGCGCGCAGCATGTTTTCACCAAAAAACTGGTGAAACATCTGGCCTATCGGTGACTTCAGGAAGGCTACGCCGCCTGAGTGCCCAGGACAGTGCCAGGAATAGGAACCATCATTTGCATAATGTACCAGTGCACGGAAAAACGGTGGTGCCAGTCCATCGAGGTAAGAGCGTGCTTCACGGATGATATGGCGCGCCACGAATTCAGGCGTGTCTTCAAACATATGGATGAAGCCGTGCAGTTCGCGCAGGATGTCATTCGGGATGTGGCGCGAGGTGCGGGTTTCGCCGTACAGATAAATCGGGATATCCGCATTCTTGTAGCGGATTTCTTCGACGAAGGCACGCAATGATTTCAGTGCGTAATCGGTTTCTTCGTCGGTACCGTCGCCAAACTCTTCATCGTCGATAGACAGAATAAAGGCAGAGGCACGTGACTGCTGTTGTGCGAACTGGGACAAGTCGCCATAACTGGTGACGCCCAATACTTCCATGCCTTCGGATTCTATGGCATCAGCCAGGGCGCGTATGCCCAGGCCAGAAGTATTTTCGGAACGGAAGTCTTCGTCGATGATGACGATGGGGAAGCGGAATTTCATGGAAGTCTCCAAAAAAGCTTGTTACAAGGGAGACGCCTGGGCAAGTTAAATCAACCGCTTGCGCGCCGAAAAATTCAAAGAAGCGAATTCTCTCAGATATGTGGGGGCTGATGTGAAAAAATACGTATGTTGGGCATGGGAAAATCAAAATTTCATGTGATTGTCATCAAATTGGCTTTTGCACCATATCTTGCATCGCCAAATGGGCCAAGGCATGAATTTAATTTAAGAATGCGTATCGCCCAAAAGGAAAAGGAGTGCTGTTCAGCACTCCTTTTCATATGTCTGCTATTTTTACAACATCACTATCAGAATCGATAAGTTGCCGCAGAAAATATCGTGACCGGGTTTTTCTGGAACACAAACGGGCTTCTGCCAGCATCGCCATTCAGGCGGGTAACGGATGCGCCGGTCGTCAATGACCAGTTGCTATCTATACTCCAGTGCCAGCTTGCCCCCAGTTTGATGTCGGAGATGCCGGAAGAGGGCGTGTACTGTGCGTAGCCGCTGATGGCGGATTGCGAAGGACTGACACCAAAGTAAGATTGCATGTAAGCGGTATTGGCCCAGTTTGCCCCTATGCTTGCTGACAATCTGTGCTGCGGGCTTAAGAGCGTAGTCGCACGGCCACCAAAACTGATTTGCAAGCCATTGTGATCAGTGCCGGATCCATACCTGATAGATGAAGCGAGTGAATAATTCTGGTCGATGTTATAGTTGAAAAAGCCGCCGGTTTCGATGGCAGTGTTCACATCGCCAAGGCCGCGTAATTTACCAGAGCGGGATTCATCACGTGCGGCCTCGAGCGTCAGGCGCAGGCCGTATTGCACACTGGGGTCTTTGGAAAAGTTATAGCCAAGACCGCTTATTGCGCTGAAAAAAGCGCCATTTTTCCATTGTGCGTCAAACATTGGATAAACTGCCAGACGCCGATCATCAGCGCCGATATATTTTGGCATGGAAAGTGCCACTGCACCCAGGGAAAAATTCGCATCCTTGGGTAAATATGTGGTGGGCACCAATTGCACGAATTGCGAGGTTTGGGCATGCACCGAGCACACCGTCGCCAATAAGGCAATGCCGAGTATTCTTTTCATTCTGTTCTCGCTTTAATTAAAAGTGGAACCAGGCAAGTCCAGCCACTGCAACACCAATACCTGCAACGCCATACGATGCATATTGCATCCATTTCTTTTTGGTCAGCAAGGTGATTGCTGCCAAGGAGATGGCGATTTGCAAGGCTGTCATCGCTTGTGCCCAGCGATGGTGCTGATGCAGTGATTCTTCAGACTTGTGTTCGTAATCTTGCGCTTCTTTTTCCAGTTCGTCCGCTTTTTTCTTGATTTCTTCTTTTTCTGATTTGTAACGATTTACTTCAGCACGATATTTTTCAACATCAACGCCAGGCAAAACCATCGCCAGTTCAGCCAGGTTTTGTTTGTTTGACTTCGACTGATAAAAATTCCATTGGTTCGATGCTTCAGTCTTTTTTATTGCGGCGTCATTTTTAAACATACCCGCATCATTCTGTGTTGCGCCGCCAGCGTAACCAAATAGCGCGCCTACGGTTGCCATGATCGCCGTCATGACAGCTATCCGGCTGGCAAAATCGTCATTGCCGTGCGCTGCATGTTCCAGTTCGTGGTCATGCGGTCCGTGTACGTGAAATCCGTGTCCTGACATAATATTCCTAAATCTTCTCGTAAGTTACAAAAGCAAAATGTAAATTATTTGCCTCGGAGTAATGTTTTTCTCTTCCTGTCTCTTCCCATATCTGGGGATCGATTTCTGGGAAAAAAGCATCACAATCAAATTCTTGTTGTATTTCAGTCACGATCAATTTATCTGCGAGCGCAAGACTCTGCTGATAAATCTCTGCGCCACCGATGATAAATGCCTCTTCATCATGCAACAGGGCTTGGGCGTCATCCAGGCACGCGACGTTTTCGACGCCATCGTGCTGCCATTGGCGATTGCGCGTGATGACGATATTGCGTCTTTGGGGCAATGGCCTGCCTATCGAATCAAAGGTTTTTCTGCCCATGATGATGCTGTGCCCACTGGTCGTGCGTTTGAAGTGGGCAAGGTCTTCGGGCAAGCGCCACGGCAGGGTATT
Source organism: Undibacterium sp. TJN19 (assembly GCF_049339485.1). NCBI lineage: Bacteria > Pseudomonadati > Pseudomonadota > Betaproteobacteria > Burkholderiales > Oxalobacteraceae > Undibacterium > Undibacterium sp. TJN19. The sequence continues at coordinate 438,744 of NZ_JBMPPL010000003.1, forward strand.
GTTTATACCAATACCGTTTTTTTTATCAGTCGCTACAATAATCGTTAAAGATGACATGGTGATGAATCACTTTTTTAAACAGCAACCGGTGCTTTGATGGCTGGATGGAACTGGTAATCCAGGAATTCGAAATCCTCATAGCGATAATCGAATATGCTATCCGGCTGGCGTTTTATAAGCAGTTTGGGCAGGGGCAGGGTAGTCCTCGATAATTGCTCTTCCACCTGGTTCATGTGATTTGAATACAGATGGCAGTCGCCACCTGTCCATATGAAATCGCCGACACCGAGGCCGGTCTGTTGCGCCACCATATGGGTCAGTAAAGCGTATGAAGCAATATTGAAGGGAACACCAAGGAAAATATCTGCACTGCGCTGGTACAACTGACAGGACAGTTTTCCATCGGCCACATAAAACTGGAACAGCGCGTGGCAAGGGGGCAGTTTCATGTGCGGGATGTCGGCCACATTCCATGCTGACACAATCAAGCGGCGCGAGTCAGGGTTGTTCTTGATCTGTTCAATGACTTGCTTGATCTGGTCTATATGCTGGCCAGCAGGCGTTGGCCAGCTACGCCATTGCGATCCGTAGACCGGCCCAAGGTCACCATTGGCATCAGCCCATTCGTCCCAGATGGAAACGCCATTGTCTTTAAGATATTTGATATTGGTTGAACCAGCCAGAAACCAGATCAGTTCATGCACGATAGACTTCAGGTGCAGTTTCTTGGTCGTCAGCAAAGGGAAGCCTTCGTTCAGATCAAAGCGCATTTGATGTGCGAACACAGACAGGGTACCGGTGCCGGTACGGTCAGTTTTGCGCGTGCCATGTTCTTTCACATGACGCATGAAGTCCAGATATTGACGCATGGGGAATTAAAAACGGTGTTGTCTGAGGCACTAGTATACCTTAGGTGTCAAAATATACGTCGATTGAATCAAATTGCTACCGCCGTGGATGCCGTCCACCTGGCGTCTACATTGAAATAATCAAAAAATTAACGTTTACTTAACAAAGGATTGGATGATTCCGGTTCGCCCGGAGCGACTAGCGGAAGCTTGATTTCAAAGCGTGTGCCTTCACCAACGATGCTGGTCGCATGAATGCTGCCACCAAGGACGTTGGAAATGATATTGAAGGTAATGCTCAGGCCCAGGCCACTGCCACCCTGGCCAAACTTGGTAGTGAAGAAGGGCTCGAATATTCTGTTGATGATGTCGGAGGAAATACCTTTGCCATTGTCTTCGAAAATAATGATGACCTGTTCGCCCTGTTTTTCAGCTGTGCAGCGCATATGGCCTTCTTCGCGGCCTTCCAGTCCGTGGGCAACGGCATTATTGACCAGGTTGGTGAAAACCTGGCCCAGCAAGCCTGGGTAGCTATCAAGTTGTATCTCTGCCGGAATATCCAGTTCCAGCGTAAACGGTGTTTTGCGCAAGCTGGAATGCAGCAGGGCTGTCAGTTCCTGCAACATGACCAGCAGGGCGAACTGACGGCGTTGTGCGCTGGACTGATCCACGGCGACTTGTTTGAAGTCGCCGACAAGATGGGCAGATTGCTGCAAGCCACGCAACAACAGCTTGGTTGAATCCACAGCCGTATTGGCATAGCGGGTCAGGTCTGACCTGCGCATTTTGCCTTCTTCCACCATCTTGACGAGGTGTCTGGTCTCTTCTTCGAGCGTGCTGGCCACCAGCAGGCAGTTGCCAAGGGGCGTATTGAGTTCATGGGCAACGCCAGCCACCATGGAACCCAGCGCAGCCATGCGCTCAACCCGGGCCAGTTCTGCCTGAGCAGAATTGACATTGGTCAGCGCCGCTTCCAGGTTTTGATTCACGGTTTCCAGTTCCTGGGTTCTTTGCCTGACTTTGGATTCCAAAGTCCCGGAGTATTCCAGCAATTGCTGGTTCTTGATTTCCAGTTCGCCAAACGAGCGTTGCAAAGCCTGTCGTGTTGCTTCCAGGCTGGTTGCCAGGTGACCCAGCTCATCCTCGCGGTTCAAGGCGATAGGGTCATTCAGTTCGCCATTGGCCAGTCGGTCTGACTGCCCCATCAATATCCGCACTGGCTGCACCAGACGCCATTGCAATACCAGCAAGATAAACAAGATAGCCAGTATCAGTGAAAGGACGGCAGTAGTCACGTAGCGCCGGAAATCAGAAGCCAGGCTTTCTTGCAACAGATCTTCAGCCAGCGTCAACCTGACCTGGCCTATGACCTGGCCACCATGCTTGATTTCCCTGACCATGCTGGTGAATGGCCCTTTTTGGGTTTGCTTGCGGGTATCGTTCTTGATGAACTCTTTGCGGTCAGGCAGGGTAATGACTTCTATTGTTGCCACTCGGGGGTCGGAATACACGACTTCACTGGAAATATTTGCAATTTCAGGGGTGATTTGCCACAAAGGCTCACTCAGGATGACGGACAGAATTTCTACCAGGCGGTTATGGTCTTCCGCATTGCGTACCTGGGCAGCGGTTTCTATCGTGTGTAAGTGGTAAGGAATGAGAATGGCGGCGGGAACTGTTAATCCAAATACAACTGCCAGTATGATCGCAAGTCTGAGCGTAATGCGGCTGCGTAGTGCGGATAAAAGATGTCGAAACTGCATTGCAAGATCCTTGTGCAACACTTCCCGGTAGGCATAGTCTGCCGGAGCGCTTTGGCGCTCTGCGCAGACAATCATTTACTGATCAGACACAACTAAAGGTATTGGTGATCTGATGATCGCACAAACAATTCTAAAATACTAAAAGGTTTTTTGCGTTTCAGCAAGTTATGATTCTTGCGCATACAGTATATGTGCACAAATTTACATAGTCCGTCTAAAAGCGTGCAAATTTGGGACTATGCGTGACACAAGTGGTTGTCCTGATCCCTGATGTTGCAGAGCTTTCACAGTGTAGGGACGGACGCAGTTCGCTTATTTGCTTTCTTCTATCCAGGCCATTTGTATGGCTTCCAGGATTTTTTCGCCACCGCGTGTGTGATCGTCGTCAAACTCTTCCAGGTCAACGATCCAGTTATGCAAATCGGTAAAACGAACCGTCAGCGGATCGATATCAGGGAATTTATCGCTCAGGGCTTCGGCAATTCTGTAGGTGTCTGTCCATTTCATGGCTTGCCCTAATGATTTTCGCGCGCGTGATTGATGGTGTATTTCGGGATTTCTATGGTGATGTCCTGCTTGCCCAACTTGACCTGGCAAGACAGGCGTGATGTGGATTCCAGGCCCCATGCAGCGTCAAGCAAATCTTCTTCGTCGTCAGTGGATTCATTTAATGACTGAAAGCCTTCACGGATGACAACGTGACAGGTCGTGCAGGCACACGACATTTCGCAGGCATGTTCGATTTCAACATCGCTTTCTACCAAAGCTTCACACAAAGACTTGCCTTCAGGCGCATCGATTACAGTGCCTTCAGGACAAAGCTGGGGATGGGGTAAAACAATAATCTGTGGCATGTTTTTCTCAATAGGGTTAGGCAACTTCAGGCAATTTCATCCAGTTTTTTGCCGGCAAGAGCTTTGCGCACACTCTGGTCCATGCGACGAGCAGCAAATTCTTCCGTACCTTGTGCCAGCGCTTTAATCGCTGCATGTAATTGCTGGTGATCCTTGCCTGATTTCAGTTCGTTGACTGTCTTCATCAATTCTTGTATCGAAACCTGTTCGGCTTCATTAAGCAACTGGGCGTCGGCGCTCAAGGCGGATTGCGTTGCCAATAAAATGCGCTCTGCTTCCACACTTTCTTCGCGCAATGCACGTTCCTGCATGTCGTTATCTGCCGATGCAAACGAATCTTGCAGCATGCGGGTAATATCATCATCAGCAAGGCCGTATGACGGTTTGACAGAGATAGCTGCTTCTACGCCAGAACGCAATTCGCGGGCAGAAACTGACAATAAGCCATCAGCGTCGACTTGATAAGTGATGCGTATGCGCGCAGCGCCAGCAGCCATCGGCGGGATGCCGCGCAATTCAAAGCGTGCCAGAGAGCGACATTCGCTGACCAGCTCGCGCTCGCCCTGCACCACGTGAATCGCCATGGCGGTCTGACCATCTTTAAAGGTGGTGAATTCCTGCGCGCGCGCACAAGGTATCGTGGAATTACGGGGAATAACTTTTTCTGCCAGTCCACCCATGGTTTCCACACCCAGAGACAAAGGGATGACATCCAGCAGCAACCAGTCGTCACCAGGAGCGCGGTTGCCAGCCAGCAGGTTGGCCTGTATGGCCGCACCCAGGGCAACTACTTTGTCAGGATCAATATTTGCCAGTGGCGTGGTCTGGAAAAACTCACCAACGGCTTTACGCACATGCGGCATGCGCGTTGCGCCACCGACCAGTACTACGCCATCGATATCATCTATGGTCAAGCCAGCGTCGCGCAAGGCTTTACGACATGGGGTGATTGCCTTCAACACCAGGTTTTGCGTCATCTCTGCAAATGCGGTGGCGCTGATTTGCAAATGCACGCTTTCGCCAGAATTTAATTTCGCATCGATGAAGGTGCTGGGTTTGTTTGACAGGGTTTCTTTGGCTTCTCGCGCTTTCACCATCAAGGTGCTGGTGTCTTCATCTGATAAAGGTAGGAGTTTGGATTCTTGTAAAATCCAGCAAAACAGGCGGTGATCAAAATCATCGCCACCGAGAGAAGAATCGCCGCCAGTGGCCAATACTTCGAATATGCCCTTGCTCATTTTCAGGACGGAAATATCGAACGTGCCGCCACCCAGGTCAAACACGGCGTAAATGCCTTCGGATGCATTGTCAAGACCATAGGCAATCGCCGCCGCGGTCGGTTCATTCAACAGGCGCAAGACATTCAGGCCAGCCAGTTTTGCCGCATCCTTGGTGGCCTGGCGTTGGGCATCGTCAAAGTAGGCGGGAACAGTGATGACTGCGCCGACCAGATCATCACCCAGCGCATCTTCTGCCTGCTGGCGTAAAGTTGCCAGGATTTGCGCAGAAACTTCCACTGGGCTTTTGATACCGGCAACGGTTTTCAGTTGCACCATGCCAGGTTCATCATGGAAATCGTAGGGCAGGTTTTCAGCGTAGGCGATATCTTTCAGCCCGCGTCCCATGAAGCGCTTGACTGAAACAATGGTGTTTTTTGGGTCATTACTTTGCTCTGCCTGCGCCTTGAAGCCTATGTGGGCATGACCGTTCGGCAGGTAGCGCACAATGGATGGCAGCAATGGCCGGCCTTCTTCGTCATTCAATACTTCGGGTATGCTGTTGCGTACCGTCGCAACCAGGGAGTTGGTCGTGCCTAAATCGATGCCGACTGCCAGCCTGTGCTGGTGCGGGGCAGTGGACATGCCAGGTTCAGAAATCTGCAATAAAGCCATGGTGAAATGCTGATGGCGGACCATCGAAAAATGCTCATCGCGCCAATTATCTTGCGCGGACTTGCAGGGTTATTCGAAATTACTCTTCGATTGCTACGATATCGGCAATGAATTTTTCCAGGAACATGCAGGCGCGGAGCTGTTGCGCAGCTTCCTGAAACTGACGCAGATCCAGCGCTTCTCCAACCGCATGCAATTGCGTTCTTAATGCGCTGTTCACTTCGCGCTCCAGTCGCAACAGCGCAGCCTGATTGTTGTCGCGTACCGCATCTTCAAAGGTTTCCCGCCATTCCATTTGCTGCATCAGAAAGGCGCCAGGCATGGAAGTATTGGACTCGGTCTGCAAATCCACGCCTTGCAATTCACATAAATAGCGTGCGCGTTTCAGCGGTTTTTTCAGGACCTGGTAAGCTTCGTTGGCCTGGGTAGCCCATTGCATGGCTACCCTTTTCTCGGCTTCGCTGGCCTGTACAAATTTGTCTGGATGCACCGTATTCTGTACTTCACGGTAAGCAGCATCCAGTTGAGCCTGATCCAGTGCGAATCGTTGTGGTAGCTGGAAAAGTTCAAAATGATTTTGCATGCAGACTGGCCTTAAATCCTGAAACTTTCACCGCAGCCGCATTCATCCTTGACATTGGGGTTGTAGAATTTAAAACCTTCGTTCAAGCCTTCGCGGGCAAAATCCAGTTCTGTGCCATCAATGTATGGCAAGCTTTTCGGGTCAACAAACACCTTCACGCCATGGGACTCAAACACTTCATCGTCATTGCCGATTTCATCTACATATTCAAGCTTGTACGCCATGCCAGAGCAGCCCGTGGTGCGCACGCCAAAACGCAGGCCTATGCCCTTGCCGCGGCGCTCCATATAACGGGTGACGTGTTTTGCTGCTTTTTCTGTGAGTGTGATAGCCATGTTGATTCCAGTTTTACCAATATTGCCGTGCCTGTGTCGCCAGTTGTTGCAAATCAGGCAGCTTGCTCAGCGCCATGTTTGGCTTTGTAATCAAGCACAGCTGCCTTGATTGCATCTTCAGCCAGGATGGAACAGTGAATTTTTACGGGCGGCAGGGCCAGTTCTTCAGCAATCGCTGTATTCTTGATTTCGAGAGCCTGATCCAGGGTCTTGCCCTTGACCCATTCAGTCACCAGTGAAGACGAGGCAATGGCAGAGCCGCAGCCATAAGTCTTGAACTTGGCATCCTGGATAACGCCATCAGCGCCAACCTTGATCTGCAATTTCATGACATCGCCACACGCAGGCGCGCCCACCATGCCGGTGCCTATAGTATCGTCGCCTTTGTCAAAAGCGCCGACATTGCGGGGGTTTTCGTAATGATCTAAAACTTTTTCTGAGTAAGCCATTTTGATGCTCCTTGATTTTTCAAATGCGTTTTTTCAAGTGCGTTTTTCAAATACGCAATGAATATGAATTAATGCGCAGCCCACTGAATGGTAGAGATATCAATGCCGTCCTTGTACATATCCCACAGCGGTGACAATTCGCGCAATTTGGCAACCTTGGTCTTGAGCAGGTTGATCGTAAAATCGATATCTTCTTCTGTCGTAAAGCGGCCGATGGTGAAACGTATCGAGCTGTGCGCCAACTCATCGCTGCGGCCCAGTGCGCGCAAGACATAGGAAGGTTCCAGACTGGCTGATGTGCAGGCAGAGCCGGATGAAACAGCAATATCCTTGATCGCCATGATCAAGGATTCACCTTCCACATAGTTGAAACTGACGTTCAGGTTATGCGGTACGCGGTGGTCCATGTCACCATTGACATAGGTTTCTTCAATTTCTTGCAAACCTTTTGCCAGGCGGTCACGCATGCTGCGTACATGGGTCAGTTCACTGTCCATTTCTTCCTTGGCGATGCGGAAAGCCTCACCCATGCCAGCAATTTGATGGGTTGCCAGTGTGCCGGAACGGAAACCGCGCTCATGACCGCCACCATGCATTTGCGCTTCCAGGCGCACGCGTGGTTTGCGGCGAATATACAGGGCACCTATACCTTTGGGACCATAAGTTTTGTGGGCAGAAAACGAAACCAGATCCACCTTGGTGTTTTCCAGGTCAATCACAACTTTGCCAGTAGCCTGCGCCGCATCGGAATGGAACACTATACCTTTTTCGCGGCATAATTCACCAATTTCAGCGATAGGCTGGATAACGCCGATCTCATTGTTCACCCACATCACGGATACCAGTATGGTGTCAGGGCGAATCGCTTCTTTTAACTGCTCAATGGTGATCAGGCCATTGTCGCCTGGTTGCAAGTAGGTTGCTTCAAAGCCCTGGCGCTCCAGTTCGCGTACGGTATCCAGCACGGCTTTATGTTCGGTCTTGACCGTAATGATGTGCTTGCCCTTGGCTTTGTAGAAATTTGCCGCACCTTTGAGTGCCAGGTTATTGCTTTCTGTGGCGCCAGAAGTCCAGACGATTTCACGCGGGTCTGCATTGACCAGGTCAGCCACCTGCGCGCGCGCATCTTCAACAGCCTTTTCCGCATCCCAGCCATACATATGGCTGCGCGATGCCGGGTTGCCGTATTGCGCACGCAAAAACGGGATCATCTTGTCAGCAACCCGTGGGTCAACAGGCGTCGTTGCCGAGTAATCCATGTAAATAGGGAAGTGTGGTGATTTCAGCGTATCAATCAGGCTTTTTTCCAAAGGGGCGTTCATTCAAAACTCCAAATATTCAAGAGGCAATATGACTGGCATGGCTGGGGTGCATGACAATAATATGGTTTTCCGAGGCTTTCTGTCTTTGCTGATTGACCAGATCCTGAAGTGAAACCGAATCCAGGTAATCGACCATTTTGGCGTTCAGCGTCGCCCATAAATCATGCGTCATGCAATGCAGGCCGTTTTCATGGTCACTGCCATGGCAATTTCCCTTGCCGCCGCATTGTGTTGCATCCAGGGGTTCATCAACAGCAATGATGATATCTGCCACTGTGACATTCTGTGCCTTGCGGGCAAGATTGTAGCCGCCGCCAGGGCCACGTACAGACTCAACGATTTCATGGCGGCGCAGCTTGCCAAACAATTGTTCGAGATAAGACAGCGAGATGTCTTGCCGCTGGCTGATGCCAGCAAGCGTGACCGGTCCTTTGTCCTGCCGCAAAGCCAGGTCAATCATTGCCGTCACGGCGAAACGTCCTTTTGTGGTCAATCGCATATTCTTACTCCGGGGTACTTCTTGCCAGGAAATGCTGAATGCCCTGAATTGTTGAGCATTTTGGTCAAGTATAGCAAACTTGAGTAATCTTGTCAGGAATAGGCTTAGAGTGAGGAGGGGGATAGCAAGTACGCCTTGCGCTCTGCGGTGTAATGCCACCAGGCCAGAGGCGGTTCGCCATTCATGAATTTTACTATGGAAATGAAAACGTCGTAGACACAGGGATCGTGCCTCACTTTTGTCGCGGTACAAAGCGCATCGTACATCTGGTAGGGGTCGCGTCCCTTCAATTGCTGTGGCGTGGTGATGCCCAGTAAATGCAAATCGGCAACAGTTGCCTTGCCGACATTGGGTAATTGCTCAAGATGATTGATGAATGCACAAGAGACTGCTTTTTTCATGATCTTGGTGTGCTGCTTCTGTAGATATCGATTTCACTATAAATTGTAAGGCTATTTTCTCTACACATAAAGCAAAAGACCGCCAGAAGACGGTCTTTTGCTTCAATGCATCAGGTGCAGATCAGTCAATGAGATAAGTCAACAAGATCAGATATCAAAGCTGATACCTTGTGCCAATGGCAGGGAGTTGCTGTAATTAAACGTGTTGGTGGTGCGACGCATGTAGGCTTTCCATGCATCTGAACCCGACTCACGTCCACCGCCAGTCTCTTTCTCGCCACCAAACGCGCCGCCGATTTCAGCACCGGAAGGGCCGATATTGACATTGGCGATGCCGCAATCGCTGCCTGAGGCGGAAACAAAAGTTTCTGCTTCGCGCAAATCAGTTGTGAAGATGGAGGAAGATAAGCCCTGCGGTACTTCATTATTCCAGTTGATTGCCTGTTGCAAATCGCTGTAACGCACAATGTACATGATGGGGGCAAAAGTTTCATGGTGCATGGATTTGGTTTGCCCCGGCATTTCCACCAGGGCAGGGCGTACATAGAAGCCCTTGCTGTTGTCGCTGACCTCAACACGTTCACCACCAAATACATGCCCGGCTTCTGTTTTGGCAACAGCCAGTGCGCTTTGCATGGCATCAAACGATGCCGCATCAATCAAGGGGCCAACCAGCGTCGTCTTTTCCAGCGGATTGCCAACAGGCAGCCCTCCATAAATTTTCTTCAGGCGCGGTACCAGGTTCTCGTAAATACTGTCGTGGACGAACAAGCGGCGCAATGTTGTGCAGCGCTGTCCTGCCGTACCAACAGCAGAGAAAGTGATGGCGCGCACTGCCATTTCCAGGTCTGCGCTAGGGGCAACGATCATGGCATTGTTGCCGCCCAATTCAAGAATGGTGCGAGTCAGACGTTTGGCGCAGGCTTCTGCCACCTGGCGGCCCATACGGGTGCTGCCTGTTGCGCTGACCAGGGCGACACGTTTGTCTTCCACCATGTGCGCACCAGTATCGCGTGCGCCGATAATCAGTTCTGCCAGGCCAGCAGGGGCATCGCTGCCAAAACGTGCTACGGCTTTCATGAACAGGGCATGCGTGGCGATGGCGGTCAACGGTGTTTTTTCCGATGGTTTCCAGGTCACGCTATTGCCGCAAACAAAGGCCAGTGCAGCATTCCAGGCCCATACGGCCACCGGGAAGTTGAATGCAGAAATGACACCGACCACGCCTATCGGATGCCATTGTTCCATCATGCGGTGGCCAGGGCGTTCAGAGGCTATCGTCAGGCCGTATAACTGACGTGACAGGCCAACAGCGAAATCACAGATGTCGATCATTTCCTGCACTTCGCCCAGGCCTTCTTGCAGGATTTTCCCTGCTTCCAACGTCACCAGTTTGCCCAGTGCTTCTTTGTGGATACGCAATTCATCGCCAAACAGACGCACCAGTTCACCGCGGCGTGGTGCCGGCACATTGCGCCATTGCAAGTATGCAGCATGCGCACGATCAATGCGCTGCTTTACTTCATCTGCTGAATCAGCGCGCAGGCTGGCCAGGGTTTCGCCGTTGATTGGTGAAACGCTGTGAATGTCTGTTCCCTGATAGTCGCTCAGATTGATGCTGAGTTCCTGCAAGATTGCTTCAAGAGTCGTGTTAGCCATTGTCTTTAACCTCAGATACATACCTGCTTGCGGCAGGGGCCTTGATAGGGCGTGACGCAAGCATGTGAATTTTTCGATGGGCGGGTCGCCAGGCGCATATTGTAACGCCGTCAAGCTCAACAGGCTTAGACTGTATAGTATTGCCCGAAACGGTTCGCCAGAAAATCTGGCAGGTTGGCTTGCTCCTGACGTACCAGGCCATGCTGCGGTAACTTGCCTGTGACAACCAGGTCAACCATCGCGCATATGCCTGATGCCGTAGTCAGTTGTATGGCCGACAGCAATTGTCCATTCACTTGTTGTGCGTAAATTTTCTTGGCATAAGATTCCTGCTCCAAGCGGCCATCACGCATACCTACTACGCTCACAAATACCAGGACCACGTCTTGCTTGGTCATGGGAATCGCTGTTTCCATGACTTCTTTCAAGATGGGGCGGCGTTCCAGTTTGCCCAGTTGCAGGTCGCGTATCAGTACTTTGACAATATCGCGGTGACCGGGGTAACGCACGGTTTTGTAATTCAGGTTCTGTACTTTACCTTCCAGGCTTTCACACAAAGTACCCAGGCCGCCAGATGTATTGAAGGCTTCATAATCGATACCATCGAGAGAGAAATGTTCAATTTCTTCCAATGCCGCAGTCTCACGCAATTGGCCATCAACGATCGCTTCGCAAGGGTTGCAATATTCATTGATCAGGCCGTCCGTGCTCCATGTCAGGTTATATTTCAATGCATTATTCGGGAAGGTAGGCAGGGCACCTACACGCATGCTGACATCGCGCAGGGTTTCAAAACGTTTTGCCACATCATTGGCGACGATGGAAATAAAGCCCGGTGCCAAGCCGCATTGCGGCACAAATGCGCAATCTGCGCCTTCAGCCAGTTGCTTGACGATACGTGTGCTTTCCACGTCTTCAGTCAAATCAAAATAATGGGAATTGGCTTCACGCGCAGCGCCGGCAATGATGGGCGTTAAAAAATAAGGGCATGCCGACATCGTCACCTTGTGACCGCGTATCAGTTCAGTGACCGCAGCCTTGTCGCCCAAATCGGCTTGCACGATGCGGGTATTCGGGAAGCCTGCCTGCTCTACATATTTCAGGCGCTCTGGGTCACGGTCAGCAACAGTGATTTGATAATCGCCAGTATGTGACAGCAAGTTAAGAATTGCATCGCCAATCTTGCCTGCGCCCAAGAGAATTAATTTTGTGGCCATGTCTGTCTCCAAGTCTTTATAAATGTTGTTAAAAGAATGATGGTTCAGTGTAGGCCTTAGTTTTGTCAGATAATAGTGGTTAAGTTATCGTCAAAATGTGAAGTGGCGAGATAATATGTCGATTAAATACATCAATATGACGATATGAAACCAGACCTCGATGACATAGACCACAAAATACTGGCCCTGCTGATGGATAATGCACGCCTGCCAGTGACTACCATCGCCAAATCGGTAGGCATCGCCCGCACAACAGTGATTGCCAGGATCGCTGCGCTGGAAAAACGCGAAGTGATTGCCGGATATGGCCTGAAACTGAACCAAAAAATGGTGCAGCCCGCCGTGCGCGCCTACGTGGGCTTGTCGGTTGAAGCACGTTATGCAGCAGGCTTGATCAAGTTCCTGCAACAACTGCCAGAAACCGAAACCCTGTGCGCCGTCAGCGGCGCCATCGACTACATGCTGACCCTGCGCTGCGCCACGACAGAAACACTGGACAAATTACTCGACCAGATCGGTGCGCTGGATGGGGTGAGGCAGACATCTACGTCTATTATTTTGAGTAAGCGCATTGATAGAGGGGCTTTGTAGTTTTCGATGTTGCAACTGAATTATGTCAGTCAAGGGAGCGACCAGTTTTTGACAAATATGAATAAATTTATATGTGGTGTTTTTGCGTTATTTATATGCAATTCTTCTGTTGTCTTCTATTGTGAGGATTCGAATAGAAATATTGATGAAGTTTCAAAAAATAATTCGGAGGTATTGAATAAAAGTAATAACAGCGAAAAGACAATTAAAACTTACACTCAAGATCCTATGGTTTTATCTCAAAAAGGGCTAAATGCATTGATTGAAAAAGCAGAGCATGGGGACGTGAACCATTCGGTTGGATGATAACATTACATCCGATCTGCATTTTTTGGGAATTGTTTTGGTACTTGTACAATCAAGAGGTAGGTTCGTGCTCAAATCCATTAAAATAATTTTGTTAGTAACAATCATTTGTTGGGTTTTGTATTCGCTACTGTTTCAAGTCAGAAGACGAACGGGTGATGATATCCCTATCGATCCAATGGTGGAGCTTGCAAATACTGGAGATTTTACTGCGATAAAAAATTTGCGTCAGAGGTACATTGATCGCCATCAATTCGGTATGGCAGATTACTGGTTGTACATAGGCGCGCTTAATGGCGAGCCTGCAATGATGGATGAATATTTGCATAAATTCCGATCAATGTCAGAGAAAGAAAAACAGGCGGAATTACAGAGCATTAGAACAAGTACAGCTTCTCAAGAACAAAAGAATTCTATGTTGAGTAAACTGACTGGTGATGCTAAACAATGAATTAGATGTATAAGTTTAAGGGAATACAAGGGGCCGTATAACGCAATCCCCCCCATCGTCAGTTTGACGACCAACTCGGTGAATGCCACCGCCCCAGCCACCATCATTCTGAATGCGACAGCTGCCGACAGCGATGGCAGCATCGCCAAAGTGGAATTCTATAATGGCGGCAGCTTATTAAGCACCGTCACCACTGCGCCATATCGTTTCAACTGGAATGATGTCACCAGTGGCACTTATAGCCTGACGGCAAAAGCCACAGACAATCTTGGGGGCAAGCCGCATCTCGACACCTGTCACGGTGGCGGGTCATGCGGTAAAAATGTATGACATCCACACTGACCACCTGGATACACCCAGGGTCATCACCGATAGTTCAGGGACAGAAGTATGGCGCTGGGATAGTGCCCCGTTTGGGGAAACACTGCCTAATGAGCAGCCAACGAATGCGACCAGCAAATTCACGTTTAATATCCGCTTTGCAGGTCAATACTTCGACCAGGAAACAGGACTGCATTACAATTACTTCAGGGACTATGATCCGAGAACGGGACGCTATGTAGAATCTGACCCGATAGGTTTGGCAGGGGGCATGACTACCTATGGGTATGTGGGGGCGAATCCGGTTAGTGGTATAGACGCAAAAGGTTTGCAAGCTTTCCCAGGAGGTACGCCGTGGCCCGATTTTAATCCCATGCCGCCAGCCGTTCCTAGTATTACCAGAATCATCCGTGACATTCCAAAAGATGCTGTTAAGTGCAAAACTCCTGAAGGTAAAGAGTATTATTTACCTCCTGGGTGGAATTTGGGCGATGAATATTCTGCAGGTCAGCGTAATGGATGGGATTCCACAAAAGGATTAGGTTCTATTGGCCAATTTGGGACATATGACTATCAACGAAGTGGCTCAGATTTTATTCGTGCATATTCCGACGCTTCTAATTTCGGTGTTGGTGTGTACATGAACGGGGCGGGTGTGCCTTTGTGGGCTACCAAAGCAATTGGAAATATTTATGGTGCTGCGAAATCTGGAAATGCTGGAAGTAACAATTGGGGAGAATGGTGGAGCAGCGGCTGGAATGCGGCTAATTCAGGTCATTTAACTTGCGGTTGCCCACAATGACGAGTTTTAATTGTTCAAATTAAAAAAAGGCGGTTCGTATATGGAAAGTCGTTATAGGAAAACCTTAAAATATTTTGCATTGGCGTTATGTGTGTTATGTGCAGTAGGGATTTCATTTTATTTTTACTTATTGCCTAACATGCTAGATCCTCAGGGTAAGTCTAGTTCGAGTTGTATGCATGACAAATTACCGCAGGTTGCCAATGGTTCTGGCTTAATTGCGTCTGCGCACTACACTGTTTGTGATACCAGTAGCAGTGATTCAGCGGTTTATGTATACGTTCATAAATCTACGGAACCTGAAAGCAAAGAATTCCTCGTTTTTAGGTATTTTGACAAATCAAGCGCAGCGCCGCCAGAAATTAATTGGTTGAATAAATCGATTCTTCAAATTTCTGTTGCGGAGGTTGATCAAGTGACGAAAATGTTAAACAACCTTGAAGATGTAAAAATTGTCTATCACATCGGTAAAGAAAATCGCTCCTTTGAATCTTGGAGACAAGATAAGAAAAAAATGAAAATAATTTCTGGATTGGCGTTTATCTTTCTTTGCTTTTTAATATTCGGATTAATAAAAATTGTGCGGTCGTTGCAACGCCCTCGTATTCCCGATTAACAAAGTGTAACCGGAAACAGCTTGTCTTATCTTGTGAAGACTTGAATAGAAATGCAAATGAAGTTTCAAAAAATAATTCGGAGGCATTAAATAAAAATAACAGCGAAAAGGCTATTAAAACTTACGCTCAAGATTCGATGTGTTGATTTGCACTGAAAATTGACCTCCACTTTTGCTGGATAATTTGCATCTAATATTGACCCACGTTTAGCACACAATCTTACTTATCTTGATGAGTAGGGGACAGGAGTGATTGACGTGGCGTTACTAGGTATTATTCGACGCTGGCACATTCGTGACCAGATTCCATTACGGGAGATTGCCAGACGACTGGGCATCTCTCGCAACACTGTCCGTCGCTATCTGCGCTCTGAAGTCACAGAGCCAGCCTATGCGGATAGACAAACAACAAGCACCATCGATCAGTATGCATTACAGCTTTCAAGCTGGCTTAAAACCGAAGCGGGAAAAAATCGTAAGCAGCGACGAAGCTTAAAGCAGCTTCATCTCGATCTAAAAGAACTGGGATTTGAAGGGTCGTATGACCGGGTGGCCGCCTTCGCCAGGAAGTGGAAGGCGGATCAAACTGACAGGGTCAATTCAGCTAGCAAACGAACAGAGTGGGTAAGAATTTGATACAAACGCGGGGGTGCGGACAATAACTTGGACTACTTGGAGGTAGTTCATGTATTCATACGAAGACCGTATTCGAGCGGTCAAGCTTTATATCAAGCTCGGGAAGCGCATTCGCCCGACCATTCGGCAGTTGGGT
>NZ_JBMPPL010000004.1:0-374398 GCF_049339485.1 Undibacterium sp. TJN19
TGATCTCTGTTACAAGCGGTACTTTGGTGATTGACACAGCGTCTTCTTCCAATGCAACTGGTGGCGGCGTGAACAACACAACGACATCCAATGCAGTGACTGTATCTGGTGGCGCAACAGTAACAACTGGTGTTGTTGGTACATCTCCAATCAACGGTGGTGGTTCAGCATTGAGCCCAACAGCCTTCACAGCTGGTGGTACATTCACTAGTGCAGTAGGTGTGAACGACAACTTCACAGGTACTGTTGCTAATCTGAGCGGCACAACGATCAACGGTAATCTTGGCGATCAAGACAGCATCTCTTTGACAGGTTCTTCTACTGTAGCACTGAATAACGGTACTACTGGCGGTACGATCACCAACATCAAATCCCTGATCACTGATAACACTGGTGGCAGCATCACATTCGCCAATGCAACTACAGGTATCACAACCATCACTGGTGGTACAGGTGTTGATAACGTTGATCTGACAAATACAGGCTCTACATTCCTGAATGGTAATGTCAACCTGGGTGCTGGTGCTGGTCAGACTTTGAAATTTGAAGCCAACAAGACTTATGTCGGTACTTACACTGCTGGTGCTGGTACAACAGACACATTGTGGCTGGATGCTGGTGACAACATCGCTGGTGCAAACATTACAGGCTTCGAAAACCTGCAATTGAATGCAACAGGCGTGTACACCATGACTGCAGCGCAATACAATTCCTTCACAGGTACTTTCACTGCTGGTAATACAGAAACTATCGCTTTGACCACAGCCGGTACTATCGTTGCTAACGCAGCGATCGAGCGCTTCTCACTGGCTGCTGGTACTAACACATTCACTGCTGGTACTAACACAGTGAGCGTTGTTGGCGGCACAGGCAACGATACATTCAACTACACAGCGACACAAATCGCCGGCGCAACAGTGCTGGACGGCGGCTTAGGTGCAGATACACTGAACATCGGTGCTATCGGTGCTAACTTGAATATCTCTACTCTTGTAACAGCTGTAGAAACAATCAACGTAACTGGCTCTGCTGCAACTGGCTGGACCTTCACTAACGAAAACGGTGCTGGTGTAGCTCTGAACTATAGTCGCGGCGCAACAGGTGACGTAGTTGTTCTGGGTACAGGCGGCCAAACAGTTACAGTGTTGGGTAACACTGCTACCGCAGTAACAGTAACCGGCGGCACTGGTGCTGATACGATCAACCTGTCTACAACTGGTCTTGGTGCTGAAACTATCACTACTGGTTCTGTGATCTCTTCCATTGACACAGTAGCCAACTTCAAAGTTTCTGGCGCTGACGTGTTCAAAACTGGTACAGCAGCAACAACACTGAACCTGTTGTCTATCGCTACAGCTGATACATCCACGCTGGCAGCAGCAATCGCTACAGCAGCAACTGCAGCTGGCGCGGCTTTGGCAGCCAATACCCAGGCTTACGTGATCACTGTAGCCGCAGGTACAGCAGCTGGTACTTATGCCTTCCAAAACATCGGTGGCACGGTAGGTACTGTTGATGCAACTGACTTTATCGTTAAAATCACTGGCGCAGGTTCTATCGTTGCCGGCGACTTCATCGCTTAATTCAGTAGCAAGTAATGCAAAAATGGGTACCCCGGTACCCATGCAGCAGGGAGAGAACATCCTCCCTGTTGTGCAAAACAAAAACCACCACTGCAAAGCGGTGGTTTTTTTATGGGTGAAAATTTAGGTATGATGAGCATTTTGCCAAACGCTTGATACTTATGCAGCTGGCTTCAGCTTGCCAGTTAAAAATCTATGAAAAAAATCAGTCGTAACGATCCCTGTCCATGCGGCAGTGGCAAGAAGTATAAACAGTGCTGCATGACCAAAGATGAAGCTGCTCACGCGCTCGAAGATGCTAACAAAGCACAAAATCAGGCGCTGGCAAGTCAATATATGGAGCAGGGTCTGGTTTTTCATCGCAACGGTCAGTTGTTGGAAGCGCAGCAAAGCTACCAGCAGGTACTGGCATTGATTCCCGGTCATGCTGACGCCATGCATTTGACAGGTGTGATTGCGCATCAGCAGGGACACTATGCATTGGCGATAGAACGAATTCAGCAATCTTTGCAACACAATGCCAGCAATGCCTATGCCCACAATAATTTAGGTGCGGTACTGCGCGACGCCAGGCAATTTGATGAAGCTTTGCATAGTTTTATGCGTGCGACAGCCTTAAAGCCTGATCATGCAGAGGCACATAATAATATTGCCAATGTTTATAAAGACCTTGGCCGAAATAACGAAGCAATACGCTCATATGAACGGGCGTTAGCGATTAACCCAAGCCTGGCAGAACCCTGGAATAATCTCGCCCTGATACACCAGAAGCAAAAAAATATTTCAGTAGCACTTCAGTGTGCACGACAGGCGGCTGCCTTGCAGCCCGACTCTGCTGAAATCCACAATGCACTTGGCAATATTTATAAAGACGCAGGGCAAATCAAGGAGGCGATTGCCAGCTATCAACGAGCAGTGGAACTTGATCCACACCAAGGCAATGCGCGACATTTCATTGATGTCTTGTCAGGCAATGTCAGTGTGCAAGCACCTCAAGCCTATGTGGCAAAAATTTTTGACGATTATGCTGAGCGCTTTGATGAACATTTACAACAGGTATTGGAATACAACATTCCCGCGGTCATAGGGCGCGAATTAAAGAGTTATCACGCAGGCCGGGATACTGGTTGGCATATCCTGGATCTGGGTTGCGGAACCGGTCTGGTAGCAAAAGAACTGGCACCTATTGCAGCCCATATGGTGGGTGTCGACTTGTCGGAAAAAATGCTGCTTAAGGCACAGGCAAGACAGATCTATCAGCGTCTGGTGCAGTCCGACCTGATTAATATGACACGGCAGGAAGCCAATGCCAGTTACCACGTGGTAACGGCGGCTGACGTCTTTGTTTATCTGGGGCAACTCGACGAAATCGTTACGGATGTTGCGCGCTTGCTGCCGGTTGGCGGCTTGTTCGTCTTTTCTGTAGAGACAGCGGAAGAAACGTATGACCTGTCAGGAAAAGAGAGCGAAGCCCAAAAGGCTTATTCCCTGCGCACAAGTGGCAGGTATGCTCACCGGCCATCGTATTTGCAGCAACTGGCCAGCCAGGTCGGTTTTCATTGTTTGCAGCAATTACCACAAACCATCAGAATGGAAAATCACACGGCTATCCCAGGCTATTTGTATATTTGGCGCAAGGTACGATAGTTGTCGTCTTGTGCAGCCAAAAGTGGAAAAAACTGTCACCTGCCTGGTGTGCTGATACAATATAGGGCTTGATTTTCGCCAGATTGCCTACATTTGTGTTTGACCAATAGGCTTGTTATCAAAAACAATTACTCGCCATTTTGAATATTTTTTAATTGGCGCATCACCCATGCCATCAATGGAAATGGGCTTTTTCTAGTTATCGGAGTTTTACTATGTTTCAAAATGCTCAATCCTTAGATAAGAACAAGCATGGTGCTTTGCGCTTTCAGCCAGCATCCGACTTTGCATTTGCACGTGGCTTGACGACAGCGCCGCTGGCACCAATAGAAATCGCAGAAGCAGCGGAGTTTTATCCTGTTCTTTTTACGCCAAATGGCCTGCTGAATGCAGTAGCAGTTCTTGGTTTGAGAGAGCGTAATGTATTCCTGAATGAAAAAAATCAATGGCTTGATACGTACGTGCCAGTGCATGTACGCCGTTACCCTTTCATTTTGGGGCGTGTAGGCAATACCGACGAGTATCTGCTGGCGGCTGATATGGATGC
Source organism: Undibacterium sp. TJN19 (assembly GCF_049339485.1). NCBI lineage: Bacteria > Pseudomonadati > Pseudomonadota > Betaproteobacteria > Burkholderiales > Oxalobacteraceae > Undibacterium > Undibacterium sp. TJN19. Next base: position 3,778 of record NZ_JBMPPL010000004.1, read on the forward strand.
GCCGCAATTCAATGCAACTGAAGGCGAACAGGTATTTTCAGATAATTCTGAATTGAATCCTTATTTCGATAAAGTAGTTGAGCTGCTAAACACCTATGAAAAAAACCTGCGCGAAGGCCGCGTAGTATTGAACGAACTGGAAACAAGCGGTGTTCTGGTTTCCAAAGACCTGAGTTTCCGCGAAGGCCATGACGTACATCTGATTGGTGGTTTCCGCGTTGTTGAGCGTGAAAAAGTCATGGCATTGGATGATGCAACCCTGGCACGCTGGGTGCGCAATGGTCTGATGGCCCTGCTGGAACTGCACTGGGCTTCTTTCCGTCACCTGGCGAAAGTCGCTTTGGCATCTTCGCGTCCAGACCAGGTTCAATAATAAGCTGTCTGGATTCGTGAATTGGTATGGCAAAATGGGGCAAGTGATTGCCCCATTTTTATTGCCTAAACTCTTTTTCAGGTGAGTATTTTGAAATTATTACACGTAGGCTGCGGCCCGCAAAACAAAGCAGGCACAACACCATTTTTTCAGTCCGATGATTGGCAGGAAATTCGCTTTGATATTGATGCGTCAGTAAAGCCCGATATACAAGGCACACTGACAGATATGAGCGCCGTAGAAAGCGGTTCAATTGATGCCGTCTATTCTTCCCATAATATCGAACATCTGTATCCTCATGAGGTACCGTTTGCGCTGGCAGAGATCATGCGTGTGTTGAAAGACGACGGCATTTTTGTCGTGACTTGCCCTGACCTGCTGTCAGTCTGCAAATTAGTTGCTGAAGACAAGTTGCTGGAGCCGGCCTATATCTCGCCAGCAGGACCGATTTCCCCGCTCGACATCTTGTACGGCCATCGCGCAGCCATGGAGAAAGGCAATCTCTACATGGCCCATCGCTGCGGCTTTACTCAAAAAGTATTGATGAATACCCTGGCTGGAGCAGGTTTCAAGACAGTGGTGGCAGCCTCGCGCCCGTCGGCCTTTGATTTGTGGGCAGTGGGAAGTAAAAGCGCACGCCCGATTCCCGAAGTTGAAACTCTGTTACGTGCGCAACTTCAGTAATCATTCGCATTACGCCAGCCATGCAAAAAAAACAGTTCAAGCCGGGTAATTCGACGGTTCTACTTAAAAAGAACAAAACGGCTACGCTTGCTGAAATAGCGAAATTACTGCAACAGGCAATTGCCCTTCATCAAAATGGGCAATTGGCTGAAGCCGTCCAGCTTTATCAACAGATATTGACGCTGGATACACAGCATTTTGATGCTTTGCATCTGTTCGGGATTGCCTTGAACAAAATGGGCGATTCGCTAAAAGCGCTGGAATTGATTGAGCGTGCCGTTAAGCTCAACCCGGCAAATGCTTCAGTGCATGCAGTGCATGGAAATATTCTGTTAGAACTGATGCGTCATGAAGAAGCGCTGGTCTGCTATGAGCAATTTTTGTTGTTGATGCCTGATTTTCCGGAAGTGCTTAATAATCGTGGCAATGCCTTGGCGGTACTTGGGCGACATCAGGATGCTTTGCTCAGTTACGAGAAAGCATTGGCTTTACAAGCTGATTATATTGATGCGCACTTTAATCGTGGCAACCTCTACATGACAATGCGACATTATGCAGACGCCCTGCGTGACTATGACAAGGTACTCAGTATCAATGGCAGACATCTGCAGGCACTGAATAATCGTGGCAATGTCTTACAAAAACTGGAGCGTATAGAGGATGCTGCGCAAAGCTATCTGACGGGCTTGGCCATTGCGCCCGATAATGCCGATCTACATGCAAGTATCGCCAGCGTGTATAAAAAACAGGTGAGGCTTTCAGAAGCCATTGCGCATTATTCAAAGTCGCTTGAGCTGAACCAGCAAGGGTTTACCGCGCAAAATGCGGCATTACAAATGGCGATACTGCATTTTCTTTATGGAAATGAAAGCAATATTGATCCCCTGCTCAATATTGCCAGGGGCATGCTTGGTGCAGCTTTGCTTACCGACGTTGGCTCACAGATTTATTGTGTGTTCGTGTCGAAAATCCATTACTGGTGGAGCCAGCAACTCGCAGCAAATCGATCAGCGTCGGCGCTCGAAAATCTATATGTGATCGGTGAAAGCCATAGTTTCTCTGCTCATAAAATGAGACTGGAATATCAGGGCCGTCCCTATCAGGGTAAAAGTTTGTGGATAGAAGGCTGCAAGCAATGGCATATCGGGAATACCCAGCAAAATCACTATAAGCAATTATTGTCGACGTTTATAAATGCCATTCCGGCTGGCAGCAAAGTCATGTTGACGATAGGTGAAATTGATTGCCGTATTGATGGTGGCGTCATGAAGGCTTGGAAAAAGTCCCCAACCACAGATATGCAGGCAGTCATCAATTCAACCATTGATTCTTATTTGAATGCCCTTGTCAATTTGACGCAACAAAAAGCATGCAAACTGATTATCAGTGGCGTCCCGGCGCACAATCTTGCCGAAGAGGCTGCAAAGTCTGAGGACATGCCCGTATTTACCAAAGTATTGCGTATGTTTAACGAGTACCTGAAGCAGGCCGCATTGCAAAGAGGAATGGATTTTCTGGATGTGTTTGCGATGACAGATAGCGGCAATTCAAAATCCAACCAGCAATGGCATATTGATGAACACCATTTGCGACCGGATGGCGTCGCACGGGCTTTTTCTCATCATTTGATTTCTGCCACTTAGGACATCACAGGCGTCAATCTGAACGGCTGGCCTGGTTTGTGTTATTTCCAGCCGTATTCTGTAAGCTGTCAGGGTAAATTAACGTTTATACTGTGATAATCAAGTTTATTGGAATTTTTGACTCGCCTCTTTATGAAAATCCTGTTCGTCCACCAAAATTTTCCTGGTCAGTTCACCCATCTGGCACCTGCACTGGCCGCAGACGCATCCAACCAAGTCATTGCTTTGACGATGCAACAAAATGCGCCGGAAAGCTGGAATGGTGTCAGGGTAATTTCTTATCAGGTAGCGCGTGGCGTAACCAAAGATATTCATCCCTGGCTGGCTGATGCTGAACCCAAGGTGATACGTGGTGAAGCCGCCATGCGCATAGCGCTCAAGTTACGTGATGAAGGTTTTGTGCCTGACGCCATCATTGCACACCCTGGCTGGGGTGAAAGTTTATTCCTTAAAGATGTCTGGCCCACGGCGAAGCTCGGCATATATGGCGAGTTTTATTATCACTCCCAAGGCGCCGATGTAGGTTTTGATCCTGAGTTTCCTACCAGCGGCATTGATCAGGCTTGCCGGGTTCAGCTCAAGAACATCAATAATCTCTTGCATATGCAACTTGCTGACGCGGCGATTTCGCCTACGCATTGGCAGGCAAGTACTTTTCCGGGTTCGTTCCGCGAGCGCATTAGCGTTATTCATGATGGTATCAATACGGACTTGATTGCACCAAACCATGCGGTATCACTGACCATAGGTGACGGGTTGGTATTAACGCGTGACGATGAAGTGATTACCTTCGTGAACCGTAATCTGGAGCCTTATCGCGGCTACCATATTTTCATGCGGGCATTGCCGCAGATATTGGCAAACCGTCCAAATGCCCATGTACTGTTGGTCGGTGGTGATGACGTCAGTTATGGCGCCAAATCTGCCAGTGGCCAGTCATGGAAAGATATTTTCTTTAATGAAGTAAGGCCGCATTTGCCTGAAACCGCCTTGCGACGCATACATTTTCTCGGCAATATCCCTTATCAATATTTTATTCCCCTGCTACAGCTGTCGCGTGTTCACGTTTATCTGACTTATCCCTTCGTACTGTCGTGGAGTTTGCTGGAAGCCATGAGTGCTGGTTGCGCTATTGTTGCATCCGATACCCAGCCTCTGCGTGAAGCCATACGTCACAATGAAACAGGCCGCCTGGTCAATTTTTTCGATGTAGATGCCCTTGCCAATGAGGTCAGTCAATTACTGGAACAGCCGGACGAAAGGCAAAGACTGGGTGAAAATGCGCGGCGGTTTGCCTGTGAATTTTATGATTTGCAGCGCGTTTGCTTGCCAGCGCAGCTGGAATGGGTGCAATCACTGGCAACAGTAACGGAAAACCACAAGGAATGTGATATATCGTCACAAGCGCTTGTAAACACTGTCCTGATTGAGTTAAAATAATTCTACGGCTAGCAGTACCATTAAGAACTCGGCGCCCCACAACGGATATTGTGGGGCGTTTTTTTTCATCCTTTATCCGCTTCTCTGCTCAAAATTTGTGCATTTTCACAAGAAAATACCTGATTTCTGTGACTGACATCACAAAAAAATAGTAATTTTCGTTCGAAATTACCTAAAATAATTATTTATTTGATAATTTTTTCTAACTTTCCCCAAAAATTTTTAAATCGGAAATGCAGGGAGTATAGGCAAGATAATTTCCATTTCAGGAAGAAAATAATTTCAGGAATTTATATACACAGGGGGGGTATGCATAAAGAAGCGCGCAGTTAACACAAAACTCGTTTTAAATGTAATTTACTTGTGTTACGCTTTCGAAAAATGTGATGTAGGTCACATTTAATTGAGTTATGAACGGGGATAATGCCGCCTTGGTTTGGAATTGAGATTAAAGCTGTCTCATTTCATCACCTTGCTGGCGGTGCCCTCATTAAATTGCGCTGTTTTTAGCACTTGAATGTGCAAAGAATACAAATGATCTCGAAACTTAAACAACCACAAACTGAAATTGCACAAGTCTTGATGACATTCAGAAGTGCATTCAGAACCGTTGGCATTTTCAGTGCCATCATTAACCTGCTGATGCTGGCACCGTCTCTGTACATGCTACAGGTATATGACCGCGTTTTGCAAAGCCGCAATGAAATTACCTTGCTGATGCTGACCATGCTGATGCTGGGTGCCTACGCCTTGATGAGCGCGTTGGAATACATTCGTAGCTTTGTCGTCATACGTCTGGGTGCCAAGCTCGATATGCAAATGAACAAGCGTATCTACACTGCGGCATTTGAACAAAATCTGAAACGTGGCGGCGGTAATGCTGGCCAGGCACTGCAAGATCTGACGCAAATCCGCCAGTTCCTGACAGGCAGTGGTTTGTTTGCCTTCTTTGATGCGCCATGGTTTCCATTCTATCTGGCCGTGATTTTCATGTTTGACGTCTATCTGGGCTTGTTTGCGTTGGGTGCGGTCATCATCATGGTTATTCTGGCGTATGCCAATGAAGTGGTATCGAAAAAACCACTGGCTGAAGCAAACGCCATGGCGATTGCTTCCAGCAACCTGGCAACCAATAATCTGCGTAATGCAGAAGTCATTGAAGCCATGGGCATGTTGCCAAACCTGATGTCACGCTGGTTCAAATTGCATGGCCGTTTCCTGCAATTGCAGGCAGAAGCCAGTGAAAAGTCAGGAATTATCACTGCTGCCAGTAAATTCGTACGCGTCTCTGTACAGTCATTGGTACTGGGCTTTGGTGCTTTGCTGGTTATTGAAGGCAAAATGTCGCCAGGTATGATGATTGCCGGTTCCATTCTGCTGGGTAAGGCAACGGGTCCTATCGATCAATTGATCGGCGTATGGAAACAATGGAGCAGTGTCAAGAGTGCGTACGACCGTTTGAATGAATTGCTGGGTGCCAATCCACCACGTAAAGCCGGCATGGATTTGCCAAAACCACTGGGTGCATTGACTGTTGAAGGCGTGACAGCTGCGCCTCCGGGCTCCACTGTGGTTGTGTTGAAAGGTCTGGGTCTGTCTTTGCAGCCTGGTGATGTATTGGGCGTGATTGGCCCTTCAGGTTCAGGCAAATCAACTTTGGCGCGTTTGCTGGTTGGTGTATGGCCAGCAGCGGTAGGTAAAGTACGTCTGGATGGCGCAGATATCTACCAGTGGAACAAAGACCAGCTCGGACCAAATATCGGTTACCTGCCGCAAGATATTGAATTGTTTGCCGGTAGCGTTGCAGAGAATATCGCCCGCTTCGGTGATGTTGATTCTGAAAAAGTGATCCTGGCAGCCAAGCGCGCTGGTGTTCATGACCTGATTTTGCATTTCCCACAAGGTTACGACACACGTCTGGGTGACGGCGGTGCTGGTTTGTCTGGTGGTCAGAAACAACGTATCGGCCTGGCTCGCGCTATGTATGACGATCCTTCATTGCTGGTGTTGGATGAACCCAATTCCAATCTGGATGACATCGGTGAACAGGCTTTGGTCGTGGCAATTAATGACCTGCGTCAACGTGGCAAAACTATCGTTTTGATTACCCATCGCACCACCATTCTGGGCGCAACCACCAAACTCTTGTTGTTGCGTGATGGCGTAGCGCAGGCTTTCGGTCCACGTGATCAAGTTTTGGCTGCACTGAACCAGGCTAATCAGCAAGCTCAACAACAGGCTCAGCAAGCCCAGCAACAAGCGGCTGCCCAGCAAGCAGCACAGCAGGCGCAAATGCCAGCTGGTTTGCAGACAGCAGCATCTGAACCGCCAGCCGATACGCAGGCAAGAGTAGAAGCCAGCGCCAAAGAACAGGCTGATGCAACCGCAGAACAGGAATAATCATGAAAAACGCATTGGTTAAAAGAAATATTGTCACCGACGTGGCATCGCAGAACGTCGAAGTGCTGGATGTCAATACAGATGCCCGCAGCTACTCCCGTCTGGGCTGGATCATCATCCTGGTCGGCGTTGTCGGCTTCCTGTTATGGGCATCCATAGCGCCACTGGATAAAGGCGTACCCATGAGTGGCAACGTCGCTGTTGCTTCCAGTCGCAAGGCCATACAACATCTGACCGGTGGTACGGTCGATGAAATATTGGTAAAAGATGGCGATGTCGTTGAGGCTGGTCAACCGCTGGTCAGAATGAATAACGTCAATGCCAAGTCGGCAGCTGAAATTGCCCGTGTCCAGTTGTTTACTGCCCAGGCAATCGAGGCACGTCTGATGGCGGAACGCGAAGGCGCAAAATCCATCAACTTCCCTAAAGAGCTTGATGCAGCCAAGAATGATCCGCGTGTTGCCAGCAATATCCTCTTGCAACAACAATTATTCACTTCACGCCAGATTTCCATACAAAGTGAAATCGGTGCGCTGGATGAAAATATCGCTGGTCTGAGATCTCAGTCCAAGGGTTTGGAAGAATCCATGGTCAGCAAAAAGCAGCAACAACAATTCCTGAAAGAACAGCTCGATGGCATGCGTGACCTGGCTAAAGATGGTTACATCGCCAGAAACCGCCTGCTGGACCTGGAACGTACTTATGCACAGGTAAATGGCAGTATCTCTGAAGACATCGGCAATATGGGTCGTGTATCCCGTCAGGTCAGTGAGTTGACGCTGCGTAAATTGCAACGTCAGCAAGACTATCAAAAAGAAATTCGTACACAGTTGTCTGACGTCCAGAAAGAAGTTGAATCCCTGCAAAACCGTTTGACTGCGCTCGATTTTGATCTGGGCAATGTACTGATCAAGGCACCTGTTGCCGGCACTATTGTCAGTCTGAATGTCTTTACCAAAGGTGCGGTTGTTCCTGGTGGCTTTAAACTGATGGAACTGGTTCCTAAGGATGACAAGCTCATCGTTGAAGCCATGTTGCCAGTCAATCTGGTTGATAAAGTGCATAAGGGTCTGAAAACGGAATTGATTTTCTCCGCGTTCAACACCAATACCACGCCGCATATTCCTGGCGTCATTACCCAGATATCTGCTGACCGCACTGTTGATGAAAGAACCGGTCAGGCTTTCTATAAAGTGCGTGCGGAAGTGGCACCAGAAGGCTTGAAAATGATTGCCAATCTGAATATCCGTCCAGGTATGCCAGTTGAATTATTCGTCAGCACCGGTGGTCGCACCATGATGAACTACTTGCTGAAACCAGTGCTTGACCGCGCTAAATCTGCAATGACTGAGGAATAATCATGAAAAAAACATGGAAGCGCCTTAATCTGATTGCTGCTGCCTGTGGCATCCTCGTGATGTCCGCAGGCCAGGCTCAGGCGATGGGGCTGTTGCAGGCCTACGAGGCGGCATTGATCAACGATCCGACTTACCGCGCTGCGGTCTCTGAAAATACTGCGGGCAAAGAATTTCGGAATATCGGTCGCTCTGGTCTGCTGCCAACGCTGCAATATGTCTACGGCTCAGGTAAAAACCGTGCAGAAATTACACAACCAGCGACAAATTTTCTGGGGCAACCAACCGGTGGTTTCGCTGTCAGTAATTACGATTACACCAGCATCACCAATTCGCTTTCACTGCGCCAGGTACTGTTTAGCCTGGACGCAACGGCACGTTACAAGCAAGGCATAGCGCAGACCAACTATAGTGATGCCATTTTTTCTGCGCGCAGCAAGGACCTGGTCATTCGTCTGACGACCGCTTACGCCGACGTCAAATTTGCCGAAGATCAGCTGGATTTGTACCACGCCCAGAGAGATGCCCTTGATGAACAGCGGCGTATCAATGCGCGCATGTTTGAAAAAGGCGAGGGTACCAAGACCGACATGCTCGAAACTCAGGCCAAGCTTGACGTCGCTGAAGCGCAGGTCATTGAGGCGCAAGACAATCTGCTGAATGCCCGGAATGCTTTCTCCGCTATCGTTGGCTCGGAAGTAACGCAACTTGATGGTTTGCGTGCCGAGTTCACCGTCATGCCAGCCAAGCAAACAAGTTTTGAAGAATGGATGACGGTTGCGACAGAAAATAATCCTGAGATAGCTGCCGCCAAATATTCACTGGAAGCAGCCGAGCTCGAAATCAGCAAAGCCAAGGCGGGTCATACACCAAGGCTGGATCTCAACGCTGGTTATAACCGCGGTTTATCCGACAGTATTACCACGCGTACTCAGGATCAGACCATCAAAAGTATAGGTGTGCAATTAGTCATACCTATCTATGCAGGTGGTTACGTCAATGCGATCAGCGCGCAGGCTGTTGCCAACCGTGACAAGGCCAGGGCTGACCTCGACTCAACACGCAATCGTATCGCGATAGAATTGCGCAGGCAATTTAATGCGCTGCAAACCAGTTTGACTAAAATCAGTGCTTTGCAAAAATCGGTCAACTCGTCGACCTTGCTGGTGGAAGCAACCAAACAGAGCGTCAAGGGCGGTGTTCGTATTAACCTTGATGTGCTTAGCTCCGAACAGCAATTGGTGGCTGCCAAGCGCGACCTGGCGCAAGCCAAATACAATTATCTGATCAGCTTCCTGAAACTGCGTGTGGCAGCTGGAACGATCAGCATAGATGATATACAGACTGTTGCAGCTTATTTCTCTCCCATGAGCTAAGCAATCCCTGATATGGTTTTTGGCTATGACTTGTCATAGCTTTCTCAGGTAAATAAAAACGGCGCAGACCTTTACAGTCTGCGCCGTTTTTGTCTCTACGCCTGGATTTTAGCCAGCCAGTTTTTTCTTCAGCAATTCATTGACCTGTGCAGGGTTGCCCTTACCCTTGGTAGCCTTCATTGCCTGGCCTACCAGTGAGTTGAACGCTTTTTCTTTACCTGCGCGGTATTCATCAACGGACTGCTGATTGGCAGCCATGACTTCATCAATGATTTTTTCCAGCGCGCCGACATCTGAAATCTGTTTTAATCCTTTGGCTTCAATGACCTGGTCTGCCAGATGGATGTCAGCAGATGGCGCCTGCCACATACCGGCAAATACTTCTTTGGCAATCTTGTTGGAGATCGTGCCATCTGTAATGCGTTGCAATAATACTGCCAGTTGTGCTGCACTGACTGGTATGGCGCTGATATCCAGACCTTCGCGGTTCAACGTCGCCGCCACATCACCCATCATCATGTTGGCAGCCGGTTTTGCCTGCGCCGCGCCAGCCGCAGTGACGATTGCTTCAAAATAAGTGGCCATGCCTTTGGATTGCGTCAAAATGGTCGCGTCATATTCAGTCAACCCAAATTGCTCTATGAAACGCTGACGCATGGCCGATGGCAATTCCGGCATGGTGGCTCGCACCTGTTCTACCCATTCACGGCTGATTTTCAATGGTGGCAGGTCAGGATCAGGGAAGTAACGATAATCCATCGAATCTTCCTTGCTGCGCATCGAGCGTGTTTCCTTTTTGTCCGGATCGTACAGACGCGTTTCCTGGATGACCTTGCCGCCGTCTTCTATCAACTCGATCTGACGACGTACCTCGATATTGATGGCTTCTTCCAGAAAACGGAAAGAGTTAAGGTTCTTGATTTCACAGCGTGTGCCAAATTCTTTCTGTCCTACCGGACGTACTGAGACGTTGGCATCGCAGCGGAAAGAGCCTTCCTGCATATTGCCATCGCAAATATCCAGCCAGGTTACCAGCGAGTGCAATGCCTTGGCATAGCCTACCGCTTCAGCAGCACTGCGCATGACAGGTTCGGTGACGATTTCCAGCAAAGGCGTGCCCGCACGGTTCAGGTCTATGCCTGTCATGCCCTGAGCGGCGCCATGCATGGATTTACCCGCATCTTCTTCCAGATGGGCGCGTGTCAGTTCTATGTTTCTGAATTCAGTCTTGCCATCTTTTTCAAACACGCAAGGGACAAAACCGCCTTGCACGACCGGAATTTCAAACTGGCTGATCTGATAGCCTTTGGGCAGGTCAGGGTAGAAATAATTTTTACGGGCAAAGATGGATTCTGGCGCGACAACAGCACCAACGGCCAGGCCAAACTGTATGGCTTTTTCTACCGCACCTTTGTTCATCACTGGCAATACACCAGGTAAAGCCAAGTCTACCGGGCTGGCTTGCGTATTCGGTTCTGCACCAAATTGTATCGATGAGCCACTAAATATTTTTGAATTGGTTTTAAGTTGCGCATGCGTCTCAAAACCGATAACGACTTCCCATTGCATAGTAATTCCTTGTCTTGCCGTACCGCCTAGAAAGGCCGCCGGCACATCAGTCAATGTTATTGATCATACTGGCAACTGCCGGTTTTGACATCCACCGTCAGTGCTGAAAAATTCCGGCGTGAACCGCACATGGTCGGGCAGCTGGGCTTGATATGCAAGGCATCACCTTCGCGTTCCAGGCGTATGCTGCATTGCAGGCCGCGGTCAAAATCATAGCCGCGTTTTGTCCTGGCTTCGATGGCATCTTTCAGCTTGATACGCCAGCCCTTTTCGGTCAGCTCGGCTTCCAGGCCATCATCCATATCCACGCTGCATTCATGCCCGCGGTTGCTGCGAAATACCGAGGACTCCCACTGGAAGTTAATGATGTTGGTACCATCCAGTTGTATGCGTGCTTGGTCATTGAGGATCAGGCGCTCACCGTCACCATCTTCCAGTTGGGTCAGTGCGCAGGCGACACGCGTATCCAGTGTCTGAGCGGACAAGACATTCGTGATTACCAACATGGTCCCCAGCAGGAAGAATTTCAAGTTCATAGCGGTGCGCGGGTATGCCAGTCAGTTGCTTGCTGGAATTGATGCGCGATATTCAACAGTCGCGCCTCATCGAAGTAATTGCCTATCAATTGCAAACCTACCGGACGTTTCGCATTCTTTTCGCCCTGACCAAAACCGCAAGGGATAGACATGCCTGGCAAGCCAGCCAGGCTGGTCGACAGTGTGAAAATATCGGCCAGATAATTGGCAACCGGGTCATCTGCTTTTGAACCCAGATCCCATGCCACAGTGGGTGCTACCGGCCCCATGATGACATCGCATTTTTCAAATGCAGCAGCGAAGTCTTGTGCAATCAGGCGGCGAATTCTTTGTGCCTGCAAGTAATAGGCATCATAGTAGCCATGTGACAGCACATAGGCGCCAACCAGAATGCGGCGTTTAACTTCAGCACCAAAACCTTCGGCGCGAGATTTTTTATACATCTCATTGAGATCTTTGTAATTCGCTGCACGATGACCATAACGCACGCCATCAAAACGACTTAGATTTGAAGATGCCTCTGCCGGTGCAATCACATAATACACAGGGATCGATAATTCCGTTTTTGGCAAAGAAATTTCTACCAGGGTAGCACCCAGTTTTTCATATTCTGCCAGAGCCGCACGCACTGCCTGTTCAACATCGGCTGCCAGACCTTCTGAGAAAAATTCTTTCGGCACACCGATACGCAAGCCTTGCAGGGATTTATTCAGATCGCGGTTGAAATCTTCTTTCTTGCGTTCCAGCGAGGTTGAGTCACGTCCATCGAAACCTGTCATCGCATTGAGCAGGATGCCGCAGTCTTCTGCCGTCTGGGCGATAGGGCCGCCCTGATCCAGAGAAGAAGCAAACGCAATCATGCCATAGCGGGATACGCTGCCATACGTTGGTTTGATACCTGTGACACCGCAAAACGATGCAGGCTGGCGAATTGATCCACCAGTGTCCGTCGCAGTGACAGCTGGTGCCAGGCGCGCAGCAATGGCTGCGGCAGACCCGCCAGACGAGCCGCCAGGCACGGCAGTTTTATCCCAGGGGTTTTTCACCGGACCAAAATACGAATTTTCATTCGATGAGCCCATGGCAAATTCGTCGCAATTCAACTTGCCCAGGGTGACCGTGCCAGCCTTGTTAAACAGTTCAACCACAGCCGCATCAAAGGGGCTGACATAGTTTTCCAGCATGCGTGAGCCCGCAGTGGAGCGCCAGTCGCGCGTCACGAAAATATCTTTGTGGGCGATAGGTACACCTGTCAATACACCCGCATCGCCACTGGCCAGACGCGCATCAGCCGTGGCGGCTTGTTGCAAGGTCAGGGCTGGGTCCACATGCAGGAAGGCATTGAGGTCACTGGCAGCAATGCGGTTCAGATAATGCTGGGCTAATTCGGTAGCGGATACCTGCTTGCTTTGCAGCAGGGCGGATAATTGCGAAATTGTTTTGGTATGCATAAGAGTTTTTGTTGCTTATTCAATAACCTGAGGTACGAGATACAAGCCATCCTGGGTGGAAGGCGCTGGCTTTTGATAGTCTTCACGGTGATTGCTTTCACTGACTACGTCTTCACGCAGGCGCAAAGCCAGTTCTGGCAGCAAGGCGGCGATAGGGTGGCTTAAGGGGGCAACACCAGTGGTGTCGACCGCCTTTAATTGTTCAACCAGGGAAAAAATGCCATTCAACTTCTCCAGCGTAGAAATTTCCTCTGCTGCCGAAGTTTCTATTTTTGCCAAATTGGCAATTCTTTTCACATCTTCAAGTGTCAGTGACATAATTCATGGGCGCAAGTATGCGCAAAAAGATTGTCAGAAAATACAAAATTCGATTTCAAACTAAAGCTTACTTTTAGGTGTTGGTATCGAATAAATTTATACAGATTATAAGGTAGAATGGCGGGTTAATGCCCTAAATGGCTTGCTAAATCCCCTAACTCGCGTAGATCACCTAGATATTCGTCTGGTGACGGGATAAGCGTCCAAATTTCCGGTTAGACAGGACGGGGTTCAAAATTCGGTTGTGCAGCCCTTAAACCGGGGGATGTGCCCACAATAAGTTAAACACAGGACAATTCATGTTTGGTTTTTTACGTAGTTATTTTTCAAACGATCTGGCGATCGATCTGGGTACAGCAAACACGCTGATTTATGTCCGCAGTCAGGGCATCGTTCTTGATGAGCCATCGGTCGTTGCAATCCGCCAGGAAGGCGGCCCTAACGGCAAGAAAACAATTCAGGCAGTCGGTAAAGAAGCCAAGCAGATGCTGGGCAAGGTACCAGGCAATATTGAAGCCATCCGCCCGATGAAAGACGGTGTGATTGCTGATTTTACCGTCACCGAGCAAATGCTCAAGCAATTCATCCGCATGGTGCATGACACCAAATTCTTCAAGCCTTCTCCACGTATCATCATTTGCGTGCCTTGCGGCTCTACCCAGGTAGAGCGCCGTGCGATTCGCGAGTCTGCCTTGGGTGCCGGAGCATCACAGGTGTACCTGATCGAAGAGCCAATGGCAGCAGCGATTGGTGCTGGCTTGCCAGTGTCTGAAGCGACTGGTTCCATGGTCGTCGATATTGGTGGTGGTACTACTGAAGTCGGCATCATTTCCCTGGGTGGCATGGTCTACAAAGGGTCTGTCCGTGTCGGTGGTGACAAGTTTGACGAAGCGATTGTCAATTACATCCGTCGCAACTATGGCATGTTGATTGGTGAGCAGACTGCCGAAGCCATCAAGAAAGCCATCGGTTCTGCTTTCCCGGGTTCTGAAGTCAAGGAAATGGAAGTCAAGGGACGCAATCTGTCAGAAGGCATCCCACGTTCTTTCACCATTTCCAGTAATGAAATTCTGGAAGCGCTGACTGATCCCCTCAACAACATCGTTTCTGCCGTCAAAAATGCACTCGAACAAACCCCGCCGGAACTGGGTGCCGATATTGCAGAAAAAGGCATGATGCTGACCGGTGGTGGCGCCTTGCTGCGTGACCTGGACAGACTGCTGATGGAAGAAACCGGTTTGCCCGTCATCGTTGCCGAAGACCCGCTGACTTGCGTGGTCCGTGGCTCTGGCATGGCGCTGGAACGCATGGATAAGCTGGGTTCGATTTTTTCTTACGAATAAACCCTGAGGGAGAGCACGGACAAAATCCTTGTTTTCCCGACAATGCATGGCTGGCGTCAAGGCTGTCAGCTTTTGTTAATTGAAGAAACGCGCAATCAGGCATATTTCTGCTTGTAATAGCTGGTCATTGAAACTCACCGGTAAAGTATGGATTACAGCCCACCACCACTCTTCAAGCAAGGCGCTTCTGCCCGTGCCAGAGTGGTTTTCTTTGCCGTTCTGGCGATTTTTCTTCTGGTTGTCGATTCCCGTCTTAAATCGCTGACGCTGGCACGCCAGGTACTAGGTACTGTCTTGTATCCGGTGCAGATGGTGGCTGTCATGCCGCGTGACACCATCAAACGGGTGTCGGATTATTTTGTTTCTGTCACCGCACTGGAAAAGGAAAATATCCAGCTCAAGCGCCAGCAGACACAAAATGCCGATAGCCTGCAACAGGCCGGGCAGTTAATGGCAGAAAACACGCATCTGCGCAAATTGCTGGATGCACGCGAGCGCATGCCAGTCAAATCTGTCATGGCTGAAATTATCTATGATGCGCGTGACCCATCGACCCGCAAAGTGATCATTGATCGCGGCATCAAGCACGGCGTGGCCCTGAGCCAGCCGGTGATTGATGACCAGGGCGTGGTTGGTCAGGTTACCCGGGTTTTCCCGCTGACGGCGGAAGTGACTCTGCTGACTGATAAAAATCAGGCTATCCCAGTGCAGATAGTGCGCAATGGCCTGCGCAGTGTGGCTTATGGACGTGGGCAGTCTAGCTATCTCGATATGCGCCTGACCGCCAATGCGGATATACAAAACGGTGATCAACTGGTGACCTCCGGTATTGATGGTGTCTACCCCGCTGGTCTGGCCGTTGCCAAGGTCGTGCAAGTTGAAAACAAGGCGACTACCACCTTTGAAAATATACTCTGTGTACCGGCAGCCGGCATAGACCGCAACAAGCAATTACTGGTTTTATTGGTCTCTACCGATAATCTGTCGCGGCCTGATACAGAAGACGTGCGCGCCAAAAAAGAAAAATTAAACCGCAAGGTCACGCGTGATGCGGCTGCACCGTCGTCAGATATCAAGCCTGTCGACCAGCCCATGAAAGATTTGCCAGGCAAGGATTCAGCGGCGAAAGACGTTCCTGCCAAAGAATCGCCCGCCAAAGAAAGTCCACCAGTAGTCAGTAAGGAGCCGGCACAATGAACAGCCCACATTACATTTTGCTGCCAGTCAATCCGGTATTTATTACTGTCAGCTTTGCGATTGCCTTCTTTCTCAATTTCCTGCCCTGGGGTAACTGGATAGGTGTACCTGATTTTGTCGCCCTGGTACTGGTATTCTGGACTATCCACCAGCCGCGCAAGGTGGGTATAGGTGTAGCGTTTGCCATGGGCTTGCTGATGGATGTGCATGATTCTGTCAACCTGGGCGAAAACGCCCTGGCATACACCCTGTTGTCTTACTTTGCGATCATGATACACCGCCGCGTATTATGGTTTCATCCATTGACGCAGTCATTGCATGTTTTCCCGCTGTTCCTGTTTTCGCAAGTCGTGCAAATTGCAGTGCGCCTGCTGGTGGCGCCAGATGCACATTTCCCTGGCTGGATGTACTTCGCCGTCAGCGTGGTGACGACTTTGCTGTGGCCCGTGGCGACCCTGTTATTGCTGGCACCGCAAAGACGCGCAGTTGATAAAGACCATACGCGTCCAATCTGACGATACGCCATCCTGCTTGCATTTGTTAAGCTGTTTGCTCCACCTTTTCTATTATGACCGAACTCAAGAACACGGAACGCGAACTACATTACTTCCGCCTGCGACTGCTGTTTATCGGCGCATTCGTGTTCCTGTGTTTTGCTGCGCTGATTTCCCGTTTTGTCTGGCTGCAGATCATCAAGCATGATGACTATGCCCTGCTGGCAGATGAAAACCGTATCGATATCGTTCCTGTTGTACCTAACCGCGGCTTGATTACTGATCGCAATGGTGTTGTGCTGGCACGTAATTATTCGGCCTATACGCTGGAAATCACCCCATCCAAAATTCATAAAGACATGGATGTGCTGATTGACGAGCTTGCCATGCTGGTCGATATCCAGACCAAGCATCGCAAGCGCTTTCGAAAATTGCTGGAAGATTCAAAAAGCTTCGAGAGCATACCCATACGCACGCGCCTGACCGATGAAGAAGTAGCGCGCTTTACTGCCCAGCGTTTCCGCTATCCCGGTGTCGATATCCAGGCACGCCTGTTCCGCCAATATCCTCAGGGAGATGTGGCATCGCATGTGATAGGCTACATAGGCCGTATCAGCCCCAAAGATGCCGAGATCATTGATGAAATGGAAGATGCCGCCAATTACAACGGCACTGACTACATCGGCAAGGAAGGCCTGGAAAAAAGCTACGAGAAAATCCTGCACGGCAATACCGGTTTTGAAGAGGTCGAAGTATCAGCTGGCGGACGGGCTGTCAGGGTGCTTTCACGTTCAGCACCTACCTCAGGTAAAAACCTGATTTTATCGGTAGATATAGAGTTGCAAAAAGTCATAGAAGAAGCTTTCGGTGATCGTCGTGGCGCACTGGTGGCGATAGAACCGGCGACCGGTGATGTATTGGCCTTTGTCTCAAAACCGACTTATGACCCTAATCTGTTTGTCGAAGGCATAGACCAGCAAAGCTGGAATGAGTTGAACACATCGGAAGAAAAGCCTCTGCTCAACCGGCCACTGACAGGTGCCTACCCGCCGGGATCCACCTACAAGCCCTTCATGGCACTGGCTGCGCTGGAACTGGGTAAACGTACGACAACGCAGGCAATCGCCGACCCGGGATATTTCACTTTCGGTAACCATACCTTCAAAGATGATAAAGCGGGCGGGCATGGCATGGTCGATATGTACCGTTCCATCGTGATGTCCTGCGATACCTATTATTACATGCTGGCAAATGACCTGACTGTCGATGTCATGCATGATTTCATGGCACCATTTGGTTTCGGGCAAAAAACCGGTATCGATCTTGAACATGAACGTACTGGCTTGTTGCCGTCAACTGCATGGAAGCGGGCAGCGTTCAAAAAGCCCGAGCAAAAGCGCTGGGTGCTGGGTGATACGATTTCACTTGGTATCGGACAGGGGCAAAACACCTTTACACCTTTGCAAATGGCGCATGCGGTAGCGACCCTGGCGAACAATGGCATTGTCATGAAGCCGCATCTGGTGAAGATGACAGAAGACCCGCAAACCAGGCAAAAGACCCTGACAGTGCCCAAGGAAAGTTATCGTATTCCCCTGAAGCAGGAAAACATCGATTTCATCAAAAATGCCATGGTAGGGGTGACCAAAGAAGGTACGTCGGCAAAAGTGTTCCTCAATGCCGAATATGTCTCTGGCGGTAAAACTGGTACAGCCCAGGTGGTCGGCATCAAAAAGGGTGAAAGCTATAACGCCAAGCGCATCGCTGCGCGCCATGTCGATCATTCTCTGTATATTGCATTTGCACCGGCTGACAAGCCAAAAATAGCGATTGCCATCATTGTCGAAAACGGTGGTTTTGGTTCTGACGCAGCAGCACCGATAGTGCGCAAGGGTCTTGATTATTACCTGACCGGAAAGCGTCCGCAGGATAAAGACAAAGACCATGCGCCACCCGCCCCCAAGTCACAAAGTGACATGGCCTTGTATCGTTCTGACGCCGAAATCAAGGCTCCCGCCGAACCTGACCCTGGCCCGAAACCTGGCGGTGAAACCAGCGGCAATAAGGATTGATATGCAAAAACGTGGCATTAACTGGCATTTTATCCGCTCGCATATCCTGGTATTTGATGCGACGCTGGCGATACTGATCTTCCTGATCATGTCTATTGGCGTCGTGACGCTGTACTCTGCCGGTATTGATTTCCCTGGGCGGGTAGAAGACCACATCAGAAACATCCTGGTCTCATTTTTCATCATGTGGATCATGGCCAATATCCCGCCGCAAACATTGATGCGCTTTGCCATACCCATTTATAGCTTTGGTTTGGCCTTGCTGATTGCCGTTGCGCTGTTTGGCCTGGTCAAAAAAGGCTCGCGCCGCTGGCTGCATATCGGCCATGATATCCAGCCTTCAGAAATGATGAAGATCGTTACACCGCTCATGCTGGCATGGTATTTCCAGAAGCGTGAAGGCACCTTGCGCTGGCGTGATTTTGTGGTTGCTGCCTTCATCCTTGGCGTGCCTGTGGCACTGATCGCCAAGCAACCAGATCTGGGGACGGCCATGCTGGTCGTCGCCGCCGGTTTTACCGTGGTGTTTCTGGCGGGTCTGTCGTGGAAGTTTCTGGCCTCGCTGATCATTTCTGCGGCAATCATCATCCCTACCGTGGTATGGCCGATGATGCATGATTACCAACGTGACCGCGTACTGACCATGCTGGACCCGAATCGTGATCCGCTGGGCAAGGGTTTCCACATCATACAGTCCACCATTGCGGTTGGTTCAGGCGGCATGCATGGCAAGGGTTTTTTGAAAGGTACGCAGGCGCATCTGGAATTTATTCCTGAACATACGACGGATTTTATCTTTGCCGTCTATTCAGAAGAATTCGGTTTTGTCGGTAACCTGATACTGGTGACCCTGTATTTCCTGCTCATCATACGTTGCCTGATGATCGCCGCGAATGCACCGACCATGTTTGCCCGTTTGATGGCCGGTGCCGTGACCATGATATTCTTCACCTACGCCTTCGTGAACATGGGCATGGTCAGCGGTATCGTACCCGTAGTCGGTGTACCTCTGCCCTTCATGAGTTATGGCGGGACTGCGCTGGTCACCCTGGGCATGGGCCTGGGTTTCATGATGAGTGTGCAGCGTAACCGCAAGCTGGTGCAGACATGAAAATTGAGTGGAAAAGCTGTTTATCAAAGAAGGGCTGGCAAACTGCATCATTGTCAGCGCTTACTGTCTTGCTGGCGGCTTGCGGCAGTGCGCCCAAGCAGCACACTGTCATTGCCGATAGCCAGCGCCCTGCGAGCACTTCCAGACAAGCATCGAATACAGCAACACCTACATCTCCCTCGTCAACCAAGTCCAGCACTGGTCGCGGTGCCTACTATAAAGACGATGGCCCGGGCGATAACCCGCCAGACGGCCTGGAAAATACCGTTGACCCCATACCTACGCTTGAAGATTATTCTCGCTCAGGCAATAAACCTTATGTTGTGTTTGGCAAGACCTATACGCCACTGGCTGACAGCACGACCCCGTTTGTGCAGCGTGGTGTAGGCAGCTGGTATGGCAAGAAATTCCACGGACAAAAAACTTCATCAGGCGAGCTGTATGATATGTACAAGATCACCGCTGCCCATCCGACCTTGCCTATTCCTTCTTATGCCCGCGTGACCAATTTAAGCAATGGCAAACAAATTATCGTGCGCATCAATGACCGTGGCCCTTTCCATGCCAGCCGCATTATTGATTTGTCGTACACGGCGGCGTTGAAACTTGATGTAGTGGGTAAGGGCAGCAGCCAGATTGAAGTCGAACGCCTGTTGCCTGCCGACATAGAAAAAATGGCTGAAAACCGCAAGAACCAGCCGACTACCTCACCTACAGTGATGGTCGCGAACAATACCAATACCCAAGCCGTTGTCAGGGAGTTGCCGCCAGCACGTCAACCAGAAAAAGCCCTTGCCACCATGAGCATGGAAGAATTACTGGCAGCGCAGGAAAACAAACCGGTAGAAAAACTGCCACCACCTGCGAATGCAACGACAACGACCGCAACCACAGGTACTGCCTATTACATACAGTTTGGTGCTTATGCGATACGGGCAAATGCCGAATCCATCATGAACCACCTGAAAGGCCGCGCCACCAGTCAGCTGCCGGGCTTTGATATCGTCCAGCAAGGCAGCCTGTATCGTCTGGTCAGTGGCCCCTTTGCCAATCGCTCGGAAGCCAATGCAGCCATTTCACAGGCAGGTGATCTGGGTGTAGGTCGGCCCATGGTAGTGCAGCGTTAAGCGTCGCCTTCATCCTGCTTCATTTCCAGAGCTAGTTGATACAGGGCGTTCTTTTTTAATCCTGTCAGCTTTGCCGCCAGCGATGCTGCCTGCTTGACCGAACATTCTTCCAGCAAGATGCTGAGCACCCGTCGGGCTTCAAGTTGCTCGTCGTCTTCTATGGTTGCCGCAGCTTCGATGAGGATGACATATTCACCCTTTTCCCGGTGCGCGTCGGCAGCAAGCCAGTGGGCTGCTTCGCTGAGCGGGCAGCGATGAATTTCTTCAAACAGTTTGCTTACTTCGCGCGCCAGTACGATACGGCGGCTATCGCCAAAAACTTCACGCATGGCCTGTACCGATTCGATGATACGGTGTGGTGCTTCATAAAAAATCAGGCTGGCTGCGGTGTTTTGTACTTCTCTTAATATGCTTTCACGTTGCCCCGATTTACTCGGTAAAAAGCCGACAAAATAAAAGCGGTCATGGATCAGGCCACTGGCCGACAAGGCGCTGATAGCAGCTGATGCACCAGGCAAAGGCGTTACCGGCAGACCTGCCAGTTTGATGGCATCGACGATTTTGGCCCCTGGGTCAGATACGCCAGGTGTACCCGCATCAGATACCAGGGCAATGCGTTCACCTGCCTGCAAGCGCGACAGGATTTTTTCAGCGACCTCGCGCTCATTATGCTGATGGGCAGCAATCAGAGGTTTGCTGATGCCATAGCGTGACAGCAACTGGGCGGTATTGCGGGTATCCTCGCAGGCAATGGCATCGGCCAACGATAGCAGATGCAGGGCGCGCAGGGAAATATCTGCCACATTTCCAATTGGCGTGGCGACTACATATAATGTGCCTGCCGGATAGTTTTGCCGTGTAACGGTTTCCATGATGCTGGCACTTGTGAACAGTGCGTTATCTGTCGTGCTCATGCCTGTCCTTATTTAAAACAATGAATTAGCCGAGATTGTACGCCAATGAGACCTGTCAACAACCCGCAAGAACAGGCGGGCAACACTGATGACCATCGCACCAGCCGCCGCCGCAGCGGTGATCAGGGCGAGGCGGATGCGCTGGCCTATCTGGTAAAAGCCGGTTTAAAACTGGTGCAGCAGAATTTCCTGTGCAAGGGCGGCGAAATTGACCTCGTCATGCAAGATGGCAAAGTGCTGGTCTTTGTCGAAGTCAGGAAACGCACTTCCATGCAGTTTGGTGGTGCCGTTGCCAGCGTGACCCCGGCCAAACAAAGACGTATGGTGCATGCGGCGCAGGTGTATCTGATGTCTCAGAAAGTACAGACGGCCTGTCGATTTGACCTGATCGCCATAGACGGCGACAACATCAATTGGTTGAAAAATATCATTGTGGCCTGATGTATCAGCTTGAAAAGAGACTGATATCGGCCAGATCATGACTGACCAGGGGTCATCGGGATCAGATTAATTTTGCAACAGTCTCATAAGCCTGCCGTATAATCTGACGCACTATGACAAACCAACGCATACTGGCGCACTTCCAAGAAAGTGCCGAACTTAAAATGCGGGCCGCTGCCGAGCTGGCCCAACCTATTTCTCAAGCTGTGGAACTGATGTTCGCAGCGCTGTCTAATGGTAACAAGATACTTGCCTGCGGGAATGGCGGTTCTGCTGCCGATTGTCAGCATTTCGCCGCCGAACTGGTTGGCCGCTTCGAGCGTGAAAGACTGCCTTTGCCAGCAATGGCGTTGACGACAGACACCTCGATATTGACGGCAATAGCGAACGATTACAGTTTTAATGAAGTGTTTTCCAAGCAGGTGCAGGCATTTGGTCAGTCTGGCGATATTTTGCTGGCCTTATCAACATCTGGCAATTCAGCCAGTGTGGTGAATGCCATTAACGCGGCTCTGGAACGTGACATGCGTGTCGTTGCGCTGACTGGCAAAGGTGGCGGTGAAGTTACCAATATCCTGACCGAAGCGGATGTGCATATTTGTGTGCCGCATGAGCGTACTGCACGGATACAAGAAGTGCATTTATTAACCATACATTGTTTGTGTGACGGCATTGATGCCGCATTATTCGGAGGTGATGCAGATGAGTAGAAAAATCTGGAACAAGCTGGCCAGGCCAGTGGCAGTAGTCAGCCTGTGCTGTGCGGCTGCCGTAAGCTTGCAGGGTTGTGTGGAACTGATGGTAGGCAGTGCCGTCATCGGCACTTTTGCAGCGACCGACCGGCGTACCTTGGGTGCGCAGACCGAGGACAAATCCATCGTCATCAAAGGCGAATCACGTATCTCTCGCCTGCTCGGTAAGAACGGCCATGTCGATGTGAATTCATTTAACCGTCGCGTGCTGCTGACCGGTGAAGTCGTGGATGAAAACGCCAAGGCAGGTGCCGAACGTGAAATGCGTGCCGTAGAGGGAGTGACTTCTGTAGTCAATGAAATCGAAATCACCAGTTTGTCGAAATACACTGCACGTTCTAACGATGCGCTGATCACGACCAAGGTCAAAGCGACGTTTGTCGATACCAAGGATTTGCAGGCGACAGCCTTCAAGGTGGTGACTGAAGCCGGTGTGGTGTTTCTGATGGGGCGTGTAACCCAGCGTGAAGGCAACCTGGCTGCCGATGTCGCCAGCAGCATCAGCGGGGTGCGCAAAGTCGTGAAGGTATTCGAATACATCAGCGATGCTGAATTGAATGAATTGCAGGCTACGCCGGGCAAGTCAGAAAAGACAGAAACAAACAACTAGGCAGGTAAAACCGACATATTTGTCGGTTTTCTTTTTTAAAACCCGGACAGCCCGGTTTTCCCTGTGAAGACTGCTGCAAGAATCTGGCCGGGTTTTATTTTCCAAAGGAGAAATCATGATTGCATTGATCGTATTGTTAGTCATCATTGCTGTGCTGGTATTTTGGGTTATCGGCGTTTATAACCGTCTGGTGACTTCACGCAATCGCTTCAAAAATGCATTTTCCCAAATTGATATTCAATTGAAACGACGCTATGACCTGATCCCGAATCTGGTGGAAATCGCCAAAGGGTATATGAAGCATGAGCGGGAAACTCTGGAAGCCGTCATTGCCGCCCGTAACCAGGCAGTGACTGCCAATACCAAGGCCAGCGTTGATCCTTCCGATGCCGGAGCTGTCCAGCAACTGGCCGCGGCGGAAGGTACGCTGACTGCATCGCTGGGTAAAATGTTTGCCCTGTCAGAGTCTTATCCTGACCTGAAGGCAAATCAAAACATGATGCAATTGACTGAAGAACTGACCGGCACTGAAAACAAGATCGCGTTTTCACGTCAGGCGTACAACGACAGCGTCATGCAATACAACATAGGCATAGAACAATTCCCGGGGTCTGTGATTGCCAATATGTTTGGTTTCCGTTCGGGTGAATTATTGCAGGCCACCGAATCGGCAGAAGAACGCAAAGCCATCAAGGTTTCATTCTGAAATAATTTTCAAATCAGACCAGGCATTGAGAAATCCCCATGGATTTTTTCGAACAGCAAGACCAGGCACATCGCCAAAGCAGGAAATTATTATTCCTGTTTTTCCTGGCGGTAGTCGCCATTATCGTTACGGTTAATTTTGCCCTGGCGATGATCTGGATCTGGACGTCCAGCAAGCATTTTGCCGGTGCGCATAGTTATCCACGTGGATTCTTTTTCATCAATACGGTAGTCACGCTCCTGTTCATCGGCGGTGGCACGCTGGTGGAAATGTACCGCTTGCGAGATGGTGGCGATGCGGTAGCGCAGATGGCAGGCGGCCGCCTGGTCATGCCATCGTCGCAGGATACGCAGGAAAGACGCTTGCTTAACATTGTCGAAGAGATGGCGCTGGCAGCTGGCATTGCCTGCCCGCGTGTGTATATTCTCGATAGCGAAGATGCCATCAATGCCTTTGCTGCTGGCTATCATCAAAATGAAGCCGTGGTCGCGGTCACTCGCGGCACCCTGACGCGTCTGACGCGTGACGAATTGCAGGGCGTCATCGGTCATGAATTCAGTCATATTCTCAACGGGGATATGCGCATGAATATCAAACTCATCGGTGTCTTGTTTGGCATCCAGATGATAGCCGGGTTTGGTCAGGAATTATTGTATTGGGGATCACGCTTTGGCAGCTCACGCAGCAGTGATGAAAAGGGCCCTTCATTCCAACTGATCATGCTGGCATTTGGTGCGGCCCTGTTTGTGATTGGCTATGTAGGTATATTTTTTGGCCGCCTGATTAAATCCGCGGTTTCACGCCAGCGCGAATTTCTGGCCGATGCCAGCGCCGTGCAATTTACCCGCAACCCCGATGGCATAGGTGGCGCCTTGCGCAAGATTGGTGGCCTGACCCGTGTCAATGATTGCGGTTCACGTATTAATCATCCAAAGGCAGAACAGTTTTCGCATATGTTTCTGGGGGCAGCAAAGCCGCATCTTTTATCCGGTCTGTTTGCCACGCACCCACCATTGCAGGAGAGATTGCGCCGCGTATACGGCAAAAGTGTGGAATTTACCGATGCCAGCGTAGTTGCCGAAGCCGCTGCCCCAGTTGAAATGCCAGCAGGCGTATCTGGTTTTAATGCGCGGGATGCCTATGCCGGGCAGCAGGGACTGGCGCAACCAGCAAGAACCACCGGGCGTGCTGTGCAGGCCAGCGCACCTGACGTCATATCAGGCGCGGGCTTTGGTCTGCAAACGAATCAGTTCAGCAAGCAGGCAGCAGGCGATACCAATAATGCCTTCTCCCTCAACGCACTGATTGTGCAAGCAGCGCGTGATACCTCAGGTGCCTGCGCTTTGCTGTACGCCTTGCTGCTTGATCGCAGTCAGGCTGATGCCTACGCCTTGCAATTGCAAATCTTGCAGCAAGCTGCTGCTGGTCAAGCTGAACTTGCCGAGAAATTGTTGGCAGAAATTGAAACCATGTCACGCGGTACGCGCCTGCCCATGCTTGACCTTGCCATGCCAGCCTTAAGGCTCTTGTCAACCGAACAAAAAAACCATTTATTGTCAGTGGTTAACCGTCTTATTGCTGCGGACCAGCGCATAACACAGGCAGAGTTCGTGTTGCAAACCGTGCTCGAGCGCCGTTTGGGTAACAAGGCGGGCAGATCAGTTGCCGTTCGCTATTCGGGTTTGTCTGAGCTCAAGAATGAAACCCGGCTTTTGCTGTCACTGGTCGCGCACGGACAGCCAAATGACAGCCTGGCCTTGCCAGCATTCCGGCGTGCGGCGGTCGCCTTACCGGATTTGAAATTCAGTGATGCAGATATGCGCAGCGCAGCAAGCCTGGATTTTTTTGAAATCAGTCAGGCGCTGGAGAAATTGAATCAGCTCGCGCCATTGGCCAAACCTTTCCTGATACGCGGCATGCTGGCAGCCGCAATTGTGGAGGAAAAGATATCGGATGACATGGCAGACCTGTTGCGTGGTGTCTGCGCGGCGCTGGATGCACCTGTGCCAGATCAGGTTTCAGCCGTCTATGCAAGCGTACACTGACCCGCGCTGGCTTTTCAGGTACGGCCAACGATAGACGCTGTCGCCATCAGTTCATCAATCAATGCCAGCAGAATTTTGCCTGACATGCGATGTGGGTCCAGTACCGGCAAGGGTGAGTATTTCAATAAAATCGAAGGATTGATTTTGCCCATATTCGCCTGGCCCATGGTCCAGCCAGCATAGCGACGCTCAATGATTTCTTCATAGTCAAGCAGCATCACATCAGTATGACGGGCATCACGCAAGATGTGGCCATACAGGGCGTTGACGGCTTCCCGCCCACCTTCAAGCACCTGCATGAATACCTGATCACTATGGCACAGCACGCCGGTGATGCCGAATTGCGGATTGTGCTGGCGTGACTGGGCGACTATGGATTGCACCATATCGCAAATTTTTTCGTCAACAGCGCGGCTTGCATAAAGTAGGCGTACTAGCATGGCAAATTCCGGTTAGCGTTCAATTATCTTTTATTATCTTTTGATCAGGGACAAAAATTCACGACGCAGATTCGCATCTTTCAGGAAAGACCCGTGCATGACACTGTTGATCATCGCGGTTTCCATATCTTTCACCCCGCGCCAGTGCATGCAAAAATGATCGGCTTCCATGACGACGGCTAGGCCATCCGGCTGCATTTTTTCTTGCAGGGTGTCAGCCAGTTGTACCACGGCCTCTTCCTGGATTTGTGGCCGGCTCATGACCCATTCAGCAATGCGGGCATATTTGGACAGGCCAATCAGGTTGGAATGCTCATTCGGCATCACGCCTATCCAGACCTTGCCGATGATAGGGCACAAGTGATGCGAACAGGCACTGCGTACCGTGATCGGCCCGATGATCATCAATTCATTGAGGTGAGATGCGTTTGGAAATTCGGTAACCGGTGGCATGGGCACATAGCGTCCCTTGAACACTTCCTGAAGAAACATCTTGGCGACGCGGCGCCCGGTATCCTGGGTATTGTGATCACTTTCAGTATCGATCACCAGGCTTTCGAGCACGGCACGCAACTTTTCTTCGACTTCTGCTTGCAATTCATCCATTTCGCCAGCTTCGATGAAGCGGGCAATATTGTCATTGGCATGAAAGCGCGTCTTGCTGGCCGTGATGCGTTCACGAATGCGCTGCGAGACAGGGATGTTGACTGCTTTATAAGCGAGAGGCGTTTCGTTAGACATGCTGAAAACCGGGATGTAAAAGTCTTATGGTAACTGAATTGCCAGATTGGCGTCGTGCTGCGCTTCCTGATCGGCCTTCCATATCGGCAGGCATTGCGGGCAAAAGCAACTGGCATCTGCCTTTAGACCACCATCCTGCAATTTGCGGAAGGCAATTGGCGGCAGTGCCGTACACCAGCATGTTTCACCAGTATTGTCTGCCATCGCGCAGGTAAACTGGCTGGCGCAGCGCGGGCAGACGCTCATGGCCCACCTTCTTTTTTGCCCGTATCGTTATTGCTGTTATTGCCATTTGTTTCATACGCAGGCAGGCCATTCACTGCTACGCGATGCATGGCTTTGCGTAAAAACGACATTTGTCCATCAAAGCTGGTGCAGGAACGACAGATGGCCAGATGCATTTTGAGTTGCGTGCGCTCAGTGACACTGAGTGGCCTGTCCAGCCCTTCAGAAATTAATTGGTGCGCTTGTTTGCAAGCGATAAATATTTGCATGTGTTTTCTCCCGTACTACTGTAGTCCGAACCAGTTCAAGTCCAGGCATTCGCGCAGGCGCAGGCGGGCGCGATACAGCACTACCCAAAGATTAGACGTAGTCAGCTCCAATTCCTTACAAATTTCTTCTGTTTCCAGTTCCAGCCATTCACGCATCATGAAAACCCGGGCGGTTTTTGCCGGCAGGTTTTCCAGGCATATTTCCAGCACGCGGAAGAAATCTTTTTGTTGCAAAGTTGCCTCAGGCGCGCCCCAGGCAGTTGGCGCTGTCAAAACATGGCCGTTAGCATTAAATAAACTGTCAATCAGATCACTTTCAGATTCATCATCCTTGATTTCCAGCGGCTTCTCGCGCTTTTGCGCGCGCAAATGGTCAATGATCTTGAATTTAAGGATACCCGTCACATAGGTGCGCAAGGAAGAATTGCCAGCGAAACTGTCCGGTTTTTCCAGTACGGCAAGCAGGGTTTCCTGCACCGCATCTTCGGCAGCGCAATCATTACGTAGCTGCAATTGCGCAAAACGTATTAAACCGGGGCGTAAAATTTCCAGTTGCTGATGCAGGTCTGTTATAGATGTCATAAGTCTCGTGACTGAATTGAAAAAGCTTTCGCTGCAAATCCTGTAAAATTCGGCTTGGAAACGTAATGTATAACGTAATTTATTTTTTCAGGACTTTCACAACATTGTCCCGCCGGGAAGCAGCGACGCAGACAGTACCATTGTACGGGCTGGCGTTGCAACTCAGTCGAGGGGGATTTTATGAAAGCCTTGCCAATCATACCTTCAGGATACCGTCATAATGAGCGATTTGAACGCAAACACGACAGAACTACAGGCGCCGGAAGACCGGTTAGCCGGTGTGGAACCCGCCATCAAAGCCGAAATCCTGGCGGAAGCCCTGCCGTATATCCGAAAATTCCACGGCAAAACCATCGTCGTCAAATACGGCGGCAACGCCATGACAGAAGAACGCCTGAAACATGGCTTTGCCCGTGATGTCATTTTGCTCAAACTGGTGGGCATGAACCCGGTCGTGGTACACGGTGGTGGCCCGCAGATTGACAATGCGCTCAAGAAAATGGGCAAGCAGGGTACATTTATCCAGGGCATGCGCATCACCGATGAAGAAACCATGGAAGTGGTTGAATGGGTGCTTGGCGGTGAAGTGCAGCAGGATATCGTCATGCTCATCAATCACTACGGCGGTCAGGCTGTGGGCCTGACAGGCAAAGACGGTGGCCTGATCCGCGCGCGCAAGATGATGATGCCAGACCGCGAAAATCCGGGTGCCATGCTTGACATCGGTTATGTGGGAGAGATTGATGCCATCAATCCTGCTGTCGTCAAAGCCTTGCAGGATGATGCCTTTATCCCCATCATTTCCCCTATCGGTTTTGGTTCTGATGGCCAGGCATACAATATCAATGCTGATCTGGTCGCGGGCAAGATTGCTGAAATCCTGAAAGCTGAAAAGCTCATCATGATGACCAATATTCCAGGTGTGCTCGATAAGCAGGGCAATCTGGTGACGGATTTGTCTGCGCGTGAAATTGATGAAATGTTTGCCGATGGCACGATTTCCGGTGGCATGTTGCCAAAAATTTCATCTGCACTGGATGCGGCAAAATCCGGTGTCAATACCGTTCACATCATTGATGGCCGTATTGAACATTCGCTGTTGCTTGAAGTGCTGACCGAGCAAGCTTTCGGTACCATGATACGCAGCCATTGATGCCTGATCTGTATCCAAGCGGAGTGTCTGCCTGATGCGAAGACGCTCTGCGCCCTTGTGGTTGTTTGACCTGGACAATACCCTGCATAATGCTTCGCATGAAATTTTCCCGGCCATCAATATCAATATGAATGCTTTCCTGGCCAGAGTGCTGGGAGATGGCATTACACCGGCAGACGCCGAACGCGTTAATGCCATACGGCAGGAATATTATGCCCGCTATGGCGTGACGATGCTGGGCATGGTCAGGCACCACAATGTCAGGGCCGACGAATTTTTGCATGAAGTACATCATTTTGATGACCTCAGCAGCATGATACGTTTTGAACGTGGCCTGAAAAAACTGTTGCGCCGCCTGCCGGGCAAAAAAATCCTGCTGACCAATGCCCCGCGTATTTATTCTGGCCGTGTGCTCAGACACATGGGTTTGCACAGACATTTTGATGCACACATACCGGTAGAGGCCATGCGCGTCCACGGTCAACTGCAACCCAAGCCTTCGCGCCCTTATCTGCGCAAACTGATGGCAGCCTATGGCAAGCAGGCGCGCGATTGTATTCTGGTGGAAGACAGCCTGGACAATCTGCGTGCGGCAAAGCAGGAGGGCCTGCGCACGGTCTGGGTAACCGGCTATACGCCAGCCCATCAGCTAAAAAAATCTGCTGCTTGTGCCGATGTGAAAGTAAAATCAGTCAGGCAGCTGGCTAAAAATATCCATCGTTTGTCATCCTGAGGCAGTCTGTCATCCGTGTAAGCCCCTGTATTTATGGATAGGGGGATTGCATGTGTGTCTTGCTGTCTTTAGAATGCCCCCCGTGCCTGGGCCGGATGGCCTGAGTCTGCTTATTAATATCCACTACCTGAAAAATCATGGCCAGCTCCAAACCCGGCGAACGTAAATTACAAATCCTCCAGACGCTGGCAGTGATGTTAGAACATCCCAAGGGTGAAAAAGTCACTACCGCTGCACTGGCTGCCAGGGTGGAGGTATCTGAAGCTGCCCTGTATCGCCACTTTGCCAGCAAGGCACAGATGTTCGAGGGGCTGATTGAATTCATAGAAGCGTCAATTTTCGGCCTGATCAATCAGATCAGTGAAAGCCAGGATGACGGCATGCAGCAAACCCAGTCCATCTGCAACATGCTATTGAATTTTGCCGAGCGCAATCCCGGCATGACGCGCGTCCTGATTGGCGATGCGCTGGTCAATGAAGACGAGCGCCTGCAAACACGCATGAACCAACTGGCAGACAGACTGGAAATGGCTTTCCGGCAATCTCTGCGCCTGGCAGCCAGTCAGGGACGGGTGCCGGAAGAAGAAGTCTCTGCACGTGCCAGCCTGTGGTGCAGTTTTGTCATGGGGCGCTGGCTGCGTTTTGCCAAGACTGGTTTCAAACTTTTGCCTACGGACCAGGCCGCATTGCAAATCGCCCTCTTGTCACATTAGGGATTTTCCAGGTGCGGTAATTCATAACGCGGGTTGGCAATGAAAATATCGCAGCGATCAGGACGTTTGTATTTATGGCCCGGCGCTGCGCTGGTATTAAGTCCTGGCATTGACTCCAGCCTGCATAGTCATTTCGCCTTGCAGCTCAGCTACGGCCTCGAACAGCCTTTCCGTGCCAGACTGTCGTCAGACCAGGGCTGGACAGAAACCCGCAGCGCCATCTTCGCGCCGCATAGTGCCCACCAGATTGATAGCGATGGTGGCTTGCTGGCGCATTTGTTTATCGAATTGCCACGCAACCTGCAAACGGATGTCACGGATTTGCAAGCCACCTTCGGGCATGATGCTGTCTTTCTGGCACTTGCTGCGACGCTTCTGGCTGGACTGGCAGTTGCGCCAGACCTGGCGGCGGCTTTGTCCCTGCGACAGGCGTGGCAAGCCTGTGCCCTGCCGCAAAGCCTGTCAGCCGCAGCCTATGACAACCGGGTTACTGTAGCACTTGCGCATATCGCAAATGCAGGTGGATTTGATTGCGGCGGCGCCAGCCTGGCAAAGCACGTGCATTTATCTCAAAGCCGTTTTACCCATTTGTTCCGTCAGCAGACAGGTATGTCGCTGTCACGCTATCTGCTGTGGTCACGCATGCTGTCAGCTGTGGCTGCGGTGGCGGAAGGCAATAACATCACCACTGCCGCGCACCAGGCCGGGTTTGCCGACCTGGCGCACATGAGCCGCACATTCCGCACCATGATGGGCGTGCCACCTTCAGAACTGCACAAGATGGCGATTGCGTTCAAGCAGGATGTGACAGGATGACCTATTCTGGAAGTTCATAAAAACAGCGGGAGACACCTCTATGGAACAAGTACAGCAAAGTGAGCAAAGGCAGATTCATCAACTGCTGGGTAAATACAGCGAAAGTCATTTGAATCATACCAATGAACTCATCCATTTTATTTGCGTACCGGCGATTGTCTTGTCTTTCCTGGGATTGATCTGGGCCGTGCACCCGCTGGCGGCGCTGGCAACGGCAGTGCTGTCACTGATTTATTACCTGAGTCTGTCTGTGCCGTTTGCAGTAGGCATGCTGGCCATGTCAGCCTGCATGTTGTGGATATTGTCGCAATTGCCGCAACAATTTATCTGGCAAATTTCGGTGGCTATTTTTGTGGTGGCCTGGATAGGTCAGTTCATAGGCCACAAGATAGAAGGCAAGAAGCCTTCCTTCTTTGATGACCTGCGTTTTTTACTGATAGGCCCACTGTTTGTGCTTGGCTTTTTGTACCGACGCCTGAAAATTACTTATTAAGAGACTGTTTAAGAGACTGTTTAAGAGACTGTTTAAGAGACTGTTTAAGAGACTGTTGCGATGTCACAGTTGCACTGCATGCGAAGTCTTTGGCAAGTCATTGCTGTATAACCGCCAGGTATTGCGGCCAGCTGTCTTGGCGGCTTTCAGGGCAATATCTGCATTATGCAAAAACAGTCGCTGCTCTTTCGCATGCAAGGGGCAGCAGGCAATACCGACACTGGCACTGATGACCAGTTGCTGACCGCGCAAAGTCATGGGCTGATTGATGGCTTGCACCAGTCTTTCTGCCAGATTCTTTACGACATCCAGGCTGCCAACTTGCGGCATGATGGCGGCAAATTCATCACCATCGACACGACACAGCGTATCGGTACTGCGCAACACGGTACACAGGCGATTGGCCATGGTTGCCAATATCAGGTCGCCGGCATCATAGCCAAAGCTTTCGCTGAGGCGCTTGAAATGATCAAGGTCGATAAACATCAGGGCCGACATTTCATCATTGGCTACAGCATCTTCCAGGCAATTGCTAAGCAGCCGGTGAAAATAATGGCGGTTTGGTAATTTTGTCAGACTGTCATGGTTGTTCAGTACGGCCAGGCGACTGTCGGCTTCACGCCGTTCGCGGGCTTCGCTTTGCATATCATTTTCCCAGGCTTCCATCCGTGCAAGCATCAGGTTGAAATGCATGTTCAGGCTACCCAGTTCATGTTCAGGGTCTTGCGGTGCACGCAGGCTGTAATCACCCAGCGTCGCCACTTTTTCGGCAATGACGCTTAGCCCCAGTATCGGATTCATGGCCTGTAATTGTCGTTGTGTCAGCCAGTAAGCGCTCAGCACGGCCAGTATTGCAGAGCTCAGCAGCCCAAAAAGCAGTAGCAATAACACCTGTTGGTAAAGTGTGGAACTGCTGCTTAGCAGTTGTATCTGGCCGATGACTGTGGTGCCATTGAAAATAGGGGCTATTGCAACAAAATGACCAGCATGATATTCGGTCTGGTGGCGCCTGACCAGGGGGGCATTATCTATCCCGGCCGGTTTGATCAATTGCCCCTGTGCAGTCCACGCCAGGATGGCCAGGCCATTTTTGTCATAGACCGTCGCACTTTGCATGTCTGGTGTGTTGGTGGCATTGAGCAACATGCTCTGCAATTGCCTTGTATCGTTGGCAATCAGCGCATCGGCGACATTACTGGCCAGGGTATCGGCCTTGTACAGGGTTTCGCTACGCAAACTTCTTTGCATCAGGAAAATCGACAGCAACAGGCTCAACAACAGGGCTAGCAGCAGGGCCAGCGCGATGCTGATCAGATTCTGGCGAAAGATTCTTTTTGCCAAGGGTAACCTGAAAAAAGTATTTTGCATGTGCGAAAAGAAATTGTTCATTGGAAATCGTTAATGAGCGACTATACCTTTGTGCCACAGTGATGTCATATAAAAAATAGAGACGCGCTGCTTATGTTCGCTGACGCTCATATTTGTACAGGCAGGCATGCAGAACCTTGCATCTGCGGGTAAACTGCGGCACACCGTCAGGTTTGCAAAGACGGCAAATAATTTCCCTCATTTTTTCTATACCAGCGTGTCAGATTTTTCCAACACTACAATGCCGGGTTTTGCCAGTGCAGTATCTGTGAAGACCGGGGAAGCCTATGCTTTGCTGGATGATGCCCATGCAGAAGGCGCGCAGTCGCGTTTGTACACCGAGCTGCATGCAACACTGACTTGCAGTTCAGCACAGGAATGGCCGCAATTCTGGACGGATACCCAGGCTGCTTTGCAACAAGGCTGGTTTGCCCTGGCCATGCTGTCTTATGAAAGCGGCGCGCAATTGCAGGGCATTGCAGCGCATGCGCAAACAGCGCAGTCGCGCATACTGCTGTTTCGCCAATGTCAGCACCTGACCTCACAACAGGTAAGCGACTTTCTGGCAGCGCAGGCCGATGCCGGCCTGGCTGACATTGCCGGAATTGCCAACGTCAGCGCGAATGTGAATGCCACGCAGTTTGATGAAGGCATTGCCAAAGTCAGGGCCTATATTGCTGCTGGCGATACCTATCAGGTGAATTACACTTACCGGCTGCATTTTGATGCCTATGGCGCACCTGCGATGTTGTATCAACGGCTGCGGCAACGCCAGCCTGTGCCCTATGGTGCGCTGATCTGCCTGCCAGGCGGCGAGGCTGTGTTATCGCTATCGCCGGAATTATTCATACGCCATCAGCAGGGTCAGTTGCTGGCACGTCCCATGAAAGGCACTGCTGCTGCGACTGGCGACGTTTTACAAGACCAGCGCCTCGCCGCAGAACTGGCAGCGGATCCCAAAAACCGTGCAGAAAACCTGATGATCGTTGATCTGCTGCGCAATGATCTGGGGCGTATCGCCAAAACCGGGACAGTCAAAGTACCGCGCTTGTTTGAGGTAAACCGTTTTTCCAGTGTCCTGCAAATGACGTCTACCGTGGAAGCACAATTGCAGGCCGATCTGGATTTGCCGGAAATCCTGACCGCCCTGTTCCCCTGCGGCTCCATCACTGGCGCACCTAAGCGCCGCACCATGCAGATCATCCGTGAATTGGAAACAGAGCCACGCGGTTTATATACCGGCGCTATAGGCTGGTTTGACCCGCCATCACAGGGCTTACTGGGTGATTTTTGTTTATCCGTCCCTATCCGCACCCTGCAATTGCAGGCACCTGTTGATGACCTTGGCTTGCGTCGCGGTGTGCTGGGTGTCGGGGCTGGTATTGTGCATGACAGTGTGGCCGCAGAAGAATTTGCCGAGTGCCATTTGAAAGCCAGGTTTTTGACCGGCCTGCTGCCGCAATTCGAATTATTTGAAACCATGTATGCGACCCGTGAACACGGTTGCCGTCATCTGGAAAGGCATTTACAACGTTTGCAGCATTCCGCCCGCTATTTTGGTTTTGTCTGCAATGAAGAGAAAATCAGACAGGCCTTGCAAGTATGTTGTCAGCAGTTGCCACCAATGACAGCTTGCCGCGTGCGCCTGGCAATTGATGCCAGTGGCGGTATCAGCGTCAGTAATGCGGTCTTGCCCGCCTTGCCACCTCGCCCCAAAATCTTGCTGGCACCTGTGCCAACAAATAGCAGTAGCCTGTTTCTCCAGCACAAAACCAGTGTACGTCAACAATATGACCAGGCCTGGCAGGCGGCCGAAAAACAGGGTGCTTTTGATATGTTGTTCATGAATGAGCAAGGCCATCTGACCGAAGGCGGACGCAGCACACTGTTGCTTAAAAAGAACAATGTCTGGCTGACGCCTCACTTGGCTGATGGTGTCTTGCCGGGGGTAATGCGCGCAGTATTGATGGATGACCCGCAATTCGCGCTGACAGAGCAAACGCTGGGCTTGGATGAACTTCGCAGTGCTGAAAAAATCATGCTTTGCAATGCTTTGCGTGGTGCTTTTGAAGTTGAACTGGTCGAGGCGGCAATGGCCTGAGTGCTTGACGACTGTCTTATCCATGCCTGAAACATAAGAAAAAAATGCCAGACTGGTCTTATCTGAAGTATAAAGAACGATTATCCCTGTGGAGGGCGCAGCCTGCGCGTCAAAAAACGCGGACTGGTTGTGTCACCGCGAAGGAAAGGTTACACTGGAAAAAAATTAACCGACCGATCGGTCGGCAAATGGGATTTCACCATTAATTTCAATAATTGCAAGACAGGAGACTATTCATGAAGAAACGATTCGTACTGGCAATCTTGCCAGCCATGTTGTCGCTGGTATTGGCAAGCAGTGCAAATGCGCAAATCAAGGTCGGCGTGAATGTCTCCGCCACCGGTCCGGCCGCTTCTCTGGGTATTCCTGAAAAAAACACTTTTGCCTTGTTGCCGAAAGAAATTGGTGGCAAAAAAATTGAATACATCGTGCTTGATGATGCTTCCGATACAACCACCGCCGTTAAAAATGCGCGCAAGCTGATTGCTGAAGATAAGGTTGATGTACTCATCGGTTCCACCATTACACCGAATTCGCTGGCCATGATAGACGTAGCGGCGGAAAGCGAAACGCCAATGATTTCCATGGCAGCTTCTTCAGCCATTATTTCGCCTATTGATTCCAAGCGCTTCTGGGTCTTCAAAACACCGCAGAATGATTCGCATATGTCCACCGCGATTACTGGTCACATGAATGATAGCGGCGTCAAGACGGTAGCCTTTATCGGCTTTGCTGATGCGTATGGTGAAGGCTGGTACAAGGAATTTTCCAAGATTGCCGAATTGCGCAAATTGAAAATTGTTGCCAATGAACGCTTTGCCCGCAGCGACACATCAGTGACTGGACAAATCCTGAAAATCCTGGCGACCAATCCTGATGCGGTGTTGATTGCTGGTGCCGGTACACCGGCCGCTTTGCCACAGAAAACCCTGAAAGAACGCGGCTACAAGGGCAAGATCTATCAGACGCATGGTGTGGCCAATAATGATTTCCTGCGTGTCTGTGGCAAGGATTGCGAAGGCACCTGGTTGCCAGCAGGACCATTGCTGGTGGCAGAACAATTGCCGAATGATAATCCGGTCAAGAAATCTGCCATGCGCTATGTAAAAGCCTATGAAAAAGAATATGGCGTCGGTTCGGTTTCCACTTTCGGTGGACACGCCTGGGATTCCAGCCTGTTGCTGGAATCTGCCATCCCGGTCGCGTTGAAAAAAGCCCAGCCAGGTACCAAAGAGTTCCGTGCGGCGTTGCGCCTGGCATTGGAAAATGTCGCCAACCTGCCGGTCTCGCACGGTATCGTCAACATGAGCGACACCGATCATCTGGGTATGGATCAGCGTTCACGGGTGATGGTGCAAATCGTCAACGGTAAATGGAAGTTGATTGGTCAGGCTAACTGATGTAGTGATGAATGGAAGAAGGGAGCTGCGGCTCCCTTTTTGTTCGGCTTTGCGGATGAATACGGACTTGCGAGAAAGTTAGGTTTTCATGGATTTTTCAATTGCAGCCATCCTTGCCCAGGATGGTATTACCAGTGGTGCCATCTATGCCTTGCTGGCCTTGGCGCTGGTGCTGGTGTTTTCGGTCACGCGGGTGATTTTCATACCACAAGGTGAATTTGTTGCTTTCGGCGCACTCAGCCTGGCGGCGATACAGTCGGGCAAGTTCCCGCAATCAGCCAGTCTGCTGTTGGCCTTTGGCTTGCTGTGCATGGCGAAAGAAGTGGTCGCCGTACTGCGCGCAAGTACCAGGCAAACCAATACCGGTAACGGCAAGGCGCTGGCCTACGCTGCCGGCAAACTGGTGGTGGCACCTTTGGCAATCTGGCTGCTGGCACGCAATGTCACTGCACAGGACTGGCCTTTG
This sequence comes from Undibacterium sp. TJN19, assembly GCF_049339485.1. NCBI lineage: Bacteria > Pseudomonadati > Pseudomonadota > Betaproteobacteria > Burkholderiales > Oxalobacteraceae > Undibacterium > Undibacterium sp. TJN19. The sequence goes on from NZ_JBMPPL010000004.1 coordinate 41,235, forward strand.
TTTGCCCAGGTCTTGCTGGCACTGGTCATCGTCATACCGATGGGGCCGATGATTTATCGCCTGGCTTATCAACCGCTGGCTGAAGCCAGTACCCTGGTTTTGCTGATTGTCTCGGTGGGTGTGCATTTTGCACTGACGGGTCTGGGGTTGGTCATGTTTGGTGCCGAAGGTTCACGTACGACGGCATTCAGCGATGCACGTTTTGAAATTGGTGCCATGCAGATTTCCGGCCAGAGCCTGGTGGTGATCGCCGTATCGGCACTGCTGATTGCAGCGCTGTATTTTTATTTTGAGCGCAGCCTGTCTGGCAAGGCTTTGCGGGCAACAGCGGTGAACCGCCTGGGCGCGCAACTGGTGGGTATCGGTACCACACAGGCTGGCAGGCTGGCCTTTACCCTGGCGGCGGCTATGGGTGCATTATGTGGTGTACTGATCGCCCCGATGACGACGGTGTATTACGATGGCGGCTTTCTGATTGGCCTGAAAGGCTTTGTCGGTGCGATTGTCGGCGGCCTGGTCAGCTACCCGGTGGCGGCTGCCGGTGCCTTGCTGGTGGGTTTGCTGGAGTCCTATTCATCCTACTGGGCCAGTGCCTACAAGGAGGTGATTGTATTTACCCTGATTATCCCGGTATTGCTATGGCGTTCGCTCAGCAGCAAACACAGCGATGAGGACGAAGAATAATGAAAGCACTCATCCAACATGGTAAATGGGTATTGCTGGCACTGGTGCTGTTATTCCCTCTGGTGCCGGTACCCGAGTTCTGGGTCACGCTGGGTAATTACATCGGTTTGTATGCCATCGTCGCGCTTGGCCTGGTCTTGCTGACCGGCGTGGGTGGCATGACGTCATTTGGCCAGGCGGCTTTTGTCGGGCTGGGGGCCTATTCGACGGCTTATCTGACGACCGCGCTGGGTTATTCCCCCTGGCTGGGTTTGCTGGCAGGCCTGGTATTGACAGCCGCGGCGGCTTTTACCATAGGCCTGATCACCATGCGCCTGTCGGGCCACTACCTGCCTTTGGGCACGATAGCCTGGGGCTTGTCCCTGTTCTTCCTGTTCGGTAACCTGGAATTTTTGGGCAAATATGATGGCCTCAATGGTATCCCCCCAATAGAAATCATCGGCTTCAAGCTCGATACCGGGCGCAGCATGTTTACGCTTATCTGGGTGATTCTGCTGCTGGCGATCGTGGCTATCCAGAATCTGCTGCAATCCCGCCCGGGCCGTGCCATTCGTGCACTGAAGGGTGGTGGCGTCATGGCTGAAGCCATGGGTGTCAATACGGCCAGGATGAAAGTCATCATTTTTGTAATTGCTGCCATGCTAGCCAGCATTTCCGGCTGGTTGTATGCGCATTTGCAACGTGCCGTGAATCCTACCCCATTTGGCCTGAATGCTGGTATCGAATATTTGTTCATGGCGGTGGTTGGTGGTGCCGGTCATGTCTGGGGTGCTTTGCTGGGTTCTGCCCTGCTGACACTGCTGAAAGACAAGCTGCAAAGCATACTACCAGTCTTGCTGGGAGCGAATGGCAATTTCGAAGTCATCGTTTTCGGTGTCTTGCTGATCCTGTTATTGCAAAGAGCACGTGACGGCGTCTGGCCCTATGTGGCACGCTGGAGCAGGCAGGCTTTCGCCAAATGGTTGCCGGCCCAGCAAGGCATACAGGTCAAGGCCAATGCAGCGCCTCTGGCGACCCGGGCCAAACCTGTTGTCAATACCGTAATTCTTGAAATTGACAAGGCACGCAAGCAGTTTGGCGGCTTGCTTGCGGTCAACGACATGCAATTTACCGTCAGTGCCGGGCAGATCGTTGGCCTGATAGGCCCGAATGGTGCAGGCAAATCCACCATGTTCAATCTGGTGACCGGCGTGCTGCCGCTGACCAGCGGTGCCATACGTTTTTATCGTGATGGTCAGCTGCAAAATATCAGCAACCTGCCTTCACGTGAAATCGTCAAACTGGGTATAGGCCGCAGCTTCCAGCATGTGCGCCTGATGGCCAGCATGACCGTATTGGAAAACGTCGCCATCGGCGCGCATTTGCGTGCCAAAGGTGGGGATGTCATGGAAGTCATTGCCAGCATCTTGCGTCGCGACGGCAAAATAGAAAATTCGCTGCTGGCTGAAGCGCAGCGCCAGCTTGAACGCGTAGGCCTCGCGCATCTCATGCATGAAGAAGCGGGCAGTCTGGCTCTGGGCCAGCAACGCATTCTGGAAATTGCCCGTGCCCTGTGCTGCGACCCCAGTTTGCTATTGCTTGATGAACCCGCCGCCGGTTTGCGCTATAAGGAAAAACAGGAACTGGCAGAACTGCTGCGCAAGCTCAAGGCTGAAGGCATGAGTGTGCTGCTGGTAGAGCATGATATGGATTTTGTGATGAACCTGACTGACCATCTTGTGGTCATGGAATTCGGCACCAAGATTGCTGAAGGCTTGCCGCAAGAAGTACAACAGCATCCGGCTGTGCTGGAAGCGTATTTGGGTGGGATAGATTGATGACGACCGAAATTGATATAAACGCCCCACTGCCAGTGATTTCTACCAGCGAAGCACCCCTGTTGCAGACCAGGGATTTGCAGGCTTTTTATGGCAAGGTTGAAGCCTTGCAGCCTGCAAATATCCAGGTAGGGGCAGGGCAGATTGTGACCGTCATCGGGCCGAACGGTGCTGGCAAATCCACCATGCTCAATGCCATCGCCGGTGCCTTGCCAGCCAATGGCAGCCTGCGCGGACAGATATTGCTGGCTGGTCATGACCTGGCTGGTGTTGCGATTGAAAAACGTGTCGCACAAGGCATGTCACTGGTACCGGAAAAACGCGAATTATTCGCCAGCATGAAAGTGGAAGACAATCTTTTGCTGGGCAGCTACCGGCGTTACCAGGCTGGTGAAAAAAATTATGCCGATCAGTTGCAGGTCGTATTTGATCTGTTTCCACGCCTGAAAGAAAGACGTAATCAGGAAGCGGGCACCTTGTCAGGCGGTGAGCGGCAAATGCTGGCACTCGGGCGTGCCCTGATGGCCAAGCCACAGATATTGATGCTCGACGAACCCAGCCTGGGCCTGGCACCTTTGATCGTCAAGGAAATTTTCCATATCATCCAGAGACTCAAACAAACTGGCGTGGCAATTTTGCTGGTAGAGCAAAACGCCCGTGCAGCCTTGCAGGTGGCAGATTATGCCTATGTGCTCGAAACCGGGCAGATAGCACTGGAAGGCATTGCCGCAGAACTGGTCAATGACCAGCGTGTCATTGATACCTATCTGGGCCTCGCCAAGAAAAACCACTAGAACACCTGTGCTAAACTTTTGAGTATGAGAGTCTTGGTGACAGGTGCAACGAGTTGGGACAGTCCGTCGGCAATCCGCCGTGAATTTGCTCATCTGCCACCAGCCTCTATCATCGTGACCGGTGATACACCCGGTATCGATGCGCATGCCAAAGCAGTCGCCGTGGAATTTGGCTTCACAGTTTCAGCGATGAAGAAAACCAATGCGGACTACCGCGCTTTTCCAGGTGAAGGCTGGAAAGGCTTGAATGTCAGAATGCTGGCGACAGGCATAGACCTGGTGCTGGGGTTTCATGCTGACTATGGCAAACCCGGCTGTGCCCGCGGAACCCAGCACGCAGTTGAACTTGCCCGGCAAGCAGATATTGAGGTCAAAATTTTTACTGAATAATTGTGCTGTTCCCCATAACAGCCTTTAAGGACGCAGTCATGATTTCCCATGTATTCATAGGTATCCGCGACTTCAGCAAATCTTATGCATTTTATTCCACCCTGATGGAAGCGCTGGGTCTGACTTTGAAATTTCAGGATGCAGACAAATCCTGGGCAGGCTGGATGAAGCCCGAGCAGCCACGGCCTTTGTTTGTCATTGGCTTGCCCTTCAACGGTGAAACCGCCAGTCCTGGCAACGGCCAGATGGTCGCCTTGCAGGCAGCATCGCGTGCGGCGGTGAGGCATGGCTACAATACTGCAATCGCCAATGGGGCAGTCTGTGAAGGGCCACCAGGTTTGCGTCCCCATTATCATCCCGATTATTACGGCGCCTATTTCCGTGATCCTGATGGTAACAAGTTATGCATCTGCTGCCATCAGGCGCAGGTCAGTGAAATTTGGGATACCAGGGCGTGAACATATATTGTTTATGCATGCAGACAAAGCAATAAAGCTGTCGGTTGATTTTAAAATTTTACGTATAATTCCTAGATTATATTTTTCCCAAGGAAGCGACATGAAGGTACTACTTTGTTTGCCGGTTTTGCTTATCGCAGGTTGCGCTTCCAATTCCAGTGTGCTGTCGATAGGTAAAGACACCTATATGGTGTCACGTCAGGCCGCCACCGGCTTTTCTGGTTCCGGTACATTGAAGGCAGAGGCATTTCAGGAAGCTACGCAGTACTGCGAAAAATTGGGCAAATCATTTCAGGTGGTCAGCACGCATGAAGCCAGCCCGCCCTATATATTTGGTAATTTCCCCAAGGCAGAAGTGCAGTTCATGTGCTTGAATGCCAATGATGCTGAATTAAACCGGCCGAAGCTGAAGAAAGAAGCCAATACTGTTGTAGAAATAAAGAACAGCACTCCGGCTAGAACGGAGCCAGCCCAGCCATCAGCGCAATCAAAAGATGTTTATAACGAATTGATTAAACTGGACAATCTGCGCAAACAGGGAATTATTACCCAAGCAGAATTCGACGCACAAAAAGCGAAAATATTGAATTCGAATTAAGTCACTTGAATTAAGTCACTTGAATTAAGTCACTCGTATAAGTCAATTGTATATCAGCTGTGCAGCAGGCACTGTGGTCAGGCACAGTGCCTGCTGCATTGAAGGCCAGAACGCATTCTTGTTGATGAAATGGGTTCTCGTTATTGCCCAGTCTCCAGAAAAACCATCGCTCTGTCGAGTACCTCATCCTTCCCTGCCCGTATGCCCACCAGGCTGGGAGCGATCTTTATATCCGGTTGCAGGCCTGTGCGTTGCAACTGACGACCATCGGCATGTCTGACATCATGACCGGAAAATGCAAAATATAGGGCACCAGGCAAATAGGCACCGGTAATATCGCCATTCGCTCCGGCACTATGCGTACCGATATAAGTAAGCGGTGCAACAGATTCAATAATTAAACCAGTATGTTCTGCGGCACTCTGGGTTTCTTCATTGATCAACATCACCAGTTTGCCCCGGTACAGATCTTTTGATTGCGTGTGAATGGTCTGTTCAAAATTATAGTAGCCGCCGCCCTGATCACCCTCAAAGCCTGAAACCAGCGGGCGGCGGAACTGGGCTACCACTTTTGCCTGTTTCACGTTCAGTCTGGCTGCCAGATCCCAGACTGTTTCGCGAGGATATCCACGCATATCAAGTATCAAGGCCTTGCTGTCTTTGATCGTCTCAAACATGGCATTGATATCTGTTTTCTCTAGCCTGTCCAGATTCACATAGGCGATGTCCTTGCTGATCATTTTAAACACGGGAGTTGCATCGGGTGCCGGTACAGTATCCATGTTACGGGGTACTTTTATCTCGCGCTGTTTGCCCGCATGGTCAGCAATTAGCAAACTCGCCACGCTTTTTTCCGGGCCTGCCAATAAACCGTAAAGTGCGTCCCTTATTTTCGTTTCGGGATTCGATGCAGAGATGGTCTTTGCGATCTGTTCCAGTTTTTCTGACGTCTCGACACCATCCACTTTGACAATGATGTCACCTACATGCAAGTCAGGGTTTTGTTGCAGGCGACTATCAGCAATTTTGCTGATGACCACCTGTTTGTCGATCATGACGAGTGTCATCGCCAGCCAGGCTTTGCCTGCATATTCGCTGCTGATGCGGTTTCTGACATACACATGGCTGTCTTGCAGATTGCTGGCCATTTCTGCCATGGTCAAGGCATATTCCTGGGCATTGTTGACGTTTTCAATACGCTTGAGGTAAACGGAAAGAAAGTCAGACCAGGGTTTATCCATCAGGTGCTTGTAGGGGAAAAAGGTATCCGCAATTGCCCATAATTTGATGACAGCCAACTGCCGCCAAGCCAGTTCGGGGTAACGCATATCCCGGTAAGGAGGCTCCAGTGTTCTCACGGCAACTCCGGGGCTGGCCTGGTATTTTATTGTTGAGCCGGGTTTGCGTTTGCCATTTAACAGGGCGATAGCCTTGCCAATAGTTGTATTGGTTTTGGCTGTGGATGGTTCTGGGGCTATATCGGCATCTGCCGCAAAGCCGGTGGTGCCATCCGCATAAATCAGTTCAGCATTGCTGTATTCGACCACGACCTCTCCAGCGATGACCTGGCGTTTGGTCGGAATAAACCAGGTGGGTGTTGACTTGCCTTGTGCCAGTATCCAGGCCTTACCGGTTTTTTGCAGAGCCAATATGGCATTGGGAATCACAGTTGCCTGGTTGATGATGAAAACCATGGGAATGGCTTTGGCCTTCACATCGGGGTTGATGCTGACTGCTTCCATCGTCTGCATCGCAGAAAAATAACCGCCGCTATTGAAGCCCTTTTGCGGAGTGAAACCTGAATGCATGCGGATTCGTTCGGTCGGTAATATCAGTGGCACAGTAATCCAGTGCGCCAGCAGGGCATCCAGATTGGCCGTGTCATACCATCCGTATTTAGCTGGTCGCAAGTCGATGATCAGACCCTTTGCCCTGCTCTGTATCATGTCCTTTGCCTGCATCAATTTCGCGTATTCAGCGTTGCTGCTGTCAGTGATGTCTGGTCGGTGCAGGTGCAAAAGGGCAATGTCACCCTTCAGCCATTCGAGCAAGTCCTGATCACCTGGCACGATGATTTTATTTAATTCATTGGATTGCGCGGCATCGACAACGCTGATATCCAGTGCAGGATCATGTAAAACCGCCATCATGCCTGCCACTGCATCGCGCAATTCTTGCCGGGATTGTGCTGCCTGCACTTTGGGTAGCGTGCTTACTAAAGCCTTGTCCCAGTCCACCGTGCCATTGATGAGCGCCGGATGATGCCATTTCACATCGCGCCATAGCTGGGCCAGATCACGCAGTTGCCGTTCTTTCTGATTCTGCACCTGGGCGTAGACTGGTGGACAAAAATGAAATGTGCAGGCAAGGAAGGCAAAAAGAGCAGCAACGCCCTTCATAGTGGCGGTTAAGCGCATAAGTAAAGATAAGTGACGATATTGAGGGGATAGACAGATGGAGAATTGTAAGGCGGAGAGGCGATTAATCCAGGCGCATGCTCATCTGAATTTATTGTACATTAAACATGGTCAATCATCCACTCCTTCAAACCATTTACCCATTTGGCTGCTGGCAATTTGGTGCTTGACCTGATCTCGTTTGCACGTTGATACAGCACGTCGAAATCAATCGACGGCGCTTCCTTGAAAGCAATGGCAACGGTGTTGGCATCATGCACCAGCGGTAGCCAGACGACTGCGTCAAAAGCGGCTTCCAGTGCTTCGATATTGGCATTGCAACTGGCTTCATAGGTATCTGGCGTGCCAAACAAATTCACGGTCAGCATGCCGTTTTCGTTCAGACAATTTGCGCAGGCCTGATAAAAGGTCTTGCTGCCCAGTGCAGGGGCTTCGGCTGCGGCATCATATAAATCGATTTGCATCACGTCAGCCTGACCATGATTGCTGCTGTCGCAGACATAGTCCATGGCATCCATCTGCAACACTTGCAGGCGCTTGTCATTGGCGGGCAATTTGAAATCGCTGTGACAGGCTTTGATGACATGCGGGTTCAGCTCGATAGCTGTGACGTGCGCCTGTACGAATTGCCGGTAACAGAATTTCGTCAGCGAAGCCGCACCCAGGCCCAGTTGCACGATATGCTGCGGCGCTGATTTGAACAGCATCCACATCATCATTTGCTGTACATATTCAAGTTCTATCTGATCCGGCATGGCGAGGCGCATTGCCCCCTGAATGGCGTCAGAGGACAGATGCAAATTGCGTACACCACGAAATTCGGTAATGCTGACCTCGGGGTGGACGCTGGTCGTATCTGTCGTCTTGGTAATCGCAGTCATGGCGGCCTGGTTGGCCGCGTATAAATCACTGACTTTGTTCACTTCACTGTCGCCTTGGGCCAGACATCAATGCCTTCGATTTCCACCATTTTTTGCCAGCTTGGACGGGCAATGATGCGGTGTGCATAATCATTCAGCGCAGGCCAGTTGGTGGCTGGCTGCGGCATATTGCGTGACCAGCGCATCAGCATGGTCAGGTAGAGATCGGCACCGGAAAAAGTTTCGCCAAGCAGGTAAGGGCCGTTCTGGCTAAGGTGCAGCTCCAGCTTGTCCCAGATCGCGGCAATACGTCTTTGCAAGGCTTGACGCGTGACTTCGGTATGCTCTTCATAGCCCAGTTCAGCCGGATAAAACCAGGCACGGAAAGTCGCTTGCAGGCTGTGGCTCAGGTACATGATCCATTGTCGCCACTGATCGCGCTCTACACTGCCAGCGGCTGGTACCAAGCCGGCTTGCGGATGGCGTTCTGCCAGCAACATCAGCAATGCAGCAGATTCCAGATAGGGCTTATTGTCTATCAGCAGCGTTGGTAGGACGCCATTGGGATTGAGTTGCAGATATTGCGGATCCTTTTGCTGGTTTTTTTCAACATCAACCAGTTTCAATTCATAGTCAGCACCAATTTCCAGCAAGGCCAAATGAACAATCATGCTGGCAGTGCCGGGACAATAGTAAAGCGTGTACATGGGGTTTCCTTGAGGTGAATAATTCAGGGCTGTGGTATGGCATGGTCGTGGCTGCATACCGGGCATAGCGGGTTTTTGCTGATACCTATGGTGGTCCAGTCCATGTGCAGGGCGTCAAGCAATTGCAGGCGCCCTTGCAGCGCCTGGCCTATGCCCATGATGACCTTCAGCGCTTCCGCTGCCTGCATGGTACCGATGATGCCGACCAAGGGGGCAAACACCCCCATGGCAGAACACAATACTTCTTCAAATTGCTGATCTGGCGGAAACAGGCAGGCATAGCACGGTGATTGTGCGTCACGGCTGTCAAATACGCTGATTTGCCCGTCGAAGCCTATTGCCGCGCCTGATATCAGCGGTACCTGGTATTTGACACAGGCGGCATTCACAGCGTGGCGGGTGGCAAAATTGTCGCAGCAATCAAGTACGATGCTGGCCTGGCTGACCAGTTCTTCCAGTCTCTGCTCTTGCGCTCTTTCTTGCAGGGCGATGATCTCGATTTCAGGGTTGATGGCTTGCAGGCTCTGTTTGCCTGAAGCCGCTTTGGCCATGCCCACCCGCTCTGTTGTATGCAAAATCTGGCGTTGCAAATTGGTCAGGTCAACACTGTCATTGTCGACCAGCGTGATATGGCCGACCCCGGCACTGGCCAGGTATAAGGCTGCCGGTGAACCCAGGCCACCAGCACCGATGATCAGCGCATGTGCCGCCCCGATTTTTTGCTGGCCTTCTATGCCGATTTGTTCAAGCAGGATGTGGCGCGAATAACGCAAGAGTTGCTGATCGTTCATTGTTGTAAAAAAGGCCGCTGAGGGCGGCCTTTCTGTGAGGGATTATTTTTTCTTGCTATCGGTTTTATGATCAGCCTTCACTGGCTTTTCAGCGTCTTTACCTTCTTTGCCATCTTTTGTATCTTTACTGTCCTTGGCATCGGCGGCTTTGACTTCTGTTACTTTGACTGGCAAACCTTTTAAATGATTCAGTGCCTGCGCCAGCTGAAAGTCATCCTGGCCGCCATATTCAAGAGGCTTGCTTTTCTTGGCCAGGGCGATCAGTCTTTGTTCTTCTTCCACCTCGTCGATTTTAGGACGGGCCTGCTCTTTTTCTTTCTCGTTCGTCAAATGCTTTTGCAAGTCTGCTTCGCGGGCGCGCAGGCTGTTGAAGCCGTCACCGTCTGCGGTTTCTTCCACATTCAGGTCAGGTACGATGCCTTTAGCCTGGATCGAGCGACCATTCGGTGTGTAATAACGCGCCGTGGTCAGCTTGATGGCGAAGTCAGGGTTGTTACTATTGAACGGGAAACGGATAATCGACTGGACAGAACCCTTGCCAAAACTCTGGGTGCCAATAATGGTGGCACGTTTATAGTCTTGCAGTGCGCCAGCCACAATTTCAGATGCCGAAGCCGAACCGGTATTGATCAAGACGACCATGGGCACAGTTTTGGCTGCTTCAGGCAATTTTGACAGCGGGTCACCCAGTACGCGGCCAGCATAATCATCGCGGCGGGCCATGTAGGTGATTTTATTTTCCGGCAATTGCCCATTGGTAGAGACGACAGGCACGTTTCTTGGCAGGAAGGCTGCCGAAACACCGACCGCACCTTGTAATACCCCACCCGGATCATTACGCAAATCCAGCACCAGGCCCTTGATGGACGGGTCTTGTGCATACAGGGCCTGTATCTTCTTGGCCATGTCTTCTACAGTCGGCTCCTGGAACTGTGCAATGCGTATCCATGCATAGCCAGGCTCCACCATTTTGGCTTTGACACTTTGCTGTTTGATCAGCTCGCGCACGATGGTCGCAATAATAGGCTTGTCTTCACTCTTGCGTGCGATGGTCAGCGTGATCTTGGTATTTGGCTCGCCGCGCATTTTCTTGACGGCTTCGTCCAGCGTCAGGCCTTTGACTGGCACTGAATCAAGACGAGTGATCAGGTCACCAGGCTTCAAACCAGCGCGGTAAGCCGGCGAATCTTCAATCGGCGAAATGATTTTGACGTAACCGTCTTCCATGCCGACTTCTATACCCAGGCCCACGAATTTACCCTGGGTACTCTCGTTTAATTCTTTAAACGCCTTTTTATCAAGATAGGCAGAATGCGGGTCCAGTGATGTCACCATCCCTGAAATTGCATCAGACAATAACTTGCTGTCTTCGACAGGTTCGACGTAGGCTGACTTGATCAGCGCGAAGACATTGGTCAGATTGCGCATTTCATCAAAGGGTAGCGGGCTGCCAGTATCCTTTTGAGCCAGCGCAGAAAACTGCATGGAAACCGCTACACCGGCAACCATACCGAGGCCAATTAAACCGAAATTCTTGAATTTGCTACCCATGATTCACCTAAAGCCTATTTAACGACGATCCAACTGAGTGGATCAAATGCACGTCCCTGATGACGTACTTCAAAGTATAAACCTGATTCTTCATTCCCGCCGCTGTTTCCGGCACTGGCAATCACATCGCCAGCTTTTACTGCATCACCCACATGCTTCAATACTGCCTGATTATTGCTATATAAGCTCCAGTACTGGCTGCCATGATCCACAATGATCATATTGCCATAGCCTTTCCACCAGTCGGCAAAAATCACCTTGCCAGGGGCGATGGACTTGATTTCCGCACCTTCACTGGCCTTGATGAACATGCCTTTCCAGCTGGGGCCATCAGCGCGTTTGCTGCCAAAACGGGCCAGAATCTCACCTTTTACCGGCAAACGTAATTGACCTTTTAATTTATCAAATTCACCTGCGCCCGGGGTTTCTACCCTGGCCTGCTTCGGTGGTTCATCGTCATCGATGGCATTGGGGTTGGTAATTTTTGCCGGTTTCTTGCCTTGCGCTGCCTGTCTGGCGCGTTCTTTTTGTGCTGCAGCGATTCTTTCCTGGCGTTGTTTTTCTTCCAGCGCAGCCCTGGCTGCATCGGCTTTGGCCTGCTCTTCTATCAGTCTATTTAATTGTGAGACCAGATTGCTCAGTCTTTGTTCATCTTTTTCCAGGCTATCGGCCTGTTTTTTTTGCGCATACAGTTTTTCTGATAACTGACTTAGCAATGTGCCATGACGACGTTTTTCTTTTTCCAGGGCGGCTTTGTGGCTTTTTTCTTCATCGGCGATATCGTCGAGTTCGGCTTTGGCCTCTTTGGCATCTTCCGTATTTTTTTCTACGGCTTGCAGGCTGACGCGCAGGGCATCAATCATTTTGGCCTGGGTTTGCGATACATAACCCATGTATTGCAATTCGCGGTTGATGCGGTTGGGGTTGTCGCCGGACAGCAGTAATTTGATGCGGTCACTGTCGCCGCGCATGTATTGGCGGCGCAAAAAATTCGATAACTGGGTTTTTTGTTTTTCCACCTTGGCAGTCAGGCCTTGTTGCTCTTCTGCCAGTTGCTTGATTTTTGCTTCAGTTTGCGTCTGCTCAGCCTGCAAATCACGTAAAGAGCGGTTGGCTTCAGAAATCGATTTTTCAGATTCAGCCAGCGAGTCACTGGCCTGATCTTTGGCCGTTTCTGTTTTATTGATATCGTTTTTCAGCGATTTCAGCTTGTTTTGCAAATCGGCACGGTCTGCTTCGGCCTTGTTTTTTTGCAGCGCCCGCGCATTGCTGGCAGCCATGGCCATGCCTGCTGTACCTGTCAGCGACAGGCACAGCAGTGCAGCAAGCAAAGACCTGAATTTAAATTGCATCAATACCTTATTTGGATTTGCCCTGGCTGGCGACAGCCTGCAAGGCGGCAGCGATGGCTGCCTGATCACCCAGATAATAATGCCTGATTGGCTTCAGGTCAGCATCAAGTTCATACACCAGTGGCTGGCCATTCGGAATATTGAGGTTGACGATATCGTCGTCGCTGATACCATCGAGCATCTTGATGAGGGCGCGTAAACTATTGCCATGCGCAGAAACCAGGATACGTTTGCCTGCGCGTATGGCGGGCGCAATACTGTCATCCCAGGCTGGCATGACGCGGGCAACCGTGTCTTTCAGGCATTCCGTCAGCGGGATCTGGCTGCGATCCAGGCCGGCATAACGCGGGTCATTGAAAGACGTGCGGTCATCGTTTTCATCAAGTGGCAGCGGAGGTGTGTCGTAGCTGCGACGCCATACCAAGACCTGCTCATCGCCATATTTGGCGGCAGTTTCCGCCTTGTTCAAGCCTTGCAGTGCGCCATAGTGACGTTCGTTCAGACGCCAGTCATGTACCACAGGCAACCACATCAGATCCATCTCATCGAGGGTGCCCCACAGGGTGCGTACAGCACGTTTCAGGACAGAGGTGTATGCTAAATCAAAAGTCAGGCCAGCTTCCTTGAGCAGCTTGCCAGCCTGGGTCGCTTCAGCCACGCCCTTCGGTGTCAGATCAACATCAGTCCAGCCGGTAAAACGGTTGTCCAGATTCCAGGTAGATTCGCCGTGGCGCATTAAAACGATTTTGTACATAGTTCGCGAGAGGATGAGTAAAGTGAAGTTAGTATGCGGTTGCGGCATCTATTTTATAATGACGCGCTTCTGATAACCATTTTTACTACTGGAAACCTGTGAAATTCATTATTGATAATATCGTCTGGCTAAGTGTCGCCATCGTTTCCGGCGCTGCATTATTGTTCCCTGCCCTGCAAAGACGTGGTGCCAAAGTATCACATTTGCAAGCGACACAATACATGAACCAGCCCAAAACCCTGGTTCTGGACGTGCGTAATGCTGATGAATTTGCCGCCGGACACCTGCAAAATGCCAAGAACATTCCGGTTGCAGAATTGAATACGCGTTTGAAAGAAATAGAAAAGTCAAAAAATAATGTTGTTCTGACAGTGTGCGCAACAGGCGTGCGTTCCGCCAGTGCTGCCGCGCTGTTAAGTAAGGCAGGTTTTGAGCAGGTTTTCAGTCTCGAAGGCGGTCTGGAATCCTGGAAGTCGCAAGGCTTGCCAACAGTAAAGTAAGCAGGAGAGAATCATGAAAGCCCATGTTGTGATGTATAGCACCGCTTCTTGCCCGTATTGCACGATGGCAGAACGTCTTTTGAAATCCAAGGGGATCGATGAGATCGAGAAGATCAGGGTCGATCTGGATCCGTCGATACGCGAAGCCATGATGCAAAAGACCGGTCGCCGTACCGTACCGCAGATTTACATAGACGATACCCATGTCGGGGGCTTTGATGACCTGTCGGCGCTTGATAGAGCTGGAAAACTGGAAACTTTGCTGAATCCACTGGCATAAAATTGGGGATTTGCCAGATTTTCTACGGGTTTTGCAGCAAAATTGCTGTTTTTGCAGACTACTTGCTACAATAGTGTGCTGCGATCTTGAAATGGCCGGAAACGGCCCTATCTGCCAGTCTCGCTGTTCATTATTAATCTTTTAGAATTTTAGAAAGTTTCACATGTCTGACGAAAATCTGCAGCCCGTATTCCAAATTCAACGCGTTTATCTGAAAGATTTGTCGCTTGAACAGCCTAATTCTCCAGCTATTTTTCTGGAACAAGAAGCGCCAGGTATCGAAGTTTCCGTTGATGTTGGCTCTGAAAAGCTGGCTGATGGCATTTTCGAATCCACAGTGACAGTGACTGTGACAGCAAAAATTGGCGAAAAGGTCGCTTTCCTGGTTGAAGGCAAGCAAGCCGGTATTTTCGAAGCGCGCAATATTCCTGAAGATCAGCTTGATCCTCTGCTGGGTATCGGTTGCCCGAATATCGTCTATCCTTACCTGCGTTCCAACGTTGCTGATGCAATTACACGTGCCGGTTTCCCACCGATCCACCTGTCAGAAATCAACTTCGAAGCGTTTTATGCGCAACGTCTGGCGATTGCTGCTGAGCAAGCGCAAGTATCTGATAGCGCTACAGCTGAAGCACCAGCAACCATACAGTAATTGAAGATACTTGATCCGGCTTTGGCCGGATCTGGTTCGTAAAGGAAACACATGCGACACCTGCTGACTGCCATGGGCTTGTTTGCACTACTTTCCAGTAGTGCGGCGCAAGCATTGGAATTTCGTTCAGTAGGTGCCACACCGGTCATCATGTACGATGCGCCATCTGCTAAAGGCGGTAAATTGTATGTGGCGCCGCGTGGCATGCCGGTGGAAGTAGTCTTTACGTCGGGTGCCTGGAGCAAGGTGCGGGATATGTCCGGCGATATGAGCTGGGTTGAATCCAAGGATTTGGTAAGCCGCCGCAGCCTGATTGTACGTGCGGCCAATGCCAAGGTCAGGACAGCAGCAGATGATGCTGCCGCGCTGGTTTTTAGCGCAGACAAGCATGTATTGCTGGAAATGGCAGAGCCTGCTGCTGCTGGCTGGGTCAAGGTAAAACACCGTGACGGTCAGGTCGGTTTTGTCAAGATCACCGAAGTCTGGGGATTGTGATACCTGGCACACGATGCTTGGCAGACACGTATGGAAATTGAGGACAGCCTGCTGTCCTTTTTTTATATCTTCAATTTGTCACCGTGGTTTTGCAGTGAAACCATGGTAACAGCTTCGCATTATTAGCAGTATTGTCTATACCGACTCTGAATCAGGGAATAGCATGAACATTAGCGTATTGGGGGCGGGTGCCTGGGGTACGGCCATGGCCATCGCCTTTGCAGCGAAAAATCAGGTCTTGCTGTGGGGTCGCAATCAGCCAGCCATGTCTGCCATGCAGGTACAAAGGCAAAATAGTGACTACCTGCCAGGCTTTGCTTTCCCCCCGGGTTTGCAGGTCAGCGCTGATGTTTCTGCTGCCATGGCGCATGTCGCGGGACTGGACAGTTTGCTGATCATCGCTACCTCGGTCTCCGGTTTGCGTCCCACCTTGCAGTCATGTTTGCCGTATCAGCCTAAAAACATTGTCTGGCTATGCAAGGGCTTTGAAGAAACCACGCAATTATTACCCCACCAGGTAGCGCTGGATGTACTGGGCGGGGAAACTGCTTTTGGCGCATTGTCCGGTCCCTCGTTTGCACAGGAAGTCGCCAAGGGCTTGCCTTGTGCCCTGACAATCGCTTCAGCCTCCGGTGCGCTGAGCCAGCGGGTGGTACAAGCCCTGCACGGCAATGCCATGCGCGTGTATTCAAGCGACGATGTCGTTGGGGTTGAAGTCGGTGGTGCAGTTAAAAACATCATGGCCATTGCAACCGGCGTTGCCGACGGCATGGGCCTCGGTTTGAATGCACGGGCTGCCTTGATGACGCGCGGCCTGGCTGAAATCAGCCGCCTCGGTGTGGCGCTGGGCGGGCGGGCAGAAACCCTGATGGGCCTGACTGGCGTTGGCGACCTGATACTGACCTGTACCGGTGATCTGTCACGCAACCGCAAGGTGGGGCTGGCTCTGGCCCAGGGTAAATCGCTGGATGTCATCGTGCAGGAGCTGGGTCATGTTGCTGAAGGTGTACGCTGCGCGCAAGCCGTGCGCGCTCTGGCACAGCGTCTGGGGGTGGATATGCCGATTACCGATGCCGTGGCTGGCGTGCTGTTTGATGGTATTTCATCACAACAGATGATCAGCCGTTTGCTGGCACGTGATGCCAAGCAGGAAAATCACTGATAGAAGCTGGCCCAGAAGCGGGCAAGAATGCCGCCAGATATGACCTAGTAGCGGCGCCGGTATTCAGGGAAACGCAATACGCGCGTGATAACGGGGTCTGGGACATGATGCCTGCGCAAAAAGCTGATGGCTTTATCGAGGCCCAGAATCTCCATGTAATGTATGCCCAGGTCGACCATGAAGCGTGTCAATACATCGCGCCTGCGTAAAAGCAGGTTTTGTTTGCGCTGCATTTTGCGGCGGCGACACCCAGCCATGATGCGTTCTCCATGTAGCGAATGCTTCAGTGTAGAACGCCAGGCCAGCCTGAATCCGGTTTTTGACATAGCTTAACAAAAATCGGGTTTCCGATTCCGTAGTTTGTCTGCCTTGTGCGACAGAAACTGCAAGCTGCGTTTACTTTTTGTCTTTATGTAAGGTGGTTTTGCCTGGCACAGACAGGCCAGAATTTTTTATGGCAAAACCCGTATTTGTTTTTCCTGCTGCGATTGTTCGCGCAACGCCACCCTTTTTAGCGACAAAGGCTTGCGAGGGTTCAACCCGGAATTGCATGCGTTGTCGTGTTGCCAGCGCCTTGTTTGCCATGTTGAACCCCACTTCAGATAATGAGCAGCCTTACAATACGTAACGCGACAAATCTTCGTTCACCGACAGCGCTTCCAGGCGTTCATTGACGTAGGCCGCATCAATGGTGACAGTTTTGCCGGTATTTTGATGCGCATCGAAAGAAATCTCTTCCAGCAGTTTTTCCATCACCGTGTACAAACGACGGGCACCGATATTTTCTGTCGTTTCGTTGACGGAATAAGCAATGCCTGCCAGTCTTTCCACCCCTTCGGGGGTAAAGTCTATCTGCACTTCTTCCGTCGCCAGCAGGGCTTGATACTGACGTGTCAGGCAGGCATCGGTACCGGTCAGGATGCGTTCAAAATCAGCAATGGACAAAGATTCGAGTTCCACGCGGATAGGGAAGCGGCCTTGCAATTCAGGGATCAGATCTGAGGGTTTCGCCAGATGGAAAGCGCCGGACGCAATAAACAGGATATGGTCAGTCTTGATCATGCCATATTTGGTGTTGACGGTCGTGCCCTCCACCAATGGCAGCAAATCACGTTGTACACCGGCGCGTGACACTTCTGCACCACCGGTTTCAGAACGCGAGGCGATCTTGTCGATCTCATCGAGAAAAACGATGCCATTCTGTTCTACATTGCGTATCGCTTCCTGCTTCAGTTCTTCTTCATTGACCAGCTTGCCTGCTTCTTCTTCAATCAGCAATTTCATTGCTTCCTTGATTTTCAGCTTGCGTGATTTTTTGCGGCCATTACCCATGCCGGAAAACATGGTCTTGATCTGCTCGGTCATTTCTTCCATGCCCGGTGGCGCCATGATTTCCATATGCGGGCCGTTGTCGGCCACTTCGATCTCGATTTCCTTGTCATCCATCGCACCTTCACGCAAGCGCTTGCGGAAAGTCTGGCGTGTCGTGTTGTCAGGTGTTGCCGTTTCGGTTTCATGCGGCTGGAAGCCGAAATCACGCGCCGGTGGTAGCAAGATGTCGAGCACGCGGTCTTCTGCCGCATCTTCGGCACGGGCGCGCACTTTACGGGTGGCCGCTTCACGGGTTTGCTTGATGCCGATGTCGATCAGGTCGCGGATGATGGTATCCACATCGCGGCCCACATAACCGACTTCAGTAAATTTGGTGGCTTCAATCTTGATGAAGGGCGCGTCAGCCAGTTTGGCCAGGCGACGGGCAATTTCGGTTTTACCGACACCGGTCGGGCCTATCATCAAAATATTTTTTGGCGTGATTTCATGGCGCAGCGGTTCCTGCACCTGCTGGCGACGCCAGCGGTTGCGCAAGGCAATCGCGACGGCGCGTTTGGCCTTGGTCTGGCCAACGACGTGTTTGTCGAGTTCAGAGACGATCTCTTGTGGGGTCATGTTCATTGCTTATTCCAATTCATTCCAGTGTTTCTATCGTATGTGACAAGTTGGTATAAATGCACAACTCACCAGCGATAGTCAGGGATTTCTTGACGATGTCGACGGGCGACAGGTCCGTGTTTTCAAACAGGGCGATCGCTGCCGACTGGGCAAACGTGCCACCAGAGCCGATCGCGCCTATACCCTGGTTAGGTTCCAGCACATCACCATTACCGGTAATCACCAGCGTGCTGTCTTTATCAGCCACCAGCAACATCGCTTCCAAACGACGCAACATGCGGTCAGTGCGCCAGTCCTTGGCCAGTTCAACTGAAGCGCGCATCAAATGACCCTGGTGTTTTTCCAGCTTGGATTCAAAACGTTCTATTAATGTGAATGCATCCGCCGTACCGCCAGCAAAACCGGCCAGCACCTTGTTGTGATACAGCTTGCGTACTTTGCGCGCCGTGCCCTTCATGACGATATTGCCCAGCGTGACCTGACCATCACCTCCAAGAGCAACCAGATTGCCGCGTCGCACCGTCAAAATGGTGGTGCCGTGAAATTGTTCCATATGAACCTCAAAATGTATTGCTGTGCGTACCTATATTCAGACCAAAATCTGGCGATAAGGGTACGCAGGCTGGATTGCCTGTTTTTTGAAAGTGGGGGTGCCTGCTTAGAATTGCAAGCAGGAGATTACAAGTAGAACAGGGCGGATTAGTGCTTGCGGGGAATAATGCTGGCGATATTCTTGAGGCCCATGGCATGAAATAACATCATGACCAGATAATTGACGCCTTCAAAACGTATGCTCATGCCATTTTTGCTGGCGATTGGTGCCAAACCATTCAATAGTTGCGCCGAAGCGCCAAATTCAACGCGTTCCAGTCTGGAACAATCAAGAATCAGGGGATTATGGTTTTCAGCCTGTACCGCAATGCCCGAGATCAGGAACTCGGTCTTGCCTTCCACCACTTTCGGCATCATGAAACGGTCGGAGACATCTTCCTCTGTCGCAATTTCCGGGAAGGCGCTGGTGATATTGTTCTTAGGCGCTTCAAAAGAAGGTGGTGACACTTCGAAAGTGATGCAGTAATCCATGCTAACTTCTTCGAAAGCCTGTTCAAAGTGTAGCAATTGCAATATTTCAAGCAAGAGCAACCACGGTGCTTCGGTTTCGTCACGACGGCCAACCAGCAAAATACCGCGGATTTTATCAGCCAGATCTTTTGCACCAACCAGCATCAGGTCATGGCCGGACTTTTTCAAATTCTTCAGCGCGCGCAATAACAAGCCACAACCGATAGGGTCGACTTCCTTGACGCGGGTGAAGTCCAGGCGCAGGCTTTTGCTTTTTGCGCTGGCCTGCTGCATTTTCTCAAGAACTTTGACAATACCGCTATCAAGCTTCGCAGGGAAACTGATATTGGCCATGGTCGTATCGGTTTCCGATTCTGTTTCGTTGTCACGATTGTCCAGCTTTTCTGGCCACAATGGTGGCGAAGTTTCAAACTTGTTCGCATAATCAAGCGACAGGCTTTCAAACTTGTGCTGGTCATTCGTGATACGGTACAGATCAAACAACATTTGCCAGCCGATTTGCGTGGCCCCACCCAATTCCTGATGATGGACTGCGGCTACCAACATTTGTTCGGCGACTTCATTCTGGCCGCTGGCGAACAGGATAGCTGCTTCTTCCAGCACCGGAACGGATTCGCTTTGTGCAAGTGCTGATGCCGACATTTCCGAATTCTGCCCGAGCAGATAGTCGGTCGGCAGCATCATGGGCAAGGTGGTTTGAAACTCTATTGGAGGTACTTTCTTTTCAGAAGATTCAATAGGCGTCGATGTATCTGTTTTGGTGATGGTCGGCGGACGGGTCTTGACGATGTCACGCGACATTTCAAATTCTATGGCGTCAATTTTTCTTTCGGTAGCGCGGGCGATATGGCGCTGGGCAATAATGGAATTGCTAAAGATCTCACTATCCTGGAAACCGCCAATGACGGTATTACCATTCTTGGAGCGTGTCTTTCTCGTAGAAGATTTCTCGGTGGAGCGATCTTCTTGCTTGACACCTTTTTTACCGAAAAGAGAAAAAATCCCCACTTTGTTCCCAAATAAGAATAGAAGCGCTGACCACCCGGTAGCGAATTTGACGAGTGCTTAGTATATTCTGATTTGCGCATGAATGGTTGACCAGCCTCAATCACGACCATCAGTTTTTTACGAAATGTTCTTTTAATTACTATGCAAGATCGTTGAAAACCCTTCAATTAAACCGCTTTTTTGCTGAAAATGGTGGTGGTTAACAGCTGCTATGCATTCAGGTTATGTTTCCATAACAAAATTGTTAATTACATCTGCTTACATTTTTCTTGTAATTGTAAGCAGATTTTTTGTCAATTTCCGCTCAAAACGACAGCACTAATGGGGCTAGTTAGCTATTTTGATGTTGTTTTTACTACGCCCGGCTTTATGTTACCGGGCTACATTTGCCGTGTTTTAGCCAGTTGCCTAGCATGTTCAGAAACTGACCCTGACTCCACCCATGACATTTCTGCCTGGTTGTGGCACGCTTTCTTTCAGCACCGATGTTGACAGGCGGATGTCCTGATTCAAAAGGTTTTTCGCCATCAGAAACCAGGTCAGTTGCGCACGTTCATACGGGTGAGTGTAAGTCAGGCTGGCATCGAGTTTGGTGTATGCCGGCGTGACAAAGCTTTCAAAACTGGCCAGTCTGTCCTGACGTTGAGCGCGCAAGACATCGATACCCGCACGCCATGCACCTTCTTTATAGCCGATATCAAAACCGGTACGTGTGGCGGGTTGCAAAGGCAGGCTGCCCTGATTATCAATGGTGCCGCGCGAGGTGTCGGCAAAGGCACGCAGGGACAAGCCTTCCCCCAGCAGGTTATAACTGATTTCTGCTTCCCCACCGCGTATGCTTGCCGCTGCCTGCGACCAGTTGCGCCGTGTGAATTCAGCGTCGGGGCTGGCAATACCTTCTTCATCGACCTTGGTGCCATCGCTATGGCCATACACATAATTATTGACCTTGTTCAGGAAAGCATTGATTTTCCAGCGCAACAGGCCATGGGTTTTTTGCAGGCTCAATTCGATATTGCGTGATGCCTCTTTTTTCATATTGACATTGCCGATGTCAAATGTAGCTGTTGATTCATGCGGGCCAGCGGAATACAGTTCTTCCGTGGCAGGTGCGCGTTGCGCCCATGACAGGCTCAGGCCTGCACCATAGCCTTTATTGAATTCCCACAGGCCGCCTAGCGAAGCTGAAAACAAATTGAATTCACGGGCAATCAGCCCGGTGCTGGCATCAGGTGTGCGATTGACGTTTTCAATACGCACGCCGCTACTGGCCAAGACATCCCCAAATTGTTTTTGCTCAACTACAAACGCTGCCAGTGAAGTGGACTTGGTGGGAGGGACAGTGTCAGCCCGTCCGGTACTGGCCGACAGGGCAGAGAATTTAACCTGTTCGCTCTGCAGGCCCCAGCTACCTTGCCAGCCAGCCCACGCAGGGTGCGACAGCAGGATGCGGCTTTCCAGCATCTGATTTTTGAAATTGGTAATGGCGGTGCCGTTTTCAGCTTTTTCACTATGCTGGTAATCGGTGGCGCTGAGTTTATATTTCAGACTGTCAAAGCCGGTGATGGGTGAATTCAGCAAACCATCGAGATCAAGGCGGTTCTGTTTCAGATCAATAAATGAACGTTCAGCTGTAGGGATACCGTAATGATCATTCAGGGTTTGCAGCCCAACACCAAAATAACCCCAGGACTGGATGACTGAAGCACCCACGGCCAGCGTTGATTCACGTGTAAAACTGGTAGGCAGGCGTCCGCTGGCTGAAGCGGGGTTATTCAATTCTGTGTTGCCAGGAATTTTGTAGTCTATCGTACTGCGGCTGCTGCCATCGACATGCAGACCTACGACACCACTGGAACCATCAATCGAAAATGAGGCGCTCTTTTCCTGGTTGACGGCACCAAAGCGGATCTCTGCTTCACCGGTAATCTGCTTGTTCAGTATGTTGGGAATACGGTTATCGATCACGTTCACCAGGCCACCGATTGCACCACTGCCGTATAACAAGGCAGCCGGGCCACGCAAAATTTCAATTTGCTGGGCAGTTGCGCTTTCGCTAGCGACCGCATGATCATTCGACAGGCTCGATACGTCAGCGACGCCCATGCCGTTTTGCAGGATTTTGACACGCGGGCCTTCCAGGCCGCGAATAATGGGGCGTGATGCACCCGCACCGAAGCCGGATGCAGACACGCCCAGCTCACCGCTGAGTGTGTCGCCTAAAGAAGTCCCCACCTTGGCTTTTAGTTCCGGCCCCGACAGTACTTTAGCGGGAGTAAGCACCTGCATGCTTTCATCATTACTGATGGGATTGGAAGTAACCGTAACGGTATTGATAGGCGGTGCGCTTTCAGCGTGTGCCGTAGTATTGAATTGAGCGAAGACAGCCAGTATTGCACTGGTCATCAGTGTGCGTTGAAAAGCCATGAGTTTTCCTGTTTGCGAAAAAATGCAATTCCAGATCGCAGCGACGCTGGTCTGAAAAATGTTATGCCAGGCTCACCTTAAAAAGAGGGGAGCGTATAGAGGGTCAGGCAGACAGGGAAGGTGGGGCGCGTGAAGAAAAAGGGAGTAGCAGCAAGGCCAGCCAGCTCACACTGGCTTTGCTTTTTGAAATAATTGCTACACCCGTCAGCAGGATGGCCGCATCGGGGACGTGGTAAAGGTATTCTGCCGTACTGGCAGCATCGTATAAGGCGCAGGAATGCAGCGCGCCGCCATCATCTTTAGTACCTGAAAAGAACTGGGCATCAAAGAGTGAAGTTGACGAGGCATGTATCTGTTGCGCTGTCAGGCTGACTGGTGCGATGCCACCGGCCCAGCCTGCATGTGACATGCGATGCGACAGACCCATCCATTGCGCAAATAAAAGCGCAGGCAGCAAGACACATAGCAGCCATCGCTTGCTATGTTTTTTGCTGATTGAGAAGGGTTGGTGCATGTCAGGGAGCTTAAAATTTGTTAACTAAAACACAAAATCAAATATGTAGTAAAAACCCGACATTTTGCTGCTTATTATTAGAAGGGATCAACAAGAATCAACAAGAATCAACAAGCATTCATAAGGAATGTCAGAAAAAAGCCAGAAAAACAAAATTCAAACAGCGTCTTGGAGTAAGACAATTCGGAAAAAGTTCCGGCGATTGCAACAATGTTGCATATAAAAAGCTTTAAAAAGCGCGCAGTGGTTAGCTGCACGCTTATGACACTCAGAAGCGTTGCCGAAGAACGAAAAAACTCAGTCGCCGTACAGCTTTTGCTTCATTTCACGTCTTTGCTGTGCTTCCAGTGACAGGGTCGCTGTTGGTCGCGCCAGCAGACGCGGTACGCCTATGGGTTCACCGGTTTCCTCGCACCAACCGTAATCGCCTTCATCAATACTATTGATGGATTGCTGTACTTTCTTCAGCAATTTGCGTTCACGATCGCGGGTGCGCAATTCCAGCGCATGTTCTTCCTCAATCGTGGCACGGTCTGCCGGGTCTGGTACCAATACGGTTTCACGAAGATGCTCGGTGGTTTCGTCGGCGTTCTTCAATAAATCCTTCTCAAGCTGCTGCAAACGGGCCTTGAAAAATGCCAGTTGTGCAGCGTTCATATAGTCCTTCTCGCCCATCTTGAGGATTTCTTCCTCTGTGAGCAGAGCTTCGGGTGCGCTGACTGTAGCAGTCGATTTAGGTGATTTAGTTGCCACTTCGCTTACTTTCGATACGACGGGTTAATACATAGAACAAATCTGAAACACATTTGTCCCAGACAATTATCCTCCCCTTATTGATAAAGTAAATGACATTTGCATGAACGCCACTTGCACGACAGGCAACACCTGTCTTCAATAGCCCGCTAGTTTATACCAAACAATGCTCCAAACCTTCAATAAATATGTCTTTTGGTAGATTTTTGCCAATAAATACCATCTTGCTTTCGCGCAATTCGTTTTCTCCCCACTTCGCGCCAACATCGGTGCCCATGATCTGGTGCACCCCCTGAAAGATGACTTTACGGTCTGCGCCTTCCATCAGTAATACCCCCTTATAGCGCAGCATGCGCGGGCCGAATACCTGTACCAGCCCAGCCAGAAATTCATCCAGCTGGCCGGTATTGAAAGGGCGCGTACTTTTAAAAACGAAGGCCGCGATATCGTCCGAATGATGGGCATGGTGGTGGTTGTGCTCATGGGTCTCAACGTCAGCATGATGTGCATGCTCATGTCCGCAATGTTCATCTTCACAATGCTCGTCATGCTGGTGCGCATGTTCTTCCGTGAGCAGGAAGTCAGGGTCCAGGTCCAGTTTTGCGTTCAGGTTAAAGCCTTTCAGATCCAGCACTTCAGCAATCGCCACCTTACCAAAATCCACCGCCGTCATCGGCGCGCGTGGATTCATGTGCATCAGGCGGTTGCGCAATGTACTCACTTGCGTGGCATCGACCAGATCCGTTTTCGATAGCAATATCTTGTCAGCAAAACCTACCTGGCGTTGTGCCTCTTCATGCTCATCGAGTTGCTGCATGCCGTGCCGCGCATCGACCACGGTCACTACCGCATCAAGCATGTAATAAGTGCCGACTTCTTCATCAACAAAGAAAGTTTGCGCTACCGGACCGGGGTTGGCCAGGCCGGTGGTTTCTATGATCACGCGGTCAAAATGCAGCTTGCCCTCATTTTTTTGCTGTATCAGCTTGCTTAACGCAACGATGAGATCGCCACGCACAGTACAGCAGATGCAGCCATTGTTCATCTCGACGATTTGCTCATTGCTGTCTTGCACCAGGATTTCATTGTCGATATTTTCCTGGCCAAATTCATTTTCAATGACGGCAATTTTATGACCGTGGTCTTCCTGCAAGATACGGTTGAGCAAGGTGGTTTTGCCTGCACCCAGAAAGCCGGTGAGGATGGTAGTAGGGATCAATGCCATGGTTTTCTTTAAAACAAGGTTAGACAATTTATCTCGAACAGTCGGCGCACAAGCCCTTGATCGTAAGCTCGATATCGTGGCTTTGAAATCCGCGTCCCAGCGTGCTGCTCAAGGTGGCTTGTAATTGCTCACGCAGTGAGGCGGGCTGCTGTGCATCATCAAGGCAAAATACCCTGGTGCAAAGCGTACATTTGAAGTGACCGTGCTGATGCTGGACATTGCGCTCATTATTGGCCGGATAAGTGGTTTCACTGCCCGTGCTATAGCGAAATACCCGGTCATCACCGGCAATTTTATGCGCCAGTCCTGCATCAGTCAGGCAATCCAGCGCCCGGTATAAAGTCACTCTGTCCATGTCTGGCAAGGCATCCTGCACTTCCAGATGGGAAAGCGCCCGCTGGCTTAGCAGCAACTCTGTCAGCACATGCAGACGTGCGTCGGTCACCCGTACACCTGCCTGACGCAACAGGGACGAAGCACTGGTCTGATGTATGGTCGCAGGCGATGTCGCCGGATTGCGTGCAGATTTCATTTCGTCGTTTTGGCTATGGTGACCGTTATGTTCATTCAGGCGATTTGGCTATGTTGACTTGTGCTGCTATTGCGTACTTCAGTATAGACATTATGCCTCAAAATGCAATTCAGTTGCAAAAAGCCATAACTATATCCATTCACATACTTTCATATCAGAAATATTTCCTGATTCACTAGCTTGTCATATTCGCTACTTATACTCCTGCCCGAACTAGCCCTTACTTAGCGCAGGGTCTTACATCCCCTAATTCTTCGTGCGACTGGTCTTTAGTTCGCACGGTTTTGACGCAATCAACTATTGGAATTCGAATCATGTCAGATCAACCTCAATTTGGCCGTCGTCAGGCTCTTAAATTTCTTGCTGGTGCCCCATTGCTGCCTTTGGGCGCCATGTCAACGGCGTCCTTGCTGTCGGCTTGTGGCGGTAGCTCCACTACTGCTGCGACCCCGGTGGTAACACCCGTTGCTGCGAATTTTACCGGCGCTGAATTTACTGCCATGCCCGCACCTTCGCTGGCAAACGCGGCAGCCATGGCAACGACGACGGTCGGTTCGACATTGAGCGTGAATTTCAGTGATAGCAGTTCACAGACTTACAAGTTGGCTTATCAGCCTTTCTTCCTGACCGGTGACATGGTACCTAACGGCAATGGCGGTACTATCCTGGCAGGTGGCTATGTGGATATCAATAACAAGCCCATCATTGACAAAACAGTAGCAGGCAAGGAGCGTCAGTTTTTCTCTGATTCCCCTGATGGCACTTCTTTGCTGTCGGTTGCCAATCCTACTGTGACAGGTATCAAGGGCAAGGCAGTGTTTGCTGTCGTGCAGTTTGAATACACGACCTGGGCGCAGGATGGCACGACCGATATGTATGGCAAATTGCCTTCTCCTATCGCTATTTTGACGCTGGATCAGGATCAGGCGACAGGTAAGCTGAGCCTGGTCAAGTACTTCAATGTTGACACTTCCAAGGTCAATGGCCTGTGGATTACCTGTGGTGCCAGCCTGTCACCATGGGGCACGCATTTGTCCAGCGAAGAATATGAGCCAGACGGATATACCTTGTCCACCAACACTCAGTTCAAGGCTTACAGCGCCAATCTGTTTGGCGATGAAACCAAGGCCAATCCTTACCACTATGGCCACTTGCCTGAAGTGACGGTCAACCCTGATGGCACTGGTACCATTAAAAAACACTATTGCCTGGGCCGTATTTCGCACGAACTGATACAGGTCATGCCAGACAATCGCACTGCCCTGATGGGAGATGATGCGACTAATGGCGGTATCTTTGTTTTTGTCGCGGACAAAGAAAAAGATCTGTCTTCCGGTTCCTTGTATGTCGCAAAAATCGGTGCTGGATTTTCCATTGATCCTGCTGCAGCGGGTGCGCCACTGACATGGATCAAGATAGGTTCTGCAACCAGTGCAGAAATCGAAAACCTGGCCAATACCTTAAAGCCTGCCGACATCATGGACGTGGCAACAACTGATCCAAAAGATGCCAGCTATACCAAGATTTATTACAGCGGCAAACCACAGTGGATCAAGATCAAGCCGGGTATGGAAAAAGCCGCTGCCTTTCTGGAAACGCACCGTTATGCATCCATGGTCGGCGGTAGCATGGCGTTGACCAAACTGGAAGGTACAACAGTCAATATCAAAGACAAAGTTGCTTACTCTGCCCTGCAAAACATGCAGGCTTCCATGGTGCGTGGCAATGCCGGCTGGAACGAAGCGTATGGTGTTACCCTGGAAAAAGTGGTGACAGCAGGTGCGGTTCTGGCACACACCATGACAGGTGGGCAGAAAGATACTGCCGGTACAGCTATCAATAGTGACTGGGTACCAACACAGACCAAAGCCTTGCTGGTCGGTGAAGATTATCTGGATGCGTCAGGCAAGCTCGCGCCAGATGCACTGGGCAACACCGCTAATCCAGATAAAATCGCGAACCCGGATAACCTGAAGTTCTCTGAAAAACTGCGTACCCTGTTCATTGGCGAAGACAGCAGTCAGCACGTGAATAACTTCTTGTGGGCCTACAACGTTGATACCAAGAAATTGTCCCGTCTGGCATCCATGCCTTCCGGTGCTGAATCCACAGGCCTGTCTGTTGTGGATGAGTTGAATGGCTGGACCTACATCACCAGCAATTTCCAGCATGCAGGTGACTGGTTGTCGCCATTGCACAGCAATGTACAGGCTACACTTGATCCTTTGGTACGTGCCAATTACAAAAACCGCTTCAGTGCAGCAGTGGGTTACCTGACTGCTGACGTCAGCAGCCTGAAACTTGCTAAAGCATAATTGGCAAGCGTAGTGGTATGAATGAAAAAGCAGCGGTAACGCTGCTTTTTCATTTGGGAAATTGCACATTTTGAAGGCAGGGAAAAGACTTGTGCTACATTAGCAAGCTGTTGCAAAATCTCTATCTTCTCCCTTCACAACAGGAGTCTTGTACATCATGCGCAAAATGCTGAAACCACTTTTATTTGGACTGGTGTTGGCCGCCAGTCAATTTGTCCATGCTGCCAGCAATCCGGCCTATGAAAAAATATTAAACAGCGATGCGCCCAATGCCAAGGATCATCCACTGACAGGACGCTACCAGGGGTCTTTCATCCTGTTGCAGACGCAAAAAGCCTTTGATGAAATTTCCTTCCCTGCAGGGCCGGCACAAGAGCCTGATTACAGCAGCAACAAGAAATTTTCCAAAGTACAGCGCGCCGAAGGTACTTTGACACGCACGGTCTATATGGTGCCGAAAGGCCGCTCTTCGCTGGAAGTATTTCGCAACTTTACTGACAGTCTCAACAGCAAGGGCTTTAAGCCGGCTTTTCAATGTGATAACGACAGTTGCGGCCCTTCATTCAAGAGCCTGAAATATAACTGGAATGACAAGCGTACCCATGTGCAGGGCGAGGGCTATGATGTCAACCGCAACCGTTTTGTGCAGGCGGTGTTTGATGGTGCCAAGGATTTGCGTTACGCCTTGCTGCAAAAAGGCACGGGCGCAGCGACGACTTATGTCGGCGTTTATGCGGCATTGAATTCTGGTGGCACCATGGGTGACATCACCGACAGCATGAACGACCATGTCGCCGTGCTGGTAGAAGTGCTGGAACCAAAAGCGATGGAACAAAACATCGTGACCGTCGATGCCGACGCCATCAGCAAAGAGTTGGCCGCGAACGGTGCTGTCAGTTTCTACGGCCTGTATTTTGATACCGACAAAGCTGTCATCAAACCAGAGTCAAAGCCGCAGCTTGATGAAATGGCGAAATACCTGAAAGCAAATTCTGCTGCCGTGTATATCGTTGGGCATACGGATACCCAGGGTGTGCTTGATTACAATATGACTTTGTCAGGCAAGCGTGCGCAGGCTGTCGTCGATGCACTGAAAGGCTATGGCATTGCCGATGCGCGTCTGATTGCCCGTGGCGTTGGGCCTCTGGCTCCAAGGGCATCGAATGCCGCAGAAGCGGGACGATCCAAAAACCGTCGTGTGGAAATGGTATTACGCTAGACGGGATGCCCTGGCAGACCATGCCGGGGCCTTATTTTTTAGCCCGTGGATGAGTCTGGTCATAGACTTTGGCCAGATGCTGAAAATCCAGCGAGGTGTACACCTGGGTTGCCGCAATCGAGCTGTGGCCCAGCATTTCTTGTACAGCACGTAAATCCCCTGATGACTGCAATACATGCGAAGCAAAAGAATGACGCAGCATGTGCGGGTGGACATTCGCCGGAATATCCAGGCTCTGTGCATGGGCCTTCAGGCGTAGTTGTATCAGGCGGGCAGAAATGCGCGTACCGCGTTCGGTCAAAAACAAGGGGTGCGGGTCTGTCTTGACCAGCGTTGTCCTGATGGCCAGCCAGTCTGCCAGTGCCGCCAGTGCGGGTTTGCCAACGGGCACGATACGCGGTTTGCCGCCTTTGCCAGTGACATGCACTTCCGCCTCTGTCATATCGACCCAGCCTGGCGAGCTGTAGCCTGCTTCGCTGACTGCGGCCACGTCCAGGTTCACCAGTTCGGATACGCGCAAACCGCTCGAATACAATAATTCAAACATGGCGCGATTGGCCAGAGGTGTTGCCTGATCGCTGCCTCTATGCGCCACCAGGCGTACGGCATCGTCAGCCCCCAGGGCTTTGGGCAAGGGTTTGTTTTTCTTCGGTGCACGCACGCCTTCCACCGGGTTGGCAGCCAGTTCATGGGTTTCCGAAAGCCAGCGGTAATAGCCGCGCCAGCTCGACAGCTTGCGGGCAATGCTGCGCGCATTTTGGCCGCGGGCATGCATTTGCGCCGCAAAACGGCGTATATGATGGGTGCTGAGAGTGAGGAGTTCAGTCTGTCCTGCTTCTGCTGCCAGTTTCATCAACTCGCGCAGATCCAGCAAATAACTGTCCAGCGTATGCTGTGACAGTTGCCGCTGGCTGCGCAAGACTTCCAGATAAGCCGCCAGATGGTTTTCCTGGGGGATTTCCCGTGTTATTTCCTCACTTTGCGCAGGCATACTCATGATGTGCTCAGATTTGCCTTTTTACCTGATGGGCGTGTTTACAGGTCCACCAGGCAACTCAAGGCGGCACTGCTGGTGTCGGCGATTTTTGAGAGGAAATCCGTCGCCATGTCCTTGGTATAACGGGCAGGATCGGGTGAGCCCAGTACCAGCAAACCAAAAGTGGGGGCTTTCGGTGACAGGCGCAAAGGCAGCATGGCCAGTGATGCTACCGGTTCAGGTGTATCTATCCAGGCAGCGGCTTCAAAATCCTGGTTCTTGCCGCAGAAAGGCGTGTTCAAGCCCTTGGCAAACAAACGTGCATCATCCGTGGCGGGGACGGCAAACCAGGTATGCGCATAATCTTCAGCGACATTCCACAGGCGCAGGGTTGCATGAGGTAAATCAAAAATATCCTGCAAGCCCTGGGTCAGCACGTGCGGCAGATCGACATCATTGCGGGCCAGCAGCAGTGAGCGTGTCCAGTTCTGGAATTTTTTGGTGATGTCGTGATTTTCTTCGGCAATCCTTAACAGGTCTGCCATACGCAATTCCAAACCACGGTATTTTTCACGAACAACTTCCATCTGCCGTTCTTGCAGGGAAATAGCGCGCCCCATGACAGGGCTGGTAAGTTTGATGGTACCCAGCAACTCGGCATGTTCTTCAAAAAAATGCGGATGCTGGATCAGGTAAGTCGCGATGTCGTTGGAATTCATTATGGTTCGATAAGGTTAATTTCGCCTTCAAAAACGGTCACAGCCGGGCCACTGAGGAAAACCGGACTGCCTTCGCCGTCCCAGGCAATGGAAAGCTCGCCGCCTCGCATGCTGACCTGTACCGGGCTGTCCAGCAGGCCACGGCGTATGCCAGTGACGGCGGCAGCGCAGGCACCGGTACCACAGGCCAGGGTTTCACCAGCACCGCGTTCAAACACGCGCAGGCGGATATGGCTGCGGTCAATGATCTGCATGAAACCAGCATTGACGCGTTTTGGAAAACGGGGATGATTCTCTATCAGCGGGCCATCGACCTGCACCGGGAAGTCGTCAGCATTGGCAACAAGCTGCACGGCATGCGGATTACCCATCGATACAGCCGACACCCAGATGGCCTTGCCATTGATTTCCAGTGGCCACAAATTATCGTCGCCCTGCTGCAAAGCCTTCAGGTCTTCTGCCAGAAATGGTACTTGTACGGCATCCAGCACCGGTGCGCCCATATTGACAGTGATGCTGCCATCGGCCTCCATACGCGGCTCTATGATGCCGGACATGGTTTCGACACGTATGCTGGATTTGTTGCTCAGGCCCTTTTCGATGACAAAACGGACAAAAGCACGCGAACCATTGCCACATTGCTCTACCTCGCCACCGTCGGCGTTATAGATGCGGTAGCGGAAATCGACAGCAGGGTTGGCAGAACGTTCGACCACCAGTATCTGGTCGGCACCGATGCCAAAACGGCGGTCAGCAATCTGGCGCCATTGC
This sequence comes from Undibacterium sp. TJN19, assembly GCF_049339485.1. NCBI lineage: Bacteria > Pseudomonadati > Pseudomonadota > Betaproteobacteria > Burkholderiales > Oxalobacteraceae > Undibacterium > Undibacterium sp. TJN19. The sequence goes on from NZ_JBMPPL010000004.1 coordinate 72,989, forward strand.
GCCGTGTTGAAATTGATTTGCTGGTGAATGGCATCAATGACGACAAAATCATTACCCGCACCATGCATTTTGGTGAATTTGAGTTTCATAGCATGATTATAGCCTTTAGCAGCACCAAAGCGCGTTTTGGCCTTATTCGACTTTATAGACGCCGCAACCCAGTACCAGATTGTCAGCAACACGTTCTATGTAGGAAGTCTTGGCTTCCACTTTTTTTGACAGCGGATTGACGATCGTATAATTGATCCAGCCCCCTGTTTCCGGCAGAGCAAACGCATCGGCAACCAGCTTTCGCCCATCAAGGCCATCAACCTGGAAGAGATTGACTTTCAGCTTGGCGGCATTACCGGCAAAGGCGATATATTGTCCTTTGTGGTCAAAAGCAAACACATACATATCGCGGTCAGCATACAGTTTGTCAGCATTGGCGGTAATGATTTGCAGCGCATTTCGACCATGTTTCTGGTAAGTTGTGATTGCCTTTTTCACGAGGGCGTGCGCCTCATCGGCAGTACCTTGCAGCAATTTGAAGGTGGATGCTGCCCTGGTCAGTGCGCGTGCCCGTTCTTCCAGGCTCAGCGACACATGCTTGGCCTGTTCAGCCATCTGGCCGTTGCTTTGTGTGATGCTGTCGAGGTGGCGCAATGCTTCGGATATTTGTGACAGGCCATTGCTTTGTTCCGTCGATGCGGTTGAAATCGAATTGATATTGCCCGCCAGGTCACGGATGCCGGAAACAATGTCATTGAGCGTGTCGTTGACATTGCTGATTTGCGTGACACCGTCGTCAACCCGGCTGACAGCATCATCGATCAGGCGGCGTATCTGGCGTGCCGAATCGGCACTGCGTTGCGCCAGGCCGCGTACCTCGCTGGCTACAACGGCAAAACCGCGTCCATGTTCCCCCGCACGGGATGCCTCGACGGCGGCATTCAGTGCCAGGATATCGGTCTGGAAAGAAATACCATCGATCAGGCTGACAATTTCCTGCACCTTGCGGGCGCTTTGATGGATGCCATTCATGGAATCTACTGCTGAGCGCATAGCGTCACCCGTTGATTCAGCAATGATGCGTAGGTTGGCGGCCAGGTTATCAACGGCCCTGGCGCTATCGGCATTCTTTTTTACAGTATCGGCCAGATCATCGACACTGGCTGAGGTTTCTTCGAGGCTGGATGCCTGCTGTTCGGTACGGGTGGATAAATCACTGATGTCGCCCGCCAGGCTTTCGCCCAATTGGGCAACCAGGCTGGCATTGGTGCGCACGTTGGCAACCAGTCTGGATAAATTGCCATTCATTGCCTCCAGTAAATGGCCGGTACGTGCCAGTTCGTCCTTACCGGAGATCTGAATATGATTGGTCAGGTCGCCTGCTGCCACCGCTTTAGCAGAATGGCCTACTTCATTGAGCGCAGACATGAAACTATGATAAAAGCCCAATGCGAGGTAGCAACTTAACAGTACTATCAAGGCGATGCCTGCAATGATCATGTTCTGATACAAACCAAGCGCAGATGCACGTTGTATGAGCAAGTCATTGAGTCTGCCATGCATCTGTTTTTGCAGGGCCACGGCTTTTTCTATTGCAAGGGTTCCCTGGGCAAAAAATTCATTGGCATCACCACTGATGGCTTCACCCAACAGGTTTTTATTTGCCAGTGCTGCAAATGCCAGACTGGCGTCCAACGCTTCTTTTTGCGTGGCAGACGGAGTTTCGCCAGCCCGCTTCAGTGCTTCATCCATGTCACTGATGGCCGTCATGGCGGCCTGTAAGGCATCGAGTCGTGAGACGATGCCGGCTTTTTCGGCAAATTCCATCGTGCCCGACTTGATATAGGTAGCGCCAAGACCGCGCAACAAGGCCAGATGCTCTATCCAGCCAGGTGTTTTACGCATGGCCACATCCATCAATAAAAAGCTGGCTGGCTCAGGGTCAATCAATAGTCCGCTTTTCTCATCGACCAATGCAGAAAACTGTAATGCCTGTCTGATTAGGCGACTGTGCTGGGCGACATTGTCCTTGACCGTTGTGGCATTCTGGCCAGCCGCTAACTGGCGTAATTCATCCGCAGTAGATTTCCACTGGCCATACAAAGGCAAGTCTGGCATACCGAGGAAAAACTGCTCAAGCTGATCCAGATTGTTTTTTAATTCATTTCTGGTCTTGGTCAAGTCGTCGTCCAGATTCTGGCCAGAAAGTTTGAGGTTGACTTGCCCCCGGTGCTTCTGGGTCTGGATAATGACTTTCATGATGAAGCCGTTTGCCTGTACGCCCAGCAGTTCGCTATGGGCAATGGCAGCTTCAGTATGCACTTTCTGTATCAGAAAAATGCTCAACAGCAATAAGGGAAGCAGCAGAGTAGCAAAAATGCCCAGGAGCTTGATACGCAAACTGAGTTTGCTCATCAGGTATGTGCCTGGAAGCATGACTTTTTTGATCAGCGTGGCTTTCGGTTGCGACATGGTGACCCTTGCTAATGAAAAGCGCGTCATTCCATTTTCCCAGATTCTTGCTCTTGATAGTGGGGAAATTGGATAAAAACCAATATATTGACTGATGGCAAAAAATAATGAAAAACCAGTACACTTTTATAAAGTGTCAGTCATACTGTACTGGTCTTATTGTGCTGTACTGTCCATTGGGACTGGCAATACAGCATGTTAATGTGCCAGATGTGGCAGAACGCATGTCATTTCTATAGATGCAATGCGTTCTCATATATGATTCACTCACAAGGTGATTCTGTTTTGTTGCGCACACCATTGCCAAACGATAAAAAAGCACGGAGACCCCATGAACGCACCCCTCAAAGCCGAGCAGCAGGCGCTGATCGACAATAATATTTCCTTAGACGACAAATTCACGCTGGAGCGCGGCCGCGCTTTCATGACAGGCACCCAGGCCTTGATACGCCTGATGATGTTGCAACGTCAGGCCGATGAAAAAGCTGGCCTCAATACTGCTGGTTATATCAGTGGTTATCGCGGCTCACCGTTGGGCAATGTCGATCTGACCGCAGCCAAGGCAAGAAAGCATCTGGAAAAGCATCATGTGAAGTTTCATCCAGGTGTCAATGAAGATCTGGCAGCCACGACTGTGTGGGGAACGCAACAGGTGAATATGTTTCCTGGCGCGAAATATGAGGGTGTGTTTGCCATGTGGTACGGCAAGGGCCCGGGTGTCGATCGTTGTGGCGACGTGTTCAAACATGCGAATCTGGCAGGGACGTCCAAACATGGTGGTGTCCTCGTTGTTGCAGGCGATGACCATGCGGCAAAATCGTCGACCGCTGCGCATCAGAGCGAACATATCCTGAAAGCCTGCGGTATCCCGGTTTTGTACCCATCTACCGTGCAAGAATATCTGGATTACGGCCTGCATGGTATTGCCATGTCGCGTTATACCGGCCTGTGGGTGTCGATGAAATGCGTGACTGATGTCGTGGAATCCGGCGCTGTCGTTGATATCGACCCGGACCGCGTGCAGCCAATTATTCCGGCAGATTTTGTCTTGCCCGCCGATGGTGTGAATATCCGCACACCAGACCCGGTGCTGGCGCAAGAAATCCGCATGAATAACTACAAATGGTATGCGGCGCTCGCTTATGCGCGCGCCAACAAGCTCAATAAAATTATCTGGGACAGCCCGGTTGCCAAGATCGGTATCATCACCGCCGGTAAATCCTACCTCGATACCCGTCAGGCACTGGCCGACCTGGGCATCGATGAGCAAGTCGCCAAAGATATAGGCATACGCCTGTATAAGATAGGCCTGACCTGGCCGCTGGAATCTGAAGGCGTGCGTGAATTTGCCACTGGCCTCGAAGAAATTTTGGTGGTTGAAGAAAAACGCCAGATCCTCGAGTACGCTCTGAAAGAAGAACTGTATAACTGGGAAGACAAAGTCCGCCCGCGCGTGGTCGGTAAGTTCGATGACAGCGGTGAATGGAGCAACCTGCATGGTTCTGGCCATGGTGAATGGCTGCTGCCCGCGACTTATGAACTGAACCCGGCACAGATTGCCCGCGCAATTGCATCGCGCATCAGCCGTTATTTTGCCGGCCACCCGGTAGAGCAACTCGTCAAGGAGCGTGTTGCTTATCTGGAAGCGAAGGAGGCCATGCTCAACGTGGTTTCGAAGCCAGATGCCAATAAAGACCGCGTGCCGCATTTCTGTTCCGGTTGCCCGCACAATACATCGACCAAAGTGCCAGAAGGCAGCCGTGCCCTGGCCGGTATCGGTTGCCATTACATGGTGACCTGGATGGATCGCGAAACGTCTACCTTCACCCACATGGGCGCAGAAGGCGTGACCTGGGTAGGCCAGGCACCATTCACTACCGAGAACCATGTGTTCTGTAATCTGGGTGATGGCACCTACTATCACTCGGGTTTGCTGGCGATACGCGCTGCGGTATCTGGCGAAGTCAATATCACCTACAAAATCCTGTTCAATGACGCTGTCGCCATGACAGGCGGGCAGGAATTCGATGGCCCGCTGGACCCTGGCATGATTTCGCGCCAGATCGCCGCTGAGGGCGTCAGCCCCATTATCGTCGTCACTGACGAGCCAGAAAAATATGGGGCAGGCTATCCATGGGCTGCTGGTGTCACCGTGCGCCATCGCAGTGAGCTTGATGCCGTGCAACGCGAACTGCGCGTTGCCAAGGGCGTCTCTGCGATGATTTATGACCAGACCTGTGCTTCTGAAAAACGCCGCCGCAGGAAAAAAATCGACAAGGATGGCAAACCTGGCTTCCCTGACCCTGCCAAACGTGCAGTCATCAATGAAGCCGTCTGTGAAGGCTGTGGTGATTGCTCAGTGCAATCGAACTGCCTGTCAGTCGAGCCGCTGGAAACCGAATTCGGTCGCAAGCGCCAGATCAACCAGTCGTCCTGCAACAAGGATTTCTCCTGCGTCACAGGTTTCTGCCCCAGCTTTGTCACCGTAGAAGGTGGCAAGCTGAAAAAACCGAAAAAGACCAAGATAGAACCAGGCAATGCACTCGATGTGAATGCACTGCCTTACCCAGCCCTGCCTGATACCAAGACACCGTTCGGTGTACTGGTCACTGGCGTTGGTGGTACTGGCGTCATCACTATCGGCCAGATCATGGCGATGGCTGCGCATTTGCAGGGTAAAGCCTGTTCCGTGCTGGACATGACAGGCCTGGCACAAAAGGGTGGCGCGGTGATGTCACACGTGCGCCTGGCTGACAAGGCAGAAGACATACAATCGACACGCGTAGGCACAGGCATGGCCGATCTGGTCATAGGCTGTGATCTGATCGTGACGGCAGGCAAGGATGCGCTGTCACGCATGGGTGAAGGCCGCACGCATGCCGCCATCAATGCCAATGGCACGCCAACCTCGACTTTCATCAAGAACCCGAATTGGCAGTTCCCTGGTGATTCGGCAGAAAACGATATCCGCAAGGCCTGCGGTGCTGACCGTGTCGATCTGATCGATGCCGCTTCGATTGCCACTGCCCTGATGGGTGACAATATTGCGACGAATATGTTTATCCTTGGTTATTCCTGGCAAAAGGGCTGGGTACCACTGGAAGAAGTTGCCTTGATGCGTGCGATTGAACTCAATGGCGTATCTATCGACTTCAACAAGCAGGCATTCAACTGGGGTCGCCTGGCTGCGCATGACCTGGCAGCCGTACAGCGTCTGGTCACGCCATCACAGGTCATAGAACTGAAACGTGCACCGACACTGGATGACACCATCAACAAGCGTGTGGCTTTCCTGACGGATTACCAGGATGCGGCTTACGCCAGCCAGTACAGCGACTTTGTGGCGCAGGTCAAAGCTGCAGAAAGCAAACTCGTCGATGGCAACAAGCCTTTGCGCCTGACAGAAGCAGTAGCGAAATACCTGTTCAAGCTGATGGCGTACAAAGACGAATATGAAGTCGCGCGTCTGTACACTGATGGCAAATTCCAAAAGAAAATTGCCGATATGTTTGAAGGTGACTACGCCATCAACTTCCACCTCGCTCCACCTTTGCTGGCCAAGCGTGATGACAAGGGGCACCTGATCAAGCAACAGTTTGGCCCGTGGATGATGAAGGCGTTCGGCTTGCTGGCCAAGTTCAAGTCTCTGCGCGGCGGTACCTTTGATATCTTCGGTTATACAGAAGAGCGCAAGATGGAACGCGCCTTGCCAGTGGAATACAAACAGACCCTGAACAAATTACTGCCTTTGCTGAATGCAGATAATTTGTCGAAGGCCGTCGCCATTGCCAGCATCCCTGAAGATATCCGTGGTTATGGTCATGTCAAGGAAAAGCATTTCAAAGCCGCCAAGGCCAAGGAAGCCAGCCTGATTGCTGAATTCAATACGGCACAGGCTGCGCAAAAAGCTGCGTAATTGAGTCCTTAAGTAAATTTTAAATCCTGAAACCGCCATGTATTGCATGGCGGTTTTTTTATGCCTGGCTTTCTGTTCGGCCAGCAAAGCTGCAAGGCTTTAAAATAGCGTTTCTCTGACACTTTGGAATCCATCATGCAAGCACGTTCTTTCATTGCTATCGCTGCCATCCTCATGTTCACAGGCGTTGCTGCCGGTGCCTTTGGTGCGCATGGCTTGAAGCAAATGCTGAGTGCCGACATGCTGGCTATCTGGCAAACGGCAGTGACTTACCAGATGGTGCATGGCCTGGGCATGCTGGCGCTGGGCATCATGTTGCAACAACAAGATAATGCCTTGTTGCGTAAGGCAGCCTGGGCCATGCTGACAGGTGTAGTGATTTTCAGTGGCAGCCTGTATGCACTGGCGCTGACGGGTGCGCGCATACTGGGTGCGATTACGCCTATAGGTGGCGTGGCCTTCCTGGCCGGTTGGGCAATGCTGGCCTGGGCGGCAATCCGTCGTTAAGCCTTAGCTGTTGAGTCTGACCAGCTGATCTGCTCAAACAAGGTTTGTAGTTTGGCCGTGCGGGCAGGATTGATCATGCGCATATAGGCGAGCTTGCCAGCCAGGTGGGCGCGAAAATTGGCATGTCCTTCGCGGTTTTGTGATGCCGGGTTGTGGCGCAGGCAGTTCGTCAATATCGCTTTCAGGGTATCGTAATCAGCGCGCTTGATATTGCAATGGCTGTTGACGACAATGCCGGTGACTTGTTGTCTGGTCGAGGCGCGCATGATGCGGGTCTTTTTGTAGTTCAATACAAAACCTTCTTCCAGCACGATGGCCGTTACCCGCGGGATAAAGCGTTGCAGGCTTTGCTCAAATTCGTCATCACCAGAAAATGTCAGGTCATCTGCATAGCGGCTATAACGGGCCTGCATGCTGCCTGCCAAGGCCTGCAGACGCATATCGAGGCGATAAGCACTGAGATTGGCGAGAGCAGGAGAGGTCGGTGCACCTTGCGGCAAATGCGGGCTGCGCAATAGATGTGCCGCGCTGATAGAGGCCTGCGGCTTGTCCGTTTTATTTCTGAAGATAGCGCCAGGTGTGCGGTTGCTGCATAGCCGTGCCAGCGTACCCGCCACGTTTTCTGGATAGCCCAGTTTGGCGAACAGGGCATGCAGGCGTGAACCTGGAATGCTCGTAAAAAAATCTTTCAAATCCAGCCTGACTACGACACGCTTCCCTGTGTGTTGTGCCGCATGGCTGATGCTCGAAAGGCCTTGCTGAAATGCCTGTGCCGCTGCATGCGGCGGTACGCGGTTCAAGAGCTGTTGCAGGATTTTGCTTTGTATATTGCGCAGACGTGACTTGGGTATTTCCAGCAAGCGCCAGCCGCCCTTTGCCTTTTCCAGCCAGCGATAATGATAGTGTCCCAGTTGTGGTACTGCCTGCGCATCCTGCCGCCATTGATCAGCAAACCAGGCGAGTTCACTGACAGTCAGGTTAAGGTGTCTGGCCAGATCAGCGGAGTTATTAAATTCAGGCAAAGCCAGGGCTTGCAGCCATGCCGGTTTTTCAGGGGTGATGGCGGGCAGCAGGCAATACTGTTTGATTTGCGGTTTGTCTTCGCCCCGCCAGGCATCGTAGTAGCCATGGTCGTCCAGTATCAATGCGGCTATTTCATGGCGGCTGTAATGATAAAAATGCCGGCCGGCATGCCGGTAAATTTTTTGACACAACGCAGGTATCCAAGGCCATTTCCTGCCTAATACCCAACTCACGTTTTTCATCAGGGCGATATGGCTGCACTCACCTGCCAGTAAGGCATCGGCGATGGCGAAGGCGACCTGCTTGGGAGTGTCCATGAGTGAAGGCAGTAGCGTATGATCGTCGGCAGCGGGGGCGGCGGAGAGCCTGCAACCAGTCTCGTGTAGTGTGAGCTGTCCTGCATGGAATGCAGGCAGGCTCACGCGATGAAATACCAGGTAAATTTATCCCGCGGGGTAACCCCACAGAGGCACTGTGGACTTTCGTCTGAGCGCCAGCTTGCAGGGTCCGCCGCAATGCGACGATAGAGTATGCAATCGAGGCTGTCAATCTTCGTATTTCAAACGGCAGGTATTACTCGCTGTATTTCTCTACCGCTCTTTGATAAGCAGGACGCGCCGCTACCATGTCAACAAAGCGTGTCAGGTTAGGAAAGGCTTCACGGCCAGCGCCGCGTACGGCAGACTGTACGGCGAAAGACAATTGTATGTCCGCGCCAGTCAGGCTGTCGCCAACGAAGTAATTACGGCCTTCCAGTTCCAGGTTCAGGTAGCTGAAATGGTTTGCCACTTCGCTGCTGATACGCGGATGCAGTGGCGCGCCAGCGTCACCCAGGCGGCCTACATACAGCTTGAGCAGCAGCGGTAACATGGCTGAACCTTCAGCATAGTGCAGGAACTGCACATAGCGGTTGTAGTCAGTCGTGCCCACAGCAGGCGCAAGGCGGCCATTGCCATACGTGCGTATCAAATAATCGATGATGGCACCGGACTCTATCAGGGTCTGGTCTTTGTCACGGATGACAGGGGCCTTGCCCAGTGGGTGTATTTTTTGCAGTTCTGGCGGTGCCAGGCGGGTCTTGGGGTCACGGTCGTAAGAGATGACGGTGTAATCGAGCCCCAGTTCTTCCAGCAACCAGGTGATACGGCGTGAGCGTGATTCTTTTAAGTGGTGGACTTCTATCATGGGAGCCTCGCGGTGTAGGAAATTGGGAAAACCCATTATGCCCAGTTTTTACTAATCGTGCGGGGTGCCTGCTTTATACGCTAGAGTATTCGTTCTAGACTTTCCTTCCAGAATCGTCGCTGGCGTCATATGCCTGACATAAGCTCACTCTACTATCTCTCATTTTCCAGGGAGTAGTCAGATGCAAAACGATCAGAAAAAAGACCAGCATTTACCCACGAATATTGCCCGACGCGGCTTTGTCATCAAAATGTCTTCCGTCGCGGCGGTCATGGCATCGGGTGGTGTGCTGACCGCCTGCGGCGGTTCTTCTCCAGAGTTGAATGGCGAGATGGCAGCTTTTAATTATGGTGTCGCCAGCGGCGATCCTTTATCTGATCGCGTCATCTTGTGGACACACGCCAAGATATCGACAGATGCCAGTGTCGACCTGACCTGGCAAATGGCGGCAGATGCGAGTTTTGCTACGGTGCTGTTTTCAGGCAAGGTCACGACAAGTCCTGCCAGCGGTTTTACCGCCAAGGTGGACGCCACAGGTTTGGCTGCCAACACTGAATATTATTATCGTTTTGTCGCACCGAACAATAGCATTTCTGCCGTGGGCCGCACCCGCACACTGCCTGTTGGCAATGTGGATCAGGTCAAGCTGGCCGTATTTTCTTGCAGTGATTATCCTGCCGGTTATTTCAATGCCTATGACAATGCCATCTCTTCCGGTGCGCAGTTTGCCTTGCATCTGGGGGACTATATTTATGAGTATAAGGACGGCGTATTCCCACCGGCAGCGTCACAGGTTGCAGGGCGTATTTCCGCACCTGCCAATGAGATCGTGACTGTCGCCGATTACCGCGCCCGTCATGCCCTGCATAAAGCAGATCCATACCTGAAAGCCCTGCATGCACGCATGCCCATGATCGCCATCTGGGATGATCATGAGTTCGCCAACAACGCCTGGATGGACGGTGCAGAAAATCATAATCCTGCAACCCAGGGCACGTGGGCGGCACGCAAGGCGGCGGCCAGCCAGGTCTATCATGAATGGATGCCGATACGTTCGCCAGATACCAGCAACCTGCTGAAGATTTACCGCTCTTTCGATTTCGGCAACCTGTTGTCATTGCATATGCTAGACACGCGCATGATAGGCCGTGAACAGGCACCAGACCGTATGCTTGATGCACAGGGGCGTGATGTGGCTGATCCCAAATTCCTGCCGTATGCCTTCAACAAGAACAAGCAATTGCTGGGCACGACCCAGCAAGCCTGGCTCGATACGCAAATGACGTCGTCGAAAGCGACCTGGCAGGTATTGGGTAACCAGACTGTCATGGGCCGTGTGCAATTACCAGCTTCGGTGCTGTCGACCAATCTGAGTGCAGATTCTGTCACCGCTTATCTGACAGCAAAAGGTACGCCTGTTGCGGCGCAAACGCAGACGCAAAAAGATTTGCTTGATCCGCTGAAAAATCCCAAAATCTCGTATAACTTCGATAACTGGGAAGGTTATCCAAATGCCCGTGATACCGTCTTTAACTCGGCAGCGAAACTGAAGACAGCGGGCAAGAAATTCCTGGTTCTGTCTGGCGACAGCCACAATGCCTGGTTCAATAAACTGACACTGACTGATGGTACACAAGTCGGCGCTGAGTTTGCGGGCATGTCGGTGACTTCAGGTGGTTTTGAAAGCGTGTTCCCGCCAGCCGTGGTGCCACCGGCAACGCTGGCAGCTACTATCAAGGCACTGGTGGATGACATCAATTATATCGATACCTATCGCCGCGGCTATATGCTGATCACAGTCACGCCTGCCCAGGCCAAGGGTGAGTATGTGTATGTCAGTACCGTCAGCAGTTCCAGTTATACCACCAGCATCGATGCATTTACTTACGCTGGTTGAGCGCGTGCAGGATGACCCTGATTTATTTCAGGTAATCCTGTACGCAATCGCTTAGAAAATCCTTCATTGCCAGCACGCGTGTGCTGGCTTTCAAGTCGCGGTGATACACCAGCCAGATATTGCGTGACAATTCTGTCTTGCAGATGCTGACTTCCATCAGGTCAGGGTCTGCATCACCGATGAAACGTGGCAACACTGCCAGGCCAACACCTGCCCTGGCTGCCTGCAACTGCACATTGGCGTTATTGCTTAGCAGCCTGGGTTCCTGGGTTTTGAAATGCTGCTTCAGCCATTGCGCCATGGGCAAATGTTCCCAATCCTTGCCCCAGCTGACATACTGTTTTGTGTCTTCATGTCGTCTGCTGCGATAGGCGGCAAAAGTCATCTTGCCGATGGCGTGGGCGATGTAATCCTGCTCACCGGGTTTTTCACCTGGGTTGGCCAGGCGCAAGGCCACATCTGCCTCGCGCCGGTTCAGGTCAACCAGTTTGATATCCACCGCCAGATCCACTTGCAGTTGTGGATGCAGTTCAAAGAGTTTTGGCAGGTGAGGCGTGACCAGGTGCACTGCCATCATCTCCGCGCAAGCAAGGCGCACATAGCCGCTGACCTGGCGACAACTGCCTGAACCGGCATCGCGCCGCTCCAGTGCCAGCAAGGCGTCTTCGACATTGATGATCAGCTCCAGCACTTCCTTGCCTTCGTCGGTCAGCAGGTAGCCGGTTTGCTGGCGCAGAAAAAGGGTATGCCCCAGTGCCGCCTCCAGTTGCTGGATATGCCGCGCAACAGTAGAGGCACTGCTGCCCAGGATCTTGGCTGCCTGACTCAGCCCGCCGTGCCGGGCTACGGCAAGCGCGTACTTGAGGTCATTCCAGTCAAAATCACGACTTTCTATTTCTGGAAAATGCTTTGCCATTTTTTGCTATATGTTTTTCAAAATTGGATGACTATAGTATCGCAATCAAAAGCTTTGGAGTAAATGATGAATATGATGACCGCCCGCTTGTTTGGTGCCACCTTTTTATGGGCCACGGTGTTTCATGTCGGCAAATTTGCCTTGCAACAGTTTTCACCTTTGACGGTAGTGAGCTGGCGTAACGGTATCGCCGCATTGGTGCTCACGGGTTTGACCCTGCCAGCCCTGCGCACGCAGTGGCTGGCCATACGTGCGCATATCGGCATCTTGCTGGTGCTGGCGCTGTTTGGTGTGCTGGGTTTCAGCCTGTTCATGTTTTACGGCCTGCGCTCTACCAGTTCAGTCAATGCTGCCCTGATCATGGCTTTTAACCCAGCGCTGATTGTTTTGTTGAATGCCTTGTTGAACCGTGAAAAAATACGCGGTTTTCAAGCGGCAGGCCTGGTGCTGGGTCTGCTGGGTGTGTTGATCGTGGTGGCGCATGGTTCCCTGCAGGCGGTGCTGAACCTGCATATTTCACATGGCGATATGCTGGTCAGCCTTTCCAGCCTGTGCTGGGCTGTGTATTGCGTGTTGCCCAGGCGCTATGCCAGCCAGGTACCGAGTGCCTTGCTGAGTAGCCTGACGGTCAGTATGGCCGCCGTCATGTTGATGCTGCTGGCTTTTGCCGAAGCGCCAGATATCTTCGTCATGCCCCACGCGCAAACTTTGCTGGCAATTGTCTTTCTGGGTCTGTTCGGCACGGTATTGCCTTATCTGTGGTGGAACCGCAGCGTACAAGAGATGGGGCCAGCCAAAGCTGGCGTGTATATGAATCTGGTACCGGTATTTGCCAGTCTGGTGGGTGTCATTCTTGGGCAACAGATGGAGGGCAGTCAGTTAGTTGGTGCTGTCTTTGTGGTCGTTGGTGTGTTGTTGACAAACAAACGGCCTGCGGCCTGATTATTCACAGCGATATTCCATCGCCAGCACCTCTGCATTTGAATCGCTTTCTATCGCTGCAAAGCCTAGCTGATGGTACAAATGCAGCGCCCCCGCATTATCACGATAAACACGCAGGCTGATGACCGGCGCGCCGGTTGTCCTGATAGCCTGTTGCATCAGTTGTTCACACAATATCCTGCCATAGCCCAGCCCGCGTACTGATGGTGAAACGATGATACGCCCCAGGTGGACACGTCGTGCGTCACGCCGCCAGAACTGGGCAAATCCAGCTACTTCCCCATTCTTGGCGACCAATACAAATGCCTGCGCTTCCGGCTTCGCCAGCAGGGCCGGCAAATCTGTACTGACGAATGGGAAGGGCAGTTGTGGCCCGGCCCAGCGGGCGCAAGCTTCGGTATTATTGATCCATTGAGCGATGACAGCATAATCGCGCAACAGGGCGGGGCGTAAGCTTGGCGGCATTTTTTAGGGTTTATCAATGAGAATTTTAAAAAGTGGCTGAATGCCACAAATTGGTGAAACCGGTATTTATTTTACAATTTAACCGTGGACTGAGCGTGTCGACTTACAGATAATTCGCACGTAGTTCTGCGTGGTTTGCAGGCCAGGTCGCTATCTCTTGATAAATCCACTTGAAAATCATCCATGTCAAACGCACTCACTGACCATGCCGGGAAAATCAGGCCGGGCTATCGCTCCAGGTTGAAAACACTGGGTCGCTGGAGCCTGAGAATCATCATGGTCATTATAGGGATCGTGCTGTCGCTGCTGGTGGTCTTCATTGTCATTAACTGGAAAGATGAAGCGTTGACGCCCGAGGCGCAAGTCTTGTTACGCGATCAGCAATTCCACGTACCTGATGCACAAAATGGTTTCTATATATTGACGATGATGAATGCAGGGCAGGACACTGACCTGTTGAAAAGAGGCATTGATAAAATAAATGCCCAGGAAGCGCTATATCAAAAAGATAAAGTTTATTATGAAAGCCACGCTCATCCTGAGCCTGATGAGGCCTACCTGAGCTTCCACTGGGACCATCATCGTTGCAAACAAACGCTACAAAATTGTGTGCAGATGGATCTGGCAAAACGCGCCGAATTGTCGCTACAGATGGCCAGCAACCAGGTGCTGACACGGCGTTACGCACTGATGCGCCAAATGGGTGACTATGAAGAACACCTGATACCCGCCATCAATGCAGGCTTGCCACAATACAGCAGCTTAAGCCGGGCAATGGATTTATTGCTGACACAGGTCGTTTTTGATATCGCTGACGGCAAACTGGATACGGGTTTGCAACTGCTGGAAAGTAATGACCGTTATCTCAGAGTGGCATTGAAAAACAGTTCCAGCCTCATTTCCAAAATGGTGATGCAGACTGCGCTGCGCAAGCAGGCGCGGACGGTCAGCGAACTGCTGGTTTTATATCCGGCACTGACCGAGCGATATGCAGAGCGTATCAGCGTGCTGGTACGTCCCATGACCCAGTCTGAAAAAAGTCTGGAGCGGCCATTTTTATATGAGGCAAGTGCGCAGGCAAATTTCTTCCACAATCTGCGCGCCAACCTGGCGATGACGCAAGACCAATCAGAAATTGCGCCGTGGCCATTGAATGTGCTCAATAATTTTTCTTTCCAGCCTAATGCAAGCACCAATATGGTCGCCAGTAACTGGAATATCGTTATCGATGCGGCCCGAAATATAGCACAAGATTATAGTGCCTTAAAAGAAAACCTGAAAAAAATGCGTGATCCCTTGAACACCAGCGGTATTTCTTTTTACCTTGGCCATGCCTACAACCCGGTCGGAAAAATCCTCATGCAGGTAAGCATGCCAGATTATGTTTTCACTTATATTGGCAAGAGCCTTGATACCGATGGCTATCTGCGCCTGATCAGTCTGCAGGCAGAAATCCTGCGCAAGAAAATCCCGGATGCGGACATACCTGCTTATCTTGAACATGCGCCAGCGGCGTTGCGCAGCCCCTATGACGGCTCGGCAATGCTATGGGATGGCAAGGCCGCGCAACTGAAATTTATCGGGCATGAAAAAGCCAGCAGCAATCCAGATGCGGGTAATATTAATATCGTCGTTTTGCATTAGCCCCGATCTTGGCGCAGTGACGCCATCAATGTATGTCAACAATCGTTGTCGCAATTGTCTTGTTCGCTGCCTTCCTGCATGCTGTCTGGAACGCCGTTATCAAGGTTGGTGAAAGCAAGTATTTCAACACCGTACTGGTCACCAGCGGCGCAGGTCTTGTCTGCGCACTGATTCTGCCTTTTGTCACACCACCCGCTATCGCCAGTTGGGCTTACATACTTGCCTCGGTCGTTTTGCAGCTTATTTATTTTTATCTGCTGGCAGCTGCCTACCGGGTTGGCGACATGAGTCAGGCTTATCCACTCATGCGCGGTACCGCTCCTCTGCTGGTCGCTGTTGCCAGCGGCAGCATCATCGGTGAAGCTGTTCCACCCATGCGCTGGTTGGGACTGGGTATGCTGGTTCTGGGCATCATGGGATTATCGCTGCTGGATCAGGGGGCACAAAAAAAGCAGACCAGTGGTTTTTCTGCCCGTGGCTTTGCGCTATTGAATGCGGTTTTTATTGCGGGCTATACGATAGTGGATGGTATCGGCGTACGCAAGTCGGCTGCGCCTGCGGCTTATACCTTGTGGATATTTTTGCTGACAGCATTATTATTGTTAACCCATATCTTGCTGAGAGACAGGCATGCGTTTTTCAATTACGGCAAAGGTAAATATTTGCTGGGTATAGCGGGGGGCAGTTGTTCAGTCGCTTCTTATGGCCTTGCGCTGTGGGCGATGACGCTGGCACCCGTGGCCACCATTGCTGCCTTGCGTGAAACTTCCATTTTATTTGCCACCGCGATTGCCGCCTGGATTTTGCATGAGAAAATTTCTGCAAAGCGGCTGGCCGCTATCTTGCTGGCGGTAGCTGGGGCAATTGTTATTCGCTACACTTGATCAGGGCTTGAGCAAGTAGGGCGGATTAATCCTTGATCGCTTCCACACTGAATGACAAGGTCACTTCATCGCTGACAAAGGGCACGTAGCGACCAACACCAAAATCGCTGCGCAGTATTTTTGTGCTGCCATTTGCCCCGCACGCACGCTTCAGGTACAGGATCATGAAGCGGCATTCAAATTGTGTGATATCGACGGTGACCTTGCGTGTGACATCCTTGATCGTCAAGTCACCTTCGACCTGTACCAGCCGGTCTTCATTGAAGACCATCCTGTTCGACTGAAAAGAGATTTTCGGATACTTTTCTGCGTTGAAAAAACTCTCTGAACGCAAGATTTTATTGAACGTTTCTGTGCCAGTGTTAATGGAGTCAGCATCTATGGCAATTTGCAAGCTACCCGTTTTGCTGGCCGTATCGATTTCTATGCTGCCGCTGTTTTTATCAAAACGCCCGCGCTGTACGGATAAGCCCCAATGCTGGTATTCAAAGTAACTGAACGTATGTTCCGGGTCGACCTGGTATTTATCTGCGGCGATTGCCGTCATGCTCAAGCCGGACAATAGCAGTAACAGGCATTTCTTGAACATGGTCGTTCCAAAATAAAAAGGCAGTAGCAGCCATCATAAGCTGTTACTGCCTGTCTTGCCAGTGTCGTGCCGTTTGGGCACTAAAACCTTATGGTTTGACGAACTTCAACGTCATTCTGTCGCTTTCACCGATGGCTTCATATTTGGCTTTGTCTTTATCCTTGTTGGCAAAGGTTGGCGGCAAAGCCCAGACGCCATTTTCATGATCGGCATTGTCTTTCGGGTTGGCATTGACTTCAGATTTCCCGGCCAGCTTGAAGCCTACGCTTTCAGCCAGTTTGATGACATAGCTTTCATGTACATAACCTGTGCTGGCTTTTTCATCCTGGGTTTTGCTGGCTGGCAGGCGATGTTCAACCACGCCAAAGACCCCACCTGGTTTTAAGGTGTCATAGGCACTCTGGAAGAGGGTCTTCATGGCAGGTTCACCACTTTCTATCCAGTTATGGATATTCCTGAAAGTCAGCACCATATCAGCGCTGCCCTTGGCCGCATAATCAAGTTTGGCTGGCGGTGAAAAGACCCCCATTTGTACCTTGCCATAGACGGCTGGCGTAGCGTCCAGTTTTTGTTTGAAGTTGGCGGCTCCCTTGCTGACAGCGGGGTCGCCCAGAGCAGCAATCATCTTGCCATTGTCACGCAGATATGGCGCCAGTATTTCTGTATACCAGCCACCGCCTGGTGCCAGTTCTACCACTGTCATGTTGGGTTTGATGCCAAAAAAAGTCAGGGTTTCATAAGGGTGTCGTGCACTGTCGCGTACTGCGTTGGCAGGTGTACGCTGTTGACCGGCGATGGCTGCTTTCAAGGCATCATCGGCCAGGGCGATATTGCTGACACCCAGTATCAGGCTCATGGCGAGCAAAAACTGTTTCATTCGGAGTCTCCTTTATAAAGATACTATGACTGGCAAGTGACTTAAAACGTTCCATGTCGGCTACAAGTATTCGATGTGCAGCGCATCATAAGTCAATCAGACCGATTGATGAAAATACCTTATCCGTCGTAAGGGTTTATGTGGTTTCTTCGTCATCGCTGAAGTCTTTGCCATCATCCACCCATTCCATGATGTCCCCGGGTTGGCAAGCCAGTCTTTGACAAATTTTTTCCAGCGTGGAAAAGCGTACGCCTTTTACTTTGCCAGACTTCAGCAGGGACAGGTTTTGTTCCGTGATGCCGACGTATTGTGCCAGTTCCTTGGATTTGACCTTGCGCCTGGCCAGCATGACATCGAGGTTAATGATGATGCTCATCAGATGAAAGCCTCGTTTTCTTCGGCCAGCCTGCGTCCTTCGTGCATGATGCCGATGACCAGGTAAAACACCGTGCAGACCAGTAACAGGACCAGTTCTTCGGTACTGACCGAGACAGAAAATTTGCCAGTATGTTCCCCCGGCAATAACAGGTAGGCTGCGGTACGTACCGGTGGTTCGATGATGGAAAGCACGGTAGACAAGCTGATTGCCCCGGCAAACGTGCGCAGGCGGCCTATGCTTTGCAGCGAAAACATGGTGGCTTGATTGAGCCTGGCCAGCAATCGATCCAGATTCCATAAGCCGATTGCCATGCTGATGATGACAGGCAAACCTGTTAACACCCCCAGCCAGCGTTCAGCGCTGCTCAAATTCTGCATTTCTTGCTGGCTGAGTCCTTTGGCAACGACCCGCATCAGCCAGGTGCCCAGACTGGGCAAGGTACTCGTCCACGCCAGGATAAAGAAAAGCACTTGCGTCAAAAAGCATAGCAAAAGCAGTATGCGAATCAGGCGGCATTGTGTAGGCGTCGTCATAAATAAATGTTTTATAATTATAAATTATCGTTTTACAGTAATTAATTTCTGTTATATTTGGATTGTAATTGAAAACAACCGCCTTTTGGCAGGAGATATGATGCGAAGAATAGGGATATGGATTTGTGCAGCCGTGATGTCATTGAGTTTGTCGGCCTGCATGACGGTACACGTCAGTGAAAACAATTTCATTCATCCCGACAGCAGGTCAGGTGTGACAATAAATGAAAAATTTGATGACGCCGAGTTGCAGCGGGCCTTGCCGGGTGCCAGCCTGCAAAAGCTGACACTGGATACGACAGAAGCGCAGGTATTACAGGGCGTGGATGTACGCCAGGCTGCTGCCAGGGCCACAGTTTTATATTTTGGCGGCAATATGTTCCATATCGACAATTCCGCCAGGCATGTGGTGTCTGCGCTGGGCCAGTGCAAAGTCAATGTGGTGATGTTTGATTACCGCGGCTATGGTCGCAGCAGTGGAGAACCTGGTGTGATCAACATGCAGTCTGACGCCCTGCGCATTTATGATCTTGTCAGGGCACAAACCAGCGGCAAGCTGATTGTACATGGGCAGTCGCTGGGCAGTTTTATCGCGGGCCATGTGGCAAAAAACCGGCCTGTCGATGGCTTGATACTGGAATCAACCGCAACCAACGCGCATGACTGGGCGATGGCGACTGCCCCCTGGTTTGCCAGACCCTTTATCAACATTGAATTGAGCCCGGCAGTGCAGGGCATAGATAACGCAGCAGCAGTCTCTTCCTATCACGGGCCAGCGCTGGTTTTGGTTGGGGATAAGGACAATGTCACGCCACAGCACCTGGGACGCAAGGTGTTCGAGGCCTTGCCAGGTGCATCCAGGCGTTTTGTCATCAGCCCGGGCGGTGGACACAATGGCTTGTTACAGCGCGCCGATATCATGGATGCGTATTGCGGTTTCATTGATACCGTGAAGAACACATTGCCGTAAAGAATGCTGCGCAGGCAAATAAGAATTTTGTGAATAAAAATAAATCAGCCAGCAATATATTTATAATGAGACTCGTATTTTTGGTAAACAAGTTCCATGAAGAAATTATGCCTGTTGCTGGCGCTTATTTTCCCCATCACTTGTCTGGCGCAGACAGCGGTATTTCGTTGTGAGGTCGATGGCAAGGTCGTGTGGTCTGATCAACCTTGTAAAAGCAAAGGCAAAGCCGTAGTCGTCAAACGTTTGCAGTCTGGCAGGATCAATGCATCCAATCGTTATGGGGATGCAGATGACAGGACTGCGGCCACCCCGTCCAATTCTGTTAAATCATCAAGCACACCCGAACCTGCCAAACCCGCACCAGGCAAATAAATTCTTTGCGGCATTTCACTGACGCTGATCTGCAATGCGTATCAGGATCAGCAAGACAGCAATCACCGGCAGGACAGCAACAAAACCCATGGCCACATAGGCCAGCGCGCCACCCACTGCACCAACAACAAAACCTGCTACCGCCGGTATGAAACGCCGTATGCGTTCACGCGCGACAGCATTGCCGGACAGGGCATCTACCAGGTCGATGATAATTTGCGTGACATTGCCGGTCATGACCGTCGTCGGTACCAGGCTGGCCAGGCTCAGGCGGCTCGTGCCGTTTTGCAGGCCCATTGCCAGCGCACCTGTCATGCCCGTGATGATGGCTGTCAAGCCATGATCTGAGCCAAGGTCAGGCCGGAAAATCATTCCCGCCAGGGCAAAGGCCAGAAGCAATACGGCTTCCAGCGCCAGCAAGATTTTTACAATGTTGTTGCTGCCGCGGGCTGACAGATAGCCGTGTGTCCATTTGGCCATCAAGACCCCGATGACAAAGGCCGGAAAGGCCAGAAACTTTAAAGTCATGCCGCTGCCGCCATGCACAAAGGCCGCACCGATCAATACAAAGTTACCTGTCACGTGAGCCGTAAATAAACCAAACAAGGCAATAAAACCCAGGGTATCGATATATGCGGCAACCAGCGCCAGCAGGGGAGCCATCCATGGGTGAAATGCAGGAGCAGCATTGGTGCCGGGTGTTGCTGAAGCGGTGTTGGCTTGCATGAGAAATTCCAGTTTTTTTGTATGCTTGTTTGACTCAAGTTGCTAGCAATCAAGTCACCAATAAAGCCGTGGCTGCCATTAACAGGCCACCGACAAGTGCAATATGCTCGAGAAATACCGTCAGCATGCGCCGTACATCCCTGCTACTGGCTTCCCGCCAGAAAGCATGGAACAAGACAGTTGCCATGGAGGTAAAACCGGCAAGTGCAAGCGCTGACCAGCCGCCGAAGTGACGCGCTGCCGGGTAAGCCGGAAAGAAAGCTGCCCCCAGCAAACCGGCGGCACCAAGTGCCTGCAATAGTACCGTGCCGCTCAACAAAAGCACGGGAAAAAATCGCAATTGTTCGCGTACCTCGGCAAGACCTTCCTGCCAGTGCAGCAGCTTGTCAAGCGCGCTCCAGACAAACACCAGCGCCAGCAGCGACAAAGCCAGCCCTTGTGCTGATAGTGGTAATGTCATAGCCAGCATGCGCAGCCAAGCGCACCCCAAAAACTTTTCTCATCCGATACCGGCACAGGATTGAGCCAGCTCGATGTATGCCCATGGCCATGTACCTGACATGGCTTGGCACAACAATCGCCATGCATGACTTGTTTTTTTATATGGCCAGCCTGGCCAGGCTTTTGTTTGACAGGTTCACGCCAGTAACCGCCAAAGGCATTGGTGGGTGCCCAGTCATTCGCGGCGCGTGGCGTTGGTGGCGCAAGTTTGGAAAATTCATCATCACCATGCACGACCTTGCCACCGACGACAGTCAGGTGCGATACCAGGCTGGCAATATCCATTTCGGGGATGGCAAAAAGATCTGCCGAAGGCACGATGAAGTCGGCCAGCTGGCCGGCCTTGATCTGTCCCTGTTTGCCATCGGCATTGGCAAACCATGCACTGCCTGTGGTCCACAGGCGCAATGCAGTTTCCCTGTCCAGCAGGTTATCTGACTGATACAAGCTGGTGCCACCCACGGTTCTGCCAGTGATCATCCATGACAGGCTGACCCAGGGGTTATAACTGGCAACACGTGTGGCGTCGGTACCACCGCCAACGGGGATGCCGGCATCAAGCATGCGTCTGACCGGTGGAGAATGCGCGGCTTTCTGGCTGCCATAGCGTTCGATGAAATATTCGCCCTGATAGGCCATGCGGTGCTGGATGGCGATACCACCGCCCAATGCCCTGACGCGATCTATATTTTGCGGGCTGATGGTTTCTGCATGATCAAAGAACCAGTGCAGGTTATTGAACGGAATATCACGGTTAACACGTTCAAAAGTATCCAGTGCGCGGCTGATGGTTTCATCGTAGGTGGCATGCAGACGGAAGGGCCAGCGTTTTTCCACCAGCAGGCGCACCACGTGCTCCAGTTCATCTTCCATGCTGTCAGCCAGGTTTGGCCGTGGTTCGCGGAAATCTTCAAAATCGGCGGCAGAAAACACCAGCATTTCACCTGCACCATTGTGGCGATACATGGTGTTGCCTGATAGCGGTGGCAGCATATCGCTCCAGGTCTGGAAATCTTCAACTTCCTGCTTCGGCCTCTGGGTAAACAGGTTATAGGCAATGCGCACCGTCAGCTCGCCATCGTTTTGCAACTTCTCGATGATACGATAGTCATCGGGGTAATTCTGGAAACCGCCGCCTGCATCAATGACCGAGGTAATGCCCAGACGATTCAGTTCGCGCATGAAGAGCCGGGTTGAAATCTCTTGTGCATCGGGGTCCAGTTTTGGTCCCTTGGCCAGCGTCGCATACAGGATCATGGCATTCGGTTTTGCCAGCAAGAGGCCGCTAGGGTTGCCATGACTGTCGCGTTCTATCTCGCCGCCTGGCGGGCTGGGCGTATCTTTGGTGTAACCGACAGCGCTCAAGGCGGCGCCATTCAATAATGCGCGGTCATACAGGTGCAAAATAAATACCGGTGTATCTGGCGCGGCAGCATTGATTTCTGCCAAAGTCGGCAAGCGTTTTTCGGCAAACTGGTGCTCGGTAAAACCACCCACCACGCGCACCCATTGTGGTGCTGGCGTACGGGCGACCTGTTCCTTCAGCATGCGCATTGCGTCTGCCAGTGATGGCACACCGTCCCAGCGCAATTCCATCGTGTAGTTCAGCCCGGCGCGTACCAGATGGGTATGGCTGTCATGCAGCCCCGGAATTGCCGACCGGCCTTTCAGGTCAATGACCGTGGTGCTGTCACCAAGGTGACGGAGCACTTCATCCGCATCACCCACGGCGATGAACTTGCCATCGGCAATCGCTACCGCACTTGCCTGCGGATTTTGCTTGTCGAGCGTGGTGAAGCGGCCATTCAGGTAAATCGTATCGGCGAGTGTGATCATGATGTCAGATGTCAGTAAGATTGATCAGATGCTGCCATGCCCCTGGACTGAATATTCCCGGGACATGACCTGCTTCACTTCATTGTCGCTCAAACGCGACTTTGCGTGCGGCCATTTTGTGTACATGCGTGATCGCATAATCTATTCCAGAACCATATGCACCGCTGTGATCAAGCACGACACCGGTTGTGCCTTCGTACGTATCTTTCTTCGCCCAGTCACGTTGCAACTCCAGCAGATATTGCTGCCAGGTCAGAGGCACAGCACCTGCCTGTATCATGCGCTGCAAGGCCATGTTATGTGCCGCCGCCGATGTGCCACCCGACGCGTCTTCGACAAAATACACTTCATAGCCGTCACGCATGGCTTCGAGCACGGGGAAGGTCAGGCAGACCTCTGTCCACAGCGCGGCAAACACCAGTTTTTTGCGGCCAAAGTTTTTCAATTCAGTTTTGACGGCTTCATCATCCCAGGTATTCATCGATGTGCGCTCGAAGATTTTATTGTCTGGCAGCACAGCCAGCAATTCAGGCCAGATTTCGCCAGAAAAACCGGCAGTCTCCACTGAAGTCAGTACGGTCGGCACTTGAAATACCCTGGCAGACCTGGCCAGAGCCACGACATTGTTTTTCAATAGCTGGCGGTCTATGCCACTGGCAACGCCGAACGTCATTTGTGGCTGATGATCGATCAGGATCAGGCTGTGGTTGGCGGGGGTCAGTAAATCCAGTTTTGGGCTAGTCATGATCTTGGTTCTCCGAAAAATTCAAGTTTGGTTTTGTACTAAAGTCTTTGTTTGCAGACATGAGTAAGCTTAGTTTGTTTCCAGATTGAACACTAGATAGTAGAATAGAGGCATTGCGTATCTAAATTGGAAACATTGTCATGGACAGACTCGATGCTTTCCGTGCTTTTGCTCTCTCGTGGCAACATGGCAGCTTTGCCGCTGCCGCGCGAGAAATGGCGGTCACGCGTTCACAGGTCAGCAAACTGGTGGCGTCACTGGAAGAGACCTACAACGTCAAGCTGTTCAACCGCAGCAGCCGTGCTCTGTCACTGACCAGCGCAGGCGTTGAGCTGCATGAATATGCGCGCTCTATCCTGGCGCTGTCGGATGAAGTGGCGCTGGCCCTGACCGAAAGGCGCACGCAGGCAGTAGGCAAACTGGTCGTGAACGCACCCATGAGTTTTGGCACCCTCATGCTGGCACCACGCATGACCAGTTTCTTGAAACTGCATCCGCGTGTTGAATTGCGCATGGACTTGAATGACCGCATGCTCAACCCGATAGAAATGGGTTTTGACCTCAGTCTGCGTATTGCCCACATGAGCGATTCCAATCTGGCAGCGCGCCGTATTTGTGCCGTGAAACGCTCGCTGTATGCCAGCCCCGACTATCTGGCCCAGCACGGTCAGCCAGAAGAACCGGCGCAACTTGCCCAGCATCGCTGCCTCAATTATGGCCACAACCTGGCCGGTGCAGAATGGCAATTGACGGATGGCCGCAATGAAAAGCGCGTGCGGGTTGGCGGTGCCTTGTGTTCCAATAATGGCGAAATGCTGGCCCAGGCTGCTGCCGATGGCCTGGGCATCATTATGGAGCCGGAATTCATCGCGCAAAAATTTGTGGCGCAGGGCAAACTGGTACAGATACTGAAAGACTGGCAGGAAGCGCCGCAGATCAGTCTGTATGCACTGTACGTACCTTCGAACAGATTACCTATGGCAGCACGGGCTTTCATCGATTTCCTTGTCAGGGAATTCAATGATGAATGCTGATAAAAAATTATCTGCGATGACTTACCCATTTCCCTTTTTCAGAGGCGCCTGAAGCATGAATGATACTGGCCGCCAGTTACTATCTTTGTTGAGGGCCAATGCCCATCCACTTCAAAATAGCCGAAATCGATGACTTCGCGTACATGGAACGCCTGTCTGATTTTATCAAGTACAGCGGCGCGTCTTTCCTGTCGCCGGTTTGGTGCTTCCATGGGATAAAGAAATACCCGCCCGTCAGCGTGGCAACTGATCCAGTTATTCGGGAAGATGGAATCCGGTGTGTGTGGCAGCGGGGTATCGTCAATAACAGTGACACCCACACCGGCGTCGCGTAGAGCATCGACATAGGCATCAAATTCCTGCAAGGCATGGGCTTGCGCTTGCGCCTGCACGGTATCAGCCTCTTCGTTTTGGAAAGCATTGCTGCCTGCGGTCTGCGGGTTGGATATGAATCTAGCCGGACATATCATCATGACCTGATCGTGGTTTGCATTGAATTTGTCTCCATTGATTGTGTGATGGAGAGAGTATGCAGATCAGCATTGTTGATAAATAGCTGGGAAATTTGATCAATTTATGCAATAAATAATCAAAATGATGTAATTTATTGATCATATTGTGCCTATGTGAAAGTCATGTGATTTTGGAACTTGCTTCTTGCTTAACTGTCAGAGAGTTCATACTCAACAAAGGAGACAAAATGAAAAACTTGATATCTCGCCGCAATCTGCTGGGTGCATTACTGGTGATGGCCAGCGTGCCCGCGTCGGCAGGCTTGTTTGATGGCTGGTCCAACGGCAACGCAGTGAATGGTTCTGGCACTATCCAGAAGCAAGACCGCGCATTGAGTAATTTCAAGGGAGTTGACCTGGCTTTACCAGCAAAACTGGAGTTGCGTCAGGGCGACAAGGAAGCGGTACAGGTGGAGACAGACGATAACTTGCAGGCACTGATTGAAACGGTTGTCGAGAGTGGCGTGTTAAAAATCCGTAGTGCGGACAAGAAGCGCTACCCAGCTACAAAAGTGCTCAACATCGTGGTGTATCTGAAAAACCTGGATCATGTGGCCGTCAGTGGTTCCGGCAAGATCACAACAGATAAACTCGCTACCAGGGATTTCCAGGCCGTGATTGGTGGCTCAGGCGATATACAAATCAAAACCCTGCAAGCAGACGAAGTGAAAGTCTCGATTGGGGGCAGCGGTAATTTTGTGGCAGGTGGCAGCGCCTCGCAACTCAATGGAAAAATCGGTGGTTCGGGTAGTATCAGCACAGGCAGGCTCGAAACCAAAAATGTCAGCATCAAAATTGGCGGTTCTGGTGAAGCAGAAGTCTGGGCCAAAGAAACGCTGGATGTCAGTATAGGTGGTTCCGGCGATATTACTTATTACGGTGACCCCAAGGTCACGAAATCCATCGGCGGTTCTGGCAAGATCACACGTAAAGCTGCTGCACCGGTATAAACTTCGAAGGAAGGCTACGGACAATACAAGAAATGCGGGATGGGTGCCTGGAATCTCATCACCTTCCCGCAAGCTGATCTGGCCGGCGCTTGAATATGGGTGTGCTGTATGAATGTCCTGACAAGCGCAAATGCCTTACCGGTATTTGCAATGCGTGCTGGAGGTCTTTATCAAACCAGAATCTGGAAAAACTGTATCTGTCGAGAAGCGGCGTTCTACGATGGCCGCCATATCACGCATGTATTGCCTGCTTGCCTCAGGCGTGTTGCCTCTGGCTTTTCTTGTTAGCAAATATATGGGGCGGAGCAGGAGTACCGTTTGCCGGATTATTGATCCGGGTCTTTTTCATCGCCACACCCATAGTGTTTATTGTGGGCCTGACAGGCCTCTTCAGGTCCAGACATCGTCAGGATAAACTTTGGTGTGCGGTGGCAATGCTAGTGAGCGTCCTTTTCATTATTGCTGTCATTTCTTACCTTAACGCAGTGGGCGCACACTAATCAGATAATCTCTTGGATGCCAGGGTCTGATAACTATTTGACAGAGTCCTTAGCGCAAGGGCATGTAAATTTTTGTCAGCAATTCTGTCGGTGCTGTATCCCTGGGATTGTTCAGGTAATCTTCAAACGGTGGTGCATCATCAACTTCTTCGCCGGAAGCGGGTAACCAGACCCCAAAAAACCAGCGGTACACGGGCTGCATGTCTGAATATGGGCCTTTATAAGTCAGCACCGCATATTTGCCCGCACGTATTTCAGTCAGCGCCAGCGGTGCCTGCAAAGCCTGTTCAGGTAAGGGCACTGGCGCGCTGATACAGGCTTTTGACCTGAGCCGGGCTTCATCTACCGTCATTGCATCATCATAATAAATACCTATCCAGCGCGTATCTTGCCGGAATAACTGGCGTGAGGCTGCACAGCCGTTCAGGATATCAAAAGCTTTGCTGATGCCCATATAGCTGCCGGTGTGATCTATGCAAAGCAATTGCTGGGCTGCCACATCGTTGACGACTTCGACGGGGAACATCAGGTCAGCGCGTAATTCATCCGGTAAAGGAAATTGCACATGACTGCCTTCTTTGCGATAACGTGCGGGTGGCATGCCATAGACGGATGAAAAAATCCGTGTGAAAGATTGCAGATTCGGATAGCCCGAAAACTCTGCAATCTGTTCTATCGCCATGGCACTGCGCGCCAGCAACGTGGCCGCCCTTTGCATGCGCAGGCGCTTGACAGTCGCGACCACGCTTTCGCCATGTATTGCCTGGTAAATCCTGTGCCAGTGATAAGGTGACATGCAGGCAATTTCAGCGAGCCGGTTCAAATCCAGATCTTCATCCAGATGTTCATGCAGATAATTGGTGACGCGACTGAGGCGGCGTTCATAACTGACCTGGTTCGCTGACAATGGCACGGCTGCATCCTTTCAATATCTGGCAAAAGACTTATTCTATACCGATGTATATCGCGACCTGTTGAGGCCCGCGATATTCTTCAAAATCAGTCTTGAAGCGGCGACGCTGAGCGGGATTTTTTTCGAAATAAGACCAGACATCTGCCCAGCCATCAATGACAGCTTTCGGCAATTCACCTTCACATTCAAATACCAGGTAAGAACCAGGTTCGATCACAACGTTGCTGTAGTCGCTGGAAGCCTTATCAGCAGCTTGATTGACAGCCATGCCTGCCGTGACATCAAACGCACCGCTGGCATCGAATTCATAATTTGAATATACGCCATAGACTTTGGAATCTGCTGTCTTGCCAGGCATTTTTTCATTGAGTTGCTGCGCAAAAAACAGCCCCCACAATGGACCGATTTTTGCTGTGGCATTGCCGGTTTCATCGGCGTTACGGGTACGCACTTTCAAGCCGCTGACCTGGAAGCGGCCCACTTCAAGAATACGGGTTTTCATGATGAGATCCTTTAAATGAACAGAGAGCCCGTACCTTAGCATAGGGTCATTTGACAAATCTTGCGGACTTTTCAGTTAGACTTGAAGGCAGTCGCGAAATTGACCTTGCCAATCCTCCAATCAGGCGTGGTCAGCAAGCTAGCGCAACAATGCCAGCATGATTTTGCATCAGCACCAGCTATCTGACTTTGAGGAAATGCCATGCCTACCCTACGTCTAGCGACGATTGCAGATATCCCGGCCATGCAGGCACTGATCGCCAGTTCGGCAATTGATTTGAGTGTGTCGTTTTATACGCCATCACAAGCGCAGGCCATGCTGCAATATGTATTTGGCGTGGACACGCAGTTACTGGCAGACCAGACTTATTTTTTGATTGAAGAAAACGAAAAAATGCTGGCCTGCGGTGGCTGGAGCCGTCGTAAAACCCTGTTTGGCGGTGACCAGGCCAAACACGGCGAAGACAGCCTGCTGGACCCGGCGACAGACGCGGCACGGATACGGGCGTTTTTTGTGGCCCCATTTGCTGCCCGGCTTGGCCTGGGCAGTATGTTACTGAAGCATTGCACAGAACAGGCGCAGGCTGCCGGATTTCATACCCTGGAACTGGTTGCCACCATGCCGGGCATACCGCTGTACCGTGCGCGTGGCTTTATCGAGCTTGAGCAGTTTGACCTGCATCTGCCCGATGGGATTGATGCACCCGTCTGCCGCATGCAAAAAAAGTTGATGGTGGCATGAGATAAAAGCGTGAGGTATATTGTTTTTTCGTTTGGATCCGGCTTATTTATTTGAGGTAACCATGCAAAAACTCCTGAGCTTGCGCGCACGGATTCTACTCATCATTCTTGCCACCGTTATGTTATTGATCAGCCTGACCTGCTTTGCTATCGTGCTGACCTGGGCTCCGGACAAACCGCTGGCAGAGTTGATACCGATATGGGCACCTGCCCCCTCGCAGTTTATTGCAGTCAAAGGTTTGCCCGTGCATATGCGTGATGAAGGCCCGCGTGATGACCCTTCTCCGCTGGTCTTGATACATGGCACCTCGGCCAGCCTGCATACCTGGGAGGGCTGGGTAGGCGCACTAAAAAACCAGCACCGCGTGATTACCATGGATATTCCCGCTTTTGGCTTGACAGGCCCCAATTTTGAAGCGGATTACCATAGCCCCACCTATGCAAAATTCATCCTGGATTTGCTGGACCGCATGCAGGTGCAACATTTCATTATTGGTGGTAACTCATTGGGTGGCGAGATCGCCTGGCAGGTCGCTGTTGCGGCCCCGCAACGGGTTGAGCGACTTATTCTTGTTGATGCCGGTGGTTATGCATTTACGCCCGCCTCGATACCCCTGGGTTTTCGTATTGCCCGCATGTCGCAGACAGAATGGGTGATGGAACATACCTTGCCGCGTCACATGATGGTTGCTAGTGTCAAAAACGTCTATGGCGACCCTGACAAGGTTACCGATGCCCTGGTTGACCGTTATCAGGCCATGACCTTGCGTGCTGGTAACCGGCATGCTTTAAGGCAGCGGTTTGCCCAGCTTGATTCAGGGGCGCAGGCACAATCAATCAAAAGCATACGCATACCGACATTGATCATCTGGGGTGGCAAGGACAGGTTGATACCGCCAGAAAATGCACAGAAATTTCACAAGGATATTCCCGGTAGCAAGCTCGTCATGTTTGACCAGCTTGGCCATGTGCCTCATGAAGAAGATCCGGTAGCAACGGTGGCAGCAGTCAAAGAATTCTTGAAATAAAGGCAGCAGGCCAGGCTTGCCCGTAAACGCAAAAAGCCCACCAAAGGTGGGCATTCCATTCATTCCGGCAACTCTTCAACAACCCATGCTATCTGCGTGGTGCCATTGAATCGGGATCGCCCGTGCTATCTGCGCGGTGCAATTTTGTTTGAGTTGCCTGTTCCTGTCAGCCTGATCTAGATTCAGGCACAGGCAGGATTTGCTACGAATGAGAACCTTCAACACTTCATTACACCATTTCCCGGTTTGCACTAAAGCGCAAGACCAGCCGGTGAGAATGAAGGCGCGATGGAGTCAGCTAATGCCGGCTCTGCGGTGAAATTCACTAAATGACTAAACCATTTCCCAATAACCCATGCTATCTGCGTGGTGCCACTGACCGGTAAGAATCATTCTGCGCATCAAGTGATTCGCCTAATTGAAACTAAGCGAAAAACTGACAGGTGAAGGGTTGTCGCGGTTCCTGATGACTGTTTCCCAGCAACCCTTGCTATCTGCAAGGTGCCACTGGCCGGTAATACTAAAACAGTCAAAAAGAGGTGCGACTGAACAAACTTGATGTTTGCTTTTTGCAGGTTT
This sequence comes from Undibacterium sp. TJN19, assembly GCF_049339485.1. Taxonomy (NCBI): domain Bacteria; kingdom Pseudomonadati; phylum Pseudomonadota; class Betaproteobacteria; order Burkholderiales; family Oxalobacteraceae; genus Undibacterium; species Undibacterium sp. TJN19. The sequence continues at coordinate 103,117 of NZ_JBMPPL010000004.1, forward strand.
TTAAGCCTGCGCTCAGACTGAGAAGTAATGACCTGGCGTGTGCCTGGTCAATATTTCTTAGGACAGAACTTGAATATTGCTTGCCTTGTCGCCTTTAGGGCCGGCTGTGCGTTCGAAAGACACGCGCTGGTTTTCGCTCAAGCTTTTGAAGCCGCTTGATTGTATGTCCTGGAAGTGGGCGAACAAATCAGCACCACCTGCATCAGGAGCGATAAAGCCAAAACCTTTAGCATCGTTGAACCATTTAACTATACCTGTTTGAGTACTCATGTTTTTTCCTTCAATTGATTATTTGATTACATGGGCAACATTGCCCGAGGGCACTTGTAAGCAAGAGATAAAACCGGAGGAAAGAAAACAGAACAGCCAGAGGAGAAAGCTATGCGGAATTGGGACCAACAAATTAACGACTTGATGCAAGTACAAGACGGAATATACACGCTTAATTCAGATTTACCTAATTTTATTTTGAAAAGCATTTATTTGCTCAAAAAATGCATATAAGATTTATGCATGGTTTTAGCTGAAAACAATCGTTTGCCGTCTATCAGGGACAAAGTAATATCGGTTCAGATTAATTGACTAAACAGTTCCAGCATATAGAAAGAACCTGCATGAATACCGTAACGTTTACTTCCTTACCTTTCCCGAGGCAGCGTACTGCCTTACTCGTTGCTGCCGTATTTTCTGCCTTTACTGCGCAGGCACAAGCACAACAAACTGATGCAACCCAGGCCGAAAGTGTGATCGTCACCGGGACGCGCAGCATCAAGCGCACAGTCTCTGATTCTGAAGCGCCTATTGATATCCTGACTGCCAAAGATTTGCAGTCAACCGGTTCAGGTGAACTCGCCACTGTGTTGAGTCGCCTTCTGCCATCCCTGAATTTCCCGCGTCCGGCTGTTGCAGATGGCACTTCCGCCAGTCGCCCGGCGCAATTGCGTGGCCTGTCGCCTGATCAGACCCTGATCCTGGTGAATGGCAAACGCTGGCATACCAGTGCCGTGGTCAATGTGAATGGTACTGCCGGACGTGGTTCTTCACCGGCAGATCTGAACACCATTCCCATCAGTTCCATAGAAAAGATAGAAGTCTTGCGTGATGGCGCTGCAGCACAATACGGCTCTGATGCGATTGCCGGTGTCATCAACATTATCCTTAAAAAAGGTGCGGATGGCGGTGAAGTCCAGGCGGGTATAGGTCAATACAGCAAGCGCGATGGTACACAAGCCAGCCTGAGTGCAAACTTTGGCACGACGCTGGGTGAAAAAGGCTGGTTGCGTGTAACAGCAGAACAACGCAATCAAAAAGAAACCAATCGCGCCGGCGCTGACTTCCGCAATCCGCTGGAGCCTTTATATGGCAAGGTGAACCAGGTACAGGGTGACCCGAAATTGCAACAAACCAATCTGGGTGTGAATGCTTCGCTGCCTCTGGCAGCTGATCTGGAAGTTTATGGGTTTGCCAATTACAGCCGTCGCAATACAGATGCATCAGCCACCTGGCGCACTGCTTACACCACGGGCACGACGCTACGCACATCATTGTATCCTAATGGCTTTTTGCCAAATGAAGCCGCCACCAATACCGATGCGTCTGTGGTTGCCGGCATCAAGGGGCGCGCTGATGGCTGGCGCTGGGATGCCAGCCTGAACTACGGTTCCAGCGAATTCAGTCTCGATGTGAACAATAGCGTCAACTTGAGCCTGGGTGCCATCAGCCCGACCAGTTTTTACGCCGGCAAGCTGAAAAATACCCAGACCCTGGCCAATTTTGATGCGGCCAAGGAGTTTGAATTTGCGGGCCTGCCCAATCCTTTGACACTGGCGGTCGGTGCAGAATACCGGCGAGACCAGTATGAAATCGGTGCCGGTGAACCAAACTCGTATTTTGGTAGCGGCGCACAGGGTTTTTCGGGTTTCCAGCCTTCGAATACAGGCAGTTTCAACCGTCACAGTGCTTCCATCTATGCCAATATTGAAGCAGAATTGACGAAGCAATTGAGTGCATCGTTTGCCCTGCGCCATGAAAATTACAGCGATTTTGGCAGCGTCACTTCAGGCAAGTTATCTGGCCGTTTTGAATTCACCAAAGAATTTGCCTTGCGCGCAGCCGCATCGAATGGTTTCCGTGCACCATCACTGGCACAGCAAAATTACACGATTTCCACCACCAACCTGATCACTATCAACGGTACTTCGCAACTGGTTGATACAGGTACCTTTGGTGTCGCCACTGCCGCTGCCAAAGCCCTGGGTGCAGTCCCACTGGAGGCAGAGAAATCACGTAACTACAGCCTGGGTGCAGTCATACAACCGGTCAAAAATGCTTCCCTGAGTATTGACACCTATCAGATCGATAGCGATAACCGGATTTTGTATTCAGGCAATCTGGTGTTGCCAGCTGCGCTGCAAAGCGTACTCGCAAAACAGGGTGTACTGGTAGGCGCAGCGCGTTATTTCACCAATGCGCTTGATACCCAGACCCGTGGCGTTGATGTGGTCGGTACTTATCAATTGCCTTTGTCCGGCACCGATAAGCTGGGCTTTACTGTTGGTTATAACCGCAACGATACCTCGGTCAAACGGGTAGGGGCCAATCCTGCCGTGCTGACACAAAATAATCTATTGCTCATCGACAGGCAAACCATCAGCCGCGCGATAGATGCCACACCCAAGGATAAATTCAGCTTTGGAGTCGATTATGGTTTCAGCGGCTGGAACCTGCATGCGCTGGCCACACGCTACGGCAGTTTTGTCTCGCCGCAAAACAATGCTACACTGGACCAGACTTATAGCGCCAATACCGTGCTTGATATTGCAGGCAGCTACAAAATCGGTAAATGGACCATCAGCGCCGGCGTTGATAACCTGACCGATAAATATCCTGATCAGGTTACTTCAGCCGGAAACCTGAACACCGGCGGCACGCTGCCGTACAGCACGTTTTCACCTTACGGTTTCAATGGTCGTTACTACTATGCGAAAGTGGGCTACGCTTGGTAATGATCTGATATAAGCTGGAAATTTCAAGCAAAAGGGCTGCGTCATGCAGCCCTTTTTGTATCTGCTGTGTATATGTTGATTGAATTATAAGCGGTATTTATTTATCGATAAACGATAAAAAACTATTGCATTTCGAATTTTATGGTTTTAAAATTCATACACTTTAATTCAACCGGGAACCACAAATGCAAGTACAGAAACATGCCAGGATTGCCAATATCCGTAAGCTAAGCAGGTATTTCTTGTTTTTGAGTGTTTTTGCCATGGCAGGGGTCGCGATCGGGGGTGTGGCCTTTCCTTTCATCTTGGCGATGGCCCCTTCCGGGAATTTGAATTTGATTGCCTATCTGGCGAAAGCAGTGACAGTCAACGATGGCTTTTATTCCCTGTTGCAAAGTGGGATAACGACTGATCTGAAAATCATTGCTTCAGTGACAGCCATCGTCTTCTGTGTATTGATAGAATTTGTCCTCATTCATATCAATAAATTGCTGAGCTGCTTTTACCAAGGTGAAATTTTCAATAGAAATGCCGTTTTCCATGCGAGACGGGCATTTAATCTGAACCTGATACTGGTCATCGGGACACTGGTGGTAGAAATTATCGCCATCATTCTCAGTTATATCCAGCCTGGTGCTGGCAGTTCAGGCAGCATAGGGCTTTTACTGGGCAGTGTGTTTGATCAACTGACGTGGATAGGATTTTTCCTGTTACTGCTGTGGTCGCTGGAAATCGGTGTTGACCTCAATGAAGAAGTTGAACTGACCATCTGAGGACACATATGCCAATTACAGTCAATCTCGATGTCGTGCTGGCGCAGCGCAAGATGCGTTTGAATACGCTGGCGGAATTGGTCGATATCACGCCACAAAATCTGTCGGTGTTAAAAACCGGCAAGGCCAAGGCAATACGTTTCGATACGCTGGAAAGGATTTGCCAGGTACTGGAATGCCAGCCTGGTGATATCCTGGCCTATACGCCAGATGCGAGCGATGCCTGAGCCGGTACTGGTCAGATGGTAGACTCAGGGCGGGGTCTCCGGTGCGGCATATTTGCCGACGTATCTCGCTCTTGGCCGTATCAACTGACCTTCTTCCACCTGTTCCAGCGCATGGGCTATCCAGCCAGCAGTGCGGCCCAGCGCAAACAAGACCTGTGCCGCACCTTGTGGCAATCCATAGGCGATTTCCAATGCCACCACGCCAAAATCCACATTCAGGATTTGCCCCGTCATTGCCTGTGCAGTTGCAGCCAGTTCAAGCAGGGCGGCATGCTTTTTTGTATTGAGCAATTGCATCAGCAAGGCACCACGTGGATCACCATTCGGGTATAGCGGATGACCAAAGCCTGGTAAACGGGGAGAGAAATGATGGCGTGCGTCATGGGTGCGCAATCTCCGTTGCAGATAGTGTTGCAGTTCACCCGGTTTGCAGGCCAGCCCGCCCCGGACAAAGGCACTGACGCGCAGGCTTTCACCGCCATGTTTGGGGCCCGATAATGCTGCCAGTCCCGCACACAGCGCCATGCCCAGCTGGGCACCGGTCGATGCCACGCAGCGCACGGTAAATGCCGAAACATTGAGTTCATGATCGGCGCAGACGATCATGGCGGCACGCAGGATATCGGCAACGCTCTCGTCGACTTTCCAGGTCGTGGCTACCTGCTGGTGAAATGCATCTTTGCCCGGTGTGGTGGCCAGCAGTACGGCGGCTGTCAAACGCATCCAGATAGCCGCATTCGTGTGCTTCGCAGTTGACGTTGCTTGATCTGCCATGCCCGCCAATGCAGGCAGGATAGTCATCGCTCTCGGAATCGCTGGCATGTGCATGGTGTTTGCCATCAGTTGTGACCATACAGGATCAAGCTCAGGCATCACCAGATTGTCGAACAAGTCCACGTCATGGCTATCCCATAAAATCAGGGCGACTTGCTCCAGGCTACGCCTGTCTGCCAAATCGTTGATGGCATGACCGCGATAAAATAACTGACCATTGGTAACCTGGGTAATACGTGATTCAAGCACCGGCACGCCCCAGTCTATGGCTGACTCCGCTGCCCCGCCAGCGCGCCGGCTATCGGTATTGCGTGCCAGCAGGCGCAGCACATCTTCCCTGACATAGCGTTTTGCTTTTTGGCCCTCCTGTAATTGTGAATGCAGCAGGCCGCGACTTACATACGAATACAGGGTGGGCAGGCTGATACCCAGCAACTGGGCAGCTTCTCGCGCAGAAATGGTGATGGAATCCACAATAATTTTTTATGTTGATTGGCTTAATCGAGATTGACCAGGCTTGCCCGCAGATCCTAGACTGCCTGCATGGATATCAATCCTGTGCATGGTAGAGCGTTCTCATTTCCATTCAAGAAATGAAGTCCAGTTATTGTGCGCTATTTCCGGATCAGAAACATGGGAGAAAAAATAATGTCTGCTGAAGCGATACTGGCTAACCTATGGCATATGGCAGGTGGCCATAGCGATGCATTGGAACAATTGCATTTTGCCGGCGATACGGCGCAACTGCCTTCCACTTTCCAGGTAGGCGATATCGCCTCGGCAACGATAGCTGCACAAGCCCTGATGGCGGCACAGTTGTGGCAAATGCGTGGTGGCGAAAAACAGGAAATCAGTATTGACCGCCGTCATGCCTTGGCCATGTTCAAAAGTGACCGTTACCTGAAAATTAATGGCAAACCCGCAGACGACCCGTGGAGCAAGATTGCCGGTTATTACCAGGCCGGCGATGGGCGCTGGTTACAGTTGCATACCAATTTCCCGCATCACCGTGATGGCGTGCTGGCTATCTTGCAATGTACGCAAAACCGTGCAGAAGTCGCCACTGCCATACAGAAGTGGTCAGCCGCTGAACTGGACCAGGCATTGGCACAGGCTGGCATGTGCGCGGCCCTGGTGCGCACACCGCAAGAATGGCAGGCTCACCCGCAGGCTCAGGCAATCGCCAGCTTGCCGCTGTTGGAAGTGGAACGTGTTGCCGATGGCCCGCCCATGCCACTGAAAGATCATGTTGGTTCACGTCCTCTTGACGGTGTGCGTGTACTGGATCTGTCGCGTGTTATTGCTGCACCGGTAGGCGCCCGTACACTGGCACAGCACGGCGCGGATGTACTGGCTATCAATGCTGCACATTTGCCAAATATCGCACCGCTGGTGATGGATACAGGGCGTGGCAAGCGTTCAGCGCAGCTTGATCTGCGTCAGCGTGAAGATCAACATATTTTGCAACAACTGATCAGCGGGGCGGATGTTTTTTTACAGGCTTATCGCCCCGGGGCGCTGGCACAGCATGGTTTTTCTGCCGAAGAATTATGCACGCAGCGACCAGGCCTGATTTATGTCAGCCTGTCCGCATATGGGCATGTAGGGCCCTGGGCGCAGCGACGTGGTTTTGACAGTCTCGTGCAATCTGCCAGCGGTATCGCTTATGAAGAAGGCATCGCCGCAGGCGGCGCTGCACCCGGCAAATTACCTTTCCAGGCACTCGATCATGCAACGGGATATCTGGTCGCTTTTGCGACCATGCTGGCTTTACAGAAGAGAGCAGTCGAAGGGGGCAGCTGGCAAGTCCGCGTGTCGCTGGCACAAACCGGACAATGGCTGCAAGGCATGCCGCGCCGAGGTTTGCACGAACATGCAGCAGAATTGCGTCCTGAAGAAATTTCACGCTTCATACAAAATTCGACGACTTCTTACGGCGAAATGCAGGCAATCGCACCAGTGGAAAAGATGATGCTGACACCAGCGCGTTTCGCTTTACCTGCTTCACAATTGGGTAGCAGCAAGCCTGAGTGGCAATAAAAGACTATAGTGGGGCGTGTGATGTTATCGTAATTTTCATTCTACTCCGTTTGCTTTTTAAAGCCCCGTTTTGTGCAGCCAGCACTGCAGGACTTGAATGAGCTCTGCTGGTTTTTCCAGCGGTGACATATGGCCGCAATCTTCGATAATGTGCAGTTCTGCATCTGGCAAGGCAGCGACGAGTTTTTCTGATTCATCGAGACTGCGCATCTGGTCATTCCTGCTGGCGACGACCAGAGCAGGGCAGGCAATGTCTGCCAGTTCATGATGTCCGTCCTGGCGCTTGATGGCCAGTTGACGTATAAAGACTTCTTTACCCAAGGCGAGCGACATGGCTTGCAAATGTGTGAGCAAGACAGGGTTATCCTGTCTTTGCGGATGCAGTGCATGCTGTAATGCCCTGACAGTTTGTCCTTTGTAGGGATACGTCGCCAGCATCTTTATCTGTTGCTGGTTTCTTGCCAGTTCCAGTTCTGTGCTGGCGCGTGCCGAGGTGTTCAGCAAGACCAGTCCAGCTATCCGGTCTTGTGCCAGCCAGGCAAGATGACGGGCGACATAGCCACCGAGGGAAAAACCGATCAGCACGCAAGCTGATGGCAGATTGGGCAGCAGGTGCTCTGCCATGGCCTCTATGCTGTCGTCCTGGTTCAGGCCTGCAAAGTGCGTTTGCCCCAGTTCTTCGAGCCCCGCCCGTACAGAGTCCCATAGACTGGTGTCGCACATGAAGCCGGGTATCAGCATGAGCTGACGCTGGCGAGGATGGCTAATTACGTTCACACTTTTATTCTCATCTCGCGTTTCATGTTTTTCGTTTGATATTCTGTAGCAAGCCACTGACCTGCGTGCTCAATGGAATATCATGCTGGCGCAACAGCTGTACATGCAACACCAGGTTCTCAAGCACCAGCTTGGCGGCAACCGCCAGCAAGGTGACCTGACGGTCTTCCTGGCTGAAATTTTCCATCGCGTCTGCCATATCGCATAGGTGATTGGCAGTAATGGCGCGTAATTGATCTTCTTCAAAAGGCAGGTCGGCAAAATCGATGGGGTCTTCGCGTTCTACTTCCTTCATCAGTTCCTGCAATTGCTCTGGCGTGATGGACATATGCATCCTCCGTGAAAATAGCGAGCCGGACTTTCATCCATGTCTCTGTTCTCATTTTAGACTGCTTTCGTGATGAGCGAGCGCCCGTCAGTGCATGGCAGCTTGCGTATGTTCTGATTTGACAGAGAAGATGAAGATGATCAGGCCCGCAACCGCCAGTGTCGCGCCCAGCCAGCCGGTTGATGTCCAGCCTAAGCCCATTGTCACGGCTGCGCCACCCAGCCACGCACCTAGTGCATTGGCAACATTGAAAGAGGAATGATTCAATGCCGCAGCCAGCGTCTGCGCCTTACCTGCCACATCCATTAGCCGTATCTGCAAGGCTGGCCCGATGGCGACCAGGGTGCCAAGCAAAAATACCCAGATGATTGCTGATAAGGGGTGTTCCATCGCCAAGGCAACACCACTCAATACCAGTGCATTCCATACTAGTAATCCGGCGATGGATCGCAGCAGGTTTTTATCTGCCAGGCGCGCGCCCAGCATGCTGCCAACTACCATGCCGACACCAAACAGTGACAAAATCAGCGGCACCATAGCCAAAGACAGCCTGCTCACCTCAGTCAGGATGGGTTTGATATAACTGAATACCGCAAACATTCCGCCAAATCCGACTGCACTGACAGCAAGCGTGAGCCAGACTTGCGGGCGTGCCAGTGCGCCCAGTTCGCTTCTGGGGCTGGCCCCCGCGCTCGCTGGTGAATTTGGCACGATGACATATATCCACACACTAGCCAGTACCGCCAGTCCGGCGACAAACGTATAAGCCGACCGCCAGCCCCAGCTTTGCCCCAGCCAGGCTGCGACGGGCACGCCAATCAGCGTGGAACTGGTCAGACCCAGTATCACCAGGCCAACTGCGCTGGCGCGTCGTTGTGGCGCTACCATGCTGGCGGCAACCAGGGTCGCGACGCCAAAATAGGCACCATGCGGCAGACCAGCGATAAACCGCAGGCTATTCAACGACAAAAAATCTGTCGTCAGTGCACTGGCCACGTTGGCTGCTACGAAAAACAGCATGAGCGCAACCAGCAGGGTTCGCCTTGGCCATTTTGCAGTCAGTACGGCAAACACCGGTGCGCCGATGACCACACCCAGGGCATAGGCGCTGATGACGTGACCAGCCATGGGTATGCTGACCGCCAGATCCTGCGCTATTTCGGGTAGCAAACCCATCATGGCAAACTCGCCGGTACCGATTGCAAATGCACCCAGACCCAATGCTGCTACGGCATGCAAGAATCCAGGCTGCCTGTTCAATGCTGCAGTGACGGGAATTGTCGAAATTGTGTCGGCCATGATGAAGGGTGCTCAAAAAATGAAAGTAAAGGTGTGGAACGTGTCGCTTTTTTCAGGCTCCATTTCAATTGGCAACGGTAAATCGCTTCTGGATATGCTGTGGATTTTCCAGCTCATCCACGATGGCGACGGCCAGGTCCTGTACAGAAATACCGGCTGGCGCATCTGCAACGCCAGGCAGCAGCGTATCGGCTCCGACGCGATAAGAACCGCTACGCTGACCCGGTGCCAGACCTATCGGTGGCGACAGGAAGGTCCAGTCCAGTGTGCTTTCTTTCTGTATCAGCTTCAGCGCTTCGCGGGCCGCCAGCGCGCCTTGCTTGTATTCAACGGGGAAACCTGGTGTATCGACTAACTGCACGCCAGGCGCGACGAACAGGCTGCCTGCACCACCTACCACCAGCAGGCGTTTCACGCCCGCTTGTTTGACACCAGCAAAAATGGCTTGCGTACCTTGCACAAACATATCGTGAATGCGTGCTTCGCCCCAGCCGGGGTTGAAGGCGCTGACCACGGCATCCTGTCCTGCTATGGCTTTTTCGACTTGTGCTACATCCATGACATCTGCCTGCACGACCGTAACGCTGGGCTGGGCTGGTACTTTGGATGGCGTGCGCGCCAGTACTGTTACTTCGTGTCCGCGGCTGAGCAACTCTGCCAGTGTGGGTGTGCCTACGAAACCGGTGCCGCCAATCAATGCAATTTTCATTTTGAAACTCCTTGGTTAATTCAGGTTTTTAGTTTGCCTGCTTAATTATTTCTTGAATAGATAGAGAAAATCGCTAACACTGTGAAGCTGTACTAACAAATAGCCTGAGCATATGGATCAATACAAACGCATGGCCTTGTTTGCCGAAGTGGTGACAGCAGGCTCGCTGACCGTGGCTGCCCGCAAACTGGAAATGACGCCTTCTGCCGTGAGCCAGCATTTACGTGCACTGGAAAGTTCCCTGGGTCTGTCGCTGTTGCATCGCTCTACACGCAAGCTGACATTGACCGAGGCGGGCGCGCGTTATTTTGAAGGTTGTGCTGCCATGGTGGCGGCTGCCCGTTCAGCTGAGCAGGCACTGGCGCGCCACAGGGATGAGCCACAGGGGGAATTGCGTATTGCCGCCCCCATCGGCTTTGGCGGGATGCTGGCAAGGGCGCTGGCTCCATTACGCAAATACCCCAAGCTGAGTTTATGCTTGCTCGTGGATGATGCCGTGGTTGACCTGATAGAAGAGCGGGTGGATATAGCGCTACGGGTAGGCAGCCTGCCAGATTCCAGCCTGGTTGCGCGCAGGCTCGGTGTCATGCCTTCGCAGATCTGTGCCTCTCCGGCTTATCTTGCCGAGAATGGCTGGCCACAGCATCCGCTAGACCTGGAACAACATGCCTGGTTGGGTGGCATGCATATGGGTACGGGCACACGCAGCCTGCAATTATCCGGACCAGACAAGACCATGGTGGATGTGAAGGTGACGGTCAAGGTAAGGGCGTCGCAGGTAACAGCCTTGCATGCGCTGTGCGTGGCAGGATGGGGTATCAGTCTCGCCGTGAGTGAGGAAGACCACAAGGCCCTGGCCAATGGCAGCCTGGTGCCGGTGTTGCCTGACTGGAAACTGCCAGAACTGGTGTTGCATGCCATTACGCCGCGTCGTGGCGAACAGCCTGCAAAAGTGCGCCATGCGCTGGCCTTGCTGGCCGATCATGTCGCTAACTATGTTGTCTGAAATTTTTTTTAATTTTTTTTTTAAATTTTGTTTAAAAATTTTTTGAAGGGCGGCTTAGGAAAAGGCAAAGCGTGCCAGCAACTGAAAATCTGCGCCTGCCTGATTTTCGGCGAACAAGGCGATTCCTTGTATGCGCAGCGGTGCTGTGAGGGTAAAGTAAGCGACAGCCGCATCATGCATGCGCTGTGCAGCCAGGCTCTGGTCGAGGGTGTCGCTCAAGGTCAGGTGAAAGCGGAATTCTTCATCCACATACGGATAGCCCCATTGTTGCAACAAGGCGGCCTGTCTTGGCCCGAGTTGGTGCCGCTGGCGGCGTGCCATGTCGTCCTGGTTCAGCGGTGCACGAAAGCCATCAAACTGCCGCACACAGGCAAATGCCAGATCATTCAGGGATTGCTGGTGTTCTGCCGCGCGCAGGGCAAGAAAATTACCCATCCACTGCACTTGGGGAGAGATGATGTCTATAGCTGCCTGCTGACTGCAAAAGCTCTGCAATGCCAGTCGCAGTTCCTGTTCCGTGCAGCCTTCTGCCAGCCGGAAAGGCGCTTTCAGCGTTGCGTGAAAACCATAACGACGCGCATCTCGTGTCAACTGTCTCTGCGTGTCTGCGTCAATACCGTCTATCGCTGGCTGGCTGACAGCCCGCATGGCTTCGGCATCACGCCCCAACCACTGACAACCAGCCTGCCACCAGGCACTGTCAGTTTCCGGCGCAAAATACAGGGCATAACGCTTCATGCTTCAGAAGAGTCAGCCGTCATCAATCTGCTACCTGGTCGGTAGGGAAACGCAGTGAATCACGCAACAAAAAGCCCATGGACATACCCATGTTGATGCCTTTTGGCGGAATCGGTTTCATGAACCATTTTTCGTAGATGCGATAAATTTCGCCTTCATGGATCATACGCAGCATTTCAGTATCGACGATCTTTTTGAAGGCAGGGTCATCCTTGCGCATCATGATGGAATACGGTTCTATCGACAGCGGGTCACCAACGATATTGAAGCCAGCTGGAGACTTGGATTCGGCGCGCAGGCTATACAGCAATACATCATCCATGGGGAAGGCATCGGCCTTGCCTTCTTCCACCATCTTGAAAGACTCCTGATCGCTATTACCCTCTACCAGCTTGATATTGAGGGAAATCGTATCATTCCTGTCGTTCAGCAGTTTGACGGTGGTGGTGCTTTTGGTCGTGACGACAGTGCGGTTACGCAGTTGTGGCCAGTTCTTGATGCCGCTGTCAGCCTTGACAAGCGCACGCACGCTGGAAAAGAAATGGGGGATGGTGAAAGCGACGCGTTTGCGCCTGTCCGCATTATTGGTGGTGCTACCGCATTCCAGGTCGATCTTGTCTTCCAGCAAGGCGGTAAAACGTGTGGTGGAATCGACCGAATAAAACTGCACTTTCATGTTCGGCATCTTCAGTTCTTTTTTGAGCGCTTCTGCCACTTTGAGGCAGAGGTCAACTGAATATCCTAGCGGCTGCTTGTTTTCATCCGTATAGGAAAACGGGGCAGTTTCGCGTATCCCTATCACCAGCGCCTGGTTTTTGCGGATTTTTGCAATCGTGTCTGCTGCCTGTGCATGGAGAGAAAGCGACAGGCACATCATCGTAGTAATTCCAGCCAATACTTTGCGCATTATATTTCCACCTGTTGTTATTTTGATCAACACCTAGGGATATCACCGAAGCTAACTCAATGTAACAGCCATGGTACAAGACAAAGTATGAAATTCAGTCGTCAGAACGATACAAGATTTCGTTGCAAAGTTTAAATAATGTTACCCGACGTCATCTTTGTGATTTTAAAGGCAATTCTTTTGAGGCGCTTATCACCACGTGAGAAATCATGCTAAGGTGGCAGCTGTGATTTTCTGACTTCGATTTTTTATGAATTTTTCATATTCCGACACTTCCCCATTTGCCATACGCAATGCCCGCATTGTGACTGCTGACAGTGTTTTTAGTGGTTCTTTGATGGCAGACCAAGGGCGCATCACCGTTCTGAGTACCGGTGCCGACGGCTTGGCAGGAGAAGACTGGCAAGGCGATTTCCTCTTGCCTGGCCTGGTGGAAGTGCATACCGATAATCTGGAAAAACACCTGATGCCGCGCCCCAAGGTTAGCTGGCCGGTGATGCCTGCCATTATTGCGCATGACGCACAGATCGCTGCTGCTGGTATTACCACAGTGCTGGATGCCATCTCGGTGGGAGACATCGACCCCGAGAGTGTACGCATGCAAACCCTCAATACCTGCACGCAGGGTTTGCGCGACGCTGCTGATGCCGGCTTTTTGCGGGTCAGCCATTTCCTGCATATGCGACTGGAACTGGCAGAGCCGGATTTGCTACACCTGTTTTCGCCATTTTTACAGGATGATCGCCTGAAACTGGTATCGCTGATGGACCATACACCGGGACAGCGTCAGTGGACAGACCTGGCGCATTACCGCGTCTATGTCACCGGCAAACGTGGCTGGAGCGAACAGAAAGTCGATCAGATGCTGGGGCTTTTGCATGAGCGTCAGCAACGTCATGTGCTTTCCAACCGCCAGCAAGTCATACGCCTGTGCCAGCAGCATAGCCATCCTATCCCGCTGGCTTCGCATGATGACACCACGGCAGAGCATGTGCATGAAGGCGTGGCTGAAGGTGTCAGCATTTCTGAATTTCCGACGAGTTTGCTGGCGGCACAAACGGCAAGGCAGCAAGGTCTGGCGATTGTCATGGGGGCACCCAACCGTGTGCGCAACGGCTCGCACTCCGGCAATGTGTCTGCCAGTGAACTGGCCAGACATGATTTGCTTGATATCCTGTCGTCTGATTATGTCCCGGCCAGTCTGTTACAGGCGGCATTCATGTTAGAGAAAGATGGTTACAGCTTGCCAAAGGCGATCGCCACCGTCAGCCGCACGCCGGCACAAGCGCTGGGTCTGCATGACAGGGGCGAAATTGCTATCGGGCTCCGTGCCGATTTTATCCGTGTACGCATGCTCAAAGACATGCCGGTCGTCGTGGGGGCCTGGCACGCTGGCAGGCAGGTTGCCTGATCAGTCTGTCGTATCCATCAGGGCTTGAATGGCTGTTAATGCCTCCAGCGCACCCATGGCCAGACCCAGGTCCTGCGCGAAAGTGACCTGAGGTTCACGCAAATTGATGCGCAGTAGGCGGCCCCCGTGTTCCAGCACAAGCCGCTGACTGAAATTGCGCACCGTTGGTATGGCGGTACCGGCACCCAGTTCTATCACCAGCGGACGTTTCAGCCTGCCTAACCATTCAGCTTGCCGCCTGGCTTGTTCTTGTTGTCTTCGCTCGTTCCAGTCCCAGTCACCAAACATCAGAATATTTGGCCTGGCCATGCCACCACAATGCGGGCAGGTTGGTGCCGGATTCAATAACTGGCAATTGAGTTCATCCACATCCGGAATGAATTCATCTGCTGGCCATATCGCGTCACGACAAGGCAGCAGGCATTGCAGATAGTGAATCGACCCATGACATTCGTGCATCTGCGTGGCCGCGATGCCAGCCTGTTGAAAATGCCCGTCCACATTGCTGGTAAATACACTCAGGCCATGTGGCATGGCTTGCCCCCAGCGCTTTAGCAGGGCAAACCCATCATGGGCCTGGGTTGTACGATAGAGCGCCAGCCTGTGTCCATAAAATCCCCAGGCTTGCTGTGGGCGGCGGCGAAAGGCTGCCGGACTGGCAATTTCATGAAAAGGGATAGCCTGCTGGGCAAGCGCCGGGTAAGCTTTCCAGAAACCTTCGGTACCCCGAAAATCCGGCAAGCCGGAATCCACGCCCATGCCAGCGCCAGCCGCAATCAGCAGGCCATCTGCCTGGCGTATCAGGTCAACTGCATGGTGAAGTAAGTGCGCTGGCAACATGGGATGGTGGTGGAAGGAAATATATCGCTACTGTGCCATTAGTGGCGAATCAGGGCAAGTGCACCCTATACAGCCACAAGCCTTACTCTTACAGTGCAAAAGCATGAAATCTTTGCAATTGACAGACCATTCTGGTGCAAACTATCGTCTCTACCTATTTTCCTGCAATGGAGTTTCCTATGCTGCGCATTTCTACGCTTTGGGCTGGATTGCCCGGATTGCTCATGTCGGTTTCGCTGATAACGGCAATATCACTTCCGGCGCAGGCAGAAGATGCACCAATCCGGATAGGTATCATAGGCCCGTTTACAGGTAAGTCTTCTACCGATATGGGGGAGAGCATACGTGGTGGCGCACAAGTATTTTTGCAGGACATCAACCAGATCGGCGGCGTCATGGGACGTCGCATAGAGCTGGTAGAACGTGATGACCAGGCCAAGCCGGATATTGGTGTGGCATTGGCCAAAGAACTGGTGGAAAAGGAAAAAGTGGTTGCCGTGGTTGGTTTTGCCAACACTGGCGTGGCTTTGCCGTCGGCCAAGATCTTCCAGGATGGCAAGGTCCCGCTCATCATCAGCGCTGCGACGGGAGCGGCCATCACCAAGCAGTTCATGCCGCCAGCCATGCAAAACAGCTATATCTTCCGGCTGGCTGCCAGTGACAACCTGCAACCGTCGGTGATATTGAATGATGTCATCGACAAGCGCAAACTGACACAAATCGCGGTATTGCACGATGACAGTCCTTACGGGCAGTTTGGTAAAGATAATCTGCTGGCGGAATTGCTGCGTCGCAAAATGACACCTGTCGCTGTGGAAAGTTTTAAAGTCGGTGACCAGGACATGAGCGCACAACTGGCAAAAGCCAAACAGGCTGGGGCGCAAATTGTCGTCCTGTATTGCCTGAGTACCGAAGCGGCAATGGTGGCCAATAACATGAACAAGGCCAGGATGAATATACCCCTGACAGGCTCCTGGACCCTGTCACAACGCAGCTTCATGGAGCTGGCTGGCAATAATGCTGAGGGGGCACGTATGCCTGTGACTTTCATCGAAAACGAATCCAGCAACCGCAGTAGCAGTTTTGTCAGTAACTATCTGCGTATCAACAATGTCAAATCCATTCCTTCAGCCGTCGCGGCCGCGCAAACTTATGACGCTTTGAGAATATTGACACTGGCGCTGATGCAGGCAAATTCTACCGAAGGTGAAAAGATCAGGCTGGCGCTGGAAGACATGAAATACGATGCCACTTCCACCGTCATTTCGCGCTACAAAAAACCCTTCTCTAAAACAGATCACGAAGCAGTCGCCCAGAATATGATCTTCATCGGCGAAATCCGGCGTGGGCATGTTGGTTATGCCTACAAGGAAGACGCCAACAGCAGCCTGATCGTGCGTACCAAGTAAGCAGTTTTTGGGCTGTGATCAAGGCTGTGGAATTGTGACGGGCATGACATAAAATTTCACAATATCATTTGCTTCGTAACCTGAAAACTTAACTAAATTTAACTTAGCTTTTGTTGGCATTCGGCTATGCTATTAGTTTTAAAGCATGTCAAGAATGGCTGATATGGATCGTGCAACTAGCTTACTCCCCTTTTCTATCCGTCAACGTGCGTGGAGAATGAAAGCGCGTTCCATACCGGCATCACAAGAGATCCGGGTAGGCACCGATCTGGTATGGATACCTGACATTCAGGCATCGATTGCCAACTTTGGCGACCGCTATTTGCAGCAATTGTTTTGTCCAGAAGAGTTGTATGATTGTCGTGGTGAGGAAGCCAGCCGCAATGCCAGTCTGGCGGCAAGGTTTGCTGCCAAGGAAGCCCTGATGAAGGTATTACGCCCCTCACGTGATACGGTTTTGAACTGGCAAAATATCCAGGTGCTCAAACGCAGGGATGGCAGCCCGGAACTGGTACTGCTTGCAGAAGCCTACAACCTGGCACGAAAGGCAGGCGTCCAGCAGTTGACGGTCAGTCTAAGTCATGAACACGAATATGCGAGCGCAACAGTGTTGGCAACGTGTCGGAAACCCTTAAAAAATCACCGGTCTTCAATCTCTTTGAAAGAGCGGGATCAGGAAAGTCTATTATGAGCAAAGCACAAATTCGTCAGGTATTAAAAGAGCACGGAAAATTTTCTACAGAAATCGACACTCTCGCTGATGATGCCGACCTGTATGCTGCCGGCATGACTTCACATGCCAGCGTCAACGTCATGCTGGCACTGGAAGATAGCTTCGATCTGGAATTTCCCGACCGTATGCTCAAACGCAGTGTATTTGAAAGCATCAATGCGATTGATGCTGCCATTCAAGAATTGACGGCATGATATGAGCGCCACGTCTGCACTCATCGCGGCTGCCAGGTTGCTTGCCAAAGAGCATGTCGCACCGTATGCCGATGCGATTGATCAGGAGGCACGTTTCCCGCAGGAAGCCGTGACTGCGCTCAAGCAGGCGAAATTACTGAGTGCCTATGTGCCTGCGAACCTTGGTGGTGCCGGTGCCAGCCTCAGCGAACTGGTCGACGTGTGTGAAATTCTGGCGCGTGAGTGTGCGGCCACGGCAATGATCTTTGCGATGCACCAGATACAGGTCATTACCATAGTACGTCATGCGGCAGACAATGCCTGGTATCAAAATTACCTGCGTGAACTGGTTCAGCACCAGTACCTGATCGCTTCGGTGACTTCCGAAGTTGGCGTTGGTGGTGAAATGCGTCGCAGCCAGTGCGCTATCGAACCCGATGGTGACCGCTTTCACCTGATCAAGGACGCCACCACCATTTCTTACGGTGCCCAGGCTGATGATTTGCTGGTAACGGCCAGACGTGCGCCAGACGCGGCAAACAGTGACCAGTCCCTCGTGCTGGTGCGCAAAGCTGACTACACTTTGCAGCAAAAGGGGGGGTGGGACACCATGGGCATGCGTGGTACGTGCAGCCCACCATTTTTAATGACATCGACGGGTGAACTTGCCCAGATCATCGCCATGCCGTTCGGTGATATGTCTGCTCAAACGGTAGTCCCGGTCTCGCATTTATTGTGGGGTGGTTGCTGGATGGGCTGTGCAGCAGCGGCTGTCAACAAGGCCAGGGCCTTTGTACGCGGGCAGGCACGCGCCAATCCCGGCACCGTGCCGCCGACTGCATTGCGGCTGGCAGAACTGGTCAGCATGATGCAAAGCCTGCGCACCTCCGTGCAGGCTTGCCTTACCGAATATGAAGCCCTGGCTGTGGCAGACGATGCCGCCATCGGTACACTGACTTCGATGGCTTATTCACTGAAGATGAATAATCTAAAAATTGATGCAACCCAGGCACTGCCGCTCATCGTTACCAAGGCGCTGTCCATCTGCGGCATACTGGGCTATAAAAACGACAGTAAGTTCAGCATGAGCCGCCATCTGCGTGATGCACATTCAGCTGCCATCATGGTGGGCAATGACCGCATACTGGCCACCAATGCCAATCTTTTGCTGGTGCTGAAAGACGATTAAGAAGGAACAAAATGTCTATCGATTTTTCTCCTGAGCTGCTGACAGACGATCTGGTCGCTGCCGGTCATATTATTCCCGTTGGCGTGCAGGGTATTTTTGGACGCGGACCGGTATTTGAAGATGTCTTGCGCCGCTTCGATGACTATGTCTCGCGTATCGCCATCGACGATGGGGCAACCAGAATGTCCTTTCCGCCCTGCCTTGATCGCAGCGTACTGGAACGCAGTGAATATCTGGATTCTTTCCCGCAACTGGCGGGGACGATTTTCAGCTTTACCGGTAATGAGGCGCAGCACAAGGAGTTGATAGAAAATGTCCACGAAGGACGCCCGTGGACACATTTGCAGACCATGACGGCCGTATGTCTGACCCCAGCAGCCTGTTACCCGGTGTACCCCAGCTTTACCGGCACCATCCCGGCAGAGGGCCGCCTGGTTGACATGCAAAACTGGGTGTTCAGGAATGAACCATCGGCCGAGCCTACACGCATGCAATCATTCCGGGTACGTGAATTTGTCCGTGTCGGCACGCCAGATATGGTGGTCGAATGGCGTGATATGTGGCTGCAACGTGGTCTGAATATTTTACGCTCACTGGGTTTGCCAGCAAATTCCGATGTGGCATCTGATCCCTTTTTTGGACGTGGTGGCCGCATGCTGGCCGCCAACCAGCGCGAGCAGCAACTGAAATTTGAAGTACTGGTGCCGGTGATTTCTCAAGAAAAACCGACGGCAGTATGTTCGTTCAATTACCATCAGGACCATTTCGGCAAGCTGTTTGAGATCCGCCAGCAAAATGGTGAGCTGGCCCATACTGCCTGTCTGGGTTTCGGTCTGGAGCGCATCGTCATGGCCCTATTCAAGACCCACGGCATGCGGCCAGAAAACTGGCCTCAGGCCAACCGCGATATTTTGTGGCCATGAGCCTGCATGCGCTACCTGGTTTGACGGCCAGTGCTTATCAGCCGCATGCTCTGCATGGCGCTGACCGCGCCTGGGCTGAAACCAATTGCTATATCGATGTATGGATAGAAGTATTGCATGCGCAGGGGCTGAACCCGCTGGCTTGCCTGCCCATGGTTTTTGCCAATGATTTCGACGGCGATCAATGGACCTTTTACAAGCCGCCGCATGAAGACCTGTTTGCCCTGTATGGTATCGATGTGAAGGAACTGAATGTCTGGCGTGGCCTGCTCGAAAATGCCAGTACCCAGCTCAGCCGCGGGCGGCTGGTGCTGACAGAAACCGATTCGTTTTACCTGCCCGATACGGCAGGCACGGATTACCGCACAAACCATGTCAAGACTACCATCGCGATACAGGAAATTGATCTGCCCAACCAGCGGCTCGGCTATTTCCATAACAGCAGTTATCATGAATTGCAGGGTGATGATTTTGTGCAGACCTTTCATGTCGGCATGCCTCATGACCCGGCTTTCATGCCCTTGTTTGCCGAGTTCGTGCGCCTTGATCATGTGCAGAAAAGACCCGAACCAGAACTGGCGGCCATTTCTGCCAAACTGCTACAAAAATACCTGACTCGCCGTCCCGTGGTGAACCCCGTGCACTTATTCCAGCCGGTTTTCCTGCGTGATGTCGAGCAACTGAAAAACGAGGGCATGGCTGCCTATCATGCCTATGCGTTTGCCAGCCTGCGCCAACTGGGGGCCGGTTATAGCCTGGGCGCGCATTATCTGCGCTGGTTGCAGGCATCCATGCATGTCGATTTTTCTTTGGCAGCAGCTGAATTTGAGTCCATCTCTGAAATTACCAAAACTCTGCTATTGAAAACTGCCCGTGCTGTGATGGGCAAGAAAGCAGTGGATTTATCGCCGCTGCTCGAACAGTTGGCCGGACATTGGCAACGGGGTATGGATGCGCTGGATTTCAGCACGCAAAAACTGCATGACAAATGAAGCCGGCTATCTTACCGCCATGAATACGCGTATCGCTCTCAATGCAGGCTGGCAAGTCACGCAAGTGGCCAGTGCGCAGTTCGTGTTGCCTTCGGCTTTGCAAGCCGCGAATTTGCCCTGTTTAGCCGCGCAGGTACCCGGTACGATCGCCAGTGCATTGCGCGCGGCAGGGCAGTTTGAATATGGTGCCCATCACTTCGATGATGTCGATATCTGGTTCCAGTGCAGATTGACGATCCCGGCAGATGCTGCCAGCCTGTGCTTTGACGGTCTGGCAACACATGCTGAAATTTACTGGAATGACAGCTTGCTATTGCGCAGCGAAAATATGTTCGTCGCGCATCGGATTGAGCTTGCTGAGCATGTAGTCAGCGGCGACGGGGTATTGAGTCTGCATTTTCTGGCGCTGAATCCTTTGCTTGCACAAAAACGCCCGCGGCCACGCTGGAAAACCCGCCTGGTTGAACAACAGCAAATCCGCTGGATACGTACCAGCCTGCTGGGTCGCATGCCGGGCTGGTCACCACCAGCAGCACCTGTCGGCCCTTACCGACCAATATGGCTGGAAATGCATCGGCCTGTGCGTATCATCAGCCAGCATATCGCCAGCAGACGCGATGGCGATGATGGCCTGGTCGAGGTCGAACTGCTACTGCAAAGTCAGCATCCTGTGTCTGCGGCTAGCCTGTATATTGACGACCTCGCGCAAGAACTGAGCTTGCAGATCCTGCCAGACGGCACACTGAAATCTACAGCTGTATGCCGCATACCGCAAGCCAGGAAATGGTGGCCACATACCCATGGGGAAGCGGCGTTGTACAGCCTGCAATTGCAAACAGAAAGCAATGGTCAGCTTGAAACGATAGCATTGGGGCAAACCGGTTTTCGTGATATCAGGCTTGATCAGAACAATGGTGATTTTCATCTGCATGTGAACCAGCAATCAGTATTTTGCCGTGGAGTATGCTGGACACCTGTCGATGTGTTAAGCCTGCATGCTGACTTGGCAGCGTTGCGCGCGATGTTAACGCTGGTACGCGATGCAGGCATGAACATGCTGCGTGTGGTCGGTACCATGTGTTATGAAGTTCCCGAATTTTATCGCCTGTGTGATGAAATGGGCATCCTGGTCTGGCAGGATTTCATGTTTGCGAATATGGATTACCCGGTCAGCGATGCCGCCTTTGCGACCAGCATCGCGCAGGAGGCACAACAATTTCTGGCACGTACGCAAACATCACCTTGCATGGTAGTTTTGTGTGGCAACAGTGAGATTGAACAACAGGCAGCCATGCTGGGACAGCCTGCTGGATTATGGCGCAATGTTTTTTTTGCCGATACACTGCCAGCCCTGTGTCAAAGCTGGCGGCCGGATGTCATTTACTGGCCATCCAGCCCCAGTGGCGGCGTCATGCCATTCCAGGTCGATACTGGCGTCGCCCATTATTTCGGGGTAGGCGCTTACCTGCGTCCGCTGCAAGATGCACGCCGCAGCGGTGTGCGTTTCACATCCGAGTGCCTGGGCTTTTCCAACATGCCCGATGATGAGCTGATCGACAGCATGCTGAAAAATGGCGAGACAGTCGGCCCGCATCCTGCCTGGAAGCAGGGCATACCGCGTGATAATGGCACTGCCTGGGACTTTGAAGATGTGCGCGATCACTATATGGCCAGCCTGTATCAGCTCGACCCTGTGCATTTGCGTTCAACCGACAGAGAACGTTATCTGATACTGGCCCGTACCAGCACGGGTGAAGTCATGGCCGCCAGCATCAGTGAATGGCGACGTGCGGGCTCAGCCTGCCATGGAGCGCTGGTCTGGTTCTGGCGTGACCTCCGGCCCGGTGCAGGTTGGGGTATTGTTGATGCATATGGCAAGCCCAAGGCTGCTTATTATTATCTGAAGCGTGCCATGGCTGCCTTGACGGTCCTGGTGACGGATGAGGGCCTGAATGGCCTGGCATTGCATGTCGTCAACGATACTGCAAAGGCGTTCAACGGGGAACTTGAGCTAAACCTGTTTCGTCAGGCGGGTACCAGGATTGCCCATGGTCGCATTCACATACAAGTGGATGCACATAGTAATCTTACATTGCAGGACTATGCGCTATTGCCGCATTTCATGGATACCAGCTATGCCTATCGTTTTGGCCCGCCCGGGCATGATGTGGTAGTGGTAAATTTATATCAGGCCGGTAGCGATGCACCTTTGGCAAACGCGTTTCATTTTCCGGAAGGTTTGACGCAGGGCTTGAATTTCACGCGGGAATCCGATCTCGGCCTCAAGGCAATCTGTCGTGTCGATGACGATGGGCGCCATGTATTGCATTTGAGTACGCAAAAACTGGCATTGGCAGTCGCAGTACATATGCCCGGTTTTATACCTGCCGATAATTATTTCCACCTGGCGCCTGGCAGCAGTTATCAGGTGCGTTTGCATGCTACCGGCACGGGGTCTGCACCAGCGCGGGCACAGGCGCATGCACAAGCGCAAAATGCACTTGCCAGCGTAAGGATAGAATTTGCCGATGCGCCCGCTGCCACCATCAACAATCAGGCAGAGCAATAGTGGCCGCGCAACAGTTCCCCAGCAGAGACATACTTTATTCGCCGCAAGCCTTCTGGTTCGGCGATGATGCCTGTCCCATGCTGGGTTGGCATCATCCGGCAAAGATCAGGGATGCCGGTGGCAGCCGCCAGTGCGGTGTCGTGTTATGTCCGCCATTTGGTCATGAATACATGGTCTCGTATCTGGCCTATAAACACCTTGCGGTGCAACTGGCCACAGCCGGTTTTGATGTCTGTTTTTTTGATTACAACAATACCGGTGATTCTGCCAACACCGATGGCGACAGGATCGCGCTATGGCAGGAAAACATATGTCAGGCTGCAAGGCATTTGCGTCAGCTTGCCGGGCTTGAACATATTGTTCTGGCCGGTTTGCGTCTGGGCGGTTTGCTGGCGGCCAGTGTGGCAAAGGATATTGATGCAAAAGCCTTGTTGCTGATGGCGCCTGTTATTTCTGGCCGTGCCTATGCACGGGAGATGATGGTGTTGCGCAGCATGAGTGCGTTGCAAACAGATGTCGAGCCTGATCCAAAACGCCCAGCGGCGCATGTGGTGACGGATGATGAACTGACCGGTTATGAATTCAGTGCCGATACCAGAAACAGTATGGGCAAGCTGGATTTAATGAAGATGCCTGCGCCAGGATTTCCCGTTTATATTCTGGCGCGTGATGACATCAGCGGGCAGGAAGCAAAGCTGGCAAACGCCTGGCACCATCATGACCATGCCCTGCATTTATCGACATCGGCTGGTTATGCAGCCATGATGACTGAAGATGCCCATGAAACCGAAGTGCCATTGGCCGCCTGGCAAGAAATGACAGCCTGGCTGGGGCAGTACTTCCCAATCGTACCAGCAGTCAGCAAAAATGCGTTCACAACGCAGCAACATGCCACCATACAGTTCGCGCAGACAGCGGTGCAAGAGCAGTTACTGGAATTCGAAGGCATGTTCGGCATCGTCAGCCGGGCTGAACATGCTGATGTCAGGCAATATCCAACCGTAATCCTGTGTAATATTGGTGCCAATCATCATGTTGGCAATCATCGTCTGTATGTGACACTGGCTCGCACGCTGGCCAGCCAGGGTTTTCATGTTTTGCGCTTTGATAAATCTGGCATAGGCTATAGCAAAGCCACACCTGACGGTCTGGAAAATGATGTGCATGCCGAGTCAGGTGTTGACGATGTCAGCAGCGCCATGCATTTCATGCAAGCCAGATATCATAGCCCCTCTTTTGTTCTGGCCGGATTGTGCTCAGGAGCCTACCTGTCTTACCTGACTGCGATCAGGGATAGCCGGGTCAGCGGCCTGGTGTTGATGAATCAGTTGACCTATCGCTGGCGTGAAGGTGACAGCATTGATGCACGGCGTAAAAATTCCATCAAATCCACCCATTACTATTTGCATGCGCTGGCAAAATTAGATACCTGGAAACGCCTGTTCAGCGGAAGGGTGGGTTTTCGTCAGATCGCCGGTAATATGCTGCGCCGCATCGTCAGGCGCGTGCAAACACAGTGGCAACTATTGACTACCCATCTGATCAGGAGCAATCTCTTGCTGGGCAGGGTGGCGCGCAGTTTCAGAACCATGGAGGAACGCGGCACCGAGCTTTTGCTGATCTATGATGCCAGCGACACCGCCGTGGATGTGATGACAGAACAACTGGGGCGGCATGCCCGCCTGTTAGGTGACAGCGAACGAATACATCTGGAAATATTCAGTGGCGCTGACCATACGTTTACCCCGCGCTGGGCACAGACCGCCTTGGCCAAACTGATCAGCAGCCATTTGCAAAAACGTTTCAGCTCTGCTTCTGCAAACGCGGTAAAATAAATTTCCAGACCACGATCAGTTCAAAAATTTCGACGATGATCAATGCCAGTATCGCACCCTGCGCGCCCAGGCGCGGTATGCTGACATAGGTAATCAGCATCACCAGGGCCAGCGTGACACTGCCCAGGAAAAACATCTCTTTATAGGCACCGCCACTTGACAGCCATGAAGTGCCAACCCAGCGTGCGGCATTGATGGCGAAATAGCCACCCCACAGCATGACCATGGGATCAAGCCCGCTGTATTTGGCGCTGATGACGTGGGCTTCCAGCCACGGTAAGGCAGCCAGCAAAACCAGCACATAGGCAATCACCACCAGTTCTATGCCAGCAATCGAAAAAAGCGTCAGGCGGCGCAGTCCACTCCAGTTGCTGGCAGCCATCAGGCGGCTGGCTTCTGGCCTGGCCACGCGCGACCAAGCAGCTACTGCCAGCGGTATAGGCATGAGTATCAGGCGCGAGGCGTTCAGGTCGGCAATGGCCGCCACTCCCAGCCAGGCACCTGACAGATACACATAGCTGTAATTTGACAGCCAACCCACAATGGCCCCTGAAACTGCCCAGCGGCCATGACCACTGATGGTTTCCTGATGATCTACCAGGGCTTGACGGATTTCTTCTTCTGCATGGGCTTCAACCTCAGCTTCGGTATGTGCCAGGAAATGCTGACGGCTGACCAGAGTACACAGGAAAGAGGAGATCGCCAGTGCAGTGAAAACTGTCACCAGATCAAAATGCTGACTGAAGTAGAGGGCCGCCAGGCCGCCGGCCACCAGGCAGACATACAATACATCTTGCCGCAGTACCGAAATGATATCGGCCTGGATGAAGCCGACGGTACGGCCATATTCGCGTATACCATTGCCAAATAGATAGGCAAAAAAGGCCGCGCCCAATAGCCAGTACTTGTTGCTGTAATGCGTCGCGGCCGGGAAAAATTCCACAATCGCGAAAGCCAGTGCACCCATGCCCAGCGTCCAGATGACTTGCTTGTACCAGTAGTGACGCAATAATGATTTTCGCGTGTCACCCATCACCGAACTGGCGACCGTGGTCAGCGGGCCGGCGATCCATGAGTCCACCACCAGACCCACCAGCAGGCCACCTGCATATAATTGCACATATAAACCATAGTCATCTTTCGCCACCAGATTCATGAGCAAAATGCCAATGGCAAAATTCAGGGCGCTAAGCAAGCCCTGGTCAATGACTGACAAAATCGAAGACGACAAAAATTTTTTATGGAAACTCATGAGCTTGCGCGGGATAGTGATGGCATATCATGCAGGGATGCGTATCATATGCCAAGACTTTCTGAGATATTTTCAGCTGCACCTTACCATTAAGCCCCTATGATGTACAAAGTTTTGCACACTTTTACAATGCCTTAACCTGAATTTGCGATTTTTATGAATAATTTAACACTCAATGACCGCGCCCTGGTTCTTTTCAGTGGCGGCCAGGATTCTGCCACTTGTCTGGCCTGGGCACTGTCCCGTTATCAGCATGTGGAAACCATAGGCTTTGATTACGGTCAGCGCCATGCCATCGAGTTGAGTGTACGCCCTGTGCTGATAGAAAAAATGCGGGAGTTATCCCCAGAATGGCAAGCGCGCCTTGGCGAAGATCACATGATAGACCTGTCGCTGATTTCGCAGTTGTCGCACACTGCAATGACAGAAGATATCGCTATAGAAATGCAGGAAAACGGTTTGCCCAACACTTTCGTACCGGGCCGTAATCTGATGTTCATGATGACCGCTGCCACTCTGGCTTACCGCCGTGGCCTGAACGTGCTGGTCGGCGGCATGTGCGAAACCGATTTTTCCGGCTATCCCGATTGCCGTGACGACACCATGAAAGCGCTGCAAGTAGCGCTGAACCTGGGTATGAATACACGCCTGAAACTGGAAACACCGCTGATGTGGATCAACAAGGCGCAAACCTGGAAACTGGCAGAACAACTGGGCGGTACGGCCCTGGTGGATCTGATTTGCGCTGACACCCATACCTGTTACCTGGGGCAAAGGGGCGACATGCACCCGTGGGGACATGGCTGCGGCACTTGCCCGGCCTGCGCCTTGCGCGCCCGCGGCTATGAACAATACCGTGCTGGGGAGTATTGATACCGCTTCGACTGTCATGCAGTTGTTAGTTTATTGGCCTACAATGAAGTAAATTGTCTGCTTGAATGCCCTGATGCTAATTGCCATCCTCACTGATTTACACGCAAATCGCGAAGCTGTTACGGCCTGTCTGGCGCATGCCGCGCAAAAAAAAGCTGGCCGTTATGCTTTTCTTGGCGACCTGGTTGGTTACGGCGCAGACCCAGGCTGGGTGATTGATACCGTGATGGATTATGTCAGGCAGGGGGCCTGGGCACTGATTGGCAATCATGATGCGGGTTTGCTGCAGGGTGACGGCCAGAGCATGAACCCGGTTGCACGCCAGGTGGTGGACTGGACCCGTGCACACCTGATGCCAGAACAATCGGCTTTTATCAGCCAGCTTCCCTATCGTATTGAATGGGAAGACTTGCTGTTCGTCCATGCCAATGCCTGGGCTCCGGAAAAATGGGAATATATCGATGGCGTCATGGAAGCCACACGCAGCATGCACGCCACCAAGGCAGCGATCACTTTTTGCGGGCATGTGCATATGCCCACCTTGTTCCATATGAGTCTGACTGGCAAGACCGGTGAGTTCATGCCCACGCCGGAAACCAGTATTCCCTTAAACAGGCAGAGGCGCTGGCTGGTGATACCTGGTTCTTGCGGCCAGCCACGCGACGGCAATCCTGCGGCCTGCTACGCCACTTTTAATACCGAGACACGCGACCTGACCTATTACCGTATTCCTTATGATGCCGAAGCAGCCTGCAAGAAAATCATTGATGCCGGTTTGCACCCCAGCCTGGGGCGGCGGCTGCTGACAGGCAATTGACATAGCCAGGGAACAGCGATGAGCGTAGTCCGTCATCACAGTCTGCAAAGCGGTATGGAATTCGATGGCTACCGCCTCGAAGAAAAACTGCATACCGGTGGCATGGCCGCGCTGTGGCGTATCACCGATTTGCAGCAACGTCATGACTCTGGCGAACAAGCTGGCCAGGACGGGCCTGCGCTGATCATGAAAGTTCCATTACTGTATTCCAGTGAAGACCCGACTGCGATTGTCGCGTTTGAAGTTGAGCAGATGATCATGCCCAAACTCAGGGGCAGGCATGTGCCCCATTATTTTGGTGCTGGTGATTTTGATGCCCAGCCCTATATCGTGATGGAGCATATTGCCGGAGACTCTTTACGCAGCCGTTTTGAGAAAGCACCGCTGCCTATTGATGAAGTCGTCGATATTGGCACCAGGATTGCCCATGCCCTGCAAGACCTGCACAGGCAACACGTGATCCATCTCGATATCAAACCCAGCAATATCATGTTCCGGTCAGATGGTACGGCAGTGCTGATCGATTTCGGCTTGTCACGACATGATCGCCTGCCAGATTTACTGGATGAAGAATTTCGCCTGCCCATGGGCACCGGCCCCTATATCTCGCCAGAGCAAGTGCTGGGAGTGCGCAATGAGCCGCGCAGCGATTTGTTCTCACTTGGTGTACTGTTGTATCACCTGGCAACAGGTGAACGGCCGTTTGGTCACCCGACGACCATTTCGGGCCTGAAAAAACGTTTGTACCGCGACCCCATCCCGCCGCGCAACCATCGTGCTGTTCTGCCTGCCTGGTTACAGGAAATCATCCTGCGCTGTCTTGAGGTCATGCCACAGGCGCGTTTTGATACCGCCGCCCAACTGGCTTTCCTGCTACAAAATCCTGAGCAATTACAACTGACGGCAAGGGCCGACAAGCATACGCAAGATGGATTTTTATCTGTCGTGAAGCGACGCTTTCAGGTCGGCGGTGCCGAACCGGCCTTATTGCACAGCGTGTCTGAACAATTGGCAAAAGCACCGATTATTGTTGCTGCGCTGGATTTGGCCAGTGGCTCTGAAGCATTGGCAGAAAGTCTGCGTCATATCACACGACGCATGTTGCAGACTGAACCGGGTGCGCGCCTGGCCTGCCTGACCATACGCAAGGTCAGCCGCATAGGCATGGATGACAGTTTGATACAGCAAGGTGAAAACATTCATGTCAAACAACTGGTCGATCTCAAGCACTGGGCGCGCCCGCTTGATGTCGATCCTGACAAGATCACCTTCCATGTGCTGGAAGCCCCCGACCCTGCGGCAGCCATCATCGACTATGCACATAACAACAGGGTTGATCACATCATCATCGGTTCACGCGGCAGCTCGGCGCTGCGCCGCTACCTCGGTAGTGTATCGGCACAAGTGGTGGCCGAGGCTGCATGTACGGTCACCGTCGTCAAGGCGCAGGAAAAAGAATAAGGCAAATGCCTTCTTAATTTTTCTTGACGCTTTCCAAAACCTGATCAACAAAATCGCCATCGGCATCACTGAATTTCAATCTGACCGGATACCATTCCAGGCTGGGTGCCAGCCATAACTCCAGTTGCTGGTCTTTGGAATCCGCTGGCGGCGCCTTGGTGATATGGATGACGGCCAGGTCCCCCATCGGGGTCTTGATGTTGGCAGGACCTATGACCTTGAATGTCCAGGGATCGGCATCGCGGCGGCCAGCAACAAACATTTTCCACTCACTGCCAGGCTTGAAATTGTCGCCAGCTGCACGGGCGATGGCAATCAACTGCCAGCTTGCGCTGGTCCTGTCCTGCTCCCCGCCTTTGAGGGTATAGGTTTCAGCAGATGCACTAAAGCGCAGTGTCTTGCTGTCACGCTCAAAACTGGTGGTCGTGGCGGGTTTGTTAAAACGCTTTTCTATGAATTTTTCTGGCGCGAGCCCATATTCATCAATGCTGCCGTGGCTGCTGGCATCGAGAATTTTACCTACCAGCATGGCGCGGGTTTCCGTGACGATACTGTATTTCTGGTCGCTGCCAACTTGCCATTTGACGAAGGCTGAACCACTCAATGGCAGGCCGCTTTGTTTGGCCTTGATGCTATATTGCAGTTCAGCCGAAGGCGGTAATTTAAATGCGTTCTTGACCGCGGCCTCATTCGTCGCTGCCAGACTGCCCGCTGAAGCGCTGATGGCGACAGCGGCCAGCAGAGATGTGATATTGGAAATCATGCGCATATTATCTTCCTGTATTGGTTGAATTGCCGGTATTTGTGCCTGCGATTTTAGTCATGGTCTGCGTAGTAACGGCACCATTGCTTTCGGTATTGCGTATCTGCACCGGGAACCAGTAATACTCAGGTGCCAGCCAGACTTCCAGCCTGGAATTGTAAGAGCCGGGACGCGGCGGTCTCACCACATGCCAGGCCTTGACCATGCCCGACTTGGTGTCGATTTCTTCGAGACCGCTGACGACAAAAGTGAAGGTGTTGAGATCACGTTCTTCTGCTACCTGTAATGTGATTTCCCGCCCTGCCTGGAATTTTTCTGGTTCGGCATAGGCAATTGCCGCCAGTTGCATCAGGACGCTGGCTTTATCCTGCACCCCTTTTTCCACCGCGGCGGTTTTATTTGAAGATGAAAAACTCACGGTTTTCGCTTCATGGTCAAAATGAGTGGCGGTTTCACTGCGGTTGCGCCGGGCTTCGGTACTGATAGCGGGTGTGATTCCGTACAGGCCAATTGTGCCTTCACTTTGCAATTTATACAGGTTCAGCGAAGTCACCAGCAAATTCAGTGCGGCGCTTACAGTCATCTTGTAATGCGTACCCTGCAAATCCCAGATGATTTCACCTTCGCCATAAGTCGGATTGCGGTTATTCTCCGTGCGAACGATACGCATGCTAATTTGCCCCGATGGCGGCGGGCGAAGGACATAGGCTGGCGCTTCGTTGGTGGGGAGCGCAACAGGATCAGCTTGTTGTTCTGGTGCTTGTGCAACTTTTATTTCCGTGGATGCCGCTGCCAGCATCTCGTCTGCTTGTGAGATGGCAGAAGGGTTTTGATACGATGAGCCTTCCAGCGATGCAAGTTCCTGAGTGATAACTGACTTGTCTGCATTTCTCATTATTGATGGCGGCATAGGTATTTTCGAGACCACTTTGGCCTCGCTGTGCTGCTGGCTGGTCTGGATTTCAGGCTGGGCCATGATTTCCCGCAGTTGCACTGCGATGGCAGATTCTTTGATGCGTGGTTTTTCTTCTACCCGACTGGTATCAAGGCCATATAGCACGAGCATATGCAGAACGAGCGCAAACGCAAAGAACAGCAGGCCTTGGCGGCTGATGATAGTGCTGGCAACAGGGATAGCAGAAGAATTCATCACGTTAGTGTAAACGCAGCAGCAAAAATTTGGATGACTGTCGCGTGAATACAAGAGAGTAAAATGCCATTTTTACAGCATGCAACCAGGCTCAGCCTGCAACATGCTGATCAATACAGGAAAGTTCAGATGTTAAAAACCATAAGACTCAAGTGTAGCGGTCTGGCAAAGACTGTGCTCATGGCCGGTATGCTTGGTATTTTAAGCCAGTTACAGGCTGCGGATCCAGGTAGCCTGCCGAAGCCGGGAGGCGCTCCGATACGTATTGGCATGATAGAAGGCATGAGCGGAGCCTTCAGCAATGCGGGTGAAGCCGTGCAAAGGAATTTGCAAATGGCCATAGACAATGTCAATGCCCGTGGTGGCGTGCGTTTGCCGGATGGCCGCCATCCCCTTGTACTGAATATTTTTGACAACAAGCAGGGTGTGGAAGAATCACTGACGGCGTTAAAACACCTGACCGATCAGCATATCCCTTTTGTCGTGCAAGGCAATAGCTCAGCCGTAGCCCTGGCGCTGGTCGATGCCATCAACAAACATAATCAGAGGACGCCGGATAATCGCGTGCTGTTCCTGAATTATTCTGCC
Organism: Undibacterium sp. TJN19; assembly: GCF_049339485.1. Classification (NCBI taxonomy): domain Bacteria; kingdom Pseudomonadati; phylum Pseudomonadota; class Betaproteobacteria; order Burkholderiales; family Oxalobacteraceae; genus Undibacterium; species Undibacterium sp. TJN19. The sequence continues at coordinate 134,678 of NZ_JBMPPL010000004.1, forward strand.
GTTGACCCCATGCTGACCAATGAAAAATGCAGTTACTGGCATTTCCGTTTTGATGCCCATGCCGACATGCGCATGCATGTACTGACAGAGGTGATCAGGGATGACAGCCGCGCCAAAAAAGTCTATCTCATCGGTCAGGATTACAGTTTTGGTCGCCAGGTAGCCAAATCAGCACGCAGCATGCTGGCTGAAAAACGCCCCGACATCAGCATAGTTGGTGAGGACCTGCATCCCATAGGCAAAATCAAGGATTTTGCACCCTATGTGGCAAAGATCAAAGCCAGCGGTGCGGATACCGTCATCACCGGTAACTGGGGTAATGACCTGAGCCTGCTTGTAAAGGCTGCCAAAGACGCTGGCTTGAACGTGAAGTTTTACACTTTTTACGGCAATGGCCTGGGTGCGCCTGCTGCCATTGCAGACGCCGGCCTCGGCAAAGTACGTGCCGTGGCAGAATGGCATCCCAATGCCGGTGGTGCTGAAAGCGATTTGTTTTATGCACAGTTTCATCAGCGCTATCCTGAGCCCAGGGATGACTACGTCCATCTGCGCATGCATGTCATGATAGAAATGCTGGCTGCCGCCATGGAAAAAGCCAAAAGCACGGAAGCCGCAACTGTAGCGCATGCGATGGAAGGTGCACGCTACAAAAACGGTTTTCATGACGCCCTCATGCGTAGCGAAGATCATCAGTTGATACAACCGCTGTATGTATCCGTGATGCAAAAAAAGGGTGAAAATGGCGTGCGCTTTGATAATGAAGGCAGCGGCTATGGCTTTAAAACCGAGCGATATTTCGATGCACGATTGACGGCACTGCCGACCTCATGCAAGATGCAGAGAATACCATGATGCAAAAAGTATAAGTACCTTGTACAGGTCAATTTCGGTGTAACAATTTAAGGAGCGATGTCATGAGCAATCCGTTTTCTGGTACTGAAATTCCTGGTATGAATGCCATGGGCGATACCCTTTCCTTCGTCAAGAAACTATGGGGCGGCATGCAGGTACCAGGCATGGTTGCGCCCCCCATGTCGGTTGATGAGCTGGATAAAAAAATCACCGATTTGAAAACGGTTGAATCCTGGCTGACCGTCAACATGAACATGCTGCGTGGCACGATACAGGCGCTGGAGGTGCAACGCGCCACCATCGCTACCCTGCAATCGCTGGGTGAAAGCTTTGCCCAGCATGCGCAGCAGGCGACAGCGATGGCTGAACAGGCTACTTCTTCTTTTTCTTCCGCACCTGCTGCTGCAGCGACACCGGCAGCGAGCGGCAATGCCGACTGGCCCATGCATCCGGCAACCGCCAAGATGGCAGAACCCGAACCTGACCCGGATGAAGAAATCGATGAAGAAACCGACGATATGCCACCAGACGCCAATGCCGCGCAGGCAGAAGTAGAAACTGCGGCAAAGATGACTAATAAGACAGCAGGTAAAACTGTCGAACCATCAGAAGCAAGTACCCAATTCGTCAACCCCGCAGCGTGGTGGGGCTTGTTGCAGGAACAGTTCAAGCAAGCTGTCAGCAAGGCGCTGGAAGGGGAGCAAATCAAGGCAGCGACAGAAACAGTGCCAGAAAAAAAGATGGCAGCAAAGAAAACGGATACCAAGCCAGCAGCACCCAAGTCGACCAGCAAGGCACCCGCGGTAAAAACGGCGAAAGCTGCAAAGCCAGCAAGTAAAGCGAAACCAGCCGCTAGCAGCACATCGGCCAAAGCAGGCACCAAAAAGACAACCCGGCCTGCGGCAAAATCTGTTGCCACGGCTGTAAAGACAAGCAAGGGAAAATGAAGTTACCCGGCGAGAATGCTTAATGAACAGGCATGCACTCAGTCTGTATGCGTACATGCGCGGGCCTTCAGTGAAAACCCCAAAACGAGACCCGGTTGACATCAAAAAGGCATGGGGTTCCGATGTCCCGAAAGCATTTTTACGATCTGTAGTGAGTGTGTGTCAGCGGGGCGAGGACAGCATTCACGGCAACATCAGCGTAGCGCAAAAAGTGAAATGTACTCCGGTACATAAGCATGTTGCGCAGAACACGAGCCCGACCAGACGCGCTTAAGATCGCGAACAGCTTCTTGGTCGTGTTCATTCCTTCCCATGAAGGAAGTACGCTGATGGTTGTAGTCAATGTAACAGGCCTGCCTGAGTAGCTGGCAATGGTCCCTGAATCATTCAGTCTTTCAAGGCGTCGTATCAAGTCGTAGCGTTGCCGTCAGCACGATCTCGGGAACACTGGCAAGTGCCTTCGACAAGGGGCAGTCACGCTTTGCCGCGGCGGCAATTTCCTGAAATTGTTCTTCGCTGATACCCGCCACTGTCGCTTCCATTATCAGGGCGATACGATCGATAACGAAACCTTCGCCTTGTTTGGTTAAACTGACACTTGCTTTGGTATCGATATCGGTAGTTTTCACACCCGCTTTTTCACAGGCAAAAGAAAACGCCATCGTGAAACAGGCCGCATGGGCAGCACCCAGCAATTCTTCCGGATTACTGCCGCGTCTGTCATCTTCAAAGCGGCTGGCAAAGCCATAAGGATAAGCTTTCAGTGCACCGGTTTCGGTGCTGATAGCGCCGACAGCAGTTTTCCCAGAGCCTTCCCAATGTACGCTGGCGATTTTTTCACTCATGATGATTATCCTGTTTTGTTGTTGAAAATAAGGGTAAATGGTTTGCGCATTGCTTTGCGCATGTACAGCAAGTATGTGAGCCGCGCGACCGCAAACCGTATCTAATGGCACGTCAGGCGGTCACGGATTTTTGATGATCTGGTTAGAGACTATGCTTGTACATAGTTCTCATCTGTACGTTGGCACACGGAACAGATAGTGATGGCATGTGAACATATTTTCCGAGGAGCATTATCTCGGGACAACTATCTTTTTATACCGGAAATTTTTCTGGCAAACCTTCCCATTTTCGTACGATAGCGTACAGATCATGGCCAGGCTACGTATTAACATAAGCCATAGTTTAAAAACGCCCGTTTTTCGCACTATTGCCCACTCGGTATGTCTGGATGTAGTGCCTCTTCGCAGATCTAAGTGCCTATATCAACCCATATCACTGGGGAAAAAAATGAATGCGTATCTTCATCATGTATCCGAGATGTTATCAGAGCTATTTTTCGAACTGTTTACAAACCGGTCTAAAACTGAAAAAAATGCCGACATATTGTCTGTAAGAGGCTTATCGTATGAATACCAGCAGCAACCGCATGGTGATCTGCCCAAGCAGCCAGCCGTGGACACCGGTGACTGGCACTTGAAATACATACTCGTCAATGGAGTGACAGGTACTGCTGTTGGCACAGCTGTGGCGGCCTTGACAGAAATGGTTCTGGCCGTAGCCAACGCTTTTCTTGCGGTAAGCAGTCCCTTTATTGCGCCCTTCGTCATTATGGGCTGGGGCGCCAGTATTGGCGCGCTTTTAGGTATAGCGCAAGCGGTCGTGGGGCAAGATGCGGTTAATACATCTGCTGCTCAAGCCGGGGCGAGAAAAGAAGAAAATGAAGATACGCAAGGCTGGTTGTCTGGGTTGATAGATGATGCCATCGCCACAGGGCAGTCGGTACTGTCGGTACCAGCCGACACCGACCAAAAACATTATTCTTAACGCTTGATTCTGAGGGCTTGAATTGATTGAGGCTTGCGCTGGTCTGCCAATGTGGTTTGCTTGCCTGCTTAGTTGTTTGCCTCGATACTTGTATTAGCGCGCAAAACCTGCAAGGCTTCTTTGGTCCACTGGACTCGGTTTTCTTCAAAGCTGATCCCGGCTTTTAAAATCAGGTAGCGTAATTGCGCTTCGCGCGGCAGCGGCAGGTTGCTGAAGTCGCGTTGTTCTATCTGTCTGTAGGTTTGTAATTCCTGCTCATGCAGGTGCAGGCGACGTTCGAATTCTTCTACCAGACCGAGCGGGCCGATGGCAGCGTCAGCACGCAGTTTGACCATCATGTCGTCGCGCAATTTCATGGGCGCACTGCTTTCACTGGCCCAGCGCCGCAATTCTTCCGTACCGGCGGGTAAGACCCTGAACTGTTTTTTGCCAGCACGCCCCCCTTCCACTTCTGTTGATATGACCCAGCCCTGGGTTTCCATGCGTGCCAGTTCGCGGTAAATCTGTTGATGCGTCGCATGCCAGAAATAGCCTATCGACTTGTCAAAACGTCGCGCCAGCTCATAGCCGGAGCTGGGTTTTTCAGCGATGGAAGTCAGCAGTGCGTGAGGCAAAGACATGATTAGAGGACATATTCGAGGTGAATTTCAGACATTTTATATGCAACTGGTTGCATAAATAAAGCAATTTCGCTATTCTTCTTATGCACTCAGTTGCATAAGATGTTTTATGCCTGCGGAATTTACGTCTACGGATTTCAGCCATACCTCATACCTAAGGAAAAGCCATGTCATTTTATCCACACCTGACAAAGCCACTTGATCTGGGCTTTACCAGCCTGCCTAACCGCCTCTTGATGGGTTCCATGCACGTAGGGCTGGAAGAAGTCGATAATGGTTTTGAGCGCATGGCTGCCTTTTATGCAGAACGTGCACGCGGCGGTGTGGCGCTGATCGTCACCGGTGGTATCGCGCCAAATGAAAGAGCGCGCCCCATGCATGGCGGCGCCATGCTGACGACGCCTGAAGAAGCCGAACATCACAAACAGATTACTGAAGCCGTGCACAAGGAAGGCGGCAAGATCGCCATGCAGATTCTGCATTTCGGCCGCTATTCTTATCAGCCTACGCTGGTGGCACCCAGCGCCATCAAGGCACCGATCAATCCCTTCAAGCCGCATGCATTGACGACAGAAGAAGTGGAGGAAACCATTTCTGATTTTGTCCGTTGTGCGGGCCTGGCACAATCTGCGGGTTACGACGGTGTCGAAGTGATGGGTTCAGAAGGCTATCTGATCAATGAATTCATCGCCCAGCGCACCAACCAGCGTGATGATGAATGGGGTGGAGAATATAAAAACCGTATCCGCTTCCCGATAGAGATCGTGCGTCGCATCCGTGAAAAAGTCGGCACCAATTTCATCATCATTTATCGCCTGTCCATGATAGACCTGGTCGAGGGCGGCTCGACACTAGACGAAGTGATAGAACTGGCGCGAGCCATAGAAGCAGCCGGCGCCACCATCATCAATACCGGTATAGGCTGGCATGAAGCACGCATACCAACGATAGCCACCAAAGTGCCGCGCGCTGCTTTTGCCTGGGTAACCAAAAAACTCAAAGGCCATGTCAAGATCCCGCTGGTGGCAACGAACCGTATCAACACCCCGGAAATTGCCGAGCAACTGCTGGCTGAAGATTATTGCGACATGGTGTCGATGGCGCGCCCGTTGCTGGCTGATCCCTTATTCATGCGCAAGGCTGAACAAGGCAAGGCTGATGAAATCAATACCTGCATCGGTTGCAACCAGGCCTGCCTTGATCATACTTTTGGTGGCAAGGTCACTTCCTGTCTGGTCAATCCGCGTGCCTGCCATGAGACTGAACTGATCGACGCGCCTTTGGAAAAAGCCAAACGCATTGCCGTCGTCGGCGCAGGCCCGGCTGGTTTGAGCTTTGCCACGACCGCCGCCAAGCGTGGCCATGCAGTCACCCTGTTTGATGCGGCATCTGAAATTGGCGGTCAGTTTAATATTGCCAAGCAGGTACCCGGCAAGGAAGAGTTTTATGAAACCCTGCGTTATTTTGGCAAACAGATAGACCTGACCGGCGTACACCTGAAACTCAATACCAAAGTCAGTGCCGCAGACCTGCAGGAATTTGATGAAGTCGTACTGGCAACCGGCATCAGCCCGCGTACCCCGGCCATCGATGGCGTGGATCATCCCAAGGTATTGAATTACCTGGATGTACTGCGCGACAAAAAACCGGTAGGCAAACTGGTCGCCATCATCGGTGCTGGTGGTATCGGTTTTGACGTGGCGGAATACCTTTGCCACAGCGGCACCAGCGCCAGTCTCGATGCAAAAAAATTCTTTGCTGAGTGGGGTGTCGACACCGACTATAAAAACGTCGGCGGCCTGTGTGAAGCAGAAGTCGAAGCACCAGCACGTCAGATTTTCCTGTTACAGCGCAAAACTTCCAAGGTTGGAGATGGCCTGGGTAAAACCACAGGCTGGATACACCGCACCGGTTTGAAGAATCGCCATGTGCAAATGATTGCCGGTGTGACCTATGACAAGGTAGATGATGCCGGTTTGCATATCACCGTTGGTGGTGAGCAAAAATTGATCCCTGCTGACAATGTGATCCTGTGTGCAGGGCAAGAACCGAAACGGGATTTGCAGGCAGCGCTGGAAGCAGCAGGTAAGCCGGTACACCTGATCGGCGGTGCGGATGTAGCGGCAGAGCTCGATGCTAAACGCGCCATCAACCAGGGTACCCGCCTGGCAGCAGTCATTTAAAGACATTGAAGTCTGTTCAAACTGTTCAAGGATAATCATGAAAAATGTACCTGACGCCGTTGCCACCTCCTTGCAAACCTGGCATCAGATGATTGCCAGTCGTGACCTGGCGGCCTTGCCGTCCATCGTTCATTCTGAAGCCGTGTTCCGCTCGCCGATGGCGCATCAACCTTACGCCAGTGCGCAAGCGGTTGTGCTGATTTTATCTACCGTTGTCCAGGTATTTGAAAACTTTACTTATCATCGTGAACTGGCGTCTGATGATGGCTTGAATATTGTGCTTGAATTCAGCGCCACGGTCGGTGACAAGCAGTTGAAAGGTATAGACATGATACGTTTCGACGAAGCCGGAAAAATCGTCGACTTCGAAGTCATGGTCAGGCCCATGAGTGGCTTGCAGGCACTGGGACAGGAAATGGGCGCAAGACTGGCGCAGTATTTGCCTGCCTACAAAGCGGCGAAATAGGGCGGCAAGTAAGCTGACAAAAAGGCGCGCATCTTCTTATTGGCGCGCCTGCCGTTTCAGAAAACGCATGAGGCTTCCCAGCACGGGCAGTTTTTCATACAGTTCTTCAGCAGCATCCCAATAATCACGGTGAAAACTGACGCGGCCATCAGCTGCAAAGCGGATATGGGTTGCACCGCGTATGCATTGTTCTTCATTGTTGAAACGTTTCATGCTGAATAGAAAATCCCAGCAAATGAAGGCGCTGTCATCTTGCAACACCGATGAAGTTACCCGAAAACGTGGTGCGCTAACCTGTACAAACATATGCTGGAAAACCTGGTTGATCGCCTTGATGCCACGCAGTTCATTGAACGGGTCCTTGAAATAAGCGTCTTCCGTATACACGCCAGATAAATCCTGGCAGGACAGCGGCGATATATTTTCAAAAAAATTGATCAGGCTTTTGAGACTGGCCTGGTGATCTTTTCCATTGGATATGGTAGTCATGCTTATTTATAAACCAGTGATTTTATGAACCAGACGAAAATAGAGAGGGTACGGCAATAGCCTTGCCAGCCTCAGCCAGTTCGTAAAGCGTTTTGGGAAGTGTATGTGAAAGTCGCCGCGCTCCATACCCTTGACTACGGCCTGCGCCGCGTCAGGTGCACTCATCAGGGCGGGCATTTTAAAATCATTTCCCTCAGTCATCGGTGTTTCTACGAAACCGGGATTGATCATGTAGACCGCGATATCTTTTGGGCGCAAATCCAGGAATAGTGATTCGCATAAATTGATGATTGCTGCCTTGGTCGGTCCATAGACCAGGGCCTTGGGTAGGCCCGATAAACCCGCAACTGAGCCGACGATACCGATGCCACCATCGCCTTGCCTCAGCAATGTAGGCAAAATGACGTCAAGACATTGATAGACGCCGCGCAAATTGACATCAATCAGTTTCTGGGCCGCATGCAGATCAAAGCTGTCTGCACGCATTTCATTGTAGGCACCGGCTACGATGAGTACCAGGTCGATTTTTCCCCAGCTATGCACTAACAAATCGCGACTGCGTACCAGTGTGTCATGCTCAGTAATATCGAGTGGCGCGACAATTGCCTGCGGATAGGCATGGGCAAGGGTTTCAAGCTGAGTCTGGTTTCTGGCAGACAGGGCAACCCTGGCACCATTTTGCAAAAGCAGACGCGCAGTTTCTGCACCTATACCGGTCGAAGCCCCAATGACCCAGACATGCTTGCCTTCCCAGCTTTTTATTTTGGGATTCATGGCATGGCATTACTGCGTTTGGTAAACGACAGGGTAATGCTACCCAGCTCCACCCCCAGCTTGCGCATGATGGCGCGGTTGAGCATGACCTTGTCACTCATCAGCACCATGGTGTCATCGAAATTGACGTTATAAACGCTGCCATTGACAGGCAAAGCCAATACATAATTCCAGTGCAGGGTATTGCCTGAGACGACCCCCTGGGCTTCACCGACTACATCAGCTGCGGTACCTATAAAACGGTCTGCCGCTACTTTTTTTAGTGTCCAGACGCGTTTTTGCTTTGTCCCATCAGAATAACTAAAATCTTCGTCCAGTGTGCCGGTGTCACCGTTCCAGTGGCATTGCATGACGACGGTGAAGCGCTTGACGATAGTACCCGATCTGTCCTGAAACATGCCCCATGCGTCGACTGAGCCGTTGAAATAGGTTTGCAAATCCAGCCTGGGTTGTTCGTTCATATAACGGGCCGGGTCATAGCTGCCTGCGCAGGACGCCAGAAACACGCAGGCACTGAGCAGGCCAATTCGGCATATGGACTCAAATAATCTAGATAACTGCTTCATAGTCTGCTTTCATAAATTTGACGCACATTGATAAGACTTAATTCGTGCTGGATTTTGATCCGAGCAAATTTTTTCTCAGTTCTGGCGCTGAAGTTTTTTTGTCCAGCCAGATGGCAAAGAAAGCGTGGGCAAATTCAGCGTCGCGGATTTCACCCAATAATTTTCCGTTGAAATAAAATCGCGCGGCTTCATTGGGTATATAAATACCCGTGATGTGATTACCTTCTTTCACGTCGGGGAACAAGGCTTTCATCTGTGCCAGCCAGTGCTGGCGTTTTTCAGCTGTACCCAGTTTCAGCTTTTCGATTTCTTCTATGCTGGCCTCGGCGATTTTTTTCCCATACAGCGTACGTGCATAGTGAAGATCCAGTGCAAAACGCGCTGTTTTGCCACCATCGGGGGTATACGCTTCCGGCCCCGTCCACAAGGCAGCATCGTAAATATGCAGACCAAACCAGCGAAAGCTGCCGCTGCCTTGCAGGCTGGCTTGCGGTATTTCTTCGCGTACATGCGGTGGTGCGACGGTATTCGTTGACTGCGCTGCTGCGAAGCCACTGCATATCAGCAGTACAGCAAGAGCTGAACGAAAGTACATCACGGCTTTGCCTGAAGTCATTTTTTTCTCAGCGTGAATTGCGCGACATTGATGCTGTCTGCACGGAAACCGGCTTCGCAGTAAGCCAGATAAAATTCCCAGGTACGTAAGAATTCGTCATCAAATCCCTGGGCTTTGACTTCGGCCAGTTTTTCCATGAAGGCCTGACGCCATTCCAGCAGCGTACGTGCATAATCCAAGCCAAAGGTGAAGGTATCCAGCACTTCCAGACCATACTGCGCTGCCATCTGATGAAATCTTTCTATCGAAGGCAACATCCCACCGGGGAAAATGTATTGCTGGATGAAATCCGTGCCCTTGCGATAGCGTTCAAACAGTTCATCGGCAATGACAATGCTTTGTATGCAGGCACGGCCACCCTGTTTCAGGTTGCGCTGTATACATTCAAAATAGCTGGGCCAGTAGGCTTCACCAACGGCTTCAAACATTTCTATCGAAGCAATCGCGTCATAGTCGCCATGGGCGTCGCGGTAATCCTGTATCTGTAACTGGCTTTGCGCATGCAGGCCCGCGTTTTGCAAACGTGCCTGGGCAAACGTCAATTGTTCGGTGGATAAGGTTAGACCCGTGACATGGGCGTTTGCATCGCGTGCAGCCATTTCGGCAAAACCGCCCCAGCCACAACCTATTTCCAATACCTTTGCCTGTTCCGGCAAGGCCAGTTGCTGCAGGATGCGGCGATATTTCTTTAATTGTGCGTCGTGCAGGCTTTCCACCTGGTCACCTGAAAAGATCGCACTTGAATACGTCATAGACGGGTCCAGCCACAGACGGTAAAAGTCATTACCTATGTCATAGTGGGCATGAATGTTCTTCTTGCTGCCTGTGCGTGAATTGCGGTTCAGCAGGTGTTTGATGCGATAGAGGAGATTGCCCCACCAGGTACCATAAATGACAGATTCCAATTGCTGGCGGTTGCGTGAAATCAGCTCTATCAAACCAGGCAGGCTGCTACTGGTCCAGTGACCGGCAATATAACTTTCGGCAAACCCGATATCACCGGATTTTAAAACCGAACGGTATAGCTGCCAGTTTCTCAGGTTCAGCGTGATATGGCGGTTACCGTCATCAGCACGGCCAAAAGTGGCGGTCTGCCCATCGGGAAACTGTATGCTCAGACTGCCATGTTCCAGCCTGTTGAGCAAAGTCAGCACAAACCTGGCTTCTGCCGGAAAGTGCGCGGTATCCAGTTGGGTCTTCTGCATAGTGCCCGATGTACTGGACGTGGCAGGTGCAAGAGTGGGGTGTAGGCTGCTCATCGACTTAGCTCTTCAGATGGGGGAAGTGGTTTGGAAAAAAAAGGTACGCGTTTAAACCATAAACGCAGTGCCTGTAGATGAATGCGTAACATCACGCCTATCGTCATGAAGGGGTAACGCAACATGACTTTTAAAATCCTGCTGTCGGACATTTCGGTTTCTGTACCGCAGACACTTGTCAGCAATAAGGGGCCCAGCGCATCGTCATAATCGATCCTGGCCAGATACTTCATTTTTGTTTGCTCACCAACTTCCTGTCTGGCCTGCATGAAACGGAAGCGATATCCGCCTTCAACATTGCAGAAAGGCGAGACATGAAAGATTTTTTTTGCATGTAGCTCCGTACCAAAACCCAGGGTGTCGCCGTTTTCCAACAAGTAAAGATGCTTTTCACCAAAGGTATTGCGTACTTCGCAAACTATGGCACGCAGGCTGCCGTCTGCACGGTGGCAAAACCAGAATGCGACGGGATTGAATACATAAGCCAATACGCGCGGAAAACATTGGAGCCAGACTTCGCCGTCGGCATCATGGATATTTTCTTTATGGAGCAAATTGTCCAGCCATTGTTTCAGTGGCTGTTGGCCATCACCATGATCGCGCTCGTGGAAGGACAGCAGATTAAAACGGTTCAGCGAAAAGAAGCGCAATCCCTTGCCAGTTGTCTGGTCCTGCAAACTGTGCAAGGGTACGCGGATGAAGAATACCCCGTAGCGAAAAGCATTTTTTGCCGGACGCAAACGTTTATGCTTGACTTCACCACAGCACAATACTGTAGCTGGCTTGGCCACATCGGCTTGTTTTTGTGATTCGAGTGAAGTATCCATAATGTCAGGCGGCTCTGATTCTTTGTTCTTGTTTGGCGTCTGCACAGGCCAGTATGCTTTCGGCAACGCGCATGCCTGACTTCAAGCCATCCTCGTGGAAGCCGTAGCCTGTCCAGGCACCGGCAAACCAGATATTGCGCCTGCCCTGGATATTCGCCAGTTGCGTTTGTGCTCTGACGGCATTGGCATCAAACACCGGATGCGCATAATCAAAACTGGCGATCACGCTCTCTGGTGAAGCCTCCTCTATCGGGTTCAAAGTCACGATGACTGGCGTCTGGAATGGCAGGGGTTGTAACTGATTGATCAGGTAGTGCACGCAGACGCGGGCCTCATTACCACTTTCACTTTGATAATTCCATGCTGACCAGGCTTTTTTATTGACTGGCAGGAAGCTGGCATCGGTATGCAGCACCGCACGGTTCGGCTGATAAGTGACTGCTGACAGCAGGTGGCGTTCAGCAGTGGTGGAGTCAGCCAGCAACTTGAGGCTCTGGTCGCTGTGCGTAGCAAGTACCACGTGTTCAAAATTTTGTGCACCTTGTGCAGTCTGGATTTCGATTACTCCGCGCGATTTCTCCCGCACGGTCAATACTGGCGTGTTCAGATAGGTATGCGCGATCAGTGGCAATATCTTTTCGACATATTGCCTTGCGCCTCCCTTGACGGTTTGCCATTGCGGCCTGTCATTGACTTGTAAGAGCCCGTGGTTATGGCAGAAATTGACGAAAGACGATAGCGGAAATGCCATCATGGTTTCTGTCGGGCACGACCAGATGCAGGCAGCCATGGGCAATAAATACCACTGGCGAAATTCTTTGCTGTAATGATGTTGGTCAAGAAAACTGCCCAGTGCTTGCTGGAAATCCTTGTGTGCCTGCGAATTTGCCAGTGCGGTCGTTTGCTTATTGAAACGAAGGATGTCGCGCAACATGCGTATGAATGCTGGGCTGAACAGATTACGCCGCTGTGCGAAGACTGTATCCAGATTGGCACCGGCCCATTCCATCACACGCTTGCCAGATTGACCTATCGGCATTTTTACCGAGAAAGACATATCGGTTGCTACGGTAGCGATATCCAGTTGCCTGAACAGCTTGACCAGGTTGGGGTAGGTCTTGTTGTTGAATACCAGGAAACCGGTATCAACGCCATAAGTCTGGCCTTCCAGTGTCACGTCAATAGTATGGGTATGTCCGCCAAAATAATCATTGGCTTCAAACAGGCTGACCTCGTGGCCAGCCCGGGACAAATCATAAGCACAAGACAGACCGGAGATGCCGGAACCGATGACGGCGATTTTCATGGGCAGGTATTGTTAAGTTTATAAAATAGGTCGCGACAAACAATTTGACGCTCTCTTACATAAATACGTATTCAAGCCAGCTTTGGATTCAGCACCAGCCCTGATTTTTTTGCAAATTCACAGTGAAATAGTTAGTTTCGATGCCTTACCTGGGCTAGAATGTGACTATCAATTTCAATTTGTGACTGATCAGTCACAAAATATACTACAAAGTTTTTATTTGTACAGAAAAAATTATGGAAATCAGAATTCCCTTTAAAAAACAACAGTTTGATGCGCGGGAAGAAGCCATCATTGACGCGGTCAACCGTCTTTTGTCAGAAAAGGGATATGACCTGATGACCATGGATGATGTGGCCGACGCGGTAGGTATTGCCAAAGGCAGCCTGTACAAGCACTTTTCTTCCAAAGAGAAACTGGCCGCCGCCGCCTTGACGCGCTTGCTGAAAGCAACGCTGGCAGAGCTTGATACATTGGCAGAAGATATGCGGGCGATCGACAAGATCAGGCACGTCCTGGCGTGGTCACTGCGATTGCGACTGCAAGGTGGTGTTCCGCATCTGCCATCGACCAGCCTGGCATTGCAGCGCAGCCTGATGCTCAATCTTGATTATGTGATGGTGGCTTTGCGCGTCAACAAACGTTTCTATGCGCTGGTGGGCAAGGCGCGCGAGCAGGGTGCTTTGACGCCGCAAGTGCCGGATGATGTCTTGGTATATACGCTGTATTCACGCGCCTGTGACCCGACGATGGAATTCCTGCTGCGCGACAAGCGCCTCACGCATGAGCAAATTGTTGATTCCATGGTGCATGCGACCATAGGCGGATTTTTGTCTGACCAGGCCAGGGCGCTTTAAATGGCTTGGGTGCTGCTGCCAGCCAGGCTTAAAGCCTGTTTCAATACCTCGATATCCCCGATATGATTTGCCAGCAGCAAGATCAGTTTGGCGTTCAGTGCGGCACTGTCTGCCTCGTTTAAATCGCGGTGGGCATCGATCAGCATCTGGTAGAAATCATCGCCCGCCGAATAATCGCGCAGGCTGGGCTGCGCTGCATGGTGGAAATTGGCTTGCAGATTGAGTTGCATGATTGTCCTTAAGATGAGGTATCTGCCACCGGTGCATCAGCAATGGCGCGACGCAAGCCAGCTTTAACTCTTGTCAGATTAAATTCACGCCAGCGTGCAGCGAGGTGCTGATCGGGGCGTGCCAGATAATAACTGCCATTATGCGCATCGTAACGCTGTACCAGCAAACCCTTCACGTCATGCAGCACCGGTAGATTTTCCTGGCCGCTAAGGCCTGTGGCAATGATGATGGTGTGAACAGGAATGACTTGTTTTTCCAGCGCTGCAAAATCTTGCAGCAGCTGTTCGGATAGATGCGCCACATCATCGCAAAAATACAGACCATAAAACTGGTGCTGTAAAAAATCCAGCAGATAGCCAGCCTTGCCATTACAGATAACTGGCCCGTCTTCCATCGGTGCACCGGCTTGCAGGCTGCCGGCAAAGGTATCCGTGTCTGGCGTATTCAAACGCGAAGTATGTAATACCGTGGGTACGGACAAGCGTCCTGAATTCACCAGTTTGCGTGCAAACGGATGTTGCTGTGCCAACTCAAGTACGGCATTGCGAAAGCATTTGCTGACCGTGCTTTTAGGTGTGATGAAATCGGTAGAGCGGGTGGAATTCAAGAGGTTTTCATCGGCGGCAAACACCCGCTCTTCCGAATAACTGTCCAGCAATGCCGTGCTGGCTTTGCCATCGGTGACCAGCTTCAGTTTCCAGACCAGGTTGTCGGCATCCTGTATGCCGGAATTGGCACCACGGGCACCAAAGGGCGATACTTGATGGGCGGCGTCACCGGCAAACAACACGCGACCATGGCGGAATTTTTCCATACGACGACACTGGAAGGTGTATACGCTGACCCATTCGAGTTCGAATTCCCTGTCGTCGCCCAGCATGGCCTGGATGCGTGGGATGACGTTCTCTGGCTTGCGTTCTTCTACCGGATCAGCATCCCAGCCTAGCTGGAAATCAATGCGCCAGACATTGTCGGCTTCGCGGTGCAGCAGTACCGATTGGTTGGGGTGAAATGGCGGGTCAAACCAGAACCAGCGCTCTGCCGGAAAATCTGCTTTCATGATGACGTCAGCAATCAGAAAGCGGTCCATGAACACCTTGCCTTCGACTTCCAGCCCCAGCATCTGCCTGACCGGGCTGCGTGCGCCGTCACAGGCGATCAGCCATTCAGCCTGTAATTGATAACTGCCATCAGCAGTTTCTATCGTCAGCGTGCAAAAGTCATGGTTTTGTTCTGCACCTGTGACCCTGTTTTTCCAGCGTAGTTCCACGCCCAGTTCCGTGGCACGCCGCACGAGAAAATCTTCGAGATAGTATTGCTGCAAATTCACCATGCCGGGGCGCTTGTGGTCTGGCGCTGGCAAGAGATTGAAATTGAACACCTCATCCTTGCGAAAGAAGGTGCGGCCTACATTCCACTCAACCCCTTTGCCAACCACGGCATCACCGACGCCCAGCCGGTCAAGTATCTCCAGCGTGCGCTTGGCGTAACACAGACCGCGCGAGCCGACTGACACGGTATCGTCATCGTCGATGAGCAGCACATCCAGCCCCTGCAATTGGCAATCTATTGCTGCCGCCAACCCGACTGGTCCGGCACCAATAATGACCACCTTGCGCCGCTTGATTTCTCTGGATTGCAATTCCGGCGGTGTCTGGTAAGAGAACTTTTGATATTGATAAGTGCTAAGCAAAACCTGGCTCCATAGGTGCGTTCCGTGCGGCGATACCTTTCAGTCAAATCAACCTTCCAGGCTCTTCCACATCTCAACGTCACGCTCAGCGGTCCACACACGTGGGTCAACATGCCCTGATGCTTCGTCAAAAGCGCGTGTCACGTCAAACGGCAGGCAGTGATCAAAGATGACCCAGTGACCATATTTAGGCTTCAGCGCCGCATAGGTATTTTTATATATGGTATTCAAGTCATGTTGCTGTTGTTGGCCCGCCTGGACGCTGGCATACAGGTCGCTGATGAAAGAGCGGGTTTCGGTCAGGCCCGCTGCTACCAGTTCCGGGGATGTCAGTGCGGCACCGCGGCCGGGTACCAGTTTTTCAGCCTGGAAGGCTTCGAGATTGCTGAGGGTTTGTGGCCAGTCAGAATAATAAGCATCACCAGCATAGGGTGTCGCCCCAAACTCTACCAGGTCGCCAGAGAACAGGACTTTTTCCGAAGGCAGCCAGACGATGGTGTCACCCTTGGTATGGCCACGCCCTACCTGCATGATCCTGACTTCGAGCTTGCCCAGCCATAAGGACATTTCACCCTTGAAGGTCATCGTTGGCCATGTCAGGCCAGGCACACTTTCGACTGCCTGGAACAGGCGCGGGAAGCGGCCTATCTCGCTTTTCATATCCGCTTCGCCACGCTCGACAATCAGGTCATAGGTATCGCGGCTGGCAATGATGTGCTCCAGGCCTTGCGCCACATAGCCGCTGGCACCCAGTACCCGCACGGCATGGTAATGCGACATTACAACGTATTTGATAGGCTTGTCCGTGATTTCGCGTATGCGGCGCACTACATCTTGCGCCATGACAGGCGTGGCTTGCGTGTCGATGACCATGACGGCATCGTCACCGATGATGATGCCGGTATTTGGGTCGCCTTCTGCTGTATACGCATAGGCATGCTCAGACAATTGCTGGAAGCTGACTTTCTTTTCTTCCAGATCAGCGTGGGAGGCGAATTTTTTTGTAGTGCTCATTGTTTATCCTTCAACATTGCTGCTGTTTTACTATCTGCTTGTTATTTTGCTTATTATTTGATTTTTAATGCATTCTTATGATCTGCCCAAAAATTGCGCAAATCAAGCCAGATAAGCATAGTCATAAATTCGTTATTTGTAAATGCATTTGTTAATAGTAAAATTAAGTGCCGTTGTAAAAGATACCGGAGAGTTGCAAATGACTGACAAGACCAAGAAAGCCAAAGAAAGACGCGGCATCGGTGCCATCGAAGTCGGTGGCCTGTTATTGAATGCCATGGTGACCTCTGGTAGGGCGATGTCACTCGGTGACCTAGCGAGAGAAAGCGGCATGCCCGCATCGAAGGCGCATGCCTATCTGGTCAGTTTCGGCAAACTGGGTCTGGTGGAGCAGGATGGCGCTACCGGCATGTATCAGCTTGGGCCTTTCGCCCTGCAAATGGGCCTGGTCAGCCTGCAACAGATTACCCCGGTCAAACTGGCCATACCCGAAGTCACGCGGCTGGCTGCCAGCATAGACCAGACCGTGGCCCTCGCAGTCTGGGGCAGTCATGGCCCCACGGTGATCTATATTGCAGAATCAACGCGACCCATTCATGTCAACATGCATGCGGGGTCGGTCATGTCCATGCTCGGTACTGCCACAGGTCTGGTGTTTTCTGCTTTTTTGCCAGAAAAGCTGGTGGACAAGTATATTGCCAGGGAATTGAAGGATGAAATGGTGATAGGCCAGGCGGGTGCGCAATATACGCAAAAAGACCTTGCTGCGGTATTGCTGGAAGTGCGCGAACAAGGTTTGGCAAGGGCTCAGGGTTTGCCCATACCTGGCATCAACGCGCTCAGTGCGCCAGTGTTTAACCATGCGCATGCACTAAGCCTGGTGATTACGGCGACGGGTACAAGAGGTAGTTTTGATACCGACTGGGATGGTGAAATCGCCGGTGCCTTGCGTGCCAGTGCGACATTATTGTCGCACCAGCTAGGCTATATGCCTGCCATGCCGGTGCAAAAATAAGCCTGCAAATTATTGTGCCAGCGCTTTTTCTACATCGGCCACCAGTTTCTTATCGTCCGGTGTGGTGACGCTGGAATAGGCCGCGACCACATTGCCCTTGCGGTCTATCAGGTATTTATAGAAATTCCATTTTGGCGTTGTGCCTGTTGCCTTGATCAATTGTGCATGCAGCGGGTTGACGTCTTTGCCCATCACCGATGACTTGCTGAACATGGGAAATTTCACGCCATAGGTATTGAAGCAGAAATCAGCGATCTGCTTGTCATTACCCGGCTCCTGCTTGCCAAAATCATTGGACGGAAAACCCAATACCACCAGCCCTTTTTCGCTGTATTTGGCATACATCGCTTCCAGCCCTTCATATTGGCTGGTGAAGCCGCAATAACTGGCTGTGTTGACCACAAGGGCAACCTTGCCCTTGTACTGGCAAAGATCTTGCGGCGTATCATCCTGCAAACGCTTGAACTTGTGGTTGAGTACAGCCGGGCAGGCGTCTGTGCTATCGGCCCATGCGCCTGCTGAACAAGTGACCAGGCCAAGAAATACGGCAAGTTGAATCGGGGTGCGTCGCAACATGATGAACTCCTGAACAATAGAAGCTCATCTTAGCCCAGACATAAAAAAATATGTAGATTTAACATGCGTGCCGACACAATATCCGTTCATTTAAAGAGGAAAAAGTATAGTCGGCCCAATATTAAAAACGCAATCATGTGTTTTTAATAAAAATGTATTGCATTCAGTCCCTGCATTTTACTTATGCGTAAAACATATATAAAACATCGAAACTCTTCGTTTTAATTTATAAGGCCGCGTTCTATTCTCTACTCCTCATAAAAATTATTACTTTTCAGGATGTATAGATGAATATCAAGAAATTGCTTCTCGCTGCTTCCCTGGCATTTGCCGGTACGCTAGCAACCGCACATGCAGCCGATATCACCCTGCTCAACGTATCGTATGATCCTACCCGTGAACTGTATCAGGACGTCAACCAGGCATTTGCCAAGCAATGGAAAGCCAAGACAGGCGACAATGTCACCATCAAGCAGTCGCATGGTGGTTCAGGCAAGCAGGCGCGCGCGGTCATCGATGGCCTCGATGCCGATGTCGTCACCTTGGCACTGGCATATGATACCGATGCACTGGCCGAAAAAAACCTGCTCGACAAAGCTTGGCAAAAACGCTTGCCACATAATGCGTCCCCTTACTCTTCCACCATCGTATTTCTAGTACGCAAGGGCAATCCCAAAGGCATCAAGGACTGGGCAGACGTCGTCAAGCCAGGTGTAGCGGTTATCACACCTAATCCAAAAACATCGGGCGGTGCACGCTGGAATCATCTGGCCGCCTGGGGTTATGCACTGAAACAACCAGGTGGCAATGAAGCGACTGCCAAAGAGTTCCTGGCCAAACTGTATAAAAACGTGCCTGTGCTGGATTCTGGTGCACGTGGCGCAACCACCACCTTTGTTGAACGCGGCATTGGTGATGTGTTGCTGGCCTGGGAAAACGAAGCCCTGCTGGCAATCAAGGAGCTGGGTCCGGACAAGGTAGAAATCGTTGCCCCGTCTACCAGTATCCTGGCGGAGCCTTCTGTTTCTATCGTTGACAAGGTGGTTGACCGCCGCGGCACCCGCAAAGTGGCAGAAGCCTACCTGAACTATCTGTACACAGATGAAGGCCAGGACATTATCGCCAAGAATTACTATCGCCCGACCACGGAAAAAGCCTCGAAAAAATACGCAGCGCAGTTCCCCAAAGTGAAATTGTTCAATATTGACGATACTTTCGGCGGCTGGACAAAAGCGCAAAAAGAACATTTTGCTGATGGCGGTATTTTTGACCAGATCTATCAGCCAGGCAAAAAATAAGTACAGCCAGAAATGAATGGAAAGACACGATCATGACCGTATTGCTGCTCTCAGGAAGCCCATCTTCGCCCTCTCGCTCTGCCAGGTTGTTGCATGCGGTAGGTGAGAAACTTCATCAACTGGGGCAGCAAACGCTGAGCCTGCATGTCAGGGACTTGCCAGCGCAAGCCCTGCTACATGCTGATTTTTCTGACCCTGAATTGCAAGCCGCCAAGGCACTGGTGGCACAGGCCGATGTGATCGTGGTTGCTACCCCCATCTACAAGGCTGCGTATAGCGGCTTATTGAAAAGCTTTCTCGACATTCTGCCGCAAGATGGTCTGGATGGAAAAATCATCCTGCCACTGGCAACGGGTGGCAGCCAGTCACATATGCTGGCAATAGATTATGGCTTGCGCCCGGTATTGGCATCCCTGTCGGCGCGCCATGTTTTGCCGGGTATTTACGCCACTGATGCCCAGGTGGTCTGGACTGATTTGCATGGTCTGCAAATTGATGGCGCGATACAAAAACGCATACAGGATGCGACAAGCTTATTGCTTGACAGCCTGCACGGGTTGCGCAGGCCACAGCCCAGCAAGGCACCAGTACTAAGCGTAGCACATTGTTGAAACTGTATTCCCGCATGCGCTGAACCCAGGCGCATTTTTTTAAGCATCACTCTGAACTCCCGAATATGCCTCTTAAAGCGGCAGGGGCGGACTTTTGTCAAAATTTATAGGAAGTAAATCATGAGTAGCAATGATGGTGTCAATAAAAAACGTACAGCCAGGCGACGTGCACTGACGAAATTATCTGCATTGACCGCCGCCGCATTGAGCGTGGTGTTGCCGAAAGCGTTTGCGCAAGCCAGGCCCGCCATTACTCCCGGTGCATTTCGTATCGGTTATCAGAAATATGGCACGCTGACCTTGTTGAAGGGTACTGGCGCGCTCGACAAACGTCTGGCAGCTTTGGGTGTGGAAGTGAAATGGACAGAATTTCCAGCGGGCCCGCAATTACTCGAGGGTCTGAATGTAGGCAGCATAGATTTTGGTACCACTGGCGAAGCACCACCGATTTTTGCCCAGGCTGCCGGCGCGGATTTATTGTATGTCGGTAACGAGCCGCCCGCACCTGCCGGTGAAGCTGTCATCGTGCCGAAAAACTCCACCCTCAAAACAGCTGCCGACCTCAAAGGTAAAAAAATCGTTTTGAACAAAGGTTCGAACGTACATTACCTGCTGGTGAAAGTATTGGAAAAAGCAGGCCTGGCCTATAAAGATGTCGAAGTCGTCTTCTTGCCACCGGCCGATGCCCGTGCTGCTTTTGAGCGTGGCAGTGTCGATGCCTGGGCAATCTGGGACCCATTCCTGGCGGCTGCCGAAAAGCAATTGGGTGCGCGGGTACTGGTCGATGGCAAGGGCGCTGTCAGCAATCATCAATTTTATCTGGCTGCTCGTCCCTACACGCAAAAGAATCCGGAAGTATTACGCATTGCACTAGAAGAACTGGTCAAGCTGGATGACTGGAGTACCAAAAACCTGAAAGAAGTCACCAATATATTGTCTGCCCAAATCGGGCTGGATACCAGCATCGTTGAGTTGTCGACAGGACGTTTTGGTTTTGGCGTGAAGCCCTTGTCGGAAGCCGTTATCAAGGAACAGCAAAACATTGCCGACACTTTTGCCGACCTGAAGTTGATACCCAAGCGTATCAATATCAGGGACGCGGTATTTTCGCTAAAGCTTTGAGGCCACAGATGAATTTCTCTTCTGTCCGTCGTCGATTCCTGGGGTTTGCCCTGGCGGTTCTTTCCTCCTCAGTCAGCATGGTCACCACGGCTGCGCCAGCGACGAATGACTTGCCAAAAGAACTGAGGATAGGTTTTCAGAAAAGCTCGGTGAACCTGACTTTACTGAAACACAGGCAGGCACTGGAACAGCAACTGAAAGGCGTGAAAATCAGCTGGTTTGAATTCACCGCCGGCCCGCAAATGCTGGAGGCTTTATCAGCAGGCAGCATAGACTTTGCCACCACCGGTGAACCGCCACCAGTGTTTGCGCAGGCGGCGGGCAGTAATCTCGTCTACGTTGGTGCTGAGCCGGCCAAACCCGGTGTCAGTGCAATTCTGGTAAAACCGGAATCCAGCATCAAAACCCTGACCGACCTGAAGGGCAAGAAGATCGCTTTCCAGAAAGGTTCCAGCGCGCACTACCATGTATTGCGCGCTATCCAGCAGGCAGGTTTGCAATGGGCAGACATCACGCCGATTTATCTCGCACCTGCCGATGCGCGTGCTGCGTTTGAGCGTGGCAGCGTTGATGTCTGGGCAATCTGGGACCCCTACTGGGCCGCGATAGAACAAAACACCCAGGTACGTGTACTGGCGACTGGCAAGGGCCTGGTCAATAATCTTTCGCATTATTTGTCTGCCCGCAGCTTTGCCGATAGATACCCAAAAATCATACAACTGCTGTTTGAAGAACTGACACGCAGCGACACCTTTGTACAAAAAAACCGCGAAGAAGCGATTGCCGTTATCGCTGCCAGCACGGGGCTGGATAAGCCTACCATCGCCAGCTTCCTCGAACGCAGGCCGCGCTCGCCAGTGGTCTACCTGACGCAGAGCATTATCGATGAACAGCAAAGGGTTGCAGACAATTTCTATCAACAGAAACTGATACCAAAATCCGTCTCTATCAGGGATGCAGTGTGGCTGCCACCGGGCAGCAAACTGTAGCGTGAATTGACAACATGACTTAGCAAGGAGAAATGATGAGCTTAAATATTTTCTGGTTTATCCCTACGCATGGTGACAGCCGTTATCTGGGCACCAGCCAGGGTGCGCGCCAGGTCAATTACGATTACCTGCGCCAGATCGCTGTTGCCGCAGATACCCAGGGTTATGACGGTGTATTGTTACCTACCGGACGTTCTTGCGAAGACGCCTGGGTCGTGGCTTCCAGCCTCATCGGCGCGACTACCAATCTTAAATTCCTGGTGGCGATACGCCCTGGCTTGAGCAGCCCGGGTTTGTCGGTGCGCATGGCAGCCACTTTTGACCGCTTGTCCAAAGGTCGTTTGCTGATCAATGTTGTCACTGGCGGCGACCAGGGTGAACTGGAAGCGGACGGTGTCTTTGCCGATCATGAAAAACGCTATGAAATCACTGAAGAATTCTTGCGTATCTGGCGTGCTTCGCTATCAGGCGAAGGCGGTGATGCAGGCTATGATTTTGAAGGCAAGCACTTGACTGTCAAAGGTGCAAAGACCCTGTACCCGGCGGTGCAAAAACCTTATCCCCCTCTGTATTTTGGTGGTTCTTCAGAACCGGCACATGAACTGGCGGCAGACCAGGTCGATGTCTACCTGACCTGGGGCGAACCACCGGCAGCCGTTGCCGCCAAGATCGCCGACATGCGTGCCCGTGCTGCCAGGCGTGGGCGGACATTGCGCTTTGGCATACGCCTGCATGTCATCGTGCGCGAAACCAATGATGAAGCCTGGAAAGCAGCAGAAGACCTGATACGTTATGTCGATGATGAAGTGATCGCCCGCGCCCAGAAAGCTTTTGCCAAGATGGATTCAGTCGGCCAGCGGCGTATGGTGGCCCTGCATGGTGGCAAGCGCGACAAGCTGGAAGTGTCGCCTAATCTGTGGGCTGGTGTGGGCCTGGTACGCGGCGGTGCAGGGACGGCCCTGGTTGGCGACCCGGAAACCGTGGCAGCCCGCATCAAGGAATATGCCGACCTCGGTATTGATACCTTTATTTTCTCAGGCTATCCGCATCTGGAAGAGTCTTACCGTTTTTCGGAACTGGTATTCCCGCTGATAGGCAAATCGGTGCCTGGTGTCGAAGCCAGTTTGACCGGGCCGTTTGGCGAGATCATGGCAAACGGTATCACACCGAAGGTGTCACAAAGTTAGGAGGGCAACATGGGACCGCTTATCACTGAAGTCAGCGAACTGGCTGGCGAATTTGTCGCCAGCCGTGGCAGTCAGCCAGATCATTTCAACAGCTTCATCACAGCCACGGTTATCCGTCGTGCAGGCTTGCAATTGCTGAAAAAATTCTTGCCCTGGGCGGTACCTGCTGCATTGATCATTTTTTGGCAGATCGCTGCCCAGACAGGCTGGTTGTCAAGCCGTATCCTGCCAGAACCATGGGCAGTCGCCCAGGCATTCTGGAAGCTGACAGTTTCAGGTGAAATCTGGGTGCATGCCAAGACCAGTCTGTGGCGGGCGATTTCAGGTTTTGCTGTGGGCGGTGGCCTGGGTTTGTTATTGGGTTTGCTGACAGGCAGTTTCCGCTTTGCTGAAACCCTGCTTGATACCACACTGCAAATGGTCAGGAATATCCCGGCACTGGCACTGATTCCCCTGGTCATACTGTGGTTCGGGATTGATGAGTCGGCCAAATTGTTTCTGGTATCGGTGGGCGTGTTTTTCCCCGTGTATCTGAATACCTTTCATGGCATACGCTCAGTTGACAAGGGTTTGATAGAAATGGCGCGCAGTTACGGCTTGTCAGGCTGGGCACTTTATCGTGATGTGATCTTGCCTGGGGCATTACCGTCTATCCTGGTAGGCGTACGCTTTTCACTGGGCCTGGTCTGGGTATTGCTGATCGTGGCAGAGACAATCTCTGCCCAGGCAGGTATTGGTTACATGACCATGAATGCGCGTGAATTTTTACAAACCGATGTGGTGCTGGTGGGCATCTTGTTATACGCGCTGCTGGGCAAACTGGCCGATGTCTTGTCGCGGGCTGTCGAGCATTATTGCCTGCGCTGGCATCCTGGTTATCAAAGGAGGGCAACATGATGCGACAGTTTACTGAATTTCCCCTGAGTGCCGTGGCAGAGATAGCGGCACTGCGTAATGAGCTCGATGACGGCTGGGATAACACCACTGTTGGCGAATGGAATCAGGCCGTTGAAGATGGCAAAGGCGCATCCGTGGATTTGCGCAGCGTGCAAAAATCTTATCAGGGACGGCAGGTATTGAAGTCACTGAACCTGCAAGTCGAGGCGGGTGAATTTGTCGCAGTCATTGGCCGTAGTGGTTGCGGTAAAAGTACTTTGCTGCGCCTGATTGCCGGGCTGGAAAAAGCCGACAGCGGCAGTCTGGAATTTGATGCTGGCGGCAAGCCGATAGAAACCCGCGTGATGTTCCAGGATTCGCGCTTGTTACCGTGGAAGTCAGTCATCGACAATGTTGCGCTGGGGCAGGGCAGTGACAAGCGCAAAGCCAGGCAGGCGCTGGAAAAGGTGGCACTGGCAGAGCGCGCTGACGAGTGGCCATCTGTATTGTCAGGTGGCCAGCGTCAGCGCGTTGCGCTGGCCAGGGCTCTGGTGCATGAACCTGCTTTACTGCTGCTGGATGAACCACTGGGTGCACTCGATGCACTGACGCGCATAGAAATGCAAAGCCTGATCGAAGAATTATGGCAGCAACGCGGTTTTACTGCCGTACTGGTGACGCATGATGTGCAGGAAGCTGTCGCCCTTGCTGACCGCGTCATTCTCATTGAAGAGGGACAGATTACGCTGGATGTACAGGTTGATCTGCCACGTCCTCGCGCACGGGGCAATCCTGCCTTCGCCGCACTCGAGGAACGCATTCTGACGAGGGTCTTGAAACGCCCTTCGGTGACACAGGATAGTGAAGTAGACAGGGAACCGGGAGACGTGTCCTTGCAACGCACTGTCAACCAGGTGGCCTGGGCAATTTGATTACCCCCGGTTTTTTTATATTTCATATTTTAAGGAAGCATCATGAGCATACAGGCAATCAATGTCCGCAATCAGTTCCGCGGCAAAATCAAGGCCATCATCGAGGGTTCAGTGGTCTCTGAAGTCGATGTCGAAACACCGGCTGGTATCGTTACTTCTGTCATCACCACACGTTCCATCAAGGACTTGAATCTGGTCATCGGCTCGGAAGTGGTGGCCCTGGTCAAGGCGACCGAAGTTTCCATCGCCAAGTTATAAATCAAGGTCAGACAGAAACTGTTGCGCAATCAGCTTGGCAAGGCCAGGCCGATTTCGTTACAGCGTCGATGACGAAGTGAGGAAAACCATGCACTATCCTGCATTGCAAAACTACCTGAGCCGCCTGCACAGTTCGCTCGCCAGCAGCAATCTGTGGCTGGATGAACAGGGCCGTGCACGTGGGCGCTATTTCAACTCCACCCTTAGTACGGCTTTCCAGGCCATACGATCTGGTGACGATGAGCGCATTGTTGCCTATGAAGCCTATGCGCGCAGTTATGCAGCAGATGACCAGGGCCTGAGTATCTGGAAGCTACTGGAAAATGCCGCCAATGACGATGAGTCGGTGGAACTGGACAGGCTGTGCCGCTTATTGCATACCCTGAATTTCTACCGCCAGCCAGAATCGGTCAATCTGGATTTATACCTGAGCGTACACAGCCGTTTGCTGGCGGCGGTCGAAGGCAATCATGGCATGGCTTTTCGCCGCATACTGGATCTGCTCGAAGTGCCGCACCAGCAAGTCGTGCTGCAATTGCCATTGATCAGCGCCAGCCAGCGCTGGGTATTGACCCATGTGGCAGAAAATTACCGGCGTAACGGCTTTCGCATCGGCCTGCACGCCAGCAGCCTGGAACAGGCCAGTGACATGCTGGAACGCATACGGCCTTCCAGTATCAAGGTTGATATCAGCCTGGCCAATGATGCACACGCGCAAGTTCGCCTGCTGGAACAGGCCGAGCGAGGCAATTGCCATATCATTTTCCGACGTATAGAAAACCAGAAGAGTTTGCTGAATCTGCGGGCTGCCAACCAAACCGCCAGCCCGTATCTGGTGCAAGGTTTCTTGTTTGATTTGCCACGTGCCAATTTGCTGAATCAGCAAAAACGTCAGCCTGTGCTGGCTTACACCTACTAATTGGTGTCGAATTACTATGCTTAGTTTGTATTCTATATGCGAAAAACGCATTAAGGAATAAGAAAAAATTCGTTTTCTATATAACTAATTCCTGCCAAGATCACTGTTCCATAGTCATATCTGTAATAAAGGCTGCGTATGGCACAGTTGTTTGGCAAGAAATTAACAGCAAGAAGAGTGATACCGGGGTTTCATCTATCCTTGGGTTTTACCTTGTTTTATCTGGGGCTGATCGTCTTATTGCCGCTGTCTGCGGTGTTTTTGAAAACTTTCACCATGACCTGGGAAGCGTTCTGGAATACCGTCACATCGGACAGGGTGATTGCCTCTTATAAACTGACCTTTGGCGCCTCGTTCCTGGGGGCCCTGATCAATGTGCTGTTTGGCGGTATTGTTGCCTGGGTACTGGTGCGTTATAAATTCCCTGGCAAACGCCTGATTGATGCCCTTGTCGACCTGCCTTTTGCCCTGCCTACTGCCGTTGCCGGTATTACCCTGGCGACTCTGTATGCACCGAATGGCTGGCTAGGTAAATTATTGACGCCTCTGGGTGTCAAGGTGGCATACACCCCGCTCGGCATATTGGTTGCACTAACGTTTATTGGTCTGCCCTTTGTTGTGCGCACTGTACAGCCCGTACTGGAAGAAGCCGAAAAAGAACTGGAAGAAGCCGCCGCCAGCCTGGGCGCCAGTCATTTCCAGACCTTTGCCCGCGTCATCTTCCCCAGTATCCTGCCGGCCCTGCTGACCGGTTTTGCACTCGCATTCGCACGTGCTACGGGTGAATATGGCTCGGTCATTTTCATTGCCGGCAATATGCCCATGGTGTCTGAAATTACACCCTTATTCATGATTACCAAACTTGAACAATATGACTATGCCGGTGCCACAGCCATCGCTGTTGTCATGCTGCTGCTGTCTTTCAGCCTGCTGCTGGCAATTAATGGCCTGCAGGCATGGACGCGCAGCAAGCAAAATGCGGGGAGAGAATAATGACTGCCGTTGCACTCAACACGCCAATCGTCGGGCGACGCCATGAACCGGTGATCACCCCGGCGGCGACTGTGGAACCTTTATGGGTACGCATTACATTGTCACTGGTAGCACTGGTTTTTCTGACGCTGTTCCTGTTCATCCCGCTGGCTGCGGTATTTGCCGAAGCCTTAAAAAAGGGCTGGCAAGTCTATCTGGCCGCCATCATAGAACCTGATGCCCTGTCAGCCATCAAGCTGACCCTGATTGCGGCCGGTATTGCTGTTCCCCTGAATCTGGTATTTGGTGTAGCGGCGGCCTGGACCATCGCCAAATTTGAATTCCGCGGCAAGAATGTTTTGCTGACGCTGATTGACCTGCCGTTTTCTGTGTCGCCAGTCATATCGGGTTTGATCTATGTCTTGCTGTTTGGTGCGCAAGGATGGTTCGGCGAATGGTTGCGTGAGCATGAAATCAAGATTTTGTTTGCCGTACCTGGTATCGTGCTTGCTACCATTTTCGTGACTTTTCCTTTCGTTGCGCGTGAACTGATACCGCTGATGCAGGCACAGGGTAGTGAAGAAGAAGAGGCCGCACTGGTGCTGGGTGCATCAGGCTGGAAAACTTTCTGGTATGTGACCCTGCCCAATATCAAATGGGGTTTGCTGTATGGCGTGATTTTATGTAATGCCCGTGCCATGGGTGAGTTTGGTGCCGTGTCGGTGGTGTCTGGCCATATACGCGGCGAAACCAATACCATGCCCTTGCAGGTGGAAATTTTATATAACGAATATAACTTCACCGCTGCCTTCGCCGTGGCATCCCTGCTGACTTTGCTGGCCTTGCTCACGCTGGCCCTGAAATCGCTGGTTGAATGGCGCACCAATGAAAATCGCCAGCCACCTGAAGAATGATAAGACGATAGGATAAACGGAGCACATCATGAGTATCGCTGTTAATCAATTACAAAAACGCTTTGGCAATTTCACTGCCCTTGATCAGGTATCGCTGGATTTCCCGAATGGTGAGCTGACGGCTTTGCTGGGCCCCTCGGGTTGTGGCAAAACCACCTTGCTGCGCATCATCGCCGGTCTCGAATATGCTGACAGTGGCCAGGTTTTGCTCGATGGGCAAGATGCCTCGGCCCAGCATGTGCGTGAACGCCAGGTGGGCTTTGTGTTCCAGCATTATGCGCTGTTCAAACACATGACCATCTTTGAAAACATTGCCTTCGGCCTGCGCGTCAAACCGCGTCATCTGCGTCCGTCTGAAAGCGTGATCAAAGAGAAAGTCACCAAACTGCTGGAGCTGGTGCAACTGGACTGGCTGGCTGACCGTTATCCACCACAGTTGTCTGGTGGACAGCGCCAGCGTATTGCCCTGGCACGTGCCTTGGCAGTAGAGCCGCGTGTGCTGCTGCTCGACGAGCCCTTTGGTGCGCTTGACGCCAAGGTACGCAAGGAATTGCGCCGCTGGTTGCGCCGCCTGCATGATGAATTGCATGTCACCAGTATTTTTGTTACCCATGACCAGGAAGAAGCACTGGAAGTGGCTGACAGAATCGTATTGATGAATCATGGCAAGGTGGAACAGGTAGGTGCACCGGCCGAGGTCTATCACCATCCGGCGACACCGTTTGTGTATGGCTTCCTGGGCAATGTAAATCTGTTCCGTGGCCGCATCCATGAAGGCATGCTTGATGCGGATGGAGTTGCCTTTGAAGCGCCCGGTCATGCAGAAACCCGCGATGCCTTTGGCACAGGTTATGTGCGCCCGCATGAGCTCGAAATTGACCGGTATTCGCCCGGTGCCACAGGCTTGCTGGTGCAATTGCGCCGTGTGCACAGCATAGGCCCGCTGGCCCAGCTGGAACTGGAACGCGATGACAATGGTGAACTGGTCGAAGCCATGATTTCCACCGAGCGTTACGAACAGCTTAGATTGAAAGTGGGCGAAGCTTTGGTGGTACGCCCCAAACGCCTGCATGTGTTTGTCGATGCACAATAATTATAAAGAATACAAAAAGGAATAATCATGAACTTCCAGCAATTACGCTCCATCCGTGAAGCTTCGCGCCGCGGTTACAACCTCACTGAAGTGGCCAACGTCCTGTTTACTTCCCAGCCTGGCGTCAGCCGTCAGATCCGTGAACTGGAAGAAGAATTGGGTGTCGATATTTTCGAGCGCAACGGCAAGCGTCTGACAGGCCTGACCGACCCGGGCCGTGACATCCTGCCCATCATAGAAAGGCTGTTGCTGGAAGCAGAAAACCTGCGCCAGGCCGGTGAGGATTTTTCTGACCAGAGCAAGGGTACGCTGACGATTGCTACTACGCATACCCAGGCACGTTATGTCTTGCCGAAAGTAGTGCAAGTCTTCCGTCAGGCTTTTCCTGACGTGCGCATCGCCCTGCAACAAAGTTCGCCTGAGCATATTGCTGAATGGGTCTTGTCCGGCAAGGCTGATATTGGCATCGCCACTGAAGGTTTGTCACAATTCAAGGATCTGGCGTCGTTCGCCTGCTATGAATGGAATCACGTTGTGGTCGTGCCAGAAGATCACCCACTATTGCGCAAAGACGTGCTGACACTGGAAGATTTATCGAATTACCCCCTGATTACCTATGATGTTGGTTTCACAGGCCGTGGCCATATCGATGATGCTTTCCGTCAGGCAGGTTTGCGTACTGATATCGTATTGACAGCGATGGATTCTGATGTGATCCAGCAATACGTGGCGCTGGGTCTGGGTGTGGGCCTGGTGGCATCAATGGCTATCGAAGTGCAAAGAGCACACGGCTTGCGCACTATTTCTGCAAGCCATCTGTTTGCCTCAAATGTCACCCGTCTGGCAGTGCGGCGCGGTGCGTATTTGCGCAGCTATACCTATGAATTCATACAGCAGTTTGCCCCTAGCCTGGACCGTGATGAGGTGCGCAAGACGGTGAATGACAGTGAAGATGCGTGACATCTTCGCATCAAACTGGGTACTGTCGTGAAGTAGTCACATCTCTCTGGTAAAATTAGGCAAAAGATTCTAAATTTTGCAATTTTTATCAGAGGTTCATCATGCTTTACCCTGAGTTGTTTAAGTCTTTGGAACAAGTGCGCTGGAATATGGAAACCGATATTCCCTGGGATCAATATGACGCCAGCAAGCTGACGCCAGAACAGGCGCAAACCATCAAGATGAATGCCATCACTGAATGGTCGGCGCTGCCTGCAACAGAAATGTTTTTGCGTGACAACCGTGGCGACAGTGATTTTTCAGCCTTCATGTCGATCTGGTTTTTTGAAGAACAAAAACATTCCCTGGTATTGATGGAATACCTGCGCCGCTTCCAGCCTGAGTTGGTGCCGACTGAAAAAGAACTCGATAATGTACGCTTCGAGTTCGATCCGGCACCACCGCTGGAAACCCTGATGCTGCATTTCTGCGGTGAAATACGCCTGAATCACTGGTATCGCTGCGCCGCGGACTGGCATACTGAGCCTGTCATCAAGCATATCTACAAAATCATCAGCCAGGATGAAGCACGTCATGGCGGCGCTTACCTGCGTTACATGAAGAAATCGCTGGCAGAAATGGGTGATGTGGCGCGTGCGGCTTTTTCCAAGATAGGTGTCCTGATGGCGTCAGCCAGACGTACTGAAAAACCATTGCACCCGACCAATCTGCATGTGAACCAGAACCTGTTCCCTAACGACACCATACAATCACGTTTGCCTGACCCTGACTGGCTGGAGCGCTGGCTCGATGGTCAGATCAAATTCGACGGCATCTGGGAAAAGAAAGTTGTTGACCGTATCCTGCACAATATGTCGCTGCTGTTTGAGCGCACTTTCGAGACGGTGCAAGACTTGAACCGTTATCGCAAGGAAGTGGCACAAAGACTGGTTATTTTGCCTGGCAGCTTGCCTAGTGCTGCATAAACCTGGTTCGAGCATGTACAATCGCCGCTAATCATTAGCGGCGTTTTTGTTTATAAATTCAAGACCGTTCAATACAGGGGCACAGAGGGGCATAGAGGAAAATCGCGTGGTTTTCCGTAGGTTGGGCTACGATTTACCAGCCCAACACTGTGCCTTTGATAAACGAATACGTTATTTATACGCCGAGTGTTGGGCTGATGAAACGTAGCCTAGGGAGGCCCGGCCCAGCCTACAATAAATTACGATTACGATTTTCCCCGTGCCTCTGTGGTGAGCGGTTTTTCCGTAAATTACCAAACCTATATTCATGCCTGAATTCGAAAAAAAACTCACTACCCGCGAGCAATTGGCGGAACGTGTACGCGAGCTACCCAAACCTGTGGTCATGACCAACGGCGTATTCGATATCCTGCACCGCGGTCACGTCAGCTATCTCGCTGATGCACGTGAATTTGGTGCTTCGCTGGTGGTGGCGGTGAACACCGATGCCTCGGTCAGGCGCCTGGGCAAGGGCGATGACCGCCCGGTGAATGCCTGTGAAGACCGCATGGCTGTGCTGGCAGCGCTGGAAGCCGTCAGCCTGGTTGTGGAATTTGATGAAGACACGGCACTCGAAGCTGTGCTGGCAGCGCATCCGGATATCTATGTCAAAGGCGGCGATTACGATATGGCAACGATACCGGAAGGGCAGGCCGTGCTGGCCTATGGTGGACAAGTGGCGGCCATCGTTTTTGAGCATGACCGCTCCACCAGTAAATTGCTGGCCAAGGTCAGGTCAGGCAGCTGAATAATTTTTTAGCAGACGTTCAAAATCTTCCGGTGGCAGCGGTTTGGAAAACAGGTAACCCTGGGCAAAATCGCAGCTCGCCTGTTTCAGTAAATCTCTTTGCTGTGTTGTTTCCACGCCTTCTGCCACCACTTTCAGGCCCAGTTTGTGAGCCATCATGATGATGGCTTCTGACAAGGCAATATCGCTGGAATCCGGTGCCAGGTTGCGGATAAAGGACTGGTCTATTTTCAGGTAATCGATATCGAACTTCTTCAGGTACGACAACGACGAATAGCCAGTTCCAAAATCATCCAGCGCCACCTGTATGCCGGCATCGCGGAATTGCAAGAGCTTGCTGGTGATTTTGTGGCTGGCATCAAGCAGCAGGCCTTCGGTAATTTCAACGATAATCGCCTGGCCAGGCAGATTTTGGCTGGCCAGATAGCTGAACCAGTTGATATAGAGCTCCTGATCACCCTGAAATTCCATCGGTGATTGATTCACACTGATTTGAAAATCCGCCTGATAGTGTTCGCGCCATTTTTTCACCCAGCGCACGGCTTCTTTAAACACCAGGTCGCCAATGGCAACGATCAGGCCACTGGTTTCGGCAATGGGAATAAATTCCATAGGGCTGATAAAACCCAGTTGCGGGTGTTGCCAGCGTACCAGCGCTTCTGCCTTCTGTATGCGACCGGTGAGCAAATTGACGATGGGCTGGAAATACACCTGCAACTTGTTGTCAGCAATGGCTGCGCGTAGATCATTGGTCATGCGCAGACGGGCGATTGCCGCAGTTTGCAGGCTGGGGGTGAAGTAACTGAAGCGGTTACGACCATGGCCTTTGGCTGCATACATGGCCTGGTCGGCATGTTTGATGAGGTCTTCCAGATTGTCGGCATCCCGCGGATAAATCGTAATGCCTATACTGGCTGAAAGATAGATTTCTTCACCGCCTATTTGAAACGGCGTAGCCATGCTGCGGATGATATTTTGCGCGATATTTTCTGATCTTTGCTGGTCGCGCATTTCTGGCAGGGAGACGGTAAATTCATCGCCACCGAGCCGGGCCACGGTATCGCTTTCCCTGACGCAGGCACGCAGACGGTTGGCCGCTTCTATCAACAAGGTATCGCCGGTGGCATGCCCGAGGGTGTCATTGACTTCCTTGAAATAATCAAGATCAATGAACAGCACGGCCAGCGGCAGTTGATTACGCTTGCTGAGTTTGATGTCATGATCCAGCCGGTCATAGAACATGCGCCGGTTAGGCAGACCGGTCAGCGTGTCTATGTTGGCCTGTTGCCAGATCAGTGCCTCGGTTTTCTTTCTTTCCGTGATGTCCAGCACGGTACCCAGCATGCGCAGCGGCTTGCCGGTGCTGTCCCACTCCACCAGCGCACCCACCGACAATATCCAGCCCCATTCACCATTGGCTTTCTTTTGCCTGAATTCAACACGAAATTCTTTTGACTTGCCTTCCAGATGCTGAGCGAACGCACGTTCGACCAAAGGGAAATCTTCAGGATGTGAGCGCGCTATCCAGCTTTCTCTGGTTTCACGAAAACCGGCATGCGCATGGCCCAGCATGGCAGCGTATTCGGCGCTGACGATAGCATCGCCAGTCTGCACGTTCAGGTCATACAGACCCTGATGGGTGGCAGACAGTGCCATGCGCAGGCGTTCTTCGCTTTCACCCAGGGCGACTTCAGCCTGTTTCCTCTCTGAAATATCGGTATGGGTCCCCACTACGCGTATCGGCTTGCCTTCGGCGTTTCTTTGTATGACCGTGCCGCGCGTTAATATCCATTTCCAGCGGCCATCTTTGCATTGTACCCGGTGTTCATTCATGTAGATGGGCGTCAGTCCGTCGAAATGTGCCTGTCTGTCCAGCCGCATTTGCTTCAGGTCTGCAGGATGGGTACGCCGGTCCAGTTCATCTGACAGGTCAGGGATTTCATCTTTGCCGTATCCGTATATTTCTTTAAGGCGGTCAGACAGGATTTCACCAGTCCCAGACGCCATCTCCCGATGCCTCCAGCGCCAGTTGCCAGCGTTCTTCGTTGATATGTAATTGCTGCTGATCGCGTTTGCGCTGGCTGATGTCAACGATCATCGCATAGCAGCCTTTTACGGTGCCATCGCTGGAAAATACCGGCAGGATCTGTGCTGCAATATCGCGCGCACCGCCGTGCAAGTAAGGCACGGTAGTTTCATAGGCGATCGACTGCCCGCTCAATGCCTGTTCTACATGGAATTTCACATGCTCAAAGGCCGCTTCGCCAATGACTTCGGCCATGTGTTTGCCTATGACCTCAGCTTTGCTGATACCAAACCAGTTGATATACACCTGGTTGATGAACTGGTAGCGGTACTCATTATCAACATAGGAAATGCAGACGGGCAGGGCATCGACCAGATGACGCAGGTCCTGAAGATTGTCTTCGAATTGTCCTTTTATAGGATTGCTCACAATCTGGCCTTGCCCTTTCGTAGCGTGACGATAATGAATGCCTGTCAGCATTCATCAACGGGATGGTTTTGTAATCCTAAATGATTTAGCCCTATTCTATGCAGAATTCCCTTTCCTTCGTGGTAATTTGTGTTGCTTAACTGCCGCCGGCAAAACCATTTTGTCGCCACGCTTCGTAGACAACCACGGCAACCGTGTTCGACAGATTCAGGCTGCGGTTATCAGGCCGCATTGGCAGACGTATGCGCTGACCGGGTGGAAATGATTCGCGCAGTTCAACGGCCAGGCCGCGGGTTTCGGCTCCAAATACAAAATAATCGCCGGGCTGAAAAGCCAGCGTAGCAAAAGTAGACGAACCATGGGTAGTCATGGCAAACATGCGTTGCGGATCTGGTTGTTCAGCCGCACAGAATGCTTCCCAGTTCTTGTGTACCTTCATGGTCGCATAATCATGATAGTCAAGACCGGCGCGTTTCATTTTACTGTCATCAAGCGGGAAGCCCAATGGCTCGATCAAATGCAATTGCACACCGGTGTTTGCACACAGGCGGATGACATTGCCTGTATTCGGTGGTATTTCAGGTTCAACCAGAACAACGTGGAACAAGGTATTTCCTTAGTTAATATGGGGAAGGGTGCGGGCAAACACATAGGTGCTGACGGTGGCTGCACCGAAACGTTTCAGCATTGTAGCGATTTCATGCATGGTCATGCCAGTGGTCATTACATCGTCGACAACGCCCACATGCTGGCCGCGTATCGCGTCGATCTGGTTTTCATCCATGCTGAAGGCATTTTTGACATTGCGCGCACGGGCGTCGGTGGGCAGGCTGCTCTGCATTGCGGTTTCCCGGCTGCGATGAAATAGTTGGGTAGTGAGCGGCACACCCAGTTGTTGTGACAAGGGGCGGGCAATTTCTATGGCCTGGTTAAAGCCACGCTCGCTCAACCTTTGCGCACCCAGAGGGACGGCGCATAACAACTGCGGTAATTCGAAGCTGGTTTGTCGCAGGATGCTCTCCGTCAGCATGCTGGCAAACCAGGGTGCCAGTGCGAGTTGATGGCCGAATTTAAGCGCCAGCAGCAATTGATCTTGCGGTGCTGCATAGTCGCAAACGGCGACCGCCATATCAAAGGCCGGCGGATTGCGCAGGCAATCACCGCAGCGCGGGCTCTCCGCTCCGGGTGGTAAAGGCAGGGCACATTGCCGGCAGCGTGATGGCTGGCGGTGGAAATAACGCACATGGCATGCCGGGCAAACTGCCTGCTGGCAAGTTTCGTGACACAGGGCGCAACTGCCAGGTATCAGCGCGGAAAGTGCAGAAAGCGTATTTTTCCAGTGTAGCAATGAAATCGCACGAAATGCCGCCATGAGTTTGTCTGTGATTGTGTACGCAAGCGTGTAAACTGGCAGCTTAGCGCATCCCCTCAGGTGTTCAAACCCCTTTTGTTATTGATTTGTTTATGCTTAGTGCCCCTATTGACCTGCAGCTGGTACGCCGCCTGTTTGCGCAACCAGAAAAAATCAGGGCTTCGGATTTTCTCAGACGTGAAATTGCCTCGCGCATGCGTGAAAAGCTGGAGTTGGTAAAAATTCAACCCTTCGCTTTTCTTGATGCTGGTTGCGGTGAGACGGATGATATTGCCGAATTGCAAAAAACATATCCCGCTGCACAGGCGTTTGGTGTGGATGCCTCATTAGCCATGTTGAAGGCAGGCTTGCAAAAACAGCAGGCTGCTTTGAGTGCGGTCAGTCGCCTGCTGGCAAAATGGACGCCCAGCGCCTTGCGTCAGGATGCCGGTCAGCATTTGCTATGTGCTGATTTCGCCCGTCTGCCGCTGGCTCCGGCGTCCTTGGATCTGATCTGGTCCAACCTGGCACTGCACTGGCATCCGCAGCCTGATCTGGTGTTTGCTGAATGGCGCCGGGTCTTGCGTACCGAGGGCTTATTGATGTTCTCTTGCTTTGGCCCTGATACGCTCATTGAATTGCGTCAGGCTTTCGCAGGCATTGATGATTTGCCCCATGCCTTGCCCTTTGTCGATATGCATGATTTTGGCGACATGCTCGTCAATGCCGGTTTTTCCACGCCGGTGATGGATATGGAAAAAATCACCCTGACTTATACTGACCCGAAAAAACTGCTGGCAGACGTACGTGCTTTTGGCGGCAATCCCTTGCTGACGCGAAAGACAGGCTTGCTCGGGCGCCAAGCCTATCAACAAATGCTGGCAGCGCTGGAAAGCCGGCGCAATACGCAAGGTCAAGGCCGGATTGAGCTGACTTTTGAAGTCGTATATGGTCATGCGTTTCGCCCGGTCACCAGAAAAACCGCTGCCGGTGAAGCCATCGTGCGTTTTGATCTTCCTAAAAAAGCATCTTGAGCGACATCAGAAAAATGCTGGAAATCGGCATTTTCCTAGCCAAATCTTTGTGACATTTGCGCCAGATCAGGGATTTGGCGAGTGTATTCTGCTTGATATCACCCTGCTTTACGCCTTATACTCTCGCAGTTGTGGAGGTTGCCGGCACGCATGTTGTTATTTTTTTAAATTTGTGTCCCGGGTGCTCTGTTAAAAGAATTCTAATCGGGTTTTGGGGAAATCATGAAACATGCTAAGCGATTAAAGTCGTTCATGCTGGGTGCTTCGCTGTTAGCGGCTGGTCTGCCAGCGATGGCGGTAGTCAATGGTCCGGCGGTAGACAGCCAGGGCGGTCCGGCGGTATTGCAGTTGAATCTGCAAAAACCTGTTACGCAAATTGCCGAGCAAATTTATTCCATTCATAACCTGATGCTGGTTATCTGTCTGGTGATTTTTGTTGCGGTTTTCGGGGTAATGTTCTACTCCATTTTGAAGCATCGCAAATCGGTAGGCCATAAGGCAGCAACTTTCCATGAAAGTACCGCGGTTGAAATCGCCTGGACTATCGTGCCATTCATTATCGTTATCGTCATGGCCTTGCCCGCGACCAAAACGGTAGTGGCAATGAAAGATACCTCGAACGCCGATATCACCATTAAAGCCACAGGCATGCAATGGAAATGGGGCTATGACTACCTGAAAGGTGACGGCGAAGGTATTTCCTTCCTGTCCACTTTATCTACGCCACGTACCCAGGTGGGTGCGCCAGGTGTTGAACCAACTGAAAAACGTGGTGACAACTACCTGCTGGAAGTGGATAACCAGGTCGTGGTGCCAGTCAACAAGAAGGTCCGTATCATTACCACTGCGAATGACGTGATTCACTCATGGACTATCCCTGCATTTGGCGTCAAGCAAGATGCGATCCCCGGTTTTGTACGCGACACCTGGTTCAAAGCTGAAAAAATCGGTACCTACCGTGGTCAGTGCGTTGAATTGTGCGGTAAAGAACATGCGTTCATGCCTATCGTTGTCAGCGTCGTTTCCGATGATGACTACAAAAAATGGGTAGACACCAAGAAAAAAGAAATGGCTGCCAAGGCAGATGATCCAAGCAAGGTCTGGACTATCGATGAGCTCAAACAGCGCGGTGAAAAAGTCTATGCTGCCAACTGCGTCGCCTGCCATCAGGCAACTGGTAAGGGTATCCCTGGTTCTTTCCCT
This sequence comes from Undibacterium sp. TJN19, assembly GCF_049339485.1. Taxonomy (NCBI): domain Bacteria; kingdom Pseudomonadati; phylum Pseudomonadota; class Betaproteobacteria; order Burkholderiales; family Oxalobacteraceae; genus Undibacterium; species Undibacterium sp. TJN19. The sequence continues at coordinate 172,725 of NZ_JBMPPL010000004.1, forward strand.
GCCCTCGACGGTTCAGCAGTCGTGGCAGGTCCAAAAGCTGCCCAGATCAGCCTGGTGCTGAATGGTAAAGCGGCCATGCCTGCATGGAAAGCAGTCTTGTCAGACACGGAAATTGCAGCAGTAATCACTTACACACGCAATAGCTGGTCGAACAAGTCAGCAGAAAACATCGTCCAACCGGCTGAAGTTCTGGCTGCGCGTAAGTAATAAACAGGAAGAACAGGAGAAAAGATGAGCACTACTACAGTTGATCACGCTCACGATCACTCTCACGACCACGCGCATGACCATCCACATGGTTGGCAGCGCTGGTTATTTGCAACCAACCATAAAGATATCGGTAACCTGTATCTGTGGTTCGCCTTCACGATGTTGCTGGCCGGTGGTGTCATGGCCCTGGGTATTCGTAGCGAATTATTCCAGCCTGGCCTGCAACTCATGCAACCGGAGTTCTTTAACCAGTTGACCACCATGCACGGCCTGGTCATGGTTTTCGGTGCGATCATGCCAGCCTTCGTTGGCTTTGCTAACTGGATGATCCCTCTGCAAATCGGCGCGTCCGATATGGCATTTGCCCGTATGAACAACTTCTCGTTCTGGCTGATGCCTCCGGCGGCCCTGCTGTTGCTGGGTTCGTTCTGGGTACCTGGCGGCGCAACTGCTGCTGGCTGGACGCTGTATGCACCTTTGTCCACACAAATGGGCCCTGGCATGGACATGGCGATTTTCGCTGTCCACATCATGGGTGCGTCTTCCATCATGGGTTCCATCAACATCATCACTACCATCCTGAACATGCGCGCTCCTGGCATGACTTTGATGAAGATGCCGATGTTCTGCTGGACCTGGTTGATTACTGCCTACCTGCTGATCGCTGTGATGCCGGTTCTGGCTGGTGCGATCACCATGACTTTGACTGACCGTCATTTCGGTACCTCTTTCTTTAATGCAGCTGGTGGCGGTGACCCAGTCATGTATCAACACATTTTCTGGTTCTTCGGACATCCAGAGGTGTACATCATGATTTTGCCGGCGTTTGGTATTGTTTCCCAGATCGTTCCTGCGTTTGCCCGCAAGCCATTGTTTGGTTATGCATCGATGGTGTATGCAACAGCATCCATCGCGATTCTGTCCTTCATCGTCTGGGCGCATCATATGTTTACAACCGGTATGCCAGTGACGGCACAGTTGTTCTTCATGTATGCGACCATGCTGATCTCGGTACCGACCGGCGTGAAAGTATTTAACTGGGTTGCCACAATGTGGAAAGGCTCGATGACTTTCGAGACGCCTATGTTGTTCGCAGTCGGCTTTATCTTCGTGTTCACCATGGGTGGCTTTACCGGCCTGATCCTGGCGGTGACACCAATTGATATCCAGTTGCAGGATACCTATTACGTCGTTGCCCACTTCCACTATGTGTTGGTGGCAGGTTCCCTGTTTGCATTGTTCGCCGGTTATTACTACTGGAGTCCAAAGTGGACAGGTTTCATGTACAACGAAATGCGCGGCAAAATCCACTTCTGGGGTTCGCTGATTCTGTTCAACGTGACTTTCTTCCCTATGCACTTCCTGGGTCTGGCTGGTATGCCACGTCGCTATGCAGATTATCCTGCGCAGTTCACTGACTTTAATCAGTTGGCTACGGTTGGTGCTTTCGGTTTTGGTCTGATGCAGGTGTACTTTATTCTGGCCGTGGTTATTCCTTCCATCAAAGGTGGTTTGCCAGCAGCAGCAAAACCTTGGGATGGTGCTGAAGGTCTGGAATGGACAGTGCCTAGCCCTGCGCCTTTCCATACTTTTGAAGAACCACCTGAATTCAAATAATAGCTGGATGTCTGAGGCTTGCTCCGGTCGTACCGGAGCAAGACAAAAAAATGACTAATCGTAAGAAACCGAATAACTTAAGAACAGCCATCATTCTGTTTTCTGTCGCGCTGGTGTTTTTTGCCGGCGTCATCATTAAGCAAACCTGGTTACGCTGATAGGATGTAGCAATGTCGCAAGAAGAGCCGGAGGCAGGTGGCAAGCGCAAGCTGAACGCCAATATGCTGGGCAAGTTGCTGGTGATCGCTGTCTTGATGTTTGGTTTTGGATATGCCCTGGTGCCTATCTATAAACAGATTTGTGAATTGACGGGTGTCAATATTCTGACGCCGAAAGATATTTCGGCCAAAGAGATATCGAATTCCCAGATCGACAGAAGCCGGGAAGTAACTGTCGAATTTGATGCCAATACGCAGGGCCCGTGGCGTTTTCGCCCCACTGTGACGAGCATGAAAGTGCACCCTGGTGAGATGACACAGATCATGTATGAAGTAGTCAACAAGCAGTCTTACAAGATGGATGCGCAGGCAATACCCAGCTACGCGCCACAAGAAGCAGCTGGCTATTTCAAAAAGATGGAATGTTTTTGCTTCAAGCAGCAAACCCTGGGGCCAAATGAAGCGCGGCAAATGCCGGTGGTGTTTTATATAGACCCGGCGCTGCCAAAAGATGTGAAGACGATTACCCTGTCTTACACTTTCTTTGAAGTAGGTGGCAAACCGCAAGTAGTGGCAGGCGAACAAGCGGGACGTTCATGACAGATTTGAAAGAAGCCAGCAAACGTAAAGCTTCGTTTCTGGCAACAATGAAAGCGGTATTCTGGTCGTTTTTGGGAATACGCAAGAAAAATGATTATGAACAGGATGCAGCGCAGTTAAATCCTGTTCACGTGATAATTGCCGGCATCATAGGTGCACTTATATTTATTTCCGTGCTGATCATGATAGTCAAACACGTTGTCGCGAAATAACAATTCAAGTAGTAAATTAAATTGCATCGGGAGATGGAAATGAGTTCTCAACACGCTAAAGCGCCATATTATTTTGTGCCAGGCCCATCCAAATGGCCAGTGCTAGGCGGTACTACCTTATTGCTGACCATGCTGGGTGCTTCTGCCTGGGTAAATGGCCTGGCCTGGGGTTCTTACCTGAATTTTGCCGGTATCATCCTGACCCTGGTGGTTTTGTATAACTGGTTTGGTGACGCTATTGCCGAATCCGAAGGCGGTAAATACAGCGCCCGTATCGACGTGTCCTTCCGCTGGAGCATGAGCTGGTTCATCTTCTCTGAAGTCATGTTCTTCGCCGCGTTCTTTGGTGCGCTGTTTTATGCACGCAGCATCAGTATGCCTTGGCTGGCTGATCTGGATCACAAAGTCTTGTGGCCAGATTTTGCGGCAAACTGGGGTAATGCAGGTCCTGCCGGAACGATAGAAGCGTTCAAGACCATGGGTCCTTTCCCTATCCCGACGATTAATACAGCCTTGTTGCTGACTTCGGGTGTGACGCTGACGATTTCTCACCATGCCTTGCGTGAAGGCCATCGTGCGAAGACCGCAATCTGGCTGTTTGCTACGGTATTGCTGGGTGCTGTGTTCATGGGCTTCCAGGCATATGAATATATCCATGCTTACCATGAACTGAACCTGAAACTGACTTCCGGTATCTATGGTTCCACTTTCTTCATGCTGACTGGTTTCCATGGTTTCCATGTGACCATGGGCGCCATCATGCTGTCAGTTGTCTTGTACCGTGTCCTGAAAGGTCACTTTACACCTGAGCATCACTTCGCATTTGAAGGCGCTGCCTGGTACTGGCACTTTGTTGACGTGGTCTGGCTGGGTTTGTACGTCGTAGTTTACTGGCTGTAAAGTTATCCGCTTAGCAGCGCAAAAAAGCCGCACAGTTAGTGCGGCTTTTTACATATATGCATGTCTTGCTGAATGGCCTTTGGCCGGGATGCCATGATATAACTTAGCGTATGCCCGTTGGCTGTATCAGGCCATAGTGGTTAGCGATCAGAATCAGCAGAAACAGGGTAATGGAAAACCCAACGCGAAATGCCAGTGCCTTGACGGTGCGATTGCTTTTTCCCTTGTCTTTCATCAGATAGACCAGGGCAGATCCCAGACTGAAGATGATCAGGAAAAAGGCGATGGCGACAAGAATTTTCATACTGGTATATTGTTCGTGCTGATTGCAGGTTTATCGATTTTTCTATTGTAATACCTTAATGCCCATTTCCTTCCGTTTTCGTCTGGTCCCTTTCATTGCAAGCCTGCTGCTGGTCAGCCTGGGTATCGCTCTGGCGCAATGGCAAACCCGGCGCGCGCAGGAAAAAGAGACGATCGCCCTGCATATGACAGCAAACATGCATCTGCCTGCGCTTTCTCTTGATGGCAGCACGGCAGCGACAGGCATCGCGCCGTTTCGAAAACTGCAAGTGCGCGGGCAATGGATCAGGGAATGGCCCCTTTATCTCGATAATCGTCCCTTGCAGGGTAAGGCCGGTTTATATGCCCTGATGCCTTTCAAAGTCGCAGGCAGCAATAAATATGTATTGATCGCGCGCGGCTGGCAGCCACGTGACGCCAGGGACCGCATGCATGTGACGCCACCCGTCACTGCGGATGGTGAATTGGTGCTGGAAGGCATAGTCAGGGATCAACTGGACAGGGTCATGCAACTTGGACAGCCAGATGCCGTCAAACCTGGTGCCATCATGCAGAACCTGGAGTTGTCGGCCCTGGCAAAACAAACCGGATGGGATCTCTATCCCTTCGTGCTCGAACAAACCTCCAACGCTGCCGATGGCTTGTCGCGTGAATGGCCCTTGCCTTCAGCGGGGGCAGACAAGCATCGTGGCTATGCTTTTCAATGGTATGCCCTGGCGCTGATGGCCTTGATATTTTTTGTAGTTACAGGATTTCGTCGTGGAAAAAATGGATAAAAAAACTGCTGGTGGACGCTGGAAACTTTTCATGGTGCTGGCCGTCTGTGCCGCACCGATGATCTTTTCTTATCTCGCCTACTATGTCATCAAGCCGAGTGGCCGCACCAATTACGGCACCATACTGGACCCACGCAACTACCCTATGCCAAAAATGGCCGGGCATCTGCTGGGTGACAGTGCGACAGATAAAACGGTGGAGCTGGATGCCTATAAAGGCAAATGGCTGATGGTACAGGTCGACAGTGGTGCCTGTGCTGCCGCTTGCCAGAAGAAAATGTATGACATTCGCCAGTTGCGTACTGCGCAAGGCAAGGAAATGGACAGGATAGAACGCGTATGGCTCATCACCGATGACCTGCCTATCGATACCATGTTGATACGCCAGCATGATGGTGCGCGCATGCTGAAAGTCGATCCGGCCGTATTGAAGAAATGGCTGCCAGCTGAAACCGACAGCCAGATCACAGACCATATCTATGTGATAGACCCACTGGGTAACCTGATGATGCGTTTCCCCAAAGAGGCAGATCCGAACAAAATCAAAAAAGATCTCGGCAAATTATTGCGTGCGTCGGCGATAGGTTAAAGCCATGTGGTTGCAAATCGCTATTACTGCCGTACTGGTCGCCATGATTCCAGCTGCCATCGTTTATTTTTCAAAAGAAAAAAATAAATACCGCAAACTGATTGCGGTGACAGTGGCATTGACGTTTGAACTCATCATGTTCGGTGCATTTACCCGTCTGACAGATTCTGGCCTCGGCTGCCCCGACTGGCCTGGTTGCTACGGCCATGCCAATCCCTTGCTGGCCCATGCCGATATCAAGGCGGCAGAAATTGCCATGCCTACCGGGCCGGTCACAATTCAAAAAGCCTGGATAGAAATGGTGCATCGCTATCTGGCCATGAGTGTTGGCTTGTTGATCGCGGCGCAAATGCTCATTGCCTGGGTGCGGCGCCGACAGCTCAGCACGGCACCGTGGCTGTCAACTTTCCTGCTTTTCTTTGTTTGTCTGCAAGGTGCGTTTGGCGCGTGGACGGTAACGCTCAAATTGCAGCCGGTGATTGTGACCACGCACTTGTTGCTGGGCATGGGTTTGTTGGCCTTGCTGGGTGCCAGTCTGGAGCAACAAACCAGGTCCGTGCAACTGGCAGCGCCAGCCAGCCGGGCCCTAGTCTGGTCTGCCAGCCTGGCGCTGCTGATGGTAGTCATACAAGTCGCCTTGGGTGGGTGGGTGAGCACTAACTATGCTGCCATGGCCTGTGCTGATTACCCTTTATGCAATGGGCAAGCAATGCCGGCGATGGATTTCGAGCATGGTTTCCACCTATGGCGTGAACTGGGTAAAACCATGAATGGCGATTATCTGCCATTTAATGCCCTCGTTGCCATCCAGTGGGTACACAGAAATTTTGCCGTGTTTGTTGTACTGAGTTGCCTGTGGGCAGCTTGGGTGACCAGTCGTACAACGGGTATGGAAAAGCTGGGGCGCTATTTATTTATCGCGATCCTGGCACAATTCCTGATCGGTGTTTCAACGGTGTATTTCTCCTGGCCCTTGTTACTGGCGGTTTTGCATAATGGTGGGGCTGCCACGCTTGTGCTATTGCTGACCATGTTAAACTACCGCATCAGGCATGGGAAACTTGCCGCTGCCAAAGATAGATCATGACCACATTAAGTTTGCCTTCCAACCGTCTGGCCCAGTACTGGGCATTGACGAAACCCCGCGTTACCCAGCTTGCCGTCTTCTGTGCCGTGATCGGCATGTTTCTGGCGACTCCAGATTTGCCTGACTGGCGGGTCGTCGTCGCTGCCACCGCCGGTATCTGGTTGCTGGCTGGCGCAGCGTTTGCTGTTAATTGCCTGTTTGAAAAAGAAATCGATGCGCGCATGGCACGCACGGCGCGCCGCGCTACTGCCCAGGGTGAAATCACGACCCAGCAAACCCTGATATTTTCGGCTGCCATTGGTGGCCTTGGCATGTGGATACTCTATGTACTGGTCAACCCCATGACCATGTGGGCAACCTTCTTTACCTTCGTTGGCTATGCCGTGATCTATACGCTGATATTGAAACCGGCGACACCGCAAAATATTGTCATCGGTGGCTTGTCCGGTGCCATGCCGCCAGCGCTGGGCTGGGCGGCGGTGGCCAATGATATGCCCATGCAGGCATGGTTACTGGTCTTGATCATTTTTGTCTGGACGCCCCCCCATTTCTGGGCGCTGGCCATGTACCGTCGTGATGATTATGCCCGCTCCGGCCTGCCCATGTTGCCGATTACGCATGGCCTGGAATTCACGCGCTTTCATATCTGGCTGTATACGATTGCCCTGTTTGCCACCACCATGCTGCCGTATGCGGTACACATGAGTGGCCTGATTTATCTTGTCAGTGCCGTGATACTGGGGTTGGTTTTCCTTTGGTATGCGTGGCGCATTTACAAGCACTATGACGATGCGCTGGCGCGCAAGACTTTTACCTTCTCCATCATTTATTTGTCGCTGCTCTTTGTCGCGCTGCTGGTGGACCATTACATCAAGCTATGAAAACCCAAAAAATTCTTAAAGGCCTGATTTCCTGCGTACTGGCACTGGCCGTCATGGCCTGTAGCGCACCTGCTGAAAAGTTCATCAATACCGATTTGACTGGTCTCGATTATGCCAAGGATTTTGCCCTGACTGATCACAATGGCAAGCCGCGTACCCTGGCAGATTTCCGGGGCAAGCTGGTTGTGATTTTCTTTGGATATACCCAGTGCCCTGACGTTTGCCCTACCACGATGGTAGAAATGGCAAATGTCATGAAAGCCCTGGGGCCAGACGCAGACAAAGTACAGGTTTTATTTGTGACCGTTGACCCGGAACGTGACACGCAGGCGCTGTTAGCCAGTTATGTGCCGAATTTTGATCCGCGCTTTCTGGGCCTGTATGGTGACGCCAATGCCACAGCCAAGGTGGGTAAGGAATTTAAAGTGTTTTATCAAAAAGTGCCAGGCAAGACACCGACCAGTTATACCGTCGATCACACAGCTGGCAGTTATGTGTTTGATACCAAGGGCCGCATACGCCTGTTCCTGCGACATGGCCAGGGTGCGGAACCGATAGCCCATGATTTGAAGCTGTTGTTGAAATAAATTCCTAACGGCAGTAAGCCACTGAAAACAGTTGGCAGAGTTTGAAAAAGCAAAGGGCACTCATTGAGTGCCCTTTTTAATACCGTCGGCTTTAAACTTTAAGCAAAGCTGGCCAGGTTGCCCTTCATTTTTTTCAATGCGGCGCTTTCGATCTGGCGGATGCGTTCGGCAGAAACACCATATTCATCAGCCAGTTCATGCAGTGTTGCACCTGTACCATCATCATTTTTCAACCAGCGTGCTTCGATGATGTGACGTGAACGTGCATCCAGCTTGGACAAGGCAGATTCCAGGCCTTCGCTTTGCAAACGGTCATACTGACGCGTTTCCAAAACCTTGGTTGGTTCTTCTGCTTCTGTCTTCAGATAGGCGATAGGTGCGAATTTTTCATCATCGTCATCGGTAGGTGCATCCAAAGCGATATCATGACCGGACAAACGCATTTCCATTTCTATCACTTCTTCGCGTTTCACATCCAGCGTGGATGCCAGTGCATCAATCTGCTTTGGTGACATCGCATCCAGGCCTTCTTTGTGGCTGCGCAGATTGAAGAACAACTTGCGTTGTGCCTTCGTCGTTGCCACTTTGACCAGACGCCAGTTTTTCAGGATGTATTCATGCATCTCTGCCTTGATCCAGTGCATCGCATAGGACACCAGGCGCACACCCTGATCAGGATCAAAACGCTTGACCGCCTTCATCAGGCCGATATTGCCTTCCTGAATTAAATCTGCGTGTGGTAAACCATAACCAAGATAGCCACGGGCAATCGACACCACCAGGCGCAAGTGCGACATAACCAGTTGTTGCGCAGCGGCAAGATCATTATCGTTGCGCAGTTTTGTCGCAAAATCGATTTCTTCCTGATGCGTGAGCATGGGCAGGCGATTGACTGCCGAGATATAGGCATCAATATTTCCGAGGCTGCCACTGAAACCAAGGGCCAGTGCAGTGCTGTCAGAAGCAGGGATCAATTGTGTCGATGTTGTTGCCATTATTCCTCCTTATTGCTGCCAGCCAAAGTACAAATTACTTTGACCGCCACTATCAAGTTCTTATATTAGCACTCTCTTGCGAAGAGTGCTAATACTCAGATTCTATGAACCCCATCAAAAATATCTATCAAGAAACCGGTCTTCATTTGAAGTGCTAATGAATAATCTATAAACACTTAGATGAGGGCGCAGGCAAAAAGTTGCAAGCTGTATCTGAAATTAGCTGGCTCTGGCTAATTGCCGTCTGACTGACAGGAATGCACCCATCAAGCCCAACAACATACTAACAGCCAATAAGATGACGCTCGGTATGCTACCCAACGGAGCGAGATGAAATTCTGATGCATATAATTTAGCGAATTCAGCAATGGCACGGTTCAAGGGCTGTAAAGATGCCGCAATCAGGCCCAATGCCAGACAGCCCGCCAGCAGACCCAGCAAGGCACCCGTGTAATAGTAAGGTTTGTGTATGAAGCTGTTCGTCGCACCCAACAGGCGGGTGACAGCAATTTCAGCCTGATGCGAAATGACTTGCAGGCGCGTCGCATTAAATACCACCACCACCACGACTACCGCCAGGGTTGCGGCCAGGAATATCAGGCCAAGTTGCAGTATTTGTACCAGCGCAGCCAGGCGTTTCACCCAGGCAGAATCAACCTGCACGACGTCAACGTCAGGCATTTGTTTGATTTCTTCTACCAGTGCGTCCAGTTTGCCTGCATCATTGTTCGATAACGACAGCACATAGGCGTCAGGCAGGGGGTTGCCACCCAGGGTAGTCAATACTTCTGCCAGGTTTGACGATTGTTCAAGGCTGGCCAGTGCCTTGTCCTTGGGAATGAAGTTCAGGTTGGCCGTAATATTTTTCTCTTTCAACAGCTTCTTGATAGGGATGGAAATGGCGGTTGCATTGGCCCTTGGCGTATCCGGGCTGACAAAGATGCTGATTTCTGGTTCTATGGACAGCTGTGACGAGATGGGGCGGATATTTTCTATCAGCGTCAAACCGGCGATCGGCAATGCGAGTGCAATGGCGACCACCAGAACGTTAAACAGAAAATTGCCAGGGGCAGCGCGCAAATGGGCAAATGCACTTCTCAGGGCAAACAGATGCTCGCGAAACCAGATGGTCATGGATTATTCCTCATTGTTGCTCAAACCGTATGGGGTAAATTCGGACAAATTGGGGGCGAATTTGAGTATCAGGCATGTCAGGCTGCCAGCGACGATTTCCAGGCATCGCTGACCTGGCCCTGGCTCAGATAAATGACACGGCTGGCCTGGTCGAGAAATTGCTCGTCATGACTGGAGATAATGCAGGTGACACCAGCGCTTTGAAAAGCTTTCAGTGCACCCAATACCTTATTGGCATTGTCCCGGTCCAGAAAAGCCGTGGGTTCATCCGCCAGGATGATTTGTGGCCGGTTCACGATGGCACGGGCAATCGCCACCCTTTGTTGTTCACCACCAGACAGTGCCATGGGCCGGGCCGTTGCCTTGTCTGGCAAGCCGACTTTTTCCAGCGCAGTGCGGGCGCGTGCCTCTGCTGCGCTATGGGAGGAACCCGTCACAATCAGAGGTAGCATGACATTCGCCAGTACACTGCGGTCGGTCAGCAATTTTTGATCCTGCAAGATCAGTCCCAGCTTGCGGCGCAGGTAAGGCAGGCTGCCGGTTTTCAATTTGCTGATGTCCTGGCCGTTCACCATGACCCGGCCACTGCTGGGTTTTTCTATCCCGGCAATCATCTTGAGCAGCGTGGATTTACCAGCACCAGAAGGGCCAGCCAGAAAAATCAGTTCGCCATCAGCGATAGACAGCGACACATTGCGCAAGGCAAAGGCGTCCTGTGAATATTGCTTGCTGACGTTTTCAAATGTGATCATGATTGGCTAATTCAATATGGGTTTGGTGAAGGGCGACACATTCCTTATTTACTATTAGTTACCGTTTATTAATTAGCGTTAACCAAGCAAGGCGTCGACAAATTCCTGCGCGTTAAATGGTTGTAAATCTTCTATCTGCTCACCTACACCAATAAAATATACTGGCACAGGACGATTTTTGGCAATCGCTGCCAGCACACCGCCCTTCGCTGTACCATCCAGTTTGGTGATGACCAGGCCAGTCAGTTGCAATGCATCGTCAAAGGCCTTGACTTGCGTCAGTGCATTCTGGCCAGTGTTGCCGTCAATGATGAGCAATACTTCTTGTGGCGCACCATCCATGCCCTTGGCGATGACACGTTTGATCTTTTTCAATTCTTCCATCAAATGCAGTTGTGTAGGCAAGCGGCCAGCAGTATCGACCATCACCACGTCGGTGCCACGAGCGCGTGCAGATGCTACCGCATCAAATGCTACCGCTGCCGGGTCGCCGGATTCTTGCGAAATCACCGTGACATTATTGCGCTCGCCCCAGATCGTCAATTGTTCACGCGCTGCTGCACGGAAGGTGTCACCGGCTGCCAGCAACACTGATTGATCGTGGCTTTGCATGTGCTTGGCCAATTTACCGATGGTTGTGGTCTTGCCCGCGCCGTTGACACCGGTGATCATCATGACCAGGGGTTGATACCGGCCAAGTTCCAGCGGTTTTTGCAATGGCGTTAGCAATTCCAGCAGCAAAGCCTTCAAAGCTGTCCTGACCTGTTCGGCTTCGGTCAGTTTTTCTTCCTTGACCTTTTTCTTCAGGCCATCAAGCAGGAATTGTGTTGCTTCCACGCCTGCATCCGAAGTCAGTAATGCCGCTTCCAGTTCTTCATACAGATCTTCATCGATGCGGGCACCGATGAAGAGAGTGGTAAGATTCGTCGAAGTCTTTGCCAGCCCGGCTTTAAGGCGACTGAACCACGATCGCTTGGGTTCGTCACTGGCAGCAGTTTCTGCAATGATGTCGACAGGTGCAGCCGTCGGCATGACTGCGTCGGGCACAGGTGCCTGTGCAGTCGCTGGGGTGTCCAGATTCGTCGCAACTGGCGTTGTGGGCGCTGCAGGCGCAACAACAACCGGCGGCTCTTCTTTGGGCTTTCTTTTGAAAAAACTAAACATCTGGGATGATTTTACCGGAATGCGGGTTGCTTAAAAAAAGCGACCCTAGTGAGAATGCTGCCATTCTAACAGACAGCGACCGGTAAGATTATGTGCCAGTGTCAAGCATACAATGAAAACAAATAGTAAAAAAATAACCCCACCCAAACGCGTCGCTCATCAGGTAAGAATTATTGGTGGGCAGTGGAAACGCAGCGTATTAGCCGTCATCGATGCTGAAGGTTTGCGACCCACCCCTGACCGCGTCAGGGAAACCGTCTTCAACTGGCTAAATCATTTGCTCGATAACACCTGGGAACGCGCTATCTGTCTCGATTTGTTTGCTGGCAGTGGCGCTTTGGGATTTGAGGCGGCCAGCCGTGGTGCGGCCCGTGTTTATATGATCGAATCGCATACGCCAGCCATGAAGCAGCTGGAGCAAGTCAAAGCAAAGTTGCAAGCCGAACAATGCATCCTGGTGCGTGGTGACGCCGGCAAGGCTGCCCAGCTCATGGCCGGCAAACCTGAAAAGATGGATGTCATCTTTCTTGATCCCCCTTTTGGACAAGACTGGCTGAGCAAGATTTTGCCTCTGTGCGCAGAATTGCTTGGCGAAAAAGGCGTGTTGTATGTAGAAGCAGAATTTTCGCTGGCTGAGCCGCAAGAGGACGAAAAAGTCACCACACTGCTGCATGGATGGCAGGTGATACGCGCAGATAAGGCAGGTAGTGTGTTCTTTCATATACTGCAACGCAACATTCTGCCGCATGGGGCGCACGAAAATCAGGCATAATGCCTGCTCAACTTGGTGCATATCCTTATGCATGTTTTGTGCATAGGGCGAAAAGAGGGAGTGAAGATGGTTACAGCCGTTTATCCGGGAACATTTGATCCGCTGACACGCGGTCACGAAGATCTGGTGCGTCGCGCCTCTGGTCTTTTTGATACTTTGGTGGTGGGCGTAGCGGATAGTAAAAGCAAGAAACCTTTCTTTTCCCTGGAAGAACGTCTGACTATTGCCAACGAAGTGCTGGGGCATTACCCGAATGTCAGGGTAGAAAGTTTTTCCGGTTTGCTGAAAGATTTTGTGCGCAAAAATGATGCGCGGGTGATCGTGCGTGGCTTGCGTGCAGTGTCAGATTTTGAATATGAATTCCAGATGGCCGGCATGAATCGCTATTTACTGCCTGACGTAGAAACCCTGTTTTTAACCCCGTCTGACCAATACCAGTTCATCTCGGGTACCATAGTGCGTGAGATTGCCATGTTTGGTGGCGACGTATCCAAGTTCGTGTTCCCCTCGGTAGACCGCTGGTTAAAACAGAAAGTGGCTATCCTGAATGCGCAAAGCGAATTGCAAAAATAAATAGCAAGGCCGTCAAAGCGGTTTGCCATTGCAGGTTTAGTCAGTATTAGTGAGAAGTGAGTTTGTATGGCCCTGATGATTACAGACGATTGCATCAATTGCGATGTCTGCGAACCCGAATGCCCTAACGACGCCATTTACATGGGGCCGGAAATTTATGAGATTGATCCGCATAAATGCACGGAATGCGTAGGCCATTTCACAGAGCCGCAATGCCAGCAAGTTTGCCCGGTCAGTTGCATCCCTTTTAATCCCGTCTGGCGCGAGACGCCTGAACAATTGCAGGCAAAATACCAGCAACTGCAAGACGCTCAAAATACCTGAACCATACAGGCAACAGAAATTGGTCTGTTGCCTGTGCTGCCAGTTTTGTTCACCCTACATTGCTTCTACTGCAAAATCAAAGTCGCAATAATCAAGGCTGCAAGACACCGTGTTCACCAATGTTTTTTGGCTGCTCACCTGTGACTGCCGCCTTCGCCATTGCAAACAGCTGCATCATCTTGCTTGAGCCGCTATCCCAGTACTCCGCAGCATGGATCTGTACTTTCAGCAACATCAGGTGCGGATCGTCGACGCCGCTTGGAAACCAGGGCTTGGCCATGACATTCCATAATTCTTCTGCTTTCTGGCGGTTGCGCAAGACTTGCGCACGGCCAGATATCGATACATACAAGCTGTCATCGACATTTGAGAAGCTGGCATTGACTTCCGGATTTTGTCGTACTGCGTTCAGGAAAGTGGCTTCGTCAGAAATGAAAAACCAGATGTTACCTGATGCATCCACTTGTTGACTCGTCAACGGGCGACTGCTTAACTGACGGTTTTCATCGACAGTCGTCAACATGCCAAACTTTACATCTTTGATCATGTCGCGGATTTTTTCGAGCTGATCGTTTTCGGTAGTCATGAAGTCCTCACAGTTTGAATGATTCAAATATGGGACAACAATATACGAGTCCAGCCGGTGGTTCTGTACGCTAACGTACGCCGCAGTGCGATGGCAAGCAAATTGCCGCAGCGTGACAAGGGTAAATCAAGTGCAACGCACCTGGTTGCGCCCCTCGTTTTTTGCCACATAAAGTGCCTGATCCGCGCGCCACAGCATTTCATTGGCAACATTTGCCGTTTCACCTTGATTGCTGTTGTCATCAATACTGGTCAGGCCTATTGATATGGTTGTTTCGCAGGTGCCTGACGCACTGAGGTTGAATGGCTGGCTGGCAATGCTTTTACGTATGCGTTCTGCCACCAGCAAGGCATCCTGCATGTCCGTGTTGACCAGCACCACGACAAATTCCTCGCCGCCAAAACGGCCCAGAGTGTCGCTGAGGCGCAATTCAGCCTTGATGCGTTTTGCCACTTCTTTAAGGACATCATCACCACCCTGATGACCATATTGATCGTTGATCTTTTTAAAGAAATCAATGTCCAGATACATACAGGAAATGCTGTATTTTTGCCTGCGTGCACGGGCAATTTCTTCCAGCATGCGCTGCTCGACGTAGCGCCGGTTACTGACATTGGTCAAAGGGTCAGTCAGGCCTATATAGGTCAGGCGTTCATTGTTGATGACGTTTTCGAGACAGACAGCAATGATGGAACCGAGCCGTTCAATAAAATCCGTCGCCATATTCGGCAAGAAGCGGTCGGCCACGAAACTGCCCAGATTCAAATAACCTATCAGACGGTCTTGTCGCCATAAAGGGATGAGGGCAATACTGGATGGTTTTTTGCTACAGCTGCTGAAAAATGCGCCATGTACTTTGCTTTGGTAATGCGCCAGCAAAGGTTTGTTCAATACCGCATCAGTCTTATGGGATTTCAGCGGTGTGCGTACAAACGTCAGGTGCGGGAATTCGTTAATATCAATTTTCAGGTCCGCCAGCATCTGTTGCAGATCACCCAGCCTGTCGAGCAAGATCAGGCTGACCACATCCAGTTCTGACGTGATAGCCAGCGAACTGAAAATATTCACGACCAGTTCACGAAAGCTATTCGCACCGATAATCTTCAGGTCAAAACTCTGGTGGCGTGCCATGATGTTTTGATTGCGGTGCGCCTGTTCCAGCAAATCCTGCAAGCGCGCGCGCAATACCTGATTTTCATGCTGTAATTGCAGCACATCAATCTGGTTGATCTGGCTTTCGCCCTGATTTTCAGTAGGTGTCACGCTGTCCATAAACTGGTTTATCTGAATGAGCTGAACTCAAAAGGCAATTTGCATATCCACTTCATCACCGACACGCAGCAGCTTGCCTGCACCATCGACCACAATCACATTCATGCCAAAAGTGATGCCGCCATCCACCAGTGGGTTGGCGCGATAAGCCTGCAAGATATCCACAGGGTTGGGGCCGACCTCACCGGTGCCCTGGTCAACTGCTGGCATGGGGCAGCGCGGGCAGGGCTTGACCGGGCGTAACTGTATTTCGTCACCAACCGCGAAACTCTCAGCATAATCTTCTTCGAAAGCCTCCATCCCCTTCAATACCACATTAGGGCGGAAGCGATTCATGGGAACTGCGCTGTGTCCTTCACCATGCAGGCGACGGTTCAAGTCTTCCAGCGATGCTGTGCCTGTCAACAAGATGGGGTAACCGTCTGAAAAACGGTTGGGTGCAGCGATATCGCCTGTCCATTTGCTGTTCGACAGTCTTTGTGCATTTGCACTAAAACGTACAAGGCGGCAAGTCAGGCCCAGCACTTTGCTGAACCAGGCGGCTGCCTCGTCACCACAATCCTTTGCCGGGAAATTTTCTTCCCATATCGTCACCTGCACATCGGCACTCGCATGCTGAACCTGTAAAGGCAGCGACAATATGGATTGCCCAGGTGCGTGTATAAGCAGCGCAGTGGCCGTAATTTCAGGCCTTATCGTGGCCATTTGCGGGTATTCCCTTTGTGTCAGGAATTGCCAGTTGGCATCAACCAGCATCCATTCCCTGTCATGCACGCCGCCAGAACTCAAGCCCGCTTCATTCACAGTGGCCTGGCTCAACGCGATACCGGCACAGGATTTAATCGGGTAAATGGTCAGATCGGTAATTGTTGGCATGATGTCAAAGCAAAAAGCGAAGCAAAAAGGGAGGCAAAAAACACTGTCCTGCTATTTTAATGGGGTTCTGAATATTCATGCGCGTATTTACAGGCATTTCAAAAAAGCTGATTCTGAAAGTCGAGCATCAGTCTTTCCCCTGGAACGCCCGCCGGTAGGCCGATGGCGATAACTGGAATTCACGGGCGAAATAGCGGCGCAGCAACAGGCCGCTGCCAAAACCGGTGTCGGCAGCGATATCGTCTATCCCCCTTTTGCTGGTTTCCAGCTGGCGCCTTGCCTGTATCAGGCGCTGGTTCAGCAGCCATTTGCCCACGGTTGTACCCGTCAGCTGCTGGAAATGGCGGGTAAAGCTACGACGGCTCATCAGGGCACGCCGTGCCAGTTGATCGAGGGGCTGGGTTTCGGCCAGATGTTCCAGCATCCATTCCAGCACTTTTGACAGACGGTCATCGCTGGCCAGCAAGGGCACCGGTTGTTCTATGTATTGCGCCTGCCCACCCTGGCGATGGGGCGCAACGACCAGACGTCTTGCCACATGGGCCGCAACTTCCGCACCATATTGGCTGCGCAGCACATGCAGGCAGCAATCGATACCGGCGGCAGTACCAGCAGACGTAATCACGTCACCATGATCAACATATAGTACATTCGGGTCCAGGCTGATCTGTGGATAGCGCTGGGCAAATGCCTGTGCCAGCGCCCAATGCGTCGTGCCGCTACGCTGATCCAGCAGACCTGTTTCTGCCACCACAAAGGCGCCCAGGCACAGACCGACGATGCGGGCACCACGCGCATGGGCCTTGCGCACTGCATTGAGCAAGGCGGGCGAGGGCGGGCGCAAGTCATCGTGCCAGGACGGGATCACCACCATATCTGCCTTCGCCAGCGTGTTTAAACCGTGGCGGGTATGAATGCTGAACCCGGCACTGGTGCGCACGGCCTTGGTTGAAGTAGCTTGTAATGAACAAACCATGACCTTGAATTGCGGCATCGCCAGGTCACCATGATGCTCGCCAAACACCAGGCAAGGCACAGACAGGTGAAACGGGCTGATGCCATCAAAGGCCAGCACGGCTACATTGACCACCTGTTTTTTTGAAAAATCATGCATGGCCTGATTGTATCGAATATTGGCAATCGGGTCACTTCCTGATTCTTGCCTGGCGACGGAAAATACCTGCCATGGACAGCGACGCTGTTTTAACTCATCAAAAAGGAAAAATCATGAGCACACCAGCAAAAAACAATACAACCACATCACCCCGGCGCGCCCTCATCGTCATTGACGTGCAAAACGAATACTTCACCGGCAATATGCTGATTGAATATCCTGACCCGCAAGTATCGCTGGCCAATATCGCCAGGGCGATGGATGCCGCCACTGCCGCTGGCATACCTGTATTGCAGGTACAGCATTCCGCACCGGAAAATTCACCGATTTTTGCGCGTGGCTCCAAAACCTGGGAACTACACCCCGTCGTGCAAAGCCGTCCTTATGATCACAAAATAGAAAAGAGCATGGCCAGCGTGTTCACCGGTACTGACGCCGCTGCCTGGCTCAAGGATAATGATATCGACACCATCAGTGTCATCGGTTACATGACGCATAACTGCAATGCCAGCACGATTTATGAAGCCGCACACAATGGCTATGAAGTGGAAGTGCTGAGTGATGCGACGGGGTCGCTACCTTACTCAAATGCAGCAGGGTATGCCAGTGCAGAAGAAATCCATCGCGCCTACAGCGTTGTGTTCCATTCCAATTTTGCTGCCGTGACAACGACAGACAACTGGCTGGCTGCTGTTCAGGCTGGCGAAGCTATCAGTAAGAGCAATGTGCTTGAATCGCATCTGGCCGGTCGTCAGCATAAAGTTGTATCAGCCTGAACTGCCCTGCATGCCTTCTGAATGCAGGGCGATACGATTGCGTCCTGCATTTTTTGCCTTATATAGTGCGTGATCTGCTGCACCAACCAGTGTGTCCAGATCCGTACCCAGTTTGCTGGTATCGGCAACGCCGGCACTCAGCGTGCTTTGCAGGATCTCGTTTTTCCATTTGATTTGCAATTCTGCATACAACTGGCGTACCCGCTCAGCCAGCTGGGCTGCACCTTGTTCATTGGTACCGGCAAGCAGGATACAAAATTCTTCGCCGCCATAGCGCGCCAGGCAATCTTCGCTTCTGATGACGGCTTGCAACAAACTGGCAAGACGGCGCAGCACTTCATCACCCGCCTGATGACCGTGAAAATCGTTCACCCGCTTGAAAAAATCCACGTCTATCATGATGACAGACAAGGTGTCGCCAGTTCTGGCTGCACGTGCCAGCAAACGCCCGGCTTCATCTTCAAAGCGGCGACGGTTCAATGCCCCGGTCAGGCTATCGTGCGAAGCCTGCTCGCGCAAGTCACTGACCAGCCGGAAAGTAATCAGCAATACCAGCGAAAGTGAAATCGACAATTGCGACAAGCCGCCCAATACAAGAAATATCGGATTGACGTTGCCTTGCGCAAACAGGCTAATTTCCTGCGCAGGCGTTCGCATGATATTGACAGCTCTCAGCAAACTCATCAGTGCAATAAATGAAAACGAACTGGTGGCGAGGATATAGGCCGCTCTCAGCGGCTGTGTGGTTTTTACCCTCAGATTCAGCGCGCCGGCAGCAAATACAGCACTGACCAAGAGGGAGTTGGCGATGACCGTCATTCGCACGTCGTCATGCATGACACCAAACCACAGGCTTTGCGCCATCATCTGCAAACCTACCCATGCCGTTACCCAGTAATGGCAGCGCTTGCCCTTGAAGGCTTCAATGCCATTGAAGATCAGGCCAAAACCACAACCTGTAATGAGCGGTACTGAGGCGATAAGCCACAATGGCCATTCAGGGGACATTTGCGTACTGATAAAAATACCCAGACACATACAGCAATGTCCAAACGCCCACTGACGCACGCCCCTGATATTGTCTGCATGAAAACTGATCAGTGCCATCATCCCGGCACCCAGCAGATTGATGCCACTCAACATCAGCATGATGGTACGGACATCAAGCTTCATGACAGGCTTTCATAACTGGATATGTGATCATGTGATTACTATCAGGCAAATTCTCTCCACATTGGTGACTTGGTCTCGCTAATATAGCGTCAAAATGTTACATCCTGCCTGCAATCGCGAATAAAAAAGCCGCGAATGTCGCGGCTTTTAAACGGAATATTCAAATGTATCTGGTTTCGTTCAGATGCCAGGCATTAAACATTAAACAGGAAATTCAGCACATCACCATCCTTGACCACATATTCCTTGCCCTCGGCGCGCATCTTGCCTGCTTCCTTGGCACCGGATTCGCCCTTGAAGTTGATGTAATCATCAAATGCAATGGTCTGGGCGCGGATGAAGCCGCGCTCGAAATCGGTGTGGATGACGCCCGCAGCCTGTGGTGCGGTGTCGCCTACATGGATAGTCCAGGCGCGCACTTCCTTGACGCCCGCAGTGAAGTAGGTTTGCAGGCCCAGCAGTTTGAAACCGGCACGTATCAGGCGGTCAAGGCCAGGTTCCTGCATGCCCATGTCAGCCAAAAACTCGGCTTTATCAGCATCGTCCAGGTCAGCGATTTCAGATTCTATCGATGCACAAATGGCCACGATAGGCGCATTTTGTGAGTTCGCATAAGTCGTCAATTGGTCGAGCAGGGGGTTATTGGTAAAGCCGCTGTCGGATACGTTGGCGACATACATGGCTGGTTTGGCAGTGATCAGGCACAGTGGCTTGATCAGCAGCATTTCTTCGGCATCCAGGCCCAGTGCGCGCACAGGCTTGGCATCGTTCAGCGCAGGCATGATGCGTTCCAGCACGGCGACCAGTTTGGCGGCATCTTTATCGCCAGAACGGGCTTTCTTGTTTTCGCGATGGATGGCTTTTTCTACTGTGCCCATATCCGCCAGTGCCAGTTCAGTCTGGATGACTTCGATGTCATCTAGCGGGCTGACCTTGCCAGCCACGTGGATGACGTTGTCATCTTCAAAACAACGCACTACGTTGACGATGGCGTCAGTTTCGCGGATGTGTGCGAGGAACTGGTTACCCAGGCCTTCACCTTTGGAGGCACCAGCTACCAGGCCAGCGATATCGACAAATTCAACGATGGCGTTCTGGATGCGCTCGGGTTTAACGATGTCAGCCAGTTGTTTCAGACGCGGATCTGGTACCTCAACGACGCCGACGTTAGGCTCGATAGTGCAGAAAGGATAATTTTCTGCCGGTATGCCTGCTTTGGTCAGCGCATTGAACAGAGTGGATTTGCCGACGTTAGGCAGGCCGACGATGCCGCATTTGAGACTCATGATGTTTTGCCAGTTGGATTTGATTAACCCGCTATTTTACCGGAACTCACAGCCATTCTGATCTTATGCTTGCTTAATCGGTGTAAAAAGCCGGTTAACAGCACGCCAGCGATGGTCAGGCCCAGTACCAGGCCTATCCAGAAGCCACTTGCAGCCATAGGCTGTTGCGGGTGCCAGGGCATCCAGGTCGGTGCCAGGCCCAGCAGGCAACCCAGTGGCAGGGCAAAGCCGTAAAAGGCCATCAGGTGTATCAGCATGGGGGTGCGCGTGACTTTATAACCACGTATTGCACAAGATGCCGTCACCTGTGCAGCGTCAGACAGCTGGAAGATCGCGGCATATACCAGCAATTCAGATGCCATTGCCTGTACTGCTGCGTCCGAGGTATAGGCGGCAGCAATCTGGTCACGGAATAACATGATGGCCAACGCTGAAATAACCGCAAAACTCATCGACAACGCATAACCTATCCAGGAAACAAAGCGCGCCCGTGCCGGGTCACCTTCACCCAGGGTCTGGCCGATCCGGGTGGCCAGGGCGATGCCGAGGCTCATCGGCACCATGAACACCAGTGAAGAAAAATTCAGGGCGATCTGGTTGGCTGATACTGGCACTACGCCAAAACGGGCAATCAGCAGGCCAACTGCGCCAAAGGCTGACACTTCGGCAAAATAAGTGATGCCGATAGGCAAGCCCAGGCGCAGGGTAGAACGTATCTCTTGCCAGTTGGGGGCTTCAAAATGACTGAATGGAAAGGTGCTTTGGTAGGCCTCGGCACGGCGCATCCAGAATATCATCGCACCCAGCATCAGCCACAGGCCAGTACCGGTCGCCAGTGCACAGCCGGTAGAGCCCAGCTTGGGGAAACCCCAGTGCCCGTAAATGAACAGCCAGTTCACCGCGATATTGAACATCAGGCCACCCAGTGCAATCATCATGACGGGCTTGGTCTGGTTCAGGCTGGTGGTGTAACCATACAGGGCGCGGTACATGGCCAGGGCTGGCATGCCGATGCTGATGACATGCACAAATTGTGATGCCTTGGCGTTGATCGCGTCATCCAGTTGCAGGTAGTTGAAAATCAGCGTGGAAATATTCAGCAGCAGGCAGGCGATCAGGCCCACACCCAGGCCCAGCCATAAAGACTGGCGCACCATATGCGGCACACGTTCATGGTTTTCTGCGCCGACTTCATGCGCGATCACCGTGTTAACCGCCAGCATGATACCCATGACGGTGACCAGTATGATGGCCCATACATTGGCACCCAGCGAAACCGATGCCAGATCGTCTGCGCTTAAATGACCGGTCATTGCCACGTCGGCCACACCCATGCCCACTGTTGCCAGCTGGCCTATCAATACAGGCCAGGCAATAGTCCAGAGGGCGGTGGCTTCGGTGCGGATACGGGTTTTCATGCAGTGCTGACAATTTACTTGTGGATCAACATCTTACCGCATAGCATCGATCACTGCTTTGCACACTGATGGTGCAGGCGCGGGGTGTCAGCGTGACAATGCGTTCCAGGGATGTCTGTCAGCGTCGCAGCCATAATTCATTGAAAGAAACAAAACCGAACGGTGTCATCCTGACACCGGCCACGTGTGGCGCAATGCTGACTTGCTGGTTTTCATGTGACAGCGGGATGACCCAGCCTTCCAGTACCAGTTGCCTGCCGATGCGGGCATAGGCGCGCATGCGCTTCTGGCTGTCTGGCTGCGCCTGGACTTTTTGCAGATCCCTGTCCATCTGCGCCGCTGTTGATGCTGGCATCCAGCGCCGGAACACACTATCGGCAGCGAACCATTCATAGCAGCCAAAATCCTGGTCATCATGCATGACTTCGCGGGTCACCAGCAAATCAGTGCCGGGTAGCCACTCTCGCGCAATCAATTCATTGACGGGAAAGGTGCGCCATTCCACTTGCAGGCCTGCGGCTTCCAGCCTGTCCTTGATCGCCTGCGCCAGCATCAGCATTTCCTTGGTCTGGCCGCTGACCATGCGCAGTTTGCTACCTGGTTTGAAAGGGTTGAGCTTGTTTGCTTTGGCAACCCGGTGTTTCCATATCGACAGCATGCCGACGGCGGGTCGCCGCGCCGGGCCGTTTTTGTCAAACAGGGTATCTGGTGCCAGCCAGTCGGCAAAGGCCAGCCGCTGTTCTGCCGATTTGAATAGATGACACCTGGGATTGCAGATCATGTAAGTGCAACCTGATTCTGCACCGACCAGGCTTTCTTTCTTGTTGCAGTCTTCGTTTGAATAACCGAATTGCAAATCAAAGCCGGAAGGGCCGGAAGGTGGTGGCAGCATCCACAGATCGATTTCATCCAGCAGCGGGCGTTCACGATAATAATCCTTGAAAGCCTGCAAGGTCAGTTGATAAGGATTATTGCGTATCAGGCGAAAAGCCCCGCTGCCTATGGGAAAACGTTCAAAGTCCGCATGCCGCTGGCGTGGCACGATGGAAGAATTGGCAGTCGCCACGCAATGCGGCCATAAATGATCTGGCCTGCTCAGGTAAAAGCTGATGCGCTGGCCAGGGCCGGTGTCCACATTCAATAAATGCTGGTACAGCGCCTTGTAAGTGAATGACTGGTCACGCAGACGCAAGAAGGTGGCGCGCACATCTTCCACCCCCAGCTCTGCGCCATCATGAAAACTCAGGCCGGGGCGCAGCCAGAAATGCCAGATGGTCGCATTGTTTTCGCTTTCCCAGTGATGGGCAATGGCGGGTTGCAGGCGCATCTGCTGGTGATCAAATGTGGTCAGGCGTGAAAATATCTGGCGTGCCAGATGCGCTTCCAGGCGGCCATGCACTTTCAGCGGGTCCAGGCTTTCTACTTTGCGAAACAGCGGCATGCGCAGGCTGCGGCAGGCGCTGTCGGGTACGCCCAGATATTCCGGCAGGCGTGCCGCCAGTTGCTGACGTTGGCCATCTTCCAGGCTGGCAAAGGCCTGCTCAAGGTCGCCGCGTGCCAGCAGATGAGACAGATGATCAAGTGCAAGGCTGTCGGGGGTTTGCAATAAATCCAGTTGCGAATGATTGCCACGGCCACGTCCTGCCTGCCAGTTCAGCCAGCCGCGCTGCTGCATTTTTGCCAGCAGGTTACGCATATTGCGTTCGCTGCAATGCATGGCTTGCGCCAGCGCTGGCAAACCTGGTTGTTGCGCATGGGTTTGCAAAAAAGCATGCAAGCGACGGTATTGATCAAGGAGTTTCATAAAAGGGGAAAAATTTTTTTAAATTATATCCATTTTTTGTTTCTGCTTTTTTCCCGATACTGTCATTCATCGACATTTGTTGATATTGCCGCGAAAAGGAAAATGATGTTGCGCTTCCCATCTACCGTTATCCGCCTGTTGCTGAGCTCCTTCGTATTTGTTCTGGGGCGTGCCGTTGCCCTGCCTTTCATGGCGCTCTATCTTTCAGAAAAACTCGGTCTGGGTCAACAGGCAATCGGCTGGATTTTAGGCGGCAGCATTTTCTTCGCGACCCTGTTTGGTCTGTATGCCGGTTACCTGGCAGACCGCATCGACAAACGTCGCCTGATGATGATTGCCTGCATGGTGGTGGCGGTGTGTTCTGCGCTGGTATCTGTTTCTGCCCATGCGCTGGCTGCCTTGCTGGCACTGACCTGCATTGAAGCGGCACTGACTTTGCGAGGCATTTCACTGAAAGCCATGCTCGCTGATCTGTTGCCCGCGGCAGAACGGCCACGCGCATTTTCCATGAACTATATGCTCATCAACATGGCGTTTTCGATAGGGCCTTTGATCGGTGCATCTGCTTTCGCCTATTCAGTCGCCGCACCTTTGTGGATAGCCGCCATGTTCTCGCTGCTGGCTTCACAAGTGGTTGGGTACCAGAAATCGACTCCAGTACATGCGGCCACAGAAAGTGCGCCCGCCAAGGCCGGTTTTAAAACCACGCTCATCGACCTGAAAAATGACAGGCGACTGATCTTGTTCACCCTGGGTAGCGTGCTGACTTCTTTCGTATTTGGCCGCTTTGTTTCAGGTTACCTGTCGCTATACCTGATCCTCACGCAGGGCGTGCAGGAAACTGCCAGGCTGGTGCCATATATTCTCATGACTAATGCCATCGGCGTGGTCGTGCTGCAATACCCGATAGGCAAGTTCATTCACCAGAAACATCTGTTCCGCTGGGTGACATTAGGGGCATCTCTGTATATCGTTGGTTTGCTGGGTTTCATGCATGCTGCCAGTGTGCTGGCCTGGGTATTGGCGACGGTGGCCTTTACTTTGGGTGAAGTGATCGTCATCCCGTCTGAATATATGTTCATCGACATGATTGCACCAGCCGACAAGCGTGGCAGTTATTTTGGTGCGCAGAGCCTGTCGACTTTTGGGGCGGCATTCAACCCCATCATTTGCGGTTTTTTGCTCGCACATTTTTCTGGTGCCGTCATGTTCTGGGTATTGATTGCGTCGGCCTCATTGGGCGTCCTGTTGTATTACGCGGGCACGCACGTCAAGTCTGTGGTGACGAATCTTTCCGGTAAAACGGAGAAGGAAACTGCCATTACAGCCAAACCTGTCTCC
The DNA here is from genome assembly GCF_049339485.1 of Undibacterium sp. TJN19. Lineage (NCBI taxonomy): Bacteria > Pseudomonadati > Pseudomonadota > Betaproteobacteria > Burkholderiales > Oxalobacteraceae > Undibacterium > Undibacterium sp. TJN19. The sequence goes on from NZ_JBMPPL010000004.1 coordinate 198,005, forward strand.
GCAACAAAAACCGCGATGCATGCTGCCAGCCAGGAACTGGCGACAAACCGGGTGAAAACGTTGTTCCCACTAAATTGACGCCACGATTTTTTTGCTTCATCAATCCATGACCGGTATGGGCAGAGATGTGCATACCAGTTTTTGACCCGGCCATCTCAGGCGAGATTGGCCGGGTTTTTTTATGCGGCACTGTTTTCAGATTAATGATCAAAAAAACATGCACATCAGATGACCTTGACATTTTTCTGCGCACATCCTAAAGTGATATCACTTTGATTTCAAAGTGCCATCTATCAGGAGAATGTATGAGTACTACCCAATTGTCAGCGAGCGGGAAAAAATTAATACAAGAACGTGTTCGCCCATCGCTAGACGGTTACGCCATGATTTTCGTCGGTTTGTTATTGATTGCCTTTGGTATATACAGGGTAGTCACAGTACTGGGCCGTCCGGGTGAACCGGAGATTATTTCTGTCCTGCTCTGCCTGGGCCTGGTTGTGCTGGGTATTTTTGTACTCACTGGCTTATACATGCTGCAACCGAATGAAGCTGCGCTCTTGTCTTTGTTTGGCGCATATAAAGGCACGGACCGTAGCGAGGGTTTGCGCTGGGTCTTGCCGTTTATCTCGGCACGCAAGCTGAGCCTGCGCGCCCGTACGCTCAATACCGCAGCGTTGAAAGTGAATGACAAGCGCGGCAATCCGGTGGAAATTGGTGCGGCCATCGTCTGGCGTGTCCAGGATACGGCGCTGGCGATTTACAATGTCGACGATTTCGAAAGATTTGTCACCATCCAGGCAGAAGCCGCCTTGCGTCACCTGGCCACCCAGTATGCTTATGATGATGGTGAAGACCTGGCAGAAGGTGAAACCACCTTGCGTGCCGGTATGGATGTCGTTGCCAGTGCCATGCGCGCAGAATTGCATAATCGCTTTACCGCCGCCGGTATTGATGTTGAAGACGCCAAACTCACCCATCTGGCCTATGCCGCAGAAATTGCCCAGGTCATGTTGCGCCGCCAGCAAGCAGAAGCCATCATCAGCGCACGCAAGAAAATCGTACACGGTGCAGTCAGCATGGTGGAAGCCGCCCTGCAGGGTTTGTCAGAACGCAAGATCTGCGAACTCGATGATGAAAGAAAAGCGGCCATGGTCAGCAATTTACTGGTAGTGCTGTGTTCAGATAAGGAAACCCAGCCCGTCATCAATACCGGTACTTTGTATAATTAAACCTGAGAAGAATATGGAACATCCTGTTTATCTTGAAAGACAATGGATAGTCATGATCTGGATCATCCTGCCATTGGTTACCCTGTTTTCTTTGGGGACGCAGTTACTGGCAGGTGTCCATATCGATACGGGACTGATGTTGATTGCACCGCTGGTCAATCTTCTGGTTTTAACGCTGCTCGGCCGCATGACCCTCAGTATTGATGCTACACATCTGCGCTGGAGCTTTGGTCTGTTTGGCTGGCCAGCATGGAATGTGGCACTGGCTGATATCGCCACCGCAGGTGCCACGACTACCCGATGGATAGAGGGACGCGGTATCAAAAAGACCTCGCAAGGCATGTTGTATAACGCCAGTGGCAATGCCGCCATCCGCATCACCCTGCGTAATGGCACTTCGCTGCGTCTGGGTACGCAAGACCCGCAACGCCTGCTCAGCTATCTGTTGCCGCGCCTGGCGCCCAATGTGGTGCGATAGTAATGGCCAGCCCAGGAAAAAAATCCTTCCCCTTGCGTATCGATCCAGTATTGTGGAACGAGATCGAACGCATGGCGGCGCAAGAGCTGCGTAGTGCCAATGCCCAGGTTGAGTATTTGCTCAGGCAAGCCTTGCAGCAGCGTGGGCGGCATGTGCCACCACCGGGTCAACAGGATGCACGTGATAACGACAGCGACAGCGAAGTACCCGACCAGAAAGCCTGAAGCAGTCAGCGAAGAAATGTAAAAGCCTTTAGAATCGGGCGACAATATGAATTATCTTGCCCATATATTTCTGGCTCAACACAGTGATCAGGCCATGCTTGGTGCCTTGCTCGGTGATTTTGTCAAAGCCAAAGAAACCAGCCTGTATGCGCCGCAGATCAGGAACGACATCATCCTGCACCGCAAGGTTGACAGTTATACCGACAGCCACGCCGTCGTCCTGCAAGCCAGAACTTTATTCCAGCCGCAATACCGGCGTTATGCCGGTATTTTGCTGGATGTGTTTTATGACCATGTATTGAGCAGGCACTGGCTGCAATATGCAGTTAATCCAAAGACCGAATTGATAAGCCGCTTCTATGCGGCGCTGCTTGAGCATGAACAACTGCTGCCAGACAACTTGCGCAAGGCCTTGCCGTATATGATCAGCCAGGACTGGCTGGGGTCTTATCATGACTTTGCCGGTGTCGATCTGACGATACGCCGTGTTTCGCGCCGCCTGTCTAGGAACGGTCATTTGCTATGTGAAGGTATTGTCGATCTGGAAAAAAATTATGATGCCATCTCCGATGGCTTCCAGGTTTTCTTTCCTGACCTGATCCGTTTTGCCGCTTTGCAAAGACAGCAAATCGAACAATTCCCTGCTTAGTCTTCAGAAATTCAGCGGCTTGATTTTTGTCATGTCCGGGTCCATCACAAAATCAGCAAAGGCATCGCGCAGGCGGCCACTTTCGGCAATGGCGATTTGCCAGTTCTGTATGCGGAAATCATGATTCGTCCCGTAATAAAAGAAGTCTTTACGGTCAGGCAGTTTGCCGCGTGTCAGGGTTTTCAGGAAGGCGGGAGATGGTGAAACCATCACCACATTATCCAGCCAGCCCCGGTTCTTGCCCAGCCCGGCGCGACGCCAGGGCAAGGGTTTGTCCAGCCAGCCCGGTACGATATGATCGGTAAAATGCGGGTACAACACAATGTCGCCATCCTTGTTGCCAGTGATGCGTGAATACGGCAGCGCCAGATGGTAATCAATGATACCGCCATCCCAATAACTGCCAGCAGGTGCATGCGGGATGTGCTGCACCGGTTGCATGATCAACGGCAGCGTGCCGGACGCCAGCAGAGCAGGGGCCAGGTTATCTGTCGTCAAATCACAGAAATGGGTATGAAAACCATCGAACTTGGCTTTTAGCCAGAACAGCGGGTCACGCTTGTCGCCAATCACGACACGTTCCATATGCCCGGACAAACGTGTGCGTGATGCCAGGTTGGCAAAGGTGGCAGCAACAAAACCAGCCCTGGCACGGCGCTCGGTTTTGGGAGCCTGCAACATGCCGCGCCCACGCCCTGCCAGCAAGTGCAGGCGCTGCAAGGGGTTTTGTACGACTTCGTTTTCATGGCCGCCGATAAAGGCGTGCAGCAGTTGCTGGATTTCCTTCGTCACATAATTGGCCGAAGGTTTTTCGGGATAACGCTGATTGCAATACAAATCACCGAGGCGCTTGAACGCAGCTACCGGGTCGGCGTGGCTGGCGGCTGCCATGCGCCACGCACCTATCGATGCGCCTATCAATGTGCGTTCACGCGGTGCCGCAGGCAGCCACTCGCCAAACAGCCATTGGTCCAGTGCTTGCAGGATCAAACCCTTGGGACCACCAGCGGCTGCCGGAATGATCGCCACATCCTGCGCGCGCAAGCCATGCTGACGTATATGCGCAAAGGCTTTCCTGCCCGCATGGATTTGTATCGCCGAACTCATTTTGTCGTATGCAGTTGCATCATGGCCTCAGGGAATTTACCTTCCACCAGCAAGGGTAACACGCCCAGGCTTTTGTTCAGTGATTCTTCTATCAGTACCTGTTCTTCCTTGCGCGGCCTGTGCAAGACAAAGTCTGCGACACCCTGTTGCAGGTTCAGCGTACGCGGATGACCTATGCCTATGCGCAGCCGCCAGTAATCCTGCGTGCCCAGCGCGGCTGTTATATCCTTCAGGCCATTATGGCCGCCAGATGAACCGCCCAGTTTCAGCTTGGCGACGCCGGGCAGCATATCCAGCTCATCATGCACCACCAGCACCTGGTCAGGCGTGATCTTGTAAAAACGGCAGATCGCCCCGACCGACTGACCAGAACGGTTCATGAAGGTTTGCGGTTCCAGCAACCAGACTTCCTGATTGGCGATGCGGGTCTTGCCCACCAGGGCGTTAAAGTTTTTGTCTCTTTGCAGGCTGGCTGGCAATTGGTCTACCAGCCAGAAACCGGCGTTGTGACGGGTCAGTTCATATTCAGGGCCGGGGTTACCCAGCCCGACGATCAGGCGTATGCTCATATATTCTAATACGGGTTGTCGCATTTCCAGGCCCATGCCTGTCATGCTTTTTGCTTGGACGCTATTATAACCAAGCCACTTTTTGACCATGAATTTACCAAAGAAAATGGCTGTGTCTTCCCAGGGAAAACACAGCCAGTCTAGTGTGGCAAAAATTACTTACTTGGCTTTCTTCAGCAAAGGCAACAGGTATTTGCCGGTCACACTGTCAGGGTTGTTGGCGACTTCTTCTGGCGTGCCGGTGGCAATAATCCTGCCGCCGCCAGCGCCGCCTTCAGGCCCCAGGTCTATCAGCCAGTCTGCTGTCTTGATGACATCCAGGTTGTGTTCAATGATGACCACCGTGTTACCCTGGTCACGCAGCCTGTGGATGACCTTCAGCAGCAAGGCGATGTCGTGGAAATGCAGGCCCGTCGTCGGCTCATCCAGTATGTACAAGGTACGGCCAGTATCACGCTTGGATAATTCCAGCGACAGTTTTACACGTTGCGCTTCACCACCAGACAAGGTAGTGGCGCTTTGCCCCAGGCGTATATAGCCGAGGCCCACGTCCAGCAGGGTTTGCAGTTTGCGCGCGATGATGGGCACGACCTTGAAGAACTCATGGGCATCTTCCACCGTCATGCCCAGCACTTCATTGATGTTCTTGTCCTTGTATTTCACTTCCAGGGTTTCGCGGTTATAGCGTTTGCCGTGGCAGACATCGCAAGGCACATACACGTCTGGCAAGAAGTGCATCTCTACCTTGATCACGCCATCACCCTGACAGGCTTCGCAACGCCCGCCCTTGACGTTGAAAGAGAAACGGCCAGCACTGTAACCGCGTTCCTTTGCGGTCGGCACGGTAGCAAACAGATCACGTATCGGTGTGAACAGACCGGTATACGTCGCCGGGTTGGAGCGTGGGGTGCGACCTATCGGTGCCTGGTCGACAGAAATCACCTTGTCAAAATGTTCAAGGCCCGTGACATGGTCAAATGCCGCCGGTTCGGTTTGTGAGCCGTACAAATGACGCGCAGCGACATGGTAAAGCGTGTCATTGACCAGTGTGGATTTGCCTGATCCAGAAACCCCGGTCACACAGGTCAGCAAGCCCACCGGCAATTTCATCGATACTTTTTTGAGGTTGTTGCCACGTGCACCGGCGATCAGCAATTGCTTGGCAGGATCAGCCTTGGCGCGTTTTTTAGGGACGGCAATTTCCAGTGCGCCGCTCAGGTATTGCGCCGTCAATGAACGCTTATTGCTCATGATGTCTTCCAGCGTACCCTGGGCGATCACTTCACCACCATGCACACCGGCACCAATACCCATGTCGACGACAAAATCGGCACAGCGTATGGCATCTTCATCATGTTCAACCACCAGCACGCTATTGCCAATGTCGCGCAAATGCTTGAGTGTGTCGATCAGCCTGTCATTGTCACGCTGATGCAGGCCTATCGATGGTTCATCGAGTACATACATGACACCGGTCAGGCCAGAACCAATTTGTGATGCCAGGCGTATGCGCTGGGCTTCGCCGCCAGACAAAGTGTCTGCGCTGCGTTCCAGTGACAGATAGTCGAGGCCGACATTATTCAGGAAAGTCAGGCGTGCCGTGATTTCCTTGGTGATGCGGTCGGCGATATCGCGCTTCGAGCCTGTCAGTTTCAGGTGTTCAAAAAAGTGCAGGGTTTCGCGCAAGGGCATGGCACTGATATCGTAGATGGCTTTTTCCTGTTTGCCTGTCCCCACCTTCACATAGCGCGCCTCTATGCGCAGGCGTGCGCCTTCACATGAAGGACATTGTTTTTCATTGATGAATTTTGCCAGTTCTTCCTTGACTGCCATTGAATCGGTTTCGCGATAACGGCGTTGCAGGTTGGTAACCACGCCTTCAAAGCTGTGTTCCTTGATGACAGTGCGGCCTTTTTCATTGATATAGGTAAACGGCACCTGTTGTTTGCCCGAGCCATACAAAATGATTTGCTGGGCTGATTCAGGTAACTGCTCAAACGGTGCATCAATATCGAATTCGTAAAACGCTGCCAGGTTGGACAGCATCTGGAAATAAAACTGGTTGCGTCTGTCCCAGCCCTTGACTGCACCACTGGCGAGCGACAGGTTAGGGAAGGCGACGATGCGTTTCGGGTCGAAAAACTCTATATGTCCCAGGCCATCGCATTCGGGGCAGGCACCCATGGGGTTATTGAACGAGAACAGGCGTGGTTCCAGTTCCTGCAATGAATAACCGCAAGTCGGGCAGGCAAATTTGTTCGAGAACAATTGCTCATGAGCGCTGTCCATATCGACGATAAGGGCACGGCCATTGGCCAGGCGCAGGCAGGTTTCAAATGATTCCGCCAGGCGCTGCTTGATATCGGCCTTGACCTTGACGCGGTCGACAACGACATCAATGGTGTGCTTCTCGGTTTTCTTCAGCTTGGGCAGGTTGTCGACTTCATAGATTTTTGCGTCATGCGTGCCGCTTTGTACGCGAAAGCGGATAAAACCCTGCGCCTGCATCTGTTCAAACATATCCAGATGTTCGCCCTTGCGGTTGGCGACGACAGGTGCAAGTATCATCAGCTTGGTGTCGTCCGGCATGGCCAGCACGGCATCCACCATTTGTGAGACCGATTGTGCCGCCAAAGGGTTTTCCGGGTGATCAGGACAATACGGCGTGCCAACACGTGCATACAGCAAACGCAGGTAATCATGAATCTCGGTGACTGTACCCACGGTAGAGCGCGGATTATGCGACGTGGCCTTTTGTTCTATCGAAATTGCCGGTGACAGACCCTCGATCAGATCCACATCCGGTTTTTCCATCAATTGCAAAAACTGCCGCGCATAGGCGGACAAGGATTCAACATAACGCCTTTGCCCCTCGGCATACAGGGTATCAAACGCCAGTGATGACTTGCCTGAGCCTGACAGGCCGGTAATCACCACCAGCTTGTTGCGCGGCAAATCAAGATTGATATTTTTCAGGTTATGGGTGCGTGCACCGCGTACGCGTATCAACTCACGCTTCTGGGCAAGCTGAAGATCACCGCCATCGAATTCGATTTCGGCGGGTTTGGATGCTTTCGTGGCTTTTTTAGTACGTGTCGTCATGTTGTGTGCGCTGATTTTGAACTGAATTTTGGGCCGAATGTAAAGGATACAGGCGTGCAACCTGATACTATAACGGGTTTTTGAAAATTACCCCGGACTCGTGTTTGCTGTTGAATCTGCTTCAACTGATTTGACGAGTTTTTGAATATGACTATTGCAACATCTTCTCAGGCAAACAGCCTGTCTGAACAGAACGAGCGCGACCCGGCGGGCATGAGTCGTGATGAATTGCGTTCTGGTGCGTCGCTGGCATCCATCTTCGCCTTACGTATGTTGGGCCTGTTTCTGATTTTGCCAGTGTTTGCCATTCATGCAAAAACTTTGCCCGATGGCGACAACAGCAGTCTGGTCGGCCTGGCAATGGGCATTTACGGCCTGAGCCAGGCTTTCGGGCAGATACCATTTGGCATCGCGTCTGACAAATACGGGCGCAAGCGTATCATCGTCATTGGCCTCATTCTGTTCGCGATCGGTGCTTTTGTTGCTGCTGGTGCAACAACGGTAGTCGGCGTCATCATAGGCCGTGCGATACAGGGGGCAGGTGCAATTTCTGCCGCCATCACCGCTTTGATCGCCGATTCCACCAGAGAAGAGCACCGCACCAAGGCCATGGCCATGGTGGGTGGCTCAATTGGCCTGACGTTTGCTTTTTCGCTGGTGGCCGCGCCGCTGCTGTATCAAAGCATAGGCATGGGCGGCATTTTTGCCATGACCGGTATATTGTCGCTGTTGGCAATTGTTGTTGTCTTGTTTGTCACCCCTGATGCACCCGCAGCCAGGCATGCACCGGTAGCCTTGTCCGTCATCCTGAAAAACCGCGAACTGATGCGCCTGAACTATGGCGTGTTTGCCCTGCACCTGACGCAGATGGCGATGTTCGTCGTCGTGCCAGCCGCTTTGGTGCAATATGCCGATTTGCCCGTCACCGCCCACTGGAAAGTCTACTTGCCCGTCATGTTTGCCTCTTTTATCGCCATGCTGCCGGCAATTTTCATCGGTGAAAAATATGGCAAGATGAAACAGGTCTTTGTGGGGGCCATTTCTTTATTGCTGGTCGTTGAAATTGGTTTCTGGCAATACTTGCAATCCCCAGCCATGCTGGTAGGCTTGCTGTTTGCTTTTTTCATTGCCTTTAATATTCTCGAAGCATGTCAGCCCTCACTGGTGTCACGCATCGCCCCACCAGCCGCCAAAGGCGCGGCGCTGGGTGTTTATAACACCTTGCAGGCGGTAGGTTTGTTTTGTGGTGGAGCCATCGGTGGCTGGTTAAAACAGGCCTTGAATCCATCTTCAGTTTTTGTCTTAAGTGCCTTGTTAACAGCAGTGTGGCTTATAATCGCTATCAACATGCCGGACGTGGCGAAACGCAGCAAGAAAGCGTCGCCGGTTCAGGCTTAAATCAATTTGTATCAGGAAAATCAGGAGAAACTACATGGCATCAGTGAATAAAGTAATCATCGTCGGCAATCTGGGGCGCGACCCCGAAACACGTTACATGCCCAGTGGTGATGCCATGACCAGCATTACTGTGGCGACCACCGACAGCTGGAAAGACAAGGCCACCGGCGAAAAGAAAGAGCAGACAGAATGGCACCGCATCACCTTCTTCGGCAAACTGGCAGAAATCGCCGGTCAGTACCTGAAAAAGGGTTCGCAAGTCTATGTCGAGGGTAGCCTGCGCACACGTAAATACACCGACAAGGATGGCGTGGAGAAATACGCTACCGACATCAAGGCCGACAGCATGCAAATGCTGGGCAGCCGCCAGGGCATGGGCGGCGGGGCACCGATGGATGAAGGTTACGGCGGTGGCGGTGGAGGCGGCGCACCAGCACCACGCCCACAGGCAGCCCCACAGCAACGCCAGGCACCAGCTTCCCGCCCGGCACCTAATTTCTCGGATATGGATGATGATATTCCGTTTTGATCCCAAGTTTATTTAGAATGTAAAAAAACCCACTTTCTCTATGAGGAGTGGGTTTTTTGTTACTTGTGTTCGTGTTGTTAGCTGATCCCTTCAAGGCCAGGATCAAGTCACTCTCTAAAAAGAAATTACTTCTGTTCTATACAGAGACGACGTTGCAGATGTTTTTTGACTGCGTCGAAATACCACGCGCGCTCATCAATTTCAATTGCACCCCGTAAATTGGAATGGAGTTCAATATTTACTTTGATATCGGCTGCTTCCAGCAATTTTTTAACTTCGCTTAAGACGCGAAATGTCCCTGTTAACCAAAAGTTGTTGTCGGGAGATGTCATGGAGATGACGTCCTGTAATCTGCATTCCAGTTTTTGCCTTAGATTGATCAACGCGCTTTTGTCTTTTATGTCGAAGCCTGGGCGGAGGATGTAGGAATTTCCTTTGGCATTGATCAGATCATACTTATCCTCCAAATAATTTTGCAAACTCTGGGCGCTGCCTATGGTTTCCACTTCCCCTGTAAGAATATCAACCAAATGCGCATTGACGCCGACATAGCAATGTTCAATCAACCCACGGATGACAAAGTCGGCACTATTCGCACGAATGACCCAATAATCCTTGCGGGGTGAAAGCTCGCAAGACTGAATTACAAATTCATCTTCTCCATTGTTTTTTCTGCCTTGATGGCAACGGCGAAGAATGATTGCCTGAGCGTCTTCTGCTGTAATCATACATTGATGAAAATAATGATCTGTGGGGCGATTGGTTTGAATCGTTTTACATCCTTAAACCATTTCGGCGCTTTTGCATCGATCAATAGTCTATCAGACACCGTGTCAGCCCTTGATTAAGCCTTGATCAGGAAAGAAGCAATCCATCCAGCGAATCGCAGTGTTGCTAAAAACAACAGGGCGCCGCCAAAGACTCTATAGTGGTGAGTAGTATAATCAGGGGAACATTTTTCCCTCGACCCACTGCGATGACCTACGTTATTCATATTTGGGAGCATGCTGCCCCCGACACCTTGAAGACTGCCCTGGCGCTGCATGAACACCTGAGCGCTACGCTGGCACCACCCAATACCAAGTTCGCTGAATTGGCAAATGCATTGATCCAGCGATTTCCAGTCGAAGTCGGCGGTGCCGAGGGTAGCACGGTAGATTCACGCGGCGAGCCGGGTGCCTGGGTTGAGTTCCGGCCAGATGGCATCACTGACACTGCCGTCTATAGCATGGCTGTCTACCAAGATGGTGTTGACGTGCTCTTGCCTGTGCTGATCGATACCGCGATGGCATTGGGGTTGACTGTCTACGATGATCAGGCGGGGCAGGTCTTTCTGCCTGATGGCGGTGTGCTCGGTAGTGAGGGGCGTAGCGAGCGTAGTGCAGTCGCCCCGCAGGTAGCGGTGTTTGAGTCGCTTTCGCCGACCATTGCCAAGGCCGCGCTCAAGACTATCGTTGCGGCGCAGCTCAAGCCTCTGGGGTTTCGTTACAAGGTCGAACATGGTGGCGTCAGTTTCCGGCGTAAAACACCGGCAGGCGAGCAGATACTTCACATCATATTGCGTCAGACCTCTGGGATACATCTCAGTCTGGGGGCTGTGCTGGAGCTGGATCTACCGGCGGAATTGGCCCAAATCGTTGCACCACAGACGTCAGTTTCTTTGCTGTTAGGGCCTTGTACAGCCATGCAGCAATTCGCTATTCCTGTACCTGGATTCGATCCTTGGCCTACGTGCGAGCTCTTCTACCCGCAGGACTTGCAACAATGGTGCCAGTTGTACGTCGACATGCTAGACGTGGAATTACTGCCGCTACTGGACGCCTGCAAAATGGCTTCAGGTTTGCTGGACTGTGACGACCACGCCGAAGCTTATCCCGTGCGACTCATGCCGAGCCTGGCTACTCTGGCTTTGGCCAAGTATATTGGTGCGCCCGATTGGCCAGGCCGGGTAGAGCGGTATCGGGACCGCATGGCGCAACCGCATCGGTTACCCAGCCCATGGAAGGAACCCGTGATCGCCGCCTTGAGTGTATTGCCTGATGGACCTGACAGCTATGAAGTGTCGACATGAGTATCGGGAGTTTCATTCGCCAGACTGTAGACGCGTTCTAACGACTTGGGCTACGCAGGATAGCCCATTGCCTGCTGTTGGTAAGCGACCAGTTGACACGGCTTGGTAACGCCAACGGAATGAGATCAATGGCGAGATGGACTCATCAATATAAGCAGGATTGCGTGTCCAGCCAGGCTTGGGTCTTCATCGCAAAAAGCGGCTTCTCAGTACGTTATCGTACAATTCACAAGCTTGTCCGACGCTATAGTCGCATTCTTTGTAAGCTGCAACAGTTTTTGGATGATAATGCGGCAATGCGGCGTTGTTTGGTTTAAGGCGCCGCCGAGCTACGATACCCATGTATTATTCGTTGTAGAACATACGATTGATGCGCGCTAGCCAATACAAAGTTGTTGTACCGTGGAATGAGCCAATGTCCAGCAGAAACCTCCCTGATGATAAAAAACTGATTGATCTACAACGCTTCCAGTTGCTGGTTAATGCAATCACTGACTACGCAATCTATATGCTGGACACTGATGGTCGCGTAGTGAGCTGGAACGCAGGGGCACAGAAATTCAAGGGCTATACTTCAGAAGAAATCATCGGCCAACATTTTTCCCAATTCCTGACGCCAGAAGACCAGAAAGCCGGTATTCCTGCTCTCGCACTTCAGACTGCTGAAACAGAGGGGCGTTATGAGACCGAGGGCTGGCGTGTGCGCAAAGATGGCTCCTATTTCTGGGCAAATGTCATCATAGACGCTATCCGGGAAAATGGTCGATTACTGGGTTTCGCAAAAATTACCAGGGACATTACTGACCGCAGGAAAGCGGAAGAGGCATTGCGCCTGAGCGAGCAACAGTTCCGTTTGCTGGTGCAAGGGGTGACTGACTATGCGATCTACATGCTGGACAAAGAAGGTAATGTCAGTAACTGGAATGCCGGTGCCCAGCGTATCAAGGGTTATCGGCAGGAGGAGGTTGTTGGTACGCATTTTTCCCGTTTCTATACCGATGAAGATCAGCAAGACGGGGTACCGCAACGCGCGTTATTGACAGCCAGGACTGAAGGTCGTTTTGAACAGGAAGGCTGGCGCGTGAGGAACGATGGAAGTAAATTCCGGGCGCATGTCGTGATCGATCCTATTTACAATGCAATCAATGAATTTGTCGGTTATGCAAAGGTGACCAGGGATATTACCGAAAAATATAAAGCGGCAATTGCGCTCAAGCAGACCGAGCAAGCCTTGCAACAGGCGCAGAAGATGGAAACAATAGGGAAATTGACTGGCGGGATAGCCCATGATTTCAATAATTTGTTACAGATAATTTCAGGTAATCTTCAATTACTCTCTGCTGAGATTGCGGGTAACCAGCGTGCAGAAAAGCGTGTTACCAATGCACTGGCTGGTGTGCGGCGCGGGGCGAAGCTGGCCAGTTATTTATTGTCATTTGGAAGGCGCCAGGCGCTTGATCCCAAAGTCGTCAATATTGGTCGTTTTGTGCTTGAGATGGAGGATATGCTACAGCGCAGCCTGGGCGAGACTATCGAGGTCGAAACCATTCTGGCTGACGATTTGTGGAATACCTTTGTCGATGTCGCTCAAGTCGAAAACGCTTTACTTAATCTTGCAGTCAATGCGCGCGATGCCATGGATTCAGTCGGCAAGCTCACCATAGAAATAAGCAATGCTGTGCTGGATGAAAATTACGCACGCGCTCATGTAGAAGTCAATGCAGGTGAATATGTCATGCTGGCAGTGTCTGATGTTGGTTCAGGCATGCCGTCAGAAGTTGTAGCGCAGGCATTTGAACCTTTCTTCTCAACCAAACCCGAAGGCAAGGGCACTGGTTTGGGTTTGTCTATGGTGTATGGCTTTGTCAAGCAGTCAGGTGGCCATGCCAATATATATAGCGAACCGGGATACGGTACCACGGTGAAACTCTATTTCCCTCGTTCAACAGAACTCGAAAATTGCGTCGTAATACAGACTGTGGAGAACATTGTTGGAGGGACTGAAACTATTCTGGTCGCAGAAGATGATGAGCAGGTTCGTCATACCGCAATTGAAATGCTGACGGCCCTGGGATATAAAGTATTACATGCTGACGATGCGCAGAGCGCACTCGCCATCATTGAGGCTGGTGTCAAGATTGATTTATTGTTTACTGACGTCGTCATGCCCGGGCCGTTGCGAAGCCCTGAACTGGCACGCAAAGCGCGCGAATTGTTGCCGGACTTGGCAGTATTGTTTACTTCCGGTTATACGCAAAATGCCATCGTACATGGAGGGCGCCTGGACGCAGGTGTCGAATTGCTGGGCAAGCCATATAGCCGCGAAGCGCTGGCACGTAAGATCAGGTCGGTGATCACAAATAGTATTCAGCGTTAAATGTAATCGAATTTGTGGTTACGTTACCGTTTATTTTTATGCTGCCACAAAAATTTTTTGATCATCTTACGCCACAGAACGTTAAGCCAGATTAATAAAAATGGACTTACGATAACACTCGTCGTCATCACACAGGTGCTTGCATGTTCAGCGCAATTTGTAGGAATTGACTTACGCCATTTTGGGAGTGTACTGCTACGGTTTTGCACTATTTACATTTACGATTCTGATTATGTGTTTTTGATACAAAGTTTAAAAAATAAAAAGAGCTGCGAAAATATTTAAACGCAAAATTGCAGTTTGGAAGACTTGACTGAGTAGTCCATAAAAATAATGAAACAGCTGCGATGGAGCAAGCAGGTGTACATGATCCGCATGTACCTGTGCACTGTAGACTTTGTACTGTAGAAGCAGGCTGTTTTTAGCATAGATAGATAATAATGAAAAATCCAATTCCCGACGAAAGACAAGAGACTGACATCACCAGCAAAGACAACAGGGGAGAAGGTGGGCGCTTGCGTATTTTGGTGGTTGAAGATAATCAGGATTTGCTGGAAATGCTGTGCGAAATGCTGGATTTGATAGGTCACTCCCCCACCCCTGCTGCAAGCGGGGAAATGGCTTTGGAGCTACTTCTGCAAGAACGCTTTGACGTTCTGTTGACGGATATCAATTTACCCAAAATGTCCGGGATCGCATTGGGAAAGCAAGCCGCACGAGATGCACCTGATATGCATATTATTTTTTCATCCGGTCATGGCCCCCATATCCAAACTTATGTCAATTTCCCCTGCCATATGTTAGTCAAGCCATATGAGCTGAGTCAGATAAAAAATTTGCTTGATGGATTTTCAGCGCAGTAATATCAAGGAAAGCACTTGTCATTTATGACGCATATTTGCGCTTAGTTCAATTGCAGAGAAATCCGCCCCCGTGCAAAATTGACTGTGTGTGCCGGGATCAGATGACTATGAAAATATTTATTTCAGACCAGTGCAGCTCTTCAGCTTCACGCGAAGAATTAAAGGCGATTACAAAGGGGATTATGTAAGGAGTGCGAAGGGTTTGCAAATTCTGCTAAGCCTGTGGCAGTTACTAAGTACTGCCAAGTGTCGCCGGGTTTGTCTCACGCAACTTGTAAACTCTCGATAGTTAGCAGGAGTTGCTGGAGTTTCAAAGGCTTTACAAAGTGGGAGTCAAAGCCAGCTTCCGCTGTCAGTATATGATCTTCTCTGAGCCCGTAACCAGTCAATGCGATTAAATACATGCCGCTGGTGTGCTTATCACTACGTAAGCGCCGAGCCACTTCATAGCCGTTCATACCCGGTAAGCCAATATCGATCAGGGCAATACTAGGCTTCTCATCCTTTGCAAGGATGATGCCTTCAACACCCGTTGCCGCTTCAAGAACTTCAAAGCCTTGCGCTTTCAGTAACTGAGCGGTCATTTCACGGGCATCTTCATTATCTTCAATGAGCAGGAGCTTTCTGCCGGTCTCCAGTCTTCGGATTTCGTTATGTTCGGTTGAGGGTTTGCTCTGTAAAGCCTGGGGCAATATGATGGAAAAAGTGCTGCCAAGATTTTCACCTTCGCTATGGGCTAGTATGTCACCCCCATGCAATTCGACCAGTTGTTTTACCAAAGCCAGACCTATGCCAAGACCGCCTTTGGCACGATCCAGAGAATGTTCGCCCTGGACAAACACATTAAAAATACGTGGTAGTAAATCTTTTGCAATACCTATTCCAGAATCAGTGATCAACAGGCTCACTTTGCCGTCTGAATGTGTATTTCTGATAGTGATGGTTCCGCCAATGGGGGTGTATTTTACGGCGTTGTCCAGCAAGTTAGTAATGATTTGTTCTGCGCGAGTTGGGTCTGCTTCTATCCAGGTTTCGATAGGGTCAATATGCCATTGATAACTGTCGACCGGTCTGCTGGCTCTGAGGCTGTCCAGGCAGGAAATGATAACTTCCCCAAGGTTGACAGCCATCTTGTCGAGTACGATTTTTCCAGACATGACTCTCCCCAAGTCCAGCAAATCATCGACGATATGTGTCAAATGCTGAGATTGCCTTGAGAGGATTTTCTTTGCGCGCTCTACACTGTCTGCTTTAGCGCCCGGGAATCCAATGATGGATGCTGCGCTGGTGATGGCGCTTAAAGGATTACGCAACTCATGACCCAGCATCGCCAGGAATTTATCTTTCGCTTCATTTTGTTCAACGGCTATTTTTCGTTCTTTTATTTCGCGCTGAAGTTTTTCATTTGCAGTCTGCAAGTCGATTGTACGCAGACCGAGAGCCTCTGTTTGCGCTTTCAATTCCAGATTTTTTTTTGCAAGCGTAACAAACACAGCCACTTTGGCTTGCAGAACCTGGGGAATGATGGGCGTGAAAAGATAATCAACCGCACCTTGCTGATACGCCTTTAATTTATTCAGATCGTCGGCCAGGAAGGCTGTAATGAAAATAATCGGTATGGAAGACGAACGGGCACGCTTATGTATCGCCTCGGCAGTTTCGAATCCATCCATGCCCGGCATGTTGACATCGAGAAGTATCACGGCAAAGTCATCTTGTAGTACATGACGCAGCGCATCCTCGCCAGATTTAGCGGTTACCACTGAACATTCGTTTTCATCTGCCCAGGTCGTGAGCAACCCACTTAAGGCAAACAAGCTCGCCGTATCGTCGTTGACCACCAGAATCTTGGGTTTATATTTTGCTTGCACTGGTTTCCTCGCCTGTACCGTTTCCAGTTGGAGACATTTTTATTATTATACAAATATTGAATTGTCACAAATCTTTAAATTTGAAGTAAATTATGGCACCGTATCCTATTTGACGGGAAGGAAATGCTTGAATATCGCTGAAAAGTTGTTTGCAGGGTTTTAAGCTGCCTTCACTCTTATTGCACTGCTAAATTGATGCGGCCTGATGGCATCAGAGCACTTCAAGTCAAACTTTTTGCAAAAAAAGCGAGACAATGTTTTTTTGCAACATATGCTATCAATCACATCGCTTAAAGGGCCAGAATGAACACGCTCACTGACATCTCGGAAACACTTGATCCCAAGCTCTTGCTCGCTGCACTGACGGCGCTCAAGAAGGGTGATTTTTCGGTAAAAATGCCATCTGACTTGACTGGCCTTAACGGCAAGATCGCCGATACCTTAAACGAGATCATCGAAAATAGTTCACATATGACGCAGGGCATCCTGAATGTCAGTCAACTGGTCGGGAAGGAAGGGCGCTTGCTGCAGCGCGCTTCTTTTGTGCGGGCTGAAGGTGACTGGGGAACCATCGTCAATTCCGTCAACTCCCTGATCGACGATTTGGTACGACCCACGACTGAGATGGCAAGGGTGATTGGTGCTGTGGCAAAAGGTGATCTTTCTCAAAGCATGGCGCTGGAAGTGGATGGCCGTGCGCTGCAAGGGCAATTTTTGAGCGCGGCAACTACCGCGAATACGATGGTGAGTCAGCTTAGCTCTTTTGCATCAGAAGTAACCCGCGTGGCACGTGAAGTCGGTACTGAGGGTAAACTCGGTGGCCAGGCGAATGTGCCTAGCGTGGCAGGGATCTGGAAAGATCTGACCGACTCAGTTAACTCCATGGCCGGTAACCTGACATCTCAGGTGCGCAATATTGCCGAAGTGACTACAGCGGTGGCAAACGGTGACTTGTCCAAGAAAATCACGGTTGACGTGCGTGGCGAAATCCTGCAACTGAAAGACACAATCAACACCATGGTGGACCAGTTGCGCTCTTTTGCGTCAGAGGTAACGCGGGTGGCGCGTGAAGTGGGTACCGAAGGTAAACTGGGTGGGCAGGCTTATGTGCCGGGTGTAGGTGGTACCTGGAAAGATTTGACTGATAACGTCAATTTCATGGCGTCCAACCTCACGGGTCAGGTGCGTAACATCGCTGAAGTAACAACTGCGGTGGCAAATGGTGACTTGTCCAAGAAAATCGCGGCAGATGCCAAAGGCGAGATTTTGCAATTGAAAGACACCATTAACGTCATGGTAGACCAATTGAGCTCGTTTGCCTCAGAGGTAACGCGGGTGGCAAGAGAGGTTGGTACCGAAGGTAAATTGGGCGGACAGGCGCAGGTGAAGGGCGTAGGCGGCACCTGGAAAGACTTGACTGATTCAGTGAACTCCATGGCGGGTAACCTGACAGGACAGGTACGTAATATCGCCGAAGTGACGACAGCGGTGGCAAATGGTGACTTGTCAAAGAAAATTACGGTAGATGTGAAAGGCGAAATTCTGGAACTGAAAAACACTATCAACGTGATGGTGGATCAATTGAACTCATTTGCATCTGAAGTAACCCGGGTTGCCCGTGAGGTCGGTACCGAGGGCAAGCTGGGCGGACAGGCAAATGTACCTGGTGTAGCAGGTACCTGGAAAGATCTGACTGACTCGGTCAACTCCATGGCAGGTAATTTGACGGGGCAGGTAAGAAATATTGCTGATGTGACGACAGCGGTGGCGAACGGTGACTTGTCGAAGAAAATTACGGCCGACGCCAAGGGTGAGATTCTGGAACTGAAAAACACCATCAACGTCATGGTGGATCAGCTCAGCTCGTTCGCGTCCGAAGTAACACGTGTCGCACGTGAGGTCGGTACCGAGGGGGAACTGGGAGGGCAGGCGAATGTACCTGGTGTAGCAGGTACCTGGAAAGATCTGACTGACTCGGTCAACTCCATGGCAGGTAATTTGACGGGGCAGGTAAGGAATATTGCTGATGTGACGACAGCGGTGGCGAACGGTGACTTGTCGAAGAAAATTACGGCCGATGCCAAGGGTGAGATTCTGGAACTGAAAAACACCATCAATGTCATGGTGGATCAGCTCAGCTCGTTCGCGTCTGAAGTGACACGTGTTGCACGTGAGGTCGGTACTGAAGGTGTGCTGGGCGGCCAGGCGAATGTGCCCGGTGTCGCCGGCACGTGGAAGGATTTGACAGATAACGTCAACTTCATGGCCTCCAACTTGACAGGGCAGGTGCGTAACATCGCGGATGTGACGACAGCGGTGGCGAAAGGCGATTTGTCGAAAAAAATCACGGTCGACGTCAAGGGCGAGATTCTGGAATTAAAGAACACCATCAATGTCATGGTGGATCAGCTCAGCTCGTTTGCGTCTGAAGTAACCCGGGTGGCTCGTGAAGTGGGCACTGAAGGCAAGCTCGGCGGCCAGGCGTTTGTGAAAGGGGTGGGGGGTACCTGGAAAGATTTGACTGATAACGTCAACTTCATGGCATCCAATCTGACCGGCCAGGTGCGTAACATCGCTGAGGTAACGACAGCGGTGGCGAACGGTGACTTGTCCAAGAAAATCACGGCTGACGTCAAGGGCGAAATCCTGCAATTGAAAAACACCATCAACGTCATGGTGGATCAGCTCAGCTCGTTCGCCTCTGAAGTGACACGTGTTGCGCGTGAGGTCGGTACCGAAGGCAAGCTCGGCGGTCAGGCCAACGTGCCTGGTGTTGCCGGAACCTGGAAGGATCTGACAGATTCTGTGAATTCGATGGCGGGTAACCTTACTTCGCAGGTGCGTAATATTGCCGATGTGACGACTGCGGTGGCGAATGGTGACTTGTCGAAGAAAATTACGGTGGACGTACGGGGTGAGATTTTGCAGTTGAAAGACACCATCAACACCATGGTGGATCAACTCAATTCCTTTGCCTCTGAAGTGACGCGGGTGGCCCGTGAAGTGGGTACTGAGGGACGTCTGGGCGGCCAGGCGAATGTGCCCGGCGCCTCTGGTACATGGAAAGATTTGACGGATAACGTCAACTTCATGGCCTCCAACCTGACGGGGCAGGTACGTAATATCGCCGATGTGACGACCGCAGTGGCGAATGGTGATTTGTCCAAGAAAATCACCGTGGACGTCAAAGGCGAGATTCTGGAATTAAAAGACACCATCAACGTCATGGTGGATCAGCTCAGCTCATTTGCATCAGAAGTGACGCGCGTGGCACGTGAAGTGGGTACCGAAGGCAAACTCGGTGGGCAGGCGCAAGTAAAGGGTGTTGGCGGTACCTGGAAAGATTTGACAGAAAACGTTAACTTCATGGCGGCCAATCTTACAGCGCAGGTGCGCGGTATTGCCGGTGTGGTAACCGCTGTGGCCAACGGTGATCTTAAAAAGAAACTGACTGTGGCTGCGCAGGGAGAAATTGCATCGCTGGCCAATACCATCAACGAAATGACGGACACGCTTGCCGTGTTTGCGGACCAGGTAACAACCGTCGCACGTGAGGTCGGTGTCGAAGGTAAGCTCGGCGGCCAGGCCAGTGTGCCGGGTGCATCAGGCACGTGGAAAGATTTGACTGAAAACGTCAACCAGCTTGCTGCCAACCTGAGTACGCAGGTACGTGCGATTGCAGAAGTGGCAACCGCGGTGACACGGGGTGACTTGTCCCGTTCTATTCAGGTCAAGGCACGTGGCGAGGTATCAGATCTCAAGGACAATATCAATGAGATGATCCGTAACCTGAAAGAAACGACACAAAAGAATGCTGAACAGGATTGGCTCAAGACCAATCTTGCGCGGTTTACCCGTTTGTTGCAAGGCCAGCGTGATCTGAGTACGGTGACCAAGCTGATCCTGTCTGAACTGGCACCACTGGTATCTGCCCATCATGGGGTGTTTTACATGATGGACTCGAATAACGATGCATCCTTGCTGGAAATGATTGCCAGCTATGGTTATCGTTCCAGCAGCAAATTGCCGACTTCCTTCTTGCCGGGCGAGGGCCTGGTGGGACAGTGCGCATTGGAGAAAAGCCGGGTGTGGCTGACCAATGTGCCGCGTGACTATATCAAGGTGTCTTCTGGCCTGGGCTCTGCGCCGCCTACCAATATCGTGGTCTTGCCTATCCTGTTTGAACAGCAGGTCAAGGCAGTCATTGAAATTGCCTCGCTCGATAAATTCACGCAAACGCATATGGGTTTTCTGGATCAGTTGATGGAATCCATCGGTGTCGTTTTACATACCATTGAAGCGAATAGCCGTACCGAAAGTCTGTTGACCCAGTCCCAGTCACTGGCGCAGAAACTGCAACAAACGAATCAGGAACTGGCCGAAAAAGCCAGTCTCTTGTCTGACCAGAATATCGAGGTGGAACGTAAAAACCGCGAGGTGGAGCAAGCCAAACTGGCACTGGAAGAAAAGGCGACGCAACTGGCCTTGTCATCCAAATACAAATCCGAATTCCTTGCCAATATGTCGCATGAATTGCGTACACCATTGAATAGCTTGCTGATTCTGGCCCAGCAATTAAGCGATAACCCTCAAGGGAATTTGTCAAATAGTCAGGTCGAATATGCCAAGACTATCTTCGGTTCCGGTAGTGATTTGCTGACACTGATTAACGATATCTTGGATTTGTCGAAGATAGAATCTGGTACCGTCACGCTGGAACTCAGCGAATCACGCCTGTCGATACTGGCGTCTTATGTGGAGCGTACTTTCCGCCATATGGCAGAAGCCAAGAATATCAATTTCTCGATTACTCTTGATCAGGGTTTGCCTGCTGCGATCAAAACCGACACAACACGTTTACAGCAGATTCTTAAAAACCTGCTGTCGAATGCCTTTAAATTTACTTCACATGGGGAAGTGCGTCTGAGTATCGGTGTCGTGCAGTCCGGCTGGACGCCTGACCTGCCACAGTTAAGTCACGCTGATGCTGTGCTGGCATTTTCGGTCGCCGACACGGGTGTCGGTATCGCCAGTGACAAGCTGCAATTGATTTTTGAGGCATTCCAGCAGGCAGACGGTAGTACTGCGCGTAAATATGGTGGTACAGGACTGGGACTTTCCATTAGCCGTGAACTGGCGCGCTTGTTGGGTGGGGAAATTCGCGTGACCAGTATCGTCGGTAGTGGCAGTACGTTTACGCTGTTCTTGCCATATAGCGGCGGTGGATTGATCAGCCAGATGTCACAACAAACACTGGTGCCGGCATCGCCTACACTTACCCATGTGCTGGAGCGCCGCACGGATATTCTCGATGGATTAACGCGGCCAGTACCTCGTGAAGCCGCTACCATGAGCCTGAATTACGCTGAAGGTGAGGCCGCATTTGATGACAGGAACATGATTGCCAGCGGAGACCCCGCCTTGCTGATTGTCGAAGATGACGCCCGTTTTTCCACAATCTTGCTCGCCTTCGCGAGGGAAAAAGGTTTCAAGGGTATCATCAGTCAAAGCGGTGATGCTGCGCTTACGCTGGCACGTGACTACTGCCCTACCGCTATCCTGCTGGATATAGATTTGCCAGACTGCGATGGTTTTACCGTGCTGGACCGCCTGAAACGTGACCCTGGTACACGGCATATCCCGGTGCATATCATGTCCAACTCGAATGAGCGTGAACGTGGTTTGCAACACGGTGCAATTTCGTATCTGACCAAGCCAATCAAGCGTGAGAGACTGGAAGAAGAATTCAACCGTATTCAGCAGTTCCTTATCAGAGGCAAGCGCAGTTTACTGGTCGTGGAAGATGAAGACTTGCAACGGGCCCGTATCGTGGAATTGATAGGTGAGCATGATGTACAGATCACTGCCGTAGACAGTGGTCAGAAAGCCTTGGAAGCACTGAGGAACACGCATTTTGACTGCATGGTACTGGACTTGACCTTGCCTGACATTGATGGTTTTGAATTGCTGGAAATGATCAGCAAGGATAAGAAACTCCGGGACTTGCCAGTCATTATCTATACGGCCAAAGAATTGTCACGCAAGGAAGTCACCAAGATACGCAAAGTGGCAAAAACCATCGTTGTCAAAGATGCGCGTTCACCAGAACGCCTGCTGGATGAAACAGCGCTTTTCCTGCATCGCTCACCAGCCGACTTACCCGAATTGCAAAGACGCATGCTGGAAGATATGCATGCATCTGATGGCACTTTGGCTGGGCGTAAAGTACTTGTCGTCGATGATGACTTACGTAACATTTTTGCCCTGACTACCGTATTGGAAAGGCAGGACATGAAGGTCGTCTTTGCAGAAAATGGCAGGGACGGCATAAAACTGCTGGAACAGGATCCAGGTATCGAGATCGTGCTGATGGATATCATGATGCCGGAGATGGACGGTTACGACACCATGCGCGCCATCAGAAAAATACCCAAGTTCAAGAGCATGCCCATTATCACCCTGACTGCCAAGGCCATGAAAGGTGACAGGGACAAATGCTTTGAGGCAGGTGCGTCGGATTATATTACCAAGCCTGTAGATAGCGCGCAGTTACTCTCCCTCATGCGCGTCTGGCTGACGGAATAAACATACCGTGATGAACGCATTAAAAGTCGAGGACATTGAACTCGATATGCTGCTGGAAGCCATCTACCGCTATCGTGGAGATGACTTCCGCGGCTTTGACCGCCATGTGCTGATAGAAAAACTCAGTATCATGATGAAGCAGCAAGGCATAAAAACCTATTCTGCATTGCAAGACTGCATATTGCATGATCCCTTCCAGTGGCAGGCATTATTACGTAGTGTTCTACTATGTCCGCTGGCATTGTTTGGTGAACCCCAACGCCTGCAATTCTTGCGGAGTCAATTATCGCCATGGCTGCGCTCACACGCGCATACCCGGATATGGATTGCAGACTGTTCCAGCATTGAAGAAATTTATACCCTGGTTATCCTGCTCCAGGAAGAGCAACTATACGAAAAAACAGCGATCTATATAACCTGTTTGAACGAATCGCTTTTACAGGAAGTTGCAGATACCGGATTCCCTGTTGAAAAATTTTCTGAATATGAAGAGAATTATCTGCAATATGGAGGAACGGGTAAATTAATGGATTATTTTCAGGAAGAAAATGGTTATTTGAAATTGAAGGGACATCTGGAAAAAAATCTCATCTGGTCACAGTTCAGCCTTGTTACCGGTACTTCCTTTAATGAATTTGAACTGATCAGCTGCCGCAAGGCACTTCTCAATTTGGGTGTCGCCCTGCGTCACAGGGCGCTTCGCCTGTTCGCTGCCAGTCTCACGCCATTTGGCATGCTGGATGCAGAATTAGTCAGCTCTCATGGCGCCAGGACGGATATGGCCTGGCATTACCAGACTATCTCAGGTGAGTACGGCTTATATCGACATCAGCCCTGAGAGGTAGTTGTGAAATTAGTCTGGCGTTGTCGCTGAAGTACGGTCTGCTTCGCCAGCACTTTGAGGGGGGGGCTAGCCTGGGGCGACCAGCCATCTTAATTTACAAGACTCCGGCAATCGCTACTTCATCGCCAGCGATTTATTTCTGCCATTTTTGTAAAAGTTTAACCAGCGTCGCCTCGTTTTCTGCCAACCCGGTATGTTCTTTCATTGCTGCGCGCTGACAGGCATGCCACTCTTCTGCCAGCGTTCCTTCCATATATGAAATCGCTACTTGCGGATGGATATAACACTTGCGGCAAACTGCCTGGGTGTTGCCTAGTTTTCTGGCGACTTGACGGATGGCATCCACCAGGTTTTTACGCGCTGCCAATTGCGTTTCTGCTTCGCCAGTAGCTAATAAGGCTTGCACGGCAAATGTTGTTCCGGCCCAAGTCCTGAAGTCTTTGGCAGTAAAGTCGCCATGCGCGGCGCTGCGTATGTAGTCGTTGACATCAGTCGAATTAACCGCATGGGGCTGTCCTTCTTCATCAAGATATTGGAAGAGTGTCTGACCAGGAAGGTCGAGCATGGATTTGATGATGCGGCATAATTTAGGTGAGCGCAGGTTGATGCAATGTTGTACACCACTTTTTCCCCGAAAATCAAATTGAAGCTGCGTACCGTTCAGGTGTACATGCTTGCCTTTCAGTGTGGTGATGCCATAAGACTGATTGGTGCGCGCATACTCATCATTACCGATGCGCATGCTGGTATTTTCTATCAATGACACGACGGTAGCGATGACTTTTTCTCGTGGCAATCCCTTCATGGCCAAAGCCTTGCTTACCTCTTCACGAATCGATGGTAAAGCTGACGCAAACTGCAACATATTGCCGTATTTGGCTTCATCCCGGATACTGCGCCAGTTTTTATGATAACGATATTGTTTGCGTTGACGCGCATCCCGCGCTGTGGCCTGGATATGGCCATTTTCTTGTGGGCAAATCCACACGTCCGTCCACGCGGGTGGAATAGCCAGTGATTTTATGCGTGACAATACCTGGTCATTCTTTAATGGTTTTCCTTGCGGAGTGAGGTATCTGAAAGCTGTTTTTCCTGACCTGTTGATCACGTCTCTGCGTATCCCTGGTACCTGATCGCTGACATAAGACAAACCCGCGCTTTTTGCGGCAAATTGCGCATCGCTTTTAATTAATGAAACAGTTTTTTGACGTTTCATTACAGAGCTTCTAGCCGGATCTCGGCTTGCGGAAGTTAAGGATGTCATGTCTCAAGTCGATTTTTTGTTAGAACTAAGTGTGACGATAAATCAGCGTTGAGCAACGGTCTGTCAGATTTTGCGACGTCTGATAGTCAGACAGTGGCTAATCGAATTGCTGCGCAGAAAATACGGTTAGCACTTTTTGCAGCATGGGCGACACGACAGTAAATGCCTGGGTTTATCTGCAGAGAAGCATGCGGCCCAATACGCCTCCATCATGTAGGACAAGCCCCCAAGATTCTGCTAATAGCAATTTAATGCTTTACTTTCAAAAAACTATCGATATACTCCAATAAACATCCAAATACCATCCATATGGATGGCTAATTTTTAAATATGGTACAACATGACTGTCACGGACATACGGGCTAAAGCCAGCGATACAGAAAAAATCACGATCAATCTTGGTCTTGTCGATCTTGGCCAGGTTGACCTGCTGGTGCAGGAGGGATTCTATTCAAATCGCACCGACCTGATACGTACAGCGATACGCAATCAGTTGCTCGCGCATGCTGAAGTCATACGTCAGACTGTGATACGCAAGAGTCTGGTGCTTGGTCTGCAACACTACACGCGCGCCGATCTTGAAGCCGTGCGCGACGCCGGTCAGCGTTTGCAGATACAGGTATTGGGTTTGGCCAGCATTGCCGCTGATGTCAGCCCTGAACTGGCGTTGGCCAGCATTGAATCGATTTCCGTATTAGGCGCGTTCCAGGCCAGTAGCGCAGTGAAGACTGCACTGGCAGGCCGTATTCTGTGAATGAATGCGTCAGGCCAGATAACCCACATTGAAAGCACTACATGAATTTTAATCATAACCTGTTGGCGCGCATGCGCATGGCAGGTCAATCCTGGCGTGATGCCCAGACATTTGTCGGACCAGCTCAGGGCAGCATGCATCCTGATCAATTGCAAAAATTGACTGCCGTCACAGAGCTGATACAACGTACCCTGAACGATAATTTACCAGGCTTGGCCAAGACAGGCAGTCACACTGTATCTGATCAGACAAGTCCACAGTATGCAACTCAAAAACAGTCGCTGCATGACATCAACACCCCGCCAGAAAAGAAACGCGATAGTCAGCCGCAAGGTGATGTAGCGCATCAAGCGTATGTCATTGATGCGGAAGACTCTTCGCAGGAAAAGAAAAACGATCACAGCAATGCCGGGCGCTTCATTAGCGGCAGCTATGTCAGCGTTCATGGCAAGCGCAGCTATAAACTTTATATTCCCTCCAGCTATGAGGTGCATCCCGGTCAGGCCTTGCCGCTGATCGTCATGCTACACGGGTGCACACAAGGGCCGGATGATTTTGCCACGGGCACAGGGATGAACCTGATAGCAGAGCAACATCGCTGCCTTGTCGTCTACCCTGCCCAGGATCAGGGGGCAAACACCTCGAAATGCTGGAACTGGTTTAAGGCAATGGATCAGCAACGCGATCAGGGTGAACCCGCGATGATTGCTGGCATCACCCGCAAAATAATGGCTGACTATCATGTCGATAATCGCTATGTATTCATCGCAGGTATGTCTGCCGGTGGTGCGATGGCAGCGATCATGGCAGATACCTATCCAGAGCTCTATGCCGCAGTGGGGATACATTCCGGCCTGCCATTTGGTGCTGCGAACGATTTGCCGTCCGCACTGGCAGCCATGCGTGGTGCATCAAACCAGATTAAAACGCCATCCACGGGCGCAGCGATACCTATCATCGTTTTTCATGGTGATCAGGATCACACCGTCAATAGCAAGAATGCCGATCGCATCATGACGCGTTATCTCGACAATAGTCACTCATCAGCATTAAAGACGCAAAAGGAAAGCGGCAGTGGCAAGCAGGGGCGCCGCTACACACGTACCTACTATGCTGGCAACGACCAGGCGCAGAAAGCCAATCACAAGGTGACAAGTGCCGAACAATGGATCATTCATGGTGCTGGCCATGCCTGGTCAGGTGGTAACAGTCAAGGCAGCTTTACCGATGCTGCCGGTCCGGATGCCAGTCGCGAGATGCTGCGTTTCTTTCTTTCGCAAGCAGATAAAATTCAAGGTGCCTAGTTTGCAAAACCTCACATTCCCCTGACTCAGCATTGCGGACGTAGAAAGACAAATTGAAGAAAATGGGAAAAAATAAAACCTTATGCACGAATGCATAAGGTTTTATTGGATTTTGTATCGCTTGTTCGCAAAAAGAATTGCTTAGTGAAGTGACTCCATGATGCAATTCTCTTTGACATTTAGCCTGCTACTGCGGGAACAATTCAAGAGACACTTGCTTCAGACGTAGAGTTGATGTCTTCTGCGCCAGCTTTTTTGTAAATGTCTTTTGCAATTCCGGCACGGTCAGAGTTTTCGGTATGCACAGAGATAAGAACATTACCGCCGCGGATTTTTCCGTCATACAATTTTGCTTCATATTCAGGAATACCCATACCCACCAGGCCGCCAATGATGCCACCCGCTGCGCCCACCAATGCGGCGCCACTCAGTGCAGCCATGATAGGGCCGGCGGCAATGAAAGGACCCACACCTGGAATTGCCAGCGTACCGATACCTGTCAACCAGCCCAGTATCGCGCCCACGCCCATGCCAGCAACGCCACCGGTGGCAGCACCTTCAGGTAATTTGGTATTTTGCTCATGCGCAAAATCTCGTGTACCTGTCTGGTCTGGAAACAGGACGGAGATATCGCCACTTGAAAATCCTGCCAGTTTCAAATTATCAACGATGTTTTCTGCCTGAACACGGTTTGTTGCGATACAGTAGATTGCGGTTTTCATATGTACTCCTTTGGTAAATAAATTGTGTTATTACGTGCGTTATTGCGTGCGTTTTTGCGTGAATAATCTGTGTGTATTATTTGTTCAGCCAAGCTACACAAATTTAGTTGGTTTTTACATCCAGCGAATTATTAATAGAGCTGACACCTTTGACAGCCTGAACGATTTTTTCAACCTTCAATTTTTCGTCCGCTGTTTTTACCGGCCCACGTAAAGTAACCTTGCCGGCATCCACCATGATCTTGATGTTGTGCGCCATCATCGACAGCGATTTATCATCGATAACCGAGCGTCTGACAGCGGCAAGAAGATTGCGGTCCTCTGGGGAATTGAATTGATCTTCTGGCGTTTTGTTCGCGGCATACTTGTCACGGTGATTGATGGCCGTATTATCGACATTCGATGCACTCTTCCCTTCAACAACAACGGGAGGAACCGGATCCGCTGCATATACGTTAGCAGTCAATGCAGTCAAACTCAGCAGCGAAGTCATCCCAATCTTATTTAATATGCGTCCCATTAATTTCTCCTGATGAAGTCCGTTGCGGACAAGTAGCGATAGGTTAAGAAAATTATTACAATGCATCTGTACGGTAGGCCACATGCGACCGCAATGTATTGGCAGGCAAAAGATTTTCTCTTGTAAATGCTGGCTTGTAAGATGGACTTATTTCCAAGGACAACACATCGTCATTATTCGTTTGAATTCAGCAGTGTGTCTGGGGGTAATGGGATATTTTTAATTGGAAAATGCGATTGGAATGAATTTTTTTTTCAGGCCGGATATCAGTGCGCCGTAAGATAATTCCTTCAAATCAGGTCGCTGTTGTCCGACACTTTCCATGTGGTGGTTCTCAAGGTCATGCAAATTGCATCGTCGTATCGCTACCAGAAAATTCGTCACTTCTTTCGCTAACGCTGTAAAGAATAAAAGCAACCAGCTTGATTTTCCGGGGGGAGTCATTATGAAAATGTTGCCTTCTTTTCAGCTAAAAATCCAAATTCTTTGCCGTAAAAAAACATCAATCCGCGTCTTGCTGCATGAGAGATTTATGATGGCCAAAGCAGAAGAATTTTGCAAAAAAAGAGGTATTTGATGAAGGCAGTTTAACTGCGTGGCGATAGCCGATACACAAGTTCTGGTATGAACGCTCGCGCTATCGGCTATCAAGCCGGATAGCGCATGCCTTTGGCAAGTTCAGCCATACCAGATTTATTGCAAATTGGTATCTGCCGCAAGGTGCGATCCAGGCAGCCAGTGCAACCAGTGCAACCAGTGCAACCAGTGCAACAAGTGCAACCAGCTGTTTCCCGGGTCATTGTTACTGCATGAATGCAGGTGATTCTGACTCACTTATTTTCGGCAACACGCTGACGGAGTTTTTCTTCCTGCTCGCGCAATTCTGGCGTCAGTACTTCACCAAAATCATCAGCTTCAAACAATTGCCGGATTTCAATTTCTGATTCGCTCAGCATAGGATTGGGGCAACGTTTTACCCACTCAATTGCTTCGGCAAGGGATTTCACCTGCCATATCCAGAAACCTGCCACCAGTTCGTTGGTGGCAGAGAAGGGGCCGTCGATGACGGTACGCTCAGTTCCCGAAAATCTGACGCGCGCACCCTTTGAAGAAGGATGAAGTCCTTCGCCAGCCAGCATGATGCCGGCATTCACCAGTTCTTCATTGAATTTACCCATGTCTGTCAACAGCTTTTCACTTGGCATGACGCCAGCTTCAGAGTCTTTGGTTGCTTTGACGATAATCAGAAATTTCATCGTTTGCCTTTCAATGTGTCAGTAACAGGAAGGTACTTATTATCCGCAAGATCAGGTTTATTCTGTGTAACGCAGTTTTGGGGAAACAGGCTGCACTGTGCACCGCTGGCGTGCTGTCGGAACCATTGATCTCATGTGCGATTTAATGCGACATGAATTGCTCACGTCGGTTTTAAACGCTACCTTCTTCTGACCTGACATTCACCATCCACGAGACGCCAAAACGGTCAGCCACCATGCCGGACAGGGAGGACCAGAAGGTTTTTGCCAGAGGCATCTGTACTTTGCCGCCGTTGCTAAGGGCAGCGAACAGGCGTTTGGCCTCATTGTCGTCGTCGGCTTCAAGATTCAGTGTAACGCCCCTGATGTCAGGCTGGTTCAGGGTTTCAACACCGTCAGTAGCCATCAGTATTGTTTCGCCCAGACGAAATGAAGCATGCATGATCTTGTCAGGATCGGAGGATACCGCGCGCAGTGCCGGATCGGGGCTGTCTTTCCAGCGTATCATGACGATGAGCTCGGCACCTAGCGTCTCGGTATAAAACTTGATTGCCGCTTCGCTATGGCCACCAAAGGCCAGGATGGTTTCAACTTGCATGGCAGTTCCCTCAAATTGTTGCGTGACGGTCAACCCAGAAAACGGTAGATGTCATTCCGGAAAATGGGACAGCAGGTCAGCTGCTATCCCCTGATGTATCACTTGCCAGCCTGCACCACTGTCAGATGATGGACTGTTCGCCAGTTCACATAGCCGCTTGTGATGTTGTGGCCACGCAAACTGAACGGGATTATTTTACAAGTAAACCTGTGCGATTGCTTTGTTGTTTTTGAAGGCCCTTGCCTGGGGGTGAGTTATTGTTTGATTGCTTCGACAGGTATTGTCAATCGTATTTCATCGCTGACCATGGGAGCAAAATTGCCAGCGTTAAAATCTGTACGTCTGATCACGGTTGTCGCAGTGGCGCCGCAAGCTTCTTTCTTCAAGCGTGGATGTGGCATGCACTTGAATGACTGCACCGTCAAGCTAACTGGTTTTGTGATGCCCTTGATGGTCAACGCACCCTCTATGGCTGTTAGGTTGTCACCGTTGAAAATAAAACTGCTTGACTTGAAGGTGATGCTGGGCCACCTGGCGGCATCCAGAAAATCTTCGCCTTTGATATTTTCATTCAATTGGGTAACACCAGTATTGATGGATTGGACATCAATGCTGATGTCAGCAGAGCCTGTTTTAGCAACGCGGTCAAGAACGATGACACCACTGGCTTTGTCAAAGCGGCTTTGCTGCGTGCTGAAGCCCATGTGATTGTATTCAAAGCGCGGCAACGTATGGGTGGGGTCGATTTCATAAGTTTCTGATGCCGCCAGTGCAGTGCTGGAAAGAAATATACTGAAGAGGGCTGTGCTTGCTGTCAGAAGCAGCGTTTGTCGATAGGTATGCATACCATATTTCCTGTTTTGTGCCGGTGATGCCGGCCTGCGTTTGTATTCTGTTCGTATTCTGTTCGTACTCTATTAATGCTTTATTGGTGGCTGAGACGCAATTGCATGATCCAGCAACTCACACTGTGGAATCCAGTTCAAGGATGAAGTTGTCAATATGTGTCAGCGTCTGGGCAGGCTGTTCGATTTGCGGCAAGTGACCCGCCTCGGTGATCAGTTCGAACTTGCTGTTGGCAAAGGCTGCGGCGTAAGCTTTGCCATAAACTACACTGGCAATGCCATCACTTTCGCCCCACAGTACAAGAGTGGGCGTGGCAACATGCACGAGTTTTTCACGCAAGCCCGGCAGCATCATGCCTGCGCCACCATCGTAAACAGCCAGTGTAGCTGCATTTGCTGCCAGGACGGCCAGACGTTCTGGCGTAGGTGCAGGGGTATTGGCCAGTACCAGATCGGGATTGTGAGACGCCAGACGTATCATCTCAGGGCGCGTCAGCCCGGATACATCTGCCACCGGTGCTGCAGGCACTTCAATACCGACAGCGTTTATCAGGATGAGGCCCTTGATGCGTTGGCAGTCTTCGTTGCGCATATTATGACCGCTGTCAGCAAGTGCCATTTCTGCAGCGGTCCATCCACCCAATGACGCACCTATTACAATCACATTGCGCAGTCCAAGTACTTCCAGAAGTTGCAAATAAAACTTCGCCAATTCAGCGACGGAATTCAAATGGGCCGGACGTGGCGTACCGTCGAAGCCGGGATGCGTGGGCAACAGCACCCTGGCTTTTGCCGATAGCGCCTGCGACATGCCAAAAACTGTTGCGCTGCCACCGCCACCATGCAACAAAAGAATGGGCTGCCCCGTACCCGCATCACTGATTTTTGCCTGCCCGTCCATTTGCAGTAGCGTATTCATTGCCAGACTACTGTTCATCTTGCTTGCAAAAGAGTTGTTTTGTAAGGTTTCCATTGATTGATTCCCTGTAATTAAGGTTAAATAAGTAAGATTACTTATATAAGTATATTGATATTAAAGTTTGCTAAAAATATTTGCAAGGTTTTTATATAAATATCCTTATATTGAGTCGATGACCGCTTATTTGCAGAAACTGATACCAGTGGTTAAAAAATTAAAAGTCCCAATCATCGCGGCCTTGAATCAGGCTTGCATGAAATAGATACGGCATCATCCTGCTTAGAAAAACTTGTAATAAGTAAGGACGGAAATGCAACTTCGTTGACCCTTAAGTGCCTGTTAAAATTCTTTGATAAAGATCAACACATGCCCGAACTGCTATTCCAGTTTGTAAAAATACTGCATCTGCTTCTTACAGAAATTCTTGCGCACTCAACCTCCTCACGGGCAAAAAAGCATGCATGTGCAAACCGCAACCGGCCATGGTCAACAGCAGTTAACTGCGGGCGCGCGCATGGGCATGCAATTTGAAGCAAGCCAGCTCGCTTGTGTGAAGGGGCGCCGCCAGCTGTTTTCGGGTATCAACATCCGCCTGCATGCCGGCCATGCCCTGCATGTCAGAGGTAGCAATGGCAGTGGTAAATCGAGTTTGTTACGCCTACTCTGCGGCCTGGCTAGTCCGGTCGCAGGTGTTGTTCTATGGCAAGGCAGGCCCCTGCACAAGTTGAGAGAAGAATTTCATCTGCACCTGCTTTTTCTTGGTCATGCAAATGGCATCAAGGACGATTTGCTGGCCTGGGAAAACCTGGCATTCAGCACGAGTCTGGCGGGCAAGCCTTGTTCTCATGCGATGGCAGTAAAGGCACTGGATGCGATGGGCTTAAAGCACGCAGCGCTCTTACCGGTGGGACAGCTGTCGCAAGGACAGCGCAAGCGTCTGGCACTGGCCCGGCTGTATCTGCCGGATCTGCCACAACTGCTGATACTTGATGAAGCCTTCAGCGCACTGGATCAAAAATCGACTGCTGACCTGACCGCCATACTGAATGCCCACCTGCAACAGGGCGGCATGCTGATCTACACCACACATCAGGACATAGAATTGCATGCGCCCGTACATGAAGAGTTATGGTTGGGCGAACGCCCATGCTGAAACTGTTTCTGGCAGTGGTGAGACGTGATTTGCAACTGGCATGGCGACGTCGTTCAGATGTATTGAACACCATGATATTCTTTGTCCTCATCGTCAGCCTGTTTCCTCTGGGTACCGGTGCTGACAAGACCCTGTTGCAGGCGATTGCGCCCGGCATCATCTGGGTCGCGGCTTTATTGTCATCCATGCTGGCTGCGCCGCGATTGTTTGCCGGCGATTATGCTGATGGCACGCTCGAGCAAATGCTCTTGTCTGCCGAGCCGCTGGTTGTCATCGTCAGTGGCAAGATACTGGCGCACTTTCTCGTCTCTGGTTTACCACTGGTATTCATGGCCCCCTTGCTGGCGCTGCAATTTGATTTGCCTGCCGATGCGACAGGCGTGCTTTTGACCAGTCTTTTGCTGGGTACGCCCGTGCTCAGCCTCATTGGTGCGATGGGGGCGGCGCTGACGCTAGGCGTGCGGGGCAGCGGCGTTTTATTGTCACTGCTGGTATTGCCGCTGACCATACCCGTGCTGATATTTGGCAGCGGTGCGCTGGTGGCGCATGGTGCAGGTATCGACATCTCGGCATACTGGTATGTGCTGGCGGGCATGCTGACAGCCCTGCTGGTACTTGCTCCCGTGGCAAGCAGTTACAGCCTGCGCATCATGCTCGATTGAACCAGCAAGATACGCGTGTTGATGAAGCGGGGCTCTTGCAGTTTAATTCTCAACATTAACCGTTGGCGTCTGCTGTATTCGCAACATGCAGGGGCATATTCATATCTGAATTAATTCGCATACTTTTTTAAACGCAGGCGGTATATTCATATCGTCTTACATCTCTGAAGATTCATTTGTGCTCGCTTGACTGCGAGCATTTTTTTCGCAATTTTCTGTCGTATTTTCAAGTCATCTTTCTAACTGGCAATAGCATGAAAACTCTGAGCCTGGATCAATTTCCAAGTACGGTAAAAAGCGCCAGCTGGTTTGCGTTCGCCTCTCCACCGGTTTTTTATCGCGTGGCCGGAAAATGTATTCCCTGGCTGTTTGCCATCGCCGCCGTATTGACAGTGGCTGGCCTGGTAATTGGCTTTTTGCTTGCCCCTACTGATCAGCAACAGGGCGATGCCTACCGCATCATTTTCATACACGTACCAGCTGCCTGGCTGTCCATGCTGATTTATCTGGCCGTGAGTTTCTGGTCGGCTATCAGCCTCATATTCAATACCCGCCTTGCCGCCATGCTGGCAAGGGCGCTTGTGCCTGGTGGCGCGATATTTACTATCCTGGCTTTATGGACAGGCGCGTTCTGGGGCAGGCCAACCTGGGGTGCGTGGTGGGTATGGGATGCGCGCCTGACTTCTGAACTGATTCTGCTGTTCCTGTATCTCGGCCTGATGGCTTTGCAGGCAGCGATTGATGATACCCGTCGTGCCGATCGCGCCGGTGCTGTGCTGGCACTGATAGGGGTGGTGAATATCCCCGTCATCTATTTTTCCGTGAAGTGGTGGAATACCCTGCATCAGGGTGCTTCGGTCAGCCTGACTGCCGCGCCCAAGATGGCCAGCATCATGCTCAGCGGCATGCTGATCATGACGCTGGCGCTATGGACATATGCCATCGCCATTGCGCTGTGGCGCGTGCGTCTGTTGATACTTGACAGGGAAAGACATACCGTCTGGGTTCAGGCTGCGACAGGGGGGCAATCATGATCTGGCAAAGCTGGTCAGCTTTCATCGCCATGGGTGGCTATGCCTATTATGTATGGGGTGCCGTGCTGGTGTTTTTTGCAGCGCTCGCCCTGGAGTTATTCAGTTTGAAACTGGCAAGTAAAAAGCTGTTGCGTGAACTGAGGCAAGAACGGCAATACCATCCCGCAGAAAGCGGACCGCCATGAAAGCACGACACAAACGATTGATACTGGTGGCGGCCAGCCTGTCACTGCTGGCGCTGGCGAGTTTCTTTATTCTGAATGCATTTCAGAAAAACCTGGTGTTCTTTTTTACTCCGACCCAAATCAGCGCTGGTGAAGCGCCGTTGAAGCAGAGTTTTCGCGTTGGTGGCATGGTTGAAAATGGCAGCCTGCAAAGACTGGATGATGGCGTCACGGTACGCTTTCTGGTGACGGACACACGCAATACGCTGGCCGTCCAATATCGCGGTATCTTGCCGGATTTGTTCAAGGAAGGTAAAGGCGTAGTTGCACAGGGCAAGCTGGCGCAGGCCGGTGTTTTCATTGCCGAACAAGTGCTGGCCAAGCATGATGAAAACTATATGCCTCCAGATGCCAAATATGCGATAGACAAGGCACAGGCAAGGTCTGGAGTGTCTTTGCCATGATCATGGAACTCGGGCATTTCGCCCTGATACTGGCGCTGGTGTTTTCGGTATTGCAAATTCTTGTCCCCTGGCAAGGCATAACAAGGCAGCAGATTGCCTGGATAACGCTGGCGCGGCCACTGGCGGCTTCACAATTCTTTTTGATGCTGCTGTCTTTTGGCATCCTCATTGCTGGCTTTGTCGCAGATGATTTTTCCGTCAGCTATATTGCTGCGCATTCCAATACCCGCTTGCCACTGTTCTATAAAATAGCCGCGAGCTGGGGGGGGCATGAAGGTTCGTTGCTCTTATGGGTCTTGATACTGGCTGGCTGGGGTGTGGCTGTTGCATGGCGAGGCCGTGAATTACCTGAAATTTTCCTGGCCAGGGTATTGGCGCTGATGGGGGCGATCAGCCTGGGGTTTTTAAGTTTTATCCTGTTTACCTCCAACCCTTTTACGCGAGTCTTCCCGTCGCTGGCAGAAGGGCGTGACCTGAATCCTTTGCTGCAAGACCCGGGCATGATCGTCCACCCGCCCTTGCTGTACATGGGATATGTGGGATTTTCCGTCGCCTTTGCCTTTGCAGTAGTAGCGCTGATAGAAGGGAAAGTCGAACGGTCGTGGGCTCGCCAGGTTCGCCCATGGACGTTAACGGCCTGGACTTTTCTGACCCTGGGTATCTTCATGGGCAGTTTCTGGGCATATTATGAACTGGGCTGGGGCGGCTGGTGGTTTTGGGACGCGGTAGAAGACGCCTCTTTCATGCCCTGGCTGGTAGGTACTGCCTTGCTGCATTCGCTGATCGTCAATGAAAAACGCGATAGTTTCAAAAGCTGGACTGTGCTGCTGGCCATTCTGGCGTTCTCGCTCTCTTTGCTGGGTACTTTCCTGGTGCGCTCTGGCGTGCTGACTTCGGTACATGCTTTTGCATCCGACCCCAGTCGCGGCCTGTTTATTCTGGTTTTTCTGGCCATTGTCAGTGGTGGTGCACTAAGCCTGTATGCGTGGCGTGCACCGGCAATTCGTTCCAATACTGTGTTCGCACCTGTTTCAAAAGAAACGGCACTGCTCTTGAATAATGTATTGCTGCTGGTCGTTGCTGCTACGGTGTTGCTCGGTACGCTGTATCCCTTGTTTCTGGAAGCCCTGCAACTCGGGCGTATTTCGGTGGGGCCGCCTTACTTTGAAGCGACCTTCGTGCCCCTGTTTTTGCCGGTCCTGTTCCTGATGGCGCTGGCACCCTACCTCGCCTGGAAGCAGGCCAGACTGAAAACCCTGGACAGGTTTTTACTGATGGCCTTGCTGCTCGCCTTACTGGCGGCGACATGGTTGGCTTATCATTACAGCTTCATGTTTGGACTCGGCACAGGTCTGGCAATCTGGATATTGTTGGCTACCGCAGGCCAATTGTGGAAGCGGGTATATCAACCCGCCGGTGACGCGGCATGGTGGCAAAGCCTGCGCTCTCCTTCCCTCAGTTTTTGGGGCATGGTCATTGCACATGCTGGCGTCGCCCTTTTCACCATTGGTGTTAGCGCTGTGAAGAGCCTGGAAACCAGCGAAGACTATCACCTGCGGCCTGGTGAGCATATCGTGCTGGCAGGCTATGACATCACGTTCAAGTCACTGGAAAAAATAGATGGCCCCAACTACATCGCTGCCAGGGGGTATTTTGTCATCAACAACGCACAATCAAGTTTTGAGCTGAAGCCTGAGCGCCGCATCTATACCGCGCAAAATATGCCGATGACTGAGGCGGCGATAGATCGTGGCTGGCTCAGGGATGTCTATGTTTCCCTTGGTGAAGCCAGCAAAGACCAGGGCTGGATGGTCAGGGTGCAGGTAAAGCCTTTCATGAGCTGGATCTGGACGGGCTGCCTGGCGATTGCGCTGGGTGGTTTGCTGGCAGCGCTGGAGCGCCGTCATCGCCGCAGCACTGCGCCGGCATCACAACAAGTACCGGCGACTACGCAGGCTCTCCAGACGGCGGAGGCCGCATGAAACGCTACACCCTGCCACTCATCATTTTCCTTGCATTGCTGGCATTTCTTGCCGCTGGTCTGCTACTGAAGCACGATGAGTTGCCATCTGCCCT
Organism: Undibacterium sp. TJN19; assembly: GCF_049339485.1. Lineage (NCBI taxonomy): Bacteria > Pseudomonadati > Pseudomonadota > Betaproteobacteria > Burkholderiales > Oxalobacteraceae > Undibacterium > Undibacterium sp. TJN19. Next base: position 235,636 of record NZ_JBMPPL010000004.1, read on the forward strand.
GATAGGTAAGCCGGCACCTGATTTTTCGTTGCCGCAAGTTGAGCAGAAAGCACAGTTCCAGGCATCAAGCCTGAAGGGCAAGGTGTGGTTATTGAACGTGTGGGCTTCATGGTGTGAATCATGCCGGCATGAGCATCCGGTGCTGTTGAAGTTCGCCAGTCAGCTGTCTGCGCCTGTCATCGGGCTTGATTATATGGACAAGGCAGAAGACGCCAGACGCTGGCTCAGCGATTTTGGTAATCCCTATCAATTATCAGTACAAGACATTGATGGCCGTGCCGGCGTTGACTATGGCGTGGTGGGTGTACCCGAGACCTTTGTCATCGACAGCCACGGCCTGGTTCGCTACAAATACGTGGGGCCGCTGACTGAACAGGTCGTGTTTGGCAAGCTGCAACCTTTGATTGATCAACTGCAACATGAGCAATAAGACTATGACTCAAGTTATCACCACGCTTATACGATGGATGCTGGCTATCAGCTTTATGGTGTTCTCGGCTGCTGGCCATGCTGGCGACGCTGCCAATGGTATCGCGGCGCGCAGTATTGATCAGCGCGTACAGAAACTGGCAGAAGAGCTGCGCTGCCTGGTGTGCCAGAACCAGACCCTGGCTGATTCCCATGCCGAGCTGGCGGTGAACTTGAAACAGCAAATCCGTGAAAAATTCCAGCAGGGACAAAATGAAAAAGAGATCACGAATTTTCTGGTGACACGCTATGGTGATTTTGTGCATTACCGCCCGCCAGTCAATTACCAGACCTTGCTGCTATGGACAGGGCCTTATTTTTTGTTGCTGGCTGCGCTGATCTTTGTGTTTGCACGCATCAAATCTGCTCACCGCCAAAATGAGAAAACTGAAACGAAAACAGCCGAACAGTATTTTCCAGAACCCCTGCTATGAGCATGATGATGACTTCGTTTTTCTTTCTGTGCCTGCTTGTGACACTATTGGCGAGTGCTTTGCCTTTACGGGTATTGTTGCTCAGTCATGTCGATAGTGTTAATGGCCCTGCTGCAAGTACAGTGCCGTCGAAACGCTTGTCACCGTTTCAGGTTTCCGGCTTGCTGGTGATTGCCCTGCTTGCTTCGGGACTCTTATATGCATTCCTGGGTAATGTGCATGCCATTACCCAACCTCAATTTGATCAGGACGTGAAAGCTGTGCCGACCACGCCCGGTATAGGACAGAAGCAGATCATTGCCATGGTCGATGGCCTGGCCGCACGCTTGCAAAAACAGCCTGACGATATTGAAGGCTGGCGTCGTCTGGCCCGTTCATACGAAACCCTGCGCCGCTTTGATCTCGCTGTAAAGGCCTACCAGCAATTGTTGCGCCTGCGCCCTGATGATGCCGACGTGCTCACTGATTATGCAGTAAGCTTGGCCATGAGCAGGGAGCAGAATTTATCTGGCGAGCCCGAGCAATTGCTGCAACGAGCGCTGGTCGTCAAACCCGGGCATATACAGGCGCTGGCCTTATTGGGTAGCGCTGCCTTTGAAAGGCAGGACTATCTCACCGCTGTCAGTGCATGGAAGAAAATCCTGGTACAGGTACCGCCAGAAGACGAAATGGCGATCTCGATTGCCGCCAGCATCAGCAAGGCCGAAAAGCTGGCTGCGCAAAAAACTAAAAGCCCCTGATACATAAGAAATATCAGGGACGCAGAACTGGTTTCAGCTTACTCATCCTGTAATGCACGGTATTTGTCCGCCTGTGATTTGCCATCGACAGCATGGGTTCTGACATCTTTGGTGATGGGCAGCATATGCGCGTTCCAGTCTTCCCAGTCCTGCTTCAGGCTGGCGAATACCTGTGGATTTTTCTGTGCCAGATTGGCCCTCTCGCGCGGGTCACGCGCCACATCAAACAAAAATTCATTGTCTGCAATTTTCAGGTATTTCCAGTCACCGGAGCGAACAGCTTTTTGTTTATTCGCCTTATAGCGCCAGTATAGTTTGCGGGCACGCGTCTCTTGCGTGCCCAGTATCACAGGCAATAGATTTTCACCATCGCTGGGATAGGCGGGGTCGGGTGCGCCACCTGCGGCTGCCAGCAAAGTGGGTAGCCAGTCCATGCTGATGGCAACCTGCTTGCTGACCTGTGCGGGCTTGATTTTTGCCGGCCAGCGCACAATGGCGGGCACACGTATGCCACCTTCCAGCAATTCTGTCTTTTGCCCGCTCAGTGGCCAGGTTTTTGAAAAACGTTCACCACCATTGTCACTCGTGAAGATAACGATGGTGTTATCAGTCAAGCCCTGCTCATCCAGGCTCTTTAACACCCGGCCTATGGCGGTATCCAGCGAGTTGACCATCTTGCCATAGGTTTCCAGGCTGCCGCCATCGAGGTGATACAGGGCCTTGATATCGCGCGATACCGCTTCATCTTCCGGTGCTTCCCAGGGCCAGTGGGGTGCCGTGAAATGCAGAGACAGGAAAAAAGGCTGGGCTGCGCTTTGCTGCTTCAGGTAGGCTATTGCGCGGTCTGCCAGCAAATCTGTGTAGTAACCGACCTTGTTGACCGGCACTTCTCCTTCAAACAGGCCATCTTTTGCCTCCGGGCCTACACCGGTTTTATGGGTAAAATAATCAATCGCTCCGCCATAATTGCCGAAGAAAATATCATAACCACTTTTCAAAGGGCTGAATTTGGGCAGGAAGCCCAGATGCCATTTACCAAACAGGGCCGTTGTGTATGACTGTTTTTTCAATAGCGATGGCAGGGTAGGGTGTTCGGGCGGCAAGCCTATGGTATCTGATGCGCCGGCAATAGGCTCTTCCAGCCCGCCGCGCAAACGGTATTGGTAGCGTCCGGTAATCAAACCAAAACGCGTGGCCGAGCATACTGCCGAATTGGCATAAGCCTGGGTAAAGCGCAATCCCTGTCTGGCCAGTTGATCAAGCTGCGGTGTCTGGTAATCAGTCTGCCCGTAAACACCCAGATCTGCATAGCCCAGGTCGTCTGCCAGGATAAAAATGATATTCGGCTTTTTGGTATCACCCACATTTGTTGCAGCATTGGCAGTGTCACTGGCGCTAATGAAAGAACTTAAGGAGAGTGCAGAAATGCTGCCCAGCATTTGCCGGCGTTTTTTATTGAAATGCATGATAGATGTAGGGAATAAAAAAAGCGATGCAAGCATTGTAGTTTTTAAGACGCTGCCAATTGCACAGTCTGGCAAGAATATCTTTGCATAAGCTCATGCAGTTTGAGGTGATGGTGTCGACAGATACAAAAAAACCGGGAATGCAGGGCTGCATCCCGGTTTTTTTTAGACATGAATATTTTCAGTTGACGCCAATATACGTCTGCAAATCCGCCAGCTTTACGGCCTTGGGGCCATGCAGGCCGGCAATCTGGTCGACATCCAGTTTCAGTTTTTTCAGGTTGTCATACAGATTGACCGAATAAGGGTTGGCTGGTACCACTGCTGCGGCATTCGCGGCTGGTGGATTAAAGGCATCGGCTTCGACCAGGATTTTCTCTGCTGGCAGATATACCAGGGCAAACGCATCGTTGTGGGTATTGCCAGCAATAGGATAAATTTCTATCGACCGCTTGCCATCACCCAGTACATGCTTGGTCTTAAAGGTATCAAAACGCGCCCTGGACCTGGATAGAGCCAGACGGTCAGGGTTCAGCTTATGCTGATTCGCCCAGATTTTCTGGTAGTAAGCCTGATTGACCTGATGGGTAACGATAATCGCGCCTTCATCGACATAGGTACGCAAGCCGCCGGAATGATCAAAATGCGCATGCGTATTGATCAGATATTTGATCGGTTTTCCGGGTATGATTTCCTTGGCTTTGGCAATCACGGCCAGCGACCTTTCTTCACTGAGCGGGGCTTCAACGATGACGATGTGATCAGCCTGTTCGATGGCAACACTGTTATGCGTGCCGCCAGTCAGGTGATACACTCCCTCAGCCAGTTTGGTCGAGGTAACCGTGATGGCAGGTGCTGCTGCGCTGCTGACTTCCGCAGGTGTGGCAATGTCTACCGGTGCGTTCACTTGCAGTTCAGCTACCTGAAGATCCAGAACCGGGTGACCACCTAGACTGCGAACGATGTGCGCCGGATATGGCTGTCCGCCAAAATCCTTGTACTGGCTGAATTTTGTCAGCAACTCGGTATCACCCAGCACCGGATTGTCTATCCAGGTCTTTACCTGCTCTAGCTGGTTATTCTTGTTGATAAAGCCGACATAGCGATACTTGCCATCTGCATTGAAGCTGACTTCTACGCCCGTTTTCAATGGTTTGGATGTCGCATTATTGGCCAGTGCTGCCTTGATGAAGCCATGTGGCGTCGACCAGATTTCAGCGCGCCGCTCTTCCAGGCTGGCACGTTGCTGGCTATAAGTGCTCGTGCCATTGGCCGCTACGCTGGCATTCCAGGCCTGTACACCGCTGACGTACTGATCTGGCTTTTGTTCGACTGCTGTCGGGCGTTCGCGTTTGGGATCAACGGTTTGTATGCGTGTGATCTGGACGCGGGCTGCGGCCTTGTCATAGTTGATGGCGGTCTTGTAGTTGCTGACATCAAATTCCGGCCACGCCAGGCTTGGTGCCGGTGCCTGGCCAAACTGAAACCATTTTCCTGTTCCTGCGATAGTGACAGACGCTGTATTGCCCGCATTGAGTGCATCTGCCGCGGCTTGCAAACTGGCAGCCTGTGCCTGGCCTGCCAGCAAGGTCAGCGGTAGCAGTGGCAGTAGTTGCAATAGTAGCCGTGGCGTCGTGATTGGTGTTTTATGCATATTGCTCCCCTATTGTTTTATTGGCGATGTCTTAGTTTTGGCTGACTTTGACCGGTTGATAAATCTGGTCAAACACACCGCCGTCAGCGAAATGGGTTTTTTGGGTTTTTGTCCAGCCACCAAAGGTGTCGTCTATGCCGAACAGTTTGACTTTGGCAAAGGTAGATGCATATTTTTTTAGGGCTTTGTCAGTCGTCGGGCGATAGTAATTTTTGCCTATGATGTCCTGGGCTTCATCCGTATATAAATAATTCAGATAGGCTTCCGCTACTTTGCGCGTGCCATGTTTGTCCACCACCTTGTCTACTACGGCCACTGGAGGTTCTGCCAGCACGCTGATGGATGGTGTGATGATCTCGAATTTGTCTGCACCAAATTCTTTTAGTGCCAGGTGCGCTTCGTTTTCCCATGACAGCAAGACGTCGCCAATACCGCGCTCAGCAAAGGTGACGGTTGAACCACGCGCGCCAGAATCAAGTACCGGTACATTTCTATACACTTTCTGTACATAGTCTTTGGCCACTGCTTCAGAGCCGCCCGGTTGTTTCAATGCATAGCCCCAGGCTGCCAGGTAAGCCCAGCGTGCGCCGCCTGATGTCTTCGGATTGGCCGTGATGACAGATACCCCTGGTTTGGCAATGTCAGCCCAATCCTTGATCCCTTTTGGATTGCCCTTGCGTACCAAAAAGACGATGGTGGACGTGTAAGGTGAGGCATTGTGCGGCAAACGTTTTTGCCAGGCCTTGTCCAGCAAACCTGCTTCAGCGATGGCGTCGGTGTCATAGGCCAGGGCCAGTGTCACCACATCGGCATCCAGCCCATCAATCACTGTGCGGGCCTGCTTGCCTGAGCCACCGTGAGATTGTTTGAATGTCAGTGTGTCGCCATTCTTTGCCTTCCACTGTTTGGCAAAAGCCTGATTGATATCCTGATACAGCTCACGGGTAGGGTCATACGATACGTTGAGTATGGTGATATCAGCGGCCGTAGCGGCTTGCGCGAGCGTACCCAGTATCAAGGCAGAGATCGCCAATTTCTTGAACAGCATGGAAAATCCTTTCTAATCGTTGTCAATGTATGTTGAGGTATGTCTATATATGTTTATGTAAAATGAATATTGAAAACAGGGGCGAACCTAACCGCCAGTGGGGGCAGTCAACACAGACAGCTTGCTGACACCAGATTTTTGTATGGTCGCCATGACTTTGGCGACCGAGCGATAAGGCACACCTTCATCCGCTTGCAGGCTGAGTGCCAGGTCAGGGCTGCTGCTGACTTGTGATTTCAATTCTGCTTCCAGCGCATCCTGTGCAATTTCACGCTTGTCGATAAATATCTTGTTGGCCGCATCGATGCTGACAGTGACTGACCTGGTATTGTCAGGTGTCGAGGTCGCTGCGGTCTTGGGCAGGTTGATGCGCACGGCGTTGTTGAGCAAGGGTGCGGTGATGATGAAGGTCACCAGCAGCACCAGCATCACATCCACCAGCGGCGTGATATTGATTTCGCTGACGACATCGCCGCGATCATTTCCAGTGGAGAAGGCCATTATGCGAGTGCTCCTGCAACGGGAAGATCATGGCTTGGTGAAACTTTGTTGGCTTCAACAGCCTTGCTGGCAGACTTGCTCACACGGAAAGCGTTCTTCTGTGCCAGGTTCACGAAGTCAGTTGCATAACTGTCGAGTTCTGCTGCTGTTACCTTGAGGCGGCGTATATAAAAATTGTAGGCAAGCACAGCAGGCACGGCAACCGCGATGCCTACGCCAGTGGCGACCAGTGCTTCACCTATCGGACCTGCAACTACATCGATGCTTGCTGAAGCATTTTTACCTATGGCACTGAGCGCATGAATAATGCCGAATACAGTGCCAAACAAGCCGACGAAAGGAGCGGTACTGCCTATGGATGCCAGCACTGCCAGGCCACTTTCCAGTGACTGGTATTCTTTCTGGATTTGCTGGCGCAAATGGCGTTCGAGCAATTCCTGTCTGTCCCAGCTATGTTCGAGATCATGTCCCCCACCATTTTTTTCATTCACATACAGGGCGCCAAAGCCCACTTGTGCCAGACGGGATTTCGGGCTGGCTTCATTGGCGATGGTCGTGGCAGCGTCGAGACTCGTGGCACTCCAGAATTTTTTGGCAAACAATTTATCCTGCTTGGATAAACGCCAGTGCTGCACAGCTTTGGCAAAGATCAGTATCCAGGTGATGACCGAGAACAGCAGCAAGGCATACAGGGACGCTTGGACGATAAGATTTAAATAGGTGTCATTCATGATGAGATCTCTTTACAGTTTAAAAATAAGGGGAACATGGACCCAGCCATCTATTGGCGTTTGCCCGCGTTTTGCAGGCTGGAAAACCCAGGACGTGACAGCCTTGATGGCTGCTTCGTCGAGTATCTGGTGACTGCTGGATTTGGCGATCTGGATATTGTCAGGATGCCCGCTGGCAAGCACATGCACTTTCAGTGTGACCTGGCCTTCCAGTCCACGGCGTTGCGCTACCGGAGGGTAATTCGGTGCAGGGTTTTGCAGATAACCTGCGTAGCCTTTTGGCTCTGTCACTGTTTCCACCGGTGCTGGTGCAGGCGGGGCCGGAGGCGCTGGTGGGGCTGCCACTGCAACGGCCACAGTATTTGTACTGGGCGCACTTTCAACTGGTGTATTCACCACGGGGAGCTTATCTGGTGCTGGTGTCCGTACCTGGGCAAGCTGCGGTTTGATCTGCGGTTGCAATTTTGGTTTGATTTCAGGTGGCGGCGGTGGCGGTGGTAATTCCTTCGCAGGTGGAGATGCAATTTCTATACTGAGCGGTACTATTTTCGCCTTTTCTACCGGTGTAACATTGATGGGTTGATGCAGGCCATATACCAAGGCCAGATGTATGCCGGCGACCGCCAGGATCAGTGCATTCAGGCTCCAGCGAAACCCGCCAGATTTATCTTGTGCAGGTAGCGCAACGCTGGCCTGCGCGGGTGGTAATTCTCGCGCTACCTTTACTTTGGGTGCTGGCCGTGTCGATCTTCTTGCGGCAGATTTACGCAAGAAAAAGTCACTGCTTTCAAAAGTCATGCTAGTCATGTTTTCACCTTTCTATGGAAGAGAAATCACCTGGAATGCGCGGTTTTTGCATATGCACTACAGGCAAAATTTCTACAGGATTTACAATGGACATTGCACGAAGTGTGCCAGTCAATTTGCTGAAAATTTGGCCTGTTTTTAGATGGCAATGCTGGTAATGCAGCTATGCAATCCTTAAGAGCTGCTGCAATTTCAACAGCCTGCTGATGCTGATGCATGACAATTGAAATATGTGCATCTGCGTCCGAAAAATTGAATAAGTAAATGCGGTTTTTCAATAAAAAAGCTGCCTCTTCCAGCAGCTTTCTTTGAAACATACATTCACAAGAATGCACTCACCAGGCCGGTTTTTTCTGTGCTGTTTCCTGAGCCGTTGCGTGTGAAAGATGCGCGCCATTGACCACATAAACCGCCAGTCCCGCCAGTATCAGTGACACGGTGAGCGCCAGCCATCTTGTCTTGCCAGGCGCAGCTGGTTTGACTTCCTGGTCGACTTCTTTCCAGCCTGTCAGCATGGGCTTGAGCAGATTCTGTTTCTTGATACGTACGTACCAGAAAATCGCGAGGACATGCAAATCGATCAGCGCCAGCAAGACATAAATACTTTGCTTATGAAAGTTCGTCAGCAAGGCCGCTGTTTTTTCACTGACGCTCGAAAAGAGAGGGCCGGTAAAATCAATATCGTTGTTGCTGAACAAGCCGGTTCCGGCCTGTACGGCAGCAGCCAGCAATAATGCAAATACCGAAATGGCACCTATCGGGTTATGACCAGGTTCTGTCCATAGACCAGAAAAAAACAGGCGAATTTTTTTTACAGACGGAAAAAATTACTGAAGCGTACATAGGATGTACCGACAAATCCCCATGCCAGCCGAAAGCTCAGCAATCCCACAATAGCCAGTCCAGCCTTGGCATGCAGATTCATCCAGTTGCCGCCGACAAAGCCGGTGACGGTGGCGGTGGTGATGGCCAGCACCAGCAACCAGTGAAACAGGCGCAATGGCAAATCCCATAGCAGGATGCGCTTTTTATGGCTGCTCACTGCATTGATCTCAGTATTGATGGTATTCACAGAGGTAGCCGGGTTGGCAGAGCTGGCGGAAGTAATAGATGAGGGCATGCTGTGGTCGTTCCTGTAATCGTCGATCCAATTACCAGTCTTTTTTCACTGCCGCAGTGGCGACGGTTGCCGTCGCTGCATTGGTCGTATTGGCGGCATTGCGTGGCGGTGGCACTGCTACTTTCGTGATGGTGCCGCCCTGTGATTCATAGTCTTCAGAGCCGGTGGCGCCTGCAACAATAAAGCCTTTGGATGCAAGCAGATCACCGGCCGCACCTGCACGTACGGCGTGATTGGATACAGTCAGTATCACCCGGTCTTTTGGTATGTAAGCCAGGCTTTTTTCCAGCTCCTTGTTCTGGATATTCAAATACACGGGAAAGCTGCCCTTGGCCGTTAATTCATCAGGGCGACGCACATCAATGACGACCAGTTTCTCAGGCTTGGCCAGCAGGGCATCCACTTCGTTGCGTTCCAGGCGTTTGGTTTTGTATTTCCATTCCTGTGCAGGAGCGGCACCGGCAATCGGTGTCGCTGCCTGTTGGGCCATTGCAGTTGCGGCAGCAACGCTGAGGAAAAGGGCGATGAGGTTTTTACGTTGGATCATGTTGGACTTTCAATGTGTGAAGTAAAAAGTAGCAAGAGCTTAACAAGAGCGGGGCAAGTGAAAACAATAGTTCTTGCCATACTGTGCAACTACTATGCCAGCCCTGTTCTGTATTAGTATGGCTCTGTCAGCGAGGTCGGAAGGGATGGCGCAAGTTGCTTAGGCAACACACACTGATGCATATCCAGCAGTACGCCCAGCGCAGGCTGTTCAGGTGCCAGCAGCAACCGGAATATGCATATGCGATGGCATGCCTGATATGCAGCAAATTTTCTGCTGTATCCGCAGCAAATTTGATTCATGTCGCTGGCAGATGACTGGTATTCAACATGGGAGAGAGAGCGGCGATGGATGAATTTTGGAGAAATGGAAATTCAGGAAAAAATGGCTGAGAGCCTTGTTTTATAAAGGGATGAGAAACATTGGCTAAGAATTTTTTAGCTAATTTAAGAACTGATGAATAGCGTGGCACGCTCTTTGCGGTAGGAAGGCAAACACTTTCCTTCAATTGCTTCAGGAGCACACACGCATGAGTCATCACCAGGCAGGTCGAACGCCATCTTTTTTTTCTCTCCGTCGCGGCCTCGTGCCATTTCGCCGTTCGCCGATTGCCAGTGTACTGGCCGGTGCAGCCTTGCTGGCATCGGGCAGTCTGCATGCAGCAGATGGCCCCAGCGTTGCCGAATTGCAGGCAGAAATAGCCCGTCTCAAGGAGATTATCGCGAAACAAGCCATCAGCAATACGCCTGCTGCACCCACTGCGCCAAGCGCCGGTACGCAGCCTGGTGCTGCACCTGCTGGCACCACAGTCCAGCCAGTCAAGGGTACCGAACCGGAAGAAGTCGATACCCTGGGCGCAGTGACCGTACGCAGCCGTAACCGCATAGAGCGTTTGCAGGATGTGCCTCTTTCCGTTTCTGTCGTGACCGGTAAGGAACTGGACAGGTTGCAAGCCACGGATATCGGTGCAATCGCCCAGCGTGTGTCGAATGTATCGTGGAACCAGGGCAACCAGCGCACCAGCAGCCTGTCCATACGCGGCATAGGCAAGCAGGGCCAGACGGAGGCGCAAGACCCCAGTGTCGGTCTGATCGTTGATGGCGTCAATTACGCCTATAACGCACTGTCATCCAGTTATGATTTTACCGATGTCGATGCAGTCGAGGTGACGCGTGGCCCACAAGGTACTTTGCTGGGCAAGAATACCAGTGTGGGTGTCATCAATGTGACGACACGACGCCCGTCGTTTACACCTGATGCCAGCTATTCACTGACCTTCGGGCAGAATGATACGGTGCAGGGGCGCTTCTCTGCCGGTGGCCCCATCATTGATGATTTGCTGGCATGGCGCGGTACCCTGAGCGTGAGCAAAGGCGCTGGTGACATCGCAAACCTGTACAACAAGGACATTACCTATACGAACAAGGACAGGGTTTCTGGCCGCGTACAGTTCCTGCTGACACCGACCAAGGACTTCAGCGCCCGCATTGCTTTTGATGCCCAGCCACGTGCTGGCGAGACCACCAATGGGCGCACCATTAATACCCCTACGCCGACGACCTATGCAAACGGCAGCGTGAATACACTGACCACAGATGCCAGCGTACGTCTGGGACGTCGCTGGTTCACGCAGCAAGCCAGTTACACTTACCTGAATGATTACCTCAACGGCGGCGGGCAGAATGCCGTCAACAATGATTATCAGCGCCCGCTGGTTTCAGGCAGCAACGGGGCATCAGCTGAATTGAACTGGAACCTCGGTACGCATACCCTGACTTCCATTACAGCCTACAAAGACTATCACTTCAATGCGGTCAATGATGAGGGTACGCCATTTGATATCTACCGTAACTCAGGCGGGTTCTGGAATGATTATCGCCAGGCCAGCCAGGAAATCCGTCTTACCTCGCAACCTGGTGGCAAAGTTGATTACCAGACCGGTTTGTTCTTTCTGGACGTGAACAATAGCGCTGACTATCGCCGCCAATGGGGCAATGATGCCGGTGCCTGGTTCGCCTCGGCCAGCCAGTACAGCACGCTGGACAAGGACGCTGCTGGCCGCTATCTCATGCAAAATTCACTGGATTCTTTGTCCATGTCCTTTAACAGCCCGGCTGGCCTGCAAAAGATCCGCAATAAGAGCGCTGCCGCATTTGCCCAGGCTGACTGGCATTTAAGCGATGATTTCACGCTGACCACCGGTGCCCGCTATACCTATGAAAACCGGAAAAACGTTGCCAGTACCCTGCTGAAAGACTATGGCAATGCAGCTGAATTAAACCCGGTCGCTGTCAATGGCGTGCAACTGGGTGGCTTCTCGTCGAACAGTGCGGGGCTGCTGAATGCAGGCAATACGGCCAGCCAGCTGGCCCTGGCTGATGTGGCTGCCAACAAGTATTTCGGTAGCACGATTTCTGGAGCGGCAGGGACTGCCTACAACAATCTCAGTGCAACACAGAAAGCCCAGGTTGCCGCTGCCAAGGCCATACGCCAGTCGCAGATAGGCGTGGTATTTAATCCGGTAGAGGCCGAAGCTTTCAAAGGTGGCTTGCCAGCTTTCGTGATCAGTCCTTCCTACAAGATTAACGATAATGTCACCAGCTATGCATCGTGGCAATATGGTGAAAAGGCAGGCATATCCCAGGTCACCAATGGCGTGTCCAATCTGGTCAGGGCTGAAAAAACCAGTGCATTTGAACTTGGCCTGAAATCTGCCCTGCTCGACAACAAGCTGATTTTGAATGCTGCCTTGTTCGTCATGGATATCAAGGACTATCAGCAAGCCGTGCGTGTGCTGGATGTCTATACCACCAATCTGAACAATGATGGTACGAGCTACTACACCTCTGCCACCGGTAATGTCCCCAAGGTCAGGGCGCAGGGGCTGGAAGTCGATGGTGTGTACAGCGGCTTGCCAAATACCCAGATTCGTTTCGCCGGTGCTTATAATGATGCGCGCTATAAGAGCTTCGCCAACTCTGCCCAGCCAGTCGAAAATGGCTATAGTGGGGCAGCACCGTATCGTGATGTGTCGGGCCAGGCTTTGCCAGGTGCTGCGAAATTCAGCTTCAACGTGGGCATAGATTACCGCCTGCCGATTTTCGGCAACAGGGAATTCCATGCCAGTACGAATACCCTGTATAGCAGCAAATATAACTCGGATAATGCCTTGTCCGACTATGGCTGGGTAGCGGCAAAAAGCATCACCGATATCGCCATCGGCATAGGCAGCCGCAATCAGTCGTATGACCTGAGCCTGGTGGTCAAGAATGCCTTCAATGACAATACACCTTTGCTGAAGACCTGGAATAGCATTACGCCAGCAGTGCCACGCTGGATAGGCATTACCCTAAGCGGCAAGCTTTAATTTAATTCCGCAGAACACAAAACCCCAGGTTTAAGCCTGGGGTTTTGCATTTTGCGCCGATAAAACGGCCCCTGTTGGACTTGAAGCAGATTGCGGCAGGTGCTTGGTTTTAAATCAGCAGAACATCTCACCGATGTTTGAAAAATAAGCAGCGATAAATTTTTCCATGTTCTGACGTTTTTTAAAAATACCATATTTATCAATGACTTATGTTTCATCTAAAGTTGTCTTTGATGATGGCGCGATAGTTGCTATTGATAGTGAAAATCGTTGTTTACTCATTATTCTCAGGGAGCGTTTTCATGAATAAAACTGACCATCAGCAGGGAAGCCGCCATGTATAAGCCACTTGCACTTGCCATCGTACTGGCATTGTCTGGTACTGCCATCAGTCTCAGTGCCGCAGAAGAAGGCAAAGCCATTACCGAGATCAAGACCAAGACCCAGGCAGCTGTTGCCCAGGGCTGGGCTTACCAGCCTTTGAAAAATCCGGAGCTGCCGGTAGTCAAGCAAAAAAGCTGGGTACATACCCCGGTCGATACGTTCATCCTGGCCCAGCTGGAGGCCAAGGGCATCAAGCCATCACCTGATGCCGACAGGGCAAGCTTCATCCGTCGTGCCACGCTGGATACCTGGGGTGTCATACCCACGCCTGAAGAAGTACAGGCTTTCGCCAGCGACAAATCCTCCAAGGCCTATGAAAAACTGGTGGACAGGTTATTGGCATCAAACCGTTATGGTGAACGCTGGGGCCGCCGCTGGCTGGACCTGACCCGTTATGCTGACAGTGACGGTTTTAACGCCGATGGTACGCGTCCAAACGTCTGGCGTTATCGTGACTATGTGATCAAGGCATTTAATGAAGACAAGCCTTATGACCGCTTCATACAGGAACAACTGGCAGGCGATGAATTATTCCCCGGCAACCAGGAGGCCCTGATTGCCACGGGCTTCCTGCGCAATTATCCTGACGAAGTCAATGCCCGTGACCTTAATCTCAAACAGGTGGAAATTGCGACTGACCTGACTGATACCGTTGGCTCGGTCTTCCTCGCAACCACGGTTGGTTGCGCTGCCTGCCACAATCACAAGTTCGACAAGATTTCGCAAAAAGAATATTACCAGTTGCAATCCTTCTTTGTGAATGCCAGTGCCAGCGACGACATCATCGCTGCGACCGGCAAGCAAAAGGAAGAATATGAACTGAAACTGGCGAAGTGGGAAGCGGCGACCAAGGACATCCACGACAAGCAGGAGAACCTGATACGTCCCATCATCGACAAGGCAGAAGCTGACCGTCTGTTGGGCTTTGTACCGGCCACGCGCGAATCGATCACCAAGCCGGAGAGTGAACGTACTGCTTATGACCGCTGGATTTATCACCGCAACCTGTGGACCATGCAGGGGCGCACCCGCAATGCTGTTAACCAGCTTAAGACCAAGGACAAAGACGGTTACGAGAAATACCAGAAGCTTGAAGCTGAACTGAAAAAGTTCGATAACATCAAACCCAAGCATCCTGGTTATATCTCGGCGATGACTGAGCTTGGTCATGCAGAGGCTCCGCCGACCTATGTGCTGGCGAATGGCATCTATGACAGACATCTCGAAGAAGTACAGCCGGCCTTCCTGTCACTGCTGACCAGCGAAAAACCGAATATCGTGCCGACTGTCACCTCGTCCGGCCGTCGTAGCGCATTGGCAAACTGGCTGACCAGTACGACCAATCCTTTGCCTGCGCGTGTCTTTGTGAACCGTGTCTGGGCGCAGTATTTTGGCCGTGGCATTGTTGAATCCGTCAGTGATTTTGGCAAGATGGGAACCAAGCCCAGCCATCCTGAATTGCTGGATTATCTGGCCAGCAATTTCATCAAGGAAGGCTGGAGCGTCAAGAAATTGCAGCGCCAGATCCTGCTGTCCAATGTGTATCGTCAGTCATCTGCTGAACGCGAAGACACCAAGGTAACCGATCCGAGCAACAAGTTGCTGGCGTCCTTCCCAAGATTGCGCCTGGATGCAGAACAGATACGTGACTCCTTATTGCTTGCTTCCGACCTGCTGGAAGAAAAGCTGGGCGGGCCATCGGTATTGCCACCTGTACCGAGCAACTTCAATGCCGGCAATGCCTGGCTTACCTCGACCGACCCGCATGACTACCACCGTCGCAGTGTCTATGTGTTCACCCGCAGGAATATTCCTTATCCGCTGCTCGAAACCTTTGATATGGCCAATCCGCAACTGGTACACAGCAAACGTGACGTGACCACGACCGCACCGCAGGCATTGGCACTGATCAATAGTGACCTGGTGTTTCAGTGGTCTCAGGCGCTGGCAGGCAGGGTCTTGCGTGAGGCTGGCAATAATGAATCTGCACAAATCGATCGTTTGTACCAGATCCTGTATGCCCGCTTACCGGATAAAACCGAGAAAGCGACTTTGCTGAGTTTCCTCGACAGTCAAGAAAAAATCGCCAAAAAGCAGCTTGCTGATGGCAAGAAAGTAGGTGTGCCAGAAGGTTTTGGCGAGTCGCCTGAACTGAGAAACAACATCGACAAGCTTTATAAAACTGCTTATGGACGTTCCGCAGACCGTTTTGAAAAAATCGCCTTCCTGGAATTTTTGGAAAAACAAAAGCAGGCCAAACCAAAATCTGCGCAAAGCGAAGACGATGCCGACAGCAATAGTCCGCAGGCTGCCAAGGATGACGCACAGAAATTGAATAAGGCAAGAGCAGCTGCCTTCCTCAGTCTGGTCCATGCGGCGGCGAATTCGAATGAATTCAGTTATCGGTTCTGAAGCCGGATGAATAAAGAGCATTCAAAAATTACGCAAAACTTACGCAAACAAGCAAATACGAATTGATGAAAATAAGGGAAATATTATGACCAATAAATCACGCCGCGACTTTTTGTCACATGCAGGACTGGGCTTGGGTGGGCTGGGTCTGGGCAGCCTCACTGCCGGCGGCCTGCTGGGTGGTGGCTTGCTGTCAAGCGCACAGGCTGCAACATTCGATGACCCGCTGGCTTTGAAAGTCGCCCATCATGCGGCGAAGGCCAAGTCCGTCATCTGGCTGCACATGGCAGGTGCGCCCAGCACGCTGGATTTGTTTGACTACAAACCTGACCTGATCAAACTGGCAGGCCAACCCATGCCAGACTCGTTTTCCAAAAACCTCAAGACAGCGACCGATGGTGGTGTGGGTGCCCTGTATGCGACCAAACGTACATGGAAGCAGTACGGCGAAAGCGGTGCCTGGTTCTCGGACCTGGTGCCAAATATTGCCAAGCAGGCGGATGATATCTGCTTCATCAAAGGCAGCAAGACTGAAGGCAGCACCCATGTCATTTCTTCATTGAAACTGCATACCAGCGCCCTTACCCCGGGCCGCCCCGCACTGGGGGCCTGGATTACTTATGGCCTGGGTAGCGCCAATCCTGACTTGCCCAGCTTCGTCGTCTTGCCAACGGGCTATGACAATAGCGGTGGTGGCCGTGGTCAGACGATCTGGAGTTCCGGCTTTTTGCCGGCGACGTATCAGGGTACGGTTTTCCGCCAGGGGGACTCACCTATCCTGCATCTGGACAGGCCATCGCTGGTCTCATCTGCCGAACAAAAAAACACCCTGGACCTGATCCGTAAATTGAATGCCCAGCATGCGTCACACTATCCATCTGACAGTGAACTGGAGGCGCGTAACCGCTCGTATGAACTTGCTTATCGCATGGAGTCATCTGCCCCGGAAGCAGTTGATTTGAGTAAAGAATCCAAAGAAACCAAGGCCGCATATGGCCTTGACGACGACGCCAGCAAGGATTACGGCACCAATCTCTTGCGCGCACGACGCCTGGTGGAACGTGGCGTACGTTTTGTCCATGTGATTTCAGGCTCGAATGACAAGACCTATGGTAGCTGGGATGCCCATAACAACATAGAAAAAAACCACGCAGTCATGGCCAAATCGGTCGATAAACCTATCGGTGCCTTGCTGGCTGACCTGAAAGCACGTGGTTTGCTCGATAGCACGCTGGTGGTGTGGACTTCTGAATTTGGCCGTACCCCGTATGGGCAGACCGGTGACGGTCGTGATCATAATCCGTGGGGTTACACGACCTGGATCGCGGGTGGTGGCTCCAAGGCGGGTTATACCCATGGTTCAACGGATGAAATTGGTCTGCGTGCAGCAAGCGGCGTAGTCGACACCTATGATTTGCAGGCGACCGTATTGCACTTAATGGGCTTGAATCACCGCAACCTGACATTTACCCATCAGGGCCGCTCAGAGCGGGCCACCACGGTGTTTGGTGATGTCGTCAAGGAATTGATCGCCTGACAATGCGGCAATCTGAGCTGAAGTAACAGGATGTGCAAATGAAACAGAAAATGTTGAAAGCTGCTGCCCTGCTGTTGACCCTGGTCGCCGGCATGGCAGTCGCAGTGAATGATGTTGATGCAGACCTCATGCAAAGGATAGAAGAGTCCACAAAAAATATAGACTCGAATATTGCCTTGAAAGATGGCAAGGCGGCGCTGGCTGATGCCCGCGAAATAGAAGAAATGTTTGCACAAGTTGAGTTATTCTACAAGCATAAGGGCGATGCCGTTGATGCGATTGAATATGCGCGAAAAAGCAGGAATTTCGCTACAGAGCTGATACGGCAAGTCACTGAAAAAGATTTTGACAATGCATCGACTACGGTCAGTGCTTTGGCGAAATCCTGCAAGACCTGTCATCAGGTGTACAAGAAAACTTAACCAGGGCAAATGAGGCGCATATGAAAACCAAGGCATTCACATTCAGTTTATTACTGTCGTTATCCGTCATGGCGACGACGGCGCAAGCCGCTTTGAAGGAAGGGGATAGTGCCCCTGATTTCAAGGCGCAGGCATCACTGGCAGGCAAGAGCTTTCCGTATTCACTGAAAGAAGCCTTGAAGAAAGGGCCGGTGGTCGTGTATTTTTACCCTTCGGCGTTTACCGGTGGCTGCAATATACAGGCGCACGAATTTGCCGTGGGGCATGATAAATTCCAGGCGGCAGGTGCCAGCATTGTCGGCGTCTCCCTTGATAGCATCAGCCGCCTCAACGATTTCTCTGCTGACCCCGAGTATTGCGCAGGCAAATTCCCTGTGGCTTCAGATGTGGATGGCAAGATTGCCAAAAGCTTTGACCTGTCAGTAGTGGATACACCGGCAGGTCGCAAGGATACGCGCGGCAATGACATAGATCATGCGCATACCGAGCGCAGTACCTTCATCATCACTTCTGCGGGTAAGGTGTATGCATCCGTTGGTGGCCTGGCACCGGAACAGAATGTGGTCAAGGCTTTGGAAGCAGTGCAAAAACTGGCTGCTGCAAAACCTGAAAAACCTGCCAAGCCATGAATTTGAAGACTGGTAAAAACATATGCCTGTTTGCCGCGCTAGCCTTGTTGATGATGTCTGCAATGCAATCGACGTTGGCAGCCAGCATGCTGGATTTTGATATCTGGATGCGCAAAGTCGATAAAAAAATAGTGGAAGTGCAAAAACGTATTTCACTAAAAGAGGATGCGGCTGCCATACAAAGCGCTGAAGAAATCGAAGATCTGTATTTGAAAATGGAAAATTATTTTATACAGATCAAACATCCTGATGAGGCCGTACAGATGTCAAGAGATGGCAAGGACGCTGCTGCCATCATCAGCGCATCTGTGCGCGATCAGGACTACGAGAAAGGTGCAATGGCAGCAGTCAGTATTGCCAGGGCTTGTAGTGCCTGTCACGACAGTTACCGTCCATTCAAATGACATGCATGTGCAAGCTGCCCCGGCAAATCTTCCCAGCCCAATTTTATGCACGTACTTGAAAATTAATGTTACCCAGGAGAATATAAGATGACACGTCAGACCGCAGATGAATTTAAACCCGAGGTTTTGCAGCTTTTTGATCAGTATGTACACGGGCAAATCGACCGTCGCAGTTTTTTACAATCGGCCAGCAAATTCGCGGTTGGCGCAGTTACGGCCGAGGTATTGCTGCAACAGTTAAGCCCCAATTTTGCCCAGGCGCAGCAAGTGCCAAAGACAGATGCGCGCATACAGGCGCAGTATGTAGAATATCCATCGCCACAAGGCTACGGCAACCTCAAGGGTTATCTGGTTACTCCTGCGGTGATCAAGGGAAAATTGCCAACAGTCCTGGTCGTGCATGAAAACCGTGGCCTGAACCCGCATATCGAAGATATCGCACGCCGCCTGGCACTAGATGGTTTCATTGCCTTTGCGCCAGACGCACTGTTCCCGCTTGGGGGCTATCCGGGCGATGAAGAGAAAGCCCGCGAGCTGTTCCCCAAGCTTGATCAAACCAAGACCCGCGCAGATTTTATCGAGGCTGCGGCAATCTTGAAAAAACTGCCAGAAGGCAATGGCAAGGTTGGCGTGGTCGGGTTTTGCTATGGTGGTGGCATCTCAAATTTCCTGGCGACCAAAATCCCTGATCTGGCCGCTGCCGTCCCGTTTTATGGTGGACAACCATCAGAAGAAGAGGCGGCAAAAATCAAGTCACCTTTGCTGATTCACTATGCCGGGACCGATGAACGCATCAATGCCGGCTGGCCGAAATATGAAGCGGCCCTGATCAAGGCGGGTGTCAAATATCAGGTTTTCACCTATGCAGGTACACAGCATGGTTTTAACAATGATACGACGCCAAGATATGACCAGGCTGCCGCAACGCTGGCCTGGCAGCGCACGGTAGAGTTTTTCAAGACCCATCTGCGAGCCTGACATACCTCTCCATTTTAAATTTCAATCAGACCGGGAATATCCATGAAAAAAACCGCATCAAGAATTTTTCTGGCAGTCACTGCAGTATCCATTTTTATTGCCTCGACCTCTGTGCTGGCACAACAGGCGCCCAAGCCGGAAACCCTGATCAAATGGCGCCAGTCTGCGTATCAGGTAATAGGCTGGAACTCAGGTCGCATCAAGGCTGCGCTGGAAGGCCAATACAATAAGGAAGAAGTCATCAAGGCAGCCAACACCATTGCGGCACTGTCTAATGCCGGTTTAGGCGCATTGTTTGCACCGGGCACCGAGCAAGGCAAGGGCTGGCATGATACTGCCGTCAAGCCTGAACTTTTCAGGGATGGCAAGCATGTTGGTGAACTGGCCGCCAACTTCAGTAAGGAAGCGAACGAGCTGGCAAAAATTGCTCTGGCAGGTGACCCTGCAGCTGTGAAAGACCAGTATGGAAAACTGACACGCACCTGCAAGGCATGTCACGATGATTTTAAATTGTCGAATTAATTTCTTGTGTCCAAAACCAAGGGACATCTTCAGCTTCCCAATATGTAATTGAAGCAGAAGCTGTCTTTTGTCATACCAGTTGCCAAGGTAAATTTCCGCCCGGAATCATTCACAAAAAGTGGATAAGAAAGTTTGTAAAAATTCGTTCTACTTCAGGAACTCTCACGGTAGTCTGATGTCGTCGAATGCAGATAAAGCGAAAGGAGAATATTTCATCTTTGTTCTGCGTGCATTTTACTTTCAGCATCTTGAGCCAGAAAGCTTATCGTGAACAAATTACTGACCTTTCCTGATAACCAGAACATGATCTTGTCCATTCGGGCCAAGGCCATGATGTTCAATGATCCCCGATCCGCGGCATTGTTGCTGCAAGTCGAGCGCATTGCCCGCAGTGAGGCCACTGCATTGATTATCAGCGAAACCGGAACGGGCAAAGAACTGGTTGCGCGCCATATCCATAATCATAGCGGGCGTAAAGGGCCATTCATTGCAGTCAATTGCGGTGCCTTTAGTGAAACCCTGATTGATGCAGAATTATTTGGTCATGAAAGTGGTGCATTCACCGGCGCAACGCAATCGCGGTCAGGCTGGTTTGAGGCCGCCAATGGAGGCACTTTATTTTTGGATGAAATTGGTGATCTGTCGCTTGCACTGCAAGTGAAATTGCTGCGTGTATTGCAGGAGCGCCAGGTCGTCAGGCTGGGTTCGCGCAAGCCCATACCGCTTGATGTCAGGCTAGTGGCTGCGACCAACGTTGATTTGCACAAAGCCATAGAAGCTGAGCATTTCCGTTCTGATCTGTATTACAGACTGAGTGTGGCGACCATTAATTTGCCACCACTGTTTGAACGTACTGGCGACATCCTGCCACTCGCGTATCACTTCATTGCCATCTATGGCGAAAAAATGAAGCTCGATAATGTGCGTCTGTCTTCTGAAGCTGAGACAGCATTGCTACAATATGACTGGCCCGGCAATATACGTGAACTGGAAAACGTCATCCACTTTGCATTGATCGTTTGCCGCGATAAGGTGATTGTGGCAGAAGACCTGAAACTCGCCGGTGCTGCCAGAAGGCGTGGTTCTACCATATCGCCAGCGGTAGCTACACAAACTTATACCCCGGAGGTTCAAGGACATGCAGTCAATATGACTCAGGCAGCGACGCCGGAGGCCAGCCTGAAAGACAGATTGCAAACGCTGATCGTCGAGAGTATAGAAACTGGAGACGCGGGCGTATTTGAATTTTTTGAACAAACCTTGATTCACACTGCCTTTAATTTCTGTGCACAGAATCAGGTCCAGACTGCAAAATTACTTGGCATTTCCAGGAACATATTGCGCACCCATCTGAAACACCACGGCTTGATTGGTTTTGACATTGAGGCTGGGCAGCATGCCGATGTCAATTTGCCGCAGGGTATGGCCATACAATGAAGTTGGAAGTGTCTCGCGAGCCATGCGGGTTCAATCATTTCTGATTTACATCAACTGGCGTGATGATCACCACGGTGTTTAGACATCTCATTTAGGTCAGTGAATAAGCCTGTAATAGACTGGCCAGATGTGAGGCGCAGATCAATGCGGTTAAACTGGCATCATGCACCACTGCAACTTATGATTCGGCAACGCTGTGGCCTCAGGCCGGGCATTGCGCTACCGATTTCGCGGTGATTAGGCAATTTCTGTGGAAGATGGCAGGCATTTCTGTTTTACAATGATCGTATTGTAAAAAAATTGCAATACTGACAAATCGTTGACTCAGAGTGTATTGAAAAAAATTCAAATTCAGAGGCAAATTCTTTAGTTTCCCTGGATAAAACTCCTCAGCGATGTCTTTTCTCACTGATCAGTTACCGTCTGATTCGTGGTTGCTGTTTATTCCTGAACGTATTTTCCTACTGTAAGCCTGTCCATGAATTTTGATTCCCTCGGCCTCATCCCTGAACTCTTGCATGCTGTCACTGCAAGGCAATATAGCGCACCAACTGCCGTACAGGCTGAAGCTATTCCTGCGATACTGGCGGGCGGTGATGTGCTGGCACTGGCGCAGACAGGATCAGGCAAAACGGCAGCCTATGCCTTGCCATTGTTGCAGCGTTTGCATCTTATGCAAACTGAACAGCCAGTCAACGCAACAGGCAAGGAACGCAAGGTGCGCGTATTGGTACTGGTGCCTACCCGCGAATTGTCTGCCCAGGTTGGCAGCAGCATTGAAAATCTGGCCTGTCATTTGTTACCGGCACTAAAGATTGCCGTCGTATTTGGTGGTGCATCGATTAACCCGCAAATGATGCATTTGCGCGGTGGTGCCGATATCGTTATCAGTACACCAGGGCGTTTGCTGGATTTACTCGACAACAATGCCTTGCAGTTGAAGGATGTGACCACACTGGTGCTCGATGAAGCAGATCGCTTGCTGGATCTGGGCTTTGCCGATGAAATCAAACGTCTGCTCTCATATTTACCAGAGCAAAGACAAAACCTGTTTTTCTCTGCTACTTTTCCGCCAGCCGTCAAAAAACTGGCCTTGGGTTTATTGCATGAACCCAGGCGCATTGCGATTTCTGACACGATAGAAAACAATCCTGATATCGTCCAGCGGGCTATAGCGGTTGATAGCAATAAGCGTACGCGCCTGCTGGTACACCTTATCAAGGAACAGCAATGGGAGCGTGTGCTGGTATTTGCCGCTACCAAATATGCGAGCGACACCGTGGCGGCAAAATTACAAAAAGCCGGCATCAAGGCTGAAGCCTTCAATGGTGACGCGAGTCAGGGTGCGCGCCAGCATATGCTGACTGATTTCAAGGCTAAGCGCGTGCAGGTACTGGTAGCTACTGATCTGGCTGCACGCGGTATTGATGTACTGGGTTTGCCTGTCGTGGTCAATTATGATTTGCCGCGTTCAGCGGATGATTACATCCACCGCATAGGCCGCACTGGTCGTGCCGGCGCCTCCGGCACGGCAGTCAGCTTTATTCTGGCTGAACATGAAATGCATTTTCGCCTGATCGAAAAACGGCAGGACAAGCGCGTGCCACGTGAAGTTATTGCTGGCTTCGAACCTGCTGCTGAAACACAAACGGCACCCCAAGCCGTTGAATCAGCAGAAGCGAATAAGGACGATCAATCCAGCCTCGATGCGCCCACTGGCGGCATCAAAGGCAAACGTAAAAGCAAGAAAGATAAGTTGCGTGAACTGGCTGCCAAGTCGGGTAGTCATAGCTGATACCCGGCAGTGCAGCAGTGCCGGATCATTCGAAATCGTTCAGCGAAGCTTGATCTCGTGTCTGAAGAAATGGTATTCACTTAGCTTGTAAATTTGAAAACCTAATAGCAGGACTAATACCCCAGATTAGAAATTATCGTTTGTTGCGTACCCGGTAAAAGACAACAATCACAGCCATCATGTGCACCGGCCCGTGAATAAATAATTTGTCTGACCTGGGGAAAATAATGCACATCCGTCCGATGATATTCCAGGCAAATGTTTTTGCCTTTGCGCTTCTGATGATGACCGGTATCAGCAAGTCAGCATTCGCCGGCGAAACCCTGGAGCGTATTGGCCGCAACGGCAAAATCGTGCTCGCTACCAGGGATGCATCGATACCGTTTTCTTATAAAGACAATAGTGGCAAACCGGTTGGCTACACAGTGGATATTTGCCTCAAGCTCGTTGAAACGATCAAAATACAATTGAAGCGGCCAGACCTGCGCATTGAATATTTACAGGTTACCCCGTCCAGTCGTTTCAAGGCCATACTTGACGGGCAGGCAGATCTGGAATGTGGCCCGACCACGAACACCGCAGAGCGACGTGCCCTGGTAGGTTTTACGATAGCCAATTTCATTGCCAGCGCCCGCATGCTGGTTAAAAAGGATTCCGGCATACGCAACTGGGCAGACTTGCGTAATAAAACCATCGTTACCACCGCTGCTACCACCAATGCCAAATCCATTGCTGAGCGCAATGATGTGGGCGCATTGCGCATCACCCTGCTGGAAGCAAAGGATGATCTTGAATCTTTTCACCAGGTAGAAACCGGCAAGGCCGATGCCTTTGCGATGGATGATGTGCTGTTATACGGCTTGAAGGCAATGAGCAGCCGGCCTGCCGATTATCAAGTCGTGGCCAGTCCATTGACTGTGGAACCGTATGCCATCATGTTCTCAAAAAATGATACGGAACTGAAAAAACTGATGGATGCAGAAATGGCGAGGATTATCTATAGCGGTGAGGTAGAAAAGCTTTACAGGAAATGGTTCAACAATCCCATACCACCATCAGGCGTCAATCTCGATATGCCCATGAATGCCTTGTTGCGCAATTCCTTCCAATTCCCATCTGACAAAGTGGCAGATTGAAGCTTGAATTGAAATAGCGCGAAGAAACAGATTTTCTTCGCGCTATTTCACATAGACATGCGATCAGTTTTTGGGCTGGAGTTTAAAACTTGGCATCCAGCCTCACACCAAAGTAGCGGAAGGCATCACGTGCAGGTGTCCATGTCGTATTGCTGACAGTCAGCACCGGGTTGGGGGCCTTGCTACTCCAGCTACCGACGCCGGTGAAGCCAGTATTGGCGTAATGGCGGTCAAACAGGTTATTGACGAAGAAACTCAATTTATATTTGTTCGTCTTGTCCTTGATGCCAAAGCCGATATTGGTCACGCTGATGCTGGGTACGGCGAGAGTCGGATCCTGGTTCAGGTTCGTGATGACATCGCTCTGATACCGTACGCTGCCGGTAAAGAAAGCGTCGAAAGGCAGGTTGCTGAAATGCAGGTCATATTGTCCGCCTACATTGGCCTTGATCTTTGGTGCATTCGGCATTCTCGCACCGGCCAGGTTTTGTACATTTTGCCCGCCATACTGTGCTGACTTCAACTGGCATTCTGCATTGAAGCCACCGTTCGGGCTGCCTGCCACGTTATAGCATGGTGCGTTCGGAAAATCGGTAATGGTGGCATCGGTATAGGCAAAACTGCCGTTGAGGATCAGATCCCTGGTCACCAGTGCCGACACGTCCATTTCTACACCACGTGTCTGTACACCGCCTACGCTGTTGAGACGAGTGACATAGGTGGTTGTACCTGGCAGGTAACCGCCAGAATTTTGCTGATAGTCGCTGAATTTACTGTTAAAGGCAGCCACATTCAGTGTCAGTCGGTTATCGAGAAAATTACCTTTGAGACCCAGTTCAAAGGTCTTGGCAGTTTCTGATTTAACCGGTTGCTGGGCCGCAGTGGCCGCATTGAGGCCACTGGTCAGGTCATACGCCAGGCCTTTGTAGCCGGTAGAACCCATTGCATAGACCATCAGGTTATTGTTGACCTGATGTTGCAGGCTGAGTTTGCCCGTTGTCGCATTTTCAGTATTGTCGAGGCTGGAGAAATAGTCTGTCTGTACATAGGCGCCTGGAGGCGGTGCACCGACAGAAAAGCGGTAGCCTGAAGTTTCGCGGTTATAGCGCAAGCCGGCCAATACACTGTAATCCTTGGCGAAATCCCAGGTCGCCTGACCAAATACTGCGCTGTTGACGTTATAGGTATCGGTAAAATATTGTATCGGCGTTGTCAGCGCAATGCCGTTATAGCCTCGTACAAAATGCCGTTCAATGGAGTTCTTGCCGTACCAGTAACCGGCAACATAACGTACAGCACCTTTGTCATTGGAGGTGTAGCGCAATTCCTGCGTTTGTGACTTCACATCAAAGGTGCCGTATTGTATGTACCCGGCATTGACGCCTGCTGCCTTGCCATTTGCCAGTGGATAGTACAGCAGGGTAGACACATCGACAAAATCCTGGTCACGCGAGTCGTTGGCGTAGTAGCGGTCAACTGAGGAAATCGATGCCAGGGTAGAACCATCAGGGAACGTGTAGGTGAATTTGAGGCCAGCCCCACGGCTGGTTGATTCTTGCCCTGTCATTGCATCATTGCGTATATCGACATTATCCGGGCCTATGTGTATGCCGTTGAGCAGTGTACTGGCAGGTAACTGGGCAATATTGGACAGCAGGCCACCCTGGGCCGGCGTCAGGCTAGTCAGCACCAGCGCGCAACACGAAGTGATCGTGCGGTTATAGCGGGGTGAAAAATCGACATCGATATTGTCAGTGGGATGCCAGCTCAGTTTCGCCATGAAGGTCTTGCCGCCAGAACCGTTGACCTTGCTGCCATCTGTCAAGTTATTGACGTTGCCTGGGAAGCGTGTATCACTGGCGGTGAACCTGAAGCCGAATTTTTCTGATACCTCACCACCATAACTGGCACCGATACGCCATTCCCCGTCGCTGGTGTACAGGCTGCTGACGCTGCCTGCCAGCGGGCCGGAAATGGGTTTGGTGACGATGTTGACAGCACCGGCGATCGCGCTCTTGCCAAACAGGGTACTTTGCGGCCCCTTGAGGATTTCTATGCGTGAAATATCTGTCAGATCCTGGAATGCCTTGACCTGCATGCCCATGGGAATATCATCAATGATCACGGCCACATCAGCTTCCACACCTATGCCTATCGAGGTTGTTCCTATGCCACGCATGTTGATGCCATTGTTGGCAGGAGTAGAACCGTAAGTGATGGACAAGGCGGGTGACAGGTTGATGACGTCAGCGATTTCCCTGACGTTGTTACGCTGTAGCGTGGCGTCGCCAAGCACAGAAATGGCCATTGGTACCTGCTCCAGTTTTTCTATGCGTTTGTTGGCAGAAATTACGACTTCGGTCAGCTTGCCCTTTTCCGATTCGGAAGTATTTTCCTGTTGTGCATAACTGCTCTGGGTCACGCCAAGGATGACCAGACTGGCTGCAAAGGCGATAGGTTTTAACTGATAGGGCTTGTTTTTGTACTGTTTGTTGCGAATGCTCATCTTCATTACTGTCTCCGGTTTTTTATGGTGTCTGTTTTTTTTTATATCTTGTTGTTTGCTGATATGGCATGCCTTGCATTTATTGATAACGGATAGTCCATTTAATGCGTAGCGATCTTGCGGATGGCAATTTTTGTGTGCTGCATGTGACGTGATTTTTCAGCGGCCCGCCCGGGGTTTGAAAATAGGCTTCACCCAGTACTTTTTTAATCGTGCATTGCGCCAGACCTTCTACGGTAAATTCGGTGACGCCACCCTGGCTGAAGCGGATATGTGTACCTTCCTGAGTTGCTGCGTCAGAAAAAGTGCTGAACTCCAGAGATGCCTGCTGTATGTGTGCTGTGCCGGTTTCCGTATAGTTATCGGTTCGGGAAATAACGCCAGGTGCCAGTTCATAGGTACTGCTGAGTTTTACGCGTTCATCTTTTTGTGGCGGCCTGACTTCACCTGTCATGCGGGTCAGTCCGTCTTGCTGATAAGTCACTGTGTGTGTTTTTGCTGCGCTGCTGGTTTGTATATTTTTAATGAAAGCAGTCGCCAGCAACTGGCTGCCATCCTCCATTGTCAGTTTCGGTATCAGTTGTGGATGCGCAAAGCCACTGTCGGGTATGCCGGCGATGATGTCGTTGGAAAATGGCAAAGGGTAATAGGGGCTATTGGCATGCTGGCTGGCCCCGCCACTGGCCAGCAACAGGCTGAACACATGCTGCTGGTCACGATAGATGGCCAGCGCCCTGTCGTATTCACCACGCGCAAACCAGGTCAGTTGAAATACTGGCTGTGTCTTGTCTGCCCAGGCTTGCAGATCAGGTAGCGGCAAGCTGTTTTCATAACCCAGTTTGCGCCAGATGGCATTGGTGGTCAGCAGTTGGTGCAGTAGCGAGAAATTTTCTCCTAGCACGCGATGCGCGCCACGATAGGCATCGGTTTTTCTGCCCTTGCCCCACAGGTCGACGGAATGTAATTGCGGGTCATACCAGAAGTTTAAAAATTTTGCGAACACGCGTGTTGAATACGCATAGGCATAGTCTCTTTCAACCGGTGTCAATATATCCAGTGCAGCTGATGCCGAGAGGATTTCCAGTATGGCAGTGTCGCCATACGCCCCTATGCTGCGGCCAAAGCTGAAACCATCCCCTTTGTCATTGGCAATGTTAAGCGCAATATCAGCAGCCTTGCGCAATTTCAGCTTCAGGTCGGGTCGTACTTCTTTGCCGGTTTCCAGCAGGCGATGGCAAATTTCGGCGATCAGCAAAATGCTGTAGCGGTCAAAGCGGCCCTCGCCATCCGTCTCGTCAGAAAAACCGTATTCACCGGAATGGGCATCATAGTGTTCCAGCAATTTCGTCAACAGCCGTTCACTACCACTGACATCTTCCCAGCCCAATAGCATGCGCAAGCGGGCGACGCCAAATGCCACGCCATAATAATTGGTCGGCAGGTTGATCAGCTTTAGGTCTGCTTCATTGACGAAGCTGCGCCAGTCCAGTTGTTTTTTTAGTTGCGTCAGCGTGGCCGGGCTGACAGCCTGATCCAGCAAGCCTGCCTGCTTGATCTGGTACAGCGACAGCAGATAATAATAAATGCCCCAGGTATGGTTTTCCAGATCCACAGTCATATCTGCACTGATGCGGAAGTTTTTCATTGCCTGGGCACGCGCCTGCTGATCCAGTGCCGGGTTCAGCATCAGGTGCGCGAGGCCAGTGGCAATTTTCCCTGGCAGGAATTTATCCTTGCCATTGAATGCCGGGTAACCCGCCAGCGTGGTTTGCAGTTTTTCGGCCAGCAGTTTTTGCGAAAGAAAATCCAGTTGCGGATACAGTTCTTTTTGCACCAGGGTATTCATGGGCAGATTTGCCGACATGCTGGATATATGCGCCGTATCAGTGGCCGCTGCATGGCTAAAGACTGCTGTGGCCAATACGAGTGCCAAGCCTTTCAGGCACAGCCGGCTCGTGATTGTTTTCTTGTAATTCATGTGTCTCCTGAATAATTATTGTTTTCCTTTATTAACGCCAAAATTCAGCGTTTTAAATTTTAGGAAAACGTTTAACTAAATAGTAGATGAATTCAAAATGAAGGTAAACCTGATTTTATAAATTTTTGCGGAATAGTCGCTTGAGAAGCTTCTATGATGGTAAATGGCTTATAAATAAGCTAATTGCCTGTCAGTGTAGCAAGGCAGATGAAAGGAAAACGTTTTCTAATTTGTCGTTTTTTAGCACATATCTAGCCGAACCAAGTATGGGCAACTTGCGACTATCTCGGCGATACAGTCCAGTGTCACAGATGCACGCAGTCATTTCCGGCTCATGACGGATGAGCGCATGATCAGTTTTGCATCTACTGTGGTGAGCTCATTGCCGGTATCGCCGTTGATCATGTTTATCAGCTTGCGCATGGCAGTCACGCCCATTTCTTCGCTTTGCAAATCCACAGTAGTCAGGGCCGGTGAAATATAGCGGCCATACTGGATATTGTCGAACCCGGCCACCGACACATCTTTGGGGATATCAAACCCCAGGCTTTGTGCCTCTTTCATGAAGCCCAGTGCCATCAGGTCGTTATAGCAAACCACCGCATCGGGATGCTGCCTGCCCAGCATGATGGTGGAACACAGTCGCTCACCCTCCTGCGCTGACGGAGAATTGGTATTGTAGACATCGGCCGTTAACTGATGTTCTGCCAGGCATTCCTGTATACCTGCCAGACGTTCTTCGTCGCGGCGTGACTTGCCAAAACCTAGGTAGGCTATGCGTTTATGACCCAGCGTGATCAAATGCTGGGCCAACATGTAAGCCCCCTTGTGATCATCACTGCTGACACAGGGGAAAGCCAGTTGCGTCAGGCGGCCAAAGAAGACCAGGGGCTTTTCCAGTTGGCCGGTCCAGCTGAGTTCGCTTTCTGTCATGCGTGAAAAAATGATCATGCCATCGACGCGGCGGCTCAGTGCCTCAATCAAGAGTTTTTCACGGCCAAGGTTTTCTTCTGTATCGACGAGTAGCAAGGTATAGCTGTGTTCTATCGCGATGCGATTGGCGCCTTTGACGATACTGGTGAAGTGCGGGTTGCTGACATCGAGGATGGACAGGCCGATGGATTTGGTGCGTCCGGTGATCATCGATTGTGCTAGCGGGTTAGAGTGATAACCCAGGTCCCGTATGACTTCCGTAATCTTCGCTTCCACAGAAGAAGAAAACCTTTGTGTGCCATTGATGAATTTTGAAATGGTGGCAGTCGACACGCCTGCTCCGGCGGCAACATCACGTATGGTCGGTAATTTCTTTTTCATTGGTGTGGAAAGCGTTTAACTAAAAGAGCAAAACAGGAGTGCATGGTACACCACAAGTACGGGAGCGCGCGCAAGTCCTCAACCCGCAAAACTTGTGGTGTACCTGATTACCAGCTAGTGCCGCTTGCCCAGGCAAGCTTTCAGCGCTGTTTCCAGTGTCACTTTGCCATACCTTGTTTCCATTTCACCATCAAAGGCGATATGACCGCTGTTGAAGCCATCGAACATTTCTGCGAAGGCGAGGGCGCTTGCAGGAGGAAAGCCTTTGCTGATGAGCATGGCTTCCCATTCGTGGCGGGGAACCGCAACGGCCTCGACAGGTCGGCCCAGCAACCGTGCTGGTGAAGCATGCTGCGCTGCCACCCCTGGATTTGCTGGCCCAGGCCGCTGCCTATCCGCAATTTGCTGCGCGTTACCCTTTGCGTCACGGTTATGCCACGGATGATATCTATGCTGAGCTTGGTTTGCCCAGGCCACTTATCTCGCTGGAGGCACCTTATTTCTATGCCGGGAATTTTGCCGCAGAACATGCGAATCTGGTCGCTGTATTGCCGGAACGTGCGGCCAGGACATGGCAGGCAGGTCGTTCTTTGCAAGTGATTCCGCTCGATATCGCCAGCCTGAGTTTTGATTATTGCCTGATCTGGCATGAAAGCCGGCATCGTGATCCGGCGATGAAATGGTTCCGGGACCTATTGGTCAACAATGCGCAAACCAGTGTACAAGCTAAAGCAGCAACGCATGCCTGAAGGTCTGCCCATGCAGTTGCAGTCGCGGGTCGCTATTTTCGAAAACCGGACTGACGTAGCGAAAAATCCCATAATTATTTGACCGCACCAGATTTTTCTATATACTTAGTTAAACGTTTAACTTGAATGCAAAATCAATTGGTTATTATGTATTCAATGTCATTCACTAACCTTGATATGCCAACCCACAATGATGATGAGTGAACAATTTAGCGAAAAGCCTTTCAGGCGTCTGTTGCTGACAGGGGCGGCCGGTGGCCTCGGGCGCGTATTGCGTGAGCGCATCAAGCCCTGGGCCAGCATCGTGCGTCTCAGTGATATTGTGTCTGTCGACAATTTGCGTGAGGGTGAAGAAGCACAGGTCTGTGATCTGGCCGACAAGGCGGCTGTGCTTGAATTGCTCAGAGATGTCGATGCGGTCTTGCATTTCGGCGGCATTTCTGTCGAAGACAAGTTTGAACCCATCATGCAGGCGAACATACTTGGTATGCACAATCTGTATGAGGCGGTACACAAGCTTGGTATCAAACGTGTCATCTATGCCAGTTCCAGTCATGTCGTGGGTTTTTACCGCACGACCGATTTGATTGATGCAGACAGTCCCTTGCGGCCTGATGGCTTTTACGGCTTGAGCAAATGTTTTGGCGAAGCGCTATCGCGCTATTACTACGACCGCTTTGGCATAGAGACAGTGTGCCTGCGCATAGGTTCTTCTTTTCCAGAACCAAGGAACAGTCGCATGATGGTGACTTACCTCAGTTACGATGATTTGCTTGAACTGATCAAGGCGGCATTGTTTACACCCAGAGTGGGGCATAGCATTGTTTTCGGCATGTCGGATAATCCGGTCAAATGGTGGGATAACCGCAAGGCTGCACATCTGGGTTTTAAGCCGAATGACAGTTCAAGCGAATTTGCCGCACGCTTCCCTTTATCTGCTGACCGGCCTGATGCTGGTGACCTGAGCAGCCTTTATCAGGGTGGGCCGTTTGTCGTAGCCGGACCGCAATATTAAGGGCGCATGATGCGATCAATTCTTTCTGCTGGCTTGCTGGTCTGTTACGCAGGCCACGCCAGTGTTGTCAATGCTACGCTGGCCCCCACGGGGGTGACTGGTAATACACTATGCCTGAACGCACAAAACGCTGATCAGTCAGGCACCTATGCCAGGATAGAAAGTGTATTTGGCAAGGGTGCGGTAGAAACGCCCAGCGATATACTTTACACGCCAGTCAGGCCACATATTACTCAAGGCGGTGACGCTATCGTTCCTGCTTATTTCTCAGTAATTGCCATAGATCCGACAGACGTCAACCTGGATGGTAAAACCGTGGCCGAGGGCAGTGACCGTTCACGCACCGAAATCAAGATCGCCCCCAGCCTGACGGGCATGCATCAGGCCTTCAAGGCGCATGAAGGTGATTCCTTCATTTATGCCTGGCGTTTCAGGATTGATGCCGGCATGAAGTTTTCGCCTTCATTCACGCACATTCATCAGATCAAGGCGTACGGTGGCCGCTATGCAGAGCCGCCACTGATCACCTTCACGCCATTGGCTAACGGACGGATGGAAGTGCGGCAGATTGATGATCTCAAAAATGATGGCGGTACTTTTCATGTACTTGGTACGGTCGCCCTAAGTCAGATACAGGGGCAATGGATAAGTGTGCGTGAACAGATTGTATTTTCAAATTCTGGCGGCCGGTATCAATTGACCATGCGAAATCAGGATGACAAATCTGTGCTCGACATAGACAGCAAGGGTTTGCAACTATGGCGTACAGGTGCCGATCATATGCGGCCCAAATGGGGCATTTACCGCAAGCACCATGCGATGCTGAACCAGTCCATGGACGATTATGTGTACTTTGCCAATTTTGCGATCACACATGGCGAACAGGCAGATTCAACCTGCCGCTAAGCCATGCGCGCTTTTAATTCCCTGGCCGCCGATTGCAGGATTTCATCAGACAATGCGGCATCATTGACGGCGCGTGCCAGCGATACAGCCCCTACCATCGTCGCCAGTGCCGCAATTGCCGCCGTGCGTTTTGATGCCGATTTTTCGCTGGCGATCAGCTCGCCCAGCACCTTCAGATAAAGGCTGACCTGGCTGGTGTAGGCAGAGCGTGCCTTGTCATTGCTGCGCGCGACATCTGCCGCCAGTGCCGTCACGGCGCAACTGCTGGCCAGACCGTCGCGGTGTGCGATACTCAGATAGCCATCGACCAAAGCGGTAAACAATATTTGTCTGCTTTGCGTGCTGTTCGCTATTGCTGCAACCGCCTGCCCCCCATCCTGCAATGCCCTGGCAACGGCTTCTGCCACCAGCTCTTCACGCGAGGCAAAATGGCGGTAGAAACCACCATGCGTCATGCCCGCATCTTTCATCAGGTCTGCCACACCGATGCCTTCAATTCCGATTTCACGGAAGCGGGCAGCAGCTATCCTGACAATGCGCTCGTGATTTTCTGCCTTTTCTGCCTTTGAACTACCCATGCAGCCACACCTTGAATTTCTATACTTGACAAAGAGGATTATACTCGTCATCATCTTTTTAAGGATGATGTATATCATCCTGATTCTTGCCAAAAACCGATAACCTGAATGAAATAGCAATTCCAGGCTGGATAATGTGCAAGTGCGCGCAAGTGAATCATTAAACAAATAATTGAGTCAATAATGAGCAAATGCGCAATATCGATTGATCAACCAGGAGTAATGCCATGCCCATGATAGACATTTATGCCGCCGAAGATCTTTTCCCTGCCGGCACTGATCGCCAGCTTGCTGAACAACTGACCGCAGCTTTATTGCGTGCCGAAGGTGTGGCCCAGCCTGGCCCGGCCCATACGCACAATACGGGTGCCTATATCCATCGCATGCCCGCATCGGCGGTGCATACTGCGGCTACTGATGCAGCGCGTACCGTGCGTATACAAGTGGTCACGCCGCCAGCAGCTTTAAGCCGGGAAGGCCAGAAAATGTTTGTGAAAGAGGCGACATCGATCGTCGCGCAAATTTCTGGTGATCCTACGCAAGTGACGCGCACCTGGGTTTTGCTGACAGAAGCGGCTGAAGGTGGCTGGGGTATCGCGGGTACCGCTTTTGGGCGGGCTGAATTTGCGGCATTGCTCGCCCCCAAAACCGCCTGAGACAGCATGGTTCTTGCCGGATGTGGCCTGCTATTATCTTTTCAGATGCGGCGATATTGAAAAGCGAAAACTGGTGACCGAGTTAAAAACCTGACCGGGGCTTAACAAGGTCGTCGGGAAACTGGCATGGTTGGGGCTGTCCGGCAAATGCTGGGTTTCAAAGGCAAAGCCATCATGGCGCTGGTAAGGCTTGCCTTCGCTGGCGATTTCGCTGCCATCGAAGCCATTGCCGCTAAAGAATTGTACGGAGGGCTCTGTCGTCAGCACCTGCATATGGCGTCCGGAATGGCTTTCAACGATATTGGCAACCAGTTCAAGCTGTCCATTCCAGTCTGAAAATACCAGGCTATGATCATAGCCTGGTGGTTTGCCCAGTTCATTCGCGGCTTGCACAAGGCGCTGGCTAATCCCTGTGGGCTGGCGGAAATCCAGCGCTGTATCCTGCACGCTCAATAAATTTCCAGTGGGAACGCGTTTATCATCGGTTTCGGCATAGCGATCTGCCCTTATCTGGAATATATGCGAGGCCAGACCCGGGGAGCCAGCACCGGCCAGATTGAAATACGCGTGATTGGTCAAATTGATGACGGTAGGTGCCGTGCTGCGCGCATTGTATTCAATACGGAATTCATTGCTGGCATGGAGCAGGCGATAGGTGACGCTGACATCAAGCTCGCCAGGCATGCCCTGATCACCGTCGGGGCTGACCAGATGAAATACCGAACCCAGACTTTGTTCATCGACAAAATCACGTCTTTGCCAGACCCGTTTATCAAAGCCATCCGGGTCGCCATGAACGGCCAGCCCACGCTGGTTTGGCGTTAGCGAGATAACTTTGCCGTTCAGTGTGAATTGGGCATGAGCTATCCGCCGCTGCATAGCGGCCTATGACGGCAGCGTGTCGGTGTCTGGTTTTTTGATAAGACGCCAGGTCGGGGAGGCTCAACACGATATTTTCCATTTTCCCCTGACGGTCCGGTACCGTGATGGAAGTGATGGTCGCGCCATAGTCTATATAGCAGACCTGCATCAGCGCATTATTGCTGATACAGGTTTCTTCGACGTGCGTCCCCTCTTTTGTATTGCCCCAGGCTTGTACCTGCATGTCCGCCGCGCTGGCGCATGTCGCAAGCGTAAGAAAAAACAGCCAGAATACAGGGGTTAAAATTAGCAGATTCCGCATGGCAATGGATGAAGTGTCTCGAGCTTTATTCTTACCTGAAATGAAATGCCAGACATGAAAAAACCAATTTAAATCTGCTGATTGTGAGGAATATGCAGGCGACAAATTTCTGTCGAACACCTGCGGATACATTTCAAAAACAGGCTGATGTTGCCGCAGTGCTATAATATGTGGCATTGATGTAGAGAAACTAATTTCTTTATATCCAATCCCATTCCCCTTCATGTCCAAAAGTACTTCCTGGACGTCGCTTGTTTGTGTTTCGTCGCATACATGCCTTACCAGCCTTTAAGGTGCTGGTGGTTTTGGGCATTTGAAAAATCTTTTTGAGGCAATATGTTTAGGAAAATCATTCCCTTGGCGCTGCTCGTGGGCAGTTTATTTATTTCTTTTGCGCAAGCCGCAGAAAAACTTACAGTGGGCCTGATCGCCACTACCAGCATAGAGGACACCCGCAAGCGCTGGCAGCCTTTGCTGGATGATCTGGCCAAAAGTACCGGTACAGAAGTCACTGCTGCGGTGTCCACCAATTACAACGATATTCTGGCTGGACTGAAGAATAACACCATACAAATCGCCTGGCTCAGCAGCAAGGTGGCTCTGGATGCGGTGGAAGATGGCAAGGCTACGGTTTTCGCCCAGATGGTGAAAAGCGATGGTTCGCGTGGTTACAATTCGGTACTGATCGTTTCGAATAAAAGTGCTTTAACCAGTTTTGAGCAAATTGTTGCCAAACCGGGTGTCTTCATTTTTGCTGATGGCGATAAAAAATCGACATCTGGCCACCTGGTACCTGCCTATTACCTGTTTGCAAAAAATAAAGCTGACCCTGCCAAACTCTTTAAAAAAGTTCTGTCAGGCAATCATCAGGCAAATTTCTCTTCGATTCTGAGGGGCGAAGCAGATGTGGCTACCTTTAATACCGAAGAAATGGACCGTTTGAAGAAAGAAGCACCTGACCAGCTCGATAAAATACGCGTGATCTGGTCGTCTCCGCTGATTCCGAATGACCCTATTATGTATCGCAAAGACCTGTCGCCAGCGATGAAAACCCGTATCGAAGACTTCTTTGCCAATTATGGCAAGCAAAAAGCCAATGCTGAAACCCTGAAAAACATTCTGAATTTGTCAGGTTTTCAACGTTCTAACGATGCGCAGCTGAAACCGGTGGCCGATTTAGCATTATTTAGCGTTTTGCGTGAAAATCTGAACAATCCCAGCTTAACAGATGCGCAAAAACAAAAGAAATTTGACGAAGTCAGCGCAAGATTTGGCAAATTGAGCTTTGCGTTGGAGATCGCAAGGATCAAATAGATTGTAAAAATGCTTTAAATCATAGGAAATATGACAATTTATAGAGGTATTTCGTTGTTTTTTATAAAAAATATAAAAAAATTCCTCTGTTTTGTAACTTTTCATGTCAACTGAATGGCGAATCAGTGCGTTTTTGGACTAAAGAATCTTTGCTTGCACCTTCCATACGGCGAAGATTCCCTTACAGGAGTCAGAAAATGATTTACGAAATACTGGTTCGCCCTACGGACAACAGCAAGAAAATGAGCTCAGATAATCTTATCTGGATTGAAAGCGACATGACCACGCGCTGTTTCGAGAAGTGGCTGCGCGAAAGATCACTGCTGGATGCCAGTGGCCACGCACCTGTCGTGCGCTGGGGTATCGTACAGACTACCCGTCCTGCGCATTACAAGCTGGCGACACAGGCAAAAGCGCTGAAAAACCGTATTTCTGAATTAATGACTGGTGTGCCTGAAATCATGGCGGTACCAGATGCATCACGTGCTTTGAAAGTGTTCCGCTTGAAAAGCCCGGTGCAAGAGTTGATTGCTGCCTGATTGCAGCTGCAAACCCGCAGGTTTTGGATAGATAAGTCTCTTCGCATGAATTATTGCCCGCAAACCGGGCAATAATTTTTGACAAGCCAGCCAGGCGCAAGCACAATCCAGACTCTTTTTGGATTCTTCCGCTGCGCAAATGGCTAGATTAGCCCGACTCGTTATCCCACATCAGCAACATCATGTCATGCAGCGTGGCAATGCCGGCACTGTTATTTTTCATGATGCCGAAGATCACACCAGCTTCCTTCAGTGGCTGAAAGAAGCTGCGCGCCTGTTCGGCGTGGCCATACACGCCTATGTGCTGATGCCTGATCACCTGCATCTGTTACTCACTCCTAGCGACGAAACCGGTCTTGGCAAGATGATGCAATGGCTGGGTCGTCACTATGTCCCTTATTTCAATCGCAAATACCAGCGTAGCGGCAGCTTGTGGCAGGGGCGCTATCGCGCCACAGTGATTGAGGCGACCAAGTACTTTATCCCATGCAGTATCTATATAGAAAACAGTCCGCAGCGCGCTGGCCTGGTAGCTGATTTGCTCGATTTTGCCTGGTCAAGTTACCGGCATCACATAGGCTTGCAGATCGATCCGCTGATTTCTGACCATAGCAGTTATTGGGCTTTGGGAAATACACCGTTTCAAAGGGAAGCTGCCTATCGTGAATGCCTGGAGCAGGGGCTGTCATCTGCACAAATCGCAGAGATAGTTGATGCCAGCAGCAAAGCCTGGGTACTGGGTTCTGCCAGTTTCAAGGCAGCCATGAGCAAGCTGACTGAACGCAGAATTGAACCCGTCAGTCGTGGTCGCCCACGCAAGGCAGTGCAAGTGCCTGATATTAAACAATAAATCTCTTTTGCTTTTTCATCGTCAAGTTTGCCAGAACTCATTGAGATTATCTTTATTTAATTGAATTTACTATGTCCCCAATTTAATTTTAATGGAAATTAATTTATATTAATTAGACACTGACCCTAATTAAATTAGTTGAATAATATTTTGCACTGCACTATTCTCTACCTGTCCTGACAGGATTTACGCAAAACTGTCGATGCCGGGTAACCATCCCGCCTCATTTGTCCGCGTAGTGCCATGTTCCTTACCCGGAGGCCTGGCCCAAGGTTTGAAAACCCATTCAAGCCAACGTCATCTGACTGCCACCCGCAGTAAAAAAATAGCCTGACTGGCTGACAGCTGTTTCACGTAAGTCCTGATATTAAATTGCCCTCCGGAGATCCACTATGCACGCTCAAGGTTTGTATGACCCATCCAATGAACATGATGCCTGTGGCGTCGGTTTTATTGCTCATATCAAGGGCAAGAAAACCCATGCCATCGTTGACCAGGGTTTATTGATATTGAAAAACCTTGATCACAGGGGTGCGGTTGGTGCAGACCCGCTGATGGGCGACGGTGCCGGCATTTTGATCCAGATACCTGACCAGTATTACCGCGAGGAGATGGCCAAGCAGGGTATCAACCTGCCGCCACCGGGCGAATATGGCGTAGGCATGATCTTCTTGCCGAAAGAGCATGCATCGCGCCTGGCTTGTGAGCAGGAGATAGAACGTGCCGTGCGCGCTGAAGGCCAGGTTGTACTGGGCTGGCGTGACGTGCCGGTTGACCGCGACATGCCGATGTCACCGACCGTGCGTGAAAAAGAGCCAGTGATACGTCAGATATTCATTGGTCGCGGCCCTGACATCATGGTCACTGATGCGCTGGAACGCAAACTGTATGTGATCCGCAAATCGGCCGTGCATGCGATTGAAGCCCTGAAACTAATACACGGCAAAGAATATTTCGTCCCTTCGATGTCAGCCCGCACGATAGTCTATAAAGGCTTGCTGCTGGCCGACCAGGTTGGTGTCTACTATAAAGACTTGCAGGATGCGCGCTGCGTCTCTGCACTGGCCCTCGTGCATCAACGTTTTTCTACCAATACCTTCCCTGAATGGCCATTGGCCCACCCTTACCGCATGATTGCGCATAACGGTGAGATCAACACAGTCAAAGGCAACTTCAACTGGATGCGCGCCCGTGAAGGCGTCATGAAATCGGCGGTGCTGGGCGATGATCTGCAAAAACTGTATCCACTGATATTTGAAGGCCAGTCGGACACAGCCAGCTTTGATAATGCGCTGGAGCTGCTGGTGATGGCTGGTTACCCCATTGCGCAAGCCATGATGATGATGATCCCCGAAGCCTGGGAAAACCACACCATGATGGATGAAAACCGCCGCGCCTTCTATGAATACCACGCTGCCATGATGGAACCATGGGACGGTCCGGCCGCCATGGCCTTTACCGATGGCCGCCAGATCGGCGGTACACTGGACCGCAATGGCTTGCGCCCTGCACGTTATATCGTCACGGACGATGACCTTGTCGTCATGGCATCTGAATCCGGCGTCTTGCCTATCCCTGAATCCAAGATCATCAAGAAATGGCGTCTGCAACCAGGCAAGATGTTCCTTATCGACTTGGAAGCAGGCCGCATCATCGATGACAAGGAAATCAAGGATACCTACGCCAATGCCAAGCCTTACAAGCAATGGATACGCTCAGTCCGTATCAAGCTCAATGAGTTGAAGGCAGCAGAAGACAAAGCGGAATACAGTGCCAGCCTGCTTGATCGTCAGCAAGCCTTTGGTTATACACAGGAAGACTTGAAATTCCTGATGGCCCCTATGGCATCCGGTGCGGAAGAAGCCATCGGTTCCATGGGCAATGATTCTTCACTGGCCGTGATGTCGAACAAACTCAAGCCGCTATACAACTACTTCAAACAGTTGTTTGCGCAGGTGACCAATCCACCGATAGACCCTATCCGCGAAGCGATGGTGATGTCACTCGTGTCTTTCATCGGCCCCAAGCCAAATCTGCTCGACACTAACAACATTAACCCGCCGATGCGCCTGGAAGTGTCGCAACCGATACTGGATTTCGCCGACATCGCCAAATTGCGCAATATCAGCGCCAATACGGGTGGCAAGTTCAAATCGTATGAACTGGATATCTGTTACCCCGTCGCCTGGGGCAAGGACGGTATCGAAGCGCGCCTCGCATCAATCTGTGCTGAAGTCGTTGATGCGGTCAAGTCCGGCCACAACATCATGATCATCACTGACCGCAAGATGGATGCATACTATGTCGCCATTCCGGCATTGCTGGCAACTTCTACCGTTCATCAGCACCTGGTCAGCAAGGGTTTGCGCACTACGACAGGCCTGGTGGTAGAAACTGGTTCTGCCCGCGAAACCCACCACTTTGCGCTGCTTGCAGGGTATGGTGCAGAGGCAGTCCATCCTTACCTGGCGATGCAGACACTGGCCGATATGGCAAAAGACCTGTCGGGTGATTTGTCGGCAGAAAAAGCTGTCTACAACTATACCAAGGCGATCGGCAAGGGCTTGATGAAAGTCATGTCCAAGATGGGTATTTCGACTTATATGTCGTACTGCGGCGCGCAGATATTTGAAGCCATCGGCCTCAATAAATCCTTGGTTGACAAATACTTCAAAGGCACCGCATCGAATGTGGAAGGTATAGGCGTATTTGAAGTGGCAGAAGAAGCACTGCGCCTGCACAAGGCTGCCTTTGGCAATGACCCCGTGCTGGAAAACGCGCTCGACGCAGGCGGCGAATATGCCTACCGTGTACGTGGTGAAGACCATATGTGGACACCGGATGCAATTGCCAAACTCCAGCATTCCACGCGTTCCAACAACTATAATTCGTATAAAGAATACGCCCAGATCATCAATGATCAGACCAGGCGTCACATGACCCTGCGTGGCCTGTTTGAATTCAAAATCGATCCCGCTAAAGCCATTCCGCTCGACCAAGTAGAGCCAGCCAAGGAAATCGTCAAACGCTTTGCCACCGGCGCGATGTCGCTGGGTTCCATCAGTACTGAAGCGCATGCAACCCTGGCTGTGGCGATGAACCGCATAGGCGGTAAATCCAACACGGGTGAAGGCGGGGAAGATCCGGCTCGTTACCAGCAAGAGTTGAAAGGCATCCCTATCAAGCAGGGGGCGACACTGGCGTCAGTCATCGGCAAGGACCAGATCGAAGTGGATATTCCCTTGCAGGATGGCGATTCGCTGCGTTCTAAAATCAAACAGGTTGCATCCGGCCGTTTTGGTGTGACGGCTGAATACCTGAGTTCTGCCGATCAGATACAGATCAAAATGGCGCAGGGTGCCAAGCCGGGTGAGGGTGGTCAGTTGCCAGGTCACAAGGTTTCTGAATACATCGCCAAACTGCGTTTCTCCGTACCTGGCGTGGGTTTGATTTCACCGCCGCCGCACCATGATATTTATTCGATTGAAGATCTGGCGCAACTGATCCATGACTTGAAAAACGTCAATCCCAAAGCCTCGATTTCGGTCAAGCTGGTATCTGAAGTGGGCGTTGGCACGATCGCTGCCGGTGTTTCCAAGGCCAAGGCTGATCACGTTGTTATTGCCGGTCATGACGGTGGTACTGGCGCATCGCCTTTGTCGTCCATCAAGCATGCTGGCACACCGTGGGAGCTGGGCTTGTCTGAAACCCAGCAAACCCTGGTCCTGAATGGCTTGCGTGGCCGTGTGCGCGTACAGGCTGATGGCCAAATGAAGACTGGCCGTGACGTGGCGATTGCCGCCATGCTGGGAGCCGATGAAATCGGTTTTGCCACGGCACCACTGGTGGTAGAGGGTTGCATCATGATGCGTAAATGCCATCTGAATACCTGCCCGGTCGGCGTGGCAACACAAGACCCGGTCTTGCGTGCAAAATTTTCTGGCAAGCCAGAATATGTCGTCAACTATTTCTTCTTCGTTGCAGAAGAAGTCCGTCAGATCATGGCACAACTGGGCATACGTACGTATGACGAACTGATAGGCCGTGTTGATTTGCTCGACAAGTCAAAAGCAGTGACGCACTGGAAAGCCAAAGGTCTGGATTTCAGCCGCATCTTCCATCAGCCTGAACTGGCTGAAGGCGCTGCTATCCGCCATGTTGATGTACAGGATCATGGCCTTGAAAAAGCACTCGACAACAAACTGATTGCACAGGCAAAAATCGCTTTGGAAACCGGTGAAAAAGTGTCCTTCATTTCACCTATCAAAAACCTTAACCGTACCGTAGGCACCATGCTGTCGGGCGAAGTTGCCAAAAAATATGGCCATGCCGGTTTGCCGGATGACACCATCCATATCCAGTTGCAGGGTACGGCCGGTCAGTCTGCCGGTGCTTTCCTGGCGCATGGCGTGACGCTGGATCTGGTCGGTGAAGGGAATGATTATGTCGGCAAAGGCTTGTCTGGTGGCCGCATCATCATCCGTCCAAACACTGAATTCCGTGGCTGGGCGGTGGACAACATCATCTGCGGTAACACTGTCCTGTACGGCGCCATCTCCGGCGAGGCTTTCATCAATGGTGTTGCCGGCGAACGCTTTGCTGTGCGTAATTCAGGCGCGGTAGCGGTCATCGAAGGTACTGGCGATCATGGTTGCGAATATATGACAGGCGGCACTGTCATCGTACTCGGCAACACGGGACGTAACTTTGCCGCCGGTATGTCAGGTGGTATCGCTTATGTGTATGACCCGGAAGGCGAATTCGAACCCAAGTGCAATATGTCCATGGTGACGCTGGAGCAGGTGCTGGCTGGTGATGTGCAGGTAGCGACACTGGACAAATCGCTTTGGCATAGCCGCTTGCGTGGTGGCGAGGGTGAGACTGATGAGGCCATCTTGCGCAATCTGATAGAGCGTCATTTCAAACATACAGGCAGCACCCGTGCGCGCAACTTGCTTGATGACTGGGCGCGTAGCCGCGCCAAATTCGTCAAGGTATTCCCTACCGAATACAAGCGCGCTCTGGGTGAGATGTATGCAGCCAGACAAGCCACTGCGAAAAAAGAAAAAGTCGCCGCATAAGTCGAGTCAAGCAATGCCGCCTTCATTTGCGGCGGTATTGCACTCCTGTGCCAAATCAGAATGACAGGGCAGATGCCCGCAACGATATTGAGGTTAGAAAATGGGTAAAGTTACCGGTTTCATGGAATACCAGCGTTTGCAGGAAGCAAGCGAAGCACCGCAGTCACGCAAAAAGCATTACAAGGAATTTCTGGTGCATCTTGATGATGGCCAGGTCAAAGTGCAGGCAGCACGCTGTATGGATTGTGGCATCCCTTTCTGTAATAACGGCTGCCCCGTGAACAACATCATCCCTGACTGGAATGACCTAGTCTTCAACGGCAATTACAAACTGGCGCTCGATACGCTGCATTCGACGAATAATTTCCCTGAATTCACTGGCCGTATTTGCCCCGCGCCTTGTGAATCGGCCTGTACCCTGGGTATCAATAGCGATGCCGTCGGTATCAAATCAATAGAACATTTCATCATCGACAAAGGCTGGGAAAATGGCTGGGTCGTACCGCAAGTGCCATCCATCAAGACCGGCAAGAAAATTGCCGTGGTGGGTTCAGGCCCCGCAGGCATGGCAGCAGCACAGCAACTGGCGCGCGTAGGTCACGATGTGACTGTATTTGAAAAGAATGACCGCGTTGGTGGCTTGCTGCGTTATGGCATTCCTGACTTCAAGATGGAAAAATCTCACATCGACCGTCGTGTCGATCAGATGGTGGCAGAGGGCGTGACTTTCCGCACCAGCGTATTCGTTGGCAAGGACTTTCCGGCAACAGTCACCAACTGGGCCAAGGAAACCATCTCGCCTGAGCAGCTGCAAAAAGATTTCGATGCCGTCATCATCGCAGGTGGTGCAGAAACCCCGCGTGACCTGCCTGTGCCAGGCCGTGAACTCAAAGGCGTGTATTTCGCCATGGACTTTTTGCCTTTGCAAAACAAGGTCAATGCTGGTGACAAGGTCAAGGACCAGATCATGGCCAGTGGCAAGCATGTTGTTGTCATCGGTGGTGGTGATACCGGTTCTGACTGCGTTGGTACATCCAACCGTCACGGTGCCAAATCAGTCGCCCAGTTTGAACTGATGCCGCAACCACCTGAGCAAGAAAACAAACCCATGGTCTGGCCTTACTGGCCAACCAAGCTGCGCACCTCTTCTTCCCATGAAGAAGGTTGCGACCGTGACTGGGCGGTAGCGACCAAGCGTCTTGAAGGTAAGGCTGGCAAGGTAGAAAAGCTGATCGCCTGCCGTGTTGAATGGAAAGACGGCAAAATGCAGGAAGTGCCAGATTCTGAATTTGAAATGAAGGCAGACCTGGTTTTGCTGGCCATGGGCTTTGTCTCCCCGGTACAACAGGTGCTCGATGCTTTTGGTGTCGACAAGGACGCGCGCGGCAATGCCAGGGCAACGACTGATGGAGTTGGCTGCTATAAAACCAATGTCGACAAAGTCTATGCAGCTGGCGACATGCGTCGTGGACAATCGCTGGTCGTCTGGGCAATACGC
Source organism: Undibacterium sp. TJN19 (assembly GCF_049339485.1). Taxonomy (NCBI): domain Bacteria; kingdom Pseudomonadati; phylum Pseudomonadota; class Betaproteobacteria; order Burkholderiales; family Oxalobacteraceae; genus Undibacterium; species Undibacterium sp. TJN19. Next base: position 280,342 of record NZ_JBMPPL010000004.1, read on the forward strand.
GAAGGTCGCCAGTGCGCACGTGAAGTTGATGCTTTCCTCATGGGCGATTCGGTATTGCCACGTTGATCCCCTGTTCTGATTGCACTGGCATCAGCATCTGCTGCCAGTGCGTTAAGGGTAGAATGCAGGCTGCATGGAGGTGATTTGCGGCTGATTTTTTGGTGATAATTTGGAAACAGTCGCAAAAAGTTAACAATAAATAAAATATTTGTAAATTACTGACTTGTTGTTCATTAAAATTTTTTATTTTCTTTCCGTGCCTTTGAATTAAATTCGGGATTGGCGGCTTTTAATGTATTTTGCATTGAAATGCCGTTATACTCAGAATATTCATCAAATCATTGTTTTTTTGGCATAGTTGTCTGTACAACCCGTTTTCTGGTTCTGCATTACAATCTAGTTTTTACGAAACTATCTCTTCTGCTGTGCCAAATCTTGTAGAAATTCGTGATGTCCAGTTTGGGTATGGAGATCGGACTATTTTGTCTGAACTTTCCATGGATTTCCCACGTGGTAAATTGATTGCTGTCATGGGTGGATCGGGCTCTGGCAAGACCACCATATTGCGTCTGATTGGCGGACAAATTCGTGCCCAGCATGGTAGCGTCAAGGTGGATGGGCAAGAAGTCAGTACTCTCGATACCCAGGGCTTATATGCCATACGCAGAAAAATGGGCATGTTGTTTCAGCATGGTGCCTTGTTCACCGACCTGAATGTTTTTGATAATGTTGCTTTCCCCATGCGTGAGCATACGGATCTCAGCGCGTCCATGATACATGACCTGGTTCTGCTTAAATTACAAGCGGTGGGTCTGCGCAATGCGGCAACGTTAATGCCAGCAGAAATTTCTGGTGGCATGGCCAGACGTGTTGCCCTGGCGCGTGCCGTGGCGCTGGACCCGCAACTGATCATGTATGACGAACCATTTGCCGGGCTCGATCCCATCTCCATGGGTGTTGCTGCCAATCTGATACGGAACTTGAACGATGCTTTGGGGTCTACGTCGATTCTGGTGTCGCATGATGTGAACGAGACTTTTGCCATTGCAGATTATGTGTACTTTTTATCCAAAGGCAAGATAGTTGCTCAGGGCACTCCTGAAGAAATGCAGGCTTCTGACGACCCCTATGTCAGGCAGTTCGTGCACGCTGAGGCAGATGGTCCGGTTCCTTTCCATTATCCGGGGACATCGTTGCAAGATGATCTGGGCCTGGAGAAGCGCGCATGATAGTCGAGAAAATAGGTGGTGTCGTCAGATCCGGTTTGGCAGATCTTGGCTATGCGGCCCGTAGTTTTCTGTTGATATTGAAGAGTTGCGCTGGCTTGTGGCGGCGACCGCGTCTGGTGACCGACCAGATTCACTTCATCGGCAATTATTCGATGGTGATCATTGCAGTATCCGGTCTGTTTGTGGGCTTCGTGCTTGCCTATCAGGGTTATTACACCCTGAACCGTTATGGTTCTGAAGAAGCTTTAGGTTTACTGGTAGCACTATCCTTGACGCGTGAACTGGGGCCAGTGGTGACCGCGCTGTTGTTTGCCGGCAGGGCTGGCACTTCGCTGACTGCCGAAATCGGCCTGATGAAAGCGGGTGAACAATTGTCGGCAATGGAAATGATGGCCGTCAACCCCATACAAAGGGTGCTGGCACCACGGTTTTTGGCAGGCATCATTGCCATGCCGGTACTGACATCGATTTTCAATGCAATGGGCATTATTGGTGGCTACATCGTGGGTGTGAAGCTGATCGGTGTTGACAACGGCGCTTTCTGGTCGCAGATGCAGGCTGGCGTGGAAGTCTGGCAAGACATAGGTAATGGTGTGATAAAAAGCATCGTTTTCGGTTTTGCAGTAAGCTTTGTAGCGCTGTTTCAGGGTTATGAAGCACAGCCTACACCTGAAGGTGTGGCGCGTGCCACCACCAGAACCGTGGTTATTTCCTCGTTATTGGTGTTATGGCTGGATTTCTTGCTGACGGCACTGATGTTCCAATAGTCAGGTTATCAGCGACGCTACACTGTTGTTTGCAGGCTTGAATTGACTAAGCTGGATGATAGAAAAACTGCGAGCAAGCTGATGAAGTGGCGCAAACTGAATTAATGTAATTGCTCTCCATGTGGACCCTGATTCCCCGAATCAGGGGGGCAAAGAGCAAAATGTAGGGAAAGAAAAATGCAAAAAAAATCTCTCGATTTCTGGGTCGGCCTGTTTGTTATCCTGGGTGCGGCTGCACTCTTGTTCCTGGCTTTGAAGGCAGGCAACCTGAGTTCGCTGTCATTTGAACAAAACTACACGGTCTCGGCGCGTTTTGACAATATTGGCGGCCTGAAACCACGTGCTGCGGTGAAGAGTGCCGGTGTCGTGGTCGGGCGCGTCAGCGAAATCAAATTTGACGACAAGACCTATCAGGCGACCGTGGTATTGCAACTGGAAAAGCGCTATAAATTCCCGAAAAACTCGTCAGCCAAGATACTGACAGCGGGTTTGCTGGGTGAACAATATATAGGTTTAGAGGCAGGCAGTTCAGATGATGTGCTAGCCGCCGGTGATAAATTGACATTTACGCAGTCTGCAATTGTGCTGGAAAATCTGATCAGTCAGTTCCTGTTCAGCAAGGCAGCAGACGGTAAAACGGAAGAGAAAAAATGATGATGACGAATAAATTTCTTGCTGGAAATAATGCAAACAGGATATTTACCATGTTCCTGTTGCTGGCCAGCTTGTTGCTGACGGGTTGCAGTACAGTGACGGTAGAAAAGATCAAAGACAAGGCCGATCAGACCCTGGATGTGCTGAGTACCAAGACCAATATCGGTAAAAACCCGCGCGACCCGCTGGAAGGCTTTAACCGTGCGATGTTCAGCTTTAATGACACAGTGGATCAGGCGGTAGTCATGCCTGTGGCAAAAGCGTATCGGACCGTGTTACCGACTTTTGTACAAACTGGTGTGGGTAATTTCTTCAGCAATATCGGTGACGTATGGAATGCTGTGAATAATCTCCTGCAAGGTCGTGTGAATGACAGTGTGACGGATGTCATGCGTTTTGCTGTCAATTCGACCATTGGTCTAGGCGGTGTGCTGGATATTGGTTCAGCGGCGGGCATGCCCAAGCACAATGAAGATTTTGGCCAGACTTTAGGGCGTTGGGGTGTCAAGTCAGGGCCTTATCTGGTCTTGCCGGTACTTGGGCCTTCAACAGTACGTGATGCGCTGGCGACACCCGTTGATATGCGTGGTGACCTCTGGTATTACAAACGCCCCATGTATATCAAGAATATAGGTTCAGTAGTACGTCTTATCGACAAACGTGCATCGGTACTGGATGCAGGCAGTTTGCTGGAAGAGGCAGCGCTGGATAAATATGTATTTTTCCGCGATGCCTATTTACAGCGTCGTGCAGGTCAGGTTAATCCCGACGAGGATTAATTGCTGCTATAGAGTGAGAGCAGGGTGTCCGCTGGTATTAGGTAATAATTTGTAAGAAATCATGAATATGTCAACCTGTATGCGCATTCACGGGTTAACAGCGGTAATAACACCGCACAAGAAAAGGTAAAGAAAATGAAACGAATCACAAGTAAATTATTTGCAATGCTGTTTGTCAGCATGGGTCTGTTAGCTGCCAATACATTTGCCCAGGCGCAAGAAGGGCCAGATGTACTGATGAAGCGCTTGAGCACTGAAATTATTGACACTGCCAAGAACGATAAAGACATTCAGGCGGGTGATCAGAAACGTGTGTACGACATGGTGGAAAAAAAGATTTTGCCGTATGTCGATTTTCAACGCATGACCTCATTGGCTGCAGGCAAAAGCTGGAAAGAAGCAACACCTGACCAGCAAAAACAACTGACTAATGAATTCCGTCAATTGTTAGTGTTCACTTACTCTGGTGCTATCTCACAAATTAAAGACCAGCGCGTAGAATTCAAGCCTTTGCGTGCTGATCCTAGCGATACAGAAGTGGAAGTAAAATCACAAGTCATACAGACTCGAGGCGAGCCTTTGCAACTGAATTATCGTCTGGAAAAATTGCCAGCTGGCTGGAAGATTTTTGATATTAATGTGCTGGGTGCCTGGTTGGTGGAAACTTATAAAGGCAGTTTTTCTGCCGAAATCAGCAAATCCGGTATTGATGGCCTGATCAAGACCTTGTCTGAAAAGAACAAGAAATTGGCAGCTGCCGGTATTGCCAAGAATGCAGGCAAATAAGACAAAAAGGTAATATCGTGTATAAAGTAACAGGCGAACTATGTCATGACAATGCCAATGCAGCGGTCGCTGCGGGCATGTCTGCAATCGCCACAGGGCAGGCTGAATTTGATTTGTCTGCCCTGACAAAAATAGATTCAAGTGCAGTCGCTGTGATGGTGGCCTGGCAACGTCAGGCCATACAGAGTGGCAAGCAACTGCAATTTTTGGCACTGCCAGCAAGTTTGCTGAGCCTGATCGATTTATACGGTCTCAGTGAGCAATTACTCGCTGCATCCTCAGAGCGACATTGACGCTTCCATGACGGGCACTTAGGTGCCCTCCCAGAAATTGCACACAAAATCAGCAATCATGCTGTGCCATTTCGGTTCGAATTCGGAAAATCCCCTATAATCAAAGGTTTCGCCACTCCGGTGGCGCTTTGGAATCTTCCGTTTCCTTCTATCCCTATTAGCACCTGAGTGCAGACACGCCAGATGGCAGCCATACAAATTACCAATATCCATAAACGTTACCAGTCGCTACAAGCGCTGGGTGGCGTCTCACTTTCTATCGAAGAAGGTGAATTTTTCGGTTTGCTGGGGCCGAACGGTGCTGGCAAGACCACACTGATTTCCATACTGGCTGGCCTGAACCGTGCTGATACCGGCAATATCACCGTGCAGGGGCATGATGTGGTCACAGACTACCGCAATGCCCGTAGCAAGCTTGGCGTCGTGCCACAAGAGCTGGTATTCGATCCCTTCTTCACGGTGCGCGAAACCTTGCGCATGCAGTCTGGTTATTTTGGCCTGAAGAATAATGACAAGTGGATAGACGAGGTCATGGAAAACCTCGACCTGACCAACAAGGCAGACACCAATATGCGCGCTCTGTCTGGTGGTATGAAGCGTCGTGTGCTGGTCGCTCAGGCACTCGTACACAAGCCACCCGTCATCGTGCTCGATGAACCGACCGCTGGTGTCGACGTGGAATTGCGTCAGACCTTGTGGCAATTCATCGCCAGGCTGAACCGCGAAGGGCATACCGTGGTGCTGACCACGCATTACCTGGAAGAAGCGCAAGCCTTGTGTAACCGCATCGCCATGCTGAAGCTGGGCAAGGTCGTGGCACTCGACAGCACCGCCAATCTGATCAAGCGCATTTCCGGCTCACAATTGCGCGTCACTCTTGCAACGAATGGTGTCGTGACTTTGCCGGCAAGCCTGCGTGACAAAGTCATCAGTCATGAAATACAGGCAGATCCTCGCCAGTTTGCCCTGCGTGTGACTGACTATAACCAGGTCGAGGGCATGCTGGCTGCGTTCCGCGCTGATGGCTGCATCATCGAAGACCTGCAATTGCTGCAAGCCGATCTGGAAGATGTCTTCCTGCAAATTATGGAGGGCGCGAAATGAGCGGCATGACCGGTTTTAATACCCTGTTGTACAAAGAAGTACTGCGCTTCTGGAAAGTGGCGACGCAAACCATTACGGCACCTATCATGACAGCGCTGCTGTATCTGCTGATTTTCGGCCATGTGCTGGAAGAGCATGTGCAGGTGTATCCTGGTGTCAAATACACAGCCTTCCTGGTGCCGGGCCTGGTGATGATGAGCGTCCTGCAAAATGCATTTGCGAATTCTTCTTCTTCACTAATACAGTCAAAAATCACAGGCAACCTGGTCTTCATCCTGTTACCGCCACTATCTCACTGGGAGGTGTTTTCGGCCTATGTGCTGGCTGCCATCATCCGCGGTGTCGCGGTTGGTGCAGGCGTCTTTGTCGTGACGGCCTGGTTTGCTGACCTGCATTTTGTCGCCCCCTGGTGGATAGCGATTTTTGCCGTCCTGGGTGCGGCCATGCTGGGTACCATGGGCCTGGTGGCAGGTATCTGGGCGGAAAAATTCGACCAGCTTGCCGCCTTTCAGAACTTTTTGATCATGCCTGCTACCTTCCTGTCCGGCGTGTTTTATTCCATCCATTCATTGCCAGGCATCTGGCAAAGCGTGTCGCGTTTCAATCCCTTCTTTTACATGATTGACGGCTTCCGTTATGGCTTCTTTGGTAAATCCGATGTCGAGCCTGCTACCAGCCTGATGATCGTGTCCGTATTTTTTGTATTGCTGGCGACCATCGCTGTGCAGATGCTCAAGCGCGGTTATAAGTTGAGGCATTAGTACTGTAGTGGTACGTCGTTCATGCAGCATTGATAAAGCAGACAGCAAGTCATTCATTTTGAGTTAGAAAGTTAGCCGTGTTTCCTACACCTGAACAAATTAAAAATTACATTGCAGCCGGTCTGGAATGCACACATCTGGAAGTTGAAGGCGATGGCCAGCATTTTAAGGCCGTGATAGTTTCTGCCGCATTTGCTGGCAAGCGTCCGATACAACGCCACCAGATCGTCTACGCCGTGCTGGGTGAGCGCATGCGCGAAGAAATACATGCCCTGTCTATGAAAACCCTGACCCCTGAAGAGTACGCAGCATAATGGATAAATTATTGATTACAGGCGGCAATCGCCTTAACGGCGACATACAGATATCCGGTGCAAAAAATGCCGCGTTGCCGATATTATGCGCCGGCCTGCTGACTTCTGGCGATGTGATCCTGAACAATGTGCCGTCCCTGCAAGATGTCAGCACCATGTTGAAATTATTGCGTCAGATGGGTTTGCAGGTCACGCAGGAAAATGGTGTGACCACACTCAACGGCAGTGCTGTCGACAAGCTTGAAGCACCGTATGACCTGGTGAAAACCATGCGCGCTTCCATCCTTGTGCTGGGCCCTTTGCTGGCGCGGTTTGGTGAAGCCAAAGTGTCCCTGCCTGGCGGTTGCGCAATTGGCTCACGTCCAGTTGACCAGCACATCAAGGGCCTGCAGGCCATGGGTGCAGAAATTACGATAGAAGCTGGTTATATCCACGCCAGGGCAAAAAAACTGAAAGGTGCGCGTGTTGTTACCGACATGATCACCGTGACCGGTACAGAAAACCTGCTGATGGCAGCGACCTTGGCCGAAGGCGAGACAGTACTGGAAAATGCTGCCCGCGAACCCGAAGTGACCGACCTGGCCAACCTGCTGGTCGCCATGGGCGCGAAAATCGAAGGTATAGGCACTGACCGTCTGGTGATACAGGGCGTCAGCAACCTGCATGGTGCCAGCCATACTGTGATTGCCGACCGCATCGAGACCGCGACCTTCCTGTGTGCCGTTGCGGCAACGGGGGGCGACATCACCTTGAAAAATACCCGCAGTGACATCCTTGATGTCGCTTTGGATAAATTGCGTGAAGCTGGCGTCATCCTGACGACTGGCCCGGACTGGATACGCGCGCAAATGAGCGGTCGTCCGAAAGCAGTTGGTTTCCGTACTACCGAATACCCAGGTTTCCCGACCGACATGCAGGCGCAATTCATGGCGCTCGATTGTATTGCGCAGGGCACCAGCATCGTGACCGAAACGATCTTTGAAAACCGCTTCATGCACGTACAGGAAATGAATCGTCTGGGCGCAAAGATAGAAATCGATGGCCATACCGCGATTGTGAATGGCGTCGATAAACTGGTTGGTGCGCCGGTCATGGCAACGGACTTGCGTGCTTCCGCATCGCTGGTGATTGCTGCCATGGTTGCTGAAGGCGAAACCCTGATTGATCGTATCTATCATCTCGACCGTGGTTACGATCGCATGGAAGTCAAACTGTCTGCCGTTGGTGCCCAGATACAGCGAGTCAAATAATGTCTTCACAACTGACACTTGCCCTGTCCAAGGGCCGCATCTTTGAAGAAACCCTGCCATTGCTGGAAGCCGCAGGCATACGTGTGACCGAAGATCCGGAAAAATCACGCAAGTTGATTTTGGCGACCAATGATCCCGATGTGCGCGTCATCATCGTGCGAGCCTCTGACGTGCCCACTTATGTGCAATATGGCGCCGCTGATTTTGGCGTGGCAGGCAAGGACGTCCTGCATGAACATGGCGGTGCCGGCTTGTACCAGCCAGTGGATCTGAACATCGCCAAATGCCGTATGTCGGTGGCTGTTTCGGTTGGCTTTGATTATGAAACTGCGGTACGTCAGGGCGCACGTTTGCGCGTCGCCACCAAATACACAGAAACAGCGCGTCAGCATTTCGCCAGCAAGGGTGTGCACGTTGATCTGATCAAACTGTATGGTTCGATGGAACTGGCACCACTGGTCGGTTTGTCAGATGCAATTGTCGATCTGGTCAGTACCGGCAGTACGCTGCGCGCCAATAATCTGGTGGAAGTGGAACACATCATGGAAATTTCTTCGCGCCTGGTCGTGAATCAGGCTGCGCTGAAACTCAAGCGTGAGCGCCTGCAACCCATACTGGAAGCCTTTGACCGTGCTTCCAAAGCCAATTCATAACAGATCAAGTACAAGCACAGATCAAGAACAGACCAAGAGAAAAGCATGGCAACCGTGATTACCCGGCTGGATACGACAGACGCTGATTTTTCTGCCAAACTGACAAAGCTGCTGGCCTTTGAAGCCAGTGAAGATGAAGCGATAGACCGCGCTGCCGCACAGATACTGGCAAGCGTCAAAGCACAGGGCGACAGTGCCGTGCTGGAAACCAGTAACCGCTTCGACCGGCTCAACGCAAATAGCGTCGCCGCACTGGAATTGTCGCAGGCAGAAATGCAGGCAGCGCTGGCATCATTAAGTGCAGAACGCCGCACCGCGCTGGAAACAGCGGCAGCACGCGTGCGCGCCTATCATGAAATTCAAAAAACAGAATGTGGTTCCGCCGGTTTCAGCTATACCGAAGCCGATGGCACAGTGCTGGGCCAAAAAGTTACACCGCTGGACCGCGTTGGTATCTATGTACCCGGTGGCAAGGCCGCTTATCCTTCATCCGTATTGATGAATGCGATTCCTGCCAAGGTGGCGGGCGTCAAGGAAATCATCATGGTCGTGCCAACACCCGATGGTGTGAAGAACCCTTTGGTGCTGGCAGCCGCAGCAATTGCCGGGGTTGACCGTGTCTTCACCATAGGCGGTGCCCAGGCTGTTGGCGCTTTGGCGTATGGCACGGCGACCATACCTGCTGTCGATAAAATCGTTGGCCCCGGTAATGCCTATGTGGCTGCCGCCAAGCGTCGCGTGTTTGGCGTGGTTGGCATTGACATGATCGCCGGCCCTTCCGAGATACTGGTCTTGTGCGACGGTACGACAGATCCTGACTGGGTGGCGATGGATTTATTCTCCCAGGCTGAACATGATGAACTGGCGCAATCCATTTTATTGTGCCCCGATGAAGCATATATCGAAGCTGTACAGGCCAGCATCGTCAAGTTGCTACCCACCATGCCAAGGCATGAAGTGATACGTACTTCACTGGCCAATCGCGGTGCCCTGATCAAGGTGCGTGATATGGATGAAGCCTGTGAAATTGCCAACAATATCGCTGCCGAACATCTGGAAATTTCTGCTGAAAACCCGCAGCAATGGGCGGACATGATACGTCATGCCGGTGCCATGTTCCTTGGTCGCTATTCATCAGAAGCCCTTGGTGATTATTGCGCCGGTCCCAACCATGTCTTGCCGACTTCGCGTACTGCGCGTTTTTCTTCACCGCTGGGTGTCTATGATTTCCAGAAGCGTTCATCGATGATTTTCGTCAGTGAGCAGGGGGCGCAGACACTGGGCAAGGTCGCCGCTGAACTGGCTTACGGCGAAGGCTTGCAAGCCCATGCCCGTAGCGCAGAATTGCGACTGAAGTCATGAAAGCGGAATTGCTGCCTGCCATGAATAGCTGCATATGATGGCCGAATGGCGTAACCAGGTTTTTTGTGAAGATGCGCTGCAAGGTCTGGCGCGGCTGCCTGATGCCAGCATCGATTTACTGCTGGCTGACCCACCGTATGGCCTGGGCAAGGATTACGGTAACGATTCCGACAAGATGGAATCGGCCGCCTATCTGGAATGGATGGCGCAATGGATAGACCTGGCGTTGCCGAAATTAAAACCCAATGGCAGCTTGTACATTTTCCTGACCTGGCGCTACTCGCCCGAGGTTTTTGTCATGCTCAAGCAGCGCATGAGCATGATGAATGAAATCATCTGGGATAGACGCGTGCCATCAATGGGGGGCAGCGTGCGCAAGTATTCATCGGTGCATGACACCATAGGTTTTTTTGTCAAAGCCAAAGATTATTATTTTGACCTCGATGCGATACGCATCCCGTATGACGCAGTCACCAAGAAAGCGCGCAGCCGCAAGATTTTCGAAGGCGCGAAGTGGCTGGAAATGGGATTCAATCCCAAGGACGTCTGGAGTGTTTCGCGCCTGCACAGAGAGCATGCCGAGCGCGAAGAACATCCTACCCAAAAACCGCTCGAAATCATTGAGCGCATGATCAAGGCTTCCTGCCCACCCGGCGGTGTTGTACTCGATCCCTTCATGGGCAGCGGCACCACCGCCGTAGCTGCCAAACGTTGTGGGCGTGATTTTGTGGGTTTTGAACTGAACCCCGACTATTGCGCAATGATAGAAAATCGCCTGAGCTTGATAGTCACGGAAGAACTTCCTGCCTGATGGCCTGAATTGACCTGAGGGCTGGTCAGCGCGATTTTTACAAGCCCTGAACATGGAGCAAAAATTGAGCATCACCAAACTGATACGTCCTGAAATCGCCAGCCTGTCCGCCTATCACGTGCCGGACGCCAGCGGTTTTGTGAAGCTGGATGCGATGGAAAACCCTTATCTGCTGCCGCATGACATGCAGCAGCAACTGGCACAACATCTGTCTGGTATTGCCTTGAACCGTTATCCACAACCCGCCTATGCCAGTCTCAAGCAATTGATTGCTGACAAACTCGGTGTGCCTGCTGGCCATGACATCGTGCTGGGCAATGGCTCGGATGAACTCATCAGCATGGTCTCCATCGCCTGCGCCAAACCGGGCGCCAAAGTGCTGGCACCGGTGCCCGGCTTTGTCATGTATGCGATGTCAGCCCTGTTTGCCGGTCTGGAATTCGTAGGCGTAGACCTGAACCCGGATTTCACGCTGAACAAGGCAGCCATGCTGGCGGCTATTGCCGAGCATCAACCTGCCATCACTTACCTGGCTTATCCCAATAATCCCACTGGCACGCTGTATCATGCAGACGACATGGTCGCTATTCTGCAGGCGGTTGGTGAGAATGGCATTGTCATCGTCGATGAAGCTTATCAAGCCTTTGCCCAAGCCAGCTTCATGTCACGTCTGGCAGAGTTTGATAACCTGGTCGTCATGCGCACCGTCTCCAAGCTGGGTCTGGCAGGCATACGCCTGGGTTATATGGTTGGCAATAATGCACTGATGCATGAATTTGAAAAAGTCCGTCCACCCTACAACATCAATGTACTGACGCAGGCAGCGGCAGAATTCGTGCTGGACAGGGTAGAAATACTGGATGCCCAGGCAGCAGAATTGCGCCAGCAGCGCGGCGAACTGGCTGCGGCACTGGCAGTTTTGCCTGACGTGCAAGTATTTCCTTCGGCAGCCAATTTTCTTTTGATACGTGTTGCGAATGCTGAACAAGTCTTTGTGAAATTACGCGAACTAAAAATTTTAGTCAAAAATGTAGGTAAAATGCATAATCTGCTGGGTAACTGTCTGCGCATCACCGTCAGCACCCGGGAAGAGAACGCTCTTTTTCTTGCTGCTTTTGCAGCATCTTTATCATCAAAATGAATAAGCCAACTGAACGCATTGCGGCGGTAACCCGCAATACCAATGAAACGCAAATCCGTGTAGCCATCAATCTCGATGGTAGCGGCCAGCAAAAACTCAATACCGGCGTCCCTTTTCTCGATCACATGCTTGATCAGATCGCCCGTCATGGCCTCATCGATCTCGATATCGAAGCGGTAGGTGACCTGCATATCGATGCGCATCATACGGTCGAAGATGTCGGTATCACCCTGGGGCAGGCATTTGCGCAGGCTATCGGTGACAAGAAAGGCATACGCCGTTATGGCCATTCTTATGTGCCGCTGGATGAAGCCCTGTCGCGCGTGGTGGTGGATTTTTCCGGCCGCCCGGGTTTGCAATACCACATTCCGTTTACGCGCTCGATGATAGGCAATTTTGATGTCGATCTGGCACGCGAATTTTTCCAGGGCTTTGTCAATCATGCCCTGGTCACCCTGCATATCGATAATCTGCGTGGCGATAATTCGCACCATCAATGCGAAACCGTGTTTAAAGCCTTTGGCCGTGCCCTGCGCATGGCAACCGAGCTTGACCCGCGAGCCGCTGGTACCATACCCTCGACCAAAGGCAGTCTTTAATTCGCAATCGAAGATATCAAATACCAGCATGGCTGGTAAATCATTATGAACAAAATTGTTGTAGTAGATTACGGTATGGGTAATTTGCGCTCGGTGGCGCAAGCCTTGCGCGCCGTTGCGCCTGAAGCAAATGTACTCATTTCCGGCGAAGTTGCTGATATTCAGACCGCTGACCGCATCGTTTTGCCGGGTCAGGGTGCCATGCCGGATTGCATGAGCTGCCTGCGTGAATCAGGTCTGCAAGATGCCGTGCTCGAAGCCGCCCGCAGCAAACCCCTGTTTGGTGTTTGTGTTGGTGAGCAGATGTTGTTTGACATCAGCGAAGAGGGCGATACCCCCGGTTTGGGTTTGTTGCCGGGGAAAGTGGTACGCTTTGCACTGGATGGGCAATTGCAGGCTGATGGTTCGCGTTTTAAAGTTCCGCAAATGGGCTGGAACCGCGTGCAGCAATCGCAGTCACATGCTTTATGGCAAGATATTGCCGATGATGCCTATTTTTATTTTGTGCATAGCTATTATGCCCATCCGGCAGACAGGCAACATGCGGTAGGTGTTACCGATTACGGCAGCGTGTTTGCCAGTGCGGTAGCACGCGACAATATTTTTGCGACACAGTTTCACCCTGAAAAGAGTGCTGCGGCTGGCTTGCAACTGTACAAGAATTTTGTACACTGGAAACCTTAAGCGCAGCAATAGCAAGATTAACGACCCGGTTTTTTTATTGTCTATTTGACGTCCACACTTTTTCTCATACCATGCTGCTCATTCCTGCTATCGACCTGAAAGATGGTCACTGCGTACGCCTTAAACAAGGTGATATGGACCAGGCTACTGTATTTTCCGAAGACCCCGCTGAAATGGCGCGCCACTGGTTGCGCCAGGGCGCTCGCCGCCTGCATTTGGTTGATCTGAACGGTGCTTTTGCTGGCAAGCCCAAAAATGAAGCCGCAGTCAAGGCCATCATTCAGGCCGTGCGTGAGTATGCCGAAGAAACCGATACCGAAGAAATTCCCGTACAACTGGGTGGCGGCATCCGCGATCTTGACACCATAGAACGCTATCTTGATGATGGTCTGTCCTACATCATCATCGGTACCGCTGCGGTGAAAAATCCTGGCTTTCTGGCCGATGCCTGTAGCGCCTTCCCAGGCCAGATCATCGTTGGAATTGATGCCAAGGATGGCAAGGTAGCAACCGATGGCTGGAGCAAATTATCTGGCCACGAAGTCATCGACCTCGCCAAGAAATTTGAAGACTATGGGGTTGAAGCCATTGTCTATACCGATATCGGCCGTGACGGCATGATGGGTGGTGTGAACATAGAAGCCACCGTCAAGCTGGCGCAGGCAGTCAGCATCCCGGTGATTGCTTCTGGCGGCGTCCATAACCTGGCTGATGTCGAAGCCCTGTGTGCAGTGCAGGATGAAGGTGTGGAAGGCGTCATCTGTGGCCGTTCGATTTACGAAGGCACACTGGATTTGTCATCTGCGCAAGACCGTGCCGATGAACTCAGTGGTGAGTTCGATGATGAAGAAGAGACTGAATGAGCTTAGCCAAACGTATTATCCCTTGCCTGGACGTGACCGCTGGTCGCGTCGTCAAGGGTATTAATTTCCAGGAACTGCGCGACGCGGGTGACCCGGTAGAAATCGCCCGTCGTTATGACGGGCAGGGCGCTGATGAAATTACTTTTCTCGATATCACGGCTTCATCCGATGGCCGCGATCTGATCTTGCCCATCATTGAAGCCGTGGCATCGCAAGTATTCATCCCGCTGACTGTCGGTGGTGGTGTGCGTACGGTGGCTGATGTGCGCCGTTTGCTTAACGCCGGTGCTGACAAGGTGGGCATCAATACCTCGGCAGTCACCAATCCGCAACTGGTGGCTGATGCGGCGCATAAATATGGTTCGCAATGCATCGTCGTGGCGATTGACGCCAAAAATGTAGGCCCAGGCAAATGGGAAGTATTTACCCATGGTGGCCGCAATGCCACTGGCCTGGATGCTGTTGAATGGGCCATGCACATGGCGAAGCTGGGCGCCGGTGAAATTTTGCTGACCAGCATGGATAAAGATGGCACTCGTTCCGGTTTTGACCTGGGTTTGACACGTGCAGTGTCTGATGCCGTGTCCATACCCGTCATCGCCTCTGGTGGTGTCGGTGGCTTGCAAGACCTGGCCGATGGCATCAAAACAGGTGGTGCCGATGCGGTGCTGGCTGCCAGCATCTTTCATTACGGGCAACATACAGTAGGCGAAGCAAAGCAATTTATGGCTGCACAACATATACCGATGAGGTTGTCATGAGCGCGGCAAAATGGTTGAACAAAGTCAAGTGGGATGAAAATGGCCTGGTGCCTGTCATTGCGCAGGAGGCCAGCAGCAATGACATCTTGATGTTTGCCTGGATGAATCGCGATGCCCTGTCCAAAACCGTGGAACTGGGCGAAGCCGTTTACTGGAGCCGCTCGCGCAAGAAGCTCTGGCATAAGGGTGAAGAGTCTGGCCACATCCAGAAGGTCAAGGAAATCCGCATCGATTGTGATGAAGATGTGGTCTTGCTGAAGATAGAACAGACCGACAGCATCGCCTGCCACACGGGCCGCCATTCCTGCTTCTACCAGAAATTTGAAGGTGGTTTGAATGATGGTGACTGGCAGGCAGTCGACCCTGTATTGAAAGATCCGGAAAGTATTTACAAATGAGTACCATGCAAGAGCCGGTTTTGCAGCGCCTGGCTGAAATCATAGAAGGTCGCAAGCTGGTCAATGGTGGCGACCCTGACAAGTCTTATGTTGCCCGCCTGTTTTCCAAGGGCGATGACGCAATACTTAAAAAGATAGGCGAAGAAGCCACTGAAACCGTGATGGCCGCCAAAGACGCGCGCGTATCCGGCGACCATACCAAGCTTTTATATGAATGTGCTGACCTGTGGTTTCATTCGCTTGTCATGTTGGCCCAGTATGATCTCAGCCCTCAGCAGGTACTGGATGAGCTGGCAAGGCGTGAAGGTATTTCGGGTATAGAAGAAAAAGCGACACGCAAGGACGCTTAGTGTCAGCGTGCAGCAGGCAAGTCTTGATCAGTTGATAGGGTAAAAAGTGGATAACTGTCTTTTTTGTAAAATCGCGGCGAAGCAAATTCCTTCCTCCATCGTGTATGAAGATGAAGAATTGCTGGCTTTCAAGGATATCAACCCGGCTGCACCCGTGCATCTGCTGATTATTCCAAAAACGCATATCGATACGCTGTCTTCAGCACAGCCTGAACATACGGTCTTGCTGGGTAAAATACTGGCGCTCGCACCAAGGCTGGCACAGGAGCATGGTTGCGCACCAGCGCAGCAGGCTGATGGCGGTTTGTCGGGCGGCTATAAAACCCTGATCAACACCGGGCCGGATGGCGGGCAAGAGGTGTATCATTTACACCTGCATGTGATTGGCGGCCCCAAGCCCTGGCGCGGGCAACGCTGATACCGGACGTAAGGCGGATTTTACGTTCTCAACTAATTTCGGGAGCATGGCTCTCTCTAGGAGTAAATAATGGGTTCATTAAGTATTTGGCACTGGTTGATCGTGCTCGTCGTGATCGTACTGGTTTTCGGTACCAAGAAACTGGGTAACGTGGGTTCTGACCTGGGTAAGGCCGTCAAGGGTTTCAAGGATGGCGTCAAAGGGGAAGAAGAAAAAACCGCGGCATCTCAGCAAGTTGCTGATAAAAGCACGATAGACGTAGAAGCAAAAGAAAAAAACAAACTGTGATGCATTTACCTTGCGCTGACGCTGGGTTTTTGCCGGAGCTGTCAGCATGATAGACCTGGGTATCAGCAAGCTCGCCCTGATAGGTGTGGTGGCATTGATCGTCATTGGCCCGGAAAAATTGCCCAAGGTGGCAAGAATGGCCGGTACCCTGCTGGGTCGCGCCCAGCGCTATATCAATGAAGTGAAGTCTGAGGTCAGCCGCGAAATCGAGCTGGAAGAATTGCGCAAGATGCACAAGGATGTGCAGGATGCGGCTCAGAATGTTGAGCAATCAATCCACCAGACCTGGAACGAGACCGAGCAAGAGTTTCGTAACCTCGATCAGGAAAGCGAGTCGGCGCTTTTGCACACCACCAGTCCACAGCAACTGGCTATCAAGGCGAAAAACTTTCGTCGTAAAAAACTCGCTCGCACGTCTGCGGTTCCGGCCTGGTTTAAGAACCGCAGCGGTCAGCGCCAGCGTGTGATTTCTGGTTCAGCCAGGATGGCGCGTCACAGGGCAAATGCACGCCCTGGTTCCAGTTTCTTTTAATTCTTCGCTGATGTTTTCGCGTATTCATAATTTGGCGGTATTCGCATGAGCGAACAGGTAGAGCACAGTCCCGAAGAAAGTTTTATCTCGCATCTGGTTGAATTGCGTGACCGGCTGGTAAAGTCCATGTATGGGCTGGTCATAGCCTGCGCCGCCCTGATGGCATGGCCGGGGCCTTCGGCAATTTATGACTTCCTCGCGCAACCCATGCTGGCGTCACTGCCTGTGGGTTCGAAAATGATTGCCACTGGTGTTATCTCGCCTTTCCTGGTGCCGATGAAGGTGACCCTGTTGCTGGCATTCATGGTGGCTTTGCCGTGGATACTGTATCAGGTCTGGGCGTTTATCGCCCCGGGTTTGTATACCCATGAGAAGCGCCTGGTCGCACCCCTGGTAATTTCTTCTTCAGTGTTATTTCTGAGTGGTGTGGCGTTCTGTTATTTCCTGGTATTTGGCCGGGTCTTTAAATTCATCAATGAATTTGCGCCTGCTTCCATCAGCGTGGCGCCGGATATAGAAAATTACCTGGATTTCATTATTTCCATGTGCCTGGCTTTTGGCGTGACTTTTGAAGTGCCAGTGGTCGTCGTGGTGCTGGTGCGTATGGGGCTGGTGCCGCTGGAAAAACTCAAGGCCATACGACCGTATGTGGTCGTGGGTGCCTTTGTGATTGCTGCCATCGTCACGCCGCCAGACATCGTCAGTCAGTTTTCACTGGCGATACCGATGATCTTGCTGTTTGAAATCGGCCTGCTGATTGCACCGTTGTTTGTCAAGGCGACACAGGCACCACCAGAAATGACGGAATAAGCTGGCAAAACAGCTTATTCACGTGTGGTATTAGTCAGTGACTGGTACCGCAGGTACGGAACGCAGCCAGCTGACCAGTGGCATGGCGCTCTGGTAAGCCTTCAGCAAAGTGGCTTTTAATTCTTCAGTCTGCATGCCTTTCAACGGGCATTCAGTCCATACCATGAAATTCTTCAGCTTGATTTGCTCAATATGCGGCAGATCAGCATCAAAACCTTTGGGTGGGCGTTGCAACTTGCCTTCTTCCTGCAAAGTACCAAACTGCGCTTTCAGTTTTTTGTCTTTCAATACCTTGGCAAAACCGTCAGGGTCAGCCACGATATGATTGCGTACGGCTTTCAGCCGGTCTGTAGGCGGCATGTATTCACCGACAGCATAAAACAGGCGGCCAGTACCATCCATCTGGAAATAATAGGCAGGCCCGCCACCTTCGCTGGGCTTCTTGCGCCCGCTTGGCAATATGGATGACGAAAACGTGGTCTTGTAAGGCGACTTGTCATGTGCAAAACGCACATCACGGTTGATGCGGAACAGTGCCTTCTTTGGCTCCAGCCCGGCAATGGCGGGATCAAACTTGCTAATGTCTTTGATCAGTTCTGTCACCAGCTGTAAAAATTCGGCACGCAAAATATCGTAACGTGGTTTGTTCATGACGAACCAGGCACGGTTATTGTTGTCGCCCAGTTCAGATAAGTACGCTTGCAGGTCGATCAGGTGCATGAATGCTCACTATGTTTGCTAAGGATTATTCTCTCTGTTCTTCTTTGCGCGCCGGTGGCCGTTTGCCGATCAATACTTCCAGCGTCGGTTCTTTGGTGTCGCGCAAGACAGTGATTTTAGCCTTATTTCCTGGTTGTAGCTGAGCGACCAGATTCAGCATCTGTGTTGTGTCACCAACGGGTTTGCCTTCGATGGCAATCAGAATGTCGCCAGGCTTCATGCCAGCCTTGTCAGCCGGGCCACCACGGATGACACCTGCGATGATTGCACCGGATTTTTGTTTGAGGCCAAAGCTCTCCGCCAGTTCCGGTGTAATGTCCTGCGGTTCCACACCTATCCAGCCACGTACGACATGGCCGTTACTGATGATGGATTCCATCACCTGTTTGACAGTAGACACGGGTATTGCAAAACCAATGCCGACTGAACCACCATTTTGCGAATAAATGGCGGTGTTAACGCCCAGTAGATTACCGTTGACATCAACCAGAGCGCCACCAGAATTGCCAGGGTTGACCGCAGCGTCGGTCTGTATGAAGTTTTCAAATGCGTTGTCGGTCAGGTTATTGCGGCCCAGGGCAGAAATGATACCCATAGTGACTGTCTGGCCCACGCCAAAAGGGTTGCCTATTGCCAGCACGACATCGCCAACGTTTGCTTGGTCAGCGCGGCCCAGGGTGATCGCTGGTAAGTTGGGTAAATCAATCTTGATGACGGCCAGATCGGTTTCGGGGTCGGTGCCAACCACCTTGGCATTGGTCTTGCGCCCGTCTGACAACGCAACTTCGATATCATCGGCAGATTCGACCACATGATTATTCGTCAGGATATAACCCTGGGTGCTGACAATCACGCCAGAACCGAGGCTGGACAGGCGTTCAGACGGCGTGTTTGGCTGTTCGCCAAAAAAACGTTTTAAAAAGGGATCGTTCAGCAGCGGGTTGCGGCGCTGGCGTATTTCTTTTGATGTGTAAATATTCACTACCGAAGGCATGGCGCGCTTGGCTGCTGACGCATAAGAACTTTGCGCTGGCACGGCGTTGGCCGGTGCCTGTTGCAGCGTGACTCCTGCGCTGATTGGCAAATCCTGGCCTTTGCCATAGCCACCATTTACCCATCCGGGTTTCAAGGTGGTTACAATAAACCAGATGGCCAGACCAACAGTAACAGTTTGGGCAAATAATAACCAAAGACGACGCATAGGTAGAAGTAAAAATGAAATCAGTGAATCGGGACGAATTAGGGCAATTTCTGGCTAAAGAATTACAAGTCAGTACATTTCGTGATTATTGCCCAAATGGCTTGCAGGTGGAAGGGCGCACATCGATTAAACATATTGTCAGCGGTGTGACTGCCAGTTTAGCATTATTGGAAAAAGCAGTGGAAATGCAGGCTGATGCCGTTTTTGTGCATCATGGCTACTTCTGGCGCGGGGAAGACATGCGCGTAATCGGGCAAAAACAGCGCCGCCTGAAACTCTTGCTGGAGCACGATATTTCCCTGTTTGCCTATCATTTGCCGCTGGACGGGCATGCCGAAATTGGGAATAACATTGGCCTTGCACGTCATCTGGGCATCGTCCCGGATGGTCGTTTTGGCGAAAATGACCTGGGCTGGCTGGGTATTCTGCGTGAGCCGGGCTTGCTTACCATGGCTGATCTGGCCCTGCATGTGGAGCTGAAACTGGGGCGCAAACCGCTGCTGATCGGTGATCCGGCAGCACTGGTAGGTCGCATTGCCTGGTGTACAGGCGCCGCGCAAAACATGCTGGATCAGGCCATCGCTGCCGGTGCCAGCGTATATTTAAGCGGCGAGATTTCTGAGCCTACGGTACACCTGGCAAGAGAATCCGGTGTGGCTTATCTTGCCTGCGGCCATCATGCGACCGAACGTTTTGGTGTGCAAAGCCTGGGCAAACTGATTGCTGAGCGGTTTGGGGTAAGGCACAGTTTTGTGGATATTGATAATCCGGTGTGAACTGAACTGTCCGACCCGGTTTGGTTCGGCCCAGGCTATCTAGCTTGGAAACTTTGGGCAAATACTGCTGACCCTGGCTCATAACTCATGGCTCCTGCGAAGGCAGGAGCCTGGTGACGTTCATGAATCAGCAAGAGCTCTTTTTGACCTGATGGGGCAACTCCCCCATCACTTCCTCAGCGCATCCCTGATCTCACGTAACAACAGCACATCTTCAGGCGTCACTTCAGGTGCTGGTTCGGGTGTCGGCTCCGCTTTTTTCAGTGCATTGACCAGTTTGACCATTTGAAAAATCACGAAAGCCAGGATGACGAAACCAACACTGACAGTAATAAAGTTACCATAGGCGATGACCCCGCCTGCCTTTTTTGCCTCGGCCAGCGCCAGATGCGTGCCCTGGCCATTGAGCGGGATGTAATAATTGGAAAAATCCAATCCGCCGACGATGCGGCCTATCAATGGCATGACGATGTCCCCGACCAGAGAATCAACGATTTTGCCAAAGGCAGCACCAATAATGACACCGACGGCGAGATCAACGACATTGCCGCGACTGATAAATGCTTTAAATTCTTGCAACATTCCCATGAAATTCTCCTGTTTGGTGGGCAAAACGGGCTGCCCAAAATTAAGTGTCCAGATTCTAATGCGCAAAGCTGATCAAAAGTGCCATGAATTTTGTCAATTTTGGTTTCAATGCCTGCCTGGATATTAAATCCTGACTTGAATTATGGGTGTAAACACATCTTAAGCCAGACATGGAAGGGTAAATCACAGACTAAATGTTGAAAAAAGCCCCCAAGTTGGTGTTTCGGATATCTTTTTCTTTAAAACCATATCCGCCTCCTTTATAATTTAAGGTTGCTAGAAGTTGGGTAATGCTTCATCAAGTTTTGATTATTGACAGATTGGGGTTGGTATGAGTATCGAAAAGCAGGTCGATTCCGGCCGTCGCGGTTTGCTCGTCGCCACGTGCGCGGCTGGCGGTGTGGCTGGCTTGGCAACGGCAGGGGCGCTGGTAAGCACTTTCCAGCCATCCGAGCGTGCCAAGGCAGCAGGTGCACCGGTAGAAGTGGATATCTCCACTTTGAAGCCAGGCGAGATGACGACTGCGGAATGGCGCGGTAAGCCAGTATGGATTTTGAAACGCACGCCAGAAATGATGGCGAGTCTGGCAAAAACAGAAGACAAGGTCGCTGATCCAAAATCGGAAAAGCCGTACACCATGGAAATGCCAGACTATTGCGAAAAGCAAAGCCGTTCACGCAAAGAACATAGTGACATCCTGGTGGCCGTGGGCATTTGCTCGCACCTGGGCTGTTCGCCAAGTTCCAAATTCCAGGAAGGCGCGCAACCGTCCCTGCCAGATGACTGGAAAGGCGGCTTTTTGTGCCCATGCCACGGATCGACTTTCGATCTGGCTGGCCGTGTATATAAAAACAAGCCAGCTCCTCAAAATCTGGATGTGCCTCGTCATATGTTTTTATCAGATACCAAAATCATCATCGGTAAAGATGAGAAAGGCGAGGCTTGATCATGGCATTTGTTGAGAAAAAACTCCCGGCCGATGCGCCTGTCGTAGATAAAGCCCTGAACTGGGTTGATTCCCGTTTCCCGCTGACCAAGCTGTGGAATGATCAATGGGGCAAGTATTACGCGCCCAAGAACTTCAATTTCTGGTACATCTTCGGTTCCCTCGCCATGCTGGTGCTGGTTATCCAGATCGTTACCGGTATTTTCCTGGTCATGCACTACAAACCAGATGCGAACCTGGCGTTTGCTTCTGTTGAATACATCATGCGTGATGTGCCCTGGGGCTGGCTGGTGCGTTACATGCACTCGACGGGCGCTTCGGCATTCTTCATCGTTGTTTACCTGCACATGACCCGTGCCTTCCTGTACGGTTCTTACCGCAAGCCACGTGAACTGATCTGGTTGTTCGGTTTTGCGATTTTCCTGTGCCTGATGGCCGAAGCCTTCTTCGGTTACCTGCTGCCATGGGGCCAGATGTCTTACTGGGGTGCCCAGGTTATTGTTAACCTGTTTGGTGCCATTCCTTTCATCGGCCCTGATCTGTCCCTGTGGATCCGTGGTGACTATGTGGTGTCTGATGCGACTTTGAACCGCTTCTTCTCTTTCCACGTCATTGCTATTCCTCTGGTCTTGCTGGGTCTGGTGGTGGCTCACTTGATCGCCTTGCATGAAGTGGGTTCCAATAACCCGGACGGTATTGAAATCAAAGAAAATCTGGGCCCTGATGGTCACCCTGTTGATGGCGTGCCTTCTCACCCTTACTACACTTTCCACGACATCTTTGGCGTGACAGTGTTCCTGACGATTTTCAGCGCAGCAGTGTTCTTCGCGCCGGAAATGGGTGGTTACTTCCTTGAGTACAATAACTTTATCCCGGCTGATTCTCTGAAAACGCCACCGCATATTGCACCGACCTGGTACTTCACGCCTTTCTATTCGATCTTGCGTGCGACGACGTCTGAGTTCCTGTATGTCGTGCAGTTTGGCGCAGCCGCTTATGTTGCTCTGATCTGGCTGACAACCAAGTTGCCTCAATTGATCAAGATCGCGATTGCTGTGATTGCTCTGGTTGCCATTCTGGGCATGATGCCTTTCGGCCTCGATGCGAAATTCTGGGGTGTGGTCTTGTTCGGCGGTTCCGTCATGATCCTGGCTTTGTTGCCATGGCTGGATGTATCCCCGGTCAAATCGATACGCTATCGCCCTGACTGGCACAAATATGTGTACATCGTCTTCGGTATCGCTTTCGTGACGCTGGGTTACCTGGGTGTTGAGCCTCCGTCACCAGTTCGCGAGCGTATTTCTCAGGTTTGCGCCATCATCTACTTCGGCTTCTTCCTGCTGATGCCATGGTGGAGTGCAATGGGAACATTTAAGCCAGTGCCCAAGCGCGTTACATTTGCAGCGCACTGAGCCAACTAAGCGAGGAAGAATAAGCATGAAATTACTTAAAAAACTGATCGCTGTGTTGGCATTGGCCCCTGCAATGGCAATGGCAAATAGCGGATCTTTCCCGTTGGATCACGCACCTGACCGTGCTACAGATATGGCAGCTTTGCAAAACGGCGCAAAATTGTTTGTCAATTACTGCCTGAATTGCCACTCTGCATCGGCGATGCGTTATAACCGTTTGAAAGATATCGGTTTGACAGATGACCAGATCAGAACCAATTTGCTGTTCACGGGCGAAAAAGTCGGTGATCTGATGAAAACCACCATGGCAGCCAAAGATGCCAAGGCATGGTTCGGCGCAGTGCCACCAGACTTGTCCGTGATCGCCCGTGCCAAGGCATCTGAAGCAGGCTCTGGCGCTGACTGGATTTACACCTATCTGCGTACTTACTACAAAGATGAATCCCGCCCGACCGGCTGGAACAACATGGTGTTCCCTAATGTCGGCATGCCGCACGCACTGTGGGAACTGCAGGGTGTGCGTAAAGTCAAAATGTCTGAAGTCAAAGACGCGCATGACGAATCCAAAACTGTTCACCAATTTGACGGCTTTGAAAAAATCACTGCTGGTACCATGACGCCGCTGGAATATGACAATGCAGTGGGTGACCTGGTTGCTTACCTGCAATGGATGGGTGAGCCATCCCAAAGCACACGCAAACGCCTCGGCGTCTGGGTTTTGCTGTTCCTGGCAACGCTGGCAACACTGGCATGGCGCCTGAACGCTTCCTACTGGAAAGAAGTAAAATAAATGTAATATTTCTGGTCTGACTGGCTTGATAGCAGACCGGAAATTTTTTGAGATCGTCCGTTTTTCTCCGTCGTAAACGGACGTGTAATCCCAGGGGTGAGGTGCGCAAAACTGGCTCCTCGCCCTGATCGTTTCTAAGGAACTATAAAATGATGGTTCTCTACTCGGGTACAACCTGCCCATTTTCCCAACGTTGCCGCCTGGTTCTGTTTGAAAAAGGCATGGACTTTGAAATCCGCGATGTTGATTTGTTTAACAAGCCAGAAGATATCTCGACCATGAATCCATATGGTCAGGTGCCTATTCTGGTCGAACGTGAATTGATATTGTATGAATCCAATATCATTAACGAATACATCGACGAACGCTTCCCGCATCCGCAACTGATGCCGGCAGACCCGCTGCAACGTGCGCGTGCACGCCTGATGTTGTTCAATTTTGAAAAAGAATTGTTCATCCACGTCCATACTCTGGAAAACGACAAGAACACCGCGTCGGCCAAAGTACAGGACAAGGCACGTGCTGAAATCCGCGACCGTCTGACCCAGCTCGCCCCTTTGTTCATCAAGAACAAATACATGCTCGGTGATGAATTCTCCATGCTCGACGTGGCTGTGGCACCATTGTTATGGCGTCTTGATCATTACGGTATCGAATTGTCCAAGACAGCAGCACCGTTGATGAAATATGCAGAACGCATTTTCTCCCGCCCGGCCTATATCGAAGCGCTGACGCCTTCGGAAAAGGTCATGCGCAGATAAGTAATGCGCCATGCCGCAATCAATAACAAGGCTGATGCAACACGTCAGCCTTGTTGTTTTTGGGCTCTGCGGCTATTCTTATTAGCAAAACAACCGCACACTATCGGCTGACTATACAGACATGCAAGAAATTTCAACCAAACCTTATTTTATGCGCGCCATTTACGAATGGTGTACCGACAATGGCTTCACGCCTTACCTGGCAGTCAAGGTCGGTTCTGCTGCGCGCGTACCTATGGAATTTGTCAGGAATGGCGAAATAGTCCTCAACATCAGCTTCGGTGCCACCAGTGGCCTGAAAATGGATAATGATGCCGTCACCTTCAAGGCCCGCTTCGGTGGCGTGTCACGTGATATATATGTCCCGGTGGAAAACGTCATGGCCGTGTATGCCAGCGAAAATGGCCAGGGCATGGCCTTCGAAGTCGAACTGATAGAAGCCGACGAAACCGAAGCAGAAGCCCCCGCACCTGTTGAAGCCGTCAGCAAACCTGTTCTGGGTCTGGCCGCGGTCAGCAGCAAGCCCAGCCTGGTAGAAGCAACGGCTTCTGGCGATGAGCAAAAGAAATCTGAAAAAAAATCAGAAAAGCCCTCGCTAAAAATAATAAAGTAGCCTATAATCTTGGTCTTCGGGAATGCAACGGCAACGTAGCAAATACGAAAAAATTTTCGCCGACTTAGCTCATTTGGTAGAGCAGTTGACTTGTAATCATCAGGTGGCCAGTTCGATTCCGGCAGTCGGCACCAAAAAAAGCAGCAAAATCAACGAGTTACGGTTAATCCCGTAACTCGTTTTTTTTTGTGCTTTCAAATGGCACACTCATGGCACAATGGCTGCAAAAGTTGGCAACAATTCACAGTAATCTTCAATGTAATCGCCTACTTCTGAAAATTCGATAGGGCTGTTATGGCAAACATTCAAGAGCGAAAATCCAAAGACGGAAAATTAAGCTACCGTGTACAGGTGCGGCTTAAAGGCTTCCCACCCCAGACAGCTACTTTTGAGCGTAAGACAGATGCAAAGCGGTGGGTTAGTGAAACCGAAGCCGCTATGCGTGAAGGTCGATATTTCAAAACCACTGAGTCTAGAAAACGCACCTTAGCTGATATGTGCCAGAAATACACTGATGAAGTGTTGCCAAGCAAAGGTGCTAGCTTGCAGCGCGGGCAAAAGCAGCAGTTGGCTTGGTGGGCAAGCCGAATCGGATATTGCACTCTTGCTGACGTTACGCCAGCATTAATAGCCGAGCAAAGAGATTATTTGGCAAAAAATGGATCAAAAATATCTACCGTGGATGACGATATAAGATTGCCAACGCCTGCCACAATAGTTCGGTACTTAGCTGCTCTTAGTGCAGCTTTCACACAGGCTGTTAATGAATGGGGTTGGATCGAGACAAGTCCCATGTCAAAAGTCAGAAAACCACGTGAGCCACAAGGCAGGATTCGATATCTATCGGAAGATGAATGCGCGAGATTGCTTAATGCATGTCGTAGGAGTGATTGCGAATATTTATATGTGGTGGTTCTTTTGGCAATATCGACTGGAGCCCGATATGGTGAAATATTGGGTTTGAAATGGGGTGATATTGAACTCAAGAGCAAGCGTGCGATCTTGCGAGACACCAAAAATCATGAGAATCGTGCTTTGCCGCTATCTCCACAGATAGTGACTGAATTGGAAAAGCTTTGCCCTTTGCACTGCAACAATAATGATTTTGTTTTTGCTAGCAAGCGTGTGCCATCCAAACCAATGGAAATAAGGACGCCTTGGCATAAGGCTATGCTAGCCGCAAACATTGATGATTTTCGATTTCACGACCTCCGCCATACTGCTGCTAGCTATTTGGCGATGACTGGCGCGACGTCTGTAGAATTATCTGAGATTCTTGGCCATAAGACCTTGGCAATGGTTAAGCGTTACTCACATTTGTCGGAAACGCATACCAGGCTTGTTGTGAGCAAGATGAATGATAAGTTGTTTTCACAAAACAAAGAGGATTGAACGCCGATAGAGATTTCGCGTCCGAGCGATTAGCGGCTTTTAATGCTTCACAATGCTCGTATGCTCAACTGAGCGATTTTATCGCCTCTCTGGCTGTTTAAAGCTGTTCTCTGGCTTGCAAAATTAGCTGGCTGTGACATTAAGCGGTTTTTTGCAAAAAACTTCCAGTTCGCCGATTTTTTTAGGAATGAAGTGCGTTTTGCACGAAGTTATTATCACGAGTTCCAGTATGTAAACTCCGGTAAAATTTGGCTGTCAATACTCATTTTTCAACGACACGCTTGCTAAATGCATTTGTCAGAGTTTTGATATCACCGCGCAGCAGCACTTTCTTGAGTTGGATGCCTTAGATTCTTCAGGTGCAACCAATCTGTTCTAGTTTTCAACTTCCCACTGATTTTCTTAGATTCCTTGTTATCAAGGCAGGTGTTGCTGCGTGTTTTTAATACCATTCCATTTAAAAGGAAACGAGTATGGCTACTACACCAACAGTGAACCAGGCGCAGACTATTCAACCTGTATTCAAGAGAGTTCAACAGGCTGTTGACCATGATTGCGCTTTCGCGTGTATTGCGATGATTACGAATAAGTCGCTAGATGAAGTTGTTCAGGTCGCTATTGAGAAATTTAAACATCCAGCGAACGGTCCATATTTCATCACGGAAGAATTGATCAATAAAATCCTGGCGCATTACGGGTTTGTCTCGACCATCTACAAAGAGGTTGAAACGGGTCTTGTTGATATTCATAACGTCGCGATAGCAATGGTGGACTATGACCCAGAAACAGAAATAGGCAGGCATGTAGTTTTTGTCAGGGACAAAGCGAATACAAAGCAGCCAGTCGAGTACATGATTGACCCGGCGTATTGGATCACTTCATCTTCATATGTACGCACTGATTTTCAGAAGCTGGTTCCTGCTTGGTTCATTGGAGTGACACCAATGAATCGAATGGCTGCCAAGAATTAATCAGTGTTCATGCCAGGGCGTGCCTACTTAATCTTTGGTGGGGTAGTCTTGCAATAATTCCGGCATCGATACACTCAGGGCGTGTGCTATCCGCTCAATATTGCATATCGAGATGTTGCGTCGGCCACGCTCAACCGAGCTGATGTAGTTGGGATGGAGATCAGAGAGTTCGGCTAATTTCTCCTGAGTTAAGGATTTCTCTAGCCGAATACGCTTCATATTCACAGCAAACAGTAGCTGAGCTCCACACTTTTGGGTTTGGATGTTTTGCACAAGACGAAGCATCCAATTTTAACGACCCCGAATCCACACACTTTGAGTTTGGTTGATGTATTATGTGCAATGATATCCAAACTCAAAGTGTGATTTTTAAACTGTTTCTATATTTAATTGTAAGGACGACAACGTGACGCCAGGAACTCAAACACCTAACCGAGACCGCCAATCTGACACGACTACTTTTCAGGTGATTCTCAAAGGCTTGCAACCAGGGGTGTCTCACACTGAGGCCAAGCAGAAATTAGCAGCGTTATTTAAAGCAAGTCTTGAACAGGTTGATGCACTATTATCGAATTCCAACTTTGTAGTAAAGCAAGGTATTTCTTTTGATCTAGCCATCACTTATAAAGGTTCCATCGAGGCAGCAGGGGGCGCATGCGAATTGCTACCTGAAGAAGATGTACTGGCATTAGATATTGACTTACCGACCGTTGGTGCATTTGCAGCTAAGACGGCAACATCACAACCAAACTCAGGAAATGCAGTAGCCAGTTCCCTTGCTGGCGGCGACGCGCTGAAAACCGGGATCGAACATCTTGATGTACTAAAGCACAAAATCAGCAAGAACGCTGCCTACCTGGGTGTGTTGGTTGGCATGGGCATATTTGCTTTTTCATTCTTTCTATCTTGGGCATGTGTTCCGGCTGGTCAAATGGCGCGTGATGGCGGGTCCGTTACTGGTTGGAATGAGAAAGCCTATCTTGCACTTCTACCGCTGGCCTTTGCTTTATATCCAGTATTTCTTCAGAAGTCAGTGCAACTGAAGAATCTGCTCGCAAATATTGTCATCGCGTTTGCACTGCTGGGTTACAACAACGTTGCGAATAGAACGACCTGGACTAATCACTACGGCAACATGGGGTCAACATTGGACGTTGGCTTCTGGATCGGCTTCGTAGCAATGTTAACGATTTCTGCTTGCGGCATAGCCTGGTCACTGCACACCTCAGACAGCAATGAAGTTCAGCATGGGAATTAATTCAAATGAAAAATAACATAACTTCAAAAAATGAAATTCAAGGCGCATTTGCTTACTTCGCTGGCGGATGCCAGTTGATTGCTGCTATCGGTGCAGTGTTGTCACTTACTGCGTGCGGTAATGGCAAGCCAGGAGCATCGGATATTGAGCCATACATCAAAAACGTGCTGGGGCAATGTGAACTCTGGACTGTTAGTGATGTTCGCAAAGTTGATGGTATCGAAGAGGGTAAATCTTATCGCGTCGATTTTACAGCAGCACTCACTTTGAAGCAGTCACCCGAACAGGCTCGCCAATCCTACATCCAACACAAAATGGACCCAAGCTGGATTGGATGCCATACCTACATTTCAAATTTGGCTGTTTTGAACGCAAATCAGGATAAGGCCGAGCTTGTAAAACAATACAACGTGTCAGGTTTTGGCATGCTGATCAAATCAGAGCAAGGCTGGCGACTGGTAGGTGATAACTTGCACCTCGAATTCGCACCAGCGTCAGGCTCAGAGAATGCCACAGCACCCACACCAGTGCCACCAGTAGCACAGTCAAATAAAGTAGAGGAGCCACCTGCGCAGTCGACTCCCGCATACGTCACACCAGAACTTGCACCAGTTGCCGCGCCTTTAAGTGCTTGTGTTGCTAAAAAAATGAGCGAGTGGGAAAAGAAGCGTGACAATGACATGGCGCTTGCCAGCAAAGAGGCCGCAGATAGAGGAGAAGAATTGAGAGTCAGTGCTGGTCAAGAAGAGTTGATGAAGCAAGAGGCGCTGGACAAGGCCACATTAGATTGTCGCTAGTAGCCCGCTCGTCAAACTTTAAAGCTGGCCATACTCATTCCCCATTGATGCTTTCTCAATAGAAAGCGCAGTCACTTTTTACTCCCAATAGACGCTGAAAATTGCTCGCTGAAGGTTCAAGCCTTCAGTGGACTTTTGTCGTCTTCCTGTTGGTAATTATTGTATTTATTGAAAAAATTCCATGAGCAAAAGAGATCAAAATCTAAGCAGGTCTGAGATTGGACAACATGTTCACCCTTTACTATTTCCTGAGGAGTATTGACATGAGTTTATATCAAGCAGTAAGCAGGAACGAGAAAGAGGCCGCGGCAAATTTTGCTATGCGGCCTATCCGTGATTTGTTGCTGCAATTGCCGCATTTGACAGTGAACGACCAATTTGAGATCGATTATGCGGCGGCAAATCCAATATTGCTGTCTCAGCTCGCACTGAATGGGGATACCGCAATGCTGACTATCTACAGGGGTATATCAGCCATCGGTTTATTGATGGCGCATTCGTCACCGGAAATGGAGTCCCGAGAAATACCTGCTGATGCGACGGAGGCAATAGGATGGTTGATTGGTGAATTAGGGGAGTTTGCAGCGGTTATACATTGTATCGCAGCAGGATGCCGTAGATCGATAGTTGATTTTGAGCCAGGTGTTGTTGAGAGCTTTCCCAACGCCAAACCATGAGCAGCTTCAGTACATCAATTAACGATGAAATTACTTTCCCTTATTTCTGGCTATTGGCCAAAAAATCATTTCATGGACACTCAAATGACTATTCAAAGTATATCACCGTCAGCTAACAAGAATGCGAAACGATTAAAGCCAGATCAAGCGATTAAAGCGCCAACACGGTCATTAGTTGAAAGCTACACGGCAGCAGCACAATCAAAAGCTACACAACACGCTTATAACGCTGCTGTACGCCATTTTAAACAGCATGGCGGCACGATACCAGCGACACCAGCAATGGTTGCTGAGTACATCGCTAAATTCGCTGATTCACTGGCAGTAGCAACTCTTCAGCACCGGCTAGTCGCCATTCATAGAGCACACTCTGACATTGGAATCAAATCCCCAGTAATGGATAAGTCTGTGAAAAGGACAATGCAGGGAATTCGCCGCACATTCGGAACAAGTCAGCGTCGCGTCACTGCCCTGGTGAAAGATGATTTGCTGGAAATTATGATTCTGATTGATCAGCAAAGTCCGTTGAAGGCGGCACGAGATAAGGCATTATTACTAATTGGGTTTGCTGGTGCGTTTAGACGATCTGAATTGGTTGCATTGAAGATTGAAGACGTCAGTACCTATGACACAGGTTTGGAAATATTATTGAAGCGATCAAAGACCGACCAAGAGGGCGCAGGTAGAACGGTGTTTATACCTTATGCAAAAGGAAACCGCTGTCCAGTGAAAGCGTTGCAGGGGTGGCTTATGCTTGCAAACATCACAGAAGGGGCAATGTTTAGGCCAGTTAGTCGTCACGACACTGTTGTCAGTAAAAAGTCATTGACCCCGCAATCCGTTGCTCTGATATTAAAAGCGGCAGTTCGTAGAGTGGGTGGGGAGGAAGTTGCCCGCAATGTTGCCGGGCATAGCTTACGTGCTGGTTACTGTACTGAAGCGGCTATGGCTGGATTGCAGCCCTACCAAATTCGGGAACAGACAGGGCACAAATCGGATGTTACTTTGGCACGTTATATCCGACCAGTGTCAAAGCGAAAGATCCCGAGCTTACTTTGAATTGAGGTGCCAAGGTGATTTTCGTTAAACCAGAAAAATGGTGCCCTTTAAATTAACGTTGTAGTTAATGAAAATGAGACAAGTATATAATTTTCGATTTTACTGATTCAGTATCCCTGAAATAAGAAACCGTCATTTCATACATTAAGCATGAGGAGGTTCCCAGTTGCTCGAATCGGAGGGTTGTATCATCTACATGATTGCCATAAAAGCATTTTACAATCATAATACTTAATCCCAGTGCATTGGAATTTTCTGATGCATAGGTGGGGACTTAAACTAGAAGGAATATTCATGAGTAATCGTATTCTGCATCACAATGTCGCGATTGAACTTTCTGAAGAGATGATCAATCAAGTTAGTGGTGGCACTACTGGTGGTGTTGACCCGTCATCAGGCGACCATACAACGATAATCTACTCAACTGATGTAGGCGGTGATCTTGGTTGTAAGGTTGACAGTGTAGAAGACTGTTAAGAATTTTATAGTTTAAAAATTAGGGTCAATATTAATTGGCTCTAATTACGTGCCATTCTAGGGATTGTTGAATTGATAATATTGAACTACCTATAAGACTTAGTGGTCGCTATGCTTTTTAAACGCGTTGCTTTTTGAGGAGGGGTATCTGTCCTGCAAAAAGCAGAAGGTCGTTGCATAGTAAATTTGATTTATAACAATAACAATTTTTCAGCAAAAAATAATGACGAATAATCTTAGTCATCGCACGATGCATCTCTTCATTTACTCTCAAATTTATGACGCTCATGCTATAAGTGTCAAAGCTGCATTAGAAAGTATTGGCGTGAAGGTTACTCGTTTTTTGTCCGATCAACTTCCCATCAATGCTGAAATTTCTACGTTAATCGAAACAAATAGTGAAAAGACAAATTTCTTCTTGCCTGTTCAAAACCTATTGCATCAAACTGATGATCCTGTTGACGTAGTTTGGCTCCGCCGGCCTGTGCTTCCCCAAATTGCGGGAGTTGACATACATCCTGATGATGTAGATATCGTAGTTCGAGAGTGGAAAGAATATTGGCAATCTTTTTTGGCCCATAGCTTCCCAACTGCATCTTGGATAAATCCCTGGCTAAGTTCAAAAAGGGCGAGAAGTAAATTAGTCCAACTTAATATTGCTAAGCAGGTTGGTCTACAAATTCCAAAAACACTTTTCTCAAATAATTCAGATGAGATAAGGCATTTTATAAAAAATAATTCCTTCAGTAATGGCACAATTGTAAAATCTTTTCTTCCAGTTAATTGGAAAGATGACGCTGTTCCGAAAGCTATGTACGCTACGAAGGTCGACGAATCTATGTTGCCTGACGATTCGATGTTAAGAGCCATCCCTACTATATATCAAGAAAGAATAACAAAATCTTATGAAGTGAGGTGCACTTTCTTTGGTTCAGTGTGTCACAGTGCAAAAATAGTGGCAAAAAAAAATGGGGAATTTTTACAAGATTGGCGCCAAGGTTACTACTCTGGAATAACGATTGAACCGTACAATCTTCCAAAAACAATCGAAGAAAAATGTCAAAATTTGATGTTTGCACTTGGCTTGAAATTCGGCTGCTTTGATTTTATCGTCTCTACAACTGGCGAATACGTATTTTTGGAAGTAAATGAAGCAGGTCAATTTTTATGGATTGAACGATACTGTCCAGAAATAAAAATGATGAATGCTTTTTGTGAATTTGTGCTCAGAGAAGGTTCTGGAAACACAATAAAACATGCATCTCCGAATTTTACTGCTGAAGAAGTTGGGCGCTGGCCTGAAGTATGTACTGTCTTAAATTTCGAAAAGGACCTGTATGCAAAGACAATGTCTACCTAGCTTCAGAAAGTTGTTCGCAATGACGCTATGCGTAGTGTTTCAATGCGCATTGCCTCTATTTGCTTTTTCATCTGAAAAATATGGTAATTTTAGGGACGAATTAATTTCTATGTTTAGAGATGACCAAGCTGTACGGAATAAATTTAATAAAAATGACCCTAATACTTTGACTGATATGACTACTATTGATGTCCGAAATAGTTCAAGGTTAAAGGAAATAATAAAAGCAATTGGATGGCCGACCGAGGCGAAAGTTGGCGCTGAAGCGAGCAAAGGAGCATTTTTTATAGCTCAACATGCAGCTCGCGATCTTCCTCTTATGGAGTTAGCACTGTCCAACATTGAAGAGAGTTACAAATATGGTGAAACCTCTGGTGTCTACTATGCGTTAATTTACGACCGAGTTAAGATGTTACATGGAGAGTCTCAAAAATATGGTACTCAGATTCTACGGAATAGTGCCAGTTGTGAAGCATATAAATTAGAAGATGCAGACAAGGTCGACGTCTATCGGAAAGAAATAGGGTTTAAGCAAAGTCTTAAGGTATACGAGGCTGAGATATGTAGTCGATCTCATTAAAGCAAATGTATAAGTCATTTGCAAGAACCAAGATTGGCTTGGTAAAGGGAAAAATTAGTGTCTCACTTCATGTTCAGCTACTGGCTTTAAGCACATCCTTCAGCACGGTCCCATCTTGCACTACAATCACTCGCTCAGCCATTGCAATCGTCTCTGGGCGGTGTGCAACAATGATGCGGGTCAGGTCTAGTTTATCGATAGAATTATTCACCGCCAGCTCATTCCTGATATCAAGGTGACTAGTTGCTTCATCAAGAACGAGTAATTTTGGCTGCTTGTATAAAGCGCGTGCCAATAGAATCCTTTGCTTTTGCCCACCGGACAATCCGCTGCCGATATCTCCAACAAGGGTTTGGTAGGCCATTGGCATTGCAGCAATTTCCGCATGTATTGAAGCCTGCTGTGCGCAGTGTTCTATATGCTTTGAGTCGGGTGCTGGGTCAAAGAAACATATATTGTCAGAAATAGAACCAGCGAACAGTTGGTCTTCCTGCATCACTGTTCCCAGCAATTCACGATAGTTATGCAAGCCCAGGTGCTTGAGTTGGACACCCCCGATTAGGATTTCGCCTTCACTCGGTTCAAGCAAACCGAGAAGTAATTTAAGCAGCGTCGTTTTCCCACATCCAGAAGGCCCGGTGATCGCAATGCACTGCCCTGCGGGAATTTGGAGGTTCAGACCTTTGAGTACAAACGGTTCGCTGTCGGAGTAGCGAAAACCCAAATTTTTAATTTCAATCTCAGGGAGGATGCGTGAAGCATCTATCTCAATCGCTTGCTCATCCCGCTCCGCTTCTGTCAAGACGATATCGGCAACACGCTCACCATGCAAGCGCAGCATGCGCAATTCAAACAGCTTATCAATTAAAGCTGCGAGACGGCTACTGAACTGATCTTTGTAGCTAATAAACGCAAACAACATACCAATAGAGAAGCGATTATCAAGCACGGCAAGAGCTGCCAGCCATATCACAATCACGCGCTCGGCATTGAACAGCAAGGTATTGGCGGTCTGATAACAGACCGATAGACGCGCTATCCGCAATTCTGCATTAAATTGATCGGTCAGGCTATTCATCCATCCTGCACGGCGCTCCTCGACTCGATTGAACAAACGTACACTTTGCACACCGCGTACCGATTCCATGAAATGAGTCTGCTGTTTTGCAGCATGGATAATTTGCTCGGCATTCGCTTCGCGCAATTGGCGAAATATCGTCCAACGCAGGAAGACGTACACAAGTACCGCCGCAAAAGCGACAGCCGTTAGTTGGGGGCTGTACAATAGCATCATTACCAACGTGCCGATCACCAGAACACCATCCACCACGCCTTCAACAAATTGGGTGGTCAAACTACGCTGTATTGTTTGTATCGAACCGAAGCGCGAAACAATATCACCGGTATGTCGCTTTTCAAAATACGGCAAAGGTAAACGCATCAGATGCGCGAAGGTATTACCCAACCACTGAAAATTCAGATTTGTAGCTAGTACGGTTGTAACCCAGGAACGCACAGCAGTAATTGCGGTTTGCACAAACACCAGCAATAGGAAACCAATGCCCAACACAGTCACCAAGTCCTTGTCTGCTGCAAGCAAGGCTTCATCGACGATCCATTGCATATAGAAAGGCACAACGAGCGCACATACTTGCAACGCAAGTCCGAGTAATAACAGATGCAATAAGCCACCTTTCAAGCCCACCACTTGCCCCATCAAGGACATTAATGTGAATTGCTGGACTTCCTCTGTCTTCTTAAATTCGCTGCCTGGTGTCAACTCTAAAGCGACACCGGTAAAGTGTTTTGCAAATTCTTCCAGCGCAAGCTTGCGTTCACCGACAGCGGGGTCAAGTATCAGCACCTGTCTGTTGTTGACGCTCTTAAGAACTACAAAATGATTCAGATTCCAATGCAATATGCACGGC
Organism: Undibacterium sp. TJN19; assembly: GCF_049339485.1. Taxonomy (NCBI): domain Bacteria; kingdom Pseudomonadati; phylum Pseudomonadota; class Betaproteobacteria; order Burkholderiales; family Oxalobacteraceae; genus Undibacterium; species Undibacterium sp. TJN19. The sequence continues at coordinate 316,255 of NZ_JBMPPL010000004.1, forward strand.
AGTTTCAATTCCGGCAAATGCTGCATATCTAGTTTAAGTGGTCTTGTTTGCAAACCAAGTCCCTGGGCCATAACCATCAATCCCTTAAGCGTCGCACCTTTTAGCGAGACAGAAAAGCGACGACGCATGCTGGCCAGATCGATACGATGTCCCCAATAACTAGAAACCATGCAAAGACAGGCAAGCCCACATTCGGCAGCTTCCGTTTGCAACAAGGTTGGTAATTGCTGGCGGCGCCAGAAGCGCAGATCAGGTAAATGGTTGACTGACATAGGAAGTAAAAATCAGGATAAAAGTAAGCGCAAGCTGCGCAATGTGTCAGACGCGCCCAGAAATACTGTACAGCGGCTCCAGCACCCATTCGTATAAACGGCGTTGTTCAAGCAAGATGCTGGCGTCGATCGCCATGCCAGATTTTAAAGGCAAGTCGCGTCCATAAGCCTTGACACTTTGCTGATCTAATGTCACCCGGATACGATACAACGCCTCATTACCGTTTGATGATGAACCGCCGAGCGGCAGTTCTTCAGGCTTTAAAGGGTTGCTCGCAACTTCTCGAACGGTAGCCTTGTACTGTCCGAATTTCTGGTAAGGATACGCCTGATAGCGCAACAGTATGGTCATACCTGGTTGAACAAATCCAGCAGAGCGGGACGGAGCATAAATTTCCGCTTCGAGTTGCGAACCAGCCGGAATCAAAGATGCTAACGCCAAATTCTGCGTAACAGTCTGCCCTACCTCTGCGGTAATTGCCGTAACCGTGCCATCTTGCGGGGCACGCACCAATAGTTCTCGTCGAGCTTCACTCTCAGTCAAGTCCTGATCGAGAGAATTCACATTACGCTGTACAGCTGACGCATCTCTTTGTGACTGTACACGCAAATCCACAATATCTGCGTGTACGCTATTCAAATCACGACCATTTGCGGACTTTACACGAACCAGTTCAGCTAGGCGTTGCTGTTGATCTAGCAATTCCGCTTGTTTATCCTGTAATTGCGCCGCGGAAATATAGTTGGTCGCCTGTAGATCGCTAAAGCGTTTTAACCCCTGCGTTGCTAGATCCACGCGCTGCTTTTGTAAGACAATCTGACCATCTATTTTCGCAGCTTCGCTTTCTAGGTCGGAAGCGCGGCGTTGTAATGCCTCCAGGCGACTACGGCTTTGCGCTAGAAGTTGCGACTGATCGGCGTTAAAACTATTCCGCCGATTTAAAAGCAAGGTAGATATCGTCTTCTGTGCATCACCAACTGCTGCACTGCGTTCACTCGATAACACAAAGAGCACATCACCTGCATGCACGTTCTGGCCTTCGACAACCTGACGCGACAAAATCACACCAGATTGCGTGGGCATCAATCGTATCACTCCGAGATTTGGCAACAGAACTCCACTGCACTGCACCTTGCGAGTGGTACTGAATAGCGCAAAAAAAGCGACTATTACCGCCGCGATTGCTACGAACAGTAAAGTAAGGAAACGATGACTGAAAGGGTGTGAGAGCAGCACAGTGCCGTACTGGCGGTTGCTCGCGTGTTCGATCGCCTGACTACGAAATAAGGGGGGATTTGCAATCGGCTTTTTTGAGCTTACTTTAACTGATCCCCCAATCGGAATCGATTGATTTGATGCTTCTTGCTGGTTCAAAAGATACTCACCTCACTAAAATTAGTCGTTGAGTATAGTTCGCATTACTGTGTTTTTACAACAAGAATTGTGTAATCCAGTAATCAATTAAATAATGACATTTTAATAATATTTGAGTGTTTACATACCCCACCTATGAATTGATGCCCTATCCAGTGATACATCAGTTTTTTTAAAGCTGGGACAGTCAATATGACACGGGGAGAATGCTGTGTTCCGTGGCAATTGGCTAAGAAAGATCATAAGATTGCAGCACTGACGTAGAAAGTGGCCTGTTATCGTAGTATCCGCTGCGGTTAAAAGAGTGAAGCCTTCTCCGTAGCCTCGAACTGTCATCGCAACTCAATGCGAAAAAGACATTTTTAGTATATTTTTTTAGATGAATTTAATCAATACTCAACAATTACTGCCTAAAGACGATGGATGAGGCTGGTCAGTTGGAAGTCAGTGAATTTAACCTTTGCTAGACATCAAATTTTCAATTATCGAAAAGCCACCATTATCGCTAGTCAGCAATACGTAAAAATAAAAACTAATGACCAGAAAATTTTCTAATTGCTATGGGACTTATCCTCATATGCCAGCTATCATCAGGCCAATATTCAATATTATTGGCTGCTCAAACTGTTGAGTATTCTCTTGATGTCAGCAATCAAAACGATATATTTGGAAGCAGTAACTTAGTCGAGAGAATCCTGAAGAGTTTCGACGCATTTACAAGCGTGAATTGTAAATTAACGAATAAACTAGATGGAAATCACCGGATGCTGTATGTGCTAATCAGAGTGCGATCACCTATTTTTCTGCCGCCATGTGCCATTCGGGCGACTCTAGACTTATGTAGATAATACCCATTCCAGGATTTTTCCCGTCGACGACTATCTTCATTTTCTCCCTGTTAGGTGGTTCGCCGTTGAACCATGTCATGTAACTATTATTATTGGTTGATTTGTAGAAGATGGCCGGATTGGTCATATAAAGCGAAGCTGATGCGCGATGGGGCAGTGCGGTGCTGCCTGCGGCTTCCACGTCTGGTGGCGGCATTTTGTTGGTCGTACGCTGAGATGCCACTTCCGTCAGATGCGTCACAAGTCGTTCCCAATCGTTGCCTTTTTTTAGTGCTGCGCCAAGCTTGTTATTAACCATATCGTGAAGCGCTTGACCCAAGGGTACTTTCGCGTCGAAAGTACCATTACAACTTACGGAAATGTTTGATCCTCCAAATCCAAGCGGTGGAAGGGGTTGAGTCGTTTCGATCCACCAGCCTGATTGTGGAGCCAGGGCATTGACGTTGATACAGCCATAGCGAGTTCCCTTGCACTTACCTAGTGATTTAGGTTTTATATTAAACGCAGTAGGCTTTTGTTTAAGTCCCGTCAATGTGAACTGTGGCCAGAACGTGTAGAGGAAGCGCTGGATCTCAGGGCCGCCTTTACTTACGGTGAACTGCCCCGCAGTGGCATTTGCGTCGGCGAGTTTGGCTTGGATCACCATCGCGCGCCGATTGCGGACACCTGATTCTAAGCACTCTACGACTAGCAATAGATCGCAGAGCTCTGGCGATTTTGGTTTTTTGTCGCGCGAATCGAACCAGCGCGCTTTGGGTGTCTTGTGCGAAAAAATTCCAACTATATCAAGTGAGCCGCTCTTCAGATAAGGGGTCCATTCTCGCACCAATTTTGTAGGTAATTCTAAAACTAGCCGTGCTACTTCAGCTACTTCACCCGTACCGTGGACGGTATTCGAATTCTTAACGCATTCTCTTATCGCTTTCTCAGCAGCAGGGATAAGCCCGGGTGGAGTTTTCATAAGTCTGCAGAGTTTATTATCAACGTTATGAATAGAATAACCTAAATTGGCTAGAATTTAAACCAGACTGGACAGCCTAGGTTGGGAATTAATAGCTGGGGTGAATGCAGTGGGCAACACATGGCGCGATTTGGCAGTGTTTATCTTTGGACTATTCAAAATCATCTGATGGTAGCTGCCGTATCAAGCCTGAGTTACAACAATTCACCAAACTGTTAGCTTCCTAGCGTCTGTTTCCAGTGAAAGTTCATCATTAACTTTGATTGCCTTGCCATGAGGCGTTATTAAAAGGCATCCATTGTCTAAAAGGCGAACGCCAACCGAGGCACCCGCCTTTAATCCTGCTTCCTGTACGACAGACTTTGATAATCGAAGACCCAGCGAATTTCCCCATTTACAGATAGTAGTCATGATTTTCCTTGTTCAAAATGTATAGCCAATGTTTATCAGTGAAATTGATATAGGTTTCTGAGGTTTGCATTTTAGTTAGACATATAACTGAGTAGAGAAAACGTCATTTTTGACGCTCCAACTCAGCGGCACGGCTGATTTGAGAGTGATTGCGTAATCGCATGAATTTAGGGGACGATCTGAAATGTGCATGCGATAAAGTTGCTATTTCTCAAATCTTAAATTACTGTTCTTGCTCACGTTTGGCTGCTGTGCATGGTGAAGAGTCGTTCTGAGTTTTATGTGAATTGCTCTTTCCGGCCATTATCGGTCGATCAGTAATGAGAATTAATTGCCCAGAAACGGCTAGCCAAAGTGAGATACGTTTGGCGATAATGGCGAAAAGCAGACCTTGGCTACAAGTTTGCCGAATAGCCGTGCTGCAAGTCCGCTACGATTATTTTTTCAACCGAGACAGTGATGACGCTACTCTTCTCGACTGTTCAAAACAAGGTGCAACATGAATAAAGATTTTGCCCGAAAATTAATTAGCGACCCAAACGATCAAATAATCAAACAGCTCTTTCAAGGTGTCGACGGCGTATTCTGGGTGGACTGGCGGGAAGCGGATGAGGTTATTATTGATTTGGCGGCAAAGCTCATTGGCAACGACGAGTTAAGCCATGAATGGAATAACGACAAACTGATGGTGAAATTTCGCGGCAAATTGACGGAAGTTCCGTTAAAGTTTGAACCAGGCGAGCAATATATCACCCTGGTTACTTTGCACGAGGCTCTTTACCCTGAATATGAGATACGCTATATCAAGGCGTCCCAGGGTGGTGATGCGATCGCCTACATGGTTTTGAAAAGGGAAACCTTATTCGAGCTTGATGCAGAGTTCGGCACCAAGGTGGCTGATACCTTGCAAAAAGTTGAGCGCGGCTCGGCACACTTCAAACAAGCAGCCCAGGAGCAGGCTGAAATGAAGGCAGCCACGGAAGCTGCGGCGCGGGAACTTACCGAGCAGAAAGCACGCGTGGCCGCCGGTGGGCCGGAGTATCTCAACCTGGTGCACACGAGAGAGGGCTTGAAACCCATTGATGAGATTAAAGTAGGGGATTGGGTCTTGTCGCATCCTGAGAATGAACCGCCACCCATTCCTAAGCCTGGGCCAATTCAAGCTAAGCCCGCTGAAGCGTACTTTTACCGGCAGGTTGTGAAGGTCTTTGTGCGGGAGACTCAAAAAGTCTCGCATGTCCAATATATAGATACCGGCAGAGGCAAAGATACTTTGCAGCTCGCGCCAAATCACCTCATCTGGACGAAATACGGCGGCTGGACCCCCGTCGCAAGCATGAAAACGGGGAACGTACTCTTATTAGCGAATGACGGGAACGCTATGGTAGGCAAAGTGAAACACACCGAAGACACCGCGCGCGTCTACAATATAGAGGTGGATGAATTCCGCACCTATTTCGTTGGGAAAAGTGGGGTATGGGTTCATGATGAAACTGATGCGACATCGTCAGGTGCTGCTGAAAATCAAACCTGATGCTCATCTCGACTAAAAACGGAACGGCCCGAACGAACTGCTACCCTTCGCGGGCATTGTGGCGGTCGTAAGGACCTTGGTCTCATTTATTACTTATCACTCGTTAAACTGCCGGATATTCGATTCGAAAGAATGCTTGTCGTATGGCCGTTGATAACAGGTAATTCCTCACGGCTTGCTGAGCAATACAATGACGGGGAGCCTATTCTTACTCTCCCCGTCTAAATCATTCACCATCTGGCAACTGTACAGCCACCCTACCTATTCCGTGCTTTGACCCTTTGAAAAAATCTTTCTGATCAGGTGAAAAGTAATATTCGGTCCCAATCGCCCAATCGGGTATCGGAAGGGTGTTCTCGCGTGAAAATATTCTATTCAAGTCAATATTAGAATGCTCGACAGGACGGCGATTGCCGCTGATGTCAATTCCCGTTTTTTTCAATATGGACTTGGTATGTTTCCATACTGTTGTACGAGCGAATTGGCTATTGAGGTCTGCCCCGCTCAGCCAATAGTTATATATATTTTTCTCAGGTTTGCTTAGTAGTGCTAAGGCGCTGTCAGTAATTGCTAACTGTATTGACGATGGAAGTTTATACTTATCCAAGTGGTTGAAGAATAGGTCTGCGATATCTATATCCTTCCAGCGCATTACATAATTGAGATCAAGAGTCTTAAGTGACTGAGAATATAGTTTCACTTCTACACGGATTCCTTTTTCTGCTTCGACTATCAATCTTCGTCGAACCTCCCCTGGATTCTTGAAGCGCTCCCGAAGTTCTTGGGCTTTACCATAGATTGTTAACGCATGAAATGTGGAACGTCTTTTAATACCGCCATTAAGAGTGATAGAGGTGGGAATGATTCTCTGTTTGCCCTGAGTTTTGTTTTCATCAATCGCTTGAATAATCGGAAGAATCAAGCTCTCATCGCATGCGAAATTGGTTGTTAAGTGCGCTTCCGTGATTTTTATGCCTCCCCTATCCCATTCCATGCGATCAAATGGATCTACATTAATATCCAGCTTCCTGGTTATAAGGTTCAAGAGAGCGTAGATATAGCTTTGAAGATCGGAATGGCCGAAAAGATTATGTCTTTGAAGCACCAGCGGTGGACAGCAATGAATTTCAATCATCTCGGCCGATCCCGTTCCATCATTTATCTGTCTTGAGCGCACATGTATTGTTTCCCAGCCATCTTTTAGAGATATATCTTGGGCTGTTGCGCTAAAGGACACGAATCCTAGGTCATCTTGATCGAGGTACATAGTTTTGCCCAATGGTCTATGTGTGCAAGGAGCTATGAACTTCACTTTATCTATATGAATATTGGGAATGTGCAGTGGTAGGTTTGTTTTCATGATGAAGCCTAACTAATTGGTCATGTTCATATGTGTTTAAATTGTGAACAGATCTGAGCTACTATAGCTGCCGAAATTTGTTGGTCACAAGCTAAACCGCGATTTGGTTTAGTGTCATTTTTGTTCAAAATATGAACCGGCAAGTACTTATCTTGCCTATGTAGATGTGCACTCAAGCTCGTTATGAGGTACTGCCTGCATAACGAGCGCTTTGATATCAATGCATTTCTCTTCAGCGTGATGCAAAAGCGCTTGCCTCAAATTTCATGGGATCGACGTTTGTTGACCTGAACGTAGCCACTCGATCAATGCTGGCTCACATAAAAGTACTCGCCTCTGCCCGGGGACTCGGAAAATCACTTTTAAAAACCCGTTTAAATGCTTGCTTGCATCGGGGTATTTTGCTTGCCCTTCAGCCTTAAAAATTAGGTCTCGAATCGCGGCTTCAGTGAATATAGGGAAGCGCTGAGCGGTCTGCTTTACAGTGAGAAATGTTGTGTTTGGGGCACCGAGAATCTCCATAGCTCCAGGCGACCTGGTGGCTTCATTTGATATTTTTTTTGCTTTTTTAAGCAGCGGCGGTCCATTTTTTTGTGCCACAGGTGGCATTAAATCTGTAGGCGTGAAGGGTGGTACAGGATCGAGAATTGTTTTTACAGGTACACCATCTTTAAAAATGGTCTCCGATGTTAGCGAGAATTTCGTATTCCCTGGTTTCATGCCGTACAGTTGTTTTGATAATTTTATAAGTTTTCTGCGAGGCGTAGCATCCAGGTTGTTAGATGCTCGAATTTGTTTGTTTAATGTCATTTTGTTTACCTATTGATAATATTTAAATAGAATAGGCGTGACTAATCCAGATCAGGGCTGAGCCACGTGAAAAATATGTGATTTTCTAAGTCAATTCTGTCTAGGGACGTGACAACACACATGCGCATTTGAATTAATGCGGACGATGCGGTCGAATTACTTATTTAGTTTTTGAGGGTTGGTGGTTGAGAATAGGTAGTTGTTTAGCATACCTATAAGCGACCACTTTGGGATTGGAGGTCGCCGAGGATTAAAACATAACATATGCTGAAAAAGTGCGCAATGAAATGTTAGCTTCAGGCCTGTCGTTATAACGTAAGGGGAGGTGGACTCGAATATCCCGAAATCCTAGATTTGGTACGATTCACTTATATACTTGAATTAAGTGATGGCACAGTGTTGGCACAATTGGCACAATAAATCTAAGTAAATGACAACTGCCAACAACAATGCTATGATTTTAACTCGTTGATTTAATTGATGTATTTTATTGTGAATTGTTGTTGGGTTTGTATTGCCGCTGACTTGTAATCATCAGGTGGCCAGTTCGATTCCGGCAGTCGGCACCAAATAAGCGTCTTTAGAAGTTGAAAGGCGCACAAAAACCCTTGTTCCTCTATGGAGAACAAGGGTTTTTTGTTTTAGCCGTTTCATGGCATTTATTGACTCCCAGATTTTTGTACTTTGAGCAGCAATTAGCTTATTGCATCGTCAGCGCCGCGTTGGAGCAGCGCTTATCTCAAGGCATGGGATGGATGGAGGACGAATAAAAATCGCCAGGCAAGGCACTTGCCTTTAGATTTTTGCAGAACTCAGTATTTTCTGTGTGAATTATCTTGTTCGCTTGTGCACTGTGAACCAGATAGCGATGAATGGGTCATAGTAGACAACAGGCATACGGGGGACGCTGGTCCTGAATTGCCATGATCTTATTATAAAAACTATTGAGGGAATCTATGAAAATCCGTATGGCATATTGCATGCTGCCTCTATTGATCGTTGCCGCTACCGTCCATGCACAACAGCAGCCACAAGATGGCATGCTGACCATGGAAATGCTGTATCACCCGACCAAAAAAGAAAAATTCGATCTCAAGCCCTTGAGCAAACTTAGCTGGGATGCGCAAAACAGGGCTGATACAGACGGAAAGCAAAGACGGGGTTGTCGCGCAGTTTGTCATCAATCCCGCCACCTGGGAAAAACAATCACTGCCTGCGGATGGCAATATCCTTGCGCTGATGACGGCGGCAGGCATAGATGAAAAAGAAGCCAAGGCTCAGGTAGAAAAACTGGCACCGCAGATCAAGCCAGAACTGAAATCCTATCTGTTCACTTACAAAAATGATTTATGGCTGCTGGACCTGCAACAGGGCAAAGTCAAAGAACTCACCCACACGCCAGACCAGGCGGAAGATGAAGCCATCCTGTCGCCTGATTTACAGTCGGTAGCTTATCTGAAGGGCAATGATATCTATGTGACCGATGTCGCCACCGCGACAGAAAAACGTCTGACGACAGGCGGTAATGAAACCACCTTCAATGGCCGCCTGGACTGGGTCTATATGGAAGAGATTTATGGCCGTGGCCGCTTGCGCGCATTCTGGTGGGCACCAGATTCCAAAAAAATCGCTTATCTGAGTTTTGATGAAAGCAAAGTTCCGGTTTATACGCTCAGCGGTGACCATGTGCAGCCCATCAGGACTGAGCAGACCCGTTATCCCAAGGCAGGTGATGCCAACCCCGAAGTCAGACTCGGCATTGTTGATATGAACGGCACGACGGGCTGGACACAAAACCCCTACCCGGGCAAGGAAACCCTGATCGTACAGGTCGGCTGGGCGCCGGATGGCAAGTTGCTGGCATCATGGCAGGACAGGGTACAAACCTGGCTGGATTTGCGTCTGTATGATGCGCAGGCCAGCAGCAAATTAATGGTGCATGAAAGCAGCCCGGCCTGGGTGGACAGATTGCCCTTGCCGGTATTTCTGAAAGATGGCGGCTTCGCATGGGAATCAGATCGCACCGGTCACCGTCACCTGTATCGCTACGACGCGAAGTACCAATTGCAGGCGGCCATCACCAAGGGCGAATGGGACATCCGTACCGTCTACGGTATCGACGAAGACAAAGGTCGTGTGCTGTTTGCATCCAACCAGCGCAACCCCATAGGTAATGACGTGTATGCCGTCAATCTCGATGGCAGCAACCTGCAAAGGTTGACTGCGGAGTCAGGCACCCATACGGCGCGCTGGAACAAGGCCTACAGCCATTTCATCGATAGCTGGAGCAGCCTGAAACAGGCACCGAAACAGGCATTGTTCAACGCGAATGGCGAGCAGATCAAACTGGTGGATGACAGTGGGATTCCTGAAAAAATGCGTGACCTGAAACTGGCGACAGTGACGCAACAGCAAATCAAATCACGCGATGGTTTTGTCATGGAAAGCCTGTTGTTCCTGCCACCGGATTTTGATCCCAGGAAAAAATACCCTGTGTATCAGCACCTGTATGCCGGGCCGATGGCACCGCAGGTGACAGACCGCTGGAACAGCAACCTCTGGCATCATTTCCTGGCGCAACAGGGTTATGTGGTCTGGATACTGGACAACCGCAGTTCCAGCAACAAGGGCGCCGTCAGTGCCTGGCCGATACATAAAAAATTGGGACAACTGGAATTGCAGGACCAGCTCGATGGCCTTGAATGGCTGCGCAAACAGGGCTGGGCCGACATGGACAGGATAGCCCTGAATGGCTGGAGTTATGGCGGTTATTTCACTTCGTATGCGATGACGCATAGCAAGGCCTGGAAGCTGGGTTTTGTCGGTGCCCCGGTTACTGATTATCGCTTGTATGACAGCGTCTATACAGAACGCTATATGGGTTTGCCCAAGGACAATGCAGAAGGTTATGACAAGGCCAGTGTATTGAAAGCGGCAAAGGATTTAAGCGGCAAAATCCTTATCATGCATGGCACGATGGATGATAACGTCCATCCGCAAAATTCCGTCATGCTGATTGATGAACTGATCAATTCCGGCAAAGACTACAGCCTGCAACTTTATCCCGGTGCCGGTCATGGTCCGCGTGGTGACTGGCCAATCTGGTCACTGCAAAAAGCCAAATGGGAATTCCTGAAAAATAATCTGTGATGGAATTCTGATTATTCACGGGCCTCACCGTCCATAAAAAAAAGGACGCTCAGGCGTCCTTTTTTTGTCATGCATGGTTGGCTAAAAAGCGCGCTTAATTTTCCTGCTTCAAGCCGCCCCAGCGTGGTGTCAGCGCATGTGGCAGATCATACATATCAAGTACACGGCCAACAGTGTGGTCCACCATGTCGGCGATTGATTGTGGACGGTGATAAAAGCCTGGCAATGGAGGGAAAATGATGCCACCCATTTCAGTCACTGCCGTCATATTGCGCAGATGCGCCAGGTTGAACGGAGTTTCGCGCACCATCAACACCAGGCGGCGGCGTTCTTTCAAGACCACGTCAGCAGCGCGGGTGATCAGGTTATCAGATAATCCATGTGCCACCGCTGCCAGGGTTTTCATCGAACACGGTGCAACCACCATCCCATCAGACTGAAAAGAACCGCTGGCGATACTGGCACCGACATCGCGCACATTGTGGACAACATCCGCCAGGGCTTCAACATCCTTGCGCTTTAAATCCATTTCCTGATGCAGGTTCAAAACACCTGCTTCAGAAATCAGCAAATGGCTTTCCACTGCAGGCATGTCACGCACAGCCTGCAATAGCCGCACACCGTAGACAGCACCAGTCGCGCCGGTAATGGCAATGATCAGGCGCTTCGTGGCGGCAGTTGTACGCATGCCAGGTTTAGTCTTTCAACAGGGTTTGCAACTCGCCGTTGTCGAACATTTCATTCATGATGTCAGAACCACCAACGAATTCACCTTTGACATACAACTGTGGCACGGTCGGCCAGTTTGAAAAATCCTTGATGCCCTGACGTACTTCCGGGTCTTCCAGTACATTCACGGTGACCATGTTTTGTACACCACAGGCTTTCAGCAACTGTATGGCACGACCGGAAAAGCCGCATTGCGGGAACTGGGCAGTTCCTTTCATGAACAAGACTACAGGGTTGGCGGTTACGGTTTCTTTGATCCAGCTTTGAACGTCGCTCATGGCTATCTTCCTTTAAATACGAATCCCGTCATTATAGTGGAAAGCCCAATTCGATGTTATTGCCACTTGGGAAGATTGGGCATATCGAAAAATCAGCGTGTTTTTAGATTGACATGGCTTGATTTGAATAGACGATTTTTAAACAGAGGAAATATGGTGTTACAGTAAGTGCCAGAGTCAGAAAAAGCTGGCCGTTTGCAGGAGACCATCAATGCAAATTCGAGATACGATGATTGCTAACACGCAAGTACATGCCAGTCCTGGCATGGTTTCTGCGAGGTCTGAGCGCATGATGATAGAACAAGCGCACGAACGCTCAGCCGCCTACGGTATCCCGCGCACAGCCGCACCGGATTACGTCCCGCTGGGGAAAAGTGATCTGGCAGATTTGCTGGCGCAAAACCGCGTCCTGCACAGACATGCCGTACCGGTCATGGAAACCCTGTATGAGCAAATCATCAATACCCACAATATGGTGATATTGACTGATGTGAACGGTCTTATCATCCACACGCTTGGCGATGCCGATTTTCTGGAAAAAGCCGATAAAGTCGCCCTCAGTCCTGGCGTTGCCTGGTCAGAGAACAGCAAGGGTACGAACGCTATTGGTACTGCAATTGCAGAAAAAACACCTACCGTCATCCATGCCGGCCAGCATTACCTGGAAGCCAATAGTTTTCTGACCTGTTCCGCCGCGCCTATCTTTGATGTCATGGGAAATGTCATCGGCGTGCTGGATGTCACTGGTGACCAGCATAATTTCCATAAACACACGATGGCACTGGTGCGCATGTCGGCGCAGATGATAGAAAACCAGTTGTTTGCCTCTTCCTTCCAGCAGGCCATCAAACTGAGTTTCCACAGTCGCCCTGAATTTCTGGGTACTCTGATGGAGGGTATTGCCTGCTTTGCACCGGATGGGCGCTTTTTGTCTGCCAGCCGCAGTGGCCTGTTCCAGCTGGGCGTGTCGATGACTGCCTTGCAGACACATACCTTCAGCTCTTTGTTTGGTCTGCCCATTTCTGCCCTGCATGAACACTACCGCACGGCCATGCCAGGCTTGCTGACACTGTGTCTGCATAACGGGGTGCGCGTCTACGCGAGGAGCCAGGATTTCAAGCGCCAGGCCAGTGCCGCCATGCATGTGCTAGACAATGCGCGCCAGCCTGATACTGCCTTAGCGCCTGCCGCTGAGGCAAAGCCGAGCTTGTCGAGCCTGCGTTATCTGGATACCGGGGATGCACAAGTCGCCCGTGCCATCGACAAGCTCAAACGTGTCATTGGCCGCGATATATCCATCTCATTACCGGCGAAACCGGTACGGGCAAAGAATTGCTGGCGCAGGCAGTGCATAATGATTCGCCGCGCAAATCCGGCCCCTTTGTGGCGGTCAATTGCGCGTCGATACCCGAAACACTGATCGAATCAGAATTGTTTGGCTACGAAGACGGTGCTTTCACAGGTGCACGCAAGAAAGGCAATATTGGCAAGATATTGCAGGCCAATGGCGGTACGCTCTTTCTTGATGAAATTGGTGACATGCCACTGAACCTGCAAGCGCGTCTGTTGCGGGTATTGCAGGAGCGCATGGTGACGCCATTGGGCAGCAGCAAATCCATCCCTGTCAACCTGTCATTGATCTGCGCCACCAACCGCAACCTGCGTGACATGATCGCCCGTGCAGAATTTCGCGATGACCTGTATTACCGCCTCAATGGCCTGGTGGTCAAGCTGCCACCCTTGCGCGAACGCACTGACCTGGATGTGGTAATAGAAAAAGTATTGATCAGTGAAGGCCAGGGCAGGCAATATCGCCTGGCGACAGAAGTCATGCAGATTTTCCGCGCGCATGCATGGCCAGGCAATTTCCGCCAATTGACGAATCTCTTGCGCACCGCCATCGTTATGACAGATGCCGATATGGAAATCCGCCAGGAGCATCTGCCCGATGATTTTCTTGAAGATGTGCAGGCCGCAGTCATCCACAACGCAGCCAGACTGCCATCTTCTTCCGAAAGCCTTGAGGCTGTGGAAATGGAAGCCATACAGCAAGCCCTGCAACAGCATCATGGCAATGTATCTGCGGCCGCCAGGGCATTGGGCGTGTCACGCAATACGGTTTATCGCAAACTGGCGAATCTGAAAGATGACTAAAGTGATTGTGGGCCGTGTAACACTATTGTACCCAGCATATCATTTTCTTCATCAGTAAACAGGCGTGAGCGTGTCAGGAAACGCCTGCCCGTACCATTGTCGAGTGAAAACATGCCACCCATGCCATTGACCACATCAATGATCAATTGTGTGTGCCGCCAGTATTCAAACTGATCACTGCCCATATAAAACGGCGTGCCATCCAGATCACCCAGATACACGTCGGCATCGCCTATACCGTATTCATTCCTGGCATAACACAGCGGTGAACTACCATCACAGCAACCGCCAGACTGGAAAAATAATAGTGGACCGTATTTGGTTTGCAGCGCACTGATAAATTCCAGCGCTGTGGGTGTAGCGGTGACGCGGGCGGGGATAGTGGTCATTTTGTTTGTTTCGGTTGTTTTACGTAAAGACCGAAAAGCTCACCACAGAGGCACAGAGACACAGAGAAAAACAGGATAAGATCTACGTCTGTTTTGTAATGTCTCTGTAGCTCAATAAGTCAATTGAAGTATAAAGAGAAGACGCAAGTTTTGGTCTTTAGTTTTCTCTTGCCTTTCTCTGTGTCTCCGTGTCTCTGTGTTGAGAGGCCTTGAACTTAATGTTTACTAAAAGAACCCCATCGCATTTGGGTTATAGCTCACTAGCAGGTTTTTAGTTTGCTGATAGTGGTCCAGCATCATCTTGTGGTTTTCACGCCCTATGCCGGATTGTTTGTAACCGCCAAATGCTGCATGCGCAGGATACAGGTGGTAGCAATTGGTCCAGACGCGGCCAGCTTCGATGGCGCGACCAACGCGGAAGGCGCGGGAACCATCGCGGGTCCATAAGCCAGCGCCCAGGCCATACAGGGTATCGTTGGCGATGGCTATCGCATCTTCTTCATCCTTGAAGGTAGTCACGGACACTACCGGGCCAAAGATTTCTTCCTGGAAGATACGCATCTTGTTGTGGCCCTGGAAGATGGTAGGCTTGACGTAATAACCCTTGGCCAGGTCGCCTTCGAGTACAATCCTTTCGCCGCCTGCCAGGAGTTGCGCGCCTTCCTGTTTGCCTATGTCGAGGTAAGACAGGATTTTTTCCAGTTGTTCGTGCGAAGCCTGTGCACCTATCATAGTGGCGCTGTCTAGCGGGTTGCCCTGTTTGATGGCGGCAACACGTTTGATGGCCCTGGCCATGAACTGGTCGTAGATGGATTCCTGTATCAGCACGCGTGAAGGGCAGGTGCAGACTTCACCCTGGTTCAGCGCAAACATGGCAAAGCCTTCCAGGCATTTGTCGAAGAAGGCATCGTCCTGCTCCATGACATCGGCAAAGAAAATATTTGGCGACTTGCCACCGAGTTCCAAAGTCACTGGAATAAGGTTTTGCGACGCATATTGCATGATCAGGCGGCCAGTACCGGTTTCACCGATGAACGCAATCTTGGCGATGCGCTTGCTTGATGCCAGTGGCTTGCCTGCCTCCAGGCCAAACCCGTTTACGACATTGAATACACCGGGTGGTAGCAGATCTTTGATCAGATCAACCAGTACCATGATGGAAGCAGGTGTCTGTTCTGCCGGTTTCATGACGATGCAATTGCCTGCGGCCAAGGCGGGTGCCATTTTCCACACCGCCATCAGGATAGGGAAATTCCAGGGAATGATCTGGCCGACGACGCCCAGCGGTTCATGAAAGTGATAGGCGTAAGTCTGGTCATCGATCTGTGAAACCGAGCCTTCCTGCGCACGTATGCAACCGGCGAAATAACGGAAGTGATCTATCGCCAGCGGGATATCTGCCGCCATGGTTTCACGTATGGGTTTACCGTTGTCTATGGTCTCTGCGGTGGCCAGCAGGGTCAGATTGGCTTCCATGCGATCAGCGATCTTGTTGAGGATATTGGCACGGTCGGCTGGCGAGGTTTTACCCCAGGCCACTTTGGCTGCATGGGCAGCATCGAGTGCCAGTTCCACATCTTCTGCGGTGGAACGCGCCACTTCGCAAAAAGCCTGGCCAATGACAGGGCTGATGTTCTCGAAATATTCACCCTTCACTGGGGCCACAAATTTACCGCCTATGAAATTATCGTAGCGTTTGGCGAAAGGATTGCTGATACCGAGTTTGCTGATGTCTGCCATATTCATGATGGTGGTCTCCGTTGTTTATTAGATGGTGCGCATAAGCTGCGACACGGGGATAACAACGCAAACGGCGTGCCATGCTGGAGATGATTTCCTGATGGAAAAATGTGGCGATTGCAAACTGGATATAGAGAAGGTACAGAGGGGATTTACTGCTGATGCTGGTGATGGATTTGCCAAGAATAAATACGTGGAGAATCCAGGTGTCACATTATTTCGCAACTCTGATCAGACTGTCACAATTTGAGACAGTCTGATCGTCAACTTTATTACTTGCTTATTGCTTACCCACGCAACTTCGCAAACGCCGCAGCCATCGCATTACCAGCAGGTGCTGGTGCCTGGGCTTGCGAGCGGTGTTGATTGAGTCGCTTGGCATCATTGCGGTCACCACGCTGTTCTGGCTTGCTGCCAGCGACAGGCGCAGCATCCATCAGGCGCATGGTCAGGGCAATGCGCTGGCGTTTGACATCGACTTCCAGCACTTTCACTTTAACGACCTGGCCAGCCTTGACGACTGTATGTGGGTCCTTGACGAAGGTGTTGGACAAGGCAGAGATATGTACCAGGCCATCCTGATGCACACCAATATCAACGAAAGCGCCAAAGGCGGCAACGTTGGTGACTACGCCTTCCAAAATCATATCAGGGCGCAAGTCCTTGATTTCTTCTACGCCGTCCTTGAAGGTGGCGGTAGTGAATTCAGGACGTGGGTCACGACCTGGTTTTTCCAGTTCACCGATGATGTCGGTGATGGTCGGCACACCAAATTTTTCATCGGCGTATTTGGCCGGATTCAAAGACTTCAGCAAGCCAGTGTCGCCGATGACACCCTTTATATCCTTCTTGATATCCGCAAGGATTTTTTCTACTAGCGGATAAGATTCAGGGTGGACTGCCGACGCATCCAGCGGGTTGCTGCCATTCATGATGCGCAAGAAACCGGCGGCTTGTTCGAAGGTCTTGTCGCCCAGGCGCGGTACAGAGCGCAAGTCGGAACGTGAATTAAACATGCCCTTGGCATCGCGGAAATTAACGATGCTTTGCGCCACGCTGGACGACAAGCCAGACACACGTGCCAGCAAAGGTGCAGAAGCCGTATTCACATCGACACCAACCGCATTCACGCAATCTTCAACGACGGCATCGAGTGATCGCGCCAGTTGTGACTGGCTGACATCATGCTGGTATTGGCCAACACCAATGGATTTAGGATCAATCTTCACCAGCTCAGCCAGCGGGTCTTGCAGGCGGCGTGCAATTGACACTGCACCACGGATGGATACATCGAGGTCAGGCAATTCTTTGGAAGCAAATTCAGAGGCGGAATACACCGATGCACCAGCTTCAGAGACCACGATCTTGGTCAGCTTGAGTTCAGGTTTGAGTTTGATCAAATCGCCTGCCAGCTTGTCGGTTTCACGCGAAGCGGTACCATTGCCGATAGAGATCAGCGAGACATTATGCTTGGCTGCCAGTTGCGCCAATACATGCAGGGAACCATCCCAGTCATTGCGCGGCTGATGTGGGTATATCGTCGCGTATTCAACTACTTTACCTGTCGCATCAACGATCGCTACCTTGACGCCGGTACGCAGGCCAGGATCCAGACCCATGGTGGCGCGTGGGCCAGCAGGTGCTGCCAGCAGCAGGGCTTTGAGGTTACGGGCGAAGACATTGATGGCTTCGATTTCTGCGGTTTCGCGCAGCTTGCCCATCAACTCAGTATCGAGATGCATGAAGACTTTGACACGCCAGGCCCAGCGCACAGTATCGACCAGCCATTTGTCGGCTGGGCGGTCTTTCTGGCTGACGCCAAAGCGGGCAGCGATGCGGCTTTCGCAGGGGTTCAGCGGCGCATCCCATTTTGGTTTCTCTTCTTCACTGTCCAGACGCAGGGTCACAGTCAGCATTTCTTCACGGCGGCCACGGAACAAAGCCAGGGCGCGGTGGGAAGGGATGGTGCCCAGGGTTTCTGAATAATCGAAATAATCAGCAAATTTTTCACCGGCTTCTTCTTTGCCAGCAACCACCTTGGATTCCACGATGCCGTGGTCATTCAGGTATTCACGCAGGGCTTGCAACAGGGTCGCATCTTCCGAGAAACGTTCCATCAGGATCTGGCGCGCACCATCAAGGGCAGCTTTGGTATCTACCACACCTGGGTTTTCGCCATTGTCGGTAGTGAAGGCGGGTTTCAGGTAGTTCGCGGCTTCTGTTTCCGGATTCAGCATCGGGTCGGCCAGCAAGGCATCAGCCAGTGGCAGCAAACCTGCTTCAACGGCGATCTGCGCCTTGGTACGGCGCTTGGGTTTGTACGGCAGGTACAAATCTTCGAGGCGGGTTTTGTCTTCGGCATGGGTGATGGCGTCCAGCAGTACCGGCGTCATCTTGCCCTGTTCTTCGATGGAAGCGATGATGGCGCTGCGGCGGTCTTCGAGTTCGCGCAGGTAGCGTAGGCGTTCTTCCAGCAAGCGTAGCTGGATATCATCCAGGCCGCCAGTCACTTCTTTACGGTAACGGGCAATAAACGGTACGGTAGCACCTTCGTCCAGCAGGGCAACAGCGGCGGCAACCTGGACTGGCTTGGCAACCAGTTCTACGGCAAGTCTTTGTTCAATCGAAGGCAACATAAATCCAGAATCCAGACAATAAAAAGCAATCAAGGCGCAGATGATACGCAATTTGCGGCTTTGCGCCAGTCTTGACAGTTGAGGCGACTAAGGTTAAAAGCCTGTTTTTTGCAAAATAGGTAATTATTTCAGCATTCCATGCGCTTGATCATGCGATTTTGCATGAATGAGGTCTTTACTTGCCTGGTGTCAGGCGCCCGTTCTCAAGAAAACTGCGTGCCTGCTGTATTTCGGCATCGCGCGCTTTCTGATCCCCAGGCGGCGGCAGATAAATGTCTGGCATGATACCGGCGACATCCACCTGCAAATGTGGGATGCGTTTTGAGCGCGTCGTCGCATAGAGCAGCTGGAATTGTCCTGACGGCAGTGCAAATGGGCGCAAATTCGAATAATCCAGCGCGCCCATGCTGCTGCGCCCCAGCAACTTTACGTTAAAACTTTGCCGTACCGTCAACAAAAATTGCTCACATGAGCTGGCGCAAGCGTTGTCCATTAATACTGCCACGCGTTTTGGCAGGTTTGCCGGAGTCGTTGGCGAGCGTTCATAAATAATTTCAGTCTGATTTGGCAGGAAGTAGTCACCAGGTTTCAGTTTGCGCATTTCTTTGGTGATGTTCTGTAAATATTCTGCGCAACTTTTCTGAGCCGGATCACTCAGGGAACAAATACTTTCCTGCACCTTGATATTGGCTGGCGTAACCAGAAATTCGGCATTGACGGTCCCGAACTCATCGGGCATCAACCAGGGTAGCAAGGCATAGTAGCTGCTGTCGGCACCACCACTGTTTTCCCTGACATCAATTATCCAGTTTGCATGGGTTTCCAATATCTCGCGCTTGGTCTTTATCAACTGCTCAAGCGCAGGCTGCACTGCATTGTCAAAACTCGGCAGTGTCAGCAGGATGGTTTTATCAGACAGGATTTTCAGTTCAGGATCAATTTTGTTTGCACTGCCTTGCAGAGTATTGCCTGCGGTGTTCTCCTTCGCAGTCAGGTACAGGTACAAATGCGATTTGCGCCAGGTGAGCAGATAATCTGTCAACACTGTTTTGCAGGTTTTCCAGTCCTTTGCTTTTGCCGCCTGTTGACGCGCCTGTGCCAGTGCCGCGTCAAAATAGGCTTGCCCCTTTTGTTTCAGATGGTCTTTTGCACCTGTATCGTTTTCAAGCATGAACGGTGCGATGGTCTCGAGGTCCGCTTTACACGAAGCAGCAATATCGGCATTGCCATCTTTGGCTGAGGCGCAAGAGTATGCAAACATGCTCAATGCGATGGTTGTAATGAACGATGCAGTCCGCATATCATTTATCCCTGATGTCAAATATGGATCGGGCCGGGATTCAATGGCGTCCCCACCACTGTCGCGACAACTGGATTTGTTGCATCGTTGACCGATAAATTGCTGACGCCATCGGGTGTCAGCAGGTAGGCATGAAATTCCCAGGTCTTGCTGTTAAAAGCGGTGCCAACTACCCAGCCCTTGTCATTGATATCTTTGGCATCCGCCAGTACCCAGCCCTCTTCACGCTGGGCCTGGTCCAGGTAGTTATTGAGGTCAACTGGCGCAGTATCGAAGGCATTCCATAAAACGGCATGTTGTTTGTAATCCCTGGCCATTTGGTAACCAACAACCTGGTCAGTATTATTGACAGCACTGGCAACAGAGGCTGAGCCAGTGCCATTGGTCAGATGTATTTCATGATTATTGCGCCAGACGGTGGCAAGGCTCTGGCTGTTCGCTGTATAGGTATAGCCGACCACGGTGCCACGGTCATTGATGTCGCTGGCCTGTCCAAATTGATTGGGTGAGAGGGCAACAATTTCGCCATTTTTCCATAAAGCAGGGTGCTGCGCACTGGAATCGGCATCTTGTGACCAGCCAGCCACTGCGCCAAAGTTGTTGATGGCTTTTGCCGCACTGTTGTGGCCTCCCAGCGTGCCCAGGTCGGTAATGGTGTCGCCATCCCATAGCACGGCATGTTGCTCGGTATTGTCGTCGTTCAGGGCAGATGTCCCGGCGACCTGTCCGGTTTCATTGATGTCGAGCGCCCTGCTTTGGTGCCGGTTATTATCGAGCGAACCCAGGTTGATGACCTGGTCATGATTCCAGACGACAGCCTGCGCCAATGGATGCGCCGCAGCCTGGTTAACCGCAACACCTGCCATGACACCATGGTTGTTCAAGCTGTATGCCACACTGCCAAAGTCATCGGTGATGGTTGTCTTGGGCACGAAATGCAGATTTTCCCACCTGGCCATATAGCCCGGACTGGCACCGGCGATCTTCCCCGGCGGGGTATCTGGGCTGACATTTCCGGCGTCACTTTTTGTATCGTAACCGGCCAGCATGCCGTCATTATTGATTGCATACACAAAACTCAGATGACCTCCAAAAGTACCCAGGTCAAGATATTCATAGCTTGGCTTTACATTGCCGTCATACGAGATAGGCGTCATTTTCATGTCTTGTTGAAAATACGTTTAAAAGGCGCATTCCAGTTTTTCAGACCAGGTTTGCTTGGGCGGAAATTTTGATTTGCGCATGCGCGACGTGAAAGTTGCAAGGCAAGAAAAATGTCCTTGTACCAAAAACAGTTTTCTTGCCTTGATTTTGTTGAAGTGAGGAACTCAAACCATGCCTGACCAGATATCGGCAGTTGCTTCATGCGTCAAAGGGGATGCTACAGTGGTAACAGCAACGGTGGCAGCGACTTGCGCGGTCTCCGGTGGCGCGGCCCCCGTCAAGCCTGTGATGCCATCAGACGTCAGCACGAATGCGTGGACTTCATGCGTTTTGGCATTCGATGCGGTACCGATTATCCAGCCCTTGTCATTGATACCCGAGGCGCCAGACAGCTGCCAGCCATCGTCAATCTGGGACTGATCAAGAAATTGATCCAGGTTGACAGGCGCGCTGTCAGGACCATTCCAGAGCAAGGCATGTTGCTGGCCATCTTTGGTCAGTTCTGAGCCGACTATCTGGTTTTTGTTATTGATGGCGTTGGTATAGGAGTAAGTTCCCGCATTACTTGTCAGTATGATTTCTTTTTGATTGATCCACACAGTGGCGCGAGAGGACTGTTGTTCATCAACGATAAACCCGGCTGCTATGCCGTAGTCATTAATGCTGGCCGCCATTCCCAAATGAGTAGGTGACAGGTTGATGATTTTGCCTTCTTTCCAGATCACCGGGTGCATGAAATCATCCGGCTTGCCGGTGGAAGCCCAGCCTGCCACGGTGCCTGTGTTATTGATGGCAAATGCCTCGCTGTACTTGCCACCCAAAGTACCCAGGTCGATGACACCCGTATCATCCCAGAGGGTAGCCCGGCTTTCGTTCGATGCACTGTTGGTAAAACTCTCGCCGACGATAACACCGTGATCGTTAATTGCCCTGGCGATGCTCTTGTACTGGCCATTACTCAAAGATGGCAGATATCTTGTTTCACCGTTTTGCCAGGCAGTTGCTACGGTCTGGGTGTGGCCATTAATGTCCTCTGACGAAGAACCGACTACGGTGGAAAGATTGTTTATTCCATAGGCGTTGCTGTCTTGCCCTGAAAGTAGTGTGGTTTTCGACACGTGATAAGAATTGTCCCAGATGGCAGCATAAGTGGCAGGTGCAAAAACGGATTCGTCACCTGGTTCATTTTTTGTATCGCTACCTGCCATCTGACCAGTATTATTGATGGCATAGACAAAACTATATTGACCGCCAAAAGTACTGAGATCTGCATAGGTATAAATATTTTTTTGAAAACTGACTTCGTTTGAGGACATGCGACAAACTCCAAAATGTTATTCTGTTTAAAAATAGAAATTTTTATATCAATGAGGTACACAGACAACTGCCTGTAAAGCCTTGCAGGCAATGGCGTTCAGCTCGATTGCCTGATAGTCCGGTGAGGTGTGGCTAGCCCCATCCCCAAATAACTGATGACTTTGACAATGTTATCATTGGATTTGTTCTCACTTTTTCAACTTTTTTTCATCTCAGGATGACAATGCTTGCTAAATTTATATTGATGAGAGTGGCGCATATCAAATTATTCACCCCTATCGCCTCTGTCGCTCTTCTGTCTGCGCTCAGCATGTCAAATGCCTGGGCCATCGAAGAATGCCAACTTAATAAAGAGTCCGTCAGTCCTGCCAACGGCAGTACCACCGCAGGCAAGACCGGCATCATGCAGTGCAGAGACAAGGATAGTGGCAAACTGCTGCGTGAACAGGAGTTGCGCGCCGGCGTGTTTATGGGGCTGTTGAGGTACTATAAAGACGGTGTTTTGTACAAGGAATACAGTGTCAATGAGCGTGGCAACAGGGATGGCAAGGCAAGGGAATTTGCCCCCAGCGGCCAGGTAGTGAGAGAAGAAAATTATGTAAACAGCAATAGTCGTGGCCTGCAACGCGAATGGTATCCGAACGGTGTCGTGCGCCGCATCAGTTTTATCGGGGACGCACCAAAAGAAAAAGCCAGCGTCAGGTACACACCTGACAAACAACTCGCTGAGCTTGAATGTGCGGATAAGCCTCTGCTGGCACCGCACGTCAATGATGCCGCCCTGTGCGGCTTTCAGAGCAAGCCTTCTGTCGTGCAATTATTCAATGATAGCGGCCGCTTGAAAAGCCAGTTCAACTTGGTGGCCGGTGTCAGCCAGCAATCAACTTATTTCCATGAAAACGGTAAGCCGGACACAACGGAAGAGCTCACTGCGAAGCAAAGGATACGGAAAATCTATTCAGATACCGGGGTGTTGCGCAAGGAAACCATCTGGAATGTAACGGAAAAGCCAGCAGTGCTGGAGCGCGAAGTTGAATACCATGAAAGCGGCGCAAAATTGCGCGAGCAGATTTTTGCTATCTCAGAAAAAGACGGGCGCAAGCAAAATCGCTTGCAGACGGAGGCCAGTTTTTACCTGAACGGGCAAAGTAAAAGCGTGGAAAAGTTTTCCTTTGACGGCAAGGAAGAAAGCAAGGAAACGCGTCGCTACTTCGACAATGGCCAGCTTGCCAGTACTGGCAGGTATATCCTTGATGGGCGCTACAGCTCACGCGCTGTCGGTGTGCATCAGAGTTTTTCACAAAGCGGGAAATTGCTCAGCGAGTCCTTTTATGATGACAAGGGCCGCATACAGCGTGAACGTCTGCTTGATGAAAGCGGCAAAGTGCTGACGGATGATTTGCTATTTGAAGATGGTTCGCGCAAAGCGTATGCGAAATAAGTTATTCGTTGCTGAAGCAGAAACCAATCTCTGTGTGTGAAAGCGGAGGTGGCATGCCGCTTTTCCATGGTTATTTTAGTCGACGTACATGGAAAAAATATGCTGTCAGCATGTTTTTTCTTCCCACTATTTTCTTTTGCTTATCGGCTTGCAGCACATTGCAGGGGACCGCTAACTCCAGTGTGAATTTAAGTGACTTCCGGTTCGCAGATGGTGGCCATGCCATTTACTATCAACTGGAAAAGTCAGCATTGCCACTCTCACGTGCCCTTGCCAGCCAGACCGCCGGGGTGACAGACAATCTGATGTTCGTTATTTCCGGTTCTGACTGTATCAGCATGGGAGCGTTTTTGCCGCAATATTTCACCGGGCTGGAGGGTGAATCGGGCAGCATTAACATCTTCATTCTGCATAAACGTTACATCCCCCCTGGTGGTAACGGTGTGTCGTGTGGCGAGGCGTTTGTGCGCAATGATTACCCTTCGCGCTGGCAGGCTGATCAACTCGAATTTATTTCCGCACAACTGGCTGCTTTGGCGCAACGTGGTCAACACCCGAAACGTTTGATCATCTTCGGCATTTCAGAGGGAGCAGAACTGGCACCCATACTGGCGCAGCATGTGCATGCGACGCACCTGGTTTTAGTTTCTCACGCGGGTTTGAATGCCCTGGATGCCTACCGCACCCTGGCTCAACAACATGCGTCCATGCAGGTGGGCTGGCAGCAGTTGCAGGCAGCACTTGGCGAGGTGCCAGCCGATAAAGATACGATGCGCATACACGGTCGGAGCTGGCGTTACTGGTCAGAAATTGCCACCATTCCTCAACAGCACAATTTATTGCAGGCAGGCATCCCTATTTTGTTGGGCGTGGGCGAAGCGGATCCTGTTATCCCACCGTTCGCCCTGGATCATTTGCAAGCGGCTTTCCAGGCGGCAAACAGGCAAATAAGGATATTGCGTTTTCCCAACGCTGGACACAATCTGGCCGGCGATGGGGAAAATTATCTGCCTGATTTCATGCATCAACTGGATAACTGGCTGCTTGAAACGCCGGCCAGATAGACAGGAGCAAAGCGGCTTTTTCTGGCAATGGGCATAAAGTGTTCACACGGCAACTCCATTACAACTGGTTACATATGTTCTTTTTTGTAGCAGTTCTTTCAATGACAAAAATGCAAAGGCTTACTATACTTATTGGCTGTGCATGCGCATAGTGTTTTTCCATGTGTATTTGCTTTCCCACTTCTCTGGTTTTTACAATAACGATAATTATGCGCCTATCAATTTTCTCTTATACCCCACTTGTTGCTGCACTGGTGCTGACTGGCTGTGTCACAACGCCAACGCATGACAGCAAAGTAGCTGCGTCTCTGTCTGTCGCAAAATCTGGCCAGATTGACGAAGCAATCAAACAGGTAGAAGCGCAAACGCAAGGCGCTAATCAAACCGACTTGCTGCTGAACCTGGAAAAAGGCGAATTGATGCGCATAGGCAAGCGCTATAAAGACAGTCAGGATGCGTTTGACGTAGCCGACACCAAAGTCAAACTGTGGGAAGAAACTGCCAGGACTTCGCCACAAAAACTGATGGGTCAGATCGGTGCCACTATCATGGGCGATGCCAGCCGCGATTATGAAGGACAGGATTACGAGAAAGTCATGCTGACCACGCGCATGGCCATGAATCGTTTGAATCTTGGTGACCTTGATACTGCCCGTGTAGATATCAAGCGTACCCATGAACGTGAAGCGGTGATTGCAGAATTCCGTGCCAAGGAAACCGCTGAAGCTGAAAAAGAAGCCAAGGACAAAGGCGTCAGCTCTACCGGCAAGGAATTGAATGGCTATCCTGTCGAAACCCTCAACGACCCGGAAGTATTGAAACTCAAGAACGGTTACCAGAATGCATTGAGCCACTACATGGCTGGCTTCGTCTATGAAGCTTTGAATGAGCCTGGCCTGGCCGCACCTGGTTATCGCAAGGCGATTGAATTACGCCCTGATTTGCCAGTGTTGGAAGATGGTCTCAAAGGACTGGATCAGCGTACCAGTTTCCGCCGTAAAAAAGGCGTGACCGATGTGCTGTTTGTTATTGAGACTGGTAATTCGCCAGCGCGGCAATCCAAGAAAATTGCTTTCCCTGTGCCAACTGGTCGTGGCCTGGTGACGGTATCTTTCGCCTTCCCTGTGATTTATCCTGATCCTAATGCGCCACGAGTTGACACCATACGTGTCGGCAACCAGGTATTGCCGACAGCGCTCGTGACCGATTTCAACGTCATGGCCCGTAAGGCCCTCAAAGATGAATTGCCGGGCATACAGGTACGTGCAGCGATACGCGCAGTGACCAAGGCTGTCGTGCAAGATCAGGTTAACAAACGCATGGGCCCGCTGGCTGGCCTGGCTGCCAATATTGCCGTGGCTGCGACTGAAAGCCCGGCAGATGACCGCATGTGGCGCAGCCTGCCAGAACGCGTGTTTGTGGCGCGTGCATTTATTGCCCCGGGTGAGTACGATGTGAATTTCTCCAATCGCCCCGGCGATAGCGTCAAGCTGACGGTAGATGGCCGCTACATGGTGGTGCCAGTACGCATGTATCAGGATAAAATGTATCTGGGCGACCAGGCAAAATTTGGTGCGGTAACGCCAGTGGCACAATTGCAGGCTGATCCTGAACCAAAAGCCGAAGCACCAGCAAAACCTACAGGCAAGAAACCGGTAGTTAAAAAAGCAGTTGCAACAACCACGACCAGCAAATCCAACTGAAGAGAAGAGCTCATATGAAAAAGATTTCCACTCAATTTGCAGCATGTGCGGCCCTGGTTGCAGCATGTTTTGTGACGCCGGTAATGGCAGCCGATGACATACCCAATGCGATTTCCGCCGGCATAGCAGCCAAGTTGCTGGTACGCGGCACGCTCGAAGGTGTACAGGTGACGGATTTGCGTTCGCAACGCAAGAATGATGTCATGGTGGTTCAGGCAGAAATGGTCAACCTGACCGTCAGGGATGTACGCGTCTATTATCGTTTCCGCTGGACAGACTCAGCCGGCATGCAGGTCGGTGATGGCGAAGTATGGAAACCATTGATGATTTTGGGCAAACAAAGTCAGTTCATCAAGGGAACAGCCTATGGCCCGCAAGCGACCGATTTCCAGATTGAGATGAGCGCAGAGCCACGCTAATCTACCAAGACGACCACATTATTTACGGAGTACATATGAAAAGCATTTCCTCAATTTCCAAAACCTGCGCCATGCTGGCACTGGTTGGCCTGTCCACTTTTACGCTGAGTGCCTGCCAGACAAAACTGTCGCAGCCCACAGTCAGCCTGGCACGCCAGACGACATATGGTGATAACAAGGCTGTTGAAACTGTCACCAATGAATTCGGTTCTACCGATCTGCAAATGATTGCAGAAAAAATGGTCGGGTCTCTGCTGGAAGATCCGGTACTGGCAAATCGCCCGACCATGACTTTGGCTGGTGTACGCAACAAGACCAGCGAATACATCGACACCAAATCCATCATGAACACTATCCAGACTGCACTGGTGAAAAGCCGCAAGGTCAAGTTCACCCGCAGTGCTGATGAAATGCAGCAAGGTGTTGATGAATTGCAGCGTCAAAACCAGAGTGGTCTGTACAAGGCTCAGGGCAAGGCCAAAGTCGGTAATATGAGTGCCGCCAAGTATTCCCTCGAAGGCGAAATTGTTTCCATCGTCAAGCAAAGCGCCAACACCAAGGACGTGTTCTACAAAATGACGTTGAAGTTGTATGACATTGAAGATGGCTCTATCGAATGGCAAGACGAAAAAGAAATTCGTAAAACTTCCAAGCGCTAATCCTTAAAGAGGAAATACGATGTTGAATCTGAAAAAATTAATGGCAGGCGTATTCTGCTCCATGGCGGCAGTCAGCGCCTATGCCGCAGAACCAAGAATCGCCGTCACCGACCTGACTTATGAAGAAAAAGTCAGTGAATATTTCCGTGTGGTTTCTGCTTCCAGCAAAAGCAGCGTCAGGGGTAGCTATAGCGAACGTGAAACCGATCGCAGTTATTCTCAGCGCGGCAATATCAATGCCAAGAGCGAAAGCAATTACTACGAAGCCGAAGGTTTCTACACCTATATCGACCGTGGCGAGTTGAAGACCTACACAGCAGATCTGAAAGGCGCACTGATCAAAGGCGGCGGCGTCAGCCTGGTACAGGCGCGCCCGTATGTCGGCAAGCCCATGGAAAAAATCTACGATATCATCGGCCGTATTAAACAGGGCATGTACCCTGGCGCAGATTATGTTCTGTTTGGCACGGTCAGCAACATACAGTTCCGCCAGGAAAGCAATCAGCTGCAATATGGCAATTCCATGACAGCCAGCCTGTCGCTGGATCTGGTTGCTGATTTCAGCCTCATCAATACCAAGACCTATGAAATCAAGGCGGCTTTCAGCGCCAGCGGTTCTGGTGTTGATACCAAGATCATCAGCCGTGCCGGTGACCGCGTCGTGTTCAACCGCGGCAAAGTCATGCAGGAAACTTCGCGCAGCCTGGCCGATGCCGCTTACGATGAATTGCTGGTCCAGTTTGGCGCACCGCGTGGTGCCAACCGTGGCCAGAATTCCCGCATGCAGGGGCAGCCAGTGACACCGGTACAAAATCCTGAACCGGTGACTGTCTACAAGTAATTCAATCTGCAATAACTTGCACACTCGGTCATGGTAAAAAAATGGCTGACCAGATGGTCAGCCATTTTCATTTGTGCCAGGTGAGAATTTATCTGCCTGGACTCACGCCTCAGGATTGATATCAACCTTGTACAAATTTTTGCCATCGATATCGTGCAGCGACACTGTCATCACCTTGGTCTTCGCGTCGATTTTGGCGATGCCAAAGAATTGCAGCAAATCTGCTGGCGAGCGATTTTGCTTCAGGTCTTTCGGTACGCTGACATAGCGCACGTCGGGGCCAAAAGTCTGATCGACATCATTGGGACCAAATGTGCCCGCGTTCAAAGGGCCGCCAACGAATTCCCAGAATGGCTTGAAGTCGGTAAAGCTGGCTTTCTCGGGTGAATAATAGGTGGCGGATGCATAGTGCACGTCTGCGGTGACCCAGACGACGTTCTTGATATGATGCTGTTTGATGAATTTCAATAATTCTGCAATTTCCAGTTCGCGTCCCATTGGTTTGCCATTGTCACCATTGGCCCAGGCTTCAAACGTGCCTTGCGGTACATCCGGGTTCAGGTCGGGAACAACGAGAGAAATCGGCATATCGCTGGCGATGACTTTCCAGGTCGAGCGTGAACGCAGCAGAGCCTGTTTTATCCATTGCAATTGTGCCTTGCCCAGGAAGGCGGCATCCTTGTCCAGCCTGCTTTGACGATTGGGTGAATTGGCCCCGCGATAGCTGCGCTCGTCGAGCATGAACACTTCCAGCATGGGGCCGTAGTTGAACATGCGGTAAATGCGCTCAGGATCGTTCTCGTCTACGCGATAAGGGTTGTATTCAAACATGGCGCGGCGGGAATTTTGCGCCAGGGTATTCAGGTCACGTTCGTGATAGCGTTTTTCAGCCGCGCCGATCTGTTGACCCGGATACCAGTTGTTGCGCACTTCATGGTCATCCCATTGCACCAGGAAAGGCACTTCGGCAGCGAAGCGACGCTTGTTGGCGTCCAGGAAGTTATAGGCGAAATTGCCGCGGTAGTCTTCCAGGGTTTCTGCTACCTTGGATTTTGCTGGTGTCACCAGATTATTCCACAGGCTGCCATCGTCAAGTTTGACTTGTGCCTGTATCGTCCCGTCAGCATAAATCTGGTCGCCGGAATGAATGAAGAAATCAGGCTGGAAACGGCGCATGCTTTCATAAATGCGGTAACCGCCGAAGCTTTCATTGATACCCCAGCCCTGACCAGCTTCATCACCTGAGAAGGCGAACGTGATGTCGCGCTCTGTACCGCCAGGTAACAGCAAGCTACCAGTTACAGCTTCACTGTTTGCCGATGGATTTTGCAAGTCCTGGAAACGCACACGGTAAAAAGTACGTTGGCCGGCAGGCAAGCCACTGAGGTCTACGCGCGCCGTGTAATCGCTGCCGGGTAATGCCAGCGGCCCGCTGATGCTGCGCGCGTCTTTGAAGGCTTCATTGTTGGCATATTCAACCAGCATGCGGGCTGGCCGGTCGGTGCGGCTCCAGATGATGGCTCTGTCCCTGGTAATGTCTCCGCTCATGACACCGCAAGGCAATTGCGGGCGCAATTTGTCTGAGGTGATATAGGCCGGTGACAGAGCAAATGCCGGCAATGCTGATCCACCTAAAAGAGTGCCGGCACCAACGGTGGCCTGGCGTAAAAACTGGCGACGCGAAGTCTTGCGGGAGTTTTGCATGGCTTTACAGAGTTGAGTATGGATGCTTTAGGAGTCTCCGGTTGAGTGGGTGGACAGGGTCGCTTGATTAAGCCGCACAGTTGCAAGACTGAATCATGAGTACCACAGGCCTTAAGTAAGCTTACGCACCCACTCAATCCAGGTTTTCCTCATTGTAAGATCTCTGTATGACCAGATGATGTCAGTTCAATTAGTTTTGATGGCGAGATTTGCGGTAGTCGATGACAGTAAGAACTGTGACCATTAACATTCCCAGTGGTAATAGCCAGGCAGAGAGCATCACCATGACACCGAGATAAGGTGCACGCGTCAGTGCCCCTTCGTAGGGATGAAATTCCACAGGATCGACCGGGGCGCGTTGCTGGCTATCCAATACCTTGACCATCATGACTGTTGTTTTGTACTGTGCTGCATGCGGTTCTTGTATATTAAAAGCCATGCCAGGTCGCCCTGTCTGTGCATAGTGCAGGTTTTCGAGGTCAGTGGCCAGACAATTGGTCATAGCCAATGACAGCCAAATCAGGCAACTCATGTAGCTCGGGTAACTCCGGTAACTCAACAAGGTGAAGATTTGCTTCATCATTTCAGTACTCTTTTCTGTTGTAAAAAAAGATTCTCTTCATGTGGAGCGCCAGGTTTTTCTGGTCAGGAATTGCAATGCCGTTGTATCAGCCAGATCCAGCGCAGGCATGGGCTTTTCCGGGGCATGGATTTTGCCGGCGCCATGAATGACACCGAGCTTCACTTTGCGCAACTTGACGTTGATGGTAATCAGGGTTTCCGTCCTTTTTTGACGAGTTTCATTAAAAGTCGCCAGCCAGTAGATGTCGTCAACTTTCAGCGTTTCTGCCCTGATGTTGTCGCGAACCGGATCTGCAAAGGGCAGGCCGGGACTATTGATGTTGCCAGCTGTCCGGGAAATGATGTCGATAGATGTGATAGTCATGATTTCTTGTCTCCTTGCATCGCTTTTGAAGCCTGTTTCATCAAGCCATGGCCAATGTCAGGCATTAATAGGTATAAAACGGGACGCCTGGTCAGCAAGCACAGGCACCAAGTGCATTTGCTGAACAGGCGCTGTGGAAAATCATCAATCTATCTTCCAGACATATTGCACCTTGGTCCAGCTTTGCTGCGGTACGCCATCCACCGTGCCTGGCTTGAAGCGGCATATGGACAGTGCCTGGGCTGCGGCACGGTCAAGTGTGCGGAAACCGCTGGAAGAATCGGTTTTGGTTTCCAGGACGCGCCCATCGGACCCGATCAGCATTGAGAACGTGACGGTACCAGTTTCATCATTGCGTATGGAGCTGGCAGGGTAGACCGGCTTGGTGCAGGCGTTCATGTCTACCACCGCAGCAACATGGTGGGGAGTTTTGGCAAGAGCCGGTGATTCAGTACTGGTTCCGGTACTGCCCTCGACACTACCGTTTTCTGTTTTACCCTTTCCCTCATTGGCATCGCTGGTTTTTTTTGCTATGCCGGATTCATCTGCCGCTGGTTTCACTTTGGTTTCTACCTCAGGGAAATAAGGTGGTGGATCTTTAGGCGTTGGCAGTTCTCGGTCGAACTTGGGTTGCTCAGGCTCCTGCACTTTCGGCTCCGTTATTTTTTCAAGAATGATGGGGCGAGAAGTTGGTAAAGAAATCTTGATCTTCATGTCGTTAAGGACGACAGCCAGCAGGGCGACGTGCAGCAGGGAGACTATGCCAAGACGTGACATGCGTTTGAAGGGAGTTTGCTTGTTTTCAGTGAATTCCATTTTTTCCTCCAGAGGTTTAGCCTAGCCTGACAAAGCTCTACGCGGATGACATACGGATTTGTCTTGATTTTTAATGTCAAGTGCAATCAAGATGCTTTAAGATAGCAATAAAAATGACACTTGAAAAGCAATTAAGGTAAATATTTAAAGTATTTTTGTTGCGTAATTATGGAAGGTTGCCCATGTCAAATGATTTTTTATGAATAATTCCACCTTTTAATGCCAGGAGAGTTTTGTGCTTCATAGCTAAAATCGAGGGATATTCGTGGTTTTTTGCTTAAAATAAAAAATTGCTAGTAAAAAGCATTATCATTGCGTTCAATGAGTAAAATAATTCTCTACCTAGGCAGAAAGTGTTGTGTATATGCAAAAGCAAGCTGGCATTCGTGTTTTATTGGCCGACGATCATCCCATCGTCATGACGGGCTTTGCAATGTCGCTCGGCAGTCTGGGTATAGAAGTCGCAGGGCAAGCCAGAAATCCGCAGGAAGCGTTTGAGCAATATGCCGCCTTGAAGCCGGATGTGGTCATACTCGACATCCGTTTTGGCGCTGAGCTGACGGGGCTGGATGCCGCCCGCGATATTTTGCGTGAGTTTCCTGATGCAAATATCATTTTCCTCAGCCAGTTTGATCAGGACGCCTTGATCAAGGAAGCTTATCGCCTCGGCGCAAAAGCCTTTGTTACCAAGGACTGTGATCCGGCTGACCTGGCGCTGGCCGTGCAGCGCGCCCATCAAGGAGAACTGTATTTCCTGCCTCAGATTGCTGAGCGTCTTGCCAACCTGTCTGTGCGTGGTGATGATTCGCCCCAATCATTATTGGGGGAACGTGATCTCGAAATTTTCAAATTGATGGCAGAAGGTCTGACCAATGCAGAAATTGCCGAGCGCCTTGAGCTTTCGCTGAAAACCATCAGCAACGTCAGTCAGGCCATCAAGGAAAAACTCGGCGTGCACCGGCCAGCCTATATCACCAAGCTGGCTGTCAAACATGGCCTGATCGCCCCATGACAAGCAGCCTGAGAACCATGCATCGCGGGTCGCAATGAAATTGCGCGCCTTACAGTGGAAAAACTGGGATCTGCGTTCACGCCTGTTCCTGATTATCCTGCTGCCGGTTGTTTTCATGTTCTGTTCCATCGTCTGGTATTCGTATCACTCTCGTTTTGAAGAAGCGAAGGGAGAGCTGCGCGAGCGGGCATATGTGATTTCTACTGCCCTGGCAGAAAGTGTGGCTTACAACCTGCACACCAGGAACATGCCGGGGCTGAAGAACACCATGACGGATGTCATGCAGTCTGACCGCAACATACATAAAATCGACATCCTTGATGCCGATAAAAAGAACCTGGTGTATATCATCACCGTCGATACGGATGGGCTACTTGAACCCTATGTTGAAGTACCGGTCAAGAACCAGATGGTGTGGATCAACTTGCCGAAGGAACCGGAGAGTGCAAAGTCTGGCATATGGTCATTGGACAAACCACAGGGCGCAGACAACATGGTGGAAAAAAATGCCGGTATCGCAGGTTATGTCAGGGTCACCATGTCGACCACGCGCATGCTTGACAAGCAAAGCCAGCGCTTCCTTTTCGAGCTGGCCATCAGCGCAGTGGCATTGTTTGTCAGCGCCGTGCTGGCGGTATACCTGGCGCTGAGCTTGACCCGTCCCTTGCAGACTTCTATCGAAACCTTGCGCGAAATTCGTAACGGGGATTATTCGACCACGCTGGAAGTCAGCACCGGTGGCGAAATCGGTGATTTGCAGACTTCCATCAATGCCATGTCTGTCAGCCTGCAGCAGGCCAAGCAGGATCTGGAAAACAAGGTACAGGACAGGACGCGGGACCTGGTCGCGTCTCGCAATGAAGCACTGAAAGCCAATGCCGAAAAAAGAAAACTCATACAGAAAGTGCACAGCATCGTTGAAGATGAGCGCAAAAGTATTGCCATAGAAATTCATGATGAACTTAATGCTTCACTTATCGCCGCAAGGCTGGAAGCACAGCGTATACAACATCTAGCATCGCAGGCTGAAGCCAGCTCGGTCAACACGGAAATCCAGGAACGTGCCAGAGCCATCATCAAACTGACGTTGGATTTGTATGCCAATGGCCGCAATCTGGTCAGGCGTTTACGGCCGGAAGTATTGGATATGCTGGGGTTGCCAGGCGCTGTAGAAGATATGCTGCGCAATTACAATACCAATAGCGATTGCCGTTTTCAATTCGACAGTGATGGTGATTTCTCCGATATCGACAGTGGCCTGGCAATTTCTGCCTATCG
This sequence comes from Undibacterium sp. TJN19, assembly GCF_049339485.1. Lineage (NCBI taxonomy): Bacteria > Pseudomonadati > Pseudomonadota > Betaproteobacteria > Burkholderiales > Oxalobacteraceae > Undibacterium > Undibacterium sp. TJN19. The sequence goes on from NZ_JBMPPL010000004.1 coordinate 350,566, forward strand.
CATCATGCAGGAAGCCTTGTCTAATATTGTCAAGCATGCACAGGCGCACAATGTGCATGTGTCATTGACACGTATAGAAGGTGGTAGGCAAGGCAATGCGCCAGAGGACAAGCAAGAAAATAAGCAAGATGAAAAACGCCTGGTTATCGAAGTGCGTGACGATGGCCAAGGTTTTGATCCTGATTTGACGACCGCGGGCATAGGCTTGACCGGCATGAAAGAGCGTGTTGCTGCCTATAACGGCACGTTGCTGGTAGCGTCAGTTGTGCAAAACACTGCGCCTTCAGATGCAGACGGTGATCTGCCGTCGACGGGCACGGTGATCACAATCAGCTTGCCACTTTTATTGGATCACGCTGCATCAATATCAACAACGCAAAGCCTGGAACCAGCAGGCTGAAACAGCAGGCAGGATGCGCGCCAGATAAAAACTTTTCTTATCAATCACGCTTGACTTAGAGCGTACTCTAACAAATACACTGCCTTCATGACCACTTTCCTGACAATTCAACAAGCAGCGGCGACGACGGGCCTGAGCGTTCATACCTTGCGTTATTACGAGCGTATCGGCCTGATTGATCACATCCCGCGCCAGGAAAATACCCACAGGCTGTATCGTGAAGAAGACCTGCGCTGGATAGCATTCTTGTTGAAGTTGCGTTCTACCGGTTTGCCGGTAAAGCAAATGCAACGCTATGCCGAATTGCGCCGGCAGGGCGATGATCAGGAAAGTGTGTCAGAACGCAAGGCCATGCTGCAACAGCATACCTTGTCACTGGAAGCGACACTTGCAGAATTGCAGGCGAATCTGGCTGTCATGTACAAGAAAATTGCCATGTATGCCGATATCGAAGCGAATTTGCAGGATAGTGTCGCAACCGGCAATCATGCTCACACTCTTGATAAGGAATATAGCAATGGATACAAAGATAAGCACACGCCAACTGGGTCTTGATGGCCCTGTCGTTTCCACCATAGGCCTTGGTTGCATGGGCATGAGTGATTTCTATGCCAACCGCGATGATGTCGAATCCATCGCCACCATACACCGCGCGCTGGAACTGGGTGTCAATTTTCTCGATACCGCCGATATGTATGGGCCATATACCAATGAAGAGCTGATCGCCAAGGCCATCAAGGGAAAACGTGAACAGGTTTTCATTGCCACTAAATTTGGTATCGTGCGCAATAGCAGCGACCCGCTCGCCCGTGGCGTTGATGGCAGCGCAGCCTATATACGACAGTCAGTCGAAGGCAGTCTGAAGCGCCTGGGTGTAGAAACCATAGACCTGTATTACCAGCACCGCATAGACCCGCAAACACCGATCGAAGAATCAGTAGGTGCACTGGCAGACCTGGTGAGGGCAGGCAAGATCCGTTACATAGGTCTGTCTGAAGCATCGTCGCAAACCTTGGAACGGGCGCATAAAGTACACCCGATAACGGCCTTGCAAAGCGAATATTCATTATGGTCACGTGACCCGGAAGAAGGCGTGCTGGCGACCTGCCGTCGGTTGGGTATAGGTTTCGTGCCCTATAGTCCGTTGGGCCGTGGCTTTTTGACCGGTGCCATCACCAGCCCGGATCAGTTTGCAGAAGATGATTACCGCCGTAACTCTCCACGGTTTCAGGGTGAAAATTTCAACAAAAACCTGTTGCTCGTCGAGAAGGTAAAAGAAATCGCCGCACGCAATGACTGTACGCCAGGTCAGCTGGCACTGGCCTGGGTTCTGGCGCAAGGCGATGACATCATCCCCATCCCTGGCACCAAGCGCCGCGTGTATCTGGAAGAAAATATACGCGGTGCCACATTGCAAATCGACAAGGCTGATTTGCTTGAACTTGACGCCATCTTCCCCATGGGCGCAGCGACAGGTGCACGGTATCCAGAAAACATGATGAAAAGGCTCAATGGCTAGCACTTAAAAGTGTTTGAATGAAACCCATGTGTCGACAGCAAAGAGAGAACGCTTTCCTGTCGCCGCATGGGTTTCGTTTTGACTACATCAGGTGATGCCTAATAGCTGGTTCAGTTGTGCCATTTCTTCACGCCAGCCCCGTTGCTGCTGCAATTTCTGATGCCGGGGTTTGCGTGCCAGGTCAGCATTCAATAGCGCCTCCAGTTCGCATAAACGCATGAGCTGTTTTTCTGTATCTGCATCTGTGGCTGTGTCTGTGTCTTTTACGTATGCAGCCTGATCAGATGGTAATAATCTTTTCAATCCGGCTGATGACGATCCTGTCGATAACTGGTCAGGCCCGTAGCGCAGACGCTGATATGCACTGTCTGCCTCAAGCCATCTTTCCAGATGCCCCTCTTGCAACACCCAGAACTCCTTGCAGCTTTGTTCTATCAAATCCCGGTCATGCGATACCAGCAAAAAGCCGCCCTCAAAATCACGTAAAGCCTGGGTTAGTTCCTGCTTGCCCTGCATATCCAGATGATTCGTTGGCTCATCCAGAAACAACAGGTGATAGCTGGCCAGTGACAGAGCCAGAAACAGCAGGCGTGCACGTTCGCCACCGCTGAGCGAGGCGACTTTTTGCTGATGGCGATGATAGGTAAAACCGGCAGAAATCAATGCCTGTTTGCGGGCCAGTTCGGTGCGAGCCGCTTCTGTCTTGGCGACGAAAGGGTAGAGCGCATCGGGCAGGCTGGCTGTACTGTCAAGTTGTTGCAGGGATTGATCGTAATAGCCGAATTGTGCCGCACCATGCCAACTGATGTGCTCACTTGCCCGGTCTGACAATATCGCTTGCCAGCATTGCCTGAGCAACGAAGATTTGCCCGTGCCGTTGGCACCGAGTACGGCAATCTTGTCGCCAGGCCTGATATTGAACTGGGCGACCTTAAACAGGGCTGGCAATCCCGGTGCTGCGCGTACATCCAGGTTGTCCAGCCTCAGCAATTGGTTGGCCGCCGAGGTCTTGCCGTGCAAGCGCAGTTTCCACCGCACACCTTCGGTGATGGTGGTTTGTTCATCCTTCAGTTTATCGACGCGTCTTTGCATGGTCTTGGCCTTGCGCGCCAGGTCTTCGTTGTCATAAGTGCGGCCCCATATCGCCAGGCGTTTGCTGCTGGCAGCCAGCCTGTCGATTTCAGTTTGTTCAGCATTGCGCCTGGCCAGCGCGGCTTCATCGGCTGCCGCCAATGATTGCAAGGCGGCGGAGCAAGGCTGCTCAAAGCAGAACAACTGCTTGTCGCGCAATATCCAGCTTTGCCTGGTCACGCTGTTGAGCAGGCGCTGGTCATGCGATACCAGTATAAAAGCCCCTTTCCAGTTCAACAGAAAATCTTCCAGCCACAGCAGCGATGGCAGATCGAGATGATTGCTGGGTTCGTCCAGTAGCAAAAGATTGGGGTCACGCAGCAAGGCGCGCCCCAGCATCAGCCGCGTATGCTGGCCGCCGGAAAGAGATTTGACCGCAAGCTTAGCGGTGGCTTCATCAATATGCAGCTCATGCAGCAGGCTGTCGACGCGCCAGTGCCGCCCTGACTGGTCCAGGTGTTCTGTATGCATTGCCTGCTCGTCTATGGCGTCGAGCATGGCATCATAGAGAGACAGTTCTGCCAGGGCTGTTGGCAGGTGCTGTTCTACATATTGCAGGCGGCAACTGCGTGCAAACTGTATGCTGCCGCTGCTCGCCTCTTGCCCGCCTGCGAGTAAAGAGAGCAAGGTCGATTTGCCACTGCCGTTATGGCCGATCAGGCCGATGCGCTGACCGAGTTGCAAGGTGAAATGAAGATTCTGGAATAAAACGCCATGCGTGGTTTCCAGTTGTAACGCCTGGGTAGAAAGTAAGGTAGTCATGCTCTTGTCTTTGATTTGGGATGCAAGCATCCACGTCAACACGAGCGCTAACGATAGCTGAGCCGAGAACAGGCCCAAAGAGGGGGTAAATGATTAAATTGCTCTCGTCTTGTTATCGCAGCGCGATGGAACCGGAACAAGAGCAGCCAAATATACCAAAGGTACGTATGCACCAAACGACGTACTTATTAACTTCCATGTTTCCTCCTTTCGTTTCTGTGCGAAGGAGCGCCCACTACATCGTCGACGCATTCACGGGTTAATGAAGCTAATGGGCAAAGTTTATAAAAGATCGCGTGACAAGGCAAGTGCGGGCTTTTTCGCTGCCGTGCTATATCAGCTTACGCCGCAATGGCAACCGATAAAGTCACCACATAACCCAAGCTTGCATTACCGGTAACACTGACCATTTGCAGGCTGGTACCATCACTGAATACATTGTCCGTTGCATAAGTGATTTGCGCGAGATTGCGTACACTGGCGCTGTAACCTGTTGCCTGGTACACCTCGTTCAGGCTTGCCATGGGGAAGGTGAATTGCGAAGTCTTGACTTTATTGCCAGCACTGCTGGCTTTTGCCAGGCTAGGGTAGACCTCGAAATGTACATGCGGGATGCGGCCAGAATAACAACCTGGGAAGATAGTCGTAAAACTGACATTGCCACTGCTGTCGGTCTCTTGTACGCCCCGTAAATAATTTTCATTGGTGACACCAGGTGAATACATCGAGTAGTTGCCATCCCGATCACAATGCCAAAGGTATATCGCATAGCCGGCCAGCGATGCGCAACTGGTATTGGTGTTTGCCAGTTGCAGTTTGATGGTCAATGGCACACCCGCCGCCGTGGCGCTGGCACCCGCGATGCTGGAACGGATATCGCTGCGTACGATGCCCGACAACACCAGTGCATTGGCAATGCTGCTGCCATTGCTGTTGGTACCATCACCTGGATAAGGGCCAGCGGTTTCTTCGGGAATCACGGCGCAGGAAGCACTACCCGTTGTTGTGCCCGTGCCAGTACCAGTACCGGTAGTTGTGCCGCTTGTACCTGTCGTACCAGAGCTGGCTGTGGTAGTCGCTGCCACCACGCTGGTACTTGCATCGCTGCCACCGCCACAGGCGATCAGTGAAATCGCACTGGCACCGCTGGCAGACAGCCAGCGCAGCATCTGCCGACGGTTGGCAGCGGTTTGCAGCAGCCTGTTCAGGTCTTGTTCCAGATGTGTTATATGATTGTTCATGAGGGCTGGTCCTTGCAGATTTGACGATGTCTGCATTTTGTCGCGCAGCCCTGTTAAATGCGGTAAAGCAAACGTAAAGATAGGTAAGGAAATTGTTGCGCGCCGGGGTTTGCAATGTCGTTGCAAGGCTTGATGCGAGACTGTAAAAGCAGGTAAATTTGCCGGCTGTACTGGCAAATCTTGTTATGATTCTTCCTTTGATTCTTCCTTTGATTCTTACTTTTACCATGCTGTTTCTCTGACCAGATAATGACCAAGGTTTTACTTGCCGATGACGATGTGGAATTGCTGGGCATGCTCAAGGAATATCTTGAGCGTGAAGGTTTTATCGTCACTGCGGCCCACGATGGCGAACAGGCTGTGGCAGAGGCCTTGTCTGGCCGCCATGAAATCGTCGTGCTCGATGTCATGATGCCGCGCATGAATGGCATCGATGCCTTGCGCCGCATACGTGGTGCCAGCCGCACTCCGGTGCTGATGCTGACCGCCCGTGGTGACGATGTCGACCGCATCATCGGCCTCGAACTGGGCGCAGACGATTATGTACCCAAGCCCTGTACGCCACGCGAACTGCTGGCCAGATTAAGGGCTATCCTGCGCCGCACCCAGCTTGTCAGCAATGCCGAACAAGACCGGCAATCGCTGATCGTGGGTTCACTGCAATTATGGCCGGGGCAAAGGCGGGCAGAATGGAACAACAAGATACTCGACCTCACCAGCACTGAATTCAGCCTGCTCGAACTGCTGGCAAAAAATGCCGGACAAACCGTCAGCAAGAATGAATTGTCCGAGCAGGGCCTGGGGCGGCCCCTGGCCAGGTTTGACCGCAATATCGATGTCCACCTCAGCAGCATACGCCAGAAAATCAGCGCCTTTGCCGATGGCCGTGCCGTCATACAAACCGTCTACCGGCAAGGTTATATGCTGACGCGGGAGTAAGCCGTGGGGCGATTATTCTGGAAGTTTTTTTTCTTCATCTGGCTCGCACAACTGACTGCAATTGCTGGTATCAGCACTACCTTATGGTTGAAGCACATGAGTGATGATGGGGCAGCCATGCATGCGGAACGGGCAGAGTTTGCACCACCACCTCTCCATGCTGAACCACCTCCAACTCTTCCGTCATTCAAGGGTGGCGAAGCTGCGGATACGTATCCAGTTGTATCGCCACCAAGATCATCACCAGGCCAGCGTGGTTTTGGGGAAGGCCGTCACCCTGGACCTGAACAGAATTCCCGGGCCATCATTCCCATGCTGGGAGGCCTTTTTGCCAGCCTCTTATTTGCCGCCTTGCTGGCCTGGTATATGGCAAAGCCGATACGTCGTTTAAGTGAAGCATTTCAGGCGCTGGCGGATGGCAATCTGCATACCCGCATCGGCAGCAGCATGGGGCAGCGTCAGGATGAACTGACTGCGTTAGGGCATGATTTTGATCGCATGGCAGAACAATTGACAGGCTCCCTACAAAGCCAGCGTCGCCTGCTGCATGATGTGTCGCATGAATTGCGCTCGCCACTGGCGCGCCTGCAGGCAGCCATAGGATTGGCGCGGCAACAGCCTGAGCGCGTCGATGAATACATGGCGCGCATGGAGCGCGAAGCCACGCGCATGGATAAACTGATAGGTGAACTCTTGACCTTGTCGCGGCTCGAAGCTGGCGCGACGATAGGTGAAGACCTGGTACACCTCGACGAGTTATTTGCAGAACTGATAGACAATACCCGTTTTGAAGCACAAACCGCCCACAAGGGTTTTGTCGCTGTCTGCCAGCCTGCTGACATGAGCAATCTGTGCATACGCGGCCGTTATGAATTATTGTACCGTGCACTGGAAAACGTCTTGCGCAATGCCTTGCGTCATACCCGCGTTGACACCAGTATTGCGTTGAAGGTGGAACAGCAACAAAACCGGCTTCAAATCACCGTGGAGGATGAAGGCACAGGCGTACCTGAAGCCGAATTGAAAACCATATTTGCGCCGTTTTACCGCGGCCAGCAAGCCGAGCAGAGCACGGAAGGTTATGGCCTGGGGCTGGCGATTACGCAGCGTGTCATGCAGGCGCATGGCGGGCAGATTATTGCCAGTAACCGTGCCGGTGGCGGGCTTTGCATGCAAATGACTTTGCCGCTGGCCCGCAATTGATTTCCCTGGCCGCGAATAATTTACTGTCTGGCTATCTTGCGACTATTTGATGGCATTCGCCAGATGCAAAAACAGGCTGACTGTCAGCCCGCCCTCTTCACGGTTATGCAGGGTGATGCGGCCATCATGGGCTTCGATGATTTCGCGCACCAGTGCCAGGCCCAGACCAGTGCCGCTACGCTTGGTTGAGTAAAACGGTATCAGCGCATTCGACATGACAGTATCTGACATGCCGCTGCCACGATCCATCACGTCAATGCGCAATACTCCTTGTATCATGCGTATGCTGAGGCTGACTTCTTCCGGTGCAGAACCCGATTCATGGGCATTTTTCAGCAGGTTCAACAAGGCATGTTCCATCTGTGCATGGTCGCAACTGACACGTTCTTCAGGCAGCTTGCCCACCAGCTTAAATTCAACCTGTGATTTCAGGCTGTTGATAAAACTGACCCAGTCCGTGCTCTCAAGGCGCGGTGTCGGTAGTTTGGCAAACCGTGCATAGCCATCGATAAAACTTTCCAGATGCCGCGTCCGCTCTTCTATGGTTTGCAGGATGGCAGGCAGGCGTTCAGTCTGCCCGCGCCGCACCAGTTCTGCCGCAGAGTTGGCCAGCGAAGCGACGGGGGCCAAAGAATTATTGAGTTCATGGCTGATGACGCGTATGACCTTTTTCCAGGTCTGCACTTCCTGGCGGCGCAATTCCACTGTCAGGTGGCGCAGTAAAAATAACTCATGATGCCGCCCGTTCAGACTGAAATGGCGGCGCGCCAGGTGATAAACCTCTTCTTCATCTTCCGGGTCTTTGGCGTTGACGGTGAACAGGCCATCGCCACCGCGCTGTATGGCTTCACGCAAAGACACCGATACCTGGTTAAGAATATCTTCAAAGGCATGGCCTTCGATTTTTCGTCCCTGATTCAGCAATTGCCTTGCCGCGATATTGGCAAACACCACCGCGCCCTTGTTGGCTACCAATAGCATCGCTACTGGGGTATTTTGCACCATGGTATCGAGCAACAGTTCGCGCTGTATCAGATCGAGCCTCTGCTTGCGCAACACGTCACCCAATGCATTGTGCGCATCCACCAGTTCACCCAGCTCATCAGAGATGGGCCAGTGAATGCCAAAAGAAAAATCATTGTCCTGGTAACTGATGACCGTCCCTGTCAGTGCATGAAACAGGCGTATCACGGGCTCCAGCTGATTACGCAACAGGATAAGGCCGGTGGGCAAGATCAAGATCAGGCTGAGCACGGCAGACAAGATGAATTCGTCTGGTAAAAGGGCGTGTATGCCAAGGCTGACTACAACAGCCAGCAACAACAATGCAACCAGTAACAGGCTTAAGCGCGTCAGCAGCGAAAATAACAGGCCGCTACGGCGGCCATTGCCATTGCCGACAGCTTGATGGAGAGGGTCGTTTTCTGAACCAGGTGTCATGTGTTGCGGCTGATGCCCAGCCTGTCCATGCGACGGTACAGTGCCTGGCGGCTCAAGCCTAGTTCTGCTGCTGCCTGTGCCACTACACCGTGTGCCTTTTGCAGCGCGCGTTCGATTGCCTCCTTGTCGGGTTCATTTTCACTTGCCAGTACTGTCACACTGGCAGTGTTCAGCCCCAAATCACCTGGCATGATTTCATTTTTTGCCGCCAACAGGCAGGCCCGTTGCAAGACGTTTTTCAACTCCCTGACATTACCGGGCCAGCTGTATTGCAACAGGCTGGTCTGGGTAGTCGTGTGCAGGGTCTTGTCATTCGTCAGAAAATATTCAGCCAAAGGCAGGATGTCGCCCGTGCGTTCTGCCAATGGTGGCAGATACAGTTCGATGACGTTCAGGCGGTACAGCAAATCCTGGCGAAAGCTGCCTGCCCGGATCATTGCGGGCAGATCGGCATTGGTGGCGCTGATGACCCTGACCTTGACCTGCCTCTCCTTGTTGGAGCCCAATCTTTCAAAACGTCCGGTCTCCAGCACGCGCAATAACTTCATCTGTCCGGCCAGCGGCAGGTTGCCTATCTCATCAAGAAACAGGGTGCCGCCGTCAGCAGCTTCAAACTTGCCTTCACGCGCCTTGCTGGCCCCCGTATAGGCACCGGCTTCGGCACCGAACAGCTCAGCTTCTATCAATTCTGATGGCAAGGCACCGCAATTGAGGATGACGAAAGGGCCGTCCCTGACGCTGGAGTTGGCCTGGATAATTTCAGCAATCCTTTCTTTGCCGGCACCATTCGGACCTGTGATCAGTACCGGTACGTCGGCACGGGCGACCTGGCAGGCCATGCCCAGTACACGTTCTGTGGCGGCATCATTCCAGACCAGATTGCGTAAATCAAATTTCTGTTCCAGCTCGCGTTTTTGCTTGCACTCCCTCTGCATGCGCTGGCGCAATGCGCGATTGGCTTGCCCCAGTTCGATCAGGTTTTGTACGCTTGCCAGCAATTTCTGATCATTCCAGGGTTTGCCCAGATAGTCGGCTGCGCCGGATCTGATCAGGTCAACAGCGGCATCCAGATGTGTCCATGCAGTCAGTAAAATCACTGGCAAATCAGGGAAGCGCTTGCGAATTTCCACAAACAGTGCACGGCCTTCATCGCCTGAAGTGGTGTCGGCTGTAAAGTTCATGTCCTGGATCACCAGGTCAACGGCTTTGTGTTCCAGTATCGCCAGGCCCTGTTCTGGCGATACTGCGCAAATTGCATCAATATCATGCAGTGAAAACAGCACTTCCAGTGCCACGGCAACGGTGGCATTATCTTCAATGATCAATACAGTAGGCATGCGCTTCGCTTATTTTGATTGTTGTTTTTGGCTTCAGGTACTGCGGGTTGCTGTTGCCGGAGAAATCGCCGCGGCACGCGCAGCAGGCCCAACCACCGCGATGATACCAAGTATCCAGAAAATCGCAGCTCCTGCCAACAAATATGTTACTGGTAGTTTTGTCAGTTCAAGCTGGCTGACCAGTAACTGGTTCAGTGCGATCGCCATCGTGACGCCACAGAATATACCCAGGCTGGTGATCATGATATTTTCAGTAATGAAGTAACGCAAGATATCTATGCTGCGCGCACCAAGGGCACGGCGTACGCCAATATGCTTGCGTCGCTGGGTTACCCACAGGCTGGAGATGCCTACGATGCCGCTGGCGGTGACCAGCAACAACAATACACAGACTGCGATCAGCATCCAGGCCAGACCATTGTCGGCGCGATAGCGCCTGGAGCGGTCGTTTTCCATACTGCGCATATTGATGATCAAAGGAGTGGCAGACGCTTTTCTGAGTGCCATCTCGACGTCCTTCATGACACGTTCACGCTGGCCAGGTTCGGCACGTACCGAATACTTAGAATACGGGTCGTTCGACATCCGTAACGGCAAGATAACTGAAATTTCTCCTTTCGATCCGATTTGGGCGGCATGGGTCTGCAAACGGTCAAGCACACCGATTACCCGGGTTGCGTTCGCATCGTCACCAGTGCCAAAATAAATGGTTTTTCCTACCACGCTGGCCTGACCTGGAAAAAGCTTCTCTGCAACTGCCTTGGTAATGATGACGACATCAGGAAATTCCTTGCTGGTACTTTGATCTATTTCATGGAATTCACCTGGATTGAAATCACGTCCATCGATCAGTTTAAGACCCCAGAGTTTCATCAGCGATTCAGACGTGATATATATTGATGCGCTGGTGGTGGAGCTGGCCTGCTTCCTGTCCAGCGAAATACCGGCAGTGCTGCCTGACCATGATAGTGGTGTCTGGCTGACACGGATGACACCCTGTACGCCAGAGACGCTGCGTATGGTCGCTTCATCCTGCTTTTGCATGGCGATCTGTTCTGCATGTTCAGCTACCTTGCGATTGCTGAGGTTGATGGAAAACAGATCATTTTCTTCGGCTACACCGCTAGGACGCGCTACTACTTCCATGCGCTGCTGAACGATGTACACGGCGTTTGCCAGAATTGCCAGGCTGATGGCGACCTGCAAGGCCACCAGGATGGCACCGGTCTTGCTACGCATCAGCGCAGACAAAATAGGGCGGATTTCCAGATTGAATTTCATGAGCTTCTCACTGTGATTTGAGTTGTATCGCAGGCGTCACCTGACAGGCGCGCCAGGTCGGGAACAAACCAGCCAAGATGGCTGCCGTGACGGACATGATGAAAGTAATGGCCAACATTTTCCAGTCCATGTGGGCTGCTACGGTCAGTTGTTTCGATTGCAGGGCGATCAGTGCCAGTGCGCCAAAAGCCAAAATCAAACCAATCACGCCACCAGCGATGCCGATGACACTGCTTTCGATGAGGAATTGATTGAATATTTCTTTACGTGATGCGCCCAGCGCACGCCGTACCCCCACTTCTGACGCCCGTACAGAAAATTTCGCCAGTAACAAGCCCACGGTATTGACCAGGCATAACAGCAGGAAGCCAAAGGCCAGCCATGCAGACAGCTTGTTATCGTTACCTACTACCTTGGCTTCTTCCATCCATTCCATGACATTGAACAATTTGTTCTTGGCCTGGCGCATATGGCGTCCCAGTTTGCGCTGTTCAGCTGCGTAATTGTCGAGATAGTTTTGCAGTTCCTGGCGCTGGCTTTCAGACTTTAATTCAAACCAGAAATGCAGCCATGTGCATTCTGAATCCAGACGCCCTTGCCAGCCGGGTGCACTATCGCCAGTGCAGCCCATGCCGCCGGCATGGGTAATTTCATGCCGGACCGCGCTTGCCAGCGGAATAAAAAAATCTTCCTGCACACCAAATGCGGCGTTACGGCCAACAAAACGGTAGAAGCGTGGGCTGGGTTCCCAATTGCTGAGCACACCAACTATCTGAAACTGGTGACCTATCATGGTCAGATACTGACCAACAGGATTGGTTTTGCCATACAGTTTTTCAGCCAGCTTCTGCCCCAGCACAACGACATCGGCACCTTTTGCGTCATCGTTTTCTGCCCATCCCTGTCCATACAAAAAAGGCGTATCAAACATGGGGAAAAAATCCCGGGTCGTGGCGACACCTTCTGATTCCAGCGCGGGCAAATCTTTACGTGCCGGTTCTATGGCCATTAATATGCCGTATAGCGCGGTACGTCTTTCACCAATCTTGGCTGGCAAGAGGTTCATGACATCGCGATAACTCATCTGGTGGTCATTCGGTTGTTCACCGGGCGTATAGCCTTTCAATGGGCCGTTATCCATTAATGGCATGAACAGCAGATTGCTCTTTTGTGGTATCGGGTCACCTGACATCACATGCAGGATTGTCAGCGTGGAAATGCTGGCGGCAACACCTACCGCCAGGGTCAGCACCATCAGGGCAGTCAGCGCCGGGTTGCGGCGCAGGCTGCGTATGCCCAGTAAAAAATAATATTGAAACATCATGCGGCTCCTCAGGCGACTGCCGAACTATCGACTTCGTTGGCTGAAGCCGCATCGGCCTTACCGTCTGATTTGGCATCATAAAGTGAAGGCATCTTGCGTACCAGGTCGCTGACCTGACCATCGATGATATGCACATTGCGCTGGGCACGTACGGCCAGTTCAGGATCATGCGTGACCATCAAAATGGTCGTACCCTTGGCATTGATGTCTTCCAGCAATTCCATGACACTGCGTGCCATTTGTGTATCCAGATTACCGGTCGGTTCATCGGCCAGCAATAACTTGGGTGAGCCTGCCAGGGCGCGTGCAATGGCAACACGCTGCTGCTGCCCCCCAGACAATTCAGCCGGAAAATGCTTCATGCGTGAGGCAAGACCAACCTGGGCCAGTGCCGCTTCTATGCGTTCCCTGCGTTCAGCGGTATTGAAACCACGATAACGCAAGGGCACATCAACATTGTCGAACAGGTTCAGGTCAGGGATCAGGTTGAAGCCCTGAAAAATGAAACCCAGTTTTTCATTCCTCAAACGTGTGCGTGCATTGTCATTCATGCCTTTGACATTGACGCCGTCCAGCAGGTAATCGCCATCATTGAACTCTTCCAGCAAACCGGCAATGTTCAGGAAAGTGGTTTTGCCAGAACCGGAAGGGCCGGTCACTGTCACAAATTCACCTTCCTTGACGTGGATGTCGAAGCCACGCAAGGCATGGGTTTCGATCAGATGGGTACGATAAACTTTGCTTAATTTTTGCATGCGTAACATAAGAGACTCACTTGATTAATTTAATTGTTAATGGAAATACTCACAGCATTTTCAAACGCATCGGTACCGGATATCACTACTTTGTCGCCATCTTTCAAACCACTTAAAATTTCAACTGCCGAGATACTGGTCGCGCCTAGCTTGATGACCCGGCGTTCTGCGACACCGTTTTCTACGACGTAGGCAAAACGGCCGCCTTCACTTTCTACAAACGGGCCGCGTGGCAACATCATCACGTTGGGCCGTTCTTCTATCAGCAGACGTGCTGTCACACGCTGGCTTTGACGCAGCCCTTCTGGTTGTTGGCCTTTAAAACGTACGCGCGCCAAAATCTGGTTTTTGATGACTTCAGGTGAGATGGCGGTCAACGTACCGGTGGCTTTGCTACCGTTGATCATGATTTCTGCGGTCAGGCCCAGACCCAGATCTGTCATATACGATTCAGGAATTTCTACTTCAACTTCCAGCTGCGACAAATCGACCAGGGTCATCAGGGCAGTATTGGCTGCCACCACGCTGCGGTTGGAAATCGCCAGACTGCCGATGATGCCATCAACGGGGGCGCGCAATTTCAGTTCTTCGACACGGCGTTTGGCATACTCGAGAGTCAGGCGCTGACGTTGTAACTGGCTGCTCTTGGTCTTCAATTCCAGCGTCACATCTTCGCTTTCCAGGCTTGCTGCCTGGGCTGCATGTTTGGCGCGGATCTCGGTGGATTTCATCGTATCCTGGGCCTTCAGGTAATCATTCTTGGCCACCACCCCCACGACGCCGGCAGCCTCTATGCGCTGAAATGCACGCTGGGCTGCCACGCGATCAATTTCAGCCTGGTCGGAATCACGCTGGGCAATCAATTTTTGTTTTTTGGCGAGTATCTGCTGGCGGGCGACTTCAGCTTCGAGTTGCTCGGTATTGGATTGTTCGCGTTTCAACTGGTCATTCAGATCGTCAGATTCAATTTCAGCGACGATGTCACCTTTCTTCACTGTCTGGCCCGCGTTGACTTTCAGGGTGACCGTACCACCTGCGCTGGAATACAGGGTCGGGCTGACTGCGGCCACCACCCGGCCATTGACCGCAGCATCCCTGACCAGGGTGCCGTGGCTGACCGTGGCAATGCGCAGGCGGGAGGCGCTGACCGAATGGCTGCTGCTGCGCCACGACATCGTCAGCAAAACTATCGCAGCGATGGTGATGCTCAAGGCACCCGCGATCAGAAGCAGGCGTTTGCGTTTTTGTCCCTGGTCGACGGACATTACAGTATCTTGGGCAGAAGTATCTCGTATCATGATCGTCTAAATAAACAGAATGACCATGTTTAGCAGAAACTGTGCCAGCTATAGGTGATTGATTTTAAAGGATAATATTTATTGTCTTTTTGTCCGCTTGTCCGATATCTTGTCCGCAGTAACTTCCGGACTGGTCGACAGCATGGCAGCGGCGAAGGTTTATTGTGCCGTGACCGGCGCGAATGCAGAAAGGGGCAGCCTGTTCGCTGCCCCTTTCTGTTTTAATTCGCTGTGCCAGGCTAACCAGCTTGGTGGTGACGCATGATCTGATGTCGGTGCCAGTAATGTTCTGACGCAGCCTTGAAGGCATCGCGCTGTTTCTTGATACCACCGAGTTTCACTTTGGTTGTCTTGGCACCGAAAGTCCCTTTTTCGGGATGCTTGATGGTCAGCACATCGGTCAGCATGCTATCAGTATATTCATAGGTGGCAACGTTATCCCATGACATCGGACCGCTTTCACCTGGCAGTATCCAGCCCGCATAAGTGACCCTGATTGACTGCTGCTCACTCAGGGTAAATTCAACACCGGGAAAATATTTCAATACGAGGGCACGTTCTTCCTCATTGGCCGGTTCATAACGATAGGCCAGGCTATGCTCATGTGCCTGGGCAAAATTCTGTTCATATATGGCCCACAAGCGCTGCTCGATTTCGTCTGCGGTCTGAATATCAGCTGCCCAGGTATGTGAAGGAACACTGGTGACGATGGCACCATATTGCGCTTCTTCTATAGGGTAACTGACGTTCTTCATGCGCTCAGCCATTTTTGGGTGGCTGTCATAGGGGTGCGGGACGCTGGCGGTTTTCATCAGTTTCAGAAATTCCGACGATTGCGCATAGGGGTGCAAACCTGAAGCAACAAAACTGGCAATTCCCAGTGCTGAACCATGCTGTTCATTGCGTGAAAATAATTCGTCCTCTATTTGCGAACGGTAATTGGCATACGCCGCAATCTTGATCAGCGAATGCGAGATCGCTGCCGGAGAAATCACTTTCGCAGCAATCCGGTCAGCCAGAAACTCACGGTCACGGCTGCTGCGCGCAGACGCCAGCTCAAAAATCATGCGGTACAGGCACATGAGATAAAACACCATGGGTACATGCGAATCGCGCATTTCATGACAATACTGGTCATATTGCGTCAGCTTGGGTCCCAGGGCAGCACTGTTGGCAGTGTCACCGCCCCGGAAATGCGCTAGCTCATGCGCCAGGACAGCATCTGCTTCGTGCTGGCTCAGCACGCGCAACAGGGGGATACTGATAAACAGGCTACGACCACGCACGGTTTTGCCTGCCACGTTCAAAGGTGCTTCAGTAACAAAGAAATTGCTGTCTATGCCTGCCACGATATTGTTTGGGGGTGCCGTCTTCAGACGGGCAGCCAGATCACGTACCCGCTTCCAAAGGCCAGGTGCCATCTGCTCGGAAATAAATTCACCCTGGACCTGCCCATTGTCTTTCACACGTTTGAAGATGCAGGCGATTACATAAAAGATCGCCAAGGCAACAAAGAGCACAGCACCGATAATCAGTTTGATTGAATAGCGATTAAAGAAAAATGCCGTTACCCAGAATGACAACCACATCACCATGGCGCCCTGTGCGATGGTTTCGGCGGTACTGCTGAAGGTGAGAAAACGCCAGCCCGCCACGAAACTCAGATACTGGGCTTTTTCATCGAGAAAAGCCATGCCACCCAGTAACATCACGGCAATCAAGACAACTACGCCGCCAATCATGGTCCAGAGCGCCACTTTTTGCGCCACGTAAAACTGCCAGTTATCGGAATAGCGGGCGCAAACTTGCGCACGGTAGCTGGCAGCTTCAGCGCTATGGTTGCTGCAAACACTGGAAGGCGGGTTCTTTTGGAAAAATTCCTGATTGCGTAGTTTTTCTTCCGCATTCAGGCTATGGTCGGCGTCGATTTGCCGTGATACGGCTTCGACGAAAGCCGCGTCATGTTGTGGTTGGGCGTAGTGCACAAACCAATAGGTAAAACCTGGAATCAGGAACAGTGAGAGCAGTGAATACAGCAATACTTTTGCCAGATCTTTTTTTATGGTGATTCCTGCTGACATATGAGCGATAAATCCGGTTGTCTATGAGAAGGGTGGTAAGTGAGTCAAGTATTGTGTATTGTCATGCGAGTCTTGCTGACCAGGTCGCCTCGTTCTCTTGAGGGAAAATAAATAAACAAATACAGATCAAAAAATTATATAAAAATTATCGAAATAAAACAATGCAGACTTAAGTCTGCATTATTCCAGTCATCGCAGTCCTGCTATTGCACTTCCATCACAATGCCATAACAAGGGTTTGATTTGGCAACAGCTTACAGACTTATCTGTTTGCCGCATAAGGATTGTAAATATAGCCGGCCAGACACGCAGTGCTGCCGATACTGGTCTGCAGCAGGATAGATTGCATATTGGCGGCGCCATTAAATCCAAATACATCCAGCAATGCTACCCCGGTAGCATTCACAATCACGTAGAGTCCAAACAGAAACAGGGCGATGAAGGTACGCGAGCTACCGGACATGCGGCCCAGCAGCATTGCCATGGCACTCATGCTGAAAACACCGCTGACCAGCGCCACGGCCCTTAGCGGCTCATGAGCAGACCAGCGTATGGCAATGACCGCAGTCAATAACAGGCCCAATATGACCGTGGCAGCAAATTGCCGTAGATAACGCTGGCGAATGCCGCCAGAGACAGTGCCAGTCATTTCGGCTGTTGCTGCCTGGGTGTCTCGGGTGCTGATATCACTGATCAGGATGCCCCAGACTGCCACCGCGATGCTCAGCAGGCCAGGTAGTGCCCTCAAGGGGCACACTATTGATATCAGCGCCATGACGATCAGCGTAGCGCTGGCAGCGGGTGCCGTAACTACAGTCAGGGCAATGTCGGCCAGTACTTGTCCTGGCATGCCGGGGACAGACTGAGCCAGACGGAATAAGGGTTGTGCCAGTTTCGAAAGCGGGCGTAAAAAATGGTTCAGGTATTCCAGTGGCGAACGACGTTTCTGCGCCCGCGCCATTTTCACATAGTCGGGCGAAAAGCGATGAAACAAGGCAATCGCTGGCAATAAGGGTAATATGGCCAGCGCTGCCGTAACACAACGCATCCCAATGAATTGTGTCGACCACAACCAAGCTGGAATCATGACCGGTGTCAGGGCTACATTGAAAGTGGCTGTTCCCAATGACAAGTGCCTGATATCGAGATGCGTCTTCAAATTGATCATGGACATGGCAAGACCGCTGAAATCGAAATACAAGAGCGGGCTGAGTTGTCCGGGGGCGGCGGTATCTATTTTACTCATCAGGGAAATTTCAGCAATCCAGATGAAGAAAAAAATAACGTCCCCCAGCTTGCCCATCAAGGGAGAAAAGCTGTCGAACAGAATGGCGCAACTGATGCTAAAAAATACCATGGGTAGCAGTATTACTGCATAGGTTTGCAGGTAAATGCCGATTTCTATAGGGCCATCCCCACGCAAGGCATGGCAGACCAGCATGGTGCCCAGAAAAGCCAAAATCAGGCTGATCAGATATACGACACCACCCAGCCAGCGGCTGAACAAAAACAGGGTATTGCCAACCTGTGTTGCGGCAATCACGCCGCCAGTGCCACTGCGCAAATCTTCGGCGATACGGCCACGTGCGAGATAAAAACCAGCCAGACCAAACAGAAAACCAGATAAAGTCGCACTGCCCAATGCCAGGGCTGAACTGGTGTACAAAACCCGGGCTTCGCTGATCGCAATCAGGGTGGTGCCGCTTTGCGGATCGGGAATCATGCTCCAGCCTATTGCGATGATGGCCAGCAAGGTAACAATGGTGCCCAGTCGCCGCATGCGCAGACGCACTTCGTTGACGACCAATGCGGTCAACATGGCGGCGTTCATGCAGCTATCTCCTGGCTGGCATAACGTTGTGCCATCAGGGCTTCTTCCAGACTGGGCGCAGCATGTTCTGCGCCGGCACAGGGCTGATGTGGATGGGCGATGCGCAATGTGATCCGGTTGCCCTGCTTCTGACTCTGCAATACCTGTACCTTGCCACGCAAATTTTCATATTCATCGGACGCCATTTGTGCAGACCAGATTTGTCCATGCGCCTGTTCCAGTATTTGTTCCGGTGTTTCGAAAGCGATCAGTTTGCCATGGCGCATGATCGCCAATTGACTAGCGATGCTTTCCACATCAGACACAATATGGGTGGACATGATCACCAGTTTTCTGAAACCCAGTTCGCTTAATAAATGACGGAAACGCAGGCGTTCTTCCGGGTCCAGCCCGGCTGTGGGTTCATCGACGATCAGGATATCGGGATCATTCAATAAGGCCTGCGCAATACCCAGGCGGCGACGCATGCCGCCAGAAAATGTCGATGCCTGACGGTGCGCCTGGTCATGCAGGTTCACCATTTCCAGCAAGTGCCGTATTCTGGCAGGGTCGCGTACTCCTTTCAGGGCGGCAAAATACTGCATGAATTCCAGTGCCGTCAGGTTAGGATAAACGCCGAAATCCTGTGGTAAGAAACCCAACCTGCTGCGTATGGCCTGCGGTTTTCTGACAATATCCTGTCCCTGAAAAATGATGCTGCCACTGCTAGGGCGGGTCAGTGTTGCCACCATTTGCATGAGCGTGGTTTTACCTGCTCCATTGTGACCGATGAGACCCACCACACCATGACTAAGATTGAGTGATACATCCTGGACTGCCGTCAGGTTCTTGCCAAATTTTTTTGTAATATTGCGAATTTCCAGCATGATTTATCCCTCACCATATCGATCAAAATGAACTGATGAGACTGTAAATGAAACAAGTCATTGTTACCGCGCTCATGAGACAGAACGCAAAATCTCAGGGATGAAAAGCAAATTTGCTGGCTTTCTTATCCAGAAATGCCGGCAACGGGGACGACGATCAGACCAGGCAATATATTTTTCGGTCAGCGGTTGCTGCCCGCCCATAGGTTTATACTGAGCCGTCACCAAAACCTTGGTGTTCCCAGGAGAAAGTCATGAGTAAGGTACAACAGAGTAATAAAGAGACCAAGAAGCAGGCAGCCAGCACGCCAAAAGAAAAGAAGGCTGCCAAGCAAGCCAAGAAAGAAGCTTCGACAGTCATTCCATGGACACAACGCACTGCCTGATGTAACGCAGAAACAGTAACGCAGAAACTGTAACGCAGAAACTGTAACGCCGAGGTGTGCACAGGCGATACCAGTTTGACGGTCTTCAGACTTTGCCATCACTGCCCCTTATTTTTCGTCCTTTGACTGGAAAGTAAGGGGCAGTGATGTGTCATATCAGTAAAAACGCAATATCAGCTTCAACATCACCCGGCCATAAACCTGGCGAGATACTCAGGAGAATTAATAAACTGACCGATGAGCGTGACCGTATCGGTGCCGGACTGCGCGAGCAATTGATTAAACGTGGCCTGATCCGGTGCATGACCGAGCAGGCCGATATAATCGAGCGTGAGCGAGACCTTGCTTTGTGAAGCGGCCTTGAACTCCGTTGATTCCGTAAAGCCCGCCAGCAAATCCCCCCGGCTCACCCCATTACCGAGCTGCCCCAGCCAGTACGCCTTGCCCGCCGCATCCGATGTCCGGTGCAAGACATTCTGGTACACCCGGTCCACAAAGGCACCGTTATCCAGACTGCCATACGTCGTCTGGAACTCCGTGCTGGCCACAAAGGACGCACTGATCTTGGAGAGATTCATGCCCGCCTTTTCCTGCTGCATCCAGTACGCCAGCCCATCCTTGTCCGGCAGACGGTCAAAGGCCCCGAAGTACAGACGGCTCAGACTGCCTATCCCATTCTGGAATTCAGACGACGCCATGAACGATGCCGCCACCTGCGCCCTTGTCATCAGACCACTGTCGATCTGCTTTTGCCAGTACGCAATCCCCGCCGCATCCCCTTCGCGGAACAACACATCACGGTATAACTGCATGGCAAACAAATCCGCACGGTGCAAGACATCATTGTCCTTGACCAGTGGATTGGTGCCCAGCGTGAGCTCCACCGCATCCGGTATGCCATCCCCATCCTTGTCGTTCGGCAAGCCCGTCACCGGCGTACTGGCGGTCTTAAAGCCCAGCGCCCCCGTCAGCACGATCTTGCCATTGGTCAGGCCATCACTGTCAAACACACTGCCATCGGTGACTTTGAAGTCCACCTTCAGCTTGCCGTTGACGGTCGTGATATTGGTGGCGATATTGACCCAGTCACCTGTCTTGCTCTGTACCCAGTACCCATTGACCGGTGCCAGTGCATCGGTATAGAGCGACATGGTGGTTTCACTGCCCGCAGTGGCGCCCTCGATCTGCACCGTCAGCAAGCCAAACGGCATGGTCAGGTCTGTTGGGGTCGTGCCGCTTGGCATGGTCAGTGTCTTGGTTTGGGCCAGTCGCTGGTTATTCCATACCGTCACATAATGCTGGTCAGGGAAATGATTATTCCATGGCAGCGACGTCACATCTTTTTGCGACTGATCCAGAATACCGTCGCCGTTGCCGTCGCCACTGCCAATACCGCTCAGGTTGGGGACCGCATTCTCTACCCGTTGCGGGATGCCATCGCCATCGGCGTCCGAATCGCCCGGGTTGCTGTTGTCGGTCGTATTGATAATCGTATAGGCCTGCGCAACCGTGGGGCCACCATTACCGGCCAAATCCGCCACTCTGACCTGTAAAGTCTGGCTGCCACCGAGAATCTGGTTGGCCAGCGACCAGCTCGTCGCCCCGATGGCCGTCGTGGTGTTGATCCAGCTCGCCCCGTTGTCGAGCGAGACCTGGACTGTTTCACCGGCCAGCAAGCCCGTACTCAGGGTGCCGGTGATGGTTTGTAATGCCGCAGTGGTGATGAAATCGGTACTGCTGATGCCATCATCATTGGAGAACTTCAGGTTACCGGCGCTGGTGGTGGGGGCTGTATGGTCAACCTGGTACAACTGGCCGGTAAAGCCGCCACTCAGAGGCAGGCTGGCGGTATCGACAATCCCTGTGCCACTGCCTTTCAGATTCAGGCCCAGGCTACCGTCGCCGGTGAGGCCGGTGATCTTGACGCTATAGGTGGACGGATCGAGTTGCGTCACGCTGCTGATGGTGCCAGCGGCAGTTCCCGTGGCAGCCAGGGCAAAGGCGGCGGCATTGACACCGGTCACGGCTTCACTGAACGTCACCTTGTAATCGATGCTGCCCAGATTGGTGTTTTCAGATTGGATACGGGTCATGCCGGTAGCCGTTGGCGGGACGTTGTCGCCGACTGCGATCACCAGGCTCTTGTCATACGTGGCACCAGAGGCATCGGTTGCCCTGACCAGCACGGTGTAATTGCCTGGTGTCATGCCCAGCGGGTTCTTGGCAACCAGGGTCGCACCGGAAACACTGAACTTGCCATTGTCTTTGTCATTCGTGCCATTACCGGCCACCAGGCTAAAGCTGGCGGTGTCACCCGGGTTGGGATCGGTGGCCGTCAGCGTCCCGACGCTACTGTTGTCGGCAGAGCCTTGCAGGATGGTGGCGGGCAAGAGGCTGATGTTGGTCGGGGCAGCATTGATGCCGGTCGCAATGACAGTCGTGGTGTTGTTCAGGACCGCTGATGCAATGCCGTCATTGGCACTGATGGTGAAGGTGGTGGTTTCTGTGCCGCCAACGGGGACACGGCCAGCACCAGGCTGGAACACCAGACCACGGATGGCCGTCTGCACGACCGCCGGACTTCCCGCGGCATGGGTATAGGTCAGCCCCCCATCGGCGGTCGAGAAGCCGGTGGCTGCCAATGAGGCCGCAGTGAAGGCACCTTTGGCGGCCACGTCCAGGCTGATGATGATGGTTTCAGATGCACCCACATCCGGGTCAGTGATGGTGACCCCGGTGAAGGGGGCAACGGTCGTGGTTTCGGTGACAGTCTGGCCCGCGACGACACCACCGATGGCGGGGGCGACGTTGTTACCGGTGACGGTGATGGGGTTGCCAAACAGGTCAGCGATGACGACGGCCACGTCAGCACCGGTATTCCAGTCTTCCAGCATGCCCAGGTTATAGGTGGTGGTGTCGGTGGACGACGTACCATCCTTGTTCATCCGCAATGCCAGTGCCGCCCTGTCGGTGGCACTCATTGTCATGTTGAAGCTGGTGTTGGAGGTGATGTCGACGTTGGGGGTATCGGTCAGGGTGTAATTGAAGGCGCCCTGGCCCAACAGACGGATGCGGTTGGCGGTGATGTCATTGGCGGCACCCGTCAGGCTCAGCAGGTTGGTCCCGGTGACGACCAGCACGCCGGTGGCGACGTTGTAAGTCGCTGAGGTTACGGTCGGTACTGCCACGTTGGCAACAGTAATACCATTACCAGTCAGGTCAGCAATGACGACGGCGGCATCAGCACCGGCATTCCAGTCTTCGGCCGCAATCAGGTTATAGGTATTGACACTGGTGGAGCTGGTGCCATTCTTGTTCATGATGAGGTTGGCACCCAGGCGGTCAGCCGCACTGAGGGTCAGGGTGAACGAGGTGGCGGAGCTGATCTCGACATTGCTGGTGGTGGTCAGGGTATAGCTGGACCCGCCTTCACCTTGCAGGCTGAATTTATTGGCAACGATGTCGTTGGTGGCACCGGCCAGACCGGTCAGGCCGGTGCCTGTCACGACCAGTACGCCAGTCACGGCGTCATAGGTCGATGAGGTAATGGTCGGGACAGGGATGTTGCTGACGCTAATGGCGGACGTTGTCACGGCGATATTACCGCCGGTAATGGCGCTGTCCCAATCATCAGCGGCAGCCAGGTTGTAGGTCGTGCCGCCCGTGGATGATGTGCCATTTTTGTTGAACAGGGCTTCGACGGCAGTCCGGTCGGCACCGGCGAGTGTCACGGCAAAGCTGGTGGCGGAGGTGACTTCGACATTGCCGGTGGTCGAGAGGGTACGTGTTGCAGCGCCTTCTCCGGTAATGGTCAGGGCAGTGACAGTAATGTCATTGGTGGCACCAATGGTCTTGACGAGGTTGGTGCCGGTCACGCTCAGGATGTGCGTGGTGATGTCGTAGGTGGCGGAGGTGATCGTTGGGGCAGCCACATTTGACACCGTGACGGCATTGCCGGTCAGGTCGGCACTGGAGGTGGTGGTGGCATCCCAGGAGGCAGCAGCAGCCAGGTTGAAGGTGGTGGTGTCAACCGCAGAGG
>NZ_JBMPPL010000005.1:0-370969 GCF_049339485.1 Undibacterium sp. TJN19
ACATTTATTGACTGTTAATTGTTAAAGAACCAAAATCTTTTCTACTCAACCGGACTACTTATTTACCCAGTTTTGCGTCGCAGCGTTGTGTGCGTCAGCAGCAGAGAAACGAGATTATGAAGCACTTCTTTTCCGCTGTCAACACCTGCAACTCTTTTCGTTTATCCCGTTCTTTCGAACCAGCCAAACCGTTGCAATCTATTCACAGCTTCCAGCCTTCCGCAGTTCTTAACTCCCCCGCTCAGACTCCAGCTTTACTTCACTTCCCAACCCCGCTCTTCAGCGGGAGGCGAACTATAGCAAACTACTACCCTGCTTTGCAAGTGGTTCGGGGAAATTATTTAGCTTGTTTTTAGTTTGTTTATTGAAAGACAAATATTTGTCTGTACAGCGCACTGCTGCTTCTAGATGGGTGTCGTGTGGCTCTCTTGCTAGCTTCCCGGCTCATCCGCGGACGACGCCAGGCTCCGGCCTGCGCAGGAGCGACAATTTGCGGGGCCATCTATATTGATCCTATTTCGCTTATCGGCCGAAAACCATCCCCATCCCTACGTTCCCCTTAAAGGGGAAGGAGTTTCACGGCTTTGCGAAACCCCGACGACATCCCCCTGAAAGGGAGCGAATTTTACGGCTTGGTGAAACTCATGCGGCATTAAAGAACGTAGATCACATATCTGGTTCTGATCCATTTTCTGCGTAAGGAAATCCTTACATCAAAGCACATGCGGGTAAAATAGCGGATTCATCAAATCACTAATCAAAACATCTGCCTATATATTGATGTAAGTGATGTAAGCAGTTTATTTGCGATTAGTGTTATCCGGACCGAATTTATGTTGCGCATTACCGATTTACAACTCCCACTGGACCATGCAGAAGATGCGCTGAAAACAGCCATCCTGAAGGAATTGGGGATAACAGAAAAAGAATTGATCAACTTTACGGTTTTTCGCCGTAGCTATGATGCGCGTAAAAAGACGGCCATCATCCTGATCCATACGATAGATGTGGAAACGACGAATGAGCCAGCCTTGTTGGCCAGCCACAGAAACCGCACAAAATTATGCGAAACACCAGATACCTCGTATAAGTTTGTTACGCATGCGGACAGCAAACCCTTCAAACGTCCGGTGGTCATAGGTTTTGGTCCTTGTGGCCTGTTTGTGGCCTTGCTGCTGGCAGAGATGGGCTTTTGCCCTATCGTGCTGGAACGGGGTAAGAATGTCAGGGAGCGCACTAAAGATACCTGGGGCCTGTGGCGCAAACGTGAACTGCAACCGGAATCAAATGTGCAATTTGGCGAAGGTGGCGCCGGTACTTTTTCAGATGGCAAGCTATATAGCCAGATCAAAGACCCAAAACACTATGGTCGCAAGGTATTGATGGAATTCGTCAAAGCCGGTGCACCCGAAGAAATCATGTATGTCAGCAAACCACATATAGGCACCTTCCGTCTGGTGAAGATGATAGAGGAGATGCGCGGCAATATAGAAGCTTTGGGTGGCGAGATACGTTTCCAGCAAAAAGTGACGGATATCGATATTGTCGATGGCAAAGTCAAAGGTGTGCGTTTGAACGATGATGCTTATCTTGAGACTGAGCATGTCGTGCTGGCGATCGGGCATAGCGCGCGTGATACCTTCCAGATGATTGCTGATCGCGGTGTCTATATAGAGGCAAAACCGTTTTCGATTGGTTTCCGGGTAGAGCATCCGCAATCGATTATCGATAAAGCGCGCTTTGGACCGAATGCAGGCAACAAAATTCTTGGCGCAGCCGACTATAAACTGGTGCATCACGCAAAAAATGGCCGCTCTGTCTATAGTTTCTGTATGTGCCCTGGCGGTACAGTCGTGGCAGCAGCATCTGAGCCGGGCCGGGTTGTGACAAATGGCATGAGCCAGTATTCACGCAATGAACGCAACGCCAATAGCGCTATCGTGGTGGGTATTACACCGGCAGATTACCCTGGCAACCCACTGGCAGGCATAGACTTGCAAAGAAAACTCGAAGAAGCAGCGTATGAAGTAGGCGGCGGAAATTACAACGCGCCAGGACAGCTGATAGGTGATTTTCTGGCGGCGCGCCCGTCTACTGCACTGGGCAGCGTGGAACCCTCGTACAAACCGGGCATTACCTTGTGTGACCTCGCAAAAGTCTTGCCTGAATATGCCATTACAGCAATACGTGAAGCTCTGCCGGAGTTTGACAAGAAGATCAAAGGCTTTGCCATGAACGATGCGATATTGACCGGCGTCGAAACGCGTACTTCGTCACCAATACGTATCAAACGCAATGACGACGATCTGCAAAGTTTGAATACGCGGGGATTATTTCCGGCGGGTGAAGGTGCAGGCTATGCGGGCGGGATATTGTCTGCTGCGGTGGATGGGATCAAGGTTGCCGAAGCAGTAGCACTGGATATTCAGGCAGCAGGCAGATAAACAGGCAGTACCGGCATCAAAACTTAAGGGCAAGCAGTGCTGCGTTCGTAAAATGCAGCGCTGCTTGCCTGAATCAATTATCCGAGCAAATCTTCGAGACCTGCCGCCAACTCACTTAAAGGCGGCATTTCTTTCAAAACGACTTCAGGCTTCAGACCCAGTTTCTGAGCTACTTCTGTTGGGAAAGTGGCTTCTTGTTCTTCCGGCGTATAGTGGCTCTCATGTCCCCTCGCACACCACGCGGCAATATGGACGACAGCGCCAATCTGGTCAAATTCTGCCTGTTGCAAAGGAGCGCCACAAGCTTTGATGGCACTGGAAAACGCGTCTGGAAATCTCCAGCGTTTTGCCAGCTCTGCACCAACATCATAAAAATCATAGCCAAAGGATGTTTGCTCAACATCCGGCCTGCGCACATCCAGTGCCGCAGCGATCTTGTCAACTTGCAGCATTTGCTCAGGCATGCCGGCATGCATGACCAGTTGCCCAATAGCGTGCATCAAACCAGTGGTGAAGGCAAAATCGGAATTACCATGTACTTTCTTGGCCAGCCATTTCGACACGACTGCAGTATGCAGGCTATAACGCCAGAACTGCTTGAGATCGACACCCGGCATGGATTTAAAGCCGCTGGTCAGTCCACTGCTGACCACCAGGGTGCGGACGGTCATGAAGCCCAGCATCAATACCGCATCATCGACAGAACCCACGGTTCTTGAAGCATGGTAGTAGGAGGAATTCGCCAGGCGCAATAATTTTGCACTCAAAACCTGGTCTGCCGAAAGCTTTCTGGCTATCTCATCAATAGAAACGTCGTCGTTATTAAAGCTGTCGATGACTTCTTGTACGACTTTGGGAATCGACGGCAAAGCATTTTGTTGCTGAAACAGGGCGTCGATTTTCATAGGGCATCTCCTTTAGTGATGAAGGCACGAAAGATACAGGTGCTTGTTAAGACGTTTGTTGGTTTGTGTTTGTTGGTTTGATGATTTGTTATAGGGCTTATGTTCGCTATGTTGCTTAATGTTGCCTTATATTTGGCTGCGCATAAAAATTGATAAACAGCTCAATCAATTCACTTCCAGGGTGAAAAGGATTTGCTGCTCTGTAAAAAATCATACTCTGATATTGGTTTTTCAGAAATGGTTTTTTGAGACAGGTACAGCCTTCAAAATACAAATCCAGGATTTACGCGCCAAAATACACCGTGCGGGCATACTTTGCCTGCACGGATGCGGTAAAGTCAGCCATATGCCCCCTGCGCAAACGAGAAATGCCAAGGCAGTTTGCCTTGAGGTAATTGGCGACAATATTGCCTATTCGCTTTCGCAGCAACTTCTTTGCTTCACTTCCGGGCTGACATGATGGTAAAGTAAGTTTACAGAGATTTATGTCAGAGTAAGCAGACGGGAGACACATCATGCAAAATGCGATAGAACTTGCAGCACAAGTCGGTGAAGAACTGAAATCCAGAAAATTAATACTGACCATTGCAGAATCCTGTACCGGGGGTGGCGTTTCTCATGCCATCACAGAAATCGCTGGCTCATCAGAATGGTTTGACTGCGCCTTTGTGACCTATTCCAATTCATCCAAGACAGAATTGCTGGATATCCCGGCAGCGCTGATTGCCCAGCATGGCGCCGTCAGTGAAGAAATTGCTGCAGCGATGGCACAGGGTGCGCTGGCAAATTCCGAAGCACATATTTCCATATCAACCACTGGCATTGCCGGCCCGACGGGTGCCGTGCCTGGCAAACCTGTAGGCACTATCTGTTTTGGCTGGCATGTCGGTGGCATTACCCATACAGAGCGCCGTGTATTTACAGGCGACAGACAGTCAGTTCGCGAACAGACCGTGGTGCACGCACTGGACAGGCTATTAAGGTACGTCAAGGAGCTGTAAATTGTCCGACAATGCCAGCCGCATTCATGTTTTATTGGTCGATGATGACGAAGAAATATGTGCTTTACTGTGCACTTATCTTAAAAAATTCGGTATAAGCTGTAGTGCTACCCATAATGGGGTGGCGATGCGTGCAGCACTTGAACAACATCATTTTGATGTTATTCTGCTTGATTTGATGCTGCCAGATGAAGATGGGCTTTCATTGCTGCGACAACTACGTCGCCAGGCAAAAACCCCTGTCATCATGCTGACTGCCAGGGGTGAATTTTCTGACAAAATCCTGGGGCTGGAGTCTGGTGCAGACGACTATCTGATCAAGCCTGTCGACACACGCGAACTGGTGGCACGCATACAAAGTGTGCTTAGACGTAGCGCAACTTCATCACGCCAGTTGCATGATCAGCCAGTGCATCAAACTACCGAGCTGCATTTTGGATCATGGACTTTGACCTTGGCGACACGCCATTTGTGCAGCCCGGATAAAATGGTGATCCCTCTTTCAAATGCTGAATTCCGGCTCTTGTATGCCTTTGTCCACAGGCCGGGACAAATACTCAGCCGCGATCAGTTGCTGGATTTTGCCCGCAACAAATCCAGCGAAGTGTTTGACCGTAGCATAGATCTGCTGGTATCCAGACTGCGTCAAAAACTGGGGGATGACCCGCGTCATCCCACGTTATTGAAAACCGTACGCGGTGAAGGCTATATGTTTACTGCCAGCAGCAAATGAAGCGACTACAAAAATTCAGACAACTGTATAGAGATACCATCTTCAGCCGCCTGTTTGGCCTGGCCATGGCAGCAGTCATTCTCAGTCATGTCGCGACTTTCATACTTTTATTCGTATTTTTGGGGGATCACCGCCCTCCCCCACGCCCGAACGCGCATTTGCTTCACCATTCCCCCCACGATTTTTTGCACAGTCCTTATCTTGGCTTTACGCTGAGCATGTTATTGCAATTATTTTTGCTCGCCCTTGCCGCCTGGCTTGGCTCACGCAGCCTTGCCAGACCCATGCAAAAACTGGCCGCGGCGGCCAGCACACTGGGTGACCATCACGAACCCACCCCCATACCTGAAACCGGCCCCGAAGAAGCGCGTCAAAGTGCCATCGTATTTAACCAGATGCAAAAAAGGCTGCATCTGCAAATGGAAGAAAGAGCGCGTTTTCTGGCAGCGGTATCACATGATCTGAGAACCCCGCTGACCCGGATGAAACTGCGTACAGAACAATTAGATCAACAGGAAGGTGCTGAAAAGCTGTTGCAAGACATAGAAGAAATGCGCCTGATGCTCGATGCCACTCTGGATTATTTAAGGGGCAGTGAAGAACAGATGCAACTGCTTGACATGACATCACTGATTGCTGCCATCGTCGACAATATGCAGGACGAAGGCAAGGCTGTCAGCATGCTTGGCCAGGCCCGCCCCATACTGGCGATGTCAAATGAATTGCGGCGTTGCATCAGTAATCTTTTGGAAAATGCTGTCTTTTACGGTAAATCTGCTCAAATCAGCCTGGCTGACAGTGATACCGAATTGCAAATCACTGTCACCGACGAGGGGCCGGGCATTCCTGAGAAAGATCTGGAAAAGGTATTCGCCCCCTTTTTTCGTCTGGCCGCGTCCAGAAGCAAGAATACCGGTGGTGTTGGCCTGGGTTTAAGCATCGCACGTGAAGTCGCCAGAAGGCACCAGGGCAGCCTGATATTGAGAAACAACCCCGCCGTCCCTGGGTTGATCGCTGAATTAAGATTGCCGCGAACATAAACTTGCTACACTGATTGCAAAAGATTGCAAATTACCAGTTTTGTGTCAATGTCGATACAAAGCAGACACAAGCAGGCAACATCGAACTGTGACACTGAAGATCAGCTTCATGTTTTTGATTTTCAGGGGAACGCGATGAGTGGCATAAACAGCATAGGTAGCAGTAGTTCATATTCATACACCGGTAACGTGCAAAGGCAGGGTCGCGACCAGTCCAAAATCGCAGACAGCGTTTTTTCAAAGCTGGATACAAAGAACCAGGGCTATCTTGAAGTGTCAGACCTGGAAGCAGCATTCAGCAATATCGGCTCGTCGGCGTCATCATCAACTACAGGCACTAGCAATGCTACCAACACTGGTAGTACTACTGGTACGACGGCTACCGGTAGTGCCAGTGGCAACAGCGCCAGTATTGACGATCTATTCAAAAAACTAGATAGCGATGGTGACGGAAAAATCACCAAGGATGAATTTAGCGCTGGCATCAAGAATTTAAGCAGTGCGCTGGACAACCAGTTCCATGCACGCCGTGCAGGCGGCGGCCATCGCCCACCGCCACCACAAGATGGTGGTGGTGGCGATAGCGGTGGGCTGGATAAGACACAACTCGGCGACCTGGCAACAACGGTAGGTAAATCAAATAGCGCCGCAGGGGCCGCACTGACACAAGTAGCGCAAAATTTTGATGCGGCAGACACCAATCAGGATGGCAAGGTCAGTTTCGCCGAAACCCTGGCGTATCTGGAAAAAACCGTGACAAATACACAAACCGCTGCGTCCACTGCCAGCGGTTCCACTAGTACTGCCAGCAGCGCCAGCACTACTGCTACCAACAGCATTGCCAGCCTGACATCACCAACAAGTGCGACCACCTCTGCTACGGCAAACAGTTCCAGTAGCAGTAATAGCGATAGCGGTAGCAATAGCAATAGCAGTACGGATGCTGCACTATTCAAAAAAACCCTGCAATTATTGCGCGCATACAGCGCACCACCAGAAGCAAGCAACGGCCAGGGAATTTCTGTCAGCGCATAGAAGTGGAGATCTCTGGCATTCTCGCCAGCTCGGGCAGGCCCATGATTTTCATGTGCCTCCTGATGAACTGATCGTCGGACAAGGGTTTTATTCGCTGCGATTTTGCATGAGTAATTCGTTAATCAGTACAGATTCTATTTTGTCTGTCTGCATGGATTTGTTCAGCCCTGCTTTCAACTGTGCCCTGACCAGTTCAAATCCTGTCTCGGAATGCAAATCATCCGGATTGACTTTGCCAAGCTCAATTTGAAACAGGTTGGCCAGGGATTTTTTGTTTTCCGATAGCCATTCACTGTCTTCATCCCTTACCTGGATAGTGATCTGCATGCGCACAACCTGCCCATCAACATTGGCAACTTGCTGCGGCAACGTAGCATAGGCAAGCCCTGCAGCGTTGTAATTCACCGTCCTGACATAAAAAAACAATGCCAGCATAATCGCGAGACCCAACAATACGATAATTGCTGCGTAAATACCAAAACGGTCGCGTGCCTGGACACCTTTCCTGGCGGATGTTTTTGTTACCGAGGCAGTTTTTTTGGCAGGTGCAGACTTGACGGCAGGACGCGATGTCCTGGTACTGGTGCCGGACCCCGATGTTGACGCTAATGATGTATTAGCAGGCTTATTCATTGTCGCGGCAGTAGAAGCTCCAGCAGACGTCTCTGTCTCAAAATTCAAAGCAGCGCTATCTGGCACCTTGGGATTGCTGCCATCAACGCCTTCAAAATCCAGTTGCTCGCTTAATATGCTCGCCCTTGAGCGGTCTTTCGGCATAACTACCTCTTCACCTAAGCAGTGTAGGCTTAGATTTTATATTAAAAATTGCCACGGGGAAATTTTAAACCTGCGTGCTAACCTCCCTATTCTACTAAAAATCAAGTGTTCAGAATATAAGGCAGCATACTCAATGCAGCATCGATGCCAGACAGGCATTTCCTTTTGGCAACTTCATTATTTTCTTATACGCTAACCATCAAATTCTGGGAGTGTAATAAGGACAGATCTAAGTTTCGTTACAAACAAAGGGTATAAAAGCCTGAGCGATTTCGCTATCATGACGACATTTCAAGTATCCATAATTGCGGCATGTCCAATCCCACCACTCCCTCAGTCAGAAATCCAAGCATAGACAATATCAAGGCGATCTTGATATTTTTTGTGGTTTTCGGGCATCTGATCGAAATTTATGTCGGTGAAGACCATGTGCTGCGCTCCATCTGGCTTTTTGTCTACGCCTTCCACATGCCCATGTTTGCGCTGATCTCAGGCATGTTTTCCAAGGCGCACTGGAATGATAAAAATGCCACGCAATTGATCTCTACCGTGTTGGTTCCCCTGATCGCTTTTGAAATTATCTACGAGGCGACAGAATTTTTCTTGAAAGGCAATCTCAGCGTGTATGGCAATATGATTGCGCCTTACTGGATGCTTTGGTATTTGCTGAGCCTGCTGTGCTGGCGTTTATTGTTGCCTTTGTTTGCGCGCATGCAATTTGCAGTAGCGCTGGCACTGGGAGTATCGCTGATTGCCAGTTATTCAGAGCATGCCGGCTATTTCCTCAGTATATCCAGGACACTGGTATTTTTCCCGTATTTCTTGCTTGGCTGGCAATTAGGGCAAAGGCCCTTCGCGGACAAGAAACAGGGTAAAGTGGTTCTCAGCGCCCTGATCGTGCTGGCTGCCCTGATAGGCGTGTTTTTCCTTAAAACAGATTTTGACTATCGCTGGCTGTATGGCAGTTATTCCCTGCACCGACTGGAAATGGCTAATCTGACAGGTACGTTCTACCAATTATTGCAGTATGCAGCGTCCACGATTATCGGGCTGGCAATCTTGTATTTGCTGGCACAAAAAGACTTGCGCCTGGCCCACATAGGCCAACGCTCCATCTATGTGCTGGTATGGCATGGGATGGCGCTGATCATCTTGCAGGAAACGGGTGTATTGCGCCATATCTTCAAGTTTGACAATGTCACGGCCTTACTGATTTCTGCGCTGGTGTCTGCCGCTATCGTCTGGCTATGTTCACATGAAAAATGTGAGCGCTTTACCAAACGTTATCTTTTGGCGCCGGTAACCTGGTTGCTGGTTTCGCAATTGGGAACCAGACAGGCAGAGCTGCCTGTACCGGCAAAATCAGTGGAAGCAAGGGTTCAGCAAGAACCCTGAATAGAAGATCTTGCCCTTTGCTAACGAAGGTAAAACCTAGTCTTTACGGTTGACCTGTATTTTTTCTTCATCAAAATGCTGAGGGTTCTTACCGGATACGCCACAATAAAATTGGCGTATCGCGGCCATATCTGCCTCGATCTCACCTGTCAATTCAAACATCTTGCCTATGCCACCGGCCTTGCGCTTAAAATCCAGGTAGCCCAGGGCAATCGGCACCTTTGCACCAAGCGCAATGTAATAAAAACCGGTTTTCCAATGGCTGACCTTACCGCGTGTTCCTTCCGGGGGAACAATAACCGTTAGTCGCTGATTGGCTTGAAAGGCATCGACTGTACCCTGAACCAGATTGCCAGATTTGCTACGGTCAACGGGTATGCCGCCTAACCAGCGCATGATGCCACCAAGAAGCGGTGGAAAAAGGCTGGACTTGCCCATCCAATAAACCCGGAGGCGCAACGCAAAGCAGATCATCAAAGTGAAAGGGAAATCCCAGTTACTGGTATGTGGCGCAGCAATCAATACATATTTTTGCTCTACAGGAGTAATCCCTTCGACCTTCCAGCCTGCCAGTCGCAAACACAAGACCGACAACCAGCGCATGAGTGTATTAATGACAGGGGTTTCAAAAATGGTAAGATGCATGCCGTAAGTATTTGATAACAAAAGAGAATTTTGCATCTCTTCAAGCAAGCGGCATTATAGTGATGTAGCTTAAATCTGGGGGTCAAATATCCTTAATTTTCGAAATTTAACGAAGATTCTGATTATTTTCGATTATTTTTCTTTATTTCTCTTTATTTCTCTTTATCTCTGATCATTTCGCTATCCAGGTCAGTAGCTCTTCCCATTGGGGCAAATCTTTTTCCACCTTCGAAGGGGCGACATCCCATAAGGTTGCCCCGTGTGCAGCCAGTTGTATGTAATTTTGCGTGTCACGCAAAAAACCCAGTACCGGCAAACCCAGCTGCCCGACATAATGCCCCAACTGATCAGCTGCACGGCTGCGCGTATTCACGCGCATGCCCAATACGCCAATCCGACCATTCAGCTTCAATTTGGCCAGTGATTTCAAAAATTCTTCGGTTGCCAGGATATCGAAAATGGAAGCTTGCAAGGGAACAATCACTTTGTCAGCCAACTTAAGAACGGCTTCAAGCTTGTTGCCTTTCAATCCGGCGGGCGTGTCCAGCACGACATGGGTCGTACCCTTGGGTGGTTTCAATACATTGCCATCTGCAATATCCCAGGCATGTATCTGTGGCAGATTGGCCGGCCGCAATGACAGCCAGGTACGGGACGACTGCTGGATATCGGTGTCCCCCAGCATGACTTTATGCCCTTGCGATGCAAAATAACCAGCCAGGTTGGTGGCAACGGTACTTTTACCCACACCACCTTTGGGATTGACTATGGCAATGACCGGCATGTCTGCTCCTTTTATCCAATTCGCGCAAGCCGAACAAGATCAGAGGATCATGAAGGCTTAGGTATTCCATGTACAAAAATGAAAAGCAACGGGTACATCAAAGCATATCAACATAAAGACAGTCACAATCAGGGTACCAGCAAGCCTAATTGTTCAGGTGCCAGGTAGCACCAGTCACCCTCTTCCAAAGCCAGCGAAGCCAGCGTCAACCGGCCTATTGCCGTCCTTTGCAAGGCGGCACAATGATTGCCGGCAGCGGCAAGCATGCGCTTGACCTGATGGTATTTGCCCTGTTCCAACACGATTTCAAGAAGGTTTTCATCAAGTTTCTGGCAAAAAATGGCTGCCAGGGGCGCAGGTTCATCATGCAGCTTGACACCTTTTAGCAAGGTGTCAACCAATTCCGCAGTCACCGGGTCTGCGGTACGGGCCTGGTAAACTTTGGGTACATGCCGCTTTGGTGACGATTGAGCGTGAATAAACGGCCCGTCGTCAGACATCAGCAACATGCCTGTCGTATCATGGTCAAGACGCCCTACTGGTTGCACATCGCGCCAGCTGAATTGCTCAGGCAACAAGGTCAGCACGCCAGGGTGATGGCTGGGCTTGCGTGAGCATTCAAAATTCGCTGGCTTGTTGAGTACGATGTACACACGCTCGCGGTAATCCCAGTCTTCATCGAAAATCCTGAACTGCAGGCCAGCGGTTTCAAACGCCAGCTTGCAACTGCGTATCACTTCACCATTCACACTGACTTCGCCGTCTTCGACCAGATCGCGGCAATATTTACGGGTTCCGAATCCTTGCGATTGCAGAATTTTATCTAAGCTAAGTTTTGTCATTCCGCGACTTTATCAGATGTCCCCGACCTGCGGCTAGCCACAGACTGAAATCATTCTATGTAGCCGGACTCGCCTTCATTCAATTTCGGCGCGCTGGGCAGGTTGATTCTGAATGTCGTACCCTTACCCAATTCGCTCTCCACCACGATATTGCCACCCAATACGCCGGTCACCAGGTTATAAACAATATTCAAACCCAGACCACTACCCCCCTGCCCCAGCCTGGTGGTAAAGAAAGGGTCAAAGATGCGGCCCAGATTGGCAGTAGGAATGCCCTTACCGTTATCGCTGACCAGGATTTCCACGACATCTTCGTCCACAGTACGCGCAAAAATACTGACCGTTCCACGAAAATCGCCTTCAAAGCCATGAATAAATGCATTATTGATTAAGTTGGTCAGTACTTGTCCTAACGGTCCGGGATAACTATCCATCATCAGTTTGGGTGGCACTCTGGATTCAATATCATGACGGGTCTTGCGTATAGTCGGGCCGAGGGTCACGATCAATTCAGACAACATTTCATCCAGGGCAAACATCCTGCGATTGGCACTGGTACGGTCAACTGCCACCTGTTTAAAGCTGATGACCAGCTCTGACGCCTTGCTCAGATTGCGTAACAACAAATCAGCACCCGTCTTGGCATTTCTCAGATATTCCTCCAGCACTGAACGACGCATGCCTTTATCAAGCGCAAACAGGACCTCGTCAGTATGCTGCGCCAGAGTGCTGGCAACGGTTACGCTAGTACCTATAGGTGTATTGAGTTCATGCGCGATACCGGCCACCAGCGAACCTAATGCCGCCATTTTTTCTGTACGCAATAATTCTCTCTGGGCGCGCTGTAAATTTTCCAGCACAATGGTCAGTTCACTGTTGGCGGCCTCCAGCGCCTGGGTTCTTTCCGAAACCCGCCGCTCGAGCGTGGTGTTCATATTGCGGATTTCCTGCTCGTTCTGGCGTTTCTCGGTGATGTCTTCCTGTACCAGGATAATCAGTGGTTCATTCCCCAACCGTATCATGCGGCCCGATATCTGGCAGAGGATGATTTTTTCCTGGTGGCCGCAGCTTAGCCAGGCTTCGTAGTCATGGATTTCACCGTCACGCTCAAGGATACGCAGTATCTCAAAGAAATCGTGCTCGTTTCTCCATAGCGCCTTCTGGGTTTCGCTATCCCCCAATATTTCATCATGCGACCAGAAAAACTGCCTTACCCAGGCATGGTTGACATCGATCATGCTGTAATACTGCGCTTTGCGCAGTACTGTCATCGCCACAGGCGACGCCTGAAAGATGCCGATGAATTTTTCTTCCGTCACCTTCAAAGCCTGCTCTGCGCGCAAACGCTCATTGAGTTCTTGTTGCAAGGTGATATTTTGCGCTTCACGCTCGGTAATCAGGCGCCCCAGGTTCAGGCGCATCTTGTCTAATCCCTGGGCCAGATTGCCAATTTCATCCTGGCGCAACCATTCGAGCGGTTGATCGAGCTTGCCACGCGCCAGCCTGACGGTAGCCATTTGCAGTTCCAGTATGGGCCTGACGATACGACGCTCAAACAGCAACCAGATCAGGATGAAAGAAAAAACCACCTGCACCAACAGTGCCATACCCAGCTTAAGGAAATCAGCCCACAATTCTTTTTCTATGTGCTCGGTGGTCAATTCCAGCATGATGGTGCCGATGACTTTGGTTTCGAGCAAAATCGGACGCTCTTCACGCAAAAACTTGGCATCAATTTTCTTGAATTTGGCACTGCGGACAAAAATCGCCTTGGACTCGTCATAGACTTCGACACTGACCACTTCAGGGTTACGCATGACAGCCTGAATAAACTGATTGGCAACCGCTTTATCGAGCGTCCAGACCGGTACTGCCATGGCACGCGACAGCATATCCGCATATTGCGACATGGGGTTGCGCACCCTTAATTCCAGCTCGCGCTCGTAGCGGTCTTGTACCAGAAATCGCCCCAATACGATTGCAGGCAACACAATCCCTACTACAACACCAATAATAAGTATTTGCCGGAGTGAGAGCGTACGCAAAGTTTGGCCTGTATATTGCCGCAATTACTTGGCCTGCTGCTTGCGCCACAGCTGGATGTTGGAGGCAATCAGCTTGTTCATGACATTTTGCTTATCAAGTTTGTAGACGGCTTTTGCTATCCGGCCGCGCATTTCCGGTGTATTGCATGGTGACTTGTGCGAAAACGTCAGATACAGGTTTTCATTGGTGATTGGTGGGCTAACCGTTTTCAAGCCGGTAATATTGAGTTTGGCCACATAGGCCAGGCCAGGATCTTCTTCGTAAATCAGATAATCAGCACGGGATAAGCTCAGCATTTTCAGGGCTTGTTCCAGGCTGGGAACCATGGAAATTTTCAGCGATTCTTTCGCGTAGCGGTCAAATTCTTCACCAAAACTATTATTGATGACGGTAACACCTTGCCTTCCCGCCAGGTCTGCCCATTTTTTATAGGGCAAATTGAAATTGCTGCGCGTCCAGATCACTGTACGGGTCTCGCGGAATGCCGGATAAAAATAATCCATGTATTCCAGTCTGGGCAAAGTAAAAAAAGCACCCGCTAATAGATCAACACGCCCGAGTTTCGCCTCTTCCTGCACCCGGCCCCACGGGCCTACATATTTAACTTCAACGGGGATGCCGATTTCTTTGCCCAGCAACTGTATCCAGTCAGCGTTAGCCCCAACCAGGTGATTTTCGTCTTCCGGGTCACGCCAGAGATAAGGGGGATATTCAGGATTGCCAGTCACCAGCAAGCTCTTGCAGGTTTCATTCGCGTAAACAGGCGCGCTTACAGCAGCCAATACCGATAGTGCCAACAGGAAGGCCAACTGCAATCTGGCAGTAATGGAAGGAACAGCTATGCTAAAACAGACCTTCATGGCGCAACCTTCTCAGCAGGAAAGGGAAATTAGTCACTTAAGTCTAACTGCTGGAATTGTGCTTGGCAAGAAACTAGTGGCGGCTAAGGAACGGTTTCCAAAAAGAAAATATCTTTACGTTTTTCAATGCGTTCTGGCTGCAAGATTTGGCAAACATACATGACAATGATCATATGCTGGCTATTTGTGCGTCGCCTGCTCAATAATCAAGGCTTAGGAAGTCGTCGTACCAGCTCATAGCCACTATCTGCATTGGCATGCAGATAATCCTGGAACATGAGGATGATGACAAACAATGAAAAAACCCGCCAGCAGGCGGGTCAGTAACACTTCAAGACACAGGATTACATACGGGCTTTGATCAGCTTTCCTATTTTTTCTATTCCCTCATAAATACGTTCAGGTGAAACCGTAACAAATGACAGGCGCAGAGTATTTGTTTCAGGGTTATTGGCGTAGAACGGCCCGCCCGGAACAAATGCGACATTCTGCTGGATGGCTTCATCGAGCAATTGTTTGCTATCCATGTGTTTAGGCAGGGTCACCCAGACAAACATGCCACCTTCAGGTTTGGTCCAGCTCACGCCTTCAGGGAAATGCTTGCTCATTGCGTCAAGCATGACACTGCACTGTTTCGCATAGAAAGAACGTATGGTCGGGATATGTTCACCAAGAAAACCATCTTTGATGACTTCATACACCACCATTTGTGTCAGTTGGGCTGTGTGCAGATCAGCCGCCTGCTTGGCTTGCTCGAGCTTGCGTATCAGGGCTGTCGGGCCAACGACGTAACCCAGGCGTATGCCGGGTGTCAGCACTTTGGAAAAAGAACCCATGTAAATGACGCCACCGGGGTTCATATTGAGCATCTTGGGCAAAGGCTCGCCGCTATAACACAGGTCGCCGTAGGGATTGTCTTCAATCAATGGTATGCCCATGCGTGCACAGGTTTCTACCAATTCAAAGCGGCGCTCGACAGATAGAGTGCGCCCGGTCGGATTCTGAAAATTAGGCAAGGCATACATCAGGCGCGCACCCTCGCCCTTGGCGGCGACTGAAGCAGGAATGACACCATGATCATCTGTATCAACTGACTCAAACTGAGGGCGATAAACCGAGAATGCCTGCAAGGCACCCAGGTAGCTGGGTGTTTCCACCAGTATCTTGCTGCCTTCATCGACCAGCACTTTACCAAGTAAATCCAGGCCCTGTTGTGAGCCTGACACCATCAACAATTGTTCAGGCAAAATTTTTGAATCGCTGGTAGATAAAGAGTCTGCCAGGAATTCACGCAAAGGTGCATAGCCATCTGTCGGCCCGTATTGCAGGGCTGATTTGCCTTGTTGCGTCAACACCTTGTCAAACGCAGCACGCATGCGATCGACCGGGAAAGTTTCAGGGGACGGCAATCCTCCAGCGAAAGAAATAACTTCAGGACGCATGGTCACTTTTAGAATTTCCCTGATCGCCGAGCTTTGCAACTGCTCGGCACGTTCGGAAAATTTCCAATCTATGGGGCTAGGATTTTCAAGTTTCATGCTGGTCTCACTGTAAGGATTGCCGATACTGGCAAATTGATGTTTTTATAAAATTCAGGCGATTTCGGCGATCAGTTCAATTTCCACGCAAGCTCCCATCGGGATTTGGGCAACACCAAAAGCGGAACGTGCATGTTTGCCTTGCTCACCAAAAATTTCACCGATCAATTCAGAAGCACCATTCGTTACCAAATGCTGCTCGATAAAGTCAGGTGTGGAATTAACCAGGCTCATGACCTTGACAATACGTTTGACGCGGTTCAAATCACCACCGCAAGCAGCTTGCAAGGTAGCGATCAGATCAACAGCGACTGCACGTGCAGCCAGTTTGCCTTCTTCAGTAGAAATGTTTTTACCCAACTGACCTACCCATGGTTTGCCATCTTTTTTGGCAATGTGGCCAGACAAAAACACGGTATTGCCGGTTTGCGCATACATGACGTAAGCAGCAGCAGGTGTTGCGACGGCAGGCAATTCAATATTCAGTGCTTGAAGCTTTTCATAAAATGACATGACTATTTTCCAGGGAAATAGCGAACCAGCCCTCACTGATGCGCCAGATTAAATTAATTTTTTATTATTATGAGGTTGCCACGTTCACTATGCAGCCTCTTATGTAAGTCCTCTATTGTAAGCCCGCGCCTTCCCGATTAACACCCCCTATACAGGGGTGAGCGACAGATTAAATTTGGTTATGCTGTGCCAGGATGCGAAATTAACGTTGAATGTTCATGCGCCGCCCCAGACCCACTACCGCAATCACTGCCAGTGCAAAAAAGATTTCCGTGCCATTCAAGGCTTCTCCCATGATCAGGGCTGCGCCAAGCAAGCTTAAAAAGGGTTGCAGTAATTGTACCTGGCCAACCCTGGCAATGCCGCCGAGCGCCAATGCCTTGTACCAGAAGAAAAAACCGATAAACATGGAAAACACGGAAACATAGGCAAAACCAAGCCAGGCTCGAGGTGAGGCCTGCACGCCGTAATGCCAGCCAAGCCAGACCGTCACCGGCAACAGTAAGGGCATGGAAAGGACCAGGGCCCAGGAAATTACTTGCTGCCCTCCCATGCTTTGCGCCAGTTGGCCACCTTCGGCATACCCCATGGCACCAGCAATCACGGCCATCAATAGCGCCAGATCAGCCCATTGAAATGAACCACCGCCCTGCATCAGGGCAAACAAGATCACCAGAGCACTACCCAGCATTGCCATCAACCAGAAGCCTGTCGATGGCCGTTCATGTGAGCGCATTGCACCAAATATAGCTGTCGCCAAAGGTAAAATACCCAGGACAATGGCACCATGTGAAGCCGGAACATAAGCCATGGCGACGGAAGAAAAAACCGGGAAACCAATCACGACACCACCAGCTGTCAATAACAAAGACCTGATCTGGGCTCGATCAGGCCAGCTCGCGCGGGTGGCCCACAATAAAATGGCAGTGCAGGCAGCGGCAACCACCGCGCGCCCAAAAGCGACAAACACGGGGTTAAGTTCAGCTACGGCCATGCGGGTAAATGGCAAGGTCAGACTAAAGATGGCAACACCCACCATCCCCAGAAACATACCCTCGCTGTCTTTTGTCATTGAAGCCTGCTTTCCGTTTTTACTTTTCATTACAAGTTGTCAGTACATAGCAACTGAATCAAAACATTTGCGCCACGCAATAGCTATCACGCAACTGTCAGCATGGGATACAGCGACGACACCAGCAACAGGGCCATGCCATAGTTAAATATCCTGAGATTGCGCTCGATTTTAAGCAAATGCCTGACCTTGGCACCAAACAATGCCCACATCCCGACGCTTGGCAAATTAATGACTGCAAACAGACCTGCGGCCAGTATCACTACCTGAAAGCCGCTGGTGGCAGGCACATAGGTACTGAATGCGCCGAGTGCCATGACCCAGGCTTTGGGATTAATCCACTGAAAGGCTGCGGCACTCCAGAAATTCATGGGGCCAGTTTTATGCGCATCTTCTTTGCTACCGCTATCTATCGGGCCGGAATGAGCGATATTCCAGGCCAGATACAGCAAATAAGCTACGCCAGCCCATTTCAATACAACATATAACCAGGGGAAAACCGCAAACAAGCCTGCCAGCCCGAAGCCCACCGCCAGAACCAGCACCATGAAACCAATACTGATGCCCAGCATATGAGGCAAAGTCGCACGAAAACCAAAGTTCACGCCAGAAGCCAGCAACATCAAATTATTTGGTCCTGGGGTAATTGAAGAAACCAGCGCAAACAGGGCAAATGCCATGACGGTATCGATAGTCATATCAAGCAGCCTGTGAATTAGCGATTGATCTGGCCACAGGTGCTGCGCCCCTGTGATGGCCGGCGGGGTGTGTATCCTGGCGTCGTATCCTGTCCATTACATCTCCTCTAAGTTCTTGTCTGTTTCTGCTGAATATGCTGAAGTGTTTGTGCTATCCTAAACGCAAAAACCAATACAGTACCAATACAATAAAACCGATAATATTCATACTGTAATGGACATTTATCCATTACAGATTTGACGGAGACACCATGCTGACACCCACTTTTTTTATTTCACGTGACTCTGGCGGTTCACTTGTTGAGCAAATCGTCAATGCTGTCGCCAATCGTATTGATGACAAGCTCCTGCGTACCGGTGCACGCATGCCATCGATACGGCAATTTGCTGATGAACAAACGGTGTCACGCTTTACCGTGGTGGAAGCCTATGACAGGCTGGTTGCCAAGGGTTACCTGGAATCACGTCGTGGTGCGGGTTTCTTTGTGCGCGAGCGTGCCTCCATGCTCAATAATGTGCCAGTTACAGCACAAATTGCCCCTGTTACCCAGCAACTTGATGTGGTGTGGCTGGTACGCAATATGTTTCGCCAACTGCCACCGCAAAAAATGCCAGGCTCCGGTGTGTTACCGCATGACTGGCTGGATGGCGAACTGGTCGCCAATGGCCTGCGCGCCATCAGCCGCCTCAATCAAAACCTGTTGCTGCACTACGGTACCCAGCAAGGCTTCCTGCCACTGCGTCAGCAATTACAACTGAAGCTGGCAGAGCTGGAAATTGCTGCTGCACCCGAGCAAATCGTCATGACCAGCGGCGTTACGCAGGCGCTGGATCTGGTG
Organism: Undibacterium sp. TJN19; assembly: GCF_049339485.1. Classification (NCBI taxonomy): domain Bacteria; kingdom Pseudomonadati; phylum Pseudomonadota; class Betaproteobacteria; order Burkholderiales; family Oxalobacteraceae; genus Undibacterium; species Undibacterium sp. TJN19. The sequence continues at coordinate 19,168 of NZ_JBMPPL010000005.1, forward strand.
GCGCGAGAATTTACCCAGCCTGGTGACACCATCTTTGTTGACGACCCAGCGTGGTTTCTGATGTTTGGCTCATTTGCCATACTGGGCACCAAGGTCATCGGCATACCACGCCTGCATGACGGACCGGATGTCGCCAAACTGGCTGAACTGGCGGCCTTGCATAAACCCAAGCTGTATATCATCAATTCTGTCCTGCACAATCCAACTTCGACTTCGCTGTCGGCAGCGAAAGCCTTTCAGGTTTTGAAGGCGGCGGAAGAACATGATTTCATGATCGTGGAAGATGATGTCTATTGTGATATGCACCCTGGCCCGGCGGTGCAGGCAGCCACGCGGATTGCGGCACTGGATCAACTTAACCGCGTGATCTACCTTGGTGGTTTTTCAAAATCGCTGGCAGCCAATTTGCGCGTAGGTTTTATCGCCACATCGCCGGAACTGGCTATTCGCCTTGCCGACAGAAAAATGCTGTCCACCCTGACGACGACAGAAATTGGTGAGCGCGTGGTTTACAAGATTTTATCAGAGGGCCATTACCGCAAGCACGTAGACCGTATACGCGTCAAACTTGATGGCGTACGTGACGACATCACCAAGCGGCTGGAACAATATGGGATGAAGGTTGATTACCGCACACCGGCAGGGATGTTTTTATGGACAGAAACCGGCTGCGACACCAATAAACTGACTGAAAAAGCGATGGAACAAGGTTATCTGCTGGCACCGGGCAGCCTGTTTTCTCCCAGCCAGCTTCCCTCCACCAAGATGCGCATCAATATAGCGGCAATGTCGGACCCTGGCGTATGGGAATTTCTCAAGCGCGAAATAGGATGATGAATACGCTATTCATCAATCTCAATGCAGGCTGGCATTCGCCAGCTTGACGCCAAACCAGACAAACAGACTGCCAACGCCACTCGACAGGCTGGCAGACAGACGGCGACGCTGGCTAAAGCCTTTTGCAAGACGGGCACCAAGAAAAATCAGTATGGACAGGTACAGTGAACTGAATACCATCACTACCGAACTCAAAATCAGGAAAGGGATGGCTGGCGTCGCATAATTCGGGTCTATGAATTGTACGAAGAACGATAATAAAAACAGGATCGCTTTGGGGTTCAGCAGGCTGATGACCAAAGCACGCCTGAACGGGTTTTGCATATTGATCGCCGCAGACTCGGTGTCGATCACAGTTGTTGTCTTGTTGCGCAATTTCTGTACCGCAGCCCAGATCAGCGTCAGACCCAGCCACCCCAGATAAGCCGCCCCGGCATATTTGACCACCATGAACAGGGCCGGATAAGCACGCAGCAAGCTTGCTGCACCCAGGGCTGTGAACATCAGCAAAATACTGTCACCGACAAAAATCCCCAGTGCGCCTTTATAGCCTTCACGCACGCCGCGTGCTGTTGCCACTGCCAGTACATAGATGGAATTTGGCCCGGGCAGCAAAACAATACCAAGGGCACCGAGGACATATGTCCATAAATCTGTCACACCATAAAAATTCATTTTTCCCTGCTCCTTTAGCCAAGCATTACTTGGCTTCACCACAAACCGGAAGAAACCGTTTTTAAACTGATACAGCTTCAAGGTTACCAGTTTGTTCGCGTTCCTGCTTGCCGCTGGGCTGGCTTTCACCTGCGCGCTGCAACAGGCTGGAGGCAGTATCACCTTCACGCAAGGTTGCGGTACGCACTGTTGCGTTGACCTTCATCTCGCGGCCTGATACAGAAATCGGCATGGCAATCACGGTAGCGCGTGTGCGGTCAGCAATTCTGCGCGCATCCTGGGCCGATGCTTCTGGCAATAACACACAGAATTCTTCACCGCTAAAGCGGGCAATGCAGTCATAGGAGCGCATGACGCGTTTGACACGCCGGCTGACTTCGACCAGGATCACGTCGCCCACCTGCGGGCCATGCAGATCATTGATGTGCTTGAAATCTTCCAGATCCAGCACCAGCATTGACAACTGCTTTCCCAGCCGTAAATGACGCTGTAACTCGGCATCCGATATGCGCATGAATTCACGCCAGTTGGCTACGCCTGTTACCGGGTCACAATTGGCCTGTCTTTCCAGCTCCTGTTCTGCGCTCAATAACTTTTTTCTGTATCTGTGCACATAGGCAGCAATTGCATGGCCGGTAATAGCGATGGCAGGCAAGATCAGCACCACGCTTGCGGCTTGAGAAAAAGTCGATGACTGCTTATATAAAACCAGAAAACACGAAGCGGCAACAAATACAAACAAGGGAATGCGCAAGGCTTGCAATGCCAGTGGCAAGGAAATAAAGGCCATCAACACCAGCCAGGCATCGACCATGTAATGGCCGAAATAATCTGTCGGCAAACAGGTATTGCTGATGAACTGGGTCAGTAATACCAGCACGATCCAGCGCAGGGCGTAACTATCGAGCAAAGGCACATTCTCTATCGTGCCATATTGCCTGATCAGCCATAAGGAATAGACAAAAACGGGCACGCGCATGATAACCAGTGCTGCCAGTGTCAGATCAAAATCATGAAACAGCACATCCACCAGCATCAGTGGTATAAAAGCCCACAACATGATGCGCACCACCTTGCGCACCTGCGCCCTGTCCTGTTTGATATATTGGGAACGGTAATTCTCTTCGCTGACGTCTTTATAATTCGTTTGCATTCTTACACCGTTTATTTTGCATCTGCTGACTGGCTGCATAAGCAATCATCATCACTTATACCGGTCTGGTCAATTTGATCAGTTTTGGCCATCTGTGCATATCTATGCTACATTCTTGTCCTGAACACCCAGACACCTCAGACTTGATTATATGCCCCACGTGAACAAGCAATATGTTAAAGATTGCATAGACGACACGCCTGCACCAGGCATGTCTGCGCACGTCCATATCCATATTTTCAACTCAACCTGTTGCTGTTGTTGAGTCTGCACATTTAAGCGCAGGCAGGCTATTGCCCTGCCATAACGCGCCAGCCAATTTAGCTTTTACCGAATTTTCACTTCATATTTTTTGACCAAGATGGACATACTTCTCTACGATAACTGGGAACGCCGCCTGCGCCCTTTCACCCCGCTGAATCAGGAATGGGTGGGCCTGTATTGCTGCGGCCCTACCGTGTATGACTATGCCCATATCGGCAACCTGCGCACCTATATGTTCGAAGACATCTTGCGCCGCACACTGGAATGGAATGGCTATACCGTGCGTCATGTCATCAATATTACGGATGTCGGCCATCTGGTATCTGACGGCGACGATGGTGAAGACAAGATGGAAAAAGGCAGCCGCAAGGCTGGTGAATCGGCCTGGCAGATTGCTGACCGCTTCACGGCTGCATTTAAGGCTGATTTGCAAAGCCTGCACGTGCTGGAACCGGCAATCTGGTGCAAGGCAACGGACCATATTGCCGAACAAATCGATTTTATCGCCATCATAGAAAAAAATGGCTATACCTATCGTACCAGCGATGGCATTTATTTTGACACCAGCAAGCAGGATGATTACGGTTATCTGGCACGCATCAAGCGCAATGCCATCAAGGCTGGCAGCCGTGTTGAGTTAGGTGAAAAAAAACACGCGACCGATTTCGCGTTGTGGAAATTCAGCCCACCGGATGAACAGCGGCAGATGGAATGGGATAGCCCGTGGGGCCGCGGCTTCCCTGGCTGGCATATAGAATGCTCGGCCATGTCGGCAAAATACCTGACGCCATGGTTTGATATTCATTGCGGCGGTGAAGACCATATAGCCATCCACCATAGCAATGAAATTGCGCAAAACCAGGCATGCCACGGCACCCATCTGGCGAATTACTGGATGCATGGCTATTTCCTGCAAATTGACTCTGGCAAAATGTCCAAATCCAGTGGTGAATTTTTGCGCCTGCAAACCTTGCTGGATCAACATATTGACCCGCTGGCTTATCGCTACCTGTGCCTGACTGCGCATTACCGCAGCCAGATGCAGTTCAGCTTTGAAGCCTTGCTGTCAGCTCAGACTGCCCTGCATCGCCTGCGTGAAACTTATTTCTCGTGGCCACAAGGCGGCGCCGTCAGCGCTGATTACATTGAAAAATTCACTGTCTTCGTCAATGAAGATTTGAATGTGCCGCGCGCGCTGGCACTGGTCTGGGAAATGCTGAAGGCAGATTTGACCGACGCCGACAAGAAGGCAACGCTGACAGAATTTGACCGTGTTTTTGGCCTGGGCCTGGCGCAGTGGCAACCCACTGTGCTGGCGATACCGGCAGAAGTACAGAACCTGGCAGAACAACGGCAGGCTGCACGCAAGTCAAAAAACTGGGCAGAAGCTGACCGCCTGCGCGGTGAACTGCATGCGCTGGGTTACGAAGTCGAAGACAAGGCTGAAGGCATGCAGATCAAGGCACTCTAAGCCAAAGCATGCTTGCCAGAGCAGTAATATGAACCAGGGTGGGAGACATAATATGTCACCCACCCTTTTTAACACCAACATCTGAACCGGGATTTGAAATGCCTGAAAAAACCAGACCGCATGCCAATACCACGCGCATTTTTGCCAGCATATGCCTGAGCCTGCCTTTACTTTGTCAGGCAACTGACTATATCGAAGGCAAAGATATACCGGCTGATCTACGTCCCTTCATACTGCCCGGCACAAAGTTGCTGGCCTTTGTCGCAGCAGACTTGAACGGTGACGACAAACCCGATTATGTCTACATCCTAGAAAAGCAACCCAGGCATGCGGGTGACGAACCTATTGATACAGCCCAGCGCCCGCTGAGCATTGCCATCCGACAGGCAGATGGCAAGCTCAAACTGGTCAAGACCAACGAGAAAATTGTTTTTTGTTCGACTTGCGGCGGTGTATTTGGCGACCCTTTTGCCGATCTGACGGCAGAAAAGAAAAGCTTTGCCGTTTCTCACTATGGCGGCAGTGGCTGGCGCTGGTCCAACACTTTCCAATTCAACTACTCAAAGAAAGACGATACCTGGCAACTGGTGATGGTATCGGAATCGTCTTTCCATGCGTCGGAACCGGACAAAGGAACAGAAAAAATCTACAAGCCGCCCAGGCATTTTGGCAAAATCGACATTGCCGATTTTGATCCCGAAAAATTCAAGGGTGTAGGTGCAAAATAACAAGTTGACGGACAGGCAGAAATTTACAGATTTTTTTCAAACACGAGACGGATCGTGGTGTTTCCCGGTGTAGTGACCAGTCGTCGTGTTTTGCCAGTGGCATCACTAAACAAGGAAGCCTGTAAATTATCCTGATGCAGCAGATTATTGATAGTCAGGCGAATCTGCGCTTTCTGTTCCAGCTTCCATAACGCATACAAATCGACGTTACGGCTGACACCGCTGTAAGTGCGCAAGCCTGGTGTCACCTGTACTACCCCGCCATTCTGAAAATTCATATTGAAGCCAACAGTCTGCTTGTCTGTCATCTTGTAGTCAGCACCGAGATTCGCCGTCAATGGCACCTGGTCTGTTAATCGATTGTCTGGCCCCGGTACTGAATTCAGTCTTGACCAGTTGCGGGCGGCATTCATGCGTACATCGACAGCAGGCGCATGAGGGAACAAACTGCTCAGTGCGAATTTACTGTCAAATTCAATGCCAACTACATTGGCTGTGCCGTCGTTATAAGGAGAAGAAATCCATACCCCGTTTTGCTGGTACAGGTTTTGTACTGTCACATCCTGTACACGTTTTGCATACACCGAAAGACTGACCATGCTTTCTTTCGAAAAATAAGTTTCATACGCGACGTCAAGACTCCAGGCAAGTTCTGGCAACAGATGCGGGTTACCCTGAAAATCTGGATTATTCGGTCCGTTATCATTATTGGCCGTGTAACGGCGCGGTACCAGGTTACGTGTTGTGGGTGCCTTGTACGTGCGTGACAGCGCAAAGCGCAATTGATCTTTTTCACTATCAGGCAACTTCCATAAAAATTGCATGACCGGACTCCACACACTGGACCGCGTCTGAACTGCGGTCATCAACCGCCCTTCAGTTTCAGTATTCAGGCCTTCCCAGCGCAACCCCAGATAGGCTTGCAAGCGCGAAGTCATATCCCATTCATCCTGGGCAAACAGCGCCAGGCGACGCACATGGGCCTGATAATCTTCATCAAGTTCGTCGATCAGACTGGCGTAGGGCTGCCTGTCGTATTGCACGCGTGCTTCGCTACGCTGTATCAAGGCAGCATCCCAACCCAGGGCCAGGCTGTGCTCATCAAATATCCGGCTTAAGTATTTGCCGCTGCTGGTAAAGCTGCTGTCGATAGCATTCGAAACCACATGACGCACAAACGGTGAATCAACATTCAAACCAAACCCGTTGAAAACATAGTCGGTATTGCGTTTATTGTATTGCAGGCCAAGCTTCAGATTCAGTTTGGCATCGGCATTGAGCCTGTGCGCCCAGTTCACATCACTGCGCAGCATGACGGTATGGGATAGAGCCAGATAATTATTCGCGGGATACTGCGTACTCTGTCCTGATAGTGTCGTTTCATGGTCACCGCCCCAGTTATCGTTATGGTAGTAATCAATAAAGCTTTGCCATGATATCGTGTCGCCATTTTCCAGGCTCCAGTTCAGGCGAGGTGTTGCACTGATGCGCTTGAAGTCGGCGATATTACGCTGGTGCAGCAGGCGGTCTGCGATCAATTTTCCATTGGCGTCATACACGCGTTCATTGACCAGCGGATCCGTCTCATAGCCTGTACGCGACAGGTTAGCGGTGAGCGCATCGGAAAATCCGTCAGTCTTGTCTGCTACTTCCAGACCCAGCGCCGGGTTCCAGTTATGCTGGTCATGGGCAAGAGAAAATTTAAATTCTTTTTTTGCCCTGCTCACATTTTTTTTCAGAATGATATTAATGGTGCCGGCTATTGCCTGGGCACTGAATTCTGCAGTCGTCGTGCGCAAAATTTCCACGCGTTCTATCAGGTCCGGCGATATCGAGTCTATCGAAAACCCTGGCGCAACGGCGTCACCATTCACCAGTATCTGTGTATAACCCGCGCCCAAACCGCGCAGGCGCAACTCATTAACAACCACTGAAATACCAGGCTGGCGTCTTAATACACTCGATAATTCATTGTCGCCAAAGCGCTGCAATTCATCGCTAGTGATGACAATTTTTGCTGCCGTTTCATTACGGCGCTGAGCATTAGCCCGGGGGCCTGCAACTTCGACCGTCTGCAAGGGTTCTGCCGCTTTAGCTGGAGCATCAGCCGCTAGTGCAAGCGAATCAGGGAAGCCAGCCGAGGTAAAAAACAGGAGGAAAACTGGTGAAAATTTTCTTTTCAAGACAAGCATAGACATGGAAACGCATTCTGAATGGAAAGGTGATTGACGGTGTTTTGCGGTACAGGCTGAATTCAGTGAAAATTAACTGCATCGGGTGATGCTGTATCACTGGAATGAGTATGTCTGGGAGGGAGTGAAAACCGAAGTGACTTGTGACAAAAACCCGAAAACAAGTGACTATTGAAGGAGCAGAAAAACAGGCTCAAGCACGATGTGCCCTATCAGGACCTTCACATCTCTCTGATACCTGAATGATCACTGTGAGAATAAGAGATGATGAATCTACTTCACCTGTGTCAATCCAGGTTTTGGCACTTTCATAAATTCATCAAGTATGCGGGAAATGCTGCCATCGCTCTTCATTGCAAGAAAAGTAGTCGTCAATACTTTTGAAGTCTGGCTGGCGGTAAAATCAGGGCGAACCCGCATGACGTGAGCACCATAAGCAATAATGATACTGGGACCAAGCAAATGACTGAATGCATTTTTTTCTGCTGCAGCAAAAATCCCCGGCTGGCTGCCGACGATACCGGAAATACGTCCAATTTCCAACATGCGCAAACCGTTTTCCAGCGTGCTGATTTCCACCTTTTTGACACGCTCATCCTGGCCAAAACCACCATAGCTTAATCTGCGCATGACCCCTATGCCCTTGTCTAACGACAGCGAAATCAAATCTTCATAGGTTTTCAACACGGCACCACGTTGGGCGACAGCGACTATCGGATACTGGGTAACTTCAAATAAAACACTGCCGTCCTTGTCTGTGAAATTATCAGTCTGGGAAATACTGTAAGCCTCTTTATCTGAGGGAAACATGGTGACATGCCGGGCACTGGGCACAATAATCAATTCAATCGGCACACCTGAACGTTTGACCAGTTCATTGACGATACGCACATTGATTCCATCGTAATTCCCCTTGCCATCCTTGCTGAAAGCAAAGGGGGCAACTTCAGTCAGATACAGGTTGACTGCCCACGCACAGGATAGCTGGCTGCAAAACAAGCAAAAAATCAAGAAATGCCGAGCTTTAAACAACATCTCTATCACTCCATTTTATGCAGGAAATTACAAAACAGCATTGGTTTGCGCTAATTCAGAAAATTGTCTGAATTATTTCCGACATAAATAAGTATTGTTCATATCTCAACAAAATGACACTATTATTTTGTAATACGTCGTAAGAAAGGAAAATTTCTGTAAAGAAATAATTTACTCATTCATAGATGAAGAATCAATAATTTGCCTTGAAATCTACAAAATCAGCCTCATTTCTGTGCTTGCTACAGCAATGTTGTTCGTTTTTATTAAAAGTTCACAAAACGACATACAAACTGATCACCATTATTGAAATCTTTGAGGGAAACCATGTCAGAAAAACAAACCCTGGGCTTTCAGGCCGAAGTCAAACAACTCTTGCAGTTAATGATCCATTCCTTGTACTCCAACAAGGAAATCTTTTTGCGCGAGCTGATCTCGAATGCGTCTGATGCATCCGACAAATTGCGTTTTGAAGGCATCAATGACGCCAGCCTGTTTGAACACGACCCTGATCTGCAAATCCAGGTCAGTTTCGACAAAGCGGCACGCACAATTACTATCGCAGATAATGGCATAGGCATGAGCAAGGCCGACACGATTGAGCATCTGGGCACAATCGCAAAATCCGGCACCAAGGAGTTCTTCGGCAAACTGTCGGGCGATCAACAAAAAGACGCGGCCATGATAGGTCAGTTTGGTGTTGGTTTTTATTCTGGTTTTATTGTGGCTGACCGCATCACCGTAGAAACCCGTCGTGCCGGTCTGCCAGCAGACCAGGCTGTACGCTGGGAATCCGAAGGTGCTGGCGACTTCAGCGTCGAAGATATAGTGAAAGAAGGTCGCGGCACCAGCATCACCTTGCACCTGCGTGAAGGTGAAGATGAGTTCCTGTCAGCCTGGAAGCTCAAGTCTGTCATCCGCACTTACTCCGACCATATCTCTCTGCCTATCAAGATGCAGAAGGAAGAATGGGATGAAGAAAAAAAAGAACAGGTCTTGAAAGATGAGCTGGAAACCATCAACCAGGCAAGTGCCTTGTGGGCACGCAGCAAGTCTGAGATCACGCCTGAGCAATATGATGAGTTCTACAAGCATGTCTCGCATGATTACACAGCCCCGCTGACGCATACGCATAACCGTGTGGAAGGTCGCAGCGAATATACGCAATTGCTGTACATCCCGGCACGTGCGCCATTTGATATGTGGGACCGCAACAAGCGTGGTGGCATCAAACTGTATGTCAAACGCGTTTTCATCATGGATGATGCAGAGCAGTTGATGCCGGTCTACCTGCGCTTCGTCAAGGGTGTGATTGATTCCAATGACCTGCCCCTGAACGTATCACGTGAGATTTTGCAGGAAAGCCGCGATATCAAGGCGATCCGCGAAGGTTCAACCAAACGTGTATTGGGTATGCTGGAAGACCTGGCAGACGCCGAGGGTGACGATGCACAGGAGAAGAAAGACAAGTACGCGATATTCTGGAAAGAATTTGGTCAGGTGTTGAAAGAAGGCGTAGGTGAAGACAATGCCAACAAGGATCGTATCGCCAAGTTATTGCGCTTCGCTTCCACCCATAATGACAGCGATGTGCAGAATGTCTCACTGGCAGATTATCTGAGCCGCGCCAAAGAAGGCCAGGACAAGATTTACTATGTCACGGCTGAGAGTTATGCAACAGCAAAGAATAGCCCGCACCTGGAGATTTTCCGTAAAAAGGGTGTGGAAGTACTGTTGCTGACTGACCGTGTTGACGAATGGATGTTGTCCTTCCTCAGTGAATTCGAAGGCAAGGAACTGGCTTCCGTTGCCAAGGGTGGGCTGGATCTGGGCCAACTCGAAGACGAAGCCGAGAAGAAACAGCATGAAGAAACAGAAACCGAGTTCAAGGATCTGGTCGAGAAAATGAAAACCGCGTTGGCTGACAAGGCCAAGGACGTGCGCGTGACTTTCCGCCTGACCGACTCACCAGCCTGCCTGGTCGCTGACGAACATGATTTGTCAGGCAATCTTGCACGCATGTTGAAGGCAGCGGGCCAGGCTGCGCCAGAATCCAAACCGATTCTGGAAGTGAACCCGGATCACCCGCTGGTGCAGAAACTGAAATACGAAGAAGCCAAATTCAGTGACTGGTCACATTTGCTGTTCGACCAGGCTCTGCTGGCAGAAGGCGGTACCTTGAGCGATCCTAGCAGTTTCGTTAAACGCCTTAATGAAATGCTGTTGAGTAAATAAGCGTCTGTATGTGAAAAATGCCTCTGCATACCAAGTATGCAGAGGCATTTTTTATTCCCTCAATACCATTATCTGGAAGGAAATATTTTTTCCTTCTGCTGGGTATGAAACCAGTCTCTCAGCATCTGTTCTTCATACTGAAAGCTGTTATGGCCACTCGGTATGTTTGTCCGCATGAGAAATGCCATGTCCTTGATATCTTCCTTGCCTGAGGCAACGCTGTTACCCTGCGCATCTTTCAGCTCAAAATTAAATGACATGCGTGGCCAGTACAATTCCTTGATGACGCGGATTTCATTATAGGACGCATGAAAAAAGGGCCTGACATCGCCTGCCAGGTCGACATCAGTGACGGTCACATCCCACTGGTAACCGTCTGGCAGTTTTTTTGCCAGCTCGGCAAACATCTGATCAAATTCCTTGATCAACCTGCTTTGAAAATCGGAGGCTCTTTCATTAGAAGGCCGAATATCGGTAAATTTCTCTGGTTCCTGCCATGACACCCTGACTTCACCAGCTGAAACCTGCCCGGAAAGCGCTGCCAGAAAAAACAAGGCAATACACATTTTTTTCATTTTTTTCTCCTTGCGAAACCATTCAAAACTTATCATAACAGCTATGCGTCAGCCTTACTGCATGCCTCAAATTCTTCCCTGAATTTATTTGAAAAACAGGATGAATACCTGTCTCCAGCATAGACGATGAAAACAAAAACGACCAGACTAGCCGGTCGCTTTTTGGTATCAGGTTTGTTACAAGATTTTTCAGACTATGTCTGTCATGAAAGACCAGCGTCCCAGTATCAATGCGTAACCCGGGTGGTTCTGCCATTTGACAATAAACGCACTCTTTCACCGACGCGAAACGCTTCATCGGCATCCTGGGTGATGGCTCTGAGTTCGCCATTATCAAGCTGCACGGTAATTTCTATGCCGGGTACGTGCGTCATGTCTTTTTCCATGCTACTGCCTATCATGCCACCGGCGATGGCACCCACTATGCCTGCGGCCAGCGAGCCATTCCCTTTACCGATGGCAGAACCTGCAGCAATACCACCCAGCGCCGCGCCAGCAGCAGTGCCAACACCACTCTGACCTTTGTTGATGCTTACTTCTCTTATCGATTCAACATAGCCCATGCGCACGGTTTGCTCATTTTGCGTCTGACGTGCATTATAGACACTGCCAGAATTGCCCGGATTGACTGCACAAGCGCTCAGGCAGGTAATCGCGGCTAAAATAATGATGCGTTTCAAGATAAACTCCTTCATCCAGCGTCTGGATATCTGGTTAGCGCCGCCTGAATGGCGGTATGCGTGCAACTGTGTGCGGTTAACGCACAGGCAAAGATTTGGTTGACGAAACGCATTGCAAACACGGCCGTCTGCAAAAAAACAAGCTGGCTTGTTACACTTGCAGCACCATCCATTGCGAGAAATGGCGAGAGCCTGAATGAAAGATAAAACACCACCTGTCGCCTCAGACACAGCTGCCTTGTTGCAAGGGTTTCCCCCTGTCGTGAATGAAAAAACACATACCTTGATACTGGGCAGCTTTCCAGGTGAGACTTCTTTACATGCCTACCAGTATTATGCCTACAAGCAAAATCAATTCTGGCGCCTGATGTCAGCCTCACTGGAGCTTGATTTGATTAATCTGGAGTATGAACAGCGGCTGAACAGCTTGCTCGCGCACGGCATAGGTTTATGGGATGTATTTCATTCCTGCATCCGTTCCGGCAGCCTGGATTCGGCTATAAGACAAGGCAAACTCAACGACTTCACCAGCCTGCAAGCCAACCATCCTCAATTGAAAAAGCTGTATTTTAACGGCCAGACCGCAGGGAAAATGCAAGCCTACTTTCAAGAACGGGGTTATCTGACGGCGATATTGCCTTCTTCTTCGCCAGCCTATGCCATGCGAAGTTTTGATGAAAAATTAAAAGACTGGCAGAAAGCCTTGCGGGCTGACATCAGGTGATGAGCACAATCAACATAGCGCATCCCATTCGTAACAAGATGTAAGCGCCATACACTTTGCCCCTTGATTTTATTTTCCCTCCTTTTTCGCGCTGCTGGCAGCGCCTGTTTTGTGGAACACTGTCTCACCTGCGTTGTTGACAAGCTCGTCAGAAACTATGCTGGCACTTTTAAGGCCTGGATCGCGACTGAGTTTATATCCGTTCGCGGTACGCACAAAATACTTATCACCAGTCTTCTCCACCTTACTGGAATCAGGTTGATCGCTGGTTTTTTCATTACTGGTAGTGGTCAACTGCAGGACAAAGTATGCATCTGCCGGATTTTGCTGCAAAAAACTGAGTTTCGCTACCCGTTCCCAACATGCCTGCAAGCCACTTTCTTCCTGTTCTTTCTGGTCCTCACTGCACGTGCCACTATTACTTTCCCCCATATCCAACTCCAGCACTTTGGCAGGTTTGGGATCGCTTAAAGAAATCACGAAAGCATAGTCATTGGTATAGCCCTGATGGATATCGCCACCCTTGAACAGCAAGCCATATCTGTCCTGCCCCAGACGAATCAGTTTTCCGCCAGGTGCGTTGCCATGCGCCCCAGCTTCGGTAACTTCTTTCTTACCTTTCTCAAATACCCATTGCTGACCATTGAAGGCAAATACATACACTGAAATTACCGCTGCCGTAGCATGACTTTCTTCGACGACACCTTCAAACATCTGCTGACGTTGCAGCGCGAGCACAGCCATTTTTCTACCTGCTTCGGTATAGGTAGCCGTAAATAGTGCAGTGGCCATGGTATCTGCTTGCGCCACATCCCAGTTCTGGGTAGTTTGTTCTGGCAGTAATACCCCCTTATGCTGATCGTTATAGGTGCCAAATATCGCCAACATGGCAGTATCTGCATTAAAAACTTCGGGTTTGGCATTGTCAACAGCCTTGTGCTTGAATAAGAAGTAGCCTGCGCCCCCTAGAAAAATCAAAGCGATGGTCAGCAAGATGACTGTTTTTTTGTATTTCATCAATACGCGTAAAAGTGAATGATAGTAGTCAGGCAAGTGCTGCGGATTTTACTCCAGGCCTTGTTTGAAATGTCGACCATGCCATTACAGAAAACAGCAATTCGTTCACGCCAGGATCGCCGTTATCGTAAAAATGGGGCTTTTTTGAGAATTTCTTATCAAAACTTATTCCTTCATACATGAATCATGTAAATTTGCTTTCCACGGGCTTGATGGAGGTTAAAATAAGCGCATGCTAATTAAACGTAAATCTATTGAAGCCGAGGCCAATTACCGCTCCGGCCCCAAGGCTGCGGTAACGCAAAAAGCCCGCCGTAAACCCAAGTTTGCCCCTGTCACCCTGTCAGAGCTGGATGGTGTGCGCTTTTTACATTTTGGTACTGAATGGGTACAAGGTGCAATGCGCCTGCGCAAACCTGATGCGATTGAACTGGAATATGCACAGCAGATGATGAGCTGGATGCTGTTCATTCAAGAACCCCAACATCTGGTGCAACTGGGTCTGGGCACAGGAGCCCTGACCAAGTTTTGTTACCGTCAGTTCGAAGCCGCCCAGGTAACCGCAGTAGAACTGAACCCTTCCGTCATCGCCATTTGTGAAAGCATGTTCAAATTGCCGCAGAATGATGAGCGCCTCAATGTACTGGAAATGGATGCCATGGATTTCGTCAACGACGAAAATAATCATGGCCATTTCGATGCGATGCAGGTGGATTTGTATGACGCCACTGCGCGCGGTCCGGTACTGGATAGCGCCGAATTTTATCAAGCCTGTGCAAATTGTCTCAACGATGAGGGTATTTTGACAGTCAACCTGTTTGGCGACCATCCAAGTTATGCGCGCAACCTGAAGGCATTGCGCTTTGCTTTTGATGAAGTATTGTGCCTGCCCGAAGTACATGATGGCAATGTCGTCGCGATTGCCTTCAAGCAGAAAAAGAAACTGGACTTTACCGCCCTGTATGAGCGTGCCAACGATATCAAGGCCAGTACCAGATTGCCTGCGAAATCCTGGGTAAACGGCCTGAAAGCGGCCTGTGATCCAAACTGATTTTTTGAATAGCCAAAAAAATGAATAAACCCGCGCACCGCAGCTTAAATTTACAGCAAATTTATACCTGGTTAATGGCAGACGGCATCATCCCGAAAGAAGAAGCCAAAACCCAGTTTCACGCCAGCCAGGGGATATTGAAAAACGGCCCGGCGTCCATGCATCCGCTGACGGCAGTGGCACAGACCAAGCTGCACTCAGCGGTCGCACCCCACATTCTTTTGACGCTGGACTGGCTCACAGAATGGGCTGCAGGCAAGGTTGACCTGCCGTTCTACCGCATCGACCCGCTGAAGATCGATTTTACCCATGTGTCTGACGTGATGTCGTCGTCGTATGCCACACGGTTTAACATCTTGCCGGTAGAGTCCACGCCCGGCATGGTCGTCATTGCCACGACTGACCCCTACAATCTGGAATGGCAGCAGGAAATACTGAAGTTCACCCGCAAGGAAATTCGCCTGGTACTGGCGAACCCGCTGGAAATTTCACAATACATCGTACAATTTTTCTCGCTGGCGAAATCCATCAAGGATGCCCGCAAGGCGAATAAAAATGATGCCGCACTGCGTCAGAACTTTGAGCAGCTGGTGGAGCTTGGCAAGGCCAACAAGCAGGTTGATGCCAATGACCAGCACATCGTCAATATCGTTGACTGGCTGTGGCAGTTCGCCTTCGACCAGCGCGCATCGGATATCCATCTCGAACCAAAACGTGATATTTCCGTTATCCGTTTCCGTATCGATGGCGTTTTGCATCAGGTTTATCAGGTGCCAGCGACGGTCATGATGGCCATGATCGCCCGTATCAAGCTGCTGGGGCGTATGGACGTCATTGAAAAACGCAGGCCACAGGATGGTCGTATCAAAACCAGGACCAGTGAAGGCCAGGAAGTGGAGTTGCGTCTGTCAACCCTGCCCACCGTCTTTGGTGAAAAAATGGTCATGCGTATTTTTGACCCGGAAGTCGTGGTCAAGACCTTGCCTGAACTGGGCTTCCCCATCAATGATGCAAAGCGCTGGGATCACCTGACTGGCAAGCCGCACGGCATTATCTTGGTAACCGGGCCAACCGGTTCAGGTAAAACCACCACGCTCTACACCACCCTGAAAGCGCTGGCAACACCAGACGTAAACGTCTGTACCGTTGAAGACCCTATCGAGATGGTGGAAGGTTCTTTCAACCAGATGCAGGTTCAGGCATCCATCGATCTTGGCTTTGCGGACGGTATCCGCGCACTGATGCGGCAAGATCCTGACATCATCATGGTCGGTGAGATCCGTGACTTGCCTACCGCAGAAATGGCCATCCAGGCAGCACTGACAGGCCATCTGGTCTTGTCCACCCTGCATACCAATGATGCGCCCTCTGCCATCATGCGTTTGCTGGAACTGGGCGTACCTTACTATCTGCTGGAAGCCACCATCATCGGCATCCTGGCGCAAAGGCTGGTACGTACTCTGTGCATACACTGTAAATCCGCCGATGGTGAAATGCAGGATGCCGTCTGGGAGACCCTGACCGAAAACTGGGGCATACCGAAGCCGCAAACTGTCTATCGCCCTGTCGGTTGCCCGGAATGTCGTCAGACCGGCTTCCTTGGTCGTACCGGCCTGTATGAATTACTGACAGTAACCATCCCTTTCAGCAAGCTGATCACCGAAGAATCGGATATTCATGCCCTGCGTGCGCAAAGTATCAAGGATGACATGAAGCCCTTGCGCATTGCCGGTGCTTATAAGATCATCGAAGGCATGACCACAGCAGATGAAGTATTGAAGGTGACTTCTTCCCTGATTTAGAAGCCATTTCGTTTTTGCAGCAATTACTTTTCGCATTTTGGTAACGCGTTTTAGCAATTTATTGATGCCTGGTGCTTACATCAGTGCATAAATTAAGGGCCGGCAGAAATGCAATCAGCACAGGCAGGCAATATACGACAGCTTCTCCAGCACATGCTGGTCTTGGCTGCCGTATATGCGTTGCTGGGCAGGTTATCCCTGTTGCTGGCCATCCCTCCCGGCTACTCCATTGCCATTTACCCGCCAGCAGGCATCGCGCTTGGCATGGTGCTGACTGGCGGTTACCGTCTGCTACCCGGTGTTGCAGCAGGTGCCTTTCTCGCCAATATACTCATCAATATAGAGAATTTCGGTGCCCTCACGCCACAGGCGATCACCATCTCGGCAATCGTCGCCCTGGGCGCCTGCTTGCAGGCTGCTATTGGTTGCAGGCTGATACGCAAAAAACTGGGTAACGATCTTTCGCTCGGTACTGACAGGGCCATTTTCCAGTTTTTTATCCTGGGTGGCCTGCTTGCCTGCCTGACCAACGCGACCATAGGGGTGACATCACTGGTTCTGTTCGACATCCTGCCCTGGTCAGAATTCATCAACAACTGGATAGGCTGGTGGACGGGGGATACCTTCGGCGTGCTGACGATCGCACCGATTGTCATGGTGATCTACGGTAAACCGCGCGAAATCTGGTATGCCAGGCGCTGGAGCGTCATGCTGCCTTTATTGATCTGCCTGCTGCTGGTGGTCACCGCCTTTACCTTTACCCGTTACCGCGAAGAACAAAAGCAGCAACTGGAATTTCGCCTGAAAGCAGAACGGGTCGGCCAGAACCTGCAAAACAAACTCGACAGTCACTCAGACATCATGCGCAACATAGAGCGCCTGTATGCCAGTTCCAACATGGTCACGCGCAGTGATTTTGCGACCTTTGTCAGTCACACCATACAAAATCAAAAAGCGATTTCTTTTTTGTCCTGGGTCCCCAAAGTAAATCACCAGCAAAGAGAAAATTTCGAGATATCCGTTTTACGAGAAGGCTTTGCCAGCTTCCAGATTCAGGAAATGGATGAGCAGTTACACGACATCGAGGCAAGTGTCAGGGATGAATATTATCCTGTCCGTTTCATAGAGCCGTTTGCCAGTAATCACCAGCTATTTGGCTACGACATGGGTTCCAGCGTGGTGCGCCGGAATGCCATAGAAGACGCACGTGACAGTGGCAACCTGACCGTCACTGACCCATTGATTTCATTAAAGGCCGGTGACCAGCAACTGCACGTATTACTGTTTGCCCCAGTTTATGAAAATGGTAAGCCACTAGGAAATATAGAACAAAGAAAAACCGCTTTTTCCGGTGCAGCCGTCAGCATGATCCGAATGGGTGACGTAGTCAAAGATATCCTCTCAAATGAAGACCTGAGCAATGTACGCATCAAGTTTTATGACCTGTCGTATCCCGGTAAAAAAGGGATTTTTCTTGACAACATTGAGCGTGTAGATAACCGCTATCTTTTTCAGTCAACCATTAATTTCGGTGGCAAGCAATACGCTTTCCTGGCACAACCGTCATCGGAATACTGGAAGACACACGTCGCCTGGATCACCTGGATTACCATGATAGGCGGTCTTTTGTTTACCGGCTTGCTGGGAGCCTATCTGCTGGTGGCTACAGCACATACCTTTGGTATTGAAAACCTGGTGGCACAAAGAACTGCGCAATTGCACAACAGCGAAGGCCGCCTGCGTACCATACTCGACAATGCAGCAGAGGGCATATTGACTTCGGATGAATTTGGCGTCATCGAATCAGCCAACCGCTCGGCAGAAGTCTTACTCAATTACCCCCATGGTGGCTTGCCTGGCACGGGCATGTTCAGCCTGTTTCCCGATCCTGACTCCAGGGTGTTTCTATCGCGGCACTTGCGCAGCACTTCCTGGGAATTATTTCCTCAGCCATCCGGTGATGAGCCTGACCGTGCAGATCGTGAAGAAGTCGTCGCGATGAAAAAAGATGGCAGTGAAGTCCCTGTAGAACTGGCCATCACTACGGTCAAATTGGGGCAACAGACTTTACTGGTCATCATCATGCATGACCTGTCGGAAAAGAAACGCATAGAAAAACTGAAAACCGAATTCGTTTCAGCGGTTTCGCATGAATTGCGCACGCCACTGACATCCATACGTGGCGTGCTTGGTTTGCTGGTGGGAGGTGTTGCTGGCGACATACCGGATAAAGCCAGGGGCATGTTGATGATGGCCAATGACAATGCGACAAGGCTGACCACGCTGATCAATGATTTACTCGATTTTGAAAAACTGGAATACGGCAGCATGCAGTTTCACTTCGAGACCGTGGCACTGGGCGAGCTGGTGCAGAAAACCGTGCAATCCAATCTTGGCTACGCACAGAATTTCGGCGTAGGTATTGCTTATGAAATGTCGGCTACACAAGAAATCAATGTCAGGGTTGATGCACAGCGATTTATCCAGGTATTGTCAAACCTGCTGTCGAACGCAATCAAGTTTTCGCGTGAAAAAGGTCACGTCGACTTGCGCGTCTTTGTTGATGATGACCAGGCGAGGGTCGAAGTGCAAGACTATGGCATAGGCATTTCTGAAGAATTCAAGAGCAGCATTTTCCAAAAGTTTACTCAGGAAGACGCCAAGGCAGCACGCAAGTACGCGGGCACCGGCCTGGGCTTAAGCCTGAGCAAGACCATGATAGAAAAAATGGGCGGGCAAATCGGCTTCTCCAGTGTGGAAACTCAGGGCTCTGTCTTTTTTATCATTTTGCCTATTTTCTCTGTTTCCAATAAAGCAGCGGCGATGCCCTCTGCCACTGACGCATAACGCAGGCGCGCGCCCAGTTCCAGCTTGATGCGCTGATTGTGCATGCGCCGCGATTCCGACATGAATGACAACAAGACAGGTGATACCTGCTGCGCCAGTTGCGGCCTGGGCAAACGCGGTGGCCGTGGTAAAGAAAAATTGTCAGCCACCAGGTCAAAATAGCTTGCCATCTTCATGTCACTGTCATCAACCGCATGATAGACACGATTTGGCGCAGCACGAAACAATGCCAGCTGTATCAGTCTGGCGAGGTCATCAGCGTGAATGTGGTTGGTGTAGACATCATCTGCCTCAGTCAGGGCTGGTGTGCCCTTTTGCAAACGTTCCAGTGGCAGCCGGCTGGCCGCATAAATGCCTGGCACGCGCAGTATGGACAGGGATGATTGCGTGCGTCTGGCCCAGGCGCGCAAGCATTGTTCGGCGGCGATCCGGCGTACCGCTCTTGCGTTTTGTGGTTGTACTGGCCTGGTTTCATCAAACTGTGCACCGCCACAATCACCATAGACACCCGTCGTGCTGACATAAACAAGGCGGCACTTGTCAGGTAAAATGGCGGTCAAATTTTGTGTACGGATGTCGCGCTTACCCTCGGCCTGTGGCGGGGCCAGATGCACTACCCAAGCAGCCAGACCTGCTAAACTTGCCAGACTGTCAGGCTGATCGAGGTTGGCAAGTACGGGGATGGCACCGGCGGCACGCAACTCTGCAAAGCGCGCCGTCTGACTGGTCACTGCAAAGATGCGAAAGCGTTCACGCAGCAAGGGTAACAAACGCATGCCGACATCGCCACAACCTATGATCAGCAAGCGCGGCTTGCCAATTTGTTTAAACTGTTTTTTCATGTTCAGGATTGTATGACTTTTCAAGTAACTGTCACCCCTAGTGGTCGTCAATTTAGCTGTGACGAAGGTGAAACCGTATTATCCGCTGCTTTGCGTTCTGGCATAGGCTTGCCTTATGGCTGCAAAAACGGTGCCTGTGGTTCCTGCAAGGGCAAGATCATCAGCGGCAGCGTGTCCCACGGCCCGCATCAGCAACGTGCCCTGCCAGAGACTGAAGAAGCCCAGGGTATGTCATTGTTTTGCTGTGCCCGGCCAGATTCGGATCTGACCATAGAAGCACGCGAAATTGTTTCTGATGGCGATTACCCCGTCAAAAAAATGCCCAGCCGCATTGCAAAACTGGAAAAATTATCTGCCGATGTCATGCTGATAGCCCTGCAATTGCCTGCCAACGAACGTCTGCAATATCGTGCCGGGCAATACATAGAATTCATGTTAAGAGATGGCAAACGTCGTAGTTACAGTATGGCGAACGCACCTCATCTGGATGAACACATCACCCTGCATGTGCGCCATATGCCCGGTGGCTTGTTCACGGACCAGGTATTTTCCACGCTAAAAGAACGCGACATCCTGCGGTTTGAAGGGCCGCAGGGTACATTCTTCCTGCGTGAAGATAATGAAAAACCCATCATCCTGCTGGCCTCAGGCACCGGTTTTGCACCGATCAAGGCGCTGGTTGAGCATTTGATACACACAGAATCGACTCGTCCGGTGAGCTTGTACTGGGGTGGCCGTCGCCCGGCTGATCTATATATGCATACCTTGTGCCAGCAATGGGAGCAGCAATTGCCGCACTTTAAATATGTGCCCGTCATTTCTGACGCCTTGCCAGAAGATGGCTGGACAGGTCGTGGCGGTTTTGTGCACCAGGCCGTCATCGCTGACCATGCTGACCTGTCTGCCTACCAGGTGTATGCGTGTGGAGCACCTGTGGTTGTGGAATCGGCCAAGCGTGAATTCACTGCCTTATGCCAGTTGCCTGCTGAAGAATTCTATGCAGATTCATTTACTTCAGAGGCCGATTTGGTCAATTAATCAATATTGCCTGTCTTCATGCATGAAATGACGGGCAAAAAATATTTTGACGCAGTGCGCAAAAAGTCCTACTATCCGTTTTATGAAAATCTTTACTGATATGTCCTCACCAAATATTGCGCGACGTCGTGCCTCGCTTTGCGAGCCTGGGCCGATGTGCGAGTGAGCGTGCGCGTAAGATAAGCTGCACCACAAGTATCCAGCCACAGGCATAGCCCTGTGGCTTTTTTTTACCTTGCAGTAAGTACTCATCACATACCCGTTAATTTTTGTTACCACTGTAACGACCTTAGGAGTCTTGAAATGGAATTCAGTCAGTACAACGTAAATTCTCTGATGTACATCACACCCCGTCCTGAACTGGTGTTCACCGAAGGCAAAGGCATGTGGCTGACTGATCACAAGGGCAAGCGATATCTGGATTACCTGCAAGGCTGGGCAGTCAATAGCCTCGGTCACTGCCCTGCGGTGATCCATGATGCCCTGGTCGCACAATCACAAAAATTGCTGAACCCGTCGCCAGCGTTTTATAACGCCCCGATGATAGAGTTCGCGAGTTTGCTGACCCAAAACTCCTGCTTTGACCGTGTATTTTTCACTAATAGCGGTGCAGAAGCCAATGAAGGCGCAGTCAAACTGGCGCGCAAATGGGGGCAGTTGAACAAAAATGGCGCTTTTGAAATCATTACCTTTGACCATGGTTTCCATGGCCGTACGCTGGCCATGATGTCAGCATCTGGCAAACCTGGCTGGGATACCATTTTTGCACCGCAAGTCAGCGGCTTTCCCAAGGCTGATCTGAATGATATTGCTTCAGTAGAAAAACTGATCACAGACAAAACCGTCGGTGTCATGCTGGAACCGGTACAAGGTGAAGGCGGCGTATTGCCGGCCAGTCCGGAATTCATGCAAGCCTTGCGTGCACTGACCAAAAAACATGGCTTGCTGCTCATCGTTGATGAAGTGCAGACCGGCATGGGCCGTACTGGCGATTTGTTTGCACACCAGTTGTCCAATATCGAGCCTGACATCATGACACTGGCGAAAGGCATAGGCGGTGGCGTGCCACTGGGCGCCCTGCTGTGCCGTGAAGAAATCGCCTGCTTTGTGCCTGGTGACCAGGGTGGCACCTATAACGGCGCACCACTGATGACAGCAGTGGGTATTGCCGTATTCAAGGAGTTGACCAAGCCAGGATTTCTGGCCTCAGTCAAGGAGAAAGGCGAATACCTGAGCAAGCAGCTTCAGCAACTGTCAGAAGAATTTGGCATGCAGGGTGAGCGCGGGTATGGTCTGTTGCGTGCATTGAAACTGGGTGAAAACATCGGCGCACAACTGGTAGAAACTGCCCGTGACATGGAACCAGTAGGCTTGCTCATCAATTCCCCCCGCCCTGACCTGCTGCGTTTTATGCCAGCGCTGAATGTCAGCACGGAAGAAATTGACCAGATGATCAGCATGCTGCGTGAAGTGATCAAAACGGTTAAAGCAAAGCAATAATTTCTTCAGATATTGCTGAACAGGCGCTCCTGCAAGAAGGCCACGAAAGTGGCCGTCTTCAGCGCCAGCCAATCACGTGCCGGATAAACCGCGTACACCGGTGACCCGACAGGCAGTTGATAATCCGCCAGCACCGGCAGCAGATCCCCACTCTGCATATGCCTGACAACCAACAGTTTATCAATCAGCAAAATGCCCGCCCCGGAACAGGCAGCGGCCACCAGTGCCAGACCATTATTTGACTGGAAGCGCCCACTGACCCGTGCCACATGGTATTGACCATCTTTCAGCAAACGCCATTCTTCATTTACTCTTCCGGCATTCACATATAAAAGACAGGAATGCGTAGCCAGATCTTCTGGTTTCACAGGTATGCCTGCATCTTGCAGATAGGCGGGGGCCGCACACAGCACGCGCTGGCTTTCCACCAGTTTTCTGGCAATGAGATTGGAATCATCAAGGTGGGCGACACGGATGGCGACATCGATCTGTTCGGCAATCAAATCAATCAAACGGTCTTCCACTTGCAGCACGAAATCAATTTGCGGATAGCGCTGGCAAAACTCCATCATCACCGGTACCAGCCGCCCGACGGCGGGCATGGGGCAAGTGACACGCAAGCGGCCTTTGACTTCTTGCTGGTGCTGCCCTGCCATCTGTTCTATATTTGCCAATGCGGCATCAATACGCTGCGCCTCATGCAAGACCTGTTCGCCTATCTCGGTCAGGGTCAGCTTGCGGGTGGAACGTTGTATCAAGCGTGCACCCAGGTCTTGCTCAAGCTTGGCCAGCTGCCTTGACAGCAAAGACTTGCCACAACCAAGCTGGGTTGCGGCCTTGCTGATGCTGCCAGCGCGGATAATTGCAGAAAAGATGGCAAGATGTTGTGGATTAAGCATAAATCTCCTTTATTCCCGCATTATTACCCATTTATTGTCTCATTATAGACAACAATATTGTGCGCGCAAGCTATCTTATCAGGCAACAATTAGCGACCTATACTGCTGTTCATGGTCAGCGCCTGCTGACTCCAACAACAGATACTCGGTTAATCAGATAGGGACTCACCATGAACGCCATCAATCATCAATTCAAACTTGCCGCCCGTCCACAGGGTAGTGTCAAAGCCAGCGATTTTAATTACGTCAGCGAGCCTGTGCGTGATCCGGCTGCTGGCGAAGTGGTCATCAAGAACCTGTACATCTCACTGGACCCGGCAATGCGTGGCTGGATGAATGAAAGCAAAAATTCTTACATGCCGCCGGTTGAGATTGGTGCCGTCATGCGCGCCCTGGCGGTTGGCCAGGTGGTCGCCTCCAGCAACGCCAGGTTTGCGGTCGGTGACCATGTCAGCGGCATCCTTGGCATGCAGGAATATGCTTACTCTGACGGCAACGGCATCACCAAGATAGACCCCAAGCTGGCTCCTTTGCCGCTCTACCTGAGCACCCTGGGCATGCCAGGCATGACAGCCTATTTTGGCTTGCTGGAAGTGGGCCAGCCTCAGGCAGGTGACACAGTCGTCATTTCTGGTGCCGCAGGTGCAGTTGGCACTATCGTCGGCCAGATCGCCAAGATCAAGGGTGCCCGCGTAGTGGGTATCGCCGGTGGTGCTGACAAAGTACGCTATCTGGTCGATGAGCTTGGTTTTGACGCAGCAATCGATTACAAGAGTGAAGATGTTGCGGCGGCCCTGAAACAGCATTGCCCTGATGGTATCAACGTGTATTTTGATAATGTCGGTGGTGACATCCTGGATGCGGCGCTGGCACAACTGGCCTTTGGTGCCCGTGTAGTCATATGCGGTGCGATTTCCCAGTACAACAATACGACCCCGATCAAAGGCCCATCAAATTACCTGAACCTGATGGTCAAGCGCGCAACGATGAAGGGTGTGATGGTGGCTGATTTTTATCCACGCGCCATGGAAGCGGCAATGGTCATGGGGGGCTGGATCATGTCGGGCAAATTGAAAAGCCGTGAAGACATCGTTGAAGGTCTGGAGCAATTCCCTGAAACCTTCCAGAAACTGTTCACTGGCGAAAACAATGGCAAGCTGATTTTGAAAGTAGCGAACGCCTAAGATTGTCGTCTCATAAAAAAGCCACCTGCGTGCAGGTGGCTTTCTTCATTACAAATACCAAAAATCAGGGACGCAAAACAAAGTGCAGCACTGAACGCGCAGGCAAGCTATA
The DNA here is from genome assembly GCF_049339485.1 of Undibacterium sp. TJN19. Taxonomy (NCBI): domain Bacteria; kingdom Pseudomonadati; phylum Pseudomonadota; class Betaproteobacteria; order Burkholderiales; family Oxalobacteraceae; genus Undibacterium; species Undibacterium sp. TJN19. The sequence continues at coordinate 44,029 of NZ_JBMPPL010000005.1, forward strand.
GCTGAATTTATTTTGCGCAATACTATTCAAGCCGCTTCTACTGGTAATGGTGGTATTGTTGCCACTGACACCCCAGACCTGCGCAGATTTCAGGCTCACAGGATGGCTGATCTGGAAACTGCTGTTCAGGCTGCTGCTCAGGCGGTTGATGGCAATCACATGCACAGTATTGGGGTCAGATGCACTGACCGCAGCGTACACTGCCGCATTGGCATTATTGCCTGACAAAGCCTTGACAGAGATTTCTGGGAAGACCGATTTATTGCCATCGTAATTTCTGAATATCTTGAAACCGGAAGCAATAAAATTTTCTGCATCACCAAAATAAGTTGCCAGGTACACGCCCTGCTTGCCGAAAGCACCGAGTGCATCAGCTTGTGCAATAGCACCGGTAATATCGGTTTTACCGCCGAAATCATACTCGGTCACAGCCAGCTTGGTACCTGGGTAAAAATCATTGATTGCCTGCTGTAATTTCGGCAGCATTTGCAAGCCACGGCCATCGGTAAAACCATTGCCGCTTTGCGTGATCCAGCTTGGTTCCACATACGTGCTGTCCCATAAGCTGCGCGCTGCGTGCACCCGGTCTGTGGCATTGTAGGATGCCTGCGGATAATAATGGAATGAAAAAACATCCAGCAAACGGCGGCCTGCGCCTTGCGATGCCTGCTGCATCCTGGCCAGATAGGCAGTTGCCATCGTCATGCCATTGTAGCGATACCGGTCACCGGTATTATTGCTGGCATAAGGTTCGACATTGAACTGTGCCCAGTCCGCAGGCTGGTGGGATTGCGAACCGTCCCACACTGCCCACAGGCTGAACAGCCCAAGATAACCACTGAGTGCAGGACCATAGGTTTCAGCGCTGGCGTCCATGCGTTTCACTGTGGTTGCCAGCGCGATATTTCTCAAGATGACATCGGTCACCGTCGTCACTTGCGGATACAGGTTGGCATGCGTGCCGCTGTCGCCACTCGATGTTGTCCAGTGATGCCAGAGATCAGGCTCATTATCGAGCTCATAGCCCTTGATGCCATTGGCTGATGCCGCCGCACCATATTTTTGCGTCAGGAAATTAATTTCTTCGTCTATATAGACAGCGCCATCGTTCACGCCGGGGCTAAGACTCAGCGCACCGGCCGCAGCAGGCTTGTCATTGACGATATTGACCCAGCGACCAACATCGACATCCGATGGCCCCGCTGTACTTTGCCACAATTGTGAGCCCATGCAGGTGCCTGGAGGGTTCACGTTAACGATATCTTTGGGTAACTTGCCGGCGGCGGGTAATTGCAATAAGGAATAAGTACCCAGCACCAGTGACTGATCCTGGAAACTTTGCAATGCCGCACCGGGAGCGTAATACGCCAGGCCATTGCTTTGGCTGGGGTTGCCTGCACCTGCAGTCGCACTGACCCCGGCATTGGATGAATTGCACCAGTCAGCACCGGAATTGCTGACACCGTTTTCCCAGTTATAGCTGGTCATGTTATTGCCGCCCAGGCGGCGTGAACGTAAATTCAGGCTTTGCAGGCTGGCCTGCCCGCCCTGATTTGCCCAGCCTGCACGCCCGGTGCCATCGGCATAAGCGTTATAACCGTACACCAGAGGGCTGATGTTTTTGCGTTCAGCCTGCGTATCGATGGAAAACGTCACATTCTGCGCCGATGATGCTGAAAATTCTGTAGAAATAAATAGAATTACAAGAACTTTGTATAAGCTAAATTGTCTCATCATGCACCTCTGGCCTATCCGCAAAGCGATATTTCCACTTGGAAACATCTATTTTCCAAGTATGCCAGAACTTCCTGACTTAACATTGCTTAACATTTGTAAGAATTTGTATTTTCAGGTATTTGGCGTCGTTTTCCGGCAAAATCATTCAAAAAAATTAAGCCTTTTTATCAAAATCAGTCATTTCCGCATTAAATATTTTGTATCAATTATTTTTGTATCAATTCGCACAACCGGACCAATCCACCTACCTTCACAACAAATAATGAGACTCTCTAAACTTGCGCTTTCACTCAGCCTGATGGGCTTGATGGCTACGGCTTATGCCGCACCCGCTTATTATCGTTTTCCCAGCATACGCGCTGATGCCGTCGTATTTACCGCTGAAGGCGATTTGTGGAAAGTGGCCAGTAGCGGTGGCCAGGCACAAAGGCTGACGACCCACCCTGCGGCAGAGACCTTGCCGGCGATCTCGCATGACGGCAAATGGCTGGCGTTTTCGGCCGCTTATGAAGGTGCAACTGAAGCGTATGTCATGCCCATGACAGGTGGCGTACCCAAGCGCATCAGTTTTGAAAATGACGGCGTTAGCGTACTGGGCTGGACGCCATCAGGGGAAGTGCTGGTCAGCACGCTCAATAGTACCGGCCCGTCGTCGCACAAGATTGTCGCGGCGATAAACCCGCAAACCATGCTGCGCCGGGTTTTCCCGGTAACGGATGCGAATGAAGCTGCGCTGGACGACAGTGGAAAGTTTTTGTATTTCACGCGTTTTGGCCTGCATGTCACTGGTGACAATGCCAAGCAATACCGCGGTGGTGCGACAGCGCAGGTCTGGCGTTATGACATCCAGGGCAAGACCGAGGCCGTACAATTGTTTGCCAATGACAATAGCAATAACCGCAGCCCCATGTGGTGGAAAGGCCGCCTGTATTTCGTCAGTGACCGCAACGGTGCCTTCAATTTGTGGACGGCAAACCCGGACGGCAGCGACGCACACATCCTGACGCAACATAAAGAATGGGATGTACGAAATGCCAGCCTGGGTGATGGCAAAATCGCTTATCAACTGGGTGCTGATTTACAGGTATTCGATATCGCCAGTGGCAAAGACCAGATGCTGAATATCGACCTCGTGTCTGATTTTGACCAGCAGCGTAAACGTCAGATCAAATCCCCGCTGGATTACCTGACCGATGTGGAAGTCGCTGGAAAAGAAGAACGCCTGGTATTTACCGCCCGCGGTCATCTGGCAGTCGCAGGCAGCACTGCCCAGCGCCGCATAGATTTGCCGATACCAGAAAATGCTCGCGCCCGCGCCGCCGTGTTTTCGCATGACGACAAATATGTCTATGCAATCGTTGATACAACTGGTGAAAACGAGATATGGAAATTCCCGGCAAATGGCCTTGGCACACCAGAGGCACTGACCAGCAATGGCCATGGTCATCGCTTCCACATTTATCCGTCGCCTGATGGAAAATGGCTGGCACATACCGACAAGCAGGGCAAACTGTGGCTGCTGGATCTGGCAACCAAGAACAATCAGGTCATTGATGATGCTGGCAAGATAGGTGCAGAAAAGCAGGACGAAATTGTATGGTCGCCAGATGGCAAGACCATCGCCATCGTCAGGGGCAATACCAAGGTACAGCGTTCACAGATCGGTCTGTACGATATCGCCAGCAGGCAAATTCATTTCGTCACCAGTGACCGCTACACTTCAGGTTCGCCGGCATTTTCACCAGACGGACGCTGGCTGTATTTCTTCTCTGACCGTAATTTCCAGGTCAGTAACCGCGCGCCCTGGGGCGATCGCAACATGGGGCCGTATTTTGAAAAACGTGCAGGCGTTTATGCACTGGCCCTGCAAAGCGATAACCGCTTCCCGTTCAAGGCAGATGACGAACTCAGCAAATCAGGCAGCAAACCTGGCGACAAAACGACGGATAAAGTGACCGATACGTCGACGGATAAACCCGCCGTCAAAACTGTCGAAGAGCCGAATGACAGACCCGCTGAACAGCCACTGACAAAACCTAACGAAAGACCAACTGAAAAGCCGGTAGAAAAACCGGTGGAGAAACCAGCGACGAGTCCTGCAAACAAGCCTGCTGACAAGTCAGACGCGAAACCCGCTGATAAATCCACAGACAAGTCTGATGACAGCAAGAAAGCCGCCAAATCTGGCTTGCCTGCGATTCAATATGCAGGGCTGGCTGAACGCCTGTATCAGGTCCCGGTCGCATCCGGTAATTATCGTGGTCTGGCAGTTGATGACAAACGCCTTTATTTCACCGAGCAGGACGGTAACGATGGCAAGGCCACACTGAAAACCCTGGCCATCAGCAAAACCAATCCGCAGCCGGAAGTTTTTGCCAGCAATGTGCGCCAGTTTGATTTATCTTCAGACAAGAAACACATTTTCTACCGTGTCCAGAACGGCCCGGGGGCAGGTGATTTCATTATCGTTGAAGCAGGTGCCAAGCAGCCTGGCGATATCAGCAAAGCCAAAGTGAATATCAACGACTGGAGTTTTTTCCTCAGTCCTAAACTCGAATGGCAGCAAATGTTCGGTGACGCCTGGCGCATGCACAGGGACTACCTGTTCGATGAAAAAATGCGTGGTGTTGACTGGAACAAGGTCCGCAGCAAATACGCGCCACTGGTGGACCGCATCACTGACCGTGCAGAGCTCAATGATGTACTGGGCCTGATGGCCAGCGAAGTCAGTACCCTGCATTCCCAGTTCCGCACTGGCGATGTACGCCGTGCAGCACCGGAAGGCCAGGCTGCCACTTTAGGCGCGGTACTGAGCCGTACTACGAGTGGTTACCGCATCGACCATATCTACCATACCGAAGCTGAACTGCCAGGTGAACGTGCACCCTTGTCACAACCCGACCTTGATGTCAGAGAAGGCGATATCATCACCGCCATCAACGGTCAGGCAGTGCTGGAAGCGCGTGACATTTCTGATTTGCTGATCAACCAGGCAGACAAGCAGGTGTTGATGCACATCAAACGTGGTGAACGTGCACCACGTGCCGTCATAGTCACGCCGGTTAATATGCAAAAGCATGCGAACCTGCGTTATAGTGACTGGGAAGAAAGCCGTAGCGAACGTGTCAATGCCGCATCGCAGGGCCGCATAGGCTATCTGCATTTGCGTGCGATGGGCGCGCAAGACATCAACAGTTTCGCCCGTGATTTCTACAGCAACATAGAAAGAGATGGTTTGATCATTGACGTCAGGCGCAACCGCGGCGGCAATATCGATAGCTGGATTATCGAAAAACTGCTGCGCAAGGCGTGGGCATTCTGGGCTTCGCCTACATCAGCCCCGTATACCAATATGCAACAGGCTTTCCGTGGGCATCTGGTTGTTTTGATCGATGAACTCACCTATTCTGACGGTGAAACCTTTGCAGCCGGCATAAAAGCTTTGAATCTCGGCCCTCTGGTTGGCAAACGTACTGCCGGCGCTGGCGTCTGGCTGTCTGATGGTAATTCCCTGTCAGACAATGGCATGATACGGGCGGCAGAAAATCCACAGTTCGGCATGGATGGCCGCTGGCTGGTAGAAGGCGTAGGGGTAACACCGGATGTTGAAGTCAGCAACCTGCCACATGCCACCTTCAATGGACAGGATCAGCAGCTGGAAACAGCAATCCAGCTGCTTGAGAAGAAATTGAAAGAACACCCCATCAAACCCTTGGTACCGCAAGCTATTCCACCACTGAAATAGAGTTTGTAAAACACAAGAAAAGCCCTTCAGGTTTGATCAGTGAAGGGCTTTTTAGTTTATTTCTGCATAACGCATTTCATCAATACCGGCCAAAATAATCTGGCAATTGATTTCCGCAGGCATTCTCTAAGTTAGATAACGTACAGACGAGGGCAACATGAAAGCTTAGTTTGGAATTCAAATTATCTCTGCTATCAGGAAAGCTTTAATCATGGATATCTCCCCCATCACGTTAGCCGCCGTGTCTGCCGTAGAAATAACACCGGCCGCCAATATACAGACTAATTCTTCAGCCATTGATGCGCTGACTTTGCCTGGTGCAGGTGGATTAAACGGACAGGCTAGCATCGTTGACGTTTCTACAATGGGGCAAATACTGGCAGCAACCATCACCTTGCTGGAACAACAAAAAACCAATAACGATGCAGCCAGCAGCAAGATAGCGGCGCAGGATAATGCCAGTATCAGCAATGATGTGGCAAACAAAAAACTAAATGATTTTTCCAATATCGCCACTGCGGCTCAACTGTTTGTCAATGCGTTCAATACTTTCCAGGATGCGAATAATGACGGCCTGCAAAACCCATTGAGTGCTTCTTTTGAAAACAGCTTGCAGCAGGCCATTGATAAGCAAACTGACAGTGATACAGGCCAGACACTGACTGCCAGCCTGGCGCAAATTGGTATCGGCACGCAATCAGCTGTTCTGACTGGTGCCAGCGAGAACAGCGGGCAAATTGCGGTGGACTTGCCGGCATTACAAACAGCTTTCAATACTGACCCGGCGCAAACCCTGTCTGTCGTTACCCAGGCGTTACAGAGTCTAGCTCAGGTAGAGACAAGCTTTCTGAGTCAGGATTTAAGCGCAAATCCGGCAGATGTTGTCAGCGCTACAGTCCCTACCGCAACTACATTGGCAGTCACACCTACGGCTTACAATTTGCCACTTGCTACAACGGCAGCGAATGACCAGGCTGCTACGGCTGTTACTACACAAACAGGAACAAATACAGGTGTGCAGGTAAATCCGGAGAATCCTGCACCTGCAGCAGAGATCATTAATGCGAACGCCACTTTGCAGGCAGAGTTAAGTGATGAAGCACTACAGGCTGCAATAGAAGCCAGTCAAACGGCCACGGTCGATAGCAACAAGGATCTTGCAAACCAGGCAGCGACACCTCCCGACGCTACCGTAACGGAAGAAACACAGGCTGGCATATTGCCCACCGTATCGGCTACACCAGATGTGGCGGCGGCATCCACAGATAACACCTCAGCGGCTGTAGAAAACCAGGTTGACGTGAATGCCTCAGCAATAAACGAAGCCACGTCTGGTGACACGACTGCGGTGCAAGCCAGTCTTTTTCCTGATACGACAAATACGACAGACGCGACAAATACAGGAGCAAGCACTGATCTCAATCAGGCCGGAGCGCAAACAGCAAATCCAGACTTGACCGATGCCGCCAAGCTGCAGGCAGCCGCTGATGAGGCCGCGCAAAATGCACAGACCATCCAGAATACAGCAGCGAAATCTGCCATTGATACCCAGGCCCAGCTCACGAATGATGTCCTCAATACCATCGCATTGGCAAATGCCAGCGCAAATGCAGAACAACAGGCAAATGCCTTAACAACGAATGCCGCCAATGCAGCATCTTTTGCAAATGCGATTGAGACTGAAGCCACCAATGCTGCGGTCGTGGCAAATTCATTGACGGCTAACGCCAGCAATAGCAATGGCAGTAATACCAGCAACACAGCACAGTCGACGCAGCAGGCGACAACAGCGGCAGAGGAGAACGCGCAAAATTCTGCAACAGTAGTTGCTACAAATTCAGTGGCTACCAATGCAGTCAATACGCCTGCACAGACAGAAGGGCCAGAAGAAATCGTGCCCTCACCACAAAACCCGGTAATTTCCGCCAGCAACACAACTACAGTGACAACGGATACCAGCGCTACCGATAATAGCAATACACAGGCTCAGCTAACTAATCAACAGTTGTGGCTGCCGTTTGCTATCAGCAACCCGGCAAATAACCCTGCTATTGCGGCTGCCGTCGCGGCGTACCGCATGGGTGATAGTATCTTCCATACCTCGACAGAAAATACGGGGGATGACAGCACCGAAGAAGTTCCTGATGTTGACGCGGTTGACCGGGTAGAGGCCGTGGCACTTGATCCACATGATCAGTCAGACAATCAAAGCCGCAACGAAGCGGCCTATGAAGCCGCGCATTTACAGGATCAAAACCAGGCAGGCAGTACCTACCCTCGCCTGCGCACCCAACCCACGCCCGTCGATGTCAGGGTCTAGAAGCCTGAGTCATGTTTTTGCGCAGGAAACTCGTCAGGGCTTCTGACAGTTCAGGTGACAAGGGCAAAGCGGGGTCGGTGTAAGACGCCATTTGCTGTGCCATGTCGCCTGTCACTGTTTTCAAGACATGATTCATGTTATGAACGACCACTAGACTGGCATCCGGTTTTGCTGCCTTTAAGGCATTGGCCTGTTTCACAGCGACCTGGATATCATTATTACCCTGCAATAACAATACCGGGCAAGTGAGCTTGCGTATTTCCTGTTCCGGTGTGTAATGAAACCAGGAGATCAGATAAGGCTGTACGCTGTCACGGTACATTGATTTCAATTCCGCAGGCGCATCAGACACAAGTTTTCCCGCTTGCAGGGAACTCAGTAGTTCTTCATTTTTCTGCGCCAGCAGAGGTGGCAATTTCCCCTGGAATTGCTCACGCAAAATATCCGCTGCATTTTGTGCCGGGCCAGCAATGGACACCAGGGCTTTCACTGTCTGCTGCTGTGCGGCCATCATGGCAATCAGCGAACCTTCACTATGGCCCAGTATGGCGACTTCAGTAAAACGCGCATCGGCTTTCAACATTTTCAGCCAGGATGTCGCATCCTGCACATAGGTTTCAAACCGCAAGGCAGATTCACTGGTGGCCGCAGCACCGCTGGCGGCGATACCGCGCTTGTCAAAACGTACCGAGGCATAACCTGCCTTTGCCAAAGCTTGCGCCAGCATTTTCAGGGAATTGTTCTGGCCTTTCATGCCTAGCGAGTTGCCATCCCTGTCGGTCGGGCCAGAACCGGCAATAATCAGCACCACAGCAGGTTTTTCAATTTTTTCCGGCAAGAGCAGGCTACCTGAGATTTTTCCTGAATCAGTCTCAAGGATGATTGCCTGCTCATTCGCGACTTCATCGGCAGCCAGGGTGGGAAGAGAAAAACTGAAGCTGGAGATTACCAATAGAACATAAAGAAGTTTGCGCATACGCGATGTATCGAAGTTGATGAGGGTTGACGAAGGTTGATTAAGGTTGATTAAGGTTGATGACGATGAGCCTATACTTCGTGGCTTTTTAATACTTTTTCTATACGTCGGTCAGGTATCAGCCAGATCAGGGCCATAAAAACATATAGGCCCATGGACAACAAGGGAAACCAGAAGGCCAGTGGTATCGCCGTCGCATAAGTAATAGGCGACAGCTTGCCTTTCCAGTCATTGCCCACTGCTTTTTTCAGGATGGAATCGTCGCCCTGGGTGGCAATGATCATTTGTTGCAAGATAAAATAAGCAATCGCTGCCATTAACAAAACCACGCCGTACAAAGCCGTAGGTGCCGAAGCGAAATGATTTTCTCCCACCCAGCCAGATGCAAACGGGATCAGCGACAGCCAGAACAGCAGATGCAGGTTCGCCCATAAAATCCCGCCTGTCACTTTGCGGCAGGCATGCAGCATGTGATGATGGTTATTCCAATAAATACCAACATAGATAAAACTGAGGACATAGCTGAGAAACACTGGCAGCACAGGTAATAATGTATCCAGAGAAGCGCCATGCGGCACTTTCATTTCCAGCACCATGATGGTAATCAGGATAGCGATCACGCCATCGCTAAATGCTTCCAGTCTGGTTTTGCCCATTATTAAAACCTCGTCCTTCACTTGGTATGGAATATTTATTTGCCGCCACCAGCAAGCTGCTATGGCGCGCGCCTCAATCTGCCTGACATGGTCGCAGATTCCAAAGTGCAAAGCAAATTCAAGCTGTTTTGCCTGCATGGTCATGCCATCCTTGACATGCCTTGAGATGCTTAAGACATACGGTTGCATGCCTGACCTGACGTTCAGGCACACCCAGACACCTGCCTTTGCCGGCATAATCAATACGCATTTCCACATGCGTCACAACACCGGTATCAGGTGTGCAGTAATCGCCCACCTGCAAATGACCAGTTTTCCCAGGCGGTTTCCCTGAAGCAGACCATGATGTTTTCTGGATTCATGCTCTTGTCGCTGAGTCGCTTCATCAGGCTGTCCAGCAATTTTTTCTTGACATTGACACTGCGGCCTACCGACCAGAGTATCTCTATCAGGACAAAGTCCTGGTTACGGTTTTTATGCAGATCAGGATAATGTGGATCAAAGCGGAAATTCTCAGTATCCAGTTCCAGGATACGCTGAAACTTGTCCGTCTCCGGCACACCCGCTTCGACCAAAGCGCAATGTACGGCATTCAATACCGTTTCTTTGAAAAGCAGGGATTTGGGTTTGCAGACTGTGATTGTGACTAAGGGCATGATGTCTCCTTTCCACGCAAGTTGTGGCACACCAGACGACGCTGGATCAAAGATAACATCGCCCGGCAAGCCTTAAGCTGAAGTAACTCATTTCCTGTAAAGGAATGAGTATTACCATTTTATCAAATTATTGAAAATCATTTCAGCTTTCACAATGCGAAGCTCTGTCACCAGGCAAAGTGCTCTCCAAAGTGCTATCAATAAGCAGAATGTGTTAATTTGCATCAACTTTCGTAGCTGTGAAAAGACGGCCTACAATCCAGTCTGTGCTGCTGGTATGATCAGGACATCGCTCCAACAAGAGAAGATTACATGCAAGACAAGTCGTCTCCTTATTTCTGTGCTTATTTTCGTACTTATTTTCGTACTTATTTTTGTACTTACCATGCTTATGCAAGTTGGCTAGTGCTTCTGCTTTTGATTTGCTGCTCTTGTACCCAGTTGACGGCGCATGCCAAAAACATACAGCCTTTGCTTCTGGCAGAAAATCGTGATGAAAATGGCGAGATTTCGCCTATACGCCCTGAAAACCAAAAAATCCTGAATTATTTTGAACATGCGCTGGATATAGAGTTCGATATCCGCCGCTACCCCTTACCGCGTGTGATCGAGAATATAGGCAAGGGCGAGGGTCTGGGCTTTGGCCTGTCCAAGAATACCGAAAGACTGAAAACCATGCGTTATTCCGAGCCGGTGTTTTCTGACTTTGTCTGGGTGGTGGCGCGGGATGACAGCAAGATGCAATATGCAGGCATCAAAGACCTGAAAGACAAATCAGTAGGCATAGTCAGGGGTATACGTTTTGGTGACGACATAGACAGCAAACGTAATATCTTGTTCAGGGTCGAGGAAGATCAGCCACAGATCAGTTCTCGTCTGAAAAAACTCTTGTCTGGCCGCATGGATGTCATGCTCTTCAATTCGCGCATGTCGAATGCCAAAGATGTGGAAGCCGAGCTGAATCAATATCTGAGCGATAAAAACATACGCACTGAAATTCAAACCAGCTTTGGCATCAAGGTGTTCAGCAAGCCTTTCCTGATCGATGATATTCACTTTACTTCTGGTCTCGAAACCAGGCGCGACATCATAGAAAAAATCAATGCCGCCATCGTCAAGGGCAGGAAGTCCGGTGACTTGCCTGCGCTGTGGAAATCTGACCGCTAGCCGGCTCTAATTTGTCAGGGAAAGAACATTACCCTGATCTGGCCGCGCGCTGCCGCCAAGCATGGCTTCATAGACGCGGCGCACATCGGCCTCGCCTTGACCATGTATCACCTGCATCCAGGGCTTTTCTGATGCCATGACCGGCTGCATGAATTGTTGCCAGGCTTGTGCAAGCCGCGTCTGTACGCCATTTGGCCCCCAGTCTGCCATGCGTTTCTTGATTTGCGCAGGCGCAAAGAACAGCGTTGGCCTGGCACCTGGCAGGCCGGAAGCACCGCTCAGTTCTTCCCAATGGGTACCACCCACAGAACAGCTATACTTCATATTGTCATTGAAATGGTGATGCAAGGTGCTGCGTAACTGGCCGTTGCCAGCCATATCCACATAGACCACGGCCTGGTCAGCTGGCAAAGTGGTGACCTCGTCGTAACTGATCACCTCATCATAAATACCCATGGCTTTGACGAAAGCGACATTTGCCGCTGAAGTCAGCCCTGTGACTTTGCAGGTTTTGTCCTTGCGCAAGGACAGCATGAATGCCAGGCCATAGGCAGTCTTGCTGGATGCACTGGAAATCAGAATGGTTTGCGCATCAAAGAACTGGTTGTCTGCCAGAAAATCATCAATCATGAAAGAGGTGATAAACAGTGGCCGCAATAAGACCTGGACATCTTCCGATTCCTTCGTATAGCCAGGATCAGTGCTGGTCCTGACGTAATGATTGTATAAGCCATGCATGGGCTGGCGGTGTCCAGCCGTATCCACGAAACCAGCGTCAGTGACCCTGCCAGCGGTGACAGTCAGGTGCGTCGCCATGGGGTAATAGCCATAAAAACGCTCGCCCACAGCAATACCATCAGCCCTGGACAGGATGACATCGGCAAAACCCCAGACCGGGATATTGCCCCAACCTTCTTCGGTAGGAAAGAAATTCCAGTATTGCATGGCAGTGCCAAATGCCGCATAAGTCACGTTATTGGACGTGAACGCAAACCTGTCTATCTGCAACAGCACTTGCCCCTCACCCAGCCCAGTGGCATCAGGAACAGGCAAAGGCCGGAACCTGGATTCCAATAAGTTGCTCTTATTCACGATAAATTCTGATGGCAGGGTTTTCATGATGTCTTGATGGGTGTTTAAAAAATCAAGTATTACATGATTCGGGATTTTTTTCCGCTACCTCGTGATACAGAATGCACCGAAGGCCCAGAAGGCCCAAAACCCAATTCATCGCCTGCAACTCGCGCCATTTCTGATACCGCTTGCGCCCGCTTCCTCCATTTCGTCGCATAGCAATTGTGAGTGTGCACAGCGAGATTTATTCTGCGCCTGTGCTCACGTTCATACCCTACACCCTTTCACACAACACCGTACAGGAGATCATCATGGCAGTGTCATCAACAATAATCGTCAAAAAATTCCTGCTCACCAGCAGCCTGTTTTTCGCAGTGACTACAGTGACTACCCAGGCCATGGCTTTTTCAGAACCACAGTTCCAGGCAGCGTTCCAGCAATTCACGGCAGCGGGAAGTGGCAATGAAGAAAAAACTGCTTCCGCATTTAACGACTTGCTGAAACAGGAACCTGGCAACCCCTTGCTGATGGCGTATGCCGGTGCCAGCACTGGCAAACTCGCGACCACCACCATCTTTCCATGGAAGAAAATGGCCTTTGCAGAAGAAGGCATGGCCATGCTGGACAAGGCCCTGCAACTGGCAGCCAGCAATGAGAATGCACAATCGCATGGCAGTACACCGGCTTTGCTGGAGGTGAAATTTGTCGCCGCCAATACTTTTCTTGCTGTGCCCGCTTTCATGAATCGCGGCCCGCGCGGTATCAAGTTATTGAACGAGGTTCTCGACAACAAACAGCTTGAAAAAGCGGAACCGGGTTTTCGCGGTGCCGTGCTGATGCGTGCAGCCAGCCTGGCAACAGAACAAAAGCGTAGCGAAGATGCCAAGCGTTACCTGAATGAAGTGATACAGCAGAAAGCACCGCAAGCCGAAGCCGCCAAAGCCATGCTGAAAGGAATCACATCATGAGCCAGTCACCGGCAATAGAACTGCGTGCAGTTCATAAGACCTATCAGTTGGGTGCGCATGTGGTCAAAGCCCTGCAGGGCGTGGATTTAAGTCTGCAACGCGGAGAAATGCTGGCGTTGACCGGGCCATCAGGTAGCGGCAAAAGTACGATCCTGAATTTATGCGGCCTGATTGACCATGCCGACGCTGGCGATATCCTGCTCAACGGTGTCAATATCAATCAATACAATGACACCCAGAAAACCCTGCAAAGGCGCGACACCATAGGCTTTATCTTTCAAAGCTTCAACCTGGTGCCAGTCATGACAGTGGCCGAAAATGTTGATTACCCCTTATTCCTCACCGGTGTGCCTTTGGCAGAACGGCGGGAACGGGTTGCTGCACAGTTGAAAGCCGTCGGTCTGCATGACCATGCGCAGCACTTGCCAGATGCCCTGTCTGGCGGACAACGCCAGCGTGTGGCGATTGCGCGAGCCCTGGTCAAACGCCCCAGCCTGGTGATTGCCGATGAACCGACTGCCAGTCTCGATTCACAAACCGCAGATCAGGTGCTGGACCTGATGCGCGAACGTGGTCATGCCGAAGGTGTGGCCTTTGTGATAGCCAGCCACGACAGCCGCCTGACGACACGCTGCGACCGCATCGTCGCTTTACTGGATGGGAAACTGCAATGAAACTGACCTGGATAAAATTTGCCTTCTATAACACCCTGCGCAATCGCCGCCGTTCACTGATTACAGTGACCGTGGCGGCGCTGGGCACGGCTGCCATTTTGCTGGCAGGTGGCTTCGCCTATTCAACCTATGAAGGTCTGGCGCAAATATCGGCACGTGCCACCGGCCACCTTATCATAGGCAAACCCCAGCATTTCACGGACGACCAGGATGTGCCATTGCAACACGGCATAGAAAACGCGGCTGCGCTGCAAACCAAAATCCTGTCCGACCCTGCCGTACGCTATGTATTGCCACGCATCGACTATAACGGCCTGATCAGCAATGGCGACAAATCCACCATCATGATGGCGATTGCGATTGATCCTGATGCAGAATTTTCTGTCAAAGGCCCGACGCTGACATTGAAAGAAGGTGAACTGATACAAACCGAAAGCAAGGAAGCAGAAATCGTCATCGGTGATGCCCTGGCCCGTAGCCTGAAAGCCAAACCCGGCAGCAGCCTGACCTTGATGGCCAGCACGACAGATGGCGCATTGAATGCAATTGATGTCACTGTCAGGGGACTGGTCTCCACTGGTGTGCCAGATCTGGACAAACGTCTCGTCTATTCAAACATCAAGACAGCACAAAAACTGTTGAATACCCAGCGCATTTCCAGCCTGGGAGTGTTTTTGAATTCCATGGAAGCGACCTTGCCCGCACAGGCGAGACTGGCCAAAGCCCTGCCCGACATGACAGTGCAAAACTGGCTGGAACAGGCTTTTTTCTATAAATCAGTAAGGGATTTGTACAACCGCATTTTCGGTGCACTGGGAGCCATCATCAGTATCATCGTCGTGTTCGTGGTCGCCAATGCAATGGCCATGGCAATTATCGAACGTACCCGTGAAGTAGGCACCTTGCGTGCCATGGGTACACTGCCAGGCCAGTTGATACGCAGCTTTTCTTTTGAAGGCATGTTACTCGGCGGCAGTGGTGCTGTCGTCGGCGCAGCCCTCGCCATCAGCATTGCATTGCTGCTGACAATCTTCCCCGTGCAAATGCCGCCACCTCCCGGCCGTTCTGTCGGTTACCCATTGATGGTAACCATCGATGCGGGCTTATATCTTGTCACCATCGGCATGATGATCGCCCTGTCGATGCTGTCATCTGCCTTTATCGCCCGCAAGACCTTGCGCCAACCCATCGTTGAAGCGCTGGCACACAATTAATATCAAGGAAGACATCATGAAAAAAATTACCCTCCTGTCGCTGGTTTTACTGGCGGCTTTTGGCAACATCGCCCATGCCGATGAAGTCAATGATCTGTTGAAAACTGCCGACCAGTTCCGCGTCGGCACCGAAAGCACCAAGGTGGAAACGCAGATCACTACGTTTGCCAAGGATGGCACGGTAGAAAAGGAACGCAACTACATCGTGTTTTCCCAGCCCAATCATCAATCCCTGGTATTGATGCAAAGCCCGGCAGAGAAAGGGCAAAAGGTATTGATGCTGGGCGACGATTTCTGGATGGTTCTGCCAGGCAGTCAGCGTCCCTTGCGTATCACACCCATGCAGAAATTGCTGGGTGATGCTTCCATCGGCGATATCGCCACCATGAGCTGGGCACAGGACTATACCGGCACCATCGTTGGCGAAGAAAAATGCAATGACAAAGCCTGCCTTCACCTGAGCCTGAATGCGGTACGCAAATCTGTCGCCTACCAGCATATCGATTTATGGCTGGGGAAAAGCCGCCATGAACCCATCAAGGCTGACTTGTATGTGCAATCAGAAAAACTCGCCAAGCAAGCCAGTTTCATCATGGACAAGCCACAAGCGCCTGCTGCCGTTTCCGAAATGCTGTTGCTGGATCAACTGAGCAGCCATAAAGAAACCCGCGTGCGCTATGTGAGCCGCAAACAGAAAACCGTACCTGAACAATGGCTGAACCCGATGTTCCTGGCAAAAAATCCGAACCTGGAGTGAGCATGTCTTTTTTTATACTGCGCGCCCTGCCCTCTGCGATTGCGGCCCTCCTTTTATCAGCCAGCCAACTGACGATGGCGCAGGAAACGGATTTCAGCGGACAGATCAGGGGTTTGTGGAATACGTCATCCGCTAACACCAGCAGCCCGGCCGGCATGGTCAATCAACTTGTGCCCGGCCTGATTGCCCACGATACACAAAGCGGCGTGGCTGAAGCTGAACTGCATCTCAGTGGCAAGGGCATAACCGCCATCGCTACCTTGCAGGGGCAGATGAATGACAGTGGCAATACCCGCGCCAGCGGCTGGCTCAATGAGTTATACGCAGCCGGTGGTGAAGGCGCCTGGCAATACAGCGCAGGCAAGAGAGTCATTGCCTGGGATGTTGGTTATGGTTTCCGTCCAAACGACGTGGTAGCGCAGGAAAAGCGCCGTTCACTGATCAGCACGACATCCATAGGCAAGCCATTGGCCAGTGTTGAATATTTTAACGCCAGTTCTTCTGTATCAATGGTGTGGGTCAACCCTGGTCATGCACCAAGCACCGACATGGCTGAGGAACAGGCATTTGCTGCCCGCGTGTATCACCGCATGGGCAGCCTGGATCTGCATGGCTTTGCCCGCTATGGTCAGGAAAACGGGGCCAGCCTTGGCGCAGCCGCAGCCTGGGTTGCCACTGATGAAATGGAGTTGCATGCCTCATTGCGCTATCTGCGTAAAAATACCGGCTTGCGCATGAGTACAGACAGCAGCGCACTCAGTAATCTGATACAACGCAATTCACCGTGGCAAGATGCTTCACAGAATAATGCAATGCAAGTCATGCTGGGTGCCAATTACACGACAGAATCCCAACACAGCTTTTTCCTGGAAACCTGGTGGGATGGTACGGCCATGTCGGACAGGCAGTGGCAAGACTGGACTACGCGTAATCAAAGTCTGCGCGGCAGTATTGCCTACCTGCCGCAATTGCAAAAGGAAATTGGCTATAACCTGGCCTGGCAAAACCAGGCCCTGTCGACCTCAGGCAACCTGCGCCGGAAAAATGTGTTCGTGCGCTGGAGCTGGCAAGACAATGGCTGGCAACCTGCGATCGACCTGTTATGGACGCCGGAAGACAATGGCCGTATCACAACAGCATCACTGGGCTGGCAAGGTGACCGTATCACAATCAATGGTGGTATCCGTATCTATGGCGGGCCAAATAAAGCAGTCATGGCACAACTGCCCGATAGTAAAACTGCCTATATCTCTGCCACCTGGGCTTTTTGAAATGACCAGTCCATGCCAAGTAAGCGATAATAGCGAAGTTCCTCTTGTCGCTGAAAGAAAGTCATGTCCAAATCACACGTTGACGCCAATTACCGCTTCATCGCTGCCAACCAGGAAGTCAATACCCGCATAGCACAAAGACATCAGTCGCTGGCTTTGTATGTAACGCTGGTGGTCAGCCTGCTGGCCGCCCTGGTGGCATTAAAACCGGGAGAACCAAATAGCAAACTGCCAATAGAATGGCTGGTATTGGGTTTCCCGGTCGCCTCGATCTGTCTGGCGTTTTTAAATTACAAGGCAGAGCGATCCATCACGAATTTGCGCCACTTTCTGGCAACACTGGAAAGACTGGAAAATGCGCACCTGACACTACCCAGCTATAACACGGACCCACGCTGGGCCAGAAGTGCAAACAAGGCCAGGCGCTTTCAGGATTATGCCAGCGCGGTGCTGGTTGCTTCCGGTAATGCCATCGGTCTCGGTGCGGTTATCCGGATTTATCCTGAACGTATCGCCGCCAATCAGTTCGTCATATGGATTACAGCCTTCATTGCACTGGCTTCATTATTTGTTTTATTGTTCATGCCGGCCTGGAGTTATCGCCCCAGTGATGACATCATCAATCCAGCCGACGACGTGCAAAACCCGCCTGCAGAAAATTGATATTTCAAGCCAGCTCGTCTCTGTCAGCAGCGACCCGCACAGCGTTTCGCCCTGACAGTTTCGCGTCATAGAGCATGGCATCTGCCCGCTGGAACCAGTCAGCGCTGCTTTCGCCGTCGCATTTTCGCGCAACGCCTATCGATACCGTGACAGGATAATCCCGGATCAGGATGGCTTTTTCAATGAGTACGCGTAACTCCTCTGCAAAACGGGCGGCAGCAATGCTGTCAGTGCCGATTGCCACGACCACAAATTCTTCACCACCATAGCGGAACAGGCTGTCTATGGAGCGAATCCTTGCGCGCAGCAAGGCACAAAACTGTATGAGTACATCATCACCTACCGTATGGCCAAACTGGTCATTCACATTCTTGAAATGGTCCAGGTCAAGTATCAGCAGACAGGCATCTTTATGAGGGGAACTATCGTCACAGATATCTTGCAGCTTACGATCAAAGGCGCGGCGGTTACCAACTCCGGTCAAAAAATCTTTTTCAGCTTGCTGGTTCAATTCATGATGCTGAAGACTGGTGCGATGCGAAAAAATGTAAGAAAATAAATTGATCAATATCAGCGTTACGATCAGCGTAGACAGATCCAGCAACGACATTTTGGCATGCAGGATGCCGACCAGCAGTAACAATGACACACTGTTGATCGCCAGCGCTTCTTTTGCCTTGAGGATGAAAAATGCCGCAATCATGGTCGGATATACCCAATAGACAATGCCCGGCCCTTTCAGATAAATGGCTGCCAGCATGCCCAGCGAATAGAAGACGGTGACAGCAATCCCGGCAAGGCGTATGCGCCGCGTGCGCCAGACAAACAACATGATGCATAGCATGCCAGTAACGATTAACAGATCGACAGCGGCCAGCAGCAAGTTGTTTTGAAATAAACGAATGATGCCAAAAGGAAGTATGCTGGGTATGCTTAAACCACATAGCATCAGCAAGATGACTTCTTCTTTTGAACGTTTTAAAAACATGCTGGTTTCCCCGGGCAGCTCAGACTGGCATACGACAAGTCATTTCAGCGTAACCCATACGCAGACAGACTGTCCAACATAAACTCATGAAGCCGCCATGAAAAAAACAATGTTTTTCATTCTGATATTTATCTGCAACATGGGATACAACCCGGCTATATGAAAACCTGTAAAAAGAAGCCTGTTTATTTACTTGCAAGACGTGGGTGTAGCAATGAATACATCCAGAAATTCCCTGGCTGGCCCCTGACCATGCGGAATGCGCGCAGATATCCTTCACGCTCAAAACCCAGCCTCTCAAGTACCTTGCATGAATTGATGTTGCTATCCAGCGCTGTTGCCTGGATGCGGTTTAAATCAAATTCATTGAATCCCCACTCACACAGCGCCTTGGCTGCCGCTTGTGCAATGCGCCGGCCCCAGTAAGCAGGTGCCAGGTCATAGGAAATCTCTGCGCTGTGATTGAGAGTGGAAATGGTATGAAAACCGATGGTACCGGCAAGTTGCTGGTTTGCAGTATCGATAATCGCCAGCTTGATGCCAGAATTGACGGCATCTGATTCAAAGCTATCAAACTGAAGCAGCAGGTCATCAATGAATTGTAGATTCCAGCTAGTGTGCAAAACTACTTCGGGATTTTGCAGATAGGCATACCATTGCCTTGCATCTTCCCTGTTTAGATTACGTAATTCCAGTCCCTGGAATTTGATATGCGGTACTTTTGATATTTGCATAGTAAGGCGATGATTTGCGCATGCGGCGCGTGGTCAGCGTGAATTACCTTATTGCTACTGTTTGGCGATCAGTTTGCGTACTACTTCATTGAATACTTCGACCATGCGCGGGTCAAACTGGCTATCGCTATTGGCATTGATTTCTGAAATCGCACTTAACAGGCTGCGTTTATAGCTGCGGTCTGAACGCTCATTGGTTACGGAACAAAAGGTGTCAACGATGGAAAGTATGCGTGCGCCAGGGTGTATCTGCTCACTGGCCAAGCCATTTGGATAGCCGGAGCCGTCAAAGCGTTCATGGTGATCGAGCACCATGCGTGCCGCATCATTCCAGACACCAAAACGCAGCAATAGCTGGCTGCCCGTTACCACGTGCTCCTGTATCTTGCGTACTTCTTCTTTGGAAAGCTGGCCTTCCTTGTTGAAAATATTATGCGGGATAAAGCTCATGCCTACATCGTGCATCAGGGAAGCCGCATGCAATTGCGCCGCATCAACAGGAAAACCCAATGTCTCGTTGAGAAGTTCTGTCAGTTGCACTACCTGCTCGCTACGATTTTTGCGATAAATACTCAGATTATCGATATGCAATGACAGCTTGCGCATCAACTCGAGGTCATCTGGCAACTCCAGTTGTACCTTGGGTGATTTTGTTACGCCATTATCGTCTTCCACTTTACCGTCAAGCAGGGCAATCGCATCCTTGAATTGTTGAGGTGCGAAGGTGCCCAGGCTGTTTTGTTGCAAGACATCGCAAATGTCATACAGTTTTTTACGGCGCGCATCGCTGGTGCGGCCATTCGCAATCAAGTCCTTGAGCAAGTCTTCGACTTCGTCCGTTGCCAGTAGCAGGAATTCACCTAGTTCACGAAAATAAGGGTCTTGCTCTGCGCGTACCCTGGCGACAATTTCTTCGACCTTATGCAGCAAATGCGTGAAAGGTGCCAGACCTACCATCTGGCAATTGCCTTTGAGTGAGTGCATGGCACGAAACAGGCGATGGATATAGGCTGTACCGCCATCGTTATCGAGTGCCTTGACACAGGTCTCGGCCTCTTCGCATGCTTCACGCGTGCAATCGACGAAATCGTCGATGATGCTACGCTCCATCGCCAGAAACTCGGGACAAGTGAAGGTGTCAACACTATTGGCTGTATTCATCTCAATTCGTCCCAGGTTGTATGTCAATATGACTTAAAATTATAGTCGCAACTGTTGCAGGATACGTATTTAAACTGTACCTGCTTATTTTTTTGCTGTCACCAGCGCACCACCAAGATAATAGTGCGTGTGGTCATGTGCGTCAGAGCCAGTGGCATTATCGTAATTGCCAGCGACAAAACTGGCCGCATGCGCAGCCTCAAGCAAAATCATTTTACGCAAACTGGAGTCCCGATAATAGACCCGTTTGTTATCTTTCACATAAGCTCTTTCCAGCAAACTGAATGAAGCCGGATCAGCATCCACGACAAGCTGCAGCGGGTCTTCCGCACCAAAAAATACGGCATACACGTGTTGCCCGTCCGTCGCGTAAACTGCCAGATCCTGATCCGTCAACAAACGGAACTGCGAAGCAGGCGCATTCAGCTTGCATGCCTTGTCTAAGACAAATACCAGCTTGTCATCCTTCGCCATATTGGGATTCAGCAATTGAAAGCTGGCCGGGTCTGCGCCTTCTAAAGCTTGCCAGCCATAGTAGACCTGCTGGCTATCGCTGCCGTAACGGCCACCCAGATGCCTGAATTCTGCTGGCCTGGCACCTGACAGGGTATGCCCCTCTATGTAAACATGGGTCTTATCTTTCCAGAACAGAGGGTTACCCTCGTCTTCTGGCTGGCTTTTAGGATGGCTGATGCCGGTAAAGCTGGCGGGATCTGCGACGTCGATCAGCTTGCCATTAAAGTAGACATGCTTTTCATCCGTTGCATATTGCTGATATTGCTTGCCGATGACCTTGAAGCTAGCAGCCTGTGCACCGCCTATGGTTTTGCCATAGTAATAAACCTTGTCTTCTTTCACAAAATAACCGCTACTGGGTATGCCTGCCATCGTGTTCATGATGAACCACGGATAGTCAAACAGCAGCGCGATCAGCACAGTCAGCACGACGCTAGTGACCAATGCCTTGTTTGCAGAAATACGGAAGTAAGTCATCCCAAACAGCTTGTAAGCTGCAAAAATAATGACGGGATAAAAGATGATGAAGAGCAGAAAACCCAGATTGGACTTGTTTGCTTCTGAACCAGGTGCATCAAACAACATGGCTGACATCATCATAAATAAAGGCCACACGATCAAAGCCAGGGTGCTCACAATATCCAAGAATAATTTCATTTTTACTTTCAAATTTCAGAAGCCAATTCAGAACCTGATAATGCGTACAAATGGGTAGCAAGAAGTACCAACGGGTAGGCATAAGCTCACGTAAAACAAATCCACATGAGCAACATAAGCCGCATTCGATAAATTTATCATCAATTTCGATGACTGGCTGATAAAAAAATGCGCGTTGCAGCACAGAGCATATAGATTGCGTAACTCGATGCCAGTACGCATGTCGAACCTGATACTCACGACGATTATTAAATAATTTAACAAACCAATTGCCATTGAGACAATATTAAGTTAGTCTTTCTTATTCGAGCAGCTTTATCCACGGTATGAATGTGGATGCAGCAATGTCACAGAATATTTGTCAAGATGATGAAATCCAGCATATTGAAATTCGCGTTGCCACTATGGCGCATGCTTCCCCTGGAATTGCGGCAAACCAATGCTGCGGCATGGGTCAGACAGCAATTCCCTTCTCAACGCCAGCAGGCAGTCACGATTCCCAAAGAAATTGACATTGTGAATGCAGGTGTTAACAACCCAGAAATAGAAAAAGAAGATGCCTTGCTGGCCGTAAAAGCATGGCAAGAGCGCTTTATACCAGCGCATGATTACCTGCAATCACCGCCAGCCGCGTCTGATGATTGGCTGACATCAGCAATTTGTACTGAACAACTGATGCGCACTGAACATTTCCAATACTGGACTGCGCGCATGCATGACCGCCCTGGTCACATGCACAGGAAGATCTGGGAATGGGCATTTATCGTACAGGCGCTGAAAGAGCGTGGCATGCTGGCAAGCGATAAGCTGGGACTGGGTTTTGCCGTTGGCACTGAACCCCTGACTGCCCTATTTGCAGCACATGGCGCCCGCATTGTCGCCACTGATTTGTTCACCGAAGAAGCCCAGGCCAAAGGGTGGGTAGAATCAACCCAGCATGCGAATGGTTTTGAAGCCATCAACCAGAGAAATTTGTGTGATGAACAGGAATTGCACAGACTGGTTGAATTCAGGTTTGCCGACATGAACCATATCAGTGAAGAACTGCACGGCAAATTTGATTTTCTCTGGTCTTCCTGCGCGTTTGAACATCTGGGCTCACTTGAGCATGGCAAGAACTTTGTCTATAACGCCATGCATTGCCTGAAGCCCGGCGGTTTTGCCATCCACACGACAGAATACAATATGTCTTCCAACACGGACACCGTAGACAGTGGTGCTACCGTGCTGTTCCGCAAACGTGACATAGAAGAAATCATCACCACGCTGCAATCGCAAGGGCATCTGATCGAGATGGACTGGAATGAAGGCGATGGTTATGCAGACGGCCATGTTGATCTCGCGCCATATATACAGGATACCCATCTGCGTTTACAGATAGAAAAATACGTCGTCACCTCTATCGGTCTGATCGTGCAAAAAGCACTTTGAAACTTCAGGACCAGGTAAAACCCTTCAACAAAAAAAGCCCTGCAACCATGACGGTTGCAGGGCTTTTCAATCTTGTTACTGTTTATTCAGCAAACACTTTTGTCGCGGGTGTAATACTGACGGCTTCTGGCCGTATATTCAATTTACGTTTGCCGATGACCTGATCTTCATCCAGCAATTCTTTGGGTTTTTCAGAATTGTATTTAATCGCCGAAAACTCATCGGCCACCAGTTTGTCCTTGAGTCCTGCCGCATCTTTGGCAATCATGACCACGGACATATTTTGCGCCGACAGATGTTTTTTCATGGCGGCATTCACATCCGCAACGCTGAGTTTGGCGAGCTTGTCACGCATCATCCTGGTGAACTCTGGCGTGCGATACCATTGCGCATCCAATGCATAACCGAGTTGCTGGTCTTGCGTCGCTGTCATCATAAAGACATTTTTCATCAGGTAGGTGCGGGTGATTTCAAACTGCTCTTTGCTCAGCCCCTGATTGACCAGTTTGTCGAGTTCAGCAACGGCAACGCGCAAGGCCATATGCGCGTTTTCTGGCGCAACCGGACGTATCCAGATTTCAAACAGTTGTGACTGACGCGCACGGTTAGGTGTAGGGAAAGACATGAACATGCCGCCAGGGAAAGCTTCGATATAGGCATAGTCACCATAATTCATGCCACGTATTTCACGTATGCGCTGATACAGATGAGAAGAACTGGAACGGTGTTCACCCAGCCAGGTTTTTGCCAGCCACAGCGCCGCAAAATCAGCATGTGAACGGGTGACCGCAATAGGGAAGCCCATCGAAATCGCCGTTGCCCGCGTATTCTTTTCTATGATTTCCACTTCCATGCCCTGGCTGGTTTTACCAACCGGGGCAGCAATGGCTGCCATGCCGGCACCATCCGGCAATTTGCTCAGGACCTGTTTGAGACTGCTCACCATCGCATCAGACACATCACCTGAAATACCAACCTTCAAGGCACCTGTGGTGTAGGCTTTTTTCCAGAACTGGCGGACATCATCCAGGGTGATCGCCTCTATACCCTTGACTGTTCCCAATACCGGATGCGCATACGCAGAACCGGCAAACACATTGGTCTGCAAACGTTCTTTGGCAAATTCTTCCTCATTGTTATCTTTGAGATCCAGCAACAAGGCATTTTTTTGCTCATCCTTGATGCGACGGAAATCATCTTCACGGAAACCAGGGGCCAGCAACTGAGGCAAGGCGACCTGGATGAATTCCTTCCATTTTTCCTTATGCACAGAACCGCTGAAGCTCGTCATTTCCTTGTCTGTTTGCGCAGAAAAACTGGCTGCCAGCGGGAACATGGATTTCTTGATTTCATCAATCTTGCGCTCTTTGGAACCGGCACTGTCTATCATTGCTGCAGTCATTCTTGCCAGCCCTTCCTTGCCCACCGGGTCTTGCGCCGAACCCGCAGCAAATACCAGCTTGAAGCGGATTTGCGGCAATTTCGATGCCTGTACCAGTACATCAAACTTGCCATCTACAGGTTTGTCATTGAAGCTGGCCAGTTTGGGCAGATTCGACAACTCTGCTGGCAAGGGTGTATTGGAAAGACTGGTGACGATCATGCCATCGTCAACCAGGTATTTCCTGGCGGCGGCCTGCAAGTCTGAGGGCGTCAGGCTGTCGATGACTTTATAAAATTGATTGATGGTGGCATAAGAGCGCTTGTAATGAACAAAACGCACAAGGGTTCCGGCTATCTGGTCGGTATTATCAAGACTGCGTATCAGGCTATATTTGAGCGCAGATTTCGCATCTGCCAGTTCCTGCTCTGGCAAAGGTGTCTGCGCAATACGGGCCAGCTTTTGCAGGATGGCATCACGTACATACACCGTGTCTTCAGCCTTCTTGACACGTGCACCTATGGTTGCCAGGCCCGGGTCAACATTGTCTGGGGTAAATTCAAATAACTGATCGACCTTTTGCTCATCTTGTTGCAGGCGCTTATAGATATCTGAAGTCGTGCCAAAAGACAGCGACAGCAGCATGCGCAGGGCTGCATGCTCCTTGCTGGTCACGGAAAAAGCCGGTGCATGGAAAGACACCGCAACATATGGCAGCGTTGTACTTGGCCACGATACATGCTTGTATAAGGCACCTGCTGGCGCCGGCTCAGCCGGCACGGGTGCCTGCGCCTTGCCACGCTGCCACTGGCCCCAGTATTTTTCTATCAGGGCGATGGTAGCTTTTGGCTCCACATCTCCAGCAACGATGATGGTCGTATATTCGGGACGGTACCAGCGGTCAAAGAAGACTTTTGAATATGCATATTGATTCGGCATATCCTCGATATCCTTGAGGAAGCCCATGGTCGTATGTTTATACGTATGCGTCTGGAAAGCCGCATCACGCATGACTTCAAACAGCTTGCTGACCGGGTTGGCACTGTTCTTGTTGTATTCGCCAAGCACGGCACGTGATTCCGTCTTGAAATCACTTTCGCTATAGGACAGGTGCTGGAAACGATCGGCCTCTATCCTCAATACCGTTTCCAGGTCTTCCTTGGAAAAAGTCGTATAGTAATTCGTCAGATCATCGCTGGTGTAGGCATTCTGGCGTGCGCCAGTGGCGGTAAGGATGTCTTTGTATTTGTCCGCCGGTATCTCCTTGGTGCCACGAAACATCATGTGTTCAAAGAAGTGGGCGAAACCGGATTTACCTGGCTCCACCTCATTGCGTGACCCCGTCTGCACTGGTATTTGTACAGAAACAATATTCGGCAAGCCAGTTGGCACGATAATAATTTTCAAGCCATTGGGTAGCAGTTTTTCTGTCGCCTGAAACGGCAACACATCTTTGCTGCCAGGTGCTTCTTTGACAGCCTTATTGGCTGTCACTTGCGCTTGCAGCGGCAATGTCAGACCAGCCAGTGCCAGTGCAAGCGTGGCAGGTAGTATTTTTTTCATTTTGTCTCCGACGGGAAATAATTGAGATAGACGATATTGTCGTGTTAAGACTGCCAATGCAAGAACAAGTTCAGCAAATACCTGGCTTTATGTGGCAAGTTAAAAGAAAAACCCCGGTACAGTTTCCTGTAACGGGGTTTTTGGTATTGCCGGGGCTTGGGTGCTTGCCAGGGCTTTATTTCTTGCGCTGCGGTGGCAAATCAGTACAGACGCCTTTATAGACCTCTGCAGCCATGCCTATCGATTCACCCAGGGTAGGATGTGGATGGATGGTCTTGCCGATATCGACTGCATCCGCACCCATCTCTATGGCCAGAGCGATCTCACCTATCATGTCACCGGCATGCGTGCCGACGATGCCGCCACCGACGATACGTTTGGTTTCTGCATCGAACAGCAACTTGGTGAAGCCTTCATCACGGCCATTTGCCACTGCACGGCCAGACGCCGCCCATGGGAAATGACCTTTTTCAAGCTTGACGCCTTTGGCCTTGGCTTCATCTTCCGTCATACCTACCCATGCGACTTCAGGGTCAGTGTAGGCAACGGATGGAATCACGCTGGCATCGAAGTAGGCTTTTTCACCAGATGCTGCTTCTGCCGCAACGTGGGCTTCATGCACGGCCTTGTGTGCCAGCATGGGTTGGCCAACCAGGTCACCAATCGCAAAGATATGCGGCACATTGGTGCGCATTTGCTTGTCGACATTGATGAAGCCACGGTCAGTCACGGCAACGCCTGCCTTGTCAGCAGCAATCTTCTTGCCGTTGGGGCTGCGGCCTACTGCAACCAGCACTAGGTCATAGACTTGGGGTGCTGGTGCAGTTCCACCCGCCTCGGCGGCTTCGAACGTGACCTTGATCCCTTCAGGCAGAGCTTCAACAGCAACCGTCTTGGTTTTCAACATAATGTTGTCAAAACGTTTTTCATTGAATTTTTGCCAGACCTTGACCATGTCACGGTCTGCGCCCTGCATCAAGCCATCCAGCATTTCAACGACATCAATGCGTGAACCCAGGGTGGAATACACAGTCGCCATTTCCAGGCCGATGATGCCGCCACCGATGACCAGCATGCGTTTTGGTATCTGACGCAGTTCCAGCGCGCCTGTACTGTCAACGATGCGCGGATCAGCCGGTACAAAAGGCAGGTTCACGACAGAAGAGCCTGCCGCAATAATCGCCTGCTTGAACTGCACAGTTTTTTTGCTGCCATCCGCCGCGGTGACTTCAATATGGTTAGGGCTCAAGAACTGGCCCACACCTTGCACTACATTGACCTTGCGGGCTTTTGCCATGCCATTCAGGCCAGTCGTCATTTTCTTGATGACGCCTTCCTTGTAGTCACGCAGTTTGTCGATATCGATTTCTGGCTTGGCAAATGTCACGCCATGTGCTGCCATGGATGCAGTTTCATCAATCACGGCGGCCACGTGCAACAGTGCCTTGGATGGAATACAGCCTACATTCAGGCAGACACCGCCAAGCGTGGAATAACGCTCGACCAGCACCGTATTCATGCCCAGATCGGCAGAGCGGAAGGCAGCAGAATAACCGCCAGGACCAGCGCCCAATACCATCATGTCGCATTCAACATCGACCTTGCCGGTGTAGCCAGAAGCGACCGGCGCAGGGGCTGCTGGTGCAGCAGTCGCGGCAGCCGGAGCAGCAGCAAAAGGAGCAGAAGCTACTTGGCCTGCGGCTTCGACCAGCAACAACAAGCTACCTTCAGCAACCTTGTCACCGACCTTGACCTTGATTTCTTTGACTGTACCGGCATGGCTGGATGGAATCTCCATGCTGGCTTTGTCAGATTCAACGGTAATCAACGACTGATCTACCTTGATGATATCGCCCACCTTGACCATGACTTCGATGACTTCAACTTCCTTGAAATCACCAATATCAGGCACTTTGACTTCGATGATACCGACTGGCCCGGCTGGTGCTGCAACTACAGAAGCGGCAGCAGCGGGAGCCGGTGTTGGAGCAGCCGCAACTGCGGGAGCGGCCTGAGCCGCAGGTGCTGCACTTGCCGCAGCGCCCTCAGTTTCAATCACCAGTAACAAACTGCCTTCGGCAATCTTGTCACCGAGCTTGACTTTCAATTCCTTGATGACACCGGCGTGGCTGGATGGGATTTCCATGCTGGCCTTATCGGACTCCACTGTCACCAGTGATTGATCAACCTTGATAGTGTCACCCACCTTGACCAGCAATTCTATGACTTCAACTTCCTTGAAATCACCGATATCGGGTACTTTGACTTCGATAGTGCTCATAGTATGGTCTCCGTTCACAGCAGGGTTTTGCGCAAATCAGCCAGTACATCAGCCAGATAAGCGGTGAACTTGGCAGCCATGGCACCATCAATGACGCGGTGGTCATACGACAGCGACAAAGGCAACATCAGGCGTGGCTGGAATTGCTTGCCATCCCAGACTGGTTTAATGCTGGATTTGGACAAACCGAGGATCGCCACTTCAGGTGCATTGATGATAGGCGTGAATGCCGTGCCACCGATGCCACCGAGTGAAGAGATCGTGAAAGTTGCGCCCTGCATGTCAGCTGGCTTCAACTTGCCATCGCGTGCCTGGGCAGACAACTCACCCATTTCAACGGCGATTTGCGACAGGGTTTTCTGATCTGCGTTTTTAACGACAGGCACGACCAGGCCATTCGGTGTATCAGCAGCAAAGCCGACGTTGTAATACTGCTTGAGGATCAGGTTTTCACCTGTTGCATCAAGCGAAGAATTAAATGCCGGGAATTTTTTGAGTGCAGCAACGCTGGCCTTGATGACGAAAGCCAGCATCGTCAGTTTGACACCGGATTTGACCAGGGCTTCGTTCGAAGACTTACGGAATTCTTCAAGATCGCTGATATCGGCTTCATCAAATTGCGTGACATGCGGGATCATGACCCAGTTGCGGTGCAAATTCGGACCACTGAGTTTTTTGATGCGTGACAAAGGTGAAGTCGTGGTCGCGCCAAACTTGCTGAAGTCCAGCGATGGCCATGGCAATACATCGAGGCCGACGCCACTGCCATTTTTTGCCGGAGCAGAAACCGCGGCAACAGCTGTGCTGCCCGCCATGATGCCCTTGACGAAGTTTTGTACGTCTTCTTGCGTGATGCGGCCTTTTTGGCCGGAACCGGCAACGCGGCTCAGATCGACACCGAGTTCACGCGCAAACTTGCGTATGGATGGTGAGGCATGGGCTTTGCCTGCGCTGGCAGTTGCTACAGGAGCAGATGCAGCCGCTGCAGCTGGGGCAGGAGCTGCGGCGGGTGCCGGAGCCGCTGGTGCAGGCGTTGCAGCTACTGGCACTGCCGCAGGTGCTGGTGCTGGTGCCGCCGCTGGTGCTGCGGTAGTTGCCGTAGTTGCCGCAGCATCAACCACGACCAGCAAGGAACCTTCAGCAACCTTGTCGCCAACCTTGACTTTAATTTCTGTGACCACACCCGCATGGCTGGATGGAATTTCCATGCTGGCTTTATCTGATTCTACGGTGATCAGTGACTGATCGACCTTGATGGTGTCGCCGACTTTGACCATCAGCTCAATGACTTCAACTTCCTTGAAATCACCAATATCCGGTACTTTGACTTCTACGCTACTCATAGTTTTCTCCATTGTCGCCCTGCGCTGTCACAAGGCGGTTGGGGTGAAGCCAGGTTTTACGCTGTCTTCACGCTCATCCTGCCACTCTCTAAAAATAAAAGAGGCAGGAAATGTTAGTGGGTGTCAGACGTAAAATTACACAGTAACCGGATTAGGTTTATCTGCATTGATACCGTATTTGGCAATTGCTTGCGCCACCACGGATGCAGACAAGGCACCTTCATCAGCCAGTGTCTTCAACGCAGCGATGACCACGAAGTAACGGTTGACTTCAAAGAACTCACGCAGTTTGGCGCGGGAATCAGAACGGCCAAAACCATCTGTACCCAACACTTTGTAGCTGCGGTTTTTCGGTATGAAGGCACGGACTTGCTCAGCAAAGGTGCGCATATAGTCGGTTGCGACGACGATAGGGCCTGCCGTGTCTTTCAGGCATTGAGCGATGTAAGGCACACGCGGCTCTGCAGTCGGGTGCAGCATATTCCAGCGTTCAGCATCCTGGCCATCACGGGCCAGCAAAGTGAAGGATGGTGCAGACCAGACGTCAGCAGCAATACCCCAGTCATTTTGCAGCAATTCAGCACCGGCAATCACTTCACGCAGAATAGTGCCTGAGCCCATCAGTTGCACGCGGTGCTTGGTGGTTTGTTCGGATTTTTGCAACTGGTACAGACCCTTGATGATGCCCTCTTCCTGACCGGCCTTCAAACCTGGATGGCTATAGTTTTCATTCATCAGGGTGATGTAGTAGAACACATCTTCCTGATTGGTGACCATACGGCGCAGACCATCATGCATGATGATTGCCACTTCATGTGCGAATGTCGGGTCATAAGGAATACAGTTAGGGATGGTGGATGCCAGTACATGGCTGTGACCATCTTCATGCTGCAAACCTTCACCATTCAATGTGGTGCGACCAGCTGTACCACCAAGCAGGAAGCCACGTGCACGCATATCGCCAGCAGCCCATGCCAGATCACCAATACGCTGCAGACCAAACATCGAGTAATAGGTATAGAACGGGATCATGACGCGGTTATTGGTCGAGTAGGAAGTCGCCGCAGCGATCCATGAACTCATACCACCGGCTTCATTGATACCTTCTTGCAAAATCTGACCAGCTTTATCTTCGCGGTAGTACATAACCTGGTCTTTATCGACAGGCTCATACAACTGACCAACCTGGCTGAAAATACCGATCTGACGGAACAGACCTTCCATACCAAAAGTACGCGATTCATCGACCATGATAGGTACCACGCGCTGACCCAAGCTGGCATCACGCAGCAAGGCTGTCAGGATACGCACATATGCCGCTGTCGTCGAAATTTCACGGCCTTCAGCCGTTGGTTCCAGCATGGCCTGGAAGGCTGTCAGTTCTGGCACCACCAGAGCCTCATCGGCTTTTTGACGGCGTTGTGGCAGGTAGCCACCGAGTTCTTTACGGCGCGCATGCAGGTATTGCATTTCTGGCGTGTCGTCAGCCGGTTTGAAGAATGGGATGGCTGGCAATTCAGAGTCAGCAATCGGCAACTGGAAGCGGTCACGCATGGCCTTGATGGCTTCGTCGTCAAGCTTCTTGGTATTGTGCGCAGTGTTGCGCGCTTCGCCGGATTTGCCAAAGCCAAAGCCCTTGATACTCTTCGCCAGAATGACGGTAGGCTGGCCCTTATTTTCCTGGGCAACTTTGAATGCAGCATAAATTTTGTGTGGGTCATGACCACCACGGGTCAGACGCCAGATGTCGTCATCCGACATTTTGCTGACCATCTCCAGCAATTTTGGATGCTTGCCAAAGAAGTTGGCGCGTACATAGGCACCATCCTTGGCTTTGTAGTTCTGGTATTCGCCATCAACGGTTTCCATCATCACTTTTTGCAGGATGCCGTCTTTATCTTTCGCCAGCAACTCATCCCAGCCGCTACCCCAGATGACTTTGACGACATTCCAGCCAGCGCCACGGAAATCAGATTCCAGTTCCTGGATGATCTTGCCATTGCCACGTACCGGGCCATCCAGGCGTTGCAGGTTACAGTTGACGACGATGACCAGATTGTCCAGCTGTTCACGACCAGCCATGCCGATTGCGCCCATGGATTCTGGTTCGTCCATCTCACCATCACCACAGAAGGCCCAGACCTTACGTTTTTCAGTATCTGCAATACCGCGTGCATGCAGGTACTTCAGAAAGCGCGCCTGGTAAATCGCCATCAACGGGCCCAGGCCCATCGATACGGTAGGGAATTGCCAGAAATCAGGCATCAGTTTTGGATGCGGGTAAGAAGACAGGCCCTTGCCATCAACTTCGCGGCGGAAATGCAGCAACTGCTCTTCAGTCAGGCGGCCTTCAAGAAAGGCGCGTGCATAGATACCAGGAGAAGAATGGCCCTGGATGTACAGCAGATCACCACCGTGATCTTCCGTCGGCGCATGCCAGAAATGGTTGAAGCCTATGCCCAGCATATTCGCTAGCGAGGCAAAACTGGACAGGTGACCACCAAGGTCGCCATCAACGCGATTAGCCTTGACCACCATGGCCATGGCATTCCAGCGCATATAAGAGCGCAGGCGCTCTTCGATTTCCAGGTTGCCCGGGCAATGCTCGCCTTGGTCAGCCGGAATGGTATTCACATAAGCAGTATTGCTGGAAAAAGGGATGTGGGCACCACGGCGGCGCGCCAGGTCAACCATGCGCTCCATCAGATAATGTGCACGTTCAGGGCCTTCGGCCTCTATGACTGCTTCAAGCGCATCCAGCCACTCGTTTGTTTCAACTACATCGGGATCATTGGCGGCCTGAGCCAGCACCTGGTCTATCTGGGGTGACATAGAAGGGGTCTCCTGTTATTGCGCGTTTGGGTGAAACGCGCGGGGCGAATCGACAAATTACGGCTAGTTTTTTGTTCTCGCAAGTATTTTAACAGGACTTTTTAATTTTTCAAATAGCGATATATGATTTCATAATGTGAAATTTAAGCTGCAGCGCAGCATTTTGCCCCCATACCACCATCCCAGAACGCTCATCTGATTCTTGGATTCCATCTACGATCTTAAGCTCTTGAAGCCTGATCATGGCGGAGCACTAAGGCAGCAGCAATATCATAAGCGGGCTCTTAAAGACAGGTACGCACAGGTACCTGCCGATTCCAGGCTATTTGGTATTGAACGCCATAAAACTGCCATAGCCACTAGTGCCTTTGTTCACATAAAGAATGCCATTTTTAGACAAGGTCAGATCGCCACCTCGTGGATAGGACCACACCGTTTGATGGCTACTCAAATCGACAGCAAATACGGAACTAAAAGAACCAACCAGTAAAACATTATTGGTAACAATCATGTTTTGCAGATAGCCATTTGCACCAATCGGCTTTTGATCATAGTAAATACCGTCCGGAAATTTCCACCGCCACAACAAGGCCCCGGAACTGAGTGAGCGGGCATCAACGCCATATCCATTGAGGATGTACAGAGTGGAACCAGCACAAACAGGATTACTATAAAACGTGTCTTTGACGGTCCATTTAATTTTTTGCGAAGCCAGATCAAAGTTCACCAGACTTAACCCGTTACTTGCAATCAATAAATTCACACCATCACACAGCGTAGGCTCTACCCTGGTCATTGATGCCTGAATATCAGGAGCAGCGATCAGCGTCGTCTGCTTGCCGGATTGACGATTAATCACCGCCAATCCGCCTGGCCCGCCACTAAATAACTTGGGGACAAACATATAAACGTAATTGGTATCTACCGCTGGTGACCAGAGTGCATCCATATTATCGGATGCAAAATTCCAGTTGCTGCTTAGCGTATCCGCCGATGAACTGGACAGGAATTGACTCTGCGCCCCATTTCGGCTGAAAACAGTTTGCCCATCAACCACCGGCGCATAAAAATAGCTACTTGTTGTGGTGACATTCGTTTTACCCAATCTATTGCCATTGGATTGATCCAGCATCCACAAACCCGAGCTTTGTGCACCAGTATTCATGAAATAAACTTTACCATTTTGCGCAGCAGGTGGGTTCACCCAACCATCAGCAACCGGAAACGTCCATTTGACCTTGCCATCAGATTCATTAACAGCGAATACCGCTCCACCACTTCCGCCATTTGCTGCCGGTGCTGAGAAATAGATTGTGTCACCCTGCGTAGTGATTTGCCCTTGCGCCATGTATTTGCTGTCGATTTCAAACAGGAATCGCGGCGAGAAGGCATTCACATTCAGGGTTACCGGCACGTAACCGGTATGTGCAACATTGCCCTGGTAGCCATTCCAGTCGGCCGCGCCCGGCGTTGGTGTCAGTGTGACGGTATTCGTTTTTACTTCCAGGTTGTAGGGTATTTTCCAGGGATTGATCTGATAGGGGAAATCACATGAATTAATATTCCCTCCGCACAAACGTACTTCCAGCGCCCCAACATATTTACCCACCGGCGGTTTTGAAGTCATCCTCAGAGTGGTGCGTATGGTGTTTTTATCGATGTTGGTCACTGCATTACCGTTGGTCAGCAAACCGGCTGGATCGGTGACACTGACACCAACACGATTGATGAAATCGATGCTTGCTTCACTTCTGATTTCAAGCTCAAATGACTTTTCTTCGGCAGGGACAAATGATGCCGTGATCTCCGCTGGGCTGATCGTAATACTTGGTGGTCTTACTTCAAAGCTGTATGGCAGCTTCCAGGGTGAGCCTTCGTGCGGCTGCGCACAACTATAGGGACTGTCCTTACATAATCTCACCTCCAGTATGCCGCTATATCTGCCCGGCTTAAGGCTTCTTGTCGTGACACTTGCCTGGTAATTATATTTATCAACCGCCTTGATCCTGATATCGTCGGTAATAACACCAGTTGTGTCGATTATCGCGACATTCACCACATCCGGGAAATTGCGGTTCGCACGTATGTCAAGCGACAAGGTTTTATTTTCGTAAGGCAAAATAGTTGCCGTCAAACTGGATGGCGTAAAGCTCAAGCCACCATCGTTGGATACTACCGGCAGCGTGTCAGCCGGATTACCTGTACTTGTGCCTGTACTTGTGCCTGTATTTGTACTTATATTCGTACCTGTCCCGGCACCGCCGCCAGAACCACCGCCACAGCCCGTCAAAAGCAAAGACAGCAACAGAAAGGATGTAAGTTTTTTGATGTTTTTCATAAAGATTGAGAAAATTTACCGCAGGTGAAAGCAAATGAAGTCATGTTGTGTACTGGCCATTGAAGCGCGAGGGATGTGCGGGAGAATCCCGCCTCGCCAATCAGGACAGATCCGTCCCTTGTATTGCCCATCAATACACAGTCAATGAACGATCAATTTCCCGGTCAGTTTCTTGCTGCCGGAAGCATCTGCCAGCAATACCAGCAGGCGATCAATATTTGGGTGCTTGCCCGGAAAAGCCCTGGCATCTGACGTATGTTCAGCGTACAACTGCAGGCCCTTTGCAGCGGCAGCGGTATTGATTTCGGCAAATTCCTGTAACAGGGCATGATAGACACGTACGCTACCAGCCGAGCCCGGCTTGTTATCTATTTGTGCGACCAGTGTTACGCCATCAAATAATTGAATGGCAGCCAGGTGATCAATGACAGGCAGGGTGAGCAGAATTTCGCTGAATTGCATGGATGTTTCCTTCAAAGTCATGTGATACGCATGAAAATTTTCGGCGCGGCCGTCAACAGGCGTGTTAAAAAAACTGCATTCTACGGGTTGGGCCGTTTTTTAGCTAACGGCATCGCTTGAAACAGACATAAAGCCAGGCAAAAATATCCACCGTCAAACGCATTATTGGCGGTGGATATGAAGATAAAAAAAGAGCGATGATTTCTCATCGCTCTTTATCGCTTCATCAGCGCAATCCGGCTTGCGTCGAATTGAACCTGGTTATCCAGCTATTATTTGAATTGATATTTCAGACCAACTTTGAAATAACGGCCAATTGCGCCGCTACCGTCCATAGGGTTGTAACCCATTGCACCGTAAGTCAAAGGATCCAGTGGTGCAACCTTGTCAAACAGGTTGGACACGGAACCAAAGATTTCCAGGTTTTTCATTGCCTTGTAGCGGAAAGACACATCCAGCGTAGTGAAGGATGCCAGAGTACAACCTGCTGGCGCATCAGTACCATCAACAAACTTGTTGGCACATGGCTGACCTTCTTCAGGAATATTTTTCAGGGAACCACGATAGCTGACGATACCAGTTACGTTCCAGTCGCCTTTGTCCCAGCCCAGTACAAAGTTAACTTTGTCTTTTGGTGTGCCAACGCAGTTGGAAGTATCGCAGTTACCATGTGTACCGGCATATTGATGCTGAACCGCACCGTCAACACGCAACCATGAAATCACGTGTGTCCAGTTCACGTCTGCATTCAAACGACCGTACTCACCCAGGTTGAAACGTTGTTTCGCGTTGAAATCCACACCTTTAACTTCGGTATAGCTGGAGTTGGCATAAGGAGCAGCGCCACCGATGATAGTACCTGTGTTTGGTGTCACTACGCCGTTGATGGTCAGGTTATTATCCTGACGCAATACGCCTGGCAAGCCAGCCGCTGTCTGGAAGGACATGGAGTTGATTTCGTTGTTACGACGGATCAACCAGCCATCAACTGCCAGATTGGTGTTAGGCAGCGGATCCCAGACCATACCCAGTGTGTAACCTTTGGATTTTTCTGGTTGCAAATTTGGGTTGCCAACTTTAAAGCCTGTGAAAGTTGTTGCGCAATCAGAGGATTGTGCGCCTGGCAATGGTGTGCCATTCGGGCAACGTACTGGATCACGGACTGTTGCAGTACCTGCACTGAAACTTTCTGTGCCGGATTCTGGTGCACTTGGCGCACGGAAACCTTCAGAGTAAGTGCCACGCAGAGCAAAAGTTTTCACTGGTGTCCACTTGGCACCAACTTTTGGTGTCACGGAAGAGAAGTGAGAGTATTTGTCGTAACGCAGCGCGCCGGACAATTCTACTGTCTTGATCACTGGAGCCAGTATCTCTGCATACAGAGCAGAGACTGTTTCATCACCTTTGGCAGCAACATAGCTGCTGTTGATGGAACCGTCTTTACTGCCATCCAGAGATGGCATGTTGTAAGACTCTTTACGGTATTCAGCACCAACCGCCAGACCCATCATACCGCCAGACAAAGCCATCAACTCGCGGG
This sequence comes from Undibacterium sp. TJN19, assembly GCF_049339485.1. Taxonomy (NCBI): domain Bacteria; kingdom Pseudomonadati; phylum Pseudomonadota; class Betaproteobacteria; order Burkholderiales; family Oxalobacteraceae; genus Undibacterium; species Undibacterium sp. TJN19. The sequence continues at coordinate 81,134 of NZ_JBMPPL010000005.1, forward strand.
AAGCCTTGAAGTCAATGATATCCATCTTGGTTGGCGCATCCAGGGATGCTGTCTTGACCATGGCAGCATACAGGGCCGGATTGTTTTTGCTTGCCTGTGTACCGATATAGTATGGGAAGTATGGGCTCTTAGGATCGCCCAAGGCTGCTTTCAACACGTTCATGTTGATCATGTTGGTGTAATCCAGATGCAGCTTGGATTCGGAATGCAGGATCGCTGTGTCGAAATCCCAGCCTGCCATCGTGCCTTTCAAACCAGCAACAGCGCGATAAAATGAATTATCAGCGATACGGCGATTGGCACCCACGTCGAACATCGAATAACGAATACGGATAGGTACACCGTATGGGTTTTGCGGATGTTCTGCTGCCATTACGATGGCAGTACCGTAATTGATATTACCAGTCGGGCTGGCTGCGTTTGGCGGGAAGAAGACATTGGAAGATGTCGCTGGAGGCGTTACTGTGAAGGCTGCCTTACGTTGAGAATAACCAAATTCTGCATACGCTTGCAAATCTTCATTGATCTGGAATGTGCCGCGGCTGAACAGGTTCACACCGTCGATTTGTGGCAGCATCGAACGGAACTGATCCGCATACCACAAGCAACCGCCACCTGGATCTTGTACTTTAGTGGTCGACAAAGTCGAGCAACCTGGCAGCGATACATAATTCAGAGTTTTAGGATCGCGCAGCGAACCTGTAGGGCTTGGAGAAGCACTGTTATTACCTGCAATGTAACCATTGGTGAAAGAACCAACGGTGTTCATTGGGTAACCCCAACGACGCCAGTCGCCTGTACCGATCCAGTCACGGTCAGAACGCTGGGAATTCATCAACTCATTGGATTTGTAAGCTTCTGCATTGAGGATGATGTTGTATTTGTCTTTTTCCAGATTACCAAAACCGGCAGTAATCGAGGCTTTTGTCTGATTCGCATCGCGTGAACCGGATGTACCAGCTGTCGCGCTGACAGTGATACCTTCATAATTCTTTTTCAGGATGATGTTGACGACACCGGCAATCGCATCTGCGCCGTAGATAGAAGAAGCGCCATCTTTCAGGATTTCGATGCGTTCAACCACTTCCATAGGGATAGTGGAGATATCAGTAAATGCTTTTTGACCGTCATCAGCACGACCAAACTGTGCCATACGGCGACCGTTGAGCAATACCAGTGTGGAAGTTGCGCCCAGACCACGCAGAGAGATGGCAGTAGAACCAGCAGCAAAACCGTTACCGAAGCTGGTTGGCAGGGAACCTGCGCCGTCAGCTGTCAAGGTTTGCAGGTATTCGGCAACCGTTGTTTTACCAGCTTTGTCGATATCGGCACGGGTGATAATTTGTATTGGGGATGCTGTTTCAGCTTCTGCACGCTTGATGCTTGAACCTGTCACTTCAACTCTTTGTACCTTTGCATCATCTTGTGCAAACGCCGGTTGTGCCACCAGGCCAGCAGTCATCATCAAGCCGCCTGAGAACATCACGCGCAATGACCTCGAAATTACCTTTTCCTTCAACATACTCATCTCCTGTAGATTTGTTTCGAATTTGTTCTGGATCTTTTTTAAAACTTGCGCTCAAGCGTGAATCTTGCAAAGCGCTGATCAAACGTTAAATATTTTTGAAAACTAATTTTCATAATTGGTATCAAGCCATTATTGAAATTTGCTGTCAATCGCAACCATAGGAATGCGGACAGAAAACAACAGACTTGGCGTGATTCATAACCAAAAAAGAAAACTATTTTACAAAAAAGAAATTGATTAAACTTAACTAGTTATTAAATATACAAACTATTTATCCGGAATTTGCGCTCATTTTTCTGACTGGCAGGCAAGCAAACGGGGTGGCATTTTCGCCTGTTGCACACTCAAATACAGGTGAAACTCAAGCGACATACGCGATTTTTGAATGGCCTGGCTTGCTGCATTTACATTGTGGCCACGTGCATCATTTATAATCTGGGCTTGTTCTTCATTAGCGATCCCTTATCATGACTGCTCAAATTATTAGCGGAACCCAACTTTCACAACAAATACGCGCTGACGTAACGCAGCGTGCGGCGGCATTGACGGCGAAAGGCAAACAACCCGGACTGGCCGTGATACTGGTTGGCGAAAATCCTGCATCACAAGTCTATGTGCGCAACAAGGTCAAAGCTTGTGAAGACTGCGGGTTTTATTCGGTGCTAGAAAAATACGAAGCAGATTTGAGCGAAGCTGCACTGCTGGCACACATAGACAGACTGAACCAGGACCCGAAAATTAACGGCATACTGGTACAACTGCCCTTGCCTGCGCACATCAACGCCAACAAGGTTATTGAGGCCATTGCCGCTGAGAAGGATGTGGATGGTTTCCATATCAGCAATGCTGGTCTGCTGATGACAGGTCAACCGCTGTTTCGCCCCTGTACCCCCTATGGTGTGATGAAGATGCTGGAATCCATAGCTTATCCCGTGCGCGGTGCCAATGCCGTGGTCGTCGGCGCGTCCAATATCGTTGGCAAACCCCAGGCCATGCTGCTCTTGCAAGCGGGTGCTACCGTCACCATCTGTAACTCCAAGACCCGTGACCTGGCAGCCCATACACGCAATGCAGATATCCTGGTAGTGGCGACCGGCAAGCGCAATATTGTGACTGCCGATATGATCAAGCCAGGCGCTGTCGTCATTGACGTTGGCATGAATCGCGATGATGAAGGCAAACTCTGCGGCGATGTTGATTATCTGCCAAGCAAAGAAGTTGCGGGTTACATTACACCAGTACCAGGTGGCGTTGGTCCAATGACCATCACCATGCTGCTGGTGAATACGATTGAAGCTGCTGAAAGAATTTAATATGACGAATCCCCTGCTCGATTTTAGCGATTTACCACGTTTTGCCGATATCAGGGCTGAGCATGTCAGCCCCGCCATTGCTGCCCTGCTGGCAGAAAACCGCACCGTGATCGAACAACTGGAAAAAAGCGGGGAAGCGGTGCAGTGGGACAGCTTTGTTGAACCTTTGGAAAACGCCACCGAAAAGCTGGGCCGTGCCTGGGGAGTCGTCGGCCATCTGAGCGCCGTTGTTGACACACCAGAATTGCGCGCGGCCCATAACGAAAATGAACCGGCCATTACCGAGTTCTGGACAGAGCTGGGACAAAATCTGGCCTTGTTTGCAGGCTACAAAGCACTGCAAAATGCACCAGATTTTGACAGCTTGCCGCAGGCAAGAAAAACCATCATTCAAAATGCGATACGCAATTTCCGTCTAAGTGGTGCCGAACTCGCAGACGACAAGAAACAGCGCTACGCCGAAATCCAGGAAAAACATGCTGCGCTGTCGACCAGGTTTTCAGAAAACCTGCTTGATGCGACGAACGACTATGCCTTACTGATAGAAAACCTGGCAGATCTGAAAGGTTTGCCAGATGATGTCGTGCAGTCTGCAAAATCAGCAGCAGAAGCGGATGAGAAAACCGGCTACAAATTCACCCTGCATTTCCCATCCTATTTCCCCTTGCTGCAATACGCCGAAAACCGTCAGTTACGCGAGACCATTTATCGTGCCAATGCCACCAAAGCTTCTGAGCTGGGTGCAAAGCCGGAATGGGATAACAGCGAAATCATGGCTGAACTGCTGCGCCTGCGTAAAGAGGAAGCGACTTTGCTTGGATACCGCAATTTCGCAGAAGTATCGCTGGTCAGCAAAATGGCAGAATCACCAGCACAAGTCAGCCAGTTTCTGGAAGACCTGGCAGCACGTGCGCGCCCTTATGCTGAAAAAGACCTGGCAGAGTTGCGCGCCTTTGCCGCAGAGCAGTTGGGCATCAGCGACATGCAAGCCTGGGATACTACCTATGCAGCTGAAAAATTGCGCCAGCAGCGCTATGCGTTTTCAGAGCAGGAAGTCAAAGAATACTTCCCTGAACCTCAGGTGATCAACGGCCTGTTCCGCGTGATCCAGACCTTGTTCGCGGTAGAAATCAAACCTGATCAGGCAGCCACCTGGCACCCTGACGTGAAGTTTTACCGCATTGAAAAAGACGGCAAACTGGTGGGGCAGTTTTACCTTGATCTGTATGCGCGCAATGGCAAGCGTGGCGGTGCCTGGATGGATGACGCACGTGGCCGCAGGCTGACCAGCAAAGGCATACAAACCCCGGTGGCTTACCTCACATGCAACTTCAGCGCACCAGTCAGTGTCAACGGCATCAGCAAAGCCGCGACCTTTAGCCATGATGAAGTAATTACCCTGTTCCATGAATTTGGTCATGGCCTGCATCATCTGTTGACCAAGGTAGATGACTTGTCAGTTTCCGGTATTTCTGGCGTTGAATGGGATGCCGTGGAATTACCTTCACAATTCATGGAAAATTTCTGCTGGGAATGGGATGTCTTGCAACATATGACGGCCCATGTCGATACCGGTGCATCCCTGCCCCGCGCCTTGTATGACAAGATGATTGCGGCAAAAAACTTCCAGTCTGGTTTGCAGACCTTGCGGCAAGTTGAATTCTCGCTGTTTGACATGCGCCTGCATGATGCCTTCGAACCGGACAGCGGGCAAACTGTGCAAGACATATTGCGCGCTGTACGTGAACAGGTATCGGTATTGCATCCGCCAGAATTTAATCGCTTTCAACACTCCTTCAGCCATATTTTTTCAGGTGGCTATGCTGCTGGCTATTACAGTTATAAATGGGCTGAAGTATTATCCGCAGATGCTTATGCTGCATTTGAAGAACATGCCAATGTGGAAGGCAGCACGCTGTCTCGCACGGTGGGTGAAAGATTTCAAGCAGAAATACTGGAAGCCGGTGGTGCACGCCCTGCGCTGGCATCATTCAAGGCATTTCGCGGACGCGAACCTGTCATTGATGCCTTGTTGCGCCACAATGGCATGAGCGCGTGAATGTAGAACCGTATTCGTCTAAACGGAGAAAAATATGAAAGTAACTGCAAAAATCCTGATCTGCGCAGCCTTGCCAGCCATGTTCATGGCCAACCAGGCGCAGGCACAAATGTATAAATGGGTAGGCTCAGATGGCAAGGTCACTTATAGCGACCAGCCGCCACCTGCGAACCAGAAAAAAGTCGAACAAAAGAATTTTTCAAGCGGCACTGATGTCAGTAACCTTCCAGGGGATTTGGCCCTGGTAGTGACGAAAAACCCGGTGACTTTGTACACCACCACGAATTGCGCCCCCTGTGACGCAGGCCGCAGTTTTTTGAAAACCAATGGTGTGCCGTTCGCTGAAAAAACTGTTGGCAACGCCGCCGATGCCGACAAACTCAAGCAAGTCGGTGGTGATTCACAGCTACCTTTGATGGTGATTGCCAACGTCAAGTTTCATGGCTTCAATAACGAAGACTGGAAAACCGCTATCAATAGCGCTGGTTATCCAGCCACCAGCAAACTGCCGAAGGACTATCGGTATCCTGCGCCAGAGCCAGCGGCCCCACCGCCACCTCCGCCAGCCACAAAAGAGGCAAATGCGCCGAAGCCGCCTGCCACGCCAGCACCAGCCAAACCCGCTTCTGACAATGGTATTCGCTTCTAAGACGTATGACACGAATTGATTTTCACAGCAATGTGGCGGACAAGCTCAACTACACTTGCCGCCTCATACGCAAAGCACACGCTGCCAACTGCAAGATGGTGGTGTTTCATCATGACCAGGCCTATTTGCAAAGCTTGAATGAAGCCTTATGGACCTTGACCGAGGCAGATTTTTTGCCGCACGTGATGCTCACTGATCCGCTCTCATCATGCACACCTATCGTGCTTAGCCACGATGAAAGCGCAGCCTGCCCGCACTATGAAATTTTAATCAATCTGACAGCAAGAACGCCACACAATTTTACCCAGTTCCAACGCATGATAGAAGTGATCTCTGCCGATGAGGCCGACAAGCTGGCCGGGCGCGAACGTTATCGCTATTATCAGCAACAAGGCTTTAGCCTCACTCACTCAGTCGCGAAATAAAATGAACAGTCAAATTGATGCCAGCATCCCGGTTCTCACCGAAATCATACGGCCAGAACAACTGGCAACCGTGCCTGCTGAAAAAGCGGTCAGGTTACCGGAAAAAACAGTAGCATCACCTTCAGCAAAAGCCAGTGCGACTATGCCGGAGAAACAGCCGGCAAAACCCTCCGAACTACCATCACTGGGCGTAACCAACACGATTGCGCCACACAATGACGGCGTCGCCGCTATCAACATCGCAGCAATCAGTGAAGAAGACTGGCAGACGCTTGAGCAAACTCTGAGAGAAAACGTCTTGCGTCAGGTGCTGGCACGCGTCGACTTTGTACTTGAACATCGCGTACGTGACAATCTGGCTGACGTTTTGCAAATTGCAGTAGAAAAATTATCGGTAGAAATTCGTTCAGGTTTGCACAAAACGTTGGAAGAAGTCATCACCCGTGCCGTAACGCAAGAAATCACCAAGGCAAAATCCCAAAAATAATCAAATTAAATAATAATATTTTTATTTTTAAACACAAAACTTCAATTCGCTTTCAAAAATAAAAAAATTTGTATCGCTTCTGATTACCTGGAAAAGCAAAGTATTTCTACAATCTCCTTAATCAAACAAAGATTAAAGACAGGAGATTTCCAGCATGAAAGTCATCGTTCTCGGTTCAGGCATCATCGGCACCTCATCAGCATGGTTCCTGAAAAAACAGGGTCATGATGTCACTGTGATCGACCGCCAGCCTGGGGCTGCTCAAGAAACCAGTTTCGCCAATGGTGGCCAGATTTCGGTGTCACATGCTGAACCCTGGGCGAATCCCTCGGCGCCGATGAAGGTCTTGAAATGGCTGGGTAAAGAAGATGCGCCATTGTTGTTCCGGCCACGCGCAGAATTACTGCAATGGCTGTGGGGTTTGCAATTCTTGCGTGAATGCACGCCAGCACGTACCGCAGACAACATCCGTCAGATCGTGGCGATTTCAGAATACAGCAGGCAAACCCTGCGTGCCCTGCGCGCTGAAACCGGCATCAGCTATGATTGCCTGACCAAGGGAATCTTGCATTTTTATACAGATCAAAAGGAGTTCGATGCGTCCTTGCCTGCTGCGCAACTGATGCGTGACCTGGGTTGCCCGCGTGTCTCAATCAATGCTGACGAAGTGGTTCGCAGAGAACCGTCACTGGCTCGCATACGTGACAAAATTGTGGGTGGCGATTTTACCGAAACCGATGAATCTGGTGATGTCTATCAATTCACCACAGGCCTGGCAGACAAAGCAGCCGGCGCCGGCGTGCAGTTTCAATTCAATACCACGGTCACCCGCCTGCTACATGAAGGCACAGGCGCAGCGGCAAAGATCACCGGCGTGGAAATCATCGATGCGACAGGCAGGCATCAGGTATTGAAAGCAGATGCCTTTGTGATTGCCATGGGCAGCCATTCACAGAGTTTGCTGAAACCTCTGGGCATTAACCTGATGATTTACCCGGGCAAAGGCTATTCAGCAACCTATCGCATTATCAATCCTGAGCAGTCACCCGTCATCTCACTGACAGACGACGGCTATAAGCTGGTGGTGTCACGTCTGGGGGATCGCTTGCGCGTAGCGGGCACCTGCGAAATCAACGGATATAGCCGCGAACTGAATACTGCGCGTTGTGAAGCCATTACGCGCCGCACCCGTGAACTGTTCCCGCATGCCTGTGATTATGACAATCCCGTGTATTGGACAGGTTTGCGCCCACTGACACCGTCGAACGTACCTTATATAGGCAAAAGCAAGATTTCCAATCTTTTCCTCAATACCGGTCATGGTACTTTGGGCTGGACCATGGGGGCAGGATCGGGTCGCGCCATCGCCGATATTGTTTCTGGCCTGACACCCGATCTGGACTTTGCCTTTACCGGGATGGAACGCGTCGTAAAAACAACACTGCTACCAGCCTGAACCGCAAATGCGGTATGTCAAATTCACCAAATTAGAATGTAGCCGCACGGAAACAGTGCGGCTTATCTCGTCGTTTTCCCCTCACGCAAGTTGCTGCATAGAATTTTTATATGCACTAACTTGCGTTTTTTTGTCATCCTTTACGACCACCCGTGCGTTATCTGTATAAATCATTTCGCGATGCGTACAGGTAATTCTGATGCTTTTTCATCAAAAGCAATACGTGTCGAAAATTTGGCTCGTTTCATGGGAAAGCGTGAATGAAAATGACGGACATTGCCAGAACCCGAAATAGCGCGCCGCACAAACTGGTAATAGGCGTCCATGTCAATGATGTGCACGACCAGAAAATAATCATACTCGCCAGACACAAAATAGCATTGCATGACCTCGGCCTCCTTGTTCATGCGGGCTTCAAATTCACGCATGAATTCATCGGTCTGATTGATCAGCGATACTTCCAGAAATGCCAGCATGCCATAGCCCAGCGCAAAGCTGTCTACCATCGCTACTTCAGCGCTGATAACACCCGCTTCGCGCAGTTCGCGGATACGCCGCAAACAGGTCGGTTGCGAGATGTGTAGTTTGTCCGCCAGTACCCTGGTGGGTATCTGATTATCTTTTTGAAGGAGGTTCAAAAGCTTGCGATCGAGCTTGTCAAGAGTGCGATATTGGGGCATATAAAAAACGTCAGTTTTGAGAAAAAACCACACAAAATAGCTTTGCGAAATATTTTTTCTGTTGTACCTTCTTGCTGTTCAGTTATCTGAATAAGTCAGAGATGCAGTATGGTTATCCTACTTTTTAATCCCTTAGGAGTATGTTCATGTCGTTCAAAACTAAAATGATTCCACTGGCTGGCGCAATTGCATTCGCTTTCGCTGGTGCTGCGGCAGCTCAAGATCTGGTTGTAAAAATTGGTCACGTTGGCCCTATCTCAGGCGCGATCGCCCACTTGGGTAAAGACAATGAAAACGGCGCCAAAATGGCGATCGAAGAACTGAACGCCAAAGGCGTCATGATCGGCGGCAAAAAAGCCAAATTCGAATTGCTGACTGAAGATGACGCTGGCGATCCAAAACAAGGCACAACCGTAGCACAAAAACTGGTTGACGCGAAAGTAAATGGCGTTATCGGTCACTTGAATTCTGGTACAACCATTCCAGCTTCCAGTATCTACAATGCAGCTGGTATCGTTCAAATCTCCCCATCCGCAACCAATCCAAAATACACACAACAAGGCTTTAAAGGCGCGTTCCGTGTAGTGGCTAATGATGGTCAATTGGGTGGCACACTGGGCCGTTTCGCTGTTCAAATCAATAAAGCGAAAAAAGTCGCTGTTATTGATGACAAAACAGCCTACGGTGAAGGTGTAGCTGCTGAGTTTATCAAAGGCGCCAAAGGCAAGGGTGCAGAAGTTGTTGTGCAAGAACATACAACTGACAAATCCACAGATTTCAGCGCCATCCTGACCACAATCAAAGCTAAAAACCCAGACGTTATTTTCTTCGGTGGTATGGATGCCGTTGCTGGTCCTATGCTGCGTCAGATGAAAGCACTGGGCATTACAGCCAAGTTCATGGGCGGCGACGGTATCTGCTCCGCTGACTTGGTTAAACTGGCTGGCGACGCTATCGGCGAAGGCCAGGTAGTTTGCGCTGAAGCAGGCGGTGTTCTGGATGCACAGAAAAAAGCCAGCGATGACTGGAAAGCTGCTTACAAGAAAAAATTCGGTCTGGACGTTCAGATCTACGCACCGTATGTCTACGATGCAGTCATGACGATGGTTGATGCAATGGTCCAGGCTAAATCTGCTGAACCAGCAAAATACCTGCCTTTCCTGGCTAAAATCAAGCACAAAGGTGTGACTGGTGACATCGCATTTGATGACAAAGGCGACATCAAAGACGGTACACTGACTTTGTACACTTACAAAGGCGGTAAACGCGATTTGCTGCAGGTTGTTAAGTAATAACTTGTCGTAAATGAAAAATGCTGCCAGCTCCGGCTGGCAGCATTTTTTTATTGCAGACGCAAAAAAACCCGGCATCAGTTAACGCTTATGCCGGGCTTTTTAATCTACAAGCAATCAACGGCTTGCATTTTTCAATTCACATCCAGGACGCTGTACTACGCCAGCTTATTTAGTATTCAAAACCCATTTGACCAGGGTTTTTGCTTCAGCCTCACTGACCTGCGCATTGGCAGGCATGGGAACGACACCCCAAACACCACTACCACCCTTGATGACTTTTTGCACAAGCTTGGCTTCTGCAGTTTTGTCACCAGCATATTTCTTGGCGACGTCTTTATATGCAGGGCCAACCAATTTGGTGTCGATGGCATGACAAGTCATGCAGTTTTTTGATTTCGCCAAATCCAGATTTGCCATTGCAGGGCCAGAAGCCATGATTGCCAACACCGAACCTACCAACAAAGAATATTTCATTGCTTTCTCCAGGTTAAAAACTGACTAACATTTTACCGCTATTTGTTACTGTCGTAAGTTTTAACGTCCAAAGCCACGCCGCCGTTGACCTGAAGTACAATCACTACCAGTCTGAGCTAAAAGAAAGCACATCATGTTCGCCATTATTGTCTTGTTCTTGTTACTTGTATTAAAGGTGGCCGAAATTTCTATTTTTGCCAATATGTCATGGTGGTGGATAGTAGGCGGTGCGATAGCGACTTTTTTCTGGTTTGAAGTTTTTGAACGCGTGTTTGGCCTGGACAAGCGCAAAGATCATGCCCATTTTGAAAAAATCCGCAAAGAAAGGGTCAAGCGCGCTTTTGAGAAAAAGACTGGCAAACGTTGAAACACCTGCCTTATCCAAGTTGCGCGCTGGCTGATACCAATGCAGCTGCTACCGGGTGTGCTATTGCCCATCAGCAGCAAATTGCTTGACAGCTGTCATGACCATCGCAGAAATACGAAATCTTGAATTGCGCCAGTTGCGCTATTTCCTGGCGGTTGCCGAGGAATTGCATTTTGGCCGGGCTGCCGCCCGCCTGCACATGACACAACCGCCCCTGTCGCAAGCGATACAGGCTCTGGAAGCCCTGCTCGGGGCCGACTTATTCATCCGCAATACACGTAATATTTCTTTGTCATCGGCCGGACTGGCACTGCTACCCGAAGTACGCCGCCTGCTACAACAGGCACAAGCCTTGCCGGCAATGGCGCAAAGAGCTGCCAGTGGTGCCAGTGGGCACTTGTCGCTGGCTTTTGTCTCCATTGCCGACTACAGCATCTTGCCGCCCACCCTGCGTGAGTTTCGCCGCAGTCATGCCAGCGTCAGCATAGAATTGCGGGAAGCAACCACAGATGTGCAATTGAACGCCCTTGAAAAGGGGGAAATCGATGCCGGTTTCGTTATCCCTCCGATACCGGAAAAATTGCAGGACTTGCTGGTATATCAAAAAATCCTGTCCGAGCCACTGATACTGGCAGTGCCGGAAAGTCTGGCAAACGGCCGCAAAAAAATGACATTGGCTGATTGTGAAAACATGCCGCTGATACTTTTCCCGCGCAAAATTGCTCCCGCCTTGCACGATGCCATCCTTGGCTGCTTCCACGCGGCGGGCCTGACGCCGGCAATTGGTCAGGAAGCCATACAGATGCAGACCATCGTCGGTCTGGTATCGGCTGGCATGGGTATCGCACTTGTGCCACAATCCGTCTCAAACTTGCAACGCCCCGGCGTACTGTATTTTGATTTGCCCGGCATCAGTGCTTGCGTAGAAATTGGCCTGGCCTGGCGCAAGGGCAATCATTCTGCGGTACTGGAAGCGTTTGTGAATCTGTTCAACCAATAATCTTATTCATGCTTACCCATCCCAACCCAGATCCCATTGCATTCAGTTTAGGCCCCGTATCCGTTCACTGGTACGGCATCATGTATCTTGTGGCCTTTGCCCAGTTCATTGCTCTGGGTCGCGTACGGCTCAAACAACCTCATATCGCGGCCAAGGGCTGGACACGCGAGCACATAGACGACATGCTGTTTTTTGGCGTGCTTGGCGTCATCATTGGTGGCCGCCTGGGTGAAGTCTTCTTCTATGGCTTTTCGTATTATATGTCGCACCCGCTGGAAATTTTTGCAGTCTGGAAAGGCGGCATGTCATTCCATGGTGGGTTCATCGGTGTGCTGATCGCCATGTCTTTATGGGCGCGCAAGGCCAAATTCAACCTGGCAGATGTGTATGATTTTATTGCACCACTGGTGCCGCTGGGTTATGCGGCTGGGCGTATCGGTAATTTCATCAATCATGAATTGCCAGGGCGTGTGGCATCAGCCGACCTGCCCTGGGCAATGATGTGGCCGGGTATCAGTTACCCGGTTCATCCATCACCGATTTATCAGGCACTCGTCGATGGTTTGCTGGTCTTCGTCATTTTGTGGCTGTTTTCCCGCACAGCCAGACCACGCCTGGCTGTTGGCGCGTTGTATGTGATGCTATATGGCTGCACCCGTTTTTTCACCGAATATTTCCGTGTGCCGGATTACGAAGTGAACTTCATCGGTTTCACCATATCAGCAGGACAAATGCTGTCTTTACCTATGGTACTGGGCGGGGCGCTGCTCTTGTTCCTGGCCTATAAGTATGACAAGAAACCGGGTAAAAAATAAAGTTGCATGGTTTGGCTGACAAAAAGGACACTACGCCAGTGTCCTTTTTTACTAAGTACCTGCAAATTTTTGATCCATTTACAGGTGTGCATAAAACAGAAAATCAAATTCTGCTTGACGAACAAGTTCGCTTTCTTTTACAGTGCTTGCATGACTTCATCTTTGACATCTTTGTTTGCTGCGAAAACAACTGCTGACAGGAACTTCCTGCAAGCAGCACTAGCACGCATGTCAGTCACACTGCCCCTACTATCAACGCTATCACTACTAGCTGCGCTATAAATTTAGCCCTGCTTAGTATCGATAAGCGCATCAGTTTTACGTCTGGCCTCAGGGCTACCCAAGTTTGTCACCCATTTACAGTGTAATTTTCAGATCATTTCTGAGCCTAAAAAAATCATGACGCAATACACGCAATTTCTGTTCAAACCTGCTAGTGATTTCTTCACTGCGGTTTGCATTGCGCGCGCCTTGTCTGTGAATACTTCAGACCTGCTAAGGCTACGACTACCGATCGGTTAATCGGCCTCGTGTTTGCTATCGTGGCCGCCGGTTAGCCCGCCCGCCACTTTAAAACTTGCAAAATCCATTGAATTCATCAGTACGTTGCTGAGGCTGCGTGCTAAGTCACGCAAAGAGAAAACCATGATCGCCGATCCAATTAAAAAATATGCTCCGTTTCCAGCTATTGCACTTAACAACAGACAATGGCCCAGCCGTACCATCAACAAACCACCAGTCTGGATGAGCACTGATTTGCGCGATGGTAACCAGGCCCTGATCGAACCCATGGATGCTGCAAAAAAACTGAAATTTTTCAATATGCTGGTTGCCATTGGCCTCAAAGAAATTGAAGTCGCCTTCCCTTCTGCATCAGAAACCGATTTTGCCTTTGTCAGGAAGCTGATAGAAGAAGACCGCATTCCTGAAGATGTCACGATAGAAGTCTTGACACAATCACGTGAAGATCTGATACGCCGCACCATAGATTCAGTTCGCGGTGCGCGTCGTGCCATCGTCCATTTGTACAACCCTATCGCACCGGCATTTCGCCGCATCGTCTTTGGCAAATCGCGCGAAGAAGTCAAACAGATTGCCACCGATGGCACGCGCCTTATCAAGCAGTTGACGGATGCCATGCCAGAGACTGAATGGGTATTTGAATATTCACCCGAAACCTTCAGCATGGCCGAACTGGATTTCTCCAAGGAAGTCTGTGATGCGGTTGCTGCCATCTGGTGCCCGACACCAGAGCGCAAGATAATCATCAACTTGCCGACCACGGTAGAGTGCGCAACGCCGAATGTGTATGCCGACCAGATCGAATGGATGCATACGCATCTGGCGCAACGTGACGCCATCATTCTCAGCGTCCACCCACACAATGACCGCGGCACCGCCGTTGCTGCTGCTGAGCTGGCCATCATGGCAGGCGCAGACCGTGTTGAGGGCTGCCTGTTCGGCAATGGTGAACGTACCGGCAATGTCGATCTGGTGACGCTGGCATTGAATTTGTATACGCAAGGCATACATCCGGGCCTGGATTTTTCTGACATCGACAGCGTGCGTCAATGCGTGGAAGAATGCAATCAATTGCCGGTACATCCACGTCACCCGTATGTGGGTGATCTGGTACACACGGCATTTTCTGGTTCACATCAGGATGCGATCAAAAAAGGTTTTGCCCAGCAAAAAGAAGACGCGATCTGGGAAGTACCTTATTTGCCTATCGACCCCGCAGACATAGGCCGCAATTATGATGCCGTGATACGTGTCAACAGTCAGTCAGGCAAAGGCGGCATGGCTTATTTGCTGGAACAGGAATACCAGATCAGTCTGCCACGCCGCCTGCAAATTGAATTCAGCAAAACCATACAACAGGCAGTAGACCAGAGCGGCAAGGAAATGACTGCCAGCCAGATTCACGCCATTTTCAGCAGCGCCTATCTTGCGCCTGCTACCCCCATCAGTTTTCAGGCATATCGTGCAAACAGCGTCCTTGACCACAGGACTATGCCATCTGATCAGTCACAAATACCTTTGTGTATTGATCTGCTGTACCAGCATCAGCCACGAGCGATTTATGGTACAGGCCATGGTAATTTTGAAGCGCAGATACAGGCGTTTACTTCGCTTGGTTATACGATACGTGTGATGGACAGACAAGAGCAAACCACGACGCGTAATGGTGTAACGGAATACATGTGTTTTATTGAAGTGCGTATTGACGACAGCATCACACAGCATGGCGCAGGCATGGACGCAGATGCCAATATCGCCAGCATCAAGGCCATCATCAGTGCACTTAACCGTCATCATCAATTTGCTGGTGACGACAGGGATCAAACCGCAGCCATAACTTCACCCTCAAGGCAGACTGTCATGGACGCAGTCAACGCTTAACCGCCGCAGCAAGGGATACTGTATGCAATGTGCATTCAGTATCCGCTTGCAAATAATCCAGCCAACTGTTTTACGCTACGCTCTATTTCCGGTATGTCCAGTGCAGCAAAGCCCAGTAGCAAACCCGATGGACAATGCGCCGGCCTGATTGAGTGTCCCGGCAAATCGGCATAATGGGATAAGCCGCGCAACTCCATATTATTGTCTAGCCCGGCCTGCAGGAGTGCCTCTTCATCAATCGCTTTTTTAAAGTACACGGCAAGGTCAAGGCCGCCGTCAAGCGCCCCACATTCCAGTTCGTCCGCCAGATGTTTTTGCAAGCCAGCTATCAGCGCCGACTGTCGCCCAGCATAGATTTTCCGTGTGCGTTTGATATGCCGGCCAAAGTGGCCTTCAGAAATAAAATCTGCCAGTGCCATTTGCGGCAATACCGCCGTATGCTTGTCGATCACGGCTTTCGCCTGTGTTACCGGCTCCAGCAATTTTTCCGGCAAGACCATATAGGCCAGACGCAAACCGGGAAACAATACTTTTGACAAAGTACCGACATAAATCACGCGCTGGTGTTTATCCAGACTTTGCAAGGATGCCAGCGGAGAGCCAGAAAAACGGTACTCACTGTCGTAATCATCTTCGACTATCCAGCCATGATGTTGATGCGCCCATTCAAGCAGGGCCATGCGTCTTTGCAGGCTCATTGTCATGCCCAATGGCATCTGGTGCGATGGTGTGACAAACGCTATTTTCGCTTCAGGGAAATGACTGACGGCGTAGTTGATGTCCATGCCTTCATCATCAACCGGCACAGCACATATTTTCGCCTGTGCTGCATGCAGGGCGGCGGTTGTTCCACGATAACAGGGCGATTCCACCCAGGCGCTGTCTCCACGATCGAGCAACATGGTACTCAGCAAATACAGTGCCTGTTGTGAGCCTGAGGTGATGATGATCTGCTCAGGTGAACAATTTACACCGCGTGCAGCCTTGAGGTATACCGCCAGCAATTCACGCAAGGGAATGTAGCCAGCTGGATCACCATAGCCCAATTGTCCTTTGGGGTGGCGGCAATGACGCGCTTCCAGCCTGGCCCAGACATCAAAAGGAAATAGCCGCAAATCCGGCATGCTGACACGGAAAGCCCGTACTGGCCCCTGATGAAAGCGGGTACTGCCACGCGGATCAATGTAATGCTGGCCACGCCTTGAAATCTGCACAGGCAGGCCGGGCGCACTGACAACGGTCGCCTCATTCATGGCAGATGAATTCTGGCCGCGACTCGATACTGGCAGGCTTTCATTCACAAACGTGCCCTGCCCCACGGAGCCGCGCAGATAGCCTTCGGCCAGTAACTGCTCATACGCATTCAACACCGTTTGTCTGGAAATATTGAGAGCACGGCAAAAATCCCGGCTGGGCGGCAATTGCATGCCCGGCAGCATTTGCCCGTTCAATATCGCCCTGCTGATTTCGCCATACAGTTGACGGTACAGTGGTGTGCCAGCATTTCTTTCCAGCCGTAAGGTGCTGATCATTTGGGAGATGTGCATGAATCTATATTGGCATTTAAATTTTTATCAAAATTGGTACTTTTAAATGACCAATATCAAGACTAAGATTAGCGCATTCAAAGGCAAAGGGGCAAGCAATGCATCAATATCAGGCAGAAATTTTATGGCAGCGCGGTAACCAGGCGTTTACCGATAACCAATACAGCCGCGCCCATCAATGGCAATTTGATGGTGGACTGGTGGTACCAGCCTCATCGTCCCCTTTGTCGGTTCCCTTGCCTATGTCGGCAGCAGGCAATGTCGACCCGGAAGAAGCCCTGGTCGCGGCACTGGCATCCTGTCATATGCTGTTCTATCTGTCGTTTGCCTGCAAGCGCGGCTACGTCATTGATGAATACAAGGACCTGTCTGTCGGTGTCATGAGCAAGAACGCAAAAGGCAAGATGGCAATTACCCATATCCACTTGCGGCCAAAAGAGATTTATACCGGTGAGAAACAGCCGGGCAGGCAAGAGCGTGAAGACATGCATCACCTGGCCCATGAACAATGTTATATCGCCAATTCCATCATCGCTGAAGTCATCATAGAGTTAGAGTAAAACCATGTACATGCCAGAACATTTTTCAGAACAGCGTATCGACATCCTGCATGCGCTGATACAAAGCTATCCACTGGCCACACTGGTCACACATGCGGAAGATGGTTTGAATGCCAACCATATCCCATTTTTGATCAGCCCTCCAACTGCCGCTGCGCCTTATGGCCTGTTGCGCGGCCATGTGGCACGCAATAATCCCATTTGGCAAAGCGCCGCAAATGGCGGCGAAGCCCTGCTGATCTTTCAGGGTGAGCAGGCTTATATCAGCCCGCGCTGGTATGAAGAAAAAAAACGCAGTGGCGAAGTCGTGCCTACCTATAACTATGCCGTGGTACATGCTTACGGCACCCTGCAACTGGTTGAAGATGAAACACGTTTCCTGGCCTTGCTGACGGACTTGAGCAATCACTTTGAAAGCACCATGCCACAACCGTGGAAAATCAGCGACGCACCAACCGACTACATCAGCCGCATCATGGAACTGATCGTTGGCATAGAAATACCGATACAGCGCATCACTGGCAAATGGAAAACCAGCCAGAACAAAACCTCGCAAGACCGCATGAATATCGCGAATGGCTTGCGCGAGCAAAATGCCAGCAATACAGTTGCCATGGCAAGCGTCATGGAAAACCAGTTATTCACCTGATGAAAGACAAACCTTAAAAATGACAACTATCAATCTAATCGTAAGGGCATTGAAAAGAGACGACCGCGCACAATGGGCTGTTTTATGGGAAGGCTATAACACTTTCTACGAACGCACCGGCGCTAACGCCTTGCCGGAAGAAATCACGGAAGCAACCTGGAACAGGTTCTTTGATGACAGCGAACCAGTCCATGCGCTGGTTGCAGAAGAAAATGGCCGCCTGCTGGGCCTGGCACACTATCTGTTTCACAGAAGTACCAGCCGCCTGGACAAGGTCTGTTATCTGAATGACTTGTTTACCGCGCCAGATGCGCGTGGCAAAGGTGTGGGCCGCGCCCTGATCCATGCCGTTTATGAGCAGGCGAGACTGGCTGGGTCACCCGTCACTTATTGGCAAACCCACGAAACAAATGAAACCGCCCAAAAGCTGTATAGGCAGGTGGCAGAAAAGTCCGGCTTTATTATTTATCGGCAGAACATGAAATAATCATTTGCAGCCAGTGCGCTTCAAAGAGGCTTGAGGGTAAAATCTGAGATTCCTCCAGCCTCACTATAAATCTTTTGAAAAATTATACTTTCCTGGCATTTGCAGCAATCAGTTTTGTGTATGGTATCTGGCATTTACGCATGCGCTTCTGGCCCAAAATACAGGTGCATGTGCTTTCTACCCGGGAAGAAATTACCGGACACGATGATGGTTTTGCCACAGGCTGGTTGCATGCCAAGCTCGAATACTGGCATGCTTCAAAAAAATATAATGTGAGCTGGCGCGGTGACTTAAGCGAACATAACTTCCTGCCAGAAGCAATCTGGATGATCATCCCGCCTACGGAACCTGAAAATCCGCGTTTCCAAGGCAGCCTGGCGAAACCTGTTTTTGCCTTATGCATATCAGTGTTGTCTGTATTTTGTTACTTTCACAGTTTTTCCTGAGTCGTCTTCTCAAATTTGCTACGCTGCAACACAAGTTTCTGCAATTTCGCTGAACTTTGTCGATCTGCACCTATCTATTGCTGGGACCATCCCAGAATCCATCCTATAGGAAAACCCATGAACCGCTCCCTCATTTCCCTCGCTCTGGCGGGCCTGTTTGCATCTGCCCTTACTGCACCGGCCTTCACTGCTGGCGCCGCAGAAGCTGTTACCGCAACACGCGCCTCGGGTATCGATTTGCAATGGATGGATAAAAGCGTGCGTCCGCAAGACGATTTCTTCCAGTTCATGTCAGGCAAATGGCTGGCAACCGCAGAAATACCGGCAGACCGCGGCCGCTTTGGTTCCTTTGACCAGTTGCGTGAATTATCTGAGCAACGTTCTTACGATATCGTCAAGGCACTGGCCGATAGCAATCAACTCAAAGCAGGCAGCAACCAGAAAAAAATTGCTGACTTGTACAATAGTTTCATGGATGAAGCCGGGATCAACGCGCTTGATATCAAACCGCTGCAAAGCCAGTTTGCGCGTATCGATGCCGTGACTGACAAGTCAAAATTGCCGGCCCTGATGGCCGACCTGAACCGTATCGGTGTGACTACGCCAGTACAGGCTGGTATTAACCAGGATGCGCGTGACGCTACCCGCTATGCGGTCTACCTGACGCAGAGCGGTCTGACCATGCCTGACCGCGATTATTATCTGAAAGATGAGGATGCCAAACTCGTGGGTTTCCGCGAGGCGTATCTACAGCATATGGAAAAAATGCTGGGCATGAGTGGCCAGGCAGATCCTCAGAAAACAGCCGCTGCCATCCTGGCGCTGGAAACCGCCATCGCAAAAATACAGTGGACCAAGGTGGAAAACCGTAATCCGGTCAAAACCTATAACAAAACCGATTTGAAGCAACTGTATCAGTTATTGCCAGGCTTTGACTGGTCCTCTTATTTCAAAGCCAATGGCATGAATGGCAAACTCGATTATGTCATCGTACGCCAGCCTGAATTTTTGAGTGGTCTGGCAAGTGTGCTGGCCAATACCTCACTCGATACCTGGAAAGCCTATCTGAAATGGCAAACGCTGAACGCCTACGCACCATTTTTGAGCCAGCGCTTTGTTGATCAGGATTTTGAATTCACCAGCAAAACCTTGCGCAGCGTGCCTGCCAATCAAGCTCGCTGGAAACGCGCAGTGGCCAGGGTAGAAGAAAGCATGCCCGAAGCACTCGGACAGCTCTATGTAGAGAAATATTTCCCGCCTGAATATAAGGCACGCATGCAAAGCCTGGTTGAAAATGTACTCGTCGCATACAAGCAAAGCATAGAAACCCTGAGCTGGATGGGGCCGGAAACCAAGAAAGAAGCACTTAGCAAACTGGCCAAGTTCACGCCCAAGATCGGCTACCCGGATCAGTGGCGTGATTACAGCAAGCTGATGATTTCCAAAGACGACCTGGTCGGCAATGTCATGCGTGGCCGCGAACATGAATACCAGCGTCAACTGACCAAGCTGGGCCAACCCGTCAGCCGTAAAGAATGGGGCATGAGTCCGCAAACAGTGAATGCCTATTACAACTCCAGGCAAAACGAGATCGTTTTCCCTGCCGCCATTTTGCAGCCGCCTTTCTTTAACCCGGCGGCGGATGATGCAGTTAATTATGGTGGTATAGGTGCTGTCATCGGCCATGAAATCAGTCATGGCTTTGATGATTCTGGCAGTCAGTCTGACGGTGATGGTAACCTGCGCGACTGGTGGACCAAGGAAGACAAGGCCAACTTCGGCAAGCTGACTGCTGCCATGATTGCTCAATACAATGCCTACAGCCCCTTGCCTGGCTATCACATCAATGGTGCGCTGACCCTGGGTGAGAATATCGCCGACAATTCAGGCCTCGCGATTGCCTACAAAGCCTATCAAATCTCGCTAGCTGGCAAGCCTGCACCTGTCATTGATGGCTTTACTGGCAACCAGCGCGTCTTCATGGGCTGGGCGCAGGTCTGGCGCGGTAAATCACGTGACGGGGAAACCATACTCCGCATCAATACTGACCCGCATTCACCTTCCATGTTCCGTGGTAACGGTCCATTGACCAACCTGCCTGAGTTTTATTCAGCCTTTGGCGTCAAAGAAGGCGACAAGATGTATGTTGCGCCCGAAAAACGCGTCACCATCTGGTAAGTAAACCTCCCCTCAGAATAGGGCTGTGCTTTGCCTGTTCTGAGGGTTTCATTCCCATATGCGTCATTTTTGACATTTCCAAAGACGCGATTTGGTGAAATTGCAGGCAAATCATGTCTATTTCGCCAAAGAAATTGTTGAACTTCTGCATTTTTTCCATACGCCCTGTTAAGCTTGTCAGTGTCACAACGACTAGGCCGTTCAGCTGTGGCAAAATAGACGGGAAAATGTTCAATCTATGAAAGCGAATTTATGAGTTTTGTGCGCCGCATCCAGCAAGATAAGTATGATGTCTATGATAAAGACGACGTGCATGCTCGCTTACATTTTTTCAAGAACCTGCAAACCATTACCAATGCGATTCATTCGACCAGCAATATCGAGCAAATCATGCTTGATCTGTCGCAAAGCATTTGCGAACTGTTCGATTGCGAACGCCTGACTTTATATTCTGTTAATTTCAGAAAAAACGCCATAGAATCAAAAGTCAAGACGGGTCTGACTTCATTCAAAGATTTCTCCTTGCCGATATCAGAAAAAAGTATCGCCGGTTTTGTTGCCATGAGCAAACAAACCATGAACATCATCAATGTCTATGACGATGTCGAACTGAAATCCCATTCGCCCAAGCTGGAATTCTTGCGCCGTGTTGACCAGCGCACAGGCTTTCGCACCAAGCATATGCTGGTTGGTCCGTTGATTCATGAACAAAGCAATGAATTGCTGGGTGTCTTGCAACTCATCAACAACCGCAATGATTGCCAGTTCCCACCTTTGCTGGAAGAAGGTTTCAAATACCTGCGTAATACACTGGCAGTTGCTTTTGCGCAACGTCTGATGTCGCCCCAGGTTATCCATACCAAGTTTGATTCCCTGATCAAGTCATCGGTGCTGTCGATTCCTGAACTGGGTCTGGCTGCGCGGGCAGCACGCCGCAAAGGTGTCGATGTAGAAGATATCCTGGTTGATGAATTTGAAGTCAAACTGGCAGATATAGGCAATTCGCTATCCAGCTTTTTTGAATGCCCTTACCAGCCTTTTGTGCCAGACCGCGTCAGGCCAGATGTGCACAAGAATTTCAAACGTGCCTATGTGGAAGACCATCACTGGATCATACTGGAAGAAAATGCTGATGGACTGACCATCATGACGACCGACCCGGAACGGGTCATGGCGTCGCGCATTGTGCACAGTCTCTTCCCTATCGCCAAGATCAAATACTGTGTGACAACCCAGCGTGAATTCAGGCAAACAGTAGACCAGTTCTTCGGCGAGACAGAAAATACCGTCACCAATACTGAACAAGTAGCGCAAGATGCCATTGATACCGTTTCCGCTGCCGAAAGCGCCTTGCTGGCCCAGGTGCGTGAAACCATCGTCAATTCATTCGCAAAAAGCCATCCAGAATTTCAGATCGATGTACGCTCACGCGATGACAAGACTGTCAGCCGCATGCACAAGGATGGTTCGGTGCAGCGTATTGCCGGCCAGGTCATCGTCGATTTCCATGTCGACTTTCTCGACACCGGCATGAACACGCCTATGTAAATCCATTAAATACGTTACATACATTTAACTGCTGCTGACCAGTGCAGCAGCAGTTTTTATTGCATTGTTTCAGGCAATTTCAGCAAATCCGGGCGCTGCCTGGCAATCAATTGCCATACCGCTCTGGCTTCTGCATAAGCACGTTTGTTTTGCAGCATGGCCGCATACAATACCCATTCTTCCAGTGCAGCATTTTCTTCCGGTTTCAAATCCAGCAGGCTGGCGGCATCGGCTTTGCTGGCCAGCCTGAATTCTGCCCTTGCCGTATACGATTTGCCATCTTTCGGCGAGACATAAGAGATTTGCCAGCGATAAGCAGTACCATCTTCCAGCACAAGCTTCTCCGGTAACTGCCAGTTGTTTTCTTTTACTTTTTCAGTAACGATCAGTTTGTCTTCCAGATCATAGATACTGACTTCATATTCAGCCACCTCTGCCGCTATCCAGTTAAAGGCAGGATGTTTTGCTATCAGCAGTGAATTGGCTTCAGGCGTGACCAGCAAAATACGTGGCGGCAATTGCCGCATGCGCACGGCACCAGCGATGACATTACTGGTTTCGGCAGCCCGTACCAGTTTTTCTGCCATCGCTTTGACGACTACTTTTTGCCCCTGCAGACTGACCACGCTATCCTTTTCAACCGTCACCACGGCAGGCCCGGTGACTTGATAAACGGACCGTGTCGCATACAATGACAGCGATGCCCTGGCACCCGCATCCACCGTAATCTGCATCCTGGGTTGCAGGTAAGCCAGCAATTGCAGTTTGCTGCTGACGCCATTCACGTCTATCTTGCCACTGCCCTGCAAATCCAGCACCATACCTACTGCCGTATCTGCATGGGCCATCGCCGTGGTCAGTAAAAATAACAGACCGGCGACAAAGGCGAAACCGGCATTAAAAATAACGGAAGACCGGTACAGGAAATAAGCTGAATTTTTATTCATGCTGGACATAATGTGTTTTTTCATAAAATCAAAATCTGCTGGTCAAATAACTGCTGCTTCAGGCCCAGGTGGCAACTGCCAGCCAAATACAGCAAGCGCTGATCGCCCCTTCAGGTGTTTTTCACCCAGAGTGACAAAAGACGACGCATCTGACAGTTTCGCCATGACTGCGTCAGAACATACCACTGGATAGCCAACATCCTTGCATAAGCCTTCTATACGTGCAGCGGTGTTGACTGTATCACCAATTGCCGTATATTCATGCCGCTCTTCTGATCCAACCTGGCCGATGACAGCATCACCGCTATGCAAACCTACACCGATTTGCAACGTGTGCTTGCCTTCAGCCTGTAATTCCAGATTAAGCACAGCCAGGGCATGCAACATTTCGCGTGCAGCATCGAAAGCGCTCTGTTCAGGGCAAGCCAATGCATTGGGCGCGCCGAAAAAAGCCATCAATCCATCCCCAATGAATTTATCTATGGTGCCCCCATGCTGATGCACGATCTTGCTCATGACAGCAAAATAGCGGTTGAGCAAACTGACCACATCTTCTGCCTGTGCATGCTCGCACAGGGTGGTAAATCCACGGATATCAGAAAACAGCACGCAAACAGGCAAGCGCCGGCTTTGCCTGTGCATGTCAACACGGCCTTCAACGATTTCCTGCATGACTGACGGGCTGACGCGCCCCGAGAAAGCGCGGCTAAGGCGCTGCTTGTCAATAAAATGCTGCCACGCCTGCCAGGCACTGCTGGCACCAAAAGCCAGTAAGCCGGTCAGCAGAACCGCACTTGGCGGCAACCAGAAATCATATTGCATGGCGACCGTGCTTGCAGTCAGCATGCCTGCAACCGCAACTGCGAAAATAAAAAATTTATAGCGCGTTGCCGTACCTGACCAGAACAGCGCAAACAAGCAGCACAGAGGAAACAATATCGATAAACCGGCAACCTCCACTAGCCGCTGGTTCAACATGCTGCGCAACAACTGAGCATGGGCTAGCACACCGGGATTGGGCTCGGTTTCCGGGAGCCATTTCGCCAGGGGTACCGGCAAGTCAACCAGGTCAACCGCTTCCAGCGTTGCACCCAGCAACACCACCTTACCGGCAAAAAGCCGCTTCAACTCAGCCTGATTGCCTTGAGCGGCCAGCTTCAATACCTGCTGTAAAGGGATGTAATCAAACCGCCCACCAAGGCGATAATTAATCAGGCCAGACCAGTCCTGGCGCATGCCAGCCGCTGCAGCCAGCTCACTGGCCAGGCCGCTGGCACCGCCATTTGGCTGACAATTGCGGCCAGGGAAGCGGCGTATCCGCTGGTCACTGTCGCGACAGAACTCCGCTGAGGCAATGGCCTGGAATTGCTCTCCCTGCATACCCAGCACTGCCGCATAATCAACCTGCATATTGCGAAAATGATGATGCTCCAGATCCCATATTTTTGCCACCACTACCGGTGTGCCCTGTATGGTTTCCAGCAGACCAGATAACAAGGCTTTGTGGAAATCCGTATTTTCCTGGCGGGTGGAAACGATGGTATCAAAACGTTTTTCCGGCAAACCCAGATCCATGCCTACCGCCCTGGCACCGGCCTGGTTCATGGTTTTTAAAAACTCGGCCAGATAGACATGGTTCAATACCAGCGGTTCATCCACCTGATCCAGGAAGGCTTCATTGATGCCGACTACTACGGGGTCAACCGCCACTGCTTGCGGAAAGTAGTGGCGCGATAACTTGAACTGCGCATCGAGGATTTTATTGTCGATTACAGCCACGACAGAAGAATGCAAAAAGAAAAAGGCAAGCGCCAGCAAAACCAGGAAACCCGTTACTTTTATCCAGTATGCGGGAGTGATTTTGGTAAAGCTCGCTGGCATTTTCATCATACGGATCAGGGTTTCAGCAAACCGCTGGAATTGGGCAACAGACCGCCTCGCCCAGCCACACTGAGGGAACTGCCACTGCCGATGCGGCATAAGTCCGCTGACAGATCGCCAAGTTCGACAGGCTGCGCAGCCAGCACCAGCAGGCTGGCAGAAAAATCCACCTGCGGGCTGCTTAATCTTATCACGCCGTTGACGCCATCCGGCGCTGCTGCCTGGATCAGGTTTTTGGAGACACTGCTGAACAATTGCGGTGGCCCGCCGACAAGCAGTTGATTGCCGCTGGCAATCGTCGCATCAACTTCAATATCGACATTGCCGCCGCTGGCTGCCGTAGCAGCCGTGTTCGCCTGTATGAAGCCATTGCGCAACACCAGCGCAGGAGCAGAAATATTGATATCACCGCCGTTACCAGTTTGCAGACCATTGACCGAGGTGGTGATTTGTGAACGGTCAAGTACCACAGGGCCACCACCGCGCAGGCTGATACTGCCACCGTTGCCGTCATGCGCACTGGTGGTGATGGCGCTGCCAGTAGCAAGCAGGCGCTGGGCATATTGGATACGAATATCACTGGCTGCGACATTACCACTTGCAGATGCCGTAATTTGCGCCTGCCGCAATTTGATGATGGGTGCATCCACAGCCAGCAAGGTTTTCGCCGGCGCAGTAGCCGTGGCAGACAACTTGACCTGTGCGCCATTACGAATGGAAAGCAGGCCTTGATCGAGGCTCAGGCTTTCTGTCGCCGTAATAGTGATATTGCCGGCATAACCGCTTGACGCGCTACCGGCTTCAGAACTGATCGCCGCATTGCTGTTGACACTGACCGTGGCAGCCTTCACATTCACCTCACCCGCTTTGCCTTTGGCATAGGCACTCGATGAAATTTGCGCTGCATTTTTCAAGCTGATATCGGTCGCGGTGACATTGACCGTACCCGCATTACCGGTCGATCTGCCGGTGACTTCATCGCCGGCATTGGCGCTGCTGAGTATGCCTGTTACCACCGGTGGCTTGTCTGTATCAACATTACCAGTTGCAGAGGTAACGGCCAATTTGCCATCCAGGTTGATACTGCCAGCATTGACTTTGACTGTACCAGCAGAACCATTGGTATAACTGATGGTGGAAGATGAAATTTGTCCGCCTTCACTTAAAGCCAGCTTGCCTGTGACATTCACGTCGACATTCCCGGCATTACCCTGCCCTTGTGTACCAACATCACTGTATATACCTGTGGCCTGTCCCTTGCCGTTGATTGTCAAACTGTTGACATCGACGCTGACGGATCCGGCATTGCCGATAAATCGCGTGGCCGAAGAAATTCTGCCGCTATTTTCCAATAGCAGGGCCTGGCTGGTTTTCAGGGCGATGTTGCCACCATTGCCGACACCTATGGTCTCTGCGAGTACACCAGAACCATCGCCATTGATGGCGACATTGGCAGCAGTGACTGTAATGCCACCACTATTACCGTTAGTGTAAGTCGTCGAAGAAATCCTGCCGCCATCGATCAAGTTTAATTTATCAGCAACGCTGACATCGATATTGCCGCCGTTGCCACCCCGAAAACTGGCCGAGGTACGGAAATCACCGGCATCGCTATAGATACCGGCGCTCAGTCCCTGTCCGTCTATGGTCATCGTATTCGCCACGACCCGGATGGCACCAGCATTACCCTTGTCAAAGGCTGAAGTGGCGATACCGCCTTCAGAACTGATGGTCACCGGTCCGCGTACATTGACATCCACATTCCCTGCATTGCCAGAGCCGCCAGAAATACTGTTGATGCCCGTCGATACGCCATCACCATTGATCAACAACTCAGAGGCACTGACTTTTACGTCTGCCCCCATGCCAGATGTATAGCTTGCTGAAGATATCTGCGCACTGCTGAGTATACTGATTTTCCCGTTGGCGCTGACATCGACACTGCCGGCATTGCCACTACCTTTATTGCTGGTACTGACAATACCGGTATCGGGGCCATTGGCCTGGCTGCCATCGAGCAGAATTTCATTTGCCGTGACATGCACACTGCCGCCATTACCTGCGGCATTGGTGGACGACGAAATCAGGCCACCGTTCAAAACCGACAGTTTTCCCTTGACAGAAAAATCCAGGTTACCCGCATTGCCATGCCCATCATTGGCCTGACTGAATACACCGGTCACGCTACCCTGTCCATCAAGCAGGGCGCTGCCGGCATCCAGCTTGATGGTACCGGCATTGCCATCGGTGAAAGTCGATGTGGAAATACGGGCACCATTCAATATCGATAGCTGACCGCTGGCCACAATCAGCACATCCCCTGATCTGGCACTGCCATCTTTGGCATTGCTGAATATGCCGGTAGCCTGACTCGCATCCTGTGCGTCAATCACCATGTCGCCAGCCTGCACACGTATCTGCCCGCCGTCCACATTGCCAGAACCTGGGCTGCTGATACTGCCGCCATTGACAATGCGCAAACCGCCATCTGATTTTGGCAATTCGCCAGTCAACCCTACTTCCAGTTTTGCATTACCTGTAGCGGCAACGCGTATATTGCCGCCTAGCGCCAGCACGCTGGCATTGTCTATGGAAATGTCACCAGCAATGATACTCACCGCCTGCTGGGGCCTGGTCGTTAATGCTGCGCCCTCTTTCAATGCCACACTGGCGCGGCTGTTGCCCAGAAAACCAAAGGCTTCCGGGGCAGCCGCCGACAAGGTACTGGCACGGGCAGTATCTACATAGAAATTGCCATCGGCAAATTTCAGATAATTTGCGGTACTGACATGCAAGCCGGCAGGTACATCAACAACAGCACCTGCACCAAAAATCACGCCAGCTGGATTGATGAAATAAAAATGCGGCTGATTGCCTATGCCAGGGCTGAGTTGCAAAAGACCATTGATGCTGGAAGCATTACCACCCGTAACACGCGCAATCACATTTTGCAAAGCCGTGCTGGTGGTAAAAGTAGCCGACTCACCACTTTCTATACTAAAGTTCTGGAAGCTGTGAAAAAGGTTGCCACCCTTGGTGGTTCCCAGGCTTTGCGGCACGACGAAATTGCCGGTCAGGGTTTGCACCGGTCCGACCGTGCCATCGGTTTTGGCACCGGCAAAGGCAAATGAAGATACTGAACCAAATGCAAGCAACAAACTACACTTCAACATACTCATGCGATGTTGTCTTTTATCTGCTGCTGATTGCAGGCTAGTACTGATCATAACCAGCTCCCGACCATGATAAATGGTGCCCAGTAAAAAGGATGATTGAAACTCTCATTGCTCAGCAATTCCAGCTGCGCCTTTTGCAGGGCCTGCGCCTTGCTCACGCCAGGCATCGCCAGATTGCGATAGAACTGCCCCATCAACATCGTGGCAGCATCATCCGATACCGGCCATAGTGAACCTAAAGCGCTTTTGGCATGGGCATTCAGAGCTGCGCCGCTCAAGCCCAATGGTGCCCTGTCATCACCTTCGGCCGTTTCGCAGGCAGACAGCGTCAGCAATTCCAGTTCCTTGTTTTTCATATTACCTGCACGCAGCAAGTTTTGCAGCTTATCCATATTGATCAGGTCATCGTGCGCCATCAAAAATGTATCTTCCGCATTGCCACCAAATACGCCATGCGAGGCAATATGCACGATCTGAAAATCACCAGTCTGTACTTTCTGACCAAAAGCAGCCACAGTAAAATCAGCATTCAGCAAGGTATTTCCCGGAGCCAGTTTTTGCAGGGTTTTGATTTCCTGGTCAACTCCGGCCAGCGCCAGCAATTGCTGTAACTGTTGATGCTGCTGTTTGTTCAAAGGCGACGCGGCATTGATTTTTACTTCAGCGGCAGAAGCAAAGTTGCGCTGGGTATTTCCACGCAGGCTTCTGGTCAGCACACCGCGTGCAATTTGTCGACCACCCGCGCCCGCCTGGGTATCAGTCGCCAGCAATTGCGTTACCATAAAATCGGGAAGTTTATCGACAACGGCGCCCGGCTCGCTCATGCCAGCCAGCAAGGTCTTGTAATGCTTGTCCGGATTATTGCTAATTACAGAATCGGTCAGTGTCAGTGCAGGTACCACGGCGATAGCGTATTTTTCCACGGCGTAGCGCTGCCCATCGTGCAAGGCAGCAAAAGGCAACATGCGCAAAACCCCATCCGGCACGATCACCAGCGTGCTGATTTTTTCCTGCTCAAGCAGTGCATCCACGGGCGCCAGCAAGCTGGCGTACATTTTTTTCGCCTGTGGTTTAACGGCCTGGCCACTTCGTAAATCGGCGATAAAATTTTCCACCTCCGCGCGTAATTTTTTTGATGACACGGCGACACTGCGATGCTGCAAGCCATTCGCGGTTTCCAGTAATAATTCCAGCCTGTCCGTAAAAATGACGGGATACAGAATGGCAGTGCCAGCCTGGATAGTCGCTTTCTTATGGTTCGCCCTTGCGCTTTCCACGGCACAGCGGTCACCCAGATAATCTTGCAGCTCGGTTTGCTTGCTCAATTCCAGCACAATGCGGGCACGTCGCAATTGCATATCTTTTTGCTCAGGCTCAAGCTTGTCTGCACTTTGCAGCAGCAGATCGGCCAGCGCCAGGTACACTGGTTCCAGGGTTTCGCGGAAAGAGGATTTACCATCCTGATATTCAACCGGGATATCAGAACGTATGGTCTCTATATGCACTACCGCTCTTTGATAGGCGGCAATTGCCTGTTCAGTTTGCGCCTGCTGACGCAAGATGCGGCCACGTCGCGATTCCAGATTCATCAGCAGTTCATAGGCGTTGACCAACTGCGCAGCCATTACGCCTTTGTCTGTCAATGCCAGTGCATCGATATTTCTCTGCTGGTCTTCATATAATTGTGCAAGATGATCAAGTGCCTCAGCCAACAGACGGTCATTATGCTTCGCACTGGCCAGTTCCCGCGCATTTTCAAAAGACGCATAGGCCAGGCTTAAACCTTCCTTGCCCAGGGCTTTTGCCTGCACTCCCAGATTGATATTAAAACGGGCACGGGCGTTCAGGTCTGCCAGCGCAGGCAAGCCCTGAGAGAGCGTTTGCAATTTTTGCAAACGCACAGGGATAGAGAGGCTTTTGGCATCAAGTTTATTTAAATTCAAACCCACGCTGAGTGAAATAGCCATATCATCTGGCGCCAGTTTCAACGCAGATTCATAGCTCAAGCGCGCCTGTTCAGCCTGGCCAAGGTTCTGCTGCCAGTTACCTAAAGATATCTCGTACTGTGCTTTTTCTACAGGTTTGGTGGCATTATCAACGGCAAAATGCAGATAAGTCCCTGCCTTTTCTGCCTGGTGTATCTGGATATAAGTCTGGGCAATAGCGACTGCTAACAGCACTTTTTCACCTTGATAGACCGTCCTGCCGTATACCATCAGCAAGCTTGGCAAGGCCTGCGCATAACTGCTTGACTGACAATACTCAAACGGCTTTCTCAGCGGCTCTTCGGCCAGTACCTGAGAGTGAATGCAAAAACTGGCAAGAGCTGCAAAACTGACCCTATAAAGTTGGGCAATGAGCAGATGAAAGCCTGAACGTTTGCGTATAGTCATGACAGGCGCTCTCAAAATAAATGGTAAGTGATCTGGAAATGCAGACCATGGTCTTGTAAATTGCCGCTGTCTATACCTGGCATGGTGTTCAATTTCTTTGCCAGAAAAAAATCGACAGCCCATTTCTTCCAGCGCCAGTTGAAACCGACACCAATGGAAGCCAGTTTTTGAGAAGCTTCATCCTTGTTCCATGCACTGGCAATGTCAGCAAAAGAAATCAGAGTCAGGTTTTGTCCATCGCCAGCATCTGCCAGAAAAGGGTAATGGATTTCTGCATTCATCAACCAGGCGCGGTCACGCACCAGCGCATTTTCACGATAGCCACGAACAGTAGCAACGCCACCCAGTGAAAAACGTTCAAGTGGTAACAGGCTGTCGGGTGTCTGTTGTGCCGAGCCGCGTAATATCAGTTGCGCGCCATCTTTAGCCAGATTTTTTACATACTGCAACTGCCCCGTCCAGATACGGTAATGCTGGTCTGGCACGGACACAGCAGGGTCGCTGTGGTCGGTGTTGTTGCTGCCAAAGGCAAAGACACTGCGGGCTGCCAATGCCTGGGTTTCCCAGCGCTCAGTCCAGTCTTGTGAAAAGCGCCATACCCTGGTTTTGGATACGCCATCGGGTTCGCCAGGCGTGAATGAAAACGCCTCGCCCAGCAAACTGGTTTTACTATCACGCTGGCTATAGCTGACACCCAGTTCGATCTTTCTTTGCAGGCTGTGTACCAGTGTTTGCGCATAGCCTGCTTCAAAGCCTGAACTGCGACTTTTAATGTCGATCGCCTTCAATGATTCACCGACCACGGAAGAACTGCCCTGGTCCACGCTCAAGCGCAGGCTACCACCCGTATTGGCGACAGGCATAGTCCAGGCCACATGCACAGGGTCAGCCCCTTCGCTATGGGTGACACTGGCTTCCAGAAAATCCCCCTGCCCGGTCAGATTGCGTGTCCAGGCAGACAGACCCAGGGTTTCAGCGCCTATGGATGGCGCCCGGTAATTATTGAAAAAGATATTGGCACCATAGGCTTTGGCACGCACGACATCAATATCCAGAATCGCCATGCCCGGCACGTCGCCCGGGAAAATGCGGCTATTGATTTTCTCGAATAAAGGGTCAGTCAGCAATAGCTGAAAACGCTGTTGCAATTGCGGCATATTCAAGACTTCCGGTTCTGCCACCAGGCGCTGCCGCAGGTATTGCTGCGCCAGCCTGCCTTCCCCTTTGATCTCGACCTGGCTGATTCTGCCTTCGATAAGTCGAAAAGGCACAACGCCACCCGGGTAAGGCTCATTGCCCTGTGCTGGTATCAATACCGCACCAGAGTTGATATAACCCTGGGCGATATACAAGCGGGTAATATGGGTACGCAGCTCTTCCAGTTCAGCATGGCTGACCAGCCGACCGAGATAAGGCCGTGCCAGGTCTTGTAAAACCTGGGTGGTAATAACAGTGTTACCTGTGAAACGAAATTCTTTGACATTCACATCTGCCAGCACATCTTGCACAACCGGCAGCTTGAACGCCGTGGGTGAAGCATCAGAGACAATAGTGACTTGCGCGTACACCGGTACAGCATAGGCCAGACTGGCAGCCACGGCCATCGTGCAAATAGTGCGCTGGGTAGAAAGTAACATAAGGAAATGTGAAGCAAGATGACCAGCGCTGATGTCGAAACCTGAGTTCAAACCCTATCCAAGCGCGAAGCAGGCATCTTAAATGTATTGCAAATTGAATACAATAATACAAAGGTATGGCTTACATTTGGACACACTTTAGGCATCATATGTTGCTATAAGACGCCAGATGCTGTTATTTAACTCACAAAACCATTTTGACAGACCTGATGGAAACAGGAACGAAAATTGTCACGGTAAAAACCCCATGACAGTATTCTGCTTATTCCGGCACTGTACCGTTACTGTATTGCCAGAGCAGATTAAGATCAGGGCATCATCAGAAAGATGCAGAAAGATGCAAAAACATGGAAACCAAAATACCCGGGCAACGCCCCATGCAAAATTACCAAGGCAGTTGCCATTGTGGTGCCGTGCGTTTTGAGATTGAAACTGATTTCCCTGAACTGACAATGTGCGATTGTTCTATCTGCCGTCGCAAGAATGCATTGATGGTAAAAGTGCATGAAAGTCAGTTTCGCCTTTTGGCTGGTGAGGATGCCTTAAGCGAATACCAGTTTCATACCCACACTGCACACCATTATTTTTGCAAAACCTGCGGCATCTACCCTTTCCACCGCAAGCGTGTCACGCCAGACAATTTTGGCATCAATGTGCATTGTCTCGAAAATTTCGACCCTGCCGGCCTCACTGTCAGGCGGGCGAGTGGCGCCAACATGAAATAACTTACAGAAAGCCTGATAAAAATGCATACCCAGACCTTGCTTGCCTTTACCGCGATTGCCAGCCTGTCCATACTCAGCCCTGGGCCGGCGATACTTTTATCGTTAAAAAATGGTGCCAGCTATGGCACACGCTCTGTCATGTATTCCGCATTCGGCAATGTCAGTGGCGTATTTTGTTTATCAACTGCGGCTTTCCTGGGATTGGGTGCTTTGCTCAATTCATCTGCGCTGCTGTTTTCCGCAGTCAAAATCATCGGTGCACTCTATCTCTTTTACATTGGTATCAAACAATTATTTGGCAAGGCCGTGCCGCTGGCACCTGACACCAGGGCATCACAGGCAATGATCAAGCCCAGTGCCCGAAAACTGTTTGGAGAAGCTTTTCTGACGGCGGCAACCAATCCCAAGGCCTTGATGTTTTTCACTGCGCTCTTCCCGCAGTTCATTGATGCTCACGAATCCCTGGCGCCGCAGTTTTTTGCATTAATGGCGATCTTCATGGCGCTGTCTTACCTGACACATCTGATGTATGCGCAGATCGCTGCCCGCGCTACCCATTTCCTGGTCAAACCGCAGTTTGTGAAATGGATCAATCGTGTCGTCGGCACGGCCTTTATTGCCCTTGGCGCGATGCTGCTATCACTGCGCAGGCAAAGCGCGTAGAGGATTCAGGCAAGCAGATTCTTTTCCATGAAGACGCTTAAAGGGTCTTCCTGATAATCGCCAAAACTGCTGCGTTCCATGTAACCGAGGCGCTGGTATAGCCCCAGCGCTTCTGGCTGACGGATGCCAGTTTCAAGGCGGGCAATGCGTATGTCATTGGCCAGTAAATAATTCTCAAGCGCCTGCATCAGACGCTTGGACAAACCCATGCCACGGAATTCATCGAGAACAAATACACGCTTGATTTCACCATAGCAGTTATCATCATCCATCATTTTTACAGCGCCACACGCTGCCAGCCTGTCGTCGACATAACAGCCCAAAAAAATCACATTCGGCTGCGCCAGCGCCCGTACACTTTCAAGATGATTACTTTCTGCCGGATACAGGGCCGCCACGTAGGTATCTGAGAGAGCGATCAGTTCTACGGCTGCCGCAGATGAGGGATCAAGTATTTCTATTTTCATGCCGGGTGCTGCGTCTTTAGTCTCATATCAAGGCTAATCATCTTCTTCAGTTCAGGCACACAAGAACCGCAATTGGTGCCGCATTTCAAGCGCGTCTGCAAGGCAGCCAGCACCCCTGTTGGTGAACCATCGAGTTGTTCCAGCGTCGCATTGATTTCGGTATCAGCCACGTTCAGGCAACTGCATATGACCTTGCCACGCAAAGTAAATCCTTGTGGTGCAGTTGTGCTTGGCATCAGCAGCAAGCGGCCCAATTTGGCCACCGGCTCTTGCGCCTGCAAATAGGCGTTTAACCAGCCTTCTGCACTGACGTCACCAGCCAATGCAACGGCGGCCAGGCCACCGTCCCTGACCAGAATGTGGCGGGAATTGCCACGTCGCCTGTCGTCATAGCGCAAAATCTCCGCGCCTTCGATGGCGAACAATTTTTCTATTTTCTCCAGCAACTCTGTCGCGACCGCATCTTCATTGGCCGCACGAAATACCATGCCCACTTTGTCCCGCCCGAAAGGTGTGCATGATGCATAGGCAAATTCGCGCATGAAAGGGCGCAGTGCTGCCTGCACTGCAAACGCCTGGTCTGCATCCAGCCAGGCGAACACGACGAAGCGCCATGGCAGGTCTGCTTTCAGAATTTTAACGGCAGCGGCCTTCAGTTCTGGCTGTTTGGAGCTGGGGTCTATTGCCGGTGACGTCAGTGCGTTCACGCCATAGCTGGCGTGCCCTTCATGTCTGGACTGGCCGCGGCCAGATACATATTCTTCACCCCAGTGCATGGCGATAAAAACCTGACCGGGACGTTGCTCATCACTTTCAACGACGGGCAAAATCACCGTTCCACGTCGGCTGCTGACATGCACCAGATCACCAGCCTTTAAAAAACGTCTTTGCATGTCTGTCGCTTCCATGCAGATGCCTGGCTCGGCAACATGGGCAAACAATTGCGCTACCGTGCCGCTACGGCTCATGCCATGCCATTGGTCGCGCAGGCGGCCGGTATTCAGGGCAAACGGATAACGCGCATCAACAGCGTCTTTGACTGGCAGATATTGCGTATTCAAAAACCGCGCACGGCCATTCGTTGTCGGGAAAATACCATCTTCATACAGGCGCTGCTTACCCGTTATGGCACCTGCCGGGAAAGGCCATTGCTGCGGCCCCTGATTCTCCAGCAAGGCATACGACAAGCCACCGATATCAAGGTCACGGCCACGTGTCGTGTCGCGGTGCTCATTCCACACCTGCTCTGGTGTATCGTAAGTGAATGGCTGCGCAGATTTATCCAGCAAGGGAGCCAGCGCCTGGGCAAACTGGCTGGCGATTTGCCAGTCATGCCTGGCTTCGCCCGGTGCAGGGATGACTGCGCGCACACGTGAAATGCGCCGCTCGGAATTGGTGACCGTACCGGATTTTTCAGCCCAGGTACTGGCGGGCAGTAGTATATCGGCATAGGGCACAGTGGCGGTGCTGGCATACGCCTCCTGCACAATCACCAGCTCGGCTTTGTGCAATGCGTCGCGTATCAGATTTTGTTCAGGCATTGATTGCGCAGGATTGGTACAGACTATCCAGATGATCTTGATATCACCCTGCCGGACTGCTTCAAACATCTCTACCGCAGTTTTTCCGGGTGTTGCGGCAACGGCGTCGACACCCCAGAAGGCAGCGATTTCTGCACGGTCGGCAGCATTGTTCAAATCGCGATGACCCGACATCAGGTTTGCCATACCGCCGACTTCGCGGCCGCCCATGGCATTCGGTTGCCCTGTCAGTGAAAATGGCCCGGCACCAGGCTTGCCTAACTGATGGGTTGCCAGATGCAGGTTGATCAATGCGGCATTTTTTGCCGTGCCGGCAGATGACTGATTCAGCCCCTGGCAGTATAAGGACAGACTGGCTTTTGATTGTCCAAACCAGCGTGCCGCCTGGATCAGGTCAGCTTCCTTGATGCCACAAATTTTTGCCACATAAGCTGGGGTGTAATCCCGCACAGTTTGTTTAAGCTCGGCAAAACCTTCGGTATGCGCCTGGATGTAGTCGAGGTCGACGAGATCTTCCCACAGACACAAATGCAGCATGCCATTGAACAGCGCGACATCCGTACCCGGCAGTATCGGTAAAAATAAATCCGCCTCGCGCGCGGTGTCGGTGCGACGCGGATCAGCGACGATCACCTTCATGGCCGGATTGCGTTCGCGTGCCTGTTCTATGCGCCGGTACAAGACAGGATGAGCATACGCCGTATTGGAACCGATAATAAAAATCACCTCAGCAATATCAATATCTTCATAACAGGCGGGCGGCGCATCTGCGCCCAGCGTCTGCTTGTAACCCGCTACCGCGCTGGACATGCACAGGCGCGAATTGCTGTCGATATTATTCGTGCCTATCAAGCCTTTGGCGATTTTATTGAAGACATAATAGTCTTCTGTGAGTAACTGGCCAGAAATATAAAATGCCACACTGTTCGGGCCATATGTCTTGATCGTATTGGCAAATTTGCTGGCCATGACATTGATGACACTATCCCAGTCACTACGCACACGTGATGACTGATTGCCCCTGTCTGGCATGCGCATTTCAGGGTACAGCGCCCTGACCTGTTGCTGTAGCGAAGTTTGCGCAGACAAATGCAAGGTACTGCCTTTGCTGCATAGACGACCAAAATTGGCGGGATGATCTGGGTCACCCCGTACACCCTGCACCTGCTTTCCATCGCTTTCAATCAATACGCCGCAACCAACGCCGCAATAGCAACAGGTAGATCTGGTTTCAGTCATACTTGCCTTTAAGTGCACGCTGCGTCATATGCCAGGGTCTTATGTGACACGGCGCATTGTTTTATACCTCTACTGCCAGGGTGTGCAATTCATGTGCATCAAGATAGACCTGCTCATCTTCCACCTTCAAACTGAATTTCTGGGTACAGCCTTCATCTGGTGAAATGGCACAGCCTGAAGGCAATTCAATATTCCAGTTATGCAGAGGGCATGCCACCTTCTCCCCAAAGACGATGCCTTGCGATAAAGGCCCACCTTTGTGCGGGCATTTATCGAGCAGGGCAAACAGCTTGTTTTCACCATTCCTGAAAATTGCCACATCTGGCTTGGCAGCACGGGCAACCACCCTTGCGCCAAGCACGGGTATATCATCAATACGGCAAATTACCTGCCATTGCTGAGTCATGCTTTTTCCTTTCGTTTATGCTGGCAAGCGTTCAAACTGGCGTGTATCGACCTGCGCTTTTTCTGGTTCATGCCAAGGATCAGACTCACCTTCCAATGCAAACAGCAGACGCTGATACAGGTCTTTGCGACGCTCGTGATCTTCCAGGATAATTTTCTTCGCATGGTCAAGACCAACACGGGCGAGGTAATGCACGGTGCGTTCCAGGTACCAGCCTTCTTCGCGGTATAGCTGCAGGAAAGCGCCTGCATGTTCCATCACTTCTTCATGCGTCTTCAGTTTGACAAAGAACTGTGCCACTTCGGTTTTGATACCACCATTACCACCGACATAAATTTCCCAGCCT
Organism: Undibacterium sp. TJN19; assembly: GCF_049339485.1. Taxonomy (NCBI): domain Bacteria; kingdom Pseudomonadati; phylum Pseudomonadota; class Betaproteobacteria; order Burkholderiales; family Oxalobacteraceae; genus Undibacterium; species Undibacterium sp. TJN19. The sequence continues at coordinate 118,921 of NZ_JBMPPL010000005.1, forward strand.
GAATCAACACCGATGACGCCGACATCCTTGATACCTGCTTCGGCACAATTACGCGGGCACCCAGATACCGCCAGCTTGACTTTATGCGGCGCATACATGCGTGCCAGCTCACGTTCCAGTTGCTGGCCCATGAGAGTGGAATTTTGCGTTCCGAAACGACACCATTCACTGCCCACACAGGTTTTTACGGTACGCAAACCTTTGGCATATGCCAGGCCAGAAGGCATACCCAGGTCTTGCCATACGGCGCGCAAATCTTCTTTTTTCACACCCAGCAAATCGATGCGCTGACCACCGGTTACTTTGACGGTCGGTATCTTGAATTTATCAACCACATCAGCAATCCGCCGCAATTCGGAAGAATTTGTCTCACCACCCCACATGCGCGGGATGACAGAATAAGTACCGTCTTTCTGGATGTTCGCATGTGAGCGTTCATTGATATAACGCGATTGCGGATCATCCTTCGCTTCACGCGGCCAGGTCGAGATCAGGTAATAATTAAGTGCCGGACGACAGCTCGAACAACCGTTCGGGGTGCGCCACTCCATGAATTCCTGCACGCCTGCCACAGTCAGTAATTTATTAAGCTTGATCGCCTCACGCACCTGCTGATGGCTATGATCAGTACAAGCACACATGGGCTTGACCTTGGATGCGGTGGAATAATCACCGCCGGCAGTAAACATGATGATCTGTTCCACCAGGCCAGTACAGGAACCGCAGGACGCTGATGCCTTGGTATGCTTGCGCACATCGTCCAGCGTGAACAGACCTTTTTCCTTGATGGCCTTGACGATGGTACCTTTACAGACGCCATTACAGCCGCAGACTTCGGCTTCATCCGGCATGGCGGCAGCTTTGGTATGCCCCTCATGACCGACATCACCGGTATTCGATTCACCAAACATCAAAGAGTCGCGGATTTCAGAAATGTTCTTGCCTTCACGCAGCAGTTTGAAATACCAGCTGCCATCGACGGTGTCACCATACAGGCACGCACCGATGAGTTTGTCGTCTTTCACCACCAGCTTCTTGTAAACACCGCCTATGGGGTCGGACAGAATGATTTCTTCGGTATCTTTACCGCCCATGAATTCACCGGCAGAAAACAGATCGATGCCAGTCACTTTGAGTTTGGTGGAAGTGACTGAGCCCTGGTAACGACCTATGCCAAAATTGGCCAGATGATTGGCACAGACCTTGGCCATTTCAAACAAAGGAGCAACCAGGCCATAAACCGTGCCACGATGGTTCACGCATTCGCCGACTGAATAAATGCGCGGGTCATAAGTCTGCATGGTGTCATTGACGGTAATGCCGCGATTGCAGTACAGACCAGCAGACTCTGCCAATGCCGTGTTCGGGCGTATGCCCACAGCCATGACAATCAATTGTGCCGGTATCTCCAGTCCGTCGGTAAAGCGTATGGCTTTGACATGACCGGCATCATCACCGATGATGGCTTCGGTATTTTTTTCCAGCAAAAAGTTCAGGCCACGGTCTTCCAGCGATTTTTGCAGCATCTTGCCCGCGACAGGGTCAAGCTGGCGTTCCATCAACCAGCCCGGCAAATGCACTACAGAGACGCTCATGCCACGCATTTTCAATCCATTGGCAGCTTCCAGGCCCAGCAGCCCCCCGCCGATGACAACGGCATGCGTATGTTCTTGCGCGGCGGCGATCATGGCATTGGTGTCATGAATATCACGGTAGGCAATGACACCCTTGAGGTCTTTGCCGGGAACCGGCAGCATGAAAGGTGTGGATCCGGTCGCCAGCAACAGACGATCATATTCAGTCTCTGTGCCGTCTTCGGCAATTACGATGCGCCTGTAGCGGTCAATTTTGGTGATTTTTTTACCGAGATGCAGGGTGATATTATTTTCTTCATACCAGTCGACATCATTGAGCATGATGTCCTTGATGGTTTGTTCACCCGCCAGCACCGGTGACAATAGAATGCGGTTGTAATTGGCGTAAGGTTCTGCACCAAAAACGGTAATGTCATACAGGTCGGGAGCAATCTTGATCAACTCTTCCAGGGTACGTACACCTGCCATACCATTCCCTACCATCACAAGCTTTAACTTCTTCATGGCCGCTCCTTTACATATTTGCACAGTCACTAAGCAAGAGCAATGCCAGTTAGCAAGCGCCACAATAGAAGCAACAGGATTTTAATAAGTCCGCACCATTTTGACTTTGCATAAATATGGTTTTAATATCGAAAAACTGATTATTCATCAGCCAGCAGATGGACAATGCCACTTGATGTCGCAGTGCTTTCAAAATCTGTTATGGCACTGCCTTGATCACATCAACATTCAGACCATTTCAGTGCGCTGCACCATAAAGTTCGATTTTTCGCACAACTTTCTTACTTTTTGTTTTAGCCCGGCAACAGAAGACAAATAGTCTTGTCCTCGTAATTAATAGTGTATTAACATTAACTGAGATATGTTGATACAGTAAGCATTGAGCAACTACTTAGCAGCGACTTATTGGCCACTTATCGGCCACTTATCAGCCGCTTATCAGCCACTAAGTTGCCACTTAAGCTATGCATCATCGTATACTTGAAGTTAATACCTACCACGTCAAACCGGACCGCCATCACTATGCGCAATAGCTTCAATAGACTGATTCACTTTTTGCGCTTGCGTCGCATCGGCGTGCGACTGGCACTCAGCTATGGTTTGTTACTGTTCTTGTTTAGTATTGTGTTGTTTTTACCAATTTCACAGATACAGAAAATGACCATGCTGAGCGAAAAATTCGCTCGCAATGAAATGCAAAGCCTGTTGTATGTGCAAGAGCTCAGTCTTTCCACCGAGAACGTCGGGCGCGCCCTGCTTCAGCTATTGACTGTTCCTTACGAGCAACGTGTTCCCGAATACACCGCAGTCGATGAAAAAAACCGCCAGATCGTCAGGCTGATCGCTTCGCTGGAAACGACTTTAAGCGACCCTGAGCAGTTGCAAACGCTGAAACTGCTGAAAGAAAAACACAGCATCTATCTTGCCAATTATATTGCCACCGTCAACCAACTGGAAGACGAAGGCCAGGACGCAGCAAAATCGACCTTCCTGAAACAGGTACAGCCTGCACTGGCCGCTTTGTTACAGGAATCAAAAAACTTCCTCAGCCGCGAGCAAAAACTGATACAGCTACACCAGGCTGAAGCGCAACAAGATTTTGAACACACCGGCATGATGGTTGTCGTGCTCTCTGTATTTGCGGTATTGCTGGCAGCCGTACTGGCATGGCTGACCACGCGCAGTGTCGTCAGGCCACTGGCAAGACTGGAAGCCAGTGCCCTGCAAATCGCCAACGGTGATTACAAGACCCGTTTTATTCCCAGCAAGACAGAAGAAGTTGCGCGTGTTGGTGAAGCACTCAACAATATGGCGACGGCCATCGGCATACGCGAGCAGGCGGTTGAACACCTTGCCTATTACGACCCCTTGACCGATTTGCCAAACCGCACGTTTTTGCTGAAGACCCATGAGGGCAAGGGCCAACCGCACCAGGGCCTGATACTGATGGATCTGGCGCGCCTGAAAAGCATCAATGAAACCCTGGGTTTTGACACTGGCGACACCGTCATCTCCGATGTTGCCCTGCGTTTGAAGGCCGTGCTTGCCAGTGATCAGAACGGGCAACAACCCTGGCTGGCCAGGCTGGCTGGCGGTGCTTTCGCCATACTCTGTTTCAACAGCTCAAAAAGCAAGATGGAAGACCTGCTTCATCGCATCAGTCAATCCATGGCAGACCCGGTCAGATGTGGTCAGCATTCAGTTGATGTCAGCCTGGTGGTGGGCCTGGCAATGACAACCGATACACCTTTGCCATTGATGACGCTGATACGCAATGCCGAAGTGGCCCTGTATGCAGCCAAACGTAGCGCCAGCGCTTCGGCCTGGTATACCGATGCACAAGAAGCTTCACGGCTCAGCCACCTCAGCCTGCTGTCTGACTTGCGTTCAGCCGTACGTGCTTCAGAACTGCAAATGTGGTTGCAACCCAAAACCCATCTCGAAGACGGCAAAGCTTACGGCTTTGAAGCGCTGGTGCGCTGGCAACATCCCACGCGCGGCTTCATTTCGCCGGCAGAGTTTATCCCCTTTGCTGAGCGCACTGGTTATATCAGCATGCTCACCATGTGGATGCTGGAACAGGCGATCGCCACATTAAAGAACTGGCAGGACGATCACCCGGCACAAACCATTGCCGTCAATGTCAGTACCCATGATTTGCGCGACCCGACTTTTCCAGACCAGGTGGCGGCCCTGTTGCAGCAATATGCCATCAAACCCGCTTCGCTGAAACTGGAAATTACCGAAAGCGGTATCATGGAAGACCCAGACAGCACCATCGCCCTGCTCAAACGTCTGCGCGATATTGGTCTGGATCTGTCTATTGATGATTTTGGCACTGGCTATTCTTCCCTGTCTTATCTGCAACGCCTGCCTGTCAGTGAATTAAAGATAGACCGCAGTTTTGTCACCAATATAGAGTCACTGCCTGGCACGCAGATGCTGGTAAAAGCAATTATAGAAATGGGACATGGGCTAGGCTTGAGCGTCATCGCAGAAGGCATAGAAACTGCCGCAGAACGCGAAACCCTGCGCCTGCTCGGTTGTGATTCCATGCAAGGCTATTTTGTCAGCAAACCACTGTATGCAGAAGGCCTGCAAAAATGGCTGACGAACCTGCCAGCAAATTAAGTATTTATGAAAGAGCCCGCATTTCCCTTTGATGAAGTCATTCGCCAGCAAACCTTGCAGGCATGTGGCATTCTGGATACTCCCGCAGAAGAGCGATTTGACCGCCTGACGCGGCTGGCTTCTCATATGTTTAAAACCAGGATCGCATTGATCTCGCTGGTTGATGCTGATCGCCAATGGTTCAAATCACGTCAGGGCCTGGAGGTGAGCCAGACCGGAAGAAATATTTCATTTTGCGGCCACGCCATACTGGCGCCTGATATTTTATATATCCCGGATACCCTGCAAGACCAACGTTTTGCCGACAACCCATTAGTAAGCCAAGCCCCGCATATCCGTTTTTATGCTGGTGCGCCGTTAAGAATGCGCAATGGCCAGCGCATAGGCACTCTCTGTATCATCGATAGTGAAGCCCGTACAATGAGCGCCAGCGACCTGGCTGCCTTGCGCGATCTGGCCGATTGTGTAGAGCGTGAATTTTCCAGGGAAGAACAGCAGAGACAACATCATGCCTTGCTGGCGTTGACCGAAATTACATCGCTTTCGTATCAGGATTCTGAAAACCTGTTGCGCCAGACCTTGGCAATGGCCTGTGACTATCTGGGTGTGGCCATGGGCTACATCGCCCGGGTGGAAAATGCCATCTGCCAGGTGGTGTTGCTGCATTCTGGTAATGCGCCATTTCCCGAAGGTGCACAACTGCCCTTAGACAGTTCTTTTTCTGCACTCACCCTTGCCAACAATACGGTGTTTCATATTTCGAATGTGGCAGAAAGCGAATATCGCCATCACCCCTGCCACCAGCGACTGGGCTTTGCCAGCTATGTTGCGGTGACCCTGTATATGAATGACCGCCAATACGGCACCCTGAATTTTGCTGACACACGTACACGCCTGTTCCCTTTTTCCGAAGTGGAAATTGAATTTGTGCGACTACTGGGTGACTGGGTAACAGGTGTATTGAAACGTCAGGAACTGGATAAGCTATTGCAGCAACAGCGTGCACTCAGCGACGCCATTGCCAAGGCACAGGCACTGTTCATCAAGGAAAGTGACCAGGAAAAAGGCTTTGAATCGCTGTTAGCCGCCATTCTGAAACTGACGAACAGCGAATATGGTTTTATCAGCGAAGTGCAAAATAGCGCAGGCAGCAACAATGCCAATAGCGACCCCAGCTTGAAAACCACTGTAGTCGCCTGGCATGTCAAAGACCAATTAAGCTTTGCGTCTTCACAGGAGGCGCGTACCAAGGGGCTGAGTTTCCTGCAATTAAAACCCCTGTTTGCCACTGCCCTGCAAACGGCCACACCGGTGATAGCGCAATCCTTGCCAGAACATGCGCTGAGCGATGTTTTCCCGGATGGGCAGGCACCCTTGAAGAGTTTTCTGGCGATACCCGTGCAATATGATGATGAATTGCTGGCGCTGGTAGGCATTGCCAATCGCAAGGATGGTTATGATCATCAACTGATAGAATTCCTGCGGCCCTTGTTCAGCACCCTGGGCCAGTTGATCAGCGCCGCCCGCGTGCAAAAGCAAAGGCACGAAACTGAGCGCCAGTTGGCCAATGTCATCAAGGGTACCAACATCGGCACCTGGGAATGCAATATACAAACTGGCGAAACCATCTATAACGAGCGCTGGGCAGAAATGCTGGGCTATACCCTGGCTGAACTGCAACCGACCACCGTGCAGACCTGGCTCGACCTGTGCCACCCGGAAGACCTGATACTGACCAGCGCACTGGTAGAAAAACACTTCCGTGGTGAAGTCGAATATTTCGACCTGAAAAGCCGCATGCGTCACAAGGATGGTCACTGGATATGGATACATGACCGCGGCTGCATCGTCAGTTGGGACGCTGAAGGCAAGCCGCTGATCATGTCTGGCAGCCATGCCGACATCACGACCCAAAAAGCTGCCGAGGCAGAACTGGAACACGCCCATGAATTGCTGGAACGTTCGAACGCCGCTGCCCGCATAGGCACCTGGGAACTGGATGTCAAATTGCTGACCGTGCACTGTAGTAAAGTCACCCGACAAATACATGAGGTCGATGATAGTTTTGAATATTCCATAGAACAGGCGATTGCCTTCTACAAGGGCGCTGAAAACCAGCAAAAAATACGCCAGTTGTTTGTCAACGCTGTGCGTGAAGGTCTGTCATTTGATACCGAACTGGGCATCACCACTGCCCGCGGCAATGAGCGCTGGGTGCATGTCATCGGTTTCCCGCAATTTATCGATGGAGCCTGCACCCGTGTCTACGGCACCTTTCAGGATATCAGCGAACGCAAGGCCGCTGAAGAATCCTTGCGCGACCACGCAGCCCATACCAGCAGTATCGTCGACAATGTCCTTGATGGCATCATCACCCTCAATGAAGAGGAGAATATCCTCAGCGTTAACAATGCCGCTGCGCATATCTTCGGTTATGAAATCGATGAACTGCTGGGCAAGAATATCCGCCTGCTGATGCCGGCGGCTTTTCACAACGCGAATCACAATGCAGAAGACAATGAAATAAGCGGCATCCAGGGCATCAAGGACATCATAGGTATAGGCAGTGAAGTAGAAGCACGCCGTCAGGACGGCAGCAGCTTCCCCATGGATCTATCGATATCCGCTGTCAAACGCCGTGGCAAGCCCCTGTATATCGGCCTGATGCGCGACATCACCGCACGCAAACGCATAGAAAAAATCAAGAACGAATTTATTTCCACCGTCAGCCATGAATTGCGCACCCCGCTGACTTCCATCTCGGGCGCACTGGGCCTGATTTCTGGCGGCGCGCTGGGCAGCTTTCCTGAGCGCATGAAGCAGATGATGGACATTGCCAATAAAAATTGCCTGCGCCTGACCTTCCTCATCAACGACTTGCTCGATATGGAAAAGCTGTCAGCGGGTAAAATGGTCTTCCATTTCCAGGTTTGCCCGTTGGCAGAATTGCTGACCCAGGCCATAGAAGCCAACCAGACTTTTGGCGCACAACGCCAGGTTTCACTGCATCTGGCGTCTGATTTGCCAAGGCTGAATGTGTCGGTAGATACCCAGCGGTTCATGCAGGTACTGTCCAACCTGTTATCGAATGCGATCAAGTATTCGCCTGAAAATGGCATCGTTGAAATCAGCGCTGAAACGGGTACTGAAAACCGCCATCAACGCGTGCGCATCAGTGTGATGGATCATGGCGCTGGCATACCACATGAATTTCGTGACCGCATATTCCAGAAATTCGCCCAGGCAGATTCATCTGACACCCGCCTCAATGGCGGCACCGGCCTGGGCCTGGCGATTACCCGCGAACTGGTAGAAAGAATGCATGGCGAAATCGGCTTTGATTCTGTGCCCGGCCAGGGGGCGAAATTTTATATAGATTTGCCTGTCATTGTCTGATTAGCCAAGCAAACGCGAACCCTTCCCATACAAAATCTGCCAAGAAACCGCTTTTTATTTGCGCAATGCAAAATAAAGCGCTAACATGAAAATTGTGTTTTAGGCATTTCAAAAAAACATTCAAAAACCTTGTGCAGCGTCAGCGTCATGCCCCTTTAAGAAAAGGCGATTCATGCGTATCAGGCAAAATGTTAGTTTCTATATCTACATCTCTTATTTCTTTACCGGGCTGATACTGATCTTTGGCATTGCCATGGGCACCGTGCAATTTACCCGCATGGGGCAAATCATCCTCGCGCAGACCAATAGCAGCTATGAACTCATAGGCAGACAGGTAAAAAGCAATGTTCTGGCGATTTATGAGCCCGTCCGTAACCAGACTGAAATACTGGCGCAATCGCATCCCATCCCTGGCGACACGCTTGATGAAAGGCTCAAGCATGTCAGCTACCTGGCCAAAGCCATTGTCAGCGTTAAATCAGCGACATCAGTGTACGTCGGTTTTGCCAATGGTGAATTTTTCCTATTGCGCCAGTATGCCAAATCCAATGGTGGCCAGGATGTGTTCAAGGCACCAGGCAATACCAGCTGGATAGTACAAAGCACCAGTTTTGCGGACGGGCATTTGCAGGAACATATTGTCTACCTCAACGACAGGCTCACAGAAATCAGTCGCCAGCAAATCCCCTTGCGCAATTTTGACCCGCGCCAGCGCAGCTGGTATCAATCGGCGATGCACAATACCAGCCAGGCCAAGGTATCTGAACCCTATTATTTCTTTTCAACCTTGCAAATCGGCATTACCTATTCACAAAAAATCGTGGATGCCGATGCCGTCGTGGGCATCGACATAGAAATGCCGACTATTCATGACACCATCAAAAACAGTGACATTACACTGTCCACCAATATCGCCCTGATAGACCACAAAGGCCAGTTACTGGCCTGGAGAAATGGCCAGCAAGCTGCCTACAAACCCAGAATCATCAGCCGCAAGGACGGTACCCAGGGCATGCCCAGCCTCGAAGACCAGGACGCCCCGGTACTGGACAAGGTCGTGGAAAACGGGTATTCCAGCAACACCCTGAGCCAATCCATAGACGTTGATGGCAAGACCTGGGCCAGCTACCAGACCCATTTGCAGATACCAGGTGGCGACGATTTAAGCATACTGATTGCCAGCCCGCACGATGAATTGTTGGCAGACATCATCAAAATGCGCAGGCAAACCATCACGCTATTTGGCGTGATGCTGCTCGCTGGCATCGCCGTCACGGTGTACTTTTCGCGTCTGGCTTCACAACCGCTGAAACAGTTGAATGACGAAGCCAGCAAGATCGCCCGTTTTGATTTTAAAAGCAGCATCCATATCGAAACACGCATCAGGGAAATTGCCGACCTGGCACAATCAATGAAGGGCATGAAAGCAACCATACGGTCGTTCCTTGATATTGCCAGCAGCCTAGCTTCAGAAACGAGCTACGACAAATTGCTGGCACGTGTATTAAAGGAAATGTCAGAAATCACCGATGCCAAATCCGGCATCCTCTACCTATACCAACCCAAAGATGATGTCATGGAGGTGGTGCAAGTCTATGTTGATCACCAGATGCTGGAAGTGTCAGCGCAACGCATACCCATGGCAGACAAGAGCCACCCTGTTATCCAGGCTTGCGAATCACGCAGCAACATCTGCCAGTTGCAGGCAGAAGACCTGGCACGCTACTTTGGCGCCCTGCCCGCTACCGACCATGCCACAACCCTCATCGCCATCCCCTTAAAAGACCGTAACAGCACCCTGGTGGGTGCAATCGCCCTGGTGATCGATGACGCAGCCATCGACCCCGGCAGGCAAGCCATGGCAGAAGCCGTATCAGGTGCCGCCGCCATCGCCATAGAAAACCAGCGTCTAATACAAGAACAAAAAGCCCTGCTCGAAGCCTTCATACAACTGATCGCCAGCGCCATCGACGCCAAAAGCCCCTATACCGGCGGCCACTGCCAGCGCGTGCCTGTATTGACCAAACTGCTGGCCCAGGCCGCCTGCAAGGAAACCGAAGGCCCGTTTGCGGGCTTCCAACTCACAGACGCAGAATGGGAAGAGCTACGCATCGCCGCCTGGCTGCATGATTGCGGCAAAGTCACCACGCCAGAATACATCGTCGATAAGGCGACAAAACTCGAAACCCTGTACGACCGCATCCATGAAATACGCATGCGCTTTGAAGTCTTGAAACGTGATGCACAAATCGATTACTGGCAGGCGGTAGCCAGTGACAGCGCAGGCAATGACGCCGCAGAAATCAAGAAAAAACTGGATGACACCATCGCCCAACTGGATAGGGATTTCGCCTTCATCGCCGAATGCAATGAAGGTGGCGAGTTCATGGCCCCCGACAAGATCGCCCGCATACAAGACATCGCCGGACGCCATTGGCTAAGAACCCTGTCAGACCGCATCGGCATTTCACACGATGAAAAAGAACGCAAGAACCGCACAACAGAACCCACACTGCCAGTGCGGGAGCAACTGCTGAGCGACAAACCAGAACACATCTTCACACGCTCACCACGCGACACCATCACGCCCGACAACCCTTGGGGCTTCAAGGTCAAGGTGCCAGAGCATCTTTACAATCGTGGCGAAGTGTATAACCTCACCGTGGTACGCGGCACCCTGTCAGAAGAAGAACGCTACAAGATCAATGAGCACATGATACAGACCATCATGATGCTGGAAAAACTCCCCTTCCCACGCCACCTCGCCAGGGTGCCAGAAATCGCCGGAGGCCATCATGAAAAAATGGACGGCACAGGCTACCCCAAACGCCTGACCGCCGAACAAATGAGCATCCCCGCCCGCATGATGGCAATAGCCGACATCTTCGAAGCCCTGACCGCCGCCGACCGCCCCTACAAGAAAGGCAAGACGCTTTCAGAAGCGATCAAGATCATGAGTTTCATGAAAAAGGATCAGCATATTGATGCAGAATTGTTTGGGCTGTTTTTGAAATCAGGGGCGTATCTGGAATACGGAAGGCTGTTCATGAATCCTGAGCAGATTGATGAGTTTGATATACATGCGTATGTGTGACGCGCTCCTTAGATGTCATTGAATTAATGCATGCATAGTTATGAACTTCTCTATTCATCTAGAAAATTGACAAAACTACGAAGGAGTGAATTATTCGGATAGAAAATTTGATATATCTAAATATTTTGATTTCTTGCGGATTATATTTATAGGGTCATTGGCACATTGGACAATTTTAATAAATCGTTAAGCAATGCTTACATTTGCGATCCTATTTTTAGGATAGTCTACTTCATACCTCATCCAGATCAAAATCTTTCAAACGCCTCTTTTTTTTCTGGCGTCACTGACGGTTTAGCGCATACAAGTAGGTTACTTGAAAAAGCAACGGAATTCCCAGCCGATATACGCGAAGTTTGTTCCGATTGGCGTCATATTGCACTCTTTCGTTGTTACGGTCTAATATCGCATCGAATTTTGCCTATTGAGTTTTCAGCGTTCTCAGAACTAATGTCGCATAAATTATCTTTTGTTTTTCACTGTGTTCTTAGTGATCATCATACAGTCGATTTCGTAAAGCATGAATTAACAAAAGCGAAAAATATCTGGTTGCATTTATCCACCGTTGTAGGCGATGGTCAGATAAATATAAATTCTGTAACTCAAAAAGACTTTATTTCCTTGATTAAGAACAGATTGACTCAACTAGTGGAGCCAAATGAGAAAAAATTCGTTGAAATTTGTTTGTCACTTCTCAATCAGCATACCTCTCAAAAAAAGAAAATCAATTTAACTGCTACAGGTCACAATCTCACACGTTCAAATGAACGAGCTCTTTTGGCTTTCGGCGGATTATTAACTAGAGGATCTGGATCACCAGGTACAGAAAAAAATGCTTTAAATTGGATTGGGCGATCATTTGATATCGTAAATCGTCGGCGAAGTGAACTATTGAACTCCTTAGAAAAAAAACAAATACCTTTAAATTCAATGATTCTTACATTGCCATCAGCTCTCAGAGGTGCAAAGAATTCAAAATTTATCGGTCGACTTGCGCGTAGTGGGGCTTCAATTAAAACAACTCGTTACGTGTTAAAATTTTTATTAAAACCCAAAACATTTTTATGGTACGAGGATATCCGAACATTTCAGAAAGTCACAGAAAGTCCTCATCTTATGGCATTAATTCAATTGCGCCAAAAAGAACTTCTGATGTACACGACTTTATTAGTGCGCCTCGCCGCTGAAGCCCTTGTTCCCGTTTTGCGCTTAAATCCGAGTATTGCATCTGTTCATGGTTTATTAATACATCTTGGAGAATGTAGTCGACGTCCAGGCCCGAGAAAACGTGAAAAACGATACTCAATATTCAAGAAAATTCAAGCTCTTTTTAAGAATGAAATTGAAAGCACATTTCAACAAAAAATAAACGCGTTGGGTGATTTTTCAGTTGGAATAAAACTTGTTAGTGATCTACCGCTAGAATGGTTGCCTGTAAGGGGGCTACCTATCATGTTAAGGTACGAATGCAGCAGAATTCCGATAGTGCCCACAAGTTTGGCCTACGCAGTTGCGACCAATTTGGATCCAGTTCTGATCACACCATCTCAACTCAAGAAAATTCTTGTCATTCGATCTTTTGATGCACACGATAAAATCAGTAAATTCCTAGAAACCGGAATTGACATAGCAAATCAATCGTCTGAAAAATCAAAAAATCAAATTATTTTTAAAGATGTGTCTTGTGAACAAGAGTTCGTAGACGCTCTTAATAACTATGAAGGCGAGATTGTGATTTTTGACTGTCATGGGCACTTCGAGTCAGAAAATTATATTGCTTCACTTATTATCGGAGACTCACCGATAAAGCTTTGGGAGCTAAGAAAAAAAATAAATCGCATGCCCCCAATTGTACTGCTTAGTGCGTGCGATACTGAACCTATTGATAGCGCTCATACATCAGTGGGAGGTAGTATGCTTTTATTGGGAGCAAAAACCGTTTTAGGGACGTTCCTTCCAATTGATGCTATGCGTGCTGCTATGTTTATTGGAAGACTAGTTTATAGATTAGATGCATTTGTGCATTCTGCACTTATATACCGTGATCGTTTGACATGGAGAGAAATTGTTGCAGGGTTAATTAAGATGTCACATATAACGGAGATTTTAATTTCTCTTATTTCTAATGGCTATATTGAAGGAATGCAAAGTGAAGCCTTCCGTACCATTCACTTTAATGCCAATGTAGATATAAATAGTAATCGTGCTGATTGGTTTGAGCGTTTTTTAAATTCACTGTCAACTCAACTAAAATGTACGACAGCAGAGGCACAACAAATCACCGAAAAATATTCATACTTAACTGACGCACTCTTATACACACAACTTGGTAACCCGGAATTAATTTTTATTACTAGCGACATACGCGCCCAATCAAACTAATTAATGTACAGCAACAATGAAAAAAAGCGTCAAAATCAGCCTCGCGCTTGTAGTTATCCTGATTATAGCTATCTATACCCAGATCACCATCTATGTCGTTCCCCCGATTGGCTTGCTACCCAAAGGTAAGACGGTCATCATCACGCGTATAGACAAAACCGCATTCATTGACAGCCCCGACGCCATGTGCGAAAGAATACAGGGTGGTGTCAGTCTGTTTTGTCGCGGCACGATGATGGGAACAGTCATCAAAAATTCCAAAATCCTCTTGCGCCTGCCTTACAGTCCCTGGCTGTACAGCATATCAACCAGTGGCAAGACCTACGATCGCTAGATGATGGTATGGCCGCATGTAAGTGGAACCGAAGGCTATGCAGAAGCCGCTGACTTCCTGATCGAAAAATGGCAGGCAATTTCTTTTGCAGATCAGCATGCGCCAGTCATGCATTTGATACCTGCAACGCCATGTAAGCTACTTGATGTAGGTGCAGGTATAGGAACGGATGCAGCCGCATTGGCAGCCATGGGCCATCGGGTAGTCGCCGTCGAGCCCACAAATGAATTTCGTGCCGCAGGTATCGCCGTGCATGATTCGCATCATATCGAATGGCTCGATGACAGCCTGCCTGACTTGTCTATGGTATGCAGCAGAAATGAACGCTTCGACCTGATCATGCTGAGTGCCGTCTGGATGCATCTTGATGAACAGCAGCGGGAACAAGCAATGTCCAGACTGGCATCGCTATTGAATGAATCTGGCTTGATCATCATGTCGCTCAGACATGGCCCTGTCCCACATGGGCGGCGCATGTTTGAGGTTTCTGCAGCTGAAACTATAGAATTAGCTACCGCTCAGGGTTTAAAAACGATACTGAATATGCATACTGGATCTATTCAGGAAGGTAATCAGCTTAGTGGCGTGACGTGGACACGGTTGGGGTTTCGTAAAATTTCTGACTGAAGTGGGCATATTGAAATGCTAAAAGGCCTTGCAACTGCAAGGCCTTTTAGCTATTGACGCAGGCTAATGGCGAATAATCATTAACCGACCACCCCAGCCCTCCCCAACATCGCATGCAACAACACATTGCACCCCGCCTCCAGGTGTTCTGATTTCGCATCTTCAATTTCATTGTGGCTGATACCATCCTTGCAGGGCACGAAGATCATACCTGACGGGGCCAGTCTGGCGGTGTAGATGGCGTCGTGGCCGGCACCTGATACTACGTCCATGGTGCTATAGCCCAGAGTGGCTGTGGCTTCGCGTACGGCATTGACGCAGTCTGGGTGGAAGGGGCATGGGGGGTAGTAGGAGACGCGTTCTACGCTGATGTTCAGACCGCTGTCCTTGCTGGTCTTGTCGACAAAGGCGAGAATTTCATTGTGCATGGTGTCCAGCAATTCTGCTGACACGTTGCGCAAGTCCATGCTGAATTTGACTTCGCCTGGGATAACGTTGCGGCTGTTGGGGAAAACCTGCACCATGCCGACGGTGCCACGGCCATAAGGCGGGTAGCGGTTGCCGATGTTGACGACTTCCTGCATGATTTTGGTGGAGACTTGCAGGGCGTCTTTGCGCAGGGCCATGGGTGTGGGGCCAGCGTGGGCTTCCATGCCGGTGACGATGCAGTCATACCATGAGAGGCCAAGCACACCGGGGACGACGCCGATGACCTTGTCGGCATCTTCGAGTACCGGGCCTTGTTCTATATGGGTTTCGAAGTAGGCGCCGATGGGGTGCTGGCCTGGTACTTCTGTGCCTTTGTAGCCTATACGTGCTAGCTCATCGCCTACGGTTTTGCCTTCGGTGTCTTTGGCGGCGTACGCTGTTTCCAGCGAGAATGCGCCGCAGAACACGCCCGAGCCCATCATCACGGGGACGAAGCGTGAGCCTTCTTCATTGGTCCAGAAGGCAACTTCGATTGGTGCTTCAGTTTCTATATTGTGGTCATTGAGGGTGCGTACGACTTCGAGTGCGGCCAGCACACCGTAGTTGCCGTCGAACTTGCCACCGGTGGGCTGGGTGTCGATATGGCTGCCGGACATGATGGGTGGCAGTGCCGGGTTCTTGCCTGCCCTGCGCATGAAGACATTGCCTATCTGGTCTATGGTAACGGTGAGGCCAGCCTCTTTGGCCCAGGAGACCACGAGGTCACGGCCTTGCTTGTCGAGGTCAGTCAGGGCCAGGCGTTTGACGCCACCCTTTTGTGTGGCACCGATTTGTGCGAGTTCCATCAATGAGGCCCAGAGGCGGCCGCCATTGATACGTAGATTTGCGGTAGACATTTTTATTACTCCTTCTTATGCGCGCATTCTGTTGAGCGCATGAAACATGGGTGAAAAGGATGGACGCTTGATATAGCGCCCTGCTCCAATCTCGGCCCTTAAATCACCTTCTTTAAACACCAGCTTGCCTCCGCTGATGGTGTGGGTTGGTATGCCTTTGACAGTGCGGCCTTCAAAGATATTAAAATCACCTTTCGAGAATTGCGTTTTGGCTGACAGTGTCTTGGTGCCATTGACATCCCACAGCACGATGTCGGCGTCTGCACCTTCGGTAATAACACCTTTGCGTGGATAGATATTGAAAATCTGTGCGCAGTTGGCGGAGGTGACTTTGACAAACTCTGATGGTGTCAGGCGGCCTGTATTCACGCCTGCATCCCACAAGATCATCATGCGTTCTTCTACGCCGCCGCAGCCATTGGGTATCTTGGTGAAGTCATCCTTGCCTGCGGCTTTTTGGGCAGCGCAGAAGGTGCAGTGGTCGGTGGCCGTGGTATGCAGGTTGCCGCCTTGCAGACCTTGCCACAAAGCCTCTTGATGATGGCTGCTGCGGAAAGGTGGGCTCATGACATGGCCTGCGGACTGGGCAAAGTCAGGGTTCTTGTAGACGCTGTCATCGACAACGAGGTGGCCTGCCAGCACTTCGCCAAACACGCGCTGTCCGTGAGCACGGGCGCGGGTGATGGCATCCAGCGATTCCTGGCAGGATACATGGACGATATACAGCGGTGTGTTAAGCACATTGGCAATGGCAATCGCACGCTGAGCGGCTTCGCCTTCTACCATCGGTGGGCGTGACAGGGGGTGGGACTGTGGGCCTGTCATGCCTTTTTTCATGAGCTCTTGCTGCAACATATAGACGAGTTCGCCGTTTTCTGCATGCACGGTCGGTATGGCACCGAGTTCCAGTGCGCGGGAAAAGCTTTTTACAAGAATTTCATCATCAGCCATGATGGCGTTCTTGTAGGCCATGAAATGCTTGAAGCTGTTGACGCCATGTTCATTGACGAGCTTGCCCATGTCGGCATGAACAGTCTCATCCCACCAGGTGACGGCGACGTGAAAGGAATAATCCCCGGCAGATTTTTCTGCCCAGCCGCGCCAGACGTTGAAGGCTTCCATCAGACTCTGTTGCGGGTTGGGGATAACGAAGTCGATGATGCTGGTCGTGCCGCCGGCCAGGCCAGCAGCCGTGCCAGTAAAGAAATCATCTTGCGTGACCGTGCCCATGAAGGGTAATTGCATGTGGGTGTGCGGGTCTATGCCGCCAGGCATGACGTAGAGGCCACCGGCGTCGATGATTTCCGCACCCGCAGGTGCGTCGAGATTGTCGCCTACGGCGATGATCTTGCCGTTGTCGCAGAGGACATCGGCTTTAAATTCGCGGTCTGCGTTGACGACAGTGCCGCCGCGTATCAGGATGGTCATGACAGTTCCTTCATTAATTCATTGGGTGTGCGAAATCGCAGAAACGACATTGTAGGTTGGGCTATGGTGTATCAGCCCAACACTCGGCCTTCAAAAACGTATACGTTAATTGAGGCCCAGTGTTGGGCAGATAAAGCGATGCCCAGCGGGGCCCGGCCCAACCTACGTTAATATCTCCGTGATTTCGCACATTCAAACCTTCTTACCACTCATCAACCCCATATACACCACACCAGACAAGGCGAGGCCGACGAACCAGGCGTAGGTGTAGATGGTTTTTAATACTTCTGGAATAGCCGGGAAGCTGGCAGGGAAAGCCGCGTTCAAAAAACCCGGGATATTTGGCAAGACACCGATCACAAAAGCGATCACGGCGGCCATGTTCCAGCCATTTTTATAGCTGTACTTGCCTTCATCCTGGTACAGGGCGTTAACATCAATCTCTGTCTTGCGGATGAAGTAATAATCGATGATCAGAATACCGGCGATGGGGCCAAGCAAGGCGGAATAACCGATCAGCCAGGTGAAGATATAACCCTGGGTAGATTCCAAAATCTTCCACGGCATCATGATCAGGGCGATGGATGCGGTGATGTAGCCACCGGTTTTATACGATATCAGCTTGGGATTCAAGGCAGAAAAATCATAGGCCGGGCCAACGAGGTTGGCGGCCAGGTTGACGGATACCGTGTCTATCAACAAAATCAGCAGTGCGATTAATACGGCAATGCCAGTCATGCGGCTGGCCAGGTCTACCGGGTCCCAAAGGGCTTTGCCGTACAGGACAACGGTAGCAGAAGTGACGATCACTGCAAGTAGCGCCAGCAGGCCCATGGGGGCTGGCAAGCCTATGGTCTGGCCGAGGATCTGGTCTTTTTGTGATTTGGCGAAACGGGTAAAGTCAGGGATGTTCAAGGCCAGGGTAGCCCAGAAGCCGACCATGGCTGTCAGTGAAGGCCAGAAGGTGCTCCAGAATTGCCCGGCTTTTTTACCGCCTTCAACGAATTGCGATGGCTGATCAAGTATCGGGCCAAAGCCGCCAGCCTTGTTATACACCCAGCCCAGCAGGACGAAGCAGATGATAATTTTGAGTGGTGCAGTATAGGTTTCCAGCTTGCGTATGGCGTCCATACCATGGAAGATGTACCAGAATTGTATGGCCCAAAAAATCAGGAAGCAGATCAGCTGCGCGGGATTGATGCCCAGACCAGCAATATTGTCGCCACCAAGTGGATGGCCGATCAACACGCCACCCAGGGTATAAATCATTTGCCCGCCAAACCAGGTTTGTATGCCATACCAGCCACAGGCGACAATCGCACGCATGAGGGCAGGCAAACGTGCACCACGCACGCCAAAGGAAGTACGCGCCAGCACCGCATAAGGTATGCCGTATTTAGCACCGGCATGGCCTATCAGCAACATGGGGACGAGCACAATGGCATTGGCAATAAACACGGTCACTACCGCCTGGTAACCTGACATGCCGCCTTCGATGAGGCTGGCTGCCAGGGTATAGGCCGGGATACACATGACCATACCAACCCACAAAGCGGCAAAGTGATACCAGCGCCAGGTGCGCTGTGCTTCTGAAGTAGGTGCTAAATCCTCATTCCAAAGTTGCCCGCTTTGTGTCTGCATATACTCTTCTCCAGGTGTCAAATGTGAAACGCTCAATTACGCCTATGTTCTTAGCAAGCTTTATTCCATGAATGGAATTAGGAAAGACCTCTCAACACAGAGGCACAGAGAATGGAAAGGCTTCTTGCAAGAAGCCTTCGTTTCGCAAGCGAGTGGCATGCCACTCGAATTCCTTGCTCCACCACAGAGAACATCATGAGAAAAACAAGGGATTTCTCTTGTCTTTCTCTGTGTCTCGGTGTCTCTGTGGTTAGTGGTTTTCAAAAGGTTTTCAATCTTCCCCATGCAGAATTTATACGCCCACTATTCAGCAAGTACAAGCAATTATTTCAACACCGCACGCGGGTTGCGTGGGTCTTGCGTCCAGTTCATATAGGGCTTGCCAGTTGCCTGGGGCACCATGGTGATGCACTGTTCTACCGGGCAGGTGATCTGGCAGAGGTTGCAGCCTACGCACTCTTCCTTGATGACTTCGTATTTGCGAGTGCCATTGTCGGCGATCAGTTGTGCAATCGACTGGTGCGATGTGTCTTCGCAGGCGATGTAGCAGCGACCGCATTGTATGCATTTGTCCTGGTCGATCTCGGCAATGACGGCATAGTTCATGTCCAGGTATTTCCAGTCTGTCGTATTGGCGACGGCTTTACCGGCAAAGTCGCTGATGCGCTCATAGCCTTTTTCGTCCATCCAGCGCGACAGGCCATCTGTCATTTCCTTGACGATGCGGAAACCATGCAACATGGCAGCGGTACAGACCTGCACCGAACCTGCGCCGAGTGCCAAAAATTCTGCCGCATCGCGCCAGTTGCCTATGCCACCTATGCCTGAAATAGGCAGGCCCTTGGTGGCCGGGTCACGGGCGATTTCTGCCACCATGTTCAAAGCAATGGGTTTGACGGCGCTGCCACAATAACCACCATGCGTGCTTTGCGTGCCAACGATGGGGCGGGCGATCATCTGGTCGAGGTCTATCGACGTGATGGAGTTGATGGTATTGATCAGTGACACCGCATCTGCACCGCCATTGAAGGCAGCGCGGGCTGGCACACGCACGTCGGTGATGTTGGGTGTGAGTTTGACGATGACGGGCAATGAGCAATACTTTTTGCACCAGCGCGTGATCATTTCCACATATTCTGGCACCTGCCCTACGGCTGCGCCCATGCCGCGTTCTGGCATGCCGTGCGGGCAGCCGAAATTGAGTTCTATGCCATCGGCACCTGTGGCTTCCACCAGTGGCAGGATGCGCGCCCAGCTTTCTTCTTCGCAGGGGTACATCAACGACACGATCATGGCGCGGTCTGGCCAGTCTTTTTTGACTTGCGTGATTTCGCGCAGGTTGATTTCCAGGCTGCGGTCGGTGATCAGTTCGATATTATTAAAGCCGATGACTTCACGGTTCTTGCCAAAATGGGCAGAGTAACGGGAAGAAACGTTGACCGGTGGTGGATCTTCGCCCAGGGTTTTCCAGACTACGCCGCCCCAACCTGCTTCAAAAGCGCGGATGACGTTATAGGCCTTGTCAGTCGGTGGAGCAGAAGCCAGCCAGAAAGGATTGGGTGCCTTGATGCCGGCAAAGTTAATCGAGAGGTCAGCCATATTACACCTTCGCTTTCAAATCATTATCAATCGCCAGCGCTGCCAGCTTGCCATGTTGGACTGCCTGAACGGTCAGGTCCTGCCCGTCGGCGATACAATCGCCACCCGCATAAATACCGGATACGCTGGTGCGGTACTGCGCATCCACATGGATTTTGTCATTCTGCTTTTGCAGGTCTTTTGCCAGTGCATCTGACAAACTGCTGTTGTCCATGCTTTGACCGATTGCCTTGAAAATGGCTTGTGCGGGGATATCGATAGTGGCGCCGCTGGTTTGCAATTTACCGCCCACTTCTTTGGTACGCGCAAAGCGCATGCCGCTGACCTTGCCCTCTGCATCGCGCAAGACTTCTTGCGGTTGCGCCCAGGTGACTATGCGCACCTGGTTGGCTTTGGCGATGTCCTGTTCATGAAGGGTGGCTGACATATGTTCTGCACCACGGCGGTACACGAGCGTGACCTGCTCTGCACCAAGGCGGGCGATTTGCACTGCCATGTCGATGGCGGTATTACCGGCACCGATGACCACGCATTGTTTGGGTACGGGTAATTTAGTCAGGTCTTCTGCCTGGCGCAGTTCGGCGATGTAATCTACCGCTGCCATGAGGCCAGGGGCATCTTCACCTGTCAGGCCCAACTGGCGACTGGCACCCAGACCAAGGCCGAGGAAGACGGCATCATAATCACGGCGCAAATCTGCCAGGTGCAGGTTCTGGCCCAGTACCTGTTCATGCTTGACGGTGATACCGCCAATTTGCAGCAGGAATTCAACTTCGCGCTGGGCACTGTCTTCTGTCAGTTTGTATTTGGCGATCCCGTATTCATTGAGGCCACCGGATTTTTGTTTTGCTTCAAAAATCACGACATCATGGCCCAGGGTAGCGAGTCTGTGCGCACAGGATAAACCTGCTGGCCCACCACCAACGATGGCGACTTTCTTACCTGTGCTGGCAGCGCGCTGGAAAGGATGCTGTTCAAATTTTGCATTGTCGAGTGCAAAGCGTTGCAGCAGACCGATCTTGACTGGTGCACCTTCTGCATCATGATTGCGCACGCAGGCATGCTCGCACAAAATCTCGGTCGGGCAAACGCGTGAGCAGCTTGCACCGAGTATGTTTTGATCGAGGATGACCTTGGCTGCACCATTGATATTACCGACGGCAATATTCTGGATAAAGCTGGGCACATCAATTTCTGACGGGCAGATGCGTGTGCAGGGAGCGTCGTAACAATAGAGGCAACGTTCACTTTCTATCGCTGCCTGGCGCTTGTTCAGTGCCGGATTCAAATCAGTGAAATGCGAACGCAGCGTTTCCTGACTTTCTTCTGCCTGGGGTAAATGCTTAAGGGTTTCCAACATGGTGGCTCCAATCAATCTCGGTTTGCTAACTTTTTTCTACAAGCAAGTTTCGTGACAACGATTATTTATTTTGCGGGAAAGAGAACTCCGCTCCCTTGCTGATACTGTCAGGCCAGCGCTGCATGACTGCTTTCACACGCGTGTAAAAACGCACGCCTTCCGGACCGTAGATGTGATGATCACCAAACAGGCTGCGCTTCCAGCCACCAAAACTATGGAAGGCCATAGGCACAGGCAAAGGTACATTCACACCGACCATGCCGACCTGTATCATGCGCACGAATTCACGTGCAGTACCACCATCGCGCGTGAATACGGCAACGCCATTGCCGTATTCATGCTTGTTGATGAGGTCTGCCGCAGCTTCCATGTCTGGCACACGTACTACGCACAAAACCGGGCCAAAAATTTCCTGTTTATAGACGGTCATTTCTGGCGTCACATGATCGAACAGGCTGCCGCCGCAGAAGAACCCTTGTTCATGTCCAGGCACGCTGAAATTACGGCCATCGACGACGAGTTTTGCGCCTTCTGCCACGCCTTCACCGATCAGGCTTTCTATGCGTTCTTTGGCTGCATGAGTAATGACCGGGCCCATTTCTGCATCAGGGATGAGGCCGTTATTGATCTTGAGAGATTTGACACGCGCTGCCATGGCGTCGACCAGGGCATCAGCGGCAGAACCAACGGCGACGGCAACCGAGATGGCCATGCAGCGTTCACCAGCAGAGCCATAAGCTGCGCCCATCAAGGCATCGACTGCCATGTCCAGATCAGCATCAGGCATGACAACCATGTGGTTTTTTGCGCCACCGAGTGCTTGCACCCGCTTGCCATTGGCACAACCACGTGCGTAGATTGCCTGCGCAATTGGTGTCGAACCGACGAAGCTGATGGCCTGTACTTCTGGATGATCAAGCAGTGCATCAACGACAGTTTTATCACCTTGTACGACGTTGAAAACACCGTCAGGCAAACCCGCTTGCTTGAGCAATTTTGCATGCAGCAAGGATGGAGACGGATCACGTTCAGACGGTTTCAACACAAAGGTATTACCGCAGGCGATCGCGATAGGGAACATCCACATCGGCACCATGACGGGGAAGTTGAATGGCGTGATGCCAGCAACGACACCCAGCGGCTGGCGCATGCTGCAGGCATCGATGCCACGGGCGATTTGTTCGGAATATTCGCCTTTCAACAGTTGTGGTATGCCTATCGCAAACTCCACCACTTCTATGCCGCGAGCGACTTCACCCTTGGCATCGGCAAGGGTCTTGCCATGTTCCTTGGTCAGCAAGTTGGCGAATTCATCGGTGTGCTGTTGCAGCAGGTTCAGGTAAGCCATGAGCACGCGGGCGCGTGACAGGGCTGGCGTGTTTGACCAAGCAGGAAAAGCTTTGGCCGCTGCGGCGACTGCCAGGTTGACGTCCTGCTCGCTGCCCAGTGCTACCTGTCCTTGTACAGAACCGAGAGCCGGATTATAGATATCGGCAAAGCGTGGTTGCACGCTTTGATGCAGTTCGCCGTTGATGTAATGATTGACTTGATATGTGGTCATGATGTTCGCCGGATTAATCGAGGTGTTTCAAAATATCGTGCAGTTTGCCGAACAGCTGGTCTACGTGTTTTTTCTCCAAAATCAATGGAGGTGACATGGCGATGATGTCGCCTGTCGTGCGTACCAGCACACCTTCAGCAAAGGCTTTCTTGTAGGCAGCCATGGCGCGTGCACCGACTTTGCCTGGCATGGATTCCAGCTCTATCGCACCGATCAGGCCAACATTGCGCAAGTCTATGACGTGCGGCAAGCCTTTCAGCGAATGCAGGCCATCTTCCCAATAGGCGGTCATGCTTTGTGCATGTTCCAGTATTTTTTCTTCCTTGAATACTTTGAGGGAAGCCAGGCCAGCAGCAACCGCCAAAGGATGTCCGGAATAAGTGTAACCATGGAACAGTTCTATACCTGCCGGGCCATCCATCAGTGAATCGTAAATCTTTTGGTGACTGAATACCGCGCCCATAGGTACCACACCATTGGTCAGGCCTTTTGCTGTGGTCATCAGGTCTGGTGTAACGCCAAAGAAATCAGAAGCAAATGGCGTCGCCATGCGGCCAAAGCCGGTGATGACTTCATCAAATATCAGCAGGATGCCATGCTTGTCGCACAGTTCACGCAGGCGTTTCAAATAGCCTTTTGATGGCAGGATGACGCCAGCAGAACCAGCCAAGGGTTCGACGATAACGGCAGCGATGGTGGAAATATCATGCAGGGTGACCAGGCGTTCGAGTTCATCTGCCAGATGGGTGCCGTATTCTGGCAAGCCACGGGTGAAGGCATTCTTTTCCAGGTTGTGGGTGTGCGGCAGGTAATCAACACCAGCCAGTAAGGTACCAAACTGTTTGCGGTTGGCTGGCAAGCCGCCGAGTGACATGCCGCCAAAGCCTACGCCGTGGTAGGCACGTTCGCGGCTGATGAAGCGGGTGCGCTGGGCTTCGCCACGGCTGCGGTGGTAGGCCAGCACCATTTTCATGGCTGTATCAACAGCTTCCGAGCCGGAATTGGTATAAAACACCTGGCCAAATTTGTGGCCGCTATAGTCGATCAACTGTTCTGCCAGCTCAAAGGCTTGCGGATGACCGATCTGGAAGGCGGGTGCGTAATCCAGTGTCGCGACCGCATCTTGTACCGCTTTCACCACAGTTGGATGGGAATGTCCCAGCGGCACGCACCACAGGCCTGCCGTACCATCGAGTATCTCGCGGCCATTCTGGTCGCGGTAATACATACCAGAGGCAGACGCCACCAGACGCGGTGCTTCTTTATAGTCACGGTTGGCCGTGAAGGGCATCCAGTAGGAATTGAGTTGTTGCTTGCTGAGCATGGGCTTCTCCTGAAAACAATTTACCAAGTGGTAAAAATATGCTGAAATGCTAAATAAGCATATGCAGTAATGACATATACAGCCAGTTTAATTTCATCCAACCGTATTGGTAGCCGAGACATAACAGTTGTGTGCACCTGCACAATTTAGTTTATGTCTAGCGAGGAGTAAAAAGCATGGACGCCGTAAAAGAACAGCAGGCAGTAGAGCAAAGCCCAGTCTGGCCGCAACTGGCGCTTGAGCGTAGCCGCCAGGCCAGCCTGGTAGAGCAGATCGTGCAGGAAGTGAGCCGTCTGGTGCGCCAGAATGACCTGGCGCAGGGTAGCAAGATGCCATCCGTGCGGCAATTCGCCAAATGCAATGCGGTCAGTACCTTTACAGTTGTGGAATCTTACGAGCGGCTGATCACCCTGGGCCTGCTGAGTTCACGCCGCGGTTCTGGTTATTTTGTTACCAAACCGGCCTGTACACCGCAGCCCATGGCGCAAGCCGTTATACCCAGCGCGCTGGATGCCTTAAGCCCGGATTTGTACTCTGGTGTATCGAGCGCCCTGCCGGTGGGTTCAGGCTGGTTGCCGCCTGAGTGGTATGGCGATGATATTTTGCTGGATGCCCTGAAGCAATCCATGCGCATCCCTACCCAGCGCCTGCGCGGTTATGGCAACCCGTTGGGTTTCCCCAGCCTGCGCCAGCATCTGGCCAGCAGCCTGTCGCAGGAATTGTTCAGTGTCGATTCTGAACAGATTTTGCTGACCCATGGTGCCACCCATGGCTTTGACCTTATCCTGCGTACGCTGTGCAAACCCGGTGATACTGTACTGGTTGAAGACCCGGGTTATAGCAATCTGCTATCCCTGATACGCCATCACGGCTGCATACCGATAGGCATAGCCCGCGATGAAAAAGGCCTGAACCTCGATAGCCTGATGGAAAAGGCCCTGCTACATCAGCCCAAACTGATGTTTGTGAATACGGTGTTGCAAAACCCGCTGGGTACCAGTCTCTCCCAGGCGCAGGCACACCGCTTGCTAGCTTTGGCAGAACAGTTTGACTTCTGGCTTGTCGAAGATGATATCTACCGCGAGCTATGCCCGCGCCCTGAACCCTCACTGGCCGCGATGGATGGTTTGCGCCGCGTGATACGGGTGGGCAGTTTTTCCAAGACCCTGTCTCCTACCCTGCGCGTAGGCTCGATCTGTGCATCGCATTCTTTGATAGGTGAATTGCTGAGGGTGAAGATGCTGGCTGGTTTGACCACATCTGAAATCAATGAACGTGCGGTGCTGCATGCGATCAGCTCGCGCCTGTACCGGCGCATGCTGGAAAAGCTCAAGCGACAACTTGAGACTTCACGCAATGCGAGTATGGTTATGCTATTGGATGCCGGTCTGACACCCTTGGCAGAACCACGCGGTGGCATGTTCATCAGTGCAGGCTGGAAAGACAGCAAGGCCAGTGCCAGCGAAATTTCACGTCAGGCTTTACAGGAGGGTATCTTGCTGGCACCCGACGAATTCTTTAGCCTGTGCGCCAGTGATCACCCATGGTTCCGCTTCAATATCGCTTATAGCGGTGATGAAGCATTGAAAAATTTTTTGATGAAGCAGCGTCATGGATAGAGCGCCGGAGAAACTCACGCGTTCGCGCGATGCGCTGGAAGCGCGTATCTTGCTGGCCGCTGTCGAAGTTTTTGCTGAAGCCGGGTATGCAGGCAGTGCCCTGGCATCGATAGCAGAACGCGCCGGCATCTCGAAACAGAATCTGCTGTATTACTTTTCTACCAAGCAGATACTGTATAAAAAAGTGTTGGATCAGGTGCTTGATCAGTGGCTGGAACGCATGAATATTCTGGCCGATCCCACTCAAGACCCGGCGCAGTTATTGCGCAGTTATATCCGCGCCAAATTGCGTTTTTCACGCGAACAGCCACAGGCTTCACGCGTTTATGCGATGGAAGTCATTAGCGGTGCGCCTGTCTATGCAGAAACCATGCGCAACAAGATTTTGCCCCTGTTGCAAAAAGATATAGCCGTCTTTGAAGCATGGATAGCCGCTGGCAAAATCGCTGCTGTGAATACCACCCATTTATTATTCGCCATCTGGGCGATGACACAATCATATGCCGACTTTGCTGCACAGATGAGCCTGGTATTGGGGCATAGTCCCCTGAATGAAAATGATTTCCAGGATGCTGAAAACATGATCGTCGAAATGGTGCTGGGCAGGGTATGTTGAAAATTACTTTATACTTGCACAATACGGCACGAATTTCTTTGAAAGAAACATTGCCCAGCTGCCAGTTTCCTATATCATGAACTTGTGATCTGGCAACGCAATGAAGGTAGTAAGTAGCGTAATCAGGCAAGGCACAGACTGACCGCAACTGCTTTTGGTGTCCGATTTTTTTGATGCCCGATTTATTTCCCCGAATGAGTGATCAGGAGAGTTTATGAATCAAGAACAAGGATCAGAAGAAGACTGGATCATAGAAGATGATGTCAACGCACCGGTAGCCAATACCGTCGATGGATCTTTTGAATCCCGCCCCTGGCGTCTGCTGATTGTCGACGACGAAGCTGACATCCACGCCGTTACCCGTCTTGCCCTCAATAATATCGTCTTCAAGGGGCGGCATCTCGACATCCTGTCTGCGTATAGCGCCGCCGAAGCCTATGAGCTGTTAAACAGGGAAAAAGATATCAATCTTATTCTGCTTGATGTCGTCATGGAAACCGATGATGCCGGTTTGCGCCTGGTAAGACGCATACGCGATGAACTGAAAAACCATCTGGTGCGCATTGTATTGCGTACCGGTCAGCCCGGGCAGGCACCGGAAAAAAGCGTCATTGTCGATTACGACATCAATGACTATAAAACCAAGACCGAACTGACAACACAGCGCCTGTTCACCACTGTGATCGCCTCACTGCGTGCCTATGAAGGCTTGCTGTCGATAGAGCGCAGCCGCATCGGCCTGACGCGTATTTTGCAGGGCTCTGCCAATCTGTATGAGCTGAAGTCCCTCAAGGAATTTGCGTCTGGTGTATTGAACCAGATCGGTGCCATTCTGGATGTCGGTGCCGATGGTGTCTTGTGCCTGTCACGCAATGTTGCCGGCATGCCTGCGGGCAGCTTGAAAACCACCATCATTGCGGCGACCGGCTCCTACAGTGATCTGTGTGGCCTTGATAGCCTGCCGCCAGATTGTGAATGGACACCCATCGTTGAGAAAGCCTTTAGTGAAAAGAAAAGCCAGTTCCAGCATCCGGTTGATGTGCTGTTTATCCATACGCGGCAAGGCCATGAATTTGCCATCCTGCTGACACCGCCGTGGCCGCTGGCACAGATGCAAAAAGATTTGCTGGAATTATTCTGTGACCGCATCGCCGCCGCTTTTGACAACCGTTATCTCAATGAGCAATTGCAAAGAGCGCAGGAAGCCTCCGTCGTCGCCCTGACCGACCTGGCAGAATCACGCGATACCGATACCGGTGGCCATGTACAACGGGTCTGCAAGCTGACAAATGCGATTGCGGCAGAACTCAAACAGAGAAACAGCTTCCCTGCTGACCTGACACCGCAGTTCATGGAAATGGTCGGCATTGCCAGCATCTTGCATGATGTGGGCAAGGTGGCAACGCCTGATGCCGTCTTGCTGAAAGCTGGCAGCCATGACAAGAGCGAAAGAAAAATCATGGAATATCATGCGCTGGCTGGCGAAACCGTGCTGGCCCGTGCTGCCACCATGGTCGATGGTGTCAGCTACCTGACCTACGGCTCACAAATCGCTGGCAGCCATCATGAGCATTTTGACGGTAACGGCTATCCACGTCATCTGAAAGGTGCCGACATCCCGCTATCTGCGCGCATTGTTGCCGTGGTCGATGTGTTTGACGCCCTGCTGCATCGCCGTCCATACAAGGAAGCCTGGACCCTGCCAGCAACCATAGACTATATCAAGGCCAGAAGCGGTACACAATTTGACCCGCATGTGGTCGATGCGCTTATCCACTATATTGAAACTGCAAGACCGGACTGGGTACAGGCTGGCGACAGTTAATCAACTGACTGCACTTCAGCATCGTTATCGTGAAACTGACCCCAACGCCTGGATAATCGGGCATAGTGCTTGCGTGTCTGCTGACGCACACTGATGGATAAGTTGCGACAACATGGCTTCCATTTTATGCAGGTCATGCAATTTGGCCTGAACCTGCAACAAGCGCTCTTGCGCCACATCACGTATCGCTTTTTTGTCATTGCTGTCTTCCAGCAACAGCAGGTTGGCGATTTCATCCAGGGTAAAACCCAGCTCTTGCGCCCGCTTGATGAAACGTATGCGTTCTGCCAGCCTGGCTGGGTAAGTGCGAAAACCCGTGGCAACTTCAGGCACAGGCAACAATTCCCGGCGCTGGTAATAACGTATGGTTTCTACGCCCACACCAGCAGCTTTGGCCAATTGCCCTATCGTATATTGATCTGCATCAGACATCGTTAAAATTTCCTTGACTCTGTTCCTGGGTACGGGGTCTATGATAAGGCAATCAGCATATCAACGTCAGAACGATTCAGTGAGGAAAAGCGATGTCATCAGAAAATACCGGACACCAGCATCAGGGTGATTGCTGTGGCCACCAGTCATCTGCGGCAAAAGCGGTTGAGACGACCGATCAGAAAAAATACACCGACCCTGTCTGCGGCATGCAGGTTGATAGAAATCCTGATAAAACAGCGCGTTTCCAGGGTGTCGCCTATTATTTTTGCAGCACCTCCTGTCTGGGCAAGTTCACAGCCCAGCCAGAAAACTATGTAAAACCCAGAAAAGTTATCGCTCTTGGCAGCCTGCCCGCCACCGCAGCCCCGGCAATACAAGCAACAGCCATGCAAAGTGATCCACACGGTGAACATCGCGATCCTGTGTGTGGCATGCAGGTGAACGCGCAGAGCAAGCACCAATGCATCCATGAAAATAAAACCTATTACTTTTGTTGCGCGTCCTGCCTGGAAAAATTCCGCAAAGAGCCTTCTGCCTGGCTGGACCCCGTAAAACGTCAGGCAGCCAATGCTGCGGTTCCCGAAGATGCGATTTTTACCTGCCCCATGCATCTTGAAATTGAGCAGGTCGGCCCGGGCACTTGCCCGCTATGTGGCATGGCACTGGAACCGAAGGAAGCGACAGCAGAAGAAGATACCAGCGAGCTTGACGATATGCGCCGGCGCTTCAAATTCAGCGTGGCCCTGAGTTTGCCCTTGTTGATCATGACCATGGGTGACATGCTGCCTGGCGTGTCTTTCCATAGCCTGCTAGGCATGACAGCTTTCAACTGGCTGCAATTTCTGCTGGCCACGCCTGTGGTGCTGTGGGCCGGCTGGCCATTTTTTGAGCGTGCAATGGCATCCTTCAAGACTATGCACCTGAATATGTTCAGCCTGATCGGTGTGGGTACGGCTGCGGCTTACCTGTTCAGCCTGGTCGCATTGCTGTTGCCTGGCATATTGCCTGCGGCCTTCAAGATGAATGGCATGGCCCCGCTGTATTTTGAAGCTGCCACAGTCATCATTTGCCTGGTTTTGCTGGGGCAGGTACTGGAATTACGCGCCCGATCACAAACCAGCGCGGCCATTAAATCCTTGCTGGGGCTGACACCGGCGACAGCAATACGCATAGCCAGCGATGGCAGCGAAACCGAAATAGCACTTGACCAGGTTCAGGCTGGTGAACATTTACGTATCAAGCCAGGAGCACACATCCCCGTTGATGGCATCGTGCTGGATGGCCATGGCAATGTTGATGAAGCCATGCTCACCGGTGAACCACTGCCCGTCAGTAAACAGGTGGGTGACAAACTCAGTGCCGGCACTATCAATCAGCAAGGCAGTTTCAGCATGCAGGCGCAGCGCATAGGCAAAGACACGCTGCTGGCCAGCATCATCAGTCTGGTCAATCAGGCCGGACGTTCACGTGCGCCCATACAAAAACTGGCTGACCAGGTTTCTGGCTGGTTTGTACCTGGCGTGATTGCCGCCGCCATACTGGCATTTGTTATCTGGGCATATTTCGGCCCGGCACCGGCACTGGCGAATGGCCTGATGGCAGCGGTATCGGTACTCATCATTGCCTGCCCTTGTGCACTGGGTCTGGCAACACCGATATCGGTCACGGTAGGCATAGGTCGCGGCGCACGTGAAGGCGTATTGATCAAGGATGCGGAAGCACTGGAAAGGCTGGAAAAAATTGACACCCTGGTCATAGACAAAACCGGTACGCTGACAGAAGGCAAACCCGGACTGCAAAATTTCATGGTCGCTGCCGGTCAATCAGAACAAAACTTGCTGGATATGGCTTACACGCTGGAAAAACGCAGCGAGCATCCGGTCGCCCATGCCATCGTTGCCTATGCCGAAAACCAGGCTGGCAAGCTGCTCGATATCACTGATTTCACTTCCATCACAGGCAAAGGTGTCAGCGCCAACATAGACGGCAAGAGCGTCCTGCTCGGCAACCTGGCTTTGCTGAAAGACCAGCACATTGATCTTGAAGGTTTTGAAAATTTTGAAAAAACAGCCGCAGACTGGCGAGCACTTGGCCATACCGTCATGGCGATGGCGGTTGATGGAAAAGCACAAGCACTGATCAGTGTTGCCGACAAAATCAAACCCCATGGCAAGCAGGCGATACAGCAACTACAGCAGCAAGGTTTGCGGGTCATTGTTTTGACAGGAGACAATGCCATTACCGCCCAGGCGGTTGCAAAACAGCTGGGGCTGGATGAAGTACATGCCGACCTGCTGCCAGCCGATAAATATGAATTCATCCGGCAGTTGCAGGCACAGGGGCATGTAGTCGCCATGGCTGGTGATGGCATTAACGATGCGCCTGCGCTGGCACTGGCCAATGTCGGCATTGCCATGGGCAATGGTACCGATGTCGCCATGCACAGCGCGCACGTGGTGCTGGTCAAAGGTGATCTGCGCGGCATTTTGAAAGCCATATCATTAAGCCAGCACAGCATGAAAAATATCCGGCAAAACCTGTTCTTTGCATTTGCCTATAACTTTGTAGGCGTGCCTGTTGCAGCGGGGGTTTTATATCCGTGGTTTGGCCTGCTTCTGAGCCCCATGATTGCCAGTGCGGCCATGAGCCTGAGTTCGGTATCGGTGATTACGAATGCACTGCGTTTGCGGCATGCGGAGTTGTGAGGTTTTTCTATGGTGACAGAACCAGGTTAATTGGCAAGCCATTAACCTGTCTTCAATTAAAACCATATGTATTAAAACACGCTCACGCAATTCACCCCCCGCATCAGCAGGAACAGGTAAAATACGCGCCTGTTCAGGCTAGGCACTGGCCGCCCTCTATTTCTTAAGAAATCCTCATGCGTTTCTCCATTCTAGTTTTAAGCATTGCGGCCCTGTTCGCGCCTGTGGTCATGGCTGCAGACAACACTTCTAATCCAGCACCAAAAACCGGTATCAAGAAAACGCCCCAAAAAGCAGGCAGTGTGACCATCTACGCTGCCGGTGATATTGCAGATTGCCGCAAAAAAGCCCCGGCAGACAGTATGGCGGCCGCCACCGCTGAACTGATCGCAGCAGGTCTGGAAAAAGACAGTACAGCAAGAGTCATTACCCTGGGTGATAATACTTACCCGGTCGGCAAACCCGAAGAATTTACCAGGTGCTATGAACCGACTTGGGGACGTTTCAAGGATAAAACCCTGCCTTCACCCGGCAATCATGATTACGGTATGCCCAAGGGGCTGGGTTACTATAATTATTTTGGCGATCTGGCGGGGCCAGAGAGACGTGGTTATTACGCCTTGCAGCTTGGGAAATGGCAAATCATTTCGCTCAACAGCAACCTCGACAAGGTGCAGATGCAAGTGCAGCTCAACTGGCTCAAGGAAGAATTAAGCAGTAACAAGAAAAATTGTACACTGGCATTCTGGCATCACCCGGCTTACAGTTCTGGCGGTCACGGCAATAATGACATCATGCAGGAAGCATGGAAAATGCTGGCCGAAACCAAAGCCGATATTGTGTTAAGCGGGCATGATCATGATTATGAGCGGTTTGCCCCACTCGATGCCAATGGCGACAGGGATGACAAGAACGGCATGCGCAGCTTTGTCGTCGGCACTGGTGGCGCCAAACTGACGCCAATGTTTCTGCCTAAAGGCGCGACAGAGATACGCGACAATTCAACCAATGGTGTGCTCAAACTGAGCTTGCAGGACAAGTCATACGAATGGGAGTTTTTACCCGTGCCCGGACAGAATTTTACGGACAAGGGCAAGGGCATCTGCCATTGACCAAGACGTACAGCAGAATACTCACACCATAATCACAGCGGACGTAGCATGGTCAAACCATCTGCTGTGTCTGCTGCATCAGTCACTATCTGCTCAAGCACGGCACGCATGGCCTTGACTTTGCTCGCGCCCAGACGCTCACTCAGACGATCTTCAAACTCTTGATGAAATGCGCGGGCTACAGTCATCAGCGCCAGCGCACGCGGTGTCAGTTGTAACAGGCGCACTCGCGCATCATTCGCATCCTCCTCACGCTGCACATAGGCTTTCAGCACCATATCATTAATGATCTTCAAAGCACCTTGTGGTGTCATGCCCAGGCTGTCTGCGACCTGTTTCAGGTTTTGCGGATTATTTTCCAGCAAACGAAAAACATAGCCAAAAGAACTGCCTATGTCGGCATAGCCGTGTTTTGCCAGGTGCTGATGTAATTGTTCTTTAAAACTGCCAAAAGCCAGGTTCAGCAAGACGCCCAGATCCGTATTTGATTGCATGGTAATTTAATTCACCTTGGTTTATAATCTCAGGTGAATTATATCACATGAGGAAATTATGAAACTGATCGACGCATCATCTGCCAAAGTGTTTACCATGCATGACGCCATCTTCACCGGCCTGGCTTCACCCAGTCGGGGTTCTGAAGAAAATGCAGCCTGGATTGTGGAATTGACTTCCAACAAACCTGGCGTTGCGCATCAACTGACAAGGGAAGAAATCTTTATCTGCCTGCAAGGCGCAGCACAAGTGAGCATGGAGGAAACTCACTACCCATTAAGCGCAGGTGCCTGCCTGATCGTGCCCGCACATACCCGGTTTTCAATCAGCAAGACCAGCGAAGAGAATTTCCGTGCGGTAGCAATATTGCCAGTCGGTGCCGAAGCAAAACTGGAAAATGGTCAGACATTCATGCCACCCTGGGCCGTCTGACGGACAAGGGACGCAGTTGATATGGCGGCAAACAATTCCAGAATGTCGCTTTGACAATTGCTGTATGAAATGGCATACGAAATGGAATATGAAATGGATGATACCGTCCATATCAAATTCAGATGATGATGTGGGATTTTTTTGCACTATACTCAAGTACGGCTCAACAACTTAGTCAGCTTCACTGACTAAGTTGTCACTTCCCGCGTCCGCCAGACGCATCATGGAGTCGTTATGCATATAGAAGAAACCCTCAGGCTGGATTTCAAGGATGTTTTGATACGTCCCAAGCGGTCTACCCTCACCTCACGCTCTCAGGTCAATCTAGAACGTGAATTTGTTTTCCATCATTCGCGCAAGACTTACCACGGCATTCCCATTATCGCGGCCAATATGGATTCAACCGGCACCATGGAAATGGCGACCGCACTGGAATCACATCAGCTCTCCGTTGCCCTGCACAAGCATTATGATGAAGAGGCGCTGGTCAATTATTTTTCTGCATTGCAAAAGAAATCGACTGCCTTTTATTCCATGGGAATAACGCAATCCGATTTTGAAAAATTTTCAGCCGTGATGGCACGTGCGCAAAACGCGATTGAGTATGTCTGTATCGACGTTGCGAATGGCTATACCGAAGGTTTCATCAACTTCGTTAAAAAAGTGCGTACCACTTACCCGCACCTGACCATCATGGCGGGCAATGTCGTGACGGGTGACATCACTGAAGAACTGATACTGGCTGGCGCTGACATCATCAAAGTAGGTATAGGCCCGGGGTCTGTCTGCACGACACGCAAGATGACCGGTGTCGGCTACCCGCAATTGTCTGCCGTTATCGAATGCGCTGATGCCGCCCATGGTCTGGGTGGACAAATTTGCGCTGACGGTGGTTGCGTCGTGCCAGGGGATCTGGCCAAGGCCTTTGGTGCCGGTGCCGATTTCATCATGCTCGGTGGCATGCTGGCCGGACATGATGAATGTGCCGGCGACCTGGTAGAACGTGACGGACAACAGTTCAAACGCTTTTACGGCATGAGCAGCCGCGCAGCAATGGACAAGTATGCAGGCGGGGTTGCCAAGTACCGCGCATCGGAAGGCAAGGAAGTCTTGATACCTTATCGCGGTCCCGTAGAACATACCTTGCAGGACATACTTGGTGGCGTGCGCTCTGCCTGCACCTATGTGGGCGCGCACAAGCTGAAAGAACTGACCAAGCGCACCACCTTCATCCGTGTTACGCAGCAACTCAATGAAGTGTTCGGGAAATCCTGAACTGATCACCCTGGACGCGCCAGCTTATAAAGTCACGCTGGCGCACCCTGTCAAAAAAATCATGTCATTTTAACAAACTTAAAATAGCCACGAAAACGCTAAAACAAATAAACGATATTGTTTTGGCATAGTTCATGCATGCTGTTTCAAATAAGTTCAATTTTGCACTGCTTATTTTCATCATTTCCAATCAACAGCATGATTTGAATATTGCTAAGCGGGTATATCCGTGGCAGCATAGCCATCTGAATTTGTGAAAATTTTCTTAGCATCTGCATTGTTTGCTTTGCACCGAAATAGTTCACGGGCGGTTTTAGTGCACCATTCAGTTGCAATTTGGAAAGTAGCATCGTTTAACTTTAGCTTTAAAAATTGGTTTTTTGCCTGGAGTGATATGAAAACGGTAGTCCTCAACAAAACAAGGAAGCTTTCAGCATTGACTGTCAGCCTGCTATCCACGGTTGTTCTGAGCACGGCTTGTCAAAAAAGCCCGCCACCGGAACCTGTTGCCAGTGCACCAGAGGCGCCGGCAAGCCAGGCGGCCATGCCGACGGGCCTGGTCAAAAACCCGGTCAAGCATACCGAAGCAACTGCCGATGTCACCAAATGGATGGATATGGCGTCGACCAAAACGGCAGCGCAGATAGCGAAAGAAGAAAAAGCCGCAAAAGACGCCAAAGAGGCGAAGGAAGCCAAGGAAGCGAAAGAGGCAAAAGAAGCGAAGCTGGCAGCAGATGCCAAAGCCCTCGCCGCCAAAGCACGTGAAACCCCTAAAGTGGTTGCGGCACCTGTGGCCACACCGGTAGTCGTACCCAAACCAGTTGAAGCGCCACCACCTGTCGTTGCTGCCGCACCTAAACCTGCACCAGTTCAAGCTGCGCCTGAACAATTGACACTGAAAGTGGTTTCCAGCGTACAGCCGAAATACCCGAGCACAGCTGTTCGTTCAGGCGTGACGTCCGGCGTAGTCAGCGCACGTGTGCATATCGAAACCGATGGCAGAGTATCGCAAGTGGATATCGTCAAGGCCACCCCGCCCAAGCATTTCGACAAGGAAGTGATTGCCGCCGCATCGCAGTGGAAATACGCACCAATTTCCAAACCGCAAACCACGATGCTGGAATTTAACTTCAAACTCGAGAATTAATCAGCGGTATCAGCTAAAAACATCCGCTATATCCTCAGCCGTATCAGTCAGTCTTGATCCATACAGCCCCATGTCCTGAAGGAGATGGGGCTGAATGCATTTGCCACATTAGCCAGCCCGCAAAGCGCGATGCTGATCATTGTTTGCCGCCGGTAAGCGCCTGAGCTTGCCACCGCTGGTTGACGCAATGTTCACTGCATCGTGAACACCATGCACTTTAAACACGCCAACTACCTGGTTCAGGTTATCGGCCTGTTCCAGCAGGCTCTGCGCTGCGGCAGCGGCTTCTTCAACCAGGGCCGCATTATGCTGGGTCACCTGGTCCATCTGGGTGATGGCGATGTTCACCTGTTCAATTCCACGGCTTTGCTCACCACCGGCATTGGCGATTTCACTCATGATTTCTGCGACTTGCTGAACTGAGGTGACAATATGCCCCATGGTGTTGCCTGTTTCATCGACCAGAGAACTGCCCGCATCCACCTTGGAAACAGAATCATCAATCAGTTGCTTGATTTCTTTGGCTGCACTTGCTGAGCGCTGCGCCAGGTTGCGCACTTCCGAAGCCACGACGGCAAAACCACGCCCCTGCTCACCTGCCCTGGCAGCCTCAACAGCAGCATTCAAAGCCAGGATATTGGTCTGGAAAGCGATGCCATCGATCACACCGATGATGTCGACTATCTTGCGTGAACTGTCCTTGATCGCGCCCATGGTATTGACCATCTGCCCAACCACCGTCCCGCCCTTGCTGGCAAAATCGGAAGAAGACCTGACCAGTTGATGGGCTTGTGCAGCACTGTCGGCATTGTGTTTGACTGTGGATGTCAATTCCTCCATCGACGATGCCGTCTCTTCGAGTGAACTGGCCTGGCTTTCTGTGCGCTGGGATAAATCCATATTGCCAGCGGCAATTTCATTGGAAGCGGTAAAGATGGTATCGGTACTGGTTCGAACCTGGCTGACGATATTGATCAGGCTCTGGTTCATGTTGAACAGGGCTTGCAATAACTCCCCTGCTTCATCTTTTGATGAGACCACGATGTCCTGGCGCAAATCACCAGCAGCAATATTATTGGCAATTGTCACAGCATAATTGAGAGGGGAAGAAATACTGCGCACCAGCCAATAGCCCATGAAAGCAGCAAATAGGACGGATACAAAAATAAACGCCGCCGCAAAAACCTGGAACTGCTGGAAGAAGCTTTGTGAAGCATCGTATTCTGATTTACCAACTTTCAATTGCAACTGGATCAGCGCATCCATGGTTTCACGCATGGGTAAAAACAGCGGCTCTGTTTTTTCATGCAATAGCTTGGTAGCGACTTCTAGCTCCTTGTTTTTCAGGGCAGCCAAGGTGGGATTAAGCCCTTCGTCCAGAAACTGCTTACGTCTTGCGGCAAACTGATTTGCCAGTATGGTTTCTTCAGGTGTCAGATAGGTCGCCATGTATTCTGCCCAGACCTTGCTGGCCTCTGCCTTGCCAGCTTCTACTGCCATGATGTTGGCAGGGATTTTTTCAGGATCTTCAGACAGCGATTTGGCGACCAGCACTTCATTGCGCATGATGAGGCGGATGACAGCATCAAGCTGCCCCAGCGCTATCAGCCTGTCGTCATAGACGGTCTTGATGGAATTATTGCTGGCGTTCAAACTTAAAAAACCTGCTACGCCAATCGCCAGGACCAGTAAGCTCAGCAGACAGAAACTAAAAATGAGTTTGGTCTTAATACGGATATCTCGAAACATGATTGCCTCCGGAGGTACGCAATGAACCCAAGGATTACCATCCTGCTGTCAGCAGAGTGCATCAGGTCGCCAGTATGTTTAGTGAAGAAAGCGCTGAATCGGGGAGCAGACGCCAGGGCAAGCCCTATTTTCCGGCTTGCCACCGATCACTAAAACCTGGCTTTACTGTAGATGCCCGGCAACAATAATTCAAGCATTTGCGATAGCCACTTCATGCCTTGTGAAGCAAATTTCCCACAAAGCATTAACTATTGTTTCCAAGGGGAAATTTGATTAAAAATGCCTGGATTTTATGCAGAAAGATGCGAGAATCAGAATGAAAAAAGGTCTCTAAATTTTGAGACGAACGCGCAATCCAAGAAACAAATTTTCACGTTCGACCTTTCGTGTCCAGCAGCAGAGATCACACTGGTGGCGCAGCCAGCTTGCGTAACACCTGGGCTGCCGCCATCAGGCCAAAGGACGCCGTGACGACGATGGATGAACCAAAACCCGCACAATTCAAGCCGGTGACCGCGGCACTAACAGTTGCACCTGTTTCTGCACCAGGGTCAACTTCACAAACTTCAGCAGTTTCCGGCATGCTCAAGGCTTCCATGGAAAACACGGCATCGATGCCGAACTTGCTTTTGGCACCGCGTGGAAAACCATAATTCTGGCGCAGGCGTTTGCGCACCAGTGCGAGCAAGGGTTCTTGTTCGGTACGTGACAGGTCACGGATTTCTATCTTCCCAGGATCAGTCTGCCCACCGGCGGCACCGATGGTGATCAAGGGAATACCATGCTGGCGGCAGTAGGCAATCAACGCGGTCTTGGCCTTGACATTGTCAATCGCATCGATCACATAATCAAAACTGGGTTGTCCCAGCATCTGGTCAAGATTATCCGGTGTCACAAAATCTTCAACTTCACTGACCTTGCAAAATGGGTTAATCAGGACGATCCGTTCAGCCAGCGCCGTCACCTTGGCCTTGCCTATGGTGTCGGTATTGGCCTGTATCTGGCGATTGATATTTGATTCAGCTACATTATCGAGGTCTATCATGCTGATGCGACCTATGGCGCTGCGGGCCAATGCTTCGACTACCCATGAACCCACGCCACCAACGCCGATGACGCAGACATGGGCATTTTTAAACCTTTCCAGCCCGGCAGCACCGTACAAGCGGGCGATGCCGCCAAAGCGTCGTTCAAAATCGATATCTGTTTGTTCTTGCATAGGGAATTGCGACCGCAGGCTGGACATTGTAAGCAGGCGCTATTTTACTTGATGCAGCAGAACCGGGTCTTGCTGCTTTATTTTGCTTTTTTGCGCTTCAAATCAGAAAACAGGGAAAACACCCAGGGGCGGCTTGCCATCAGAAGCGCCATACCCTGCCTTTGGTTGGATGGCAGGCTGGCATCGATATCAGCCAGCTCATTGAACTCCAGTAGCAAGCGCGCCATTTTTCTTTGCAGGACAGCAATAGAGGCAGTACTGAGTTCGCGGGTTTCAAAGCGCAATACTGCCTGCTCTTCATGAAAACCATCATGCAAAAATTCTTCCATGACCTGAGCCTGGTATTTTTTGCGTATAGGCCCATCTTCACGCCATTGCAAGGTGGTGTGAGTCAATAATTTGACACGGTTATGTGCATGTAATTCAATCAGGTCCAGCCTCTCCAGGGTCATCAATAATTGCAGTAACTCCGTTTCGGCTATATCAAACTGCCTGGCGATTTCTGAGGCCTGCCATTGATTGAGCAAGAGGTAAAACACGCCCAGCAACCTGGGCTGTGTCGCCAGGGCCTGTTCCTGCGAATCCGACAATTCGGCCTTTAATTCTTGCTGGCCGCGTGCCAGCCGGGCCAGTTCCAGAAAATCCAGTTCCAGCAACTGACATATTGACTCCAGCCTGCGTACCGTAAACGTGGATTCAGAAAATAAGCGTTTCACGCTGGCTTCACTGATTTCCAAATGGGCCGCCAGTTGCGCATACGTCAGGCCCTTTTGTTTCAGGTGTTTTTTCAGGGCAATTGTAATTTGCTGGGTCAGATTCATGGCTGTGCAATTCTCTCAATAAAAGCTAAATTACTTTAAGTATTAAATTTCAATACTATTTTCCATTAGATTGTATATCAATACCTTAAATAGCAAAATAGAATCTCCATCAAACAGGAGAACAGTATGCCCAACGCGTATCCATCCCCGGCATTGTGCCTCAATGATATTCATTCAGCCCTTAACCTGACGCAGGTCAGCAACATCATTACAGTGCGTGATCTGGCGCATCTTGCCGCCACGCTGGCAACAGCAAGAAACAATGCAACAAAAATAGCCATCAGCGCAGCCCGTCATGCCATGGGCGGACAGCAATTTGCCGAGGATGCCATCCTGCTCGATATGCGTGGCATGAACAAGATTATTTCATTTGACCGCAGTGCCGGCATCATCACGGTAGAAGCAGGGATACAGTGGCCTGCTCTCATCGATTATCTGGAGGCGGCACAGAAGGACAATGCCCAGCAATGGGGAATACGGCAAAAACAGACAGGTGCCGATGACCTGAGCATAGGCGGCTGCCTGTCTGCCAATATCCATGGGCGTGGCTTGCAAATGCGCCCTTTCATTGATGATGTGGAGAGTTTCAGTCTGCTCGACGCACAGGGTAATTTGCAGCTCTGTAGCCGTGACAATAATAGCCATTTGTTCAGGCTGGTCATCGGCGGTTATGGCATGTTTGGCGTAATCACCAGGGTCAGCCTTCGTCTGGCGACAAGACAAAAAATGCGCAGGGATGTCAGCATCATCGAGCTCGATGAACTGATGCCTGCATTTGAACAGCGCATAGAGGATGGCTATGTGTATGGCGACTTCCAGTTTGCCATTGACCCGTCCAGCACGGATTTTCTGCGACGCGGCGTGTTTTCCTGCTATCGCCCGGTCGCCGCCACCTGCAACATCAGGGAAGAACACGCGCTCAGTGATGAACAATGGCAGCAGTTACTGCTGCTTGCCCATGTGGACAAGAGCAACGCCTTTGATTGCTATGCCCGGCACTATATGGCCAGTGCAGGCCAGATTTACTGGAGCGACCGCTTGCAACAAAGCACCTATCTTGATGGCTATCACGAAAAGATAGATGGCCTGCTCGGGCATAAGGGTTCGGAAATGATAGGTGAGCTATACGTGCCCCGGCCTGAACTGAGCGCCTTCATGCAGGACGCAGCAAGGGATTTTCGTCAGCACGGTGTAGACCTCATCTATGGCACGGTACGCCTGATAGAGGCAGATGTCGAAAGCTTTTTGCCCTGGGCCAGGCAGGATTATGCGTGCGTCATCTTCAACCTGCATACCGCTCACGATGAAAACGGCATTGCAGCCACTGCTGCGGCTTTTCGCCGCCTCATCGATCTGGCAATCCGGCGCGATGGCAGTTTTTACCTGACTTATGGCCGCTTTGCCACCCGTGAGCAAATCCGCCATTGTTATCCCAATTTTGAAAACTTCCTGGCTTATAAGCGTCGTTTTGATCCTGAACTATTATTCCAAAGCACCTGGTTCCAGCATCATGAGGCCCTGTTTTCCCCTTGCCTGGAACGCGCAGCATGAAAACCACCCAAGCCAGTAACACTGCCCTCATCGTCGCTGCCGGCGTACAAATGCTGGCGCGTGACCCTGACTATCGCGGTCTGGTACCAAAGACAATGTCAGAACCCGGCCAGCGCTTGTTAAGCGCCAGCCATCCGCACCTGGACAAATTGATTCAGCATGGTTGGTTTCACTGGCTGATTTATGCAGCAGAAAAAATGACACTGCCCGGCATTTTGCTGCACTATGTTTTGCGCAAAACAGTGATACGCGAGTATGTAGCAGCTTCCATTAATGCAGGTACGCGCCAGATAGTATTGACCGGCGCCGGTTACGATAGCTTGTGTATGGAACTGGCGGGTCAATATCAAGGGCTAACACTGATAGAGATTGATCACCCGGCCACGCAGGCGGTGAAACGACGTGCGCTTGGTGCTACATCTGCTACGCCTGCTACATCTACTGCATTTGCTACACCCATTCATTACATCGCCGCAGAACTGGGCAGACAAAACCTGGCCGAAGTATTAAGCAGCTTCCCGGTGTTTGATCCTCACGCGAAAACCCTGTTCATCGCCGAAGGCTTGCTGATGTATCTGACAAACAAGGACGTCTGCAGCCTGTTAAAACAGATTCGAGATGCGGCTGCGTCTGTATCACTGATCTTCACATGGATGGAAATTCAGGCAGATGGCAGACCCAATTTTCGCCCGCCCAGCAAAGTCATTGATTTTTTTCTCGCGCATAAAGCCGAGCCTTTTCTGTCAGGCATGCCGCAAGCGCAGCTTGCCAGTTTCTTGCAGCAAAACGGCTTTGATCTGCAAGGCTTGAAAGAAAGTGTGGCCGCCCTGCCATCACACTATATGGCAACGCCAGCGATGCACCCGATCGCGGGGGAATACATTTGCCTGGCGGAAAGCCCTTCAACACACAAAGTCAGTATTTGATATGACGCAAGCATGGGCTGCGTGACTATTGCATAATGCGGGTATCAGGTCTATCAACCCACACGCAAAGTACAAAGTGAATAATTTAATTGACAGCGCCCCAGGCTTTGATCAGCCCCTGGCTGTACTCAAGCATTGCCATGACCGCATACGCAAGCAATTGGCAACCCTGGCCAAACTAAGCGCGCATTTGCCGGCACATGGTGCCGATGCAGAGGCGCAACAGGCCGCCCAGGCAGTATTACGCTACTTCAGCAAGGCAGCACCTTTGCATCATGAAGATGAAGAAGTCAATCTCCTGCCAGAGTTAAGCCTTATTGCCAGGGCAGAAGATGCCGTGCTGCTGGCGCAGTTGATGCCGCAGATACTGTCACAGCATGAAGAAATGGCGACGCAATGGCAAGCTATAGAAAGTCAGCTGCTTGGCATCGTCAACGCCGGCACGGGCACGCCCGCCAGCTTGTCTGGCGAAGACATACAGGCATTCACAGCGCTCTATGACGCGCATATGCAAACCGAGGAAACCCAGATCGCCCCAATGGCAAAACGCCTGTTTTCTCCTACCCAAATGGCGGCCTTTGGCGCAGCCATGCAGGCCCGCCGTGGCATCGAAAATACATAATTCAAGGAAAAATGCATGTCCATCGCCGATATCCGCCAAGATTACCAACGCGCCAGTTTGTCTGAATCCGATGTGGTTGCCGACCCCATCACACAGTTTGGCAACTGGTTCGAACAGGCCTTGAAAGCCGAAGTACCGGAAACCAATGCCATGAGCCTGTCTACTGTGAATGCCCAGGGCCGCCCGAGTTCGCGCATCGTGCTGATCAAGGAATTTGATCAACGCGGTTTTTGCTGGTTCACCAATTACGATAGTGCCAAAGGCGATGACCTGGAAATCAACCCGCATGCCGCCTTGCTGTTTTTCTGGATACCACTGGAACGGCAGGTCAGGATAGAAGGTCGTGTGGAAAAAATATCGGCTGCCGAAAGCGATGCCTATTTCAATAGCCGCCCTCTGGGCAGCAGGCAGAGCGCCCTGGCTTCACAGCAAAGCCAGCCCATCGCTGGCAGGGAAGTACTGGAACAGCAACTGGCCAGCGTCATTGCAGAATATGGCGATCAGCCGCCGCGCCCGGCACACTGGGGCGGTTACCGCTTGCTGCCGGAAAAAATCGAATTCTGGCAGGGCCGCAGTTCACGTCTGCATGACCGCATTGTCTATACCAGGGATGCGCAAGGGGCATGGGCAATCAGCCGTCTGCAACCCTGATTCTGGGGTGCCGGACAACGATCGTGTTATTCTCAGTGTTTTTTTACCATTACACTGATGCCCATGCAGAAGAAAAGAATCTTGCTATTGAGCGTTTCGGCTGGCGCTGGTCATAAACGCGCTGCCGAAGCAATACGGGCGACCGCACTGCAAAGTGCAGAAGAACTGGAAGTCAGCCATCTGGACGTCATGGATTTTGTCACGACGGGCTTTCGCAAAATCTATACCGATTTTTATATC
Source organism: Undibacterium sp. TJN19 (assembly GCF_049339485.1). Taxonomy (NCBI): domain Bacteria; kingdom Pseudomonadati; phylum Pseudomonadota; class Betaproteobacteria; order Burkholderiales; family Oxalobacteraceae; genus Undibacterium; species Undibacterium sp. TJN19. The sequence goes on from NZ_JBMPPL010000005.1 coordinate 163,162, forward strand.
AAGCTGGTCAACAAGGCACCGACCTTATGGGGTTATCTGTACCACGCTTCCAATGAAGCGCAGGCCGACAGCACCATGGAAAAACTGCGCCGTGGCATAGAACGCCTGAATGCGCGTCCCCTGCTAAAAGCCATTGCCGATTTCAAGCCGGATGTCATCGTCTGCACACATTTCCTGCCCGCAGAAATGCTGTCTCGCCTGATACGCAAGGAAAGGCTGCATTGCCCAGTCTGGGTGCAAGTGACTGATTTTGATTTGCACAGGATGTGGATACATGAGCACATGGCTGGCTATTTCGCCGCCAGTGAAGAAGTGGCTGACCGCATGCGCATCAATGGCATACCGGCAGAACGCATACACGTCACCGGCATTCCCATCATGCCAGCATTTACCCAGAAGCTGGAACGCGCCCAGTGCGCGGCAGAATTTGGGCTTGACCCTACATGCCAGACCTTCATGCTGATGGGTGGCGGAGCCGGGCTTGGTGGTCTGGACAAGGTGGCAGAACGTTTACTGGCTTTGCAAGGCAATTTCCAGCTCATCGTCCTGGCGGGTAATAATGTCCCTGCCCTGCAAGCCTTGCAAAAGCTGGCTTTGCGCTATCCAGGTCGTTTGTTGCCACAGGGTTTTACCGACAAGGTTGAACGCCTGATGGCCTGTTCTGATCTGGTGATTACCAAACCTGGCGGCCTGACGACATCAGAATGTCTGGCAATGGGCTTGCCCATGATCGTCAATTCACCGATACCGGGACAGGAAGAACGCAACGCAGACTTCTTGCTGGAACAGGGTGTCGCCCTCAAAGCCTATGACGATACCAGTCTTGCCTATCGCCTCAATTTTCTGTTACAGCACCCAGAGAAATTACGTGACATGCATGAGAAAGCGCAGGCTTTGGGCAAACCTCAGGCAGCGCAACAAGTCTTGCAGCAATTACTGAAAACACCGGCATGACAGCTGGTTTGATGATGAAACCTGCATTTAAATCATTTCTGCTGAGCTTTGCCTCGGCCTGCCTGCTGGCCCTGTTTTTCGCGCAAGTGGAAATACAAATCGAAGGCACGGCTGGCTGGGCCGCCAATCTGCCAACCTGGCGTATAGAAAAACACTGGCTGCTCGATCTCTTCTGGGGTGGTCGTGCGATGACCGGTTATCACGCCTGGGTGTTTCCCTTCATCGCCCTGTTTTTTCACTTCCCGTTTGTGTTCATGCAGCAATGGTCGGCGAAACTGGAATGCCGTGCCATTGCCTGCTTGATTAGCTTCTGGATAGTAGAGGATTTTTTATGGTTCGTGATCAATCCAGGCTATGGCATCAGCCGCTTTGCGCCACAGAATATTCCCTGGCACATTCATTGGGTATGGGGAATGCCAACCGATTACTGGATAGGCCTGATCGTCGCTATTTTTCTATTCTGGTTTTCTTATAAAAATAATGTGAAACATGATGTTTAAGAAAAAATTAAAAACTGCACCGGCAATCGCGGTGATCGTGCCAATGATCGCTTTGAGCCTGACAACTTCGGTTTCCTTAGCTCAGACATCAGAGCCGCGCCCGGCGAACTGGGCAGAGCCTGTCGCCGCAGCACAAAACCTGTTTCGTGTGACGCCGGGTTTTTACCGCAGCGCGCAGTTGCAAAGTACGGATGTGGCACGCTTGCAATCACTTGGCATCAAGACTGTGATCAGTCTGCGGTCTTTTCATTCAGATGAAGACTTGTTCAAGAATTCCGGCATCAAGCTGCAAAGGATAGGTATCAATACCTGGGACATCAATGATGCCAATGTGGTGCGGGCTTTGCGCGCAGTGAAAGCTGCCGAAAAAGAAGGACCGCTGCTTTTGCATTGCATGCATGGTGCTGACCGCACAGGTCTGGTCACTGCCATGTACCGGATACTGTATCAGGGCTGGACGAAAGAACAGGCACTGGAAGAATTAACCAAAGGTGGCTACGGCTACCATAGTATGTGGAAAAATATTCCTGAATATCTGCAAAAAGTGGATATAGAAAAAATCAGAAAAGGTGTAGAGCAATCATGAACATGGTCTTAAAGAATTCTGTGCATTTGCTGTCCGCGCTGGGCGGTGGACTGGTGCTTGCCTCCACTGCGCTGGCCGCGCAAATCGATACCGGCAAGCTCAATGAAACATCTACCCAGGTGATAGACCAGAGCAAGCCAGACAGCACCGGCAAGACTTTTGATGCTGGCACCATACTGAATGCACCCATGGCCAAAGTATGTGCAACCATCCAGGCGTATGAAGAATACCCCGGCTTCATGCCCAATACGGCCAAGGTCAAAGTGGTACGTGCTGCTGATGAATCGGCACAGGTTGATTTCACCCTGAATTTACCGCTGGGCAAGGTGAAGAAATACCGCTTGAAAATGACTCCCAAATCAGGTGCGGCAAGTTGCCACCTGAGCTGGAAGATGCTGCCATGGGAAGGATTAAAGCAAGAAGAAACCATTGCCGATACATCTGGCTATTGGGAACTGACACCGCTGGCCAGCAATCCTGCCAAGACAGTAGTCAAATACCAGGTATTTACCGATCCAGGACCAGTCCCCATGGGCCTGGGCTGGATAGTCGACAGCATGAGCAAGGACAGTATCCCCAAAATGATGGAAGCGCTCAGAGTCAAACTGCATTAGGCACCTTATTTGATACCTTATTGGAGTGACTAATTAAACACGTTGCCGCTGAATGCAAAGGGGCTGACTTTTTGAATAAAGCCAGCCCCTTATTATTTTGCCTGATGCGTATCAGTTTTCGGGCGTGTAGCCCTGTTTTGGATCACTGTCAGCATTAGCATTTACAACAGCGGCGGCGGTGCTGCCAGTCGCTGCTGCGACGCCACCACTGCCATTCGTATTCGCGGCAGATTTGTCTTGCTTCTCCGGTATTTTAAAACCGGCATACGTACCAGCACTCATGCCCAGCAGGGTCAGCACGCTGCTATCGAAATCAGGCATGCTGACATGCTGTATGACATAGATCACAAACAAAAAGCCAAACAGGACATTAAACACCAGCATCTGGAAACGATATAGGGCCAGGCCCTGGGCATCGCTGAGTATGTCGATAAAAAACCCCTGGCTTTCACCAAAATGATTTTCCTTGGTGACATCAACCCCAGCCGCGACAAGGTAAGTACCGCTGCCTATGCCCAGCAAACCTAAAGCCTGGGTTGACAGGTCGGGTATGCCTTCACCGACTATCCACAGCCAGACATAGGAGGCAAATACAATAAAAAACCACCAGGCCATCTGCACCCTTGCCAGGCTATAGGTACATTTGCTCAGCACGTCAGTGCATCGGTCGCGCAGCAGTGTCGAATCACGTCCCATGCGCAGCAATACATAACCGACCAGCAAAATAACTGCAAAGCCAGCCACGATACAAGGCGGCTGCAAGACCTGGAAACGCAGTGTGCCGGTCGCCAGGATAATAATGCCGGCACCATTATTGAAACTGACGTTAAACGGCATGTCACGCTGGAAATTACTTTTCAGCTCGCGCCATGGCGAACCCAGCAAAGTCTCCCTTTGCCTGTCTGAATTGTCACCTTGCAGTTGCGGCAGGAAGAAGCTCAGCTTATTCATCACCGGATCTGGATTACAGTCGAATGGTTTTAGCGTCGTGAGCACGCCATTCATGCGCAATTCGACCAGGGCAAGCTGGTCCTTGGAAACGACGTTACAGACATTGGGAGCCGCAATCTGGAAAATCTCGTTCAAATGTATGTAGACGGGATCATCACCCTTGATGGCAACGGCAGAAGCGAACGTCGCTACCATCATCAATATGACCGTTAGTATGCTTCTGAATAATGCAGACATCTGGCTTCCCCTTAGTTGGTAACTGGCAATATGAACAGGGCACGCTCAGCCGCGCGACGCTTGACCAGACCTGGCAAGGTTTGGCCATCTGCCTTAACCCAGCGGCCAAATTGATCAGCGGCCCCGGCCCTGTCGTTGGCATTGAGTTTTTTCAACAAGGTGGAACTGCGCAGATTGCCTATGCCCAGGTTAAATGTAAAGCTGGTCAGCGCCCCATATTCATTGTCGTTCAGAGGAACAGTTACGACTGACAGCACATCACGACCAGCATCCATCAGATCGGACTGCAACAGGCTCGTCGCCTGCGCCAAGGTGATGCCATTCGGGTACAGGGCTTTGACTTGCAGGCGATCAGCATCGCCCTTCATGAAGCGACCCTGGTAAGTGATGGCATGGCCCCAGCCTATGGTCCAGATATTGACCGGATCAAGGTAGGGGTCGATATTGCTGGTGGCAGGGTCGCCGTCGGGTATGCCTTCAAACTGCTTTACCAGATCAACGGTTGCCTGATTGACATCGCGCAGTGCCATCTGTTTCTCCCATTTTTATATCTGGAAGAATAGTAGCAAAAAACAAACTCGCATAGCATTTTTAATGCTCAAAATACCAACTTCTGTGGTTTAAATCTGCGTTGCGGAGAAATATATGTTCAGCAGACAGATTTCCCGGTTTGCCAGCCCTTTCAACTCAACCGATGAGCTTGCTGGCAAATACTTTCCTGGCCTTGGCGACCTTGGGGGCGACCACTACCGCACAATAACCTTGATCAGGATGTTGCCGGAAATAATTCTGGTGATAGGCTTCGGCCAGATAAAACATAGGCGACGGGCTGACTTCTGTCACGATGGCATCGTCCCATACCATTGCCATTTCCTTGACGACCTGCTGGGCGGTAGCCTGCTGCTGCTCGTCATGGAAAAAAATCACCGAGCGGTATTGCGTGCCCACATCATTGCCTTGACGGTTCAGGGTAGTCGGGTCATGGATGGTGAAAAAAATCTCCAGCAAATCACGGTAACTGACTATCGTGGGGTCAAAACTCAGGCGCACGACTTCAGCATGGCCGGTGGTGCCGGTACAAATATCTTCATAAGTAGGCTCGGGCCTCAGGCCGCCGGCATAACCCGACTCGACTTTCTGGACACCACGGATTTGCTGGAATACTGCCTCGGTACACCAGAAACAGCCGCCACCTAAAGTAGCAAATTCGGTTTGAGTATTACTCATGGTTTTCTCCCTGGATCGTGATCAAATATGGCATATACATTTAGTCGCCTTCAGTACGATTTTCTTACACGTAACCGGAATCAGCCCGACTTTGCATTAACGCGACAGCCCATAGTATGACGCTAATTGGCTGCCGCGGTTTAAAGCATTGATCATCCGTCACAGTCATCGATAAAATCTATACCTTATTTTGCACAATTCAAGCATGCAAGCACCTCAGTAACTGAGCACCGGCAATACCATCTGCTACATCACCACTTCATTTCGCCCTTGGTGACTTTGGCACCCAGTTCCAGCGCGATGCCCAGACCTGCATTGGGGTAGGCTTTTTTCATGGCATCAATCAAGGCAGCGGAATTGGCTGACCTGTCAAACTCCATCTCGAATTTCAGCAAATAATCACGTGTGTATCGCAATGGAGAGACATCCAGTTTTTCTCCTGCCCTGCTGTGACCAGGTACGACCATCGCCGGTTGCAAAGCCAGCATGGCATCGAATGATTTCACCCAGGCAGCACGCTGCTCTTTACTGGCCGTGTCTGCCGTCCAGACATGCACACCGGCAAAACTGCCCACGCCGCCAGCAATGGTTTTGATTGAAGGTATCCATACATATTGCACGACAGATTTCTGATTATCATAACCAACCAGTTCCAGTTTCTGCCCTTCCAGGGTGATGCTGCTGGCATTTAAAACCTCAGGTATAAAAGGTGTTTTAGGCCCGTTACCGCCAAGTTTTGGCCCCCATGTTTTCAGCTTGCTTTCCAGCCGGCTCTTGATATGTTCGACAGTCCCGGCGCTGGCCAGGATTTTTGCGTCAGGAAAAATCTGGTGTATCACTTCAGCACCAAAATAATAATCAGGGTCAGCCGCTGTGATATAGACCGTATTCAGATGCTTGCCGCTGTCGAGTACCATGGCCGCCACGCGCAAGGCGTTCGCGCGGGTGAACTGGGTATCGAGCAATACCGCTTCTTTATCACCGCTAATCATTACCGAATTGACGAAAAACCCGCTTTCATCGGCACTGAAGACTTTCACTTCCAGTGGTTTGTCCTGCGCGTTACTATTTGCCGCCAAGCCAAGACCGAGCAAAACGGGAAACAGAAATTTTTTAATCATTTGATTCATGGTGTACTTTCAAAATGGAAGTGGGAAAACGTTTGCTTAATGAGGGAGATGCCGGGCAATTTCTGCCAGCAAGGGTTCTGGATGCTGGTATGCGCCGCCGTGATCCAGGCGCAGTAACTGGCTGTCTTTTTCCAGGATAAAGCTGGGGAAACCACTTGCGCCTACACGCTGCAATAATTGATGTGCCAGTTCAGCCTGCCCAGGCAAAGCGGCGCTGCTACGCACATAATCACTCATGAACACATCGTGTTGTACTCCAAGTTCTTGCGCCAGTTTGCTCAATACGGTCAGATCACTGACATCAAGTGCCTCGACATAATGCGCATGCTGGATTTTTTCCAGCAAGGACAGCGCAGTTCCGGTGTCTGCTTGTGCCTGGCTCATGACCGCTGCCGATGCCGGTACCGACCAGTACCTCAGCTCTGCGGCTCTCGCCACCTTATCCAGATATGCCTTGCCAAAAGTCACGCCAGACAAAGCGGCAATGCGCTTGTCAGCCGCAATGATGTGTTCACGATACGCATGCGGAATGGTGCTGGCCTGGGCAAACAATAAGCCGGGATGAAATTCGACAGGCAGGGTTTCGCTAAAACGCTGATGCAATTGACGCAAAAAGGGGCTAGCGGCATAACACCAGCCGCAAAGCGGGTCAAAAACAATATGCAATTTGCTGGTCATCACTGAGCCCCCTGATTTGAACGATGCGACCATTGTAGGTCGTGCAGGCAGGCAGAAAAAGCGGGTATGATAGAAATCATTATTCTGTAAAACAGAATAATCTGAAGCAATCAACCCTTTATTTTTAGAAATATGCAATTTGACCATTTAAGACGCATGGCCCTGTTTGCCCAGGTTGTACGGTACGGCTCCTTTACGGCGGCTGCAGGGGCGCAGAATGTCGCCACCTCGGTATTAAGCGCTGCCGTGTCACAACTCGAAGATGAGCTGGGCGTGCGGCTCTTGCACCGCACTACCCGCCGCATTTCACTGACCGAAGTAGGGCAAAGTTTCTATGAAAAATGTGTCGATATGCTGGCATCTGCCGATGCAGCCCAGGAAGCCATCGCCGCACATTCGGGTGAAATTGTTGGTCGTCTGCGCATTACTGCCGCTTCCGACATGGCAGAAAATATCATTCTGCCTGCCCTGACCCCTTTGGCCAGAATACATCCACGCCTGTTGCTCGATATACAGGTGGCAGACCAGATCGTCGATATGGCCGCGCAACAGATCGATTTATCAATACGGTCCGGCTGGATGCGCGATTCTTCACTGGTCGCACGCAAACTGGCCGACCTGCATGAAGTACTGGTGGCCTCACCCGCCTACCTGAAACAGGCCGGAGTACCAGCCTCGCCCGACGATTTACGCCATCACCGCATCATAGGCCTGACCCGTTTTACCGATCCAACCACTTTGATTTTGAAACACCAGAATGGCACATCCGCCAAGATAAACCTGACACCCGCTGCCATGACCGACAGCGTGCGCATGCTGTCAGAAATGGCAATGACAGGCTATGGCCTCGCACGCATGCTTGCGTATACTGCTGCGCCAGCCTTGCGTGATGGTACTCTGGTTACTGTGCTAAAGGACTGGCAATTACCCGGCGCCGGGTTTTACGCAGTCACGCTCAAACGCGAACTGCAACCACAAAAAGTCAATGCGGCAATTAAAGCCCTGGCAGATTTTTTGGCAAAAACCACTTCACGGCAACAATGCCGTTAAAAACACTGGTGGCGTAAAAAATGTATCAATTGTTATTTTTTCTTACAAACGATTACACAACAACCCTACTGGTAACAATTAATATACGTCTAGAATATTTCACCGGCAATTCAGATCGCTTAAAATCATTACCCCAAAGAAATCTCAGTATCTGAATTTAAAAACCTCGCATCTTTAAGCCAATATCAACAAATCTCGCTCATCAAGAAAAAACCATGTTAATAGACGTCATTAAAAACAGCCTGAGAACCATATTCAGGGTACGTCATGAACGCGAATTGCCGCCGCCTGGCGCAAAACCTGCGTTTGGTGCCACATTGGTGCTGAAACGCCTGAAAATACAGTTGATCGTACCTATCGATTTTGAACAGTGGGAATGGCTGACCAGCAAAGGCTGGCGTACCATGGACATGCGCCTGAACCGTCGCCGCTATTTCAAGGTGCCAAGGAAAGCCGTCACCCGCCTGCTGCACGCCTCACAAGACGAGCGCGAAGCCATACACCAGCAAATCATCGAACATCGCTACGACAGAAGTCGCCTGCATTAAGCTTTTGAATGCCGAAAAGCCGGGATAATTAAACTCCTGACAATACTCAAGCGGCCTGCAAGCAGGTAAAATGCCGCATGCAAAATTTTAGTGACGACGCTCACGTTCAGACCGATGATGATCTCGCTCTGCAAACGTATTTCAAAACTGGCATTACTCCCGACGACGTTTCCGCTGTATTCCCCCTAAAGCGTGCCCAGCCTGTGTTACAGGCATTTACGGCGCTGTTTCATGGTGGATTCAATGGGGTATTGTTGCGCCTGCTGGTCTTGCGCGAACTGACGGCTGATGTCGAAACACCATCACTGAGCCGGGCTGACATCAATGCCAAGCTGGGCTACCTCGAGGCCGATGCACTGGAAACGGTATTATCACGCCTGCGCTCGACGGGCTTGCTGGTCTGGGATGCCAGCCAGTCGGTCTACCGCATTACGCCAACGGCGCGCAATGTGCTGGCAGCGATAGAGTCCCTGCTCAATATAGAAGAAAACAATGATCAGGCCGAGATGAGCTATATGCTCACACAGGTCGCCGGGGCACAGGCTGTGGGTGGCGTGTCGGTTGAGCAGTTGCATCACTTGCTGGGCCGCCTCATTGAACTGACCGAAGAATTTTCAGACGCGATTGCATCTGGCTCAGAATTCCAGTTACGCACGGCACAGCAAAAATGGCATACCGCCTGCGACTGGGTGGAAAAAGGCTCGCAGATCATCCATGCCATCACCAATGACAGCCGCGCTGATTCGGCTACCCACCGTGCGGCGCAGGCCATAGGTCGTGCCCAGAGCGCCTTGCTCAATATGCAGGGCATGTTCTCGCGTGCATTGAACCAGATAGAACGCCAGCGTGTGCATCTGGGGCAATCGGGTTTGTCCACCACCGATATCAAGACCTGGTTATTGCAAAAAGAAGACCTGGCAGCACTGGCTGACGATGCACTGGCAAAACCGGTCACCCCGCTTTTCATTACACCTTCAGAAATGATCGATGTGGCAGAGAGCGAATTGCTCAGCCATCGCGTGTCAGCATTGGCGGGCGCACTGCCTGCGGGTGAAAATGCGCCTTCAGTCGCCAACGATAACTCAGATGCCCTGCATGAGCTTGACCACTGGCTGGAATTGCTTGGCAAAGCAGATGCCAGTGACAAGCCGATCGCCTTGCAGGATATTTTGCTGCCATCGAATTTCGCGATAGCCTCTTACCGCGCTTCCATGCTGCCGCTGCTCGGCGACATCAATGAATCATCGCTGCAAGGTGCCACTGCCATACTGGCGCGCCTGCCGCTGGTGTTCAATTCCAAAGACAAGATGCAAAAAGTGCATGATGACCATGTTGCTGCCATTTCGGTTGCCAGCCTGACCACCACTGCGGCCCTGCAACCGTCACCGGCACCATCATCAACCTCAGCGTCCACACCGACCGCATCACCAGTACCAACAAGAGAAACACCATGACCGAAGATGCTCAAATACTGATCGCCCGTTTGCTGGCGCATCAGACCCTGCGCCGTGAAGACAAACTGGTCAAGCGGGCGCTGTCTGATGAATTGTTCCGCACTGAAATCGACACGCGCCTGAAAGCCTGCGGCATGAAGTTTGTCGATAATGTTTATGCCGACTATGTCACGCTGGCCTTGACACGCGACAGCGAATCAAAAGTGTTTGGCACCAAGGAAACCTGGCAAAACAATAATTTCGGCCTGGCACGTGACGGTGTCGCCTTACTGGTGGTGTTGTGGTCTTTGATCATTTTGCCCAAGCGTGAACGTCAGGAAGCCCATCAACTGGCAGAAGAAGACCAGAATGATATGTTCGGCAAAGACAAACCCATGCCACGCGCAGAAGATACTTCAATAGGTATCTCCTACCGCGCCCTGCTGGCTGATTTTGGTGAAAAACTCGGCAAGAAAACCCGCATGGACATGAACCTGGGGCAACTGGCACGCGTAGGTTTTATTGAACGCAAGGCTGACCTGATTCTGGAAGGCCCTTTGCTGGACTTGCTGATGGATACTGACACCCTGAAAGACCGCATCATCAACGGTGCGCTGTCGGATATTTTCCAGATCCCGGCACCACGTACGCCTGCCGTCATCGACGCTGTGGAAGCGAGTGAAGATTCCACGGAAGCGGCTCAGACAGAACAGGCAAACGAAATCAGTGCTGCCACAGATGCGACTGACATCGCCGTCCATACCCAACCCGAAAAAGAATAAGAACCATGTTTCATATCAAATCGCTGGAACTTGTCCATTGGGATTACTGGCAACGCATCAAGAATATCCCGCTCGACGCCAAGATCATCACCATCGCCGGTCAGAATGGCTCAGGCAAGACTACCTTGCTCGATGCCCTGCGTACCCTGTTTGGCCTCGAATGTTCAATGGGCCGTTCATATAAACACTATGCACGCCATTCAGGCCAGCAAACCGCGTGGATACGTGCGGTGGTTGATAACAGCGCCGTCGGGCCGCAGATTTCCAACCGGCCTTTCCGCATGTCTGGGCTGTATGAAGATGAAGTCACGCTGTTTTGCAAGATAGAAAAAAACGGTGGCGACTGGAAGCGTCAATACCTGATGCGTAGCGGCAAAATCGAAATCGAAGCCGTACAGGAAGCCAATGACTGGCTGGGCGTGGAAAGCTATCGCAAGCGCCTGTCACATGCAGGCTTGTCGAATGCCATGGGCAAGGTACTGGCGCTGGAACAGGGTGAGACTGATAAATTATGTGAGTACGCGCCACGCCAGTTGCTGGACCTGGTATTCCAGGTTTTTGGCGACAAGGAAGTGCTGGATGCCTACGATGACGCCAAGCGCCATCAACGCGATACCGAAACCGAGTTGCAACGCTTTGAAACCGAGCTCGAAGGTGCAAAAACCAATCTGGAAGGCTTGCGCCTGCGCGTTGCCAATTATCACCAGTATGAAAGCCTGAACAAGGAAAAACGCGATCTTCAGGAAGAAATACTGCCGACACTGCAATACCATGAAGCATTGGAGCAGGCTGGCAGCACCAGCCAGGCGTTACGCGCCAGCAAACGCTTTTTGAAGACGCAGGACCAGGGTTTGTCTGAACGCCGCCAGCACCTGGCACAACAGGCGCAGCAAGTGTCCGACGCCAAACAGGCTGAGGCTGCGCTGGAAGCAGAAGAATCCTCACTGCGTGAAAAACTGCAACAGATCAACAGCAAACTCAAGCCGCAAGAAAGCCTGCTTGAGCAAAAAGCCCGCCTGCAAAAACTGGCCGCTGAAGCCGATGCTGACGTCGCCAATATTGCCGATGACCTGGAGAAAAAAGAAGCTGAGCTGTCGCGCGAAAAACTGCAGCGCGACGCCCTGACCCAGCGCATCGCCGGCGAGATGGAAACCATCGCCGCGCTGCAAGGCAAGTCTGCCCTTCCTGATCCGGAAAACGTACGGCACATGCGCCGTGCACTGAATGACGCCAATATCTCTCACTGCATGTTGCCAGAAATCGTCGAGGTCACAGACCCGCAATGGCAGGCGGCGGTCGAAGGTGTGTTGCGCGGCTATACCTCGGTCATCCTGCTGGACAAGGCTACGGATGCTGCGGCTGCTTACCGTATCGGTGAAAAGCAGCGCTACAGCCACTTCATCGTGCCTGACCGTATCAGCGCACCAGTGGTCAAGGACAAGAGCCTGCTGTCCGTCGTCAACTTCACCGGACAGGCGCCTGCCTGGCTGATCGAGCAATTGCAGCGCATCGATACGGTCGCCTCCATCGAAGCAGGCATGAAAATGCCCAAGTCGCAGGAATGGATTACCCCTGACGCCTACCATTTCGAGCGCCGCGGTGGCCGCTCACTGTTTGTTGAAGTATCACGCTACCGCTTTGGTAACGCAGGCCGCACCCAGCGTCTGGAAGCTTTGCTGAAATCATTGCCGCGCCTGCAATCGCAAGAAGATGTACTGACCATGCAGATCAGCAAACTGGCAGGTGAAATCAGTGCCTACAAAGCGCGCCTGGCTGGTGTCGATGCCGCAAAAGAACTGAGCGCACGCCATGCAGAATTTGAAGAAGCCAGCCGCAATACCCAGCCACTGAAACAGCAGCGCATGGAAGTCGGTGGACGCCTTGGTGAGATCGCTCCGTTGCTGAAAGTGGCAACCGAGCAGCGCTCGGTCACCCACCTGAAATGGGAGCAGGCCAAAGCGGCGATCGCCGATGCTGAAGCCCAGTTGCGTACATCAGAAAAACGCCATGCCGACGAACGCAAGACACAGTTTGAAACCCTGCGCGCCATGCGTGATACCTGGCACACCCTGCCGCATAACTGGAAGCGTGCCTCACACCGCAAGGAACTGGTGGCCGAACATGAAAATGTCCATCAGATCGAATTGCGCATACGCAGCCTGACGAATAACCTGGCACGCGATGACTGGGAAACTGACTCTACCGTGGTTGACCAGTACACCCGCCTGAATGCCCTGTTGCAAGGCCGCCAGGCAGAAACGGATGAACGCCGTTACCAGAATAACCGCGCGATAGAAGCCACCGTCAATGCCCGTGCCGCCTATATGGACAGGCTGCGCTTCACGATCAAATCGTACAGCAAGAACATCAAGCAACTGGGCGAGCTGGCAGGCATAGAAGTGCACACTGACCCGGTCAAACTCGAAAATGACGACATACAACTGGCCCAGGCTGGCCTGCATGTGCGCTTCAAGTTTGACGGCAAAGGCCCGATAGGCATGAACGACGGTGAAGCATCGGGCGGCCAGCAGGTCATGAAATCACTGATCCTGCTGATAGGTCTGCTGAAATCGGAAGATGGTTCGGGTGGTTTTGTCTTTATCGATGAACCTTTCGCCCATCTGGATATACGCAATATCCAGCTGGTCGGTGAGTTTCTGAAAAACACGGATGCCCAGTACCTGATGACCACGCCACTGACGCATAATACCGACGTGTATGACCCATCCGAACTGACACTGATCACCAGTAAGAAGAAAAAAGATACCGAATGGGCGCAGCCAATTTTTGTCTTGCAGCGAAAAGTGGAAAAACAGAAAGACGGGCGCGCCTGAAATGTAATTTCTTTCGTTTAGTAAATATTCAGGCTGAATTTCTCGTATCAGCATGATAAAGCAACGAGGTAAGCATTGAAAAAATGCAAAATAGCAACGGTAAAGCATCCTTACCGTGCCAGGGCAATGTAACGCCAGTTGGCAAAATAAAGCGGCGCATGGCATCGTCATTTAATGCACAGTATCGCCTTGTTAAGTGTCAGTGTTTCACTATCCGACTGTCCTTTGTTCGCCAAACGCTGTACAGTGCCGTGAGACGGCTTTCTACCGGCTGGCTGTGCGGAATTAATCTGGTGCTTTGCACCGCCTTGCTATACTAAAGTACTGTTTACGCCGGTGCACCAGACGGGGTACTTAGCCATATTGATTTCAAAACTACCTCCAGGGCTTTCACGCACGGCAAATAATCACTTATTTCTCTAAACACATATGGCAAAAAAAACAACTAAGCAAACGTGGTCTGAGAATCCAAAACAAAACAGTATATTGGCAGCGTTGCCCAAAGCGGATCTCGAACGGATTTTGCCTGACTTGGAATTGGTATTATTGCCCTTGAAGTGGACGATGCTGGAATCGGGCGACCATGTAGACTTTTTGTATTTTCCTATCTCCGGCATTGTTTCCCTGATCTACGCCCTGGAAGATGGCTCTTCCAGCGAAGTGGCACTGGTAGGCAACGAAGGCATGGTCGGCATTTCAATTTTCATGGGCGGCGACAGCATGCCTTCCAGCACAGAAGTTCAAAGCACCGGCAAGGCCTACAAACTCAGCAGAAAAATCATGAAAAGAGAATTTTCACTGGGCGGCAAGTTGCAAGAGTATGCATTACTCTATACGCAAGCACTGATTTGCCAGACATCGCAAACAGCTGTTTGCAATCAACATCATTTACTTGATCAGCAACTGTGTCGCTGGCTTTTGATGAGCATGGATAGATTGCATTCAGAAGATATCGCCGTCACACAGGAAATGATTTCCAATTTGCTGGGCGTCCGTCGGGAAAGTGTCACGCAAGCGATAGGCCAATTACAAAAAGATGGATTGATTACCGCCACCCGTGGTCATATCAAAGTGCTGGATCGGCCTGCTATGGAAGTCCGGGTCTGCGAATGTTATGAAGTCGTTAAAAAAGAATACCTGCGCCTGCTGCCGCCAGTTCCCGATGAGATGCCTCCAGCGCCTTAAGTGCCAGAACCAAGCTGAAAGACGTTTGCAATATAAATCTTTGCCGCTCCGGTCAGACTACATTAAAATCTGTATCGACTATCCGACAATCCATACCAAATAAATTATGTTAATCAATTGCGTGACCTATCAGGAAGGTCGTAAATTAGCTGACATACCCATTGCAGAAATCAGCGACTACGTACTGCGGAAAGACCGGTTCGTCTGGGTCGCCTTGCGGGATGCCTCGGATGAAGAATTGCAGACCATGCAGGAAGAGTTTGGCTTGCATGAACTGGCTGTGGAAGATGCGCGCCACGGTTACCAGCGTCCAAAAATCGAAGAGTATGGCGATTCCCTGTTTGCTGTCATTCATACCGTGGAGCTGACAAATGGCGAATTGAATATTGGTGAACTCAATATTTTTGTCGGTGAAAACTATGTGCTGTCTGTACGTAATCGCTGCCAGCAAAATTTCCTGGGGGTGCGCCAGCGTTGTGAACGTGAACCACACCTGCTCAAACATGGTTCCTCCTTCGTTTTCTATGCACTGATAGACGCCATCGTGGACCGGTATTTCCCGGTCGTCGAAGCGCTGGAAGCAGAGCTGGAAATGATAGAAGAACAGATCTTCACCAAAGGCAGTGAACGCGCCAATATCCAGCGTCTGTATCAGTTGAAGCGCAAGATCATGGTGATCAAGCATGCGGTCACACCATTGATGGAAGCCTGCGGCAAACTGTTTGGCGGACGCGTACCTGCAATGTGCGTCAATACGCAGGAATATTTCCGTGATGTGTATGATCACCTTTACCGCGTCAATACCTCGATAGAAACCATACGCGACACCATCAGTACGGCGATACAGGTCAACCTGTCGATGGTGGCAATTGATGAAAGTGAAGTCAACAAGCGTCTTGCTGCCTGGGCGGCGATCTTTGCTGTCGCCACTGCCTTTGCCGGCATCTGGGGCATGAACTTCAAAGCCATGCCAGAACTGGAATGGCGCTATGGTTACCCCATGGCGCTCGCAGTCATGTGCGGGGTCTGCGGCTATTTGTACTATCGTTTCCGCAAGACGGGCTGGCTGTAGATATTGTAAAACCTGCTGTTGCAAATCTCATTGTTGCAGATCTCGTTATGATGGGACGCGCATCCAGTGAAATATTCTTGCAGCATGCACAAGCCAACAAAAAACGCATCGTATATTGACGATGCATTTTTTGTTTTCGACAAACACGTCAACTACTTATTCAAATGGCGGCGCCTTCACTGCCCGCATGGCATTTTCCAGTGCAGTGGTGCTTAGAGGCTCAATAAAACCCTTGATGCCAGCAGTTTGCGCCGCGGTTTCACTCGCCGTCATCTTGATCAGTGCCGTTTTGATTTCTGCGGCCACATCCTTGCTCACATGGGGCAAGGCGACGACAAAATATTCAGGGTACAACTCGGTAGTCAGCAAATACGGAAACTTGGCGTCTTTGCGTTCATCAAGGATAATGAAGTCGTCCAGCTTGATCTTGCCTTCCTTGGCCATGTTTTCCAGTATGCCGGTGCGCACAAAAGCCGCACTGGATTTACCTGACTGCACAGCCAGTATGGAATCATCCTGGCTGGTGGTGGTGAACACTCCGTAGTCTCGCTTGATCTGCATGCCTTTTTGCGACAGGTGATACACCTGGAATAAATAACCGCCCGCAGACTGGATACCCAGTGCGCTGACCGGCTTGCCTTTCAAGTCTTCTATCTTGCTGATACTGCCGCCTTTTTTTGCCACCACCACGCCACCAAAAACCGAACCTTGCTTGCCATTGAGTGATGCCAGTAGAAAGGCATTCAGTTTCACCTTCAACATCAATGTCTGGTTGGGGTTGGCAAGCACAAAATCCACTTTCTTTGCACTGGCATCACCAAACACTTTGGATACCTCCAGGGGAACGATGTCGATTTGCTTCCCCGTCGCCTTGCTCAGGTATTTACCCAGCTCCTGCCACTGTGCCTGGGTCTCCTGTACCGAACGCGGTGCATTGACGCCCAGTTTGAAACTTTCTGCACTGGCGGTTTGCAGTGTAAATAAAGATAAAAGGAATGCGCCCATCGTCAGACGCGCAAACATGACAGGGGAGAAAAGCATATTTTTCATCATTTACCCTCGTATGAAATATCGTGGATATGTCGATTTGTAACAAGCTAGTACAAATTCAGAATAGCAGCTTTCGCGGAATGCGTATTGAAATTAACAAAAAGAAACTATCCGCCATGTATCATGGCCTGCTTGCTAGCCTTATGGAAAAAATGCGCTGGAAACCAGCCTACACAGACTTTAGTATTTTTCGCCAGATGGCAGGCCTGTTATAAAATAGCGTGTCCAGGCGCGTGCCTTGTTTTGTCGAAAAACCTCAATTACACTCTCAAAATGAAAAAAATCCTGTTTTTACTTCTGCTGCTGGGTAGTGCTGGTAGCAGTTTTTCTCAAGACTATCTGGAAAACATTAGCCGCAAGTCTTGTGAATGCGCAGATAAAATCCCTTTGGACAGTCCAAAGGAAGGCTATACGGCTCAATTCGGCATTTGCATCATCAAATCCTTCTCCCCTGCTGAAAAGGAACGCTTCCAGAAAGAGTTCAACCTGAACTTCAATGACATGAGCAAGGACGGTGAAAAGATCGGCTCCATCGTTGGTACCAGTATGGCTTCACAATGTCCGAATACTATCCTGAAGATTTCAGCGGTCAGTAAGGGCACCTCAGGTTCTGCAACAGGCGTGGTCAGCAAGATAGAGAATGACTCTTTTGTCGTGTTCTCCCTGCGTGAACGCAATGGCACCAATAGCAAATTTATCTGGCTGACGCAATTCCCATCAAAATTTGACCTGCCAAATACCTATCAAAGTTTGCTGGGCAAAAACGTTGAACTCAAATACGAAGTCAAAAATATTTTTGACCCGAAAATTGGCGAGTACCGACAATACAAGGTGTTGACCGACATTAAGTAAGGCATCCAATTTGCGTGCATGGCGGCTAATGACGCGCTATGCACCCTTTCCAGTACACATGCGCGGGGTAACAGCATGTCCCTCACAAACAGTTTTTGTGCCTTGATGTTGAGTACCCTGGCCACCGGTTTCAGCCAGAATGTAGCGGCAGCAGCATCTCCTGGCGAACCTGCCCCAGACACGCCCAGCCCCATGCGACCATCAACAGCACAAGCAAACGTCAGTGTGTTGCCGACATTGCTGACCATGCCAGACCTGGATCGCCAACGCCAGTTGCGGATTTACCTGCCACCGTCCTACGCGACCACAAGCAAATCCTATGCAGTTCTTTATATGCATGACGGACAAAATTTATTTGATGATGTAACAGCTTATGCTGGTGAGTGGCAAGTAGATGAAACCATGAATGCGCTGGCACAAAGCGGCGAACTGGAATTGATCGTGGTTGGCATAGACAATGGTGGCGAAAAACGCATGCAAGAACTTAGCCCCTGGAGTAATCCCAAATTTGGCGTAGCCGAGGGCAGGCAATACATGGATTTCATTGTCAATGTCGTCAAACCAGTCATAGACAAGCAGTATAGAACCAAGCCAGACCGCAGCAACACCGCCATCATGGGAAGTTCCATGGGCGGCTTGATTTCTCACTATGCAATTTTGCAGTATCCCGATATCTTCAGCAAAGCCGGGTTGTTCTCACCCTCATACTGGTTTTCCAATGCAGCATTTGAACTGGTGAAAAATACGCCGCCAAGAAAAGATGCGCGACTGTACCTGATGACGGGGGCAAAAGAAGGCGGCACTATGGCCACTGATACTGTGCATATGGCTGAAGATTTTTTGAAAATGGGACACCCACCTGAAAACCTGCCCGTGCGCATCCCTGAAGACGGGAAACACAATGAGCAATTCTGGCGCAGCGAATTCAGACAGGCAATCTTGTGGCTCTTCCAAAAATAAGCTGGCATTTGCAACATCGTGACAGCGTATTGCCAGCAGTATCGTCAACCATCTTGAGAAGAAAGCGCGAATCGGGCACAATCGCAGCACGCCAGTGAGGAGCGAAGATGAATCTTGATATAGAAGTAGCGACCGACGTGATTGCTGAAGCCGTCGTCGTCAATGAAATCGAAAAAAGCGGTAGCCACGCTGCCCAGCCTGATGAAGCCCACCATGCCTGCGCCAACTGTGGTACCCAGCTTCAGGGCGCATATTGTCATGGCTGTGGACAGTCTGCCCATATCCACCGCTCTATCTTTCACATGGCAGAAGAATTGTTGCATGGCCTGCTCCATTTCGAAACCAAAGCCTGGCGCACCATACCCGCCCTTATTTTTACACCGGGCAAATTGACGCGCAACTATATCCAGGGACAGCGCACCCGCTACGTGTCACCGCTGGCGCTGTTTTTGTTCCTGATTTTTTTGATGTTTTTTGTGTTTTCGATGACAGGTAGCGGCAATATATCGAACAGTTTTTCGGATAAAGCGCATACCAGTACAGGCATTGGCAAAGAGCTGGAAGATACGCGCAAAAAACTCGCCTCGATGCAGGCAGAGCGGGCAAAACTTCCGGCTGGTGACCCACTGCTGGAATCGAATAATGAAGATATCAAGGAGTTGGAAAACGAAATTACTGCGCTGGAATTAGCTCTGAAACTGGCTAAAACAAAAGAAGAAGATATCAAGTCAGGAAAGACTGAAAAGACTGAAGAGGCTAAAGAAACAGACGACAAGGTAACAGTCACCTCAGACACTTCGATAACAGATGAACTGGCGTCAAGGCTTGACAAAAAATTCGATGATAAGAATTTCCATACTACCGCTCCCAACAACCTGGTCGCTAAAATCCGGCATGCATTGAAAAATCCTGAACTGACCCTTTATAAAATGAAGGGTAATGCGTCTAAATTTGCCTTCATGCTGATGCCGATTTCACTACCATTTCTATGGTTGATGTTTGTGTTCAAACGCAAGTACGTGATGTTTGATCATGCGGTATTTTCATTGTATTCCTTATCCTTCATGGCTCTGCTGCTGATGGCAATGGCGATATTGAACAAATTTGATTTTACCAAGTCAGCCGTTTTACTTCTGGTGTTCATACCGCCCATTCATATGTTCAGCCAATTAAAACAAGCCTATCAACTGGGCATCTGGGGCAGCCTGTGGCGTACTTTCGCCATGTTGTTTGTTGCTACGTGTTCCCTGTCGGTTTATGCACTGATGGTGATAGGACTCAGCGTATAGCTCTGGCGGCTTGCCGCCGCCAGCTTGCTTTGCAAGCTTTGTACCGGAGGCCTGATCTACCGTGATAAGGGCTTCAGGCTTCCCAGGTCACCTGATTGCGGCCATTGCTTTTTGCCTGATATAGCGCCTTGTCTGAACGCTCCAGCATGCGGCCAAGGCGGTCATCTTCGGTCCTGTAAGTGGCGATACCGATGCTGACGGTCAGTGAAAATGGCTCGCCTGTTGTTGAAGTCAGCAGTATCGCCTGGATGCTGGTACGTATGCGTTCAGCCACCAGCATGGATTCCGCACGCGTCGCCTGCTGCAACAGGATGCAGAACTCCTCCCCACCCAGCCGGCCAAACAAATCAGAATCACGCAATTCGACTTTAACGGTTTCGGCAAACCGGATAAGAGCCTGATCACCCGACTGGTGGCCATATTTATCATTGATGCTCTTGAAGTAATCCAGATCCAGCATCAGCAAAGTCATGTTGGTCTGATAGCGCTGACAGCTTTTAAAAATATGTTCGGCATGTTCAAGAAACGCACGCCGGTTGGCAATGCCGGTCAGAGAATCCGTGGTAGCAAGCCTTTGCAATTCTCTTTCCATCACCTTTCGCTGGGTGACATCGCGGCAAATTCCTTCCACGCCAGCGAATTTACCGTCGTCGTCATAAAGCGCCTGGCTGTTGACGGAAATATCGATGATGCTGCCGTCTTTATGCACCATCTGGCCGGGGAAATCTGAAACCATGCCGTCAGTCTCAATCGCATGCTTGAACGCATCTCTGTCAGACACCTGCGGGTAAAAAGATTCTGCTGGCTTGCCTTCCATTTCTTCCGGTTCAAACCCCAGCACCTTCTGCACTGCAGGGCTGATCTTCTGGATAATGCCGTACACATCCGTGCGGTAATACACGTCCTGCATATTTTCAAACAGGCGCCGGAAATTAAATTCACTGAGGCGCAGTTGTTCTTCCATCTCACTATGCTCGGTCATGTCCATGCCTGTGATCATGACCGCATCTTTGCCCAGGTAATGAATGGCACGGCTGATCACTACCAGCATGCGAAAATTACCTTTGCTGGTGCGTATGCGGAATTTGCTGTTGGCGTTGGACCAGTTGTCACCCTGCTTTTTGAGGCGCCCCTGTGAGCGCGGCTGATCAAGAGGATGCACATAGTCTTTCACCGGATGCCCCAAAACCACGTGCTCATTCTCTGCGTCCAGCAATTGCAGGGCAGCAGGATTAAGCTTGACCAGTTTGTCATCAACGACAATGGCTATAGCCACTGGCATGATGTCAAACAGGTACGAATAGGTGGTGTCGTTACTCAAGAGGAACTCGGCTCAAATACAGTTTAGATGCAGTTTAGATATAGTTTAGATGCAGTTCAGCTACGGTTTCGATCCAGTTCAAATGCGGTTCAGGCTGCACACAGTCCCGCATCATTTCATTTTACTGCGCAAAAACTGGGCATAGGTAAGAAAAGATCATACCTGACAGAATGTTTTTACAGCGCAACATCTGCCAGGAAACCACTGAATCAAGCCGCAAAATAGCAAAACATTGTGAACATTTCTTATCGGCAATGTTGATTGCGACTGTCATATCCCTGTCAGAACAAGCGTGTAGTGTATGCTTTCATCGCTATTGCTACTATCGGCTCGCAACATTGCTGGTTAAGACTTACGCAAAATTGTCACGACAAGGCGTAGCGACGAAGACAGTACCTTAGGCGGCTCCCATGAGAGGTGCTGTAACGCTTTGGGCAGTTTTGCGTAAGTCCTGCTGCTTTTATTAACCTGATTCATCATCACTCTGACAGACCATGAAGAAACCATTTCCTGATGCCCGGACTGCACGTACCGGCAATCTTCGCAGACTCTTTTTATTGACTTGCATTGCCGCATCAACGGCAATTTGCACCTTGACCGTGCAAGCTGCTGAAAAACCGGCGCAGCCAAAACTGGTGGTGGTATTAGTCGTCGACGGCCTGCCACAAGAACAGGTAGTACGCTACCGTGATCAGTTCGGTCAGGGAGGTTTGCGTCGCCTGCTGGATCAGGGTGCCTGGTTCAGCGATGCGCATCAGGCGCATGGTGTCACCGTCACCGCAGTTGGCCATACCGCCGTGCTGACGGGTGCTTACCCTTACCAGCATGGCATCATCGGCAATAACTGGATAGACCCTGTGACACTGGCGTCTGTCTATTGCACCGAAGATACGGCCCACACCTATATTGGTGAAGAAACCAAGGCCAGCGATGGCACTTCCCCGGCTAATCTGCGCGTCAGCACTTTGGGCGATGAATTGCGTTACGCCAATGGTGAACGCAGCAAGGTCATCACTGTATCAGGCAAGGACCGTGGCGCGATCCTGCTGGCGGGCAAAACTGGCACTGCCTATATGTACATGGGCAAATCCGGTAATTTTGCCAGCAGCACCTATTACATGAAAAACCATCCTGAATGGGTACAGAAATATCTGGCAGGCAAACCGCAAGACCGTTTCTATGGCAAGGAGTGGAAACCTCTGCTGGCAGACAGCGCCTATGCAATGGATGCCAATGATGAACTGGTCATCGATCAGAAAGAAAAAGACAAGCGCTTCCCGTTTATCTACAACAGCAAATCCGGCAAACCTGATGCTGAATACTACGGCAAGCTTTACACTGGTCCCTACCTTGACGAAATGACGCTGGATTTTGCCCGTGCTGCAATTGAAGGTGAAAAGCTGGGCCAGAACCCGGCAGGCGTCACTGACGTGCTGGGCGTCAGCCTGTCCAGTCACGATTATGTCAATCACAGCTTTGGCCCTGAAAGCCGCATGTCACATGACCATCTGCAAAGACTGGACAGGCTGCTGGCGAACTTCTTCAGCTATCTGGATAAACGCGTGGGCCTGGATAATACGGTCGTGATTTTGACGGCAGACCATGGCTTCCCCAACGTGCCAGAATTTTCGCAATCAATCAAAAGGGATGCGCAACGCCTTGACGGCAAAAAAATGCTGGAAAGCCTGAATCAATACCTGTCTGAAAAATTTGGCCAGGCTGCACTGGCAACAAAATGGTCAAATCCCAATGTACTGCTGGATTACAAATTGATCGAGCAAAAAGGCCTGAAGCGTGAAGAAGTGGAAACAGCCTCTGCCAGATATCTGCTGGGCTTGCCAGGCATAGCGAACGCCTTTACCCGTACCCAGTTTGAAAACGGCAATTTGCCAAATAACAGAATCGGTACCTTGATGCAGCGCGCCTGGAATCGCCAGCGTTCTGGCGACATCACGGTCGTCACCAGGCCTTACTGGTATTTTGGTACTGAAGCGCATGGTACCTCCCATGGCTCACCCTATATCTATGACACCAATGTGCCCTTGATATTCATGGGCAAACCATGGTTCAAACCAGGGGCTTATGGCCAGTATGCCGAGGTCATGGATATTGCACCAACACTGGCACATTTGCTCAGGGTGCGTCCGCCTTCAGGCTCTGAAGGCCGCGTTTTAACAGAGACTCTGCGTTAATCAGGTTCATCAATCCGGTTCGCCTGAAAAAAGCCGCATGATATAAATCATGCGGCTTTTTTATTACTCACGCCAAGAACTTATTCCGCCTGGCGATAATTATTCAGCATAGGATAACTTCTGGCATACAAGGCAAACAGAAACGCCGCCAGCAAGGCAAACCCGGCAAAGAAGAACATCTGGAATGCCGTAACGCTCATGCCAGTTGTCTTGATCTGTTCAGTCACCGCTTCGCTCTTAACACTGGAATTGGCCAGCAAGACCCACAGGTTGCCTATCGTGACCGACAGGTTCCAGAAACTCATGATGACGCCCTTCATTGCCAGTGGTGCCTGGCTATAAGCAAATTCCAGCCCGGTTGCAGATACCAGTACTTCACCAAACGTCAGCAAGGCATAGGGCAGGATCTGCCAGGTAATTTGCAAGGCATTGCCACCATCAATTGCCAACTGCATGAAGCCAACCACAATCCAGGCCAGGCCGGAGAATGCAATACCCAGACCCATGCGGCGCAAGGCGGTCAATTCTATGCCCATGCGTTTTAACAAAGGGTACAGCACCAGGTTATTGAAAGGGATCAGCAACATCACCAGCATGGGGTTCAATGCCTGCATCTGTGCCGACTGGAACCAAGAAGGCTTGGTCATCAGGTCAGCCTGCAATACCCAGGTAGACGCCTTTTGATCAAACAAAGACCAAAACGGTGTGACCAGGGCAAACACGACCAGAATGCGCAGTACCGAACGCACACCATCAACGGCGACGTCAGGATGAATCCCACGTGCACGCTCAAGTTGCATCCAGGCACCCATGCCACCAAAACCCAGCACCAGTACCAGCGCCAGGCAGAGTGCCGCGACAATGCCAATCTTCGGAATCAGGAACAAGGCACCAATTGCCAGCAGGCCACCAAATGCTGCCATGAAAAAGCCGCTTTTTGCCTGCCCTGGCACATCCGTCATCAGGGCAGTACGCACGACATTCAGGAAAGAATGCGGGTCTTTGGCTGCTGGTTTGACATACACATATTTAGTACGGCCAGACCAGAAAATAATCGTGGCGATCAACATCAGTACACCAGGTATACCGAAGGCAATGGCTGCACCGAGTTGCTTCAGGAAGATAGGCATCAACAAGGATGCAAAGAAAGAACCGAAGTTGATGATCCAGTAAAAGCCATCAAACACCTTCTGTGCCAGCTTGCGGTTGGTCTGGTCAAACTGGTCGCCCACGAATGAAGCCACCAATGGTTTGATGCCGCCCGACCCCAGCGCAATCAGAAACAGCCCGGTATAAAAGCCATTGCGGTTATCTTCAAAGATCGCCAGGCAGGCATGGCCGCAGCAATACACCAGGCTTAACCAGAACACGGTATTGTATTTACCAAAAAAACGATCAGCCAGCCAGCCGCCAAGCAGAGGGAAGAAATACACGCCGATCACGAAGGTATGGAAAACTTCTTTCGCCATGCCGGCACGCATGCTTTCAGGCATGGACAACAGCAGGCTGGTAATCAGGAAAGGTGTGAGGATATTGCGCATGCCATAAAAGCTGAAACGCTCGCAGCCTTCGTTGGCGATGATATACGGTATCTGTTTTGGCATCTGTGCCGTGTCGGCACGATCCGCGGACTGAGTCATTCGTCTCTCCTGTTCAATTGTTTTTGTCACACCAATACAAATGCGCTTTTTTGAAGACCGGATTAATTTGCATGGATAGTGGTTTGTTTTCGCAGAGGTGATCTGGAAAACAGTGGGCGAAGTATCCCGATTTGTGGCAATGCCGTCAAGCCTGTCAGATGTCAAAACAGGCTGTTGTTTGCACACGATGTTTACAGCAGATCAGGCTTAATTAGCTAAACGATAAAAAGATGATCAGTGAGCACTAAAAATGTGCGCCGCAGCATTTTTTAATTCTTTGGAAAAGCCCGTGGATATTGAGCCTCAAGGCACCATAAAGAAATCGCTATGAATTTATTCTGAATGGTTATGAATGAAAAAAAGAGATTTCTCAAGAAATTTATTTGTGTGTATTTTGGCGGTGATGATATCGAATAAGACCCACGCAAAACAAAATGCCCGCCTGAAAATCAAGGCGGGCATTTGTAGCGAATCTATGCGTATCAGACAGAAGCCGGACGGCCAGAAACCAGACGCCAGGCCTTGAATGGCAGGCGATAAATAAACCTCACCATGATCAAGGTCAAAATCGCCTCCACGAAAGTCGTGACAAAGGCAAGGAACGTATTCCAGCGCGTTTCACGTCTGCGGAATTTTGCCATCATGCGGTCGAAGCTGATTTCTATGCTGTCATAGAAAGTTGGCACCACCAGCAAGGTCAGAAAGGTTGAAGTAATGGTACCGCCGATAATCGCAATTGCCAGCGGACGATAGAACTCACCGCCCTCCCCCAGGCCAATGGCGACAGGCAGCATACCGGCAATCAACGCGAAGGTGGTCATCAAGATAGGACGCAGGCGCTTGCGACCGGCATACATCAGTGACTCTTCTCGGTCATAACCCT
This sequence comes from Undibacterium sp. TJN19, assembly GCF_049339485.1. Taxonomy (NCBI): domain Bacteria; kingdom Pseudomonadati; phylum Pseudomonadota; class Betaproteobacteria; order Burkholderiales; family Oxalobacteraceae; genus Undibacterium; species Undibacterium sp. TJN19. The sequence goes on from NZ_JBMPPL010000005.1 coordinate 189,130, forward strand.
CTTCTTCACGCTTGCGTGCGCAATCAAGCAGGAGAATGGCATTTTTCGCGACCAGCCCCATGAGCATGATGATACCGATAAAGCTCATCAGGTTCAGCGTGCCATTCGTCAGCAGCAAGGCGACAACGACACCGATGAGGCTCAGTGGCAGAGACAGCATGACGGCGATAGGCGCGGTGAATGAACCAAACTGCATGACCAGTATCAGGTACATCAAGCCTATGCCTGATACCAGCGCTATCGTCATTTCGGTAAACAGTTCTTTTTGTGAGCGTGCTGCGCCACCAAGTTCGATACCAAAACCGGTAGGGAAGTTAATCGATTTGGCAATCGCCAAGGCATCGGCAGTGACTTCACCTGATGAACGTCCCTGGGCATTGGCAGATACGGCGACCATGCGCTTGCCATCGGTATGCTGGATCTTGGCCGGGCCTTTGCCCATGGTGATCTTGGCAATCTGCTCCAGCGGCACCATCTTGTCGCTGCCAGCCACAGCGATGGGCAGGCGCTCTATGTTTTCTGCGCTGATACGGTCATCCGGATGCAGACGCACTGCAACGTCACGAGCTTCGCCGGTTGGATCTACCCAGTCACCGATTTCCACACCGGCAAAAGCCACACGCAAAGCCTGTGCTGCATCGTTGACTGAAATGCCGAGTGAATTTGCCAGCCCCCTGTCCATTTCGATTTGCAATTCATCTTTCGGGTCTTGTTCAGACAAACCGACATCGACAGCGCCTTTGACCTTGCTGAGCTTGACCATGAAGTCATTGGCGATTTCCATCAGCTTGCGTGAATCGGGGCCAGAGAATTGTATTTGTACCGGTTTGCGGCCACCGTTTTGCAAATCGTCCTGCACGACATATTCGGCACCGATGATGGTTGCCACCAGTTTGCGCAATTCAACGGCAATTTCTACGGCAGAACGTTTTCTTTCCGTACTCTTGCCTATATCGACATAGACACGGCCACCAGCGCTGTTGATGATACTGTTGGTGACTTTGGTTTCCTTGATGGTGCGTGCCAGCTCCGCTGCTTTTTCAACTTTCAGGCGACCATATTCCAGGCTGGAACTGGAGGGCGTACGGATATCAATCACAATCGTGCCATTGTCTGCCGTTGGCAAAAAACTGGTGCCGCCCTTGGTAATGTGCAAGGCCAGTGCGCCGACCAGGCTCATCGCAGCAATGATGGCCATCCATTTGCGGTGGTGCAAGGCCCAGGCGATCACATTGCCATAACGGTCCGCCTGGCGATCAAACCAGGTATTGAATTTTGCCAGCACCAGGCTGATGCCACGTTTGGGTTCCAGGTGATGACCGACCGGGTCACCCCAATAGGCCGACAACATCGGGTCTAGCGTGAAGGAAATAAACAGGCTGACCATGACCGAACTGGCAACCGTCAGCGCAAAGGGCCGGAACCATTCGCCCGACACACCCGGCATGAAGGCCACAGGGATAAACACGGCAATGATGGAGAAAGTGGTAGACGCCACTGCCAGGCCAATTTCTTTCGTGCCATTACTGGCAGCCGTGCGGCGGTCTGAACCCATTTCCATATGGCGCACGATATTTTCGCGCACCACGATCGCATCATCGATCAATACCCCGATCGCCAGCGACAGGCCCAGCAGCGTCATGAAATTCAGCGTAAAGCCACATAACCAGACAGCGATAAAAGCAGCGATGACCGAGGTTGGCAAACTCAATGCAGTAATCAGGGTAGAACGCCAGGAATTCAAGAATACATACACCACAAAAATCGTCAGCACGGCACCAAACATCAATGACTCAATGACGTTATTCAGGCTGCTTTGGGCATCCTTGCCGCCATCTTGTGTCACTTCTATCTTGGTACCAGATGGCAAGCCCTTGTTGATTTCTTCTGCGAGCACGCGAATCTTGCTGGCTACCGTCACCGTACTGGCATCGCGGGAACGGGTAACCGAAATACCCACGTTCGGCTTGCCATTGCGTACGCTGAAACCATTCAGTTCGGCAAAACTGTCGGCAATGTCAGCTACCTGAGCCAGACGCACAAGCTCGTTGCCGCGCCGCTTGATGACGATGTTCTGGAATTCACCGGGCGATTCTATACGGCCAATGAGACGTATGCTTTGTTCATCCAGCCGGCCCCTGACCTTACCTACGGGTGCCGTGGTATTCTGGTTACGCAAGGCGGTGACGACCTCGGCAACCGAGACATTGTATTCACGCAATTTTTGCGCGCGTAACAGTACCGTCAGTTCCCGCTTCAGGGAACCATCGACCGTGACGGTCGCCACACCATCAATGGCACGGAATTTATCTGATAACTCATCTTCCGCCATGCGCGAAATTTCTGCATGGGTCAGTACATCAGATGTCAGCGCCAGTTGCATGATGGGTTGCGCTGATGGGTCACGCCTCTCCAGTATGGGTTCGCGCATTTCCACAGGTAACTTATAGCGTACCGATGCAATCGCATTTCTAACCTCATCCGAGGCTTCGATCATGTTCTTGTTGAAATTGAAAACGATCTGGATAAATGCACTACCCTCGTTCGCCGTAGAACGTACCTGGTAGACCCCGGTGATACTTTGCAGGGATTTTTCCAGACGGTTGACGATTTCTCGCTCCACCGTTTCCGGTGAGGCACCAGGATACGGTATGCTGATCAGCAATACCGGTTCTTCCACATCAGGGATCTGGTTGACCTTGAGTTTTTTAAGCGCCAGCAAACCCATACACATCAGGGTAATGATAATCACGATCATCGCGACCGGGCGCTTGATACTGAAATCGGATAGGAACATGGCTTATTTCCCTGCTGGAGTTACATTTGCCGGTGCACCGGTCAGGGCAGCCGGCATATTGGTACCTGCTGACGCAACCATTTGCACTTTTTGCCCATCGACCAATGTTGAAATCGGATTGCGCACCACTTTGTCACCGTCAACCAGACCACTGCGCACTTCGATATCACCACGGCGCGGGTCACGTTCACCCACGAGCAGGCTAACCTTTTTCACGACACCGTCCTTGACACGCCAGGCATAGGCTTTATCGCCATCACGCAACAAGGCAGTATTGGCAATCATCAAGGTTTGGGTAGAACCCGTTTCTATGCGGCCCTCACCATACAGGCCAGATACACGTGGCGGATTGTTGTCAGCAAAAGCCACCAGCACTTCTACCTGTCGCGTAGTGGCATTGGCCGCCATATCTACGCGTTTGACCTTGCCGGCGAAATTCTGGTCACCATAACCATTGACGCGGAAAGTAACAGCCTGACCAATCTTGACGTTATTGACCTTGTCAGCCGATAACAAGCCTTCAAAACGCATGCTGGTCGGGTCAATGACCTTGACCAGCTCCTTGCCGATCTGGGCAGTGTCACCTGCCGACACCTTGCGTTCACTGACGACACCATCAAACGGGGCGCGCACTTCTGTGCGCTGCATCTGCTGGCGTGCCTGCACGGACCTGGCCTTGGCTGCGACCAGATCACTCTGGGCATTATTGCGGCGAATCTCTGCATCTTCCAGTTGCTGGGTCGATGTCATGCCGGACGCGCGCAGGGTTTTCAGGCGCTGGAACTGGCGTTCTGCCTGTTCCAGCGTTTGCGCCGCAGCCCGGGCAGATTCTTCAGCTGAATTAAGACCGTCGCGGATGGACGTGTCATCAAGACGCACCAGCAAGTCACCGCGCTTGACGGTTTCCCCATTTTCTTTCAGTACCTGCAGAACGACGGTCGATAATTCCGAACGCAAATCGGCCTTGCGCTCAGGCTGAATGGAGCCGGTAATCACCGGGCCGGACGACAAGGCACTGTTTTGTATGGTCTGCAAATCTTCCTGCGTCACCAGCAAGGGTGTATTGCTTGGCTTGGCACCGGCTGAACCAGCGCTTGCGGAACCTGTCGCGACCTTCGCCTGGTCTGATTCTTTGCCATCTTTTCCCCCTTTACTGCACGCGCTTAGCGCCAGGCTTAAGGACAAGACAATCAAACTAGGTCGCAACATGGTGGGTCTCCGTAATGGTATTGAATATTATTAATTGGTATTGGCAGCTATTGTTACGCGTTGGCACGTGTTCACACGTGTTTGCATGTGTTGACACCTATTGACACCCAATTGACACTTACCGACAGGTATTCAGTTCAGCCGGGGCAAGCATTCGCGGCCAAAGAATTCAAGGTCTTTTGAGTCTATTTGTAACAAAAGGTTCCAATATGTTACGCAGTATCTACGAGCAGTATCTCAGGTGTCAATCACACTGTCGTGTCTTGATATATTTCGGAAATAAGCGACAATTTACAGTCAACCAGGCAACAGTGATTCTTATTTACTAATGACAGCCTGCATTCTCTTGCATTGCGGAGGTAAGTCCGGTAGTCTGCGCCCTCTCTTGCAATTACCAAGCTGCTCACTGTGTCCGTTTCTGCCTCAGCCCCTGAATTACTGATCGTTACTGATGTATTTGGCAATACACCAGCCATTGCAAACTTCGCACGGCAATTTTCTTTAACCAGCTTGATCGCCTCACCGCTTTCCGACGCGCATAGTCAGTTCGCCACAGAGAAGCTGGCGTATCACGCCTTTATCGCCGGGGGCGGCATTGCTTTTTATAGCAAGCAACTTGCCAGTCTGCTGGAACGCCATCAAACCAGCCTGCGCTATGCGATAGGGTTTAGCGCAGGGGCCAGTGCCTTGTGGATCAATAGTGCAACGCCAGCGATGGCAGGTTTGCAGGCCAGCGTCTTATTCTATGGTTCGCGCATACGCGAACACCGCGACATACAGCCAAACAGCCCTGTACGCCTGATTTTTTCCGAACAGGAAGCAGCTTTTGAACCGGCAGAACTGGTCAGCGATTTACGCCAGCGCGGCCATGCGGCAGAAATCGTCAAGAATACCCGCCATGGTTTCATGAACCCCTATTCCAGCGGTTATTGCCTGAAAACCCAGGAACGCTTCGTCAATGAGCTTGTTACCCAAATGCAAGGGCATACCAGACAAGCCGCTTAACTGATACCGCCAAGGCCGCAAGGATTGAGTTTCCTTGCCCCATCCCCTATACTTCGCAGCGCGTGACACAATCACCGCCCTGCGCTTTTGATTGCACCAACCAGTGATCAAAGGCCATTTTTATTTGTATTGCAATACCAACCACTCTCTTAACTCAATTTTTGCGGAATGACCGCGTCTGCCAGATCGGGCAGATCGACCGGTTAAGCCGCGCGGAGCCATAAGCATGACCGCCTTTGTATTTAATGAAATCAATTTCGACAATCACGAACAAGTCGTGTTTGCCTCTGAAGCCAAATCCGGCTTGAAAGCCATAATTGCTGTCCACAATACCAATCTTGGCCCGGCCATGGGTGGCTGCCGTATGTGGAACTATGCAGATGAAGCCGAAGCCGTACGTGATGTATTGCGCCTGTCACGTGGCATGACTTATAAAAACGCTGTTGCCGGCCTACCTATCGGTGGTGGCAAGAGCGTCATCATCGCCAACCCGAAAACAGATAAATCACCTGCCCTGTTTGAAGCACTCGGCGAAGCCCTGGAACGTCTGGGTGGCCGCTATGTGACAGCAGAAGACGTGGGCACCAGCCCGGCAGATATGGCGCATGTCGCCAGCAAGACTAAATACGTCGCAGGTCTGGGTGACCGCGGTGACCCGTCCCCTTATACGGCGCTGGGTTGTTTTGTCGGTGCCCAGGCAGCCGTCAAACATCATTTCAAGCGCGACAGCTTTGACGGCCTGACCGTGGCCCTGCAAGGTCTGGGTCATGTAGGCTATGACTATGCCCGCCAGTTGAAAGAAGCTGGTGCCAGACTGATCGTGACTGATATCGATCAGGCAGCATTGAAACGTGCACAGGAAGAACTGGGCGCAGAAATCGTCGGCATTGATGCCATCTATGATGTAGCAGCCGATATCTACGCCCCGTGCGCACTGGGTGCGACCTTAAACCCTGATACATTGTCACGTCTGAAAGCCAAAATCGTTGCCGGTGGTGCCAACAACCAGCTGGCTACACCAGAGATGGGCGAAGTCTGCCGCCAAAAAGGTATCCTGTATGCACCTGACTTTGTCATCAATGCCGGTGGCATCATCAAGGTGTGTTATGAATACCTGAACACCCCGGAAGACGGCATGGTTGCCCATGTACGCCGTATCGGTGACACGCTGGCAGAAGTATTTGCCCGTGCCGATGCAGAAGGCTTGCCGACCAGTGTCATCGCTGATCGTGTCGCTGAAGCCAGGTTCAAAAAATAAAACGACGCAAGCTCATGCTTGCTGATACTGGGCTTACAAGCCGCCAGAGCATTTCGTTCTGGCGGCTTTTTATTTTGGACTTTGTATCTCCCTGAATTGCAAATATCTGTATCTATTTCCTGCATCGTAAAACACTTATCCTGTTTCCAGGCAAAGCTATTTACCCACACAGGAGAATATGAATGACGATGTTATCGAATATACGTATGCTGACCCACTATAAAGCCTGGGCAGATGACAAGATGTTTTCCATGCTGAATGCCTTGCCTGAAGAAGAAGTATTGCGCCCCAGGGCAACGCGCTTTGGCAATATGTTGCACACCCTGAACCATGTCTATGTGATTGATGATGTCTTTCGCGCCCATTTGCTGGGTCAGCAACATGCCTATCAGGAGCGTAATACTGACACCACTCCAGCATTGAGTGATCTGTGGAACGCCTCCAGACAGATGAACCAGTGGTACCGGGATTTCACGAAAGATCTGACTGACGATGATCTGGAACGCGTCATCCATTTCAATTTCATCGGTGGTGGCGAGGGTGTCATGAGCTGCCAGGAAATGCTGCTGCATGTCGTCAACCATGCCACCTACCATCGCGGTTTTGTCGGCGACATGATGTACCAGGCCAAGGTGATGCCGCAATCTACTGACATGACTGTGTTCGTCAGAGATGTGCTGCGGGCATGAGCAATGTACACAAGCTCACGGTATCTTGAATCAGTTGGACTTCGGGCTTACACTCGTATGTCCAGCCACCAACATCTTGCCTGATCATGACCATACTCACCACTGCACGCCTGCGTCTGGAGCCCATGACCGACAGCCACTTTGAAGGTCTGGCACGCATGAACAGCCAGGCTGAAGTCATGCAATACATCACGGGCAAACCAGACACCCCGGAAGAAACCCTGGCAATGATAGAACGTGTCAAGGCACGCTGGATAGAATTTGGATTTTCCTGGTGGAGCTTCATCGAACAGGACAGCAACGAAATCATTGGTGCCGGTTGCATACAGTATCTGGGGCGCGACCCAGCCAATCCCTTGGAAATCGGCTGGCGCCTGCGCAAGGACAAATGGAACCTGGGTTATGCGTCAGAAGCGGCAAGAACCATGGCGGCGTTTGCCTTCGATACCATCAAGGGTGAATCACTATTCGCGGTCTGCCACCGCGAAAACCTGGCCTCGGCGCATGTCATGAAAAAACTGGGCATGCAATACCGTGGCATAGAACGCTGGTATGACATGGATACCGCTGTCTATGTGATGCGTCGCGAAGACTGGCTGGCCCAACGCTGAGCCAGATATCTTTACTCAACCGCAACAATGATACGGTTACGTCCAGCTTCCTTGGCGCGATAGAGCGCGGTGTCGCTGCGCAACAGTGATGCATGCGCATCTTTATCGCTGGCCAGCATGGTGGCGATACCTATGCTGACAGTGAATCGGATGATTTGCGCATTAGCATTGACTGGCGTTTCGCGCATTTGTTTTTGTACGCGTTCTGCGAAAACAGTAGCATCTGCGACCGTCGCCCCTGTCAGCACGACCGCGAACTCTTCCCCACCGACCCGGCCGGCATAATCACTTTTACGCAATTCATCTTGCAGGATGTTGGCAAAATGCCTGAGCACCTGGTCACCCACAGCGTGACCATAGTTATCGTTGATCAACTTGAAATTATCCAGATCGCACATGAGTACAGCAGAAGGTCTGCTGATGCCGCGCTGTATGCGCGCCAGTTCTTCCGCCATGCGTTCCATGAAACAACGGCGGTTCGGTATTTGGGTCAGAAAATCGATAGTCGCCAGAGCTTGTAATTCCAGCTCTATCCGCTTGTGCTCGCTGATGTCAGTAATAAATCCATGCCACAGAGTTTCACCATCGGGCAGACGCCGAGGGCGGGCATCCATCTGCCACCAGCACAGGCCTTGCACAGGTAAATTGACGCGATATTCGAGATGCAGGCGTTCCAGCTTCGCTGCTGAATTAAGTATCGCCGCACGGTATTTGGCAAAGTCATCTGCATGGATCAGCTCGTGAACCAGGGCCACGCCGTCAGCCATTTGGGCTGGTGTCAATTCATAAATATCGCGTATGCCTTCGCTAACATAAGAGAAGTGTTCTTCACCATCCGCCCGCATGCGATATTGATAGGCAAGACCAGGCACTTCATTGGTCAGACAGGTGACCAGTTCAGCGCTTTCTTGTAAACGCTCAGACAGCAGGTGCATGGCAGTCACATCGGTAGTGGTGCCTATCATGCGCAGTGGCCGGCCATCTTTGGCGCGGCTGACGACCTTGCCACGACTGCATATCCACTTATAGCTGCCATCCTTGCAACGCACGCGATGTTCAACTGTATAACTGTCAGTCTTGCCTTCAAAATGCGCCTTCATGGTCGCCTGAACAAAGGGCAGATCATCAGGATGCAGACGAGTGTAGCTATCTTCTATACGATTTGAAATTTCTGCGTCGGCATATCCCAGTATCGCTTTCCAGCCGGGGGAATAATGGATTTCCCCGGTCTCTACATTCCTGTCCCAGATACCGGTTGCACTGCCTTCTATGGCCAATGACATGCGCATCATGCTGGCCTGGCTTTTGCGCATTTCATCCTGAACCGACTGTATCTTGTGCTGATCACGCTGGTGTTCCAGCAGACTGGCAATAAGCCTGGCAAGTTCATCCAGCAGATTTGCCGGGATGGCACTGAACTGTGTGTCTTTTTTGACAAAGAAAACGAGGCAACCAAGCAGCAGTTGATCTGCATTCATGATGGGCAAGCCAATGCAGGGAGATAAGGCATGCCTTTGTGATGCAAGCTGCAAACGTTGCCAAAAAATACTGGTTTCCAGCTTCACATCTGGAAAGGCAGGCATATTCCTGGAAGTGGATGGCTGATTGAACATATCAGAAACACACTGACTGTCAACCAATGCTGTCAAACAATCAAGAGAAAGCCTGGAGACCACCCGCATTTCAGGTGAGTCGTTTTCGCCATGTGCAAAAAAAATCGCCGACGACATGACGGGATATTGCTCATCAAGGCTGGCGACCATACGCTGCAAGATATCATCAGCAGCAGACTTGCCTGCAATGCTGGCCAGCAGCATACGATACATGCTCAGCAAATACGGACTATTTCCATCCAGGTGCTGCGAAGTACTCAAACTCATGGTCGAAACACATCCTTTGCCAGATTTTTCTAGGGCTATAAGCAACAAGAAGCGCCGTGCCCACAATGCGCTACGGCATGCCGGATGACAATTTCCAATCAGCCTGATTTATCATATACCAAAGTGGAAGCCGGTATAGCGTTGCGTCATTTCTGCTGTCGCAAAACTCACACTTTTGTCTTACGGGCTAGCTTGCCTGCAAGCTGAGGGCGCTTACAAGCCTTGCCGTTTCAGGGCTTCCATTTCAAAATCCCCATCATCGACCAGGCGCTCCCAACCGGCAAATTTAGCCATGCCAAGGGTACGCGCCATCGACAAGAGCAGGCTTTGACCAGCGGCCGCACGCTCTGGTATCAACTGATACACGGAGTCAGCAAGGGCAGTTGCCGGATCAGTGATTTTCCAGCCCATGTCTTTAAACTGCGCAATGACATCATCCAGCCACAGGGCATTGATCAGATTGTGATGGATCAGCATGACCTGGGTAATATCACGTCCCTGTAATTGCCGGGACAAATCACGGTAAGCGACAGCACGCTGGCGGATGTGGGACAAATAAGCCTGTTTGATCGCACTGATGTCGGCCTGCGGGTTTTTCTTCAGCACTTCCAGCAACTTTTCATTCAAACGCCAGTCACTGGTGTCCAGGCTGACATAGGCATTGCGGTACCCCTGCTGTTTTAAAAACTCACGAACGCCGTCACGTTTTTCAGGTGTATTGCCTTCCCGCAGATAGGTATAGCGATACCATTTTTGATAGCCGGGTAAAGTACGGATGATCTGGTCACAGTCAAGGATTTCTTGCTGATACTGCGCCAGACTGACCTTGGCATTGTGCAGATCGGGGTGAGTCATGGTGTGGTTGCCAATCGCATGCCCGGCATCGCCCCAGGCTTTGGCAAGGGCATAGCCAAGCGGTTGATTTGCACCATAGCTTGCTGTCACAAACAGGGCGGCCTTGACCCGGTGTTTTGCCAGCGCATCCAGAATGGCCTGGTTGCGCTGTTGCGGGCTCAGTAAGGGTGTTTCTTCCACATTGGGGCCATCATCCATCGTAATGGCAACTGATTGCGCCATCACATCGCTGATGGAAAAGGCCAGCATAAGCAGCGAGGCGAGAAAATACTTTTTTGTCTTCTGGATTTTCATTTCTTGGCTGCCTCTTCTTTTTTAGCAGGGGTCACGCTGCTTTTGGTGTCAGGCACGGTAGATGCATTTTCCATGAATTGCTTTCCATCCCAACTGTAATATTTGTTTTCACTGGTATTGAGCTGAAATTTGGCTATCAGCATCTTCTTGCTATTGGCGGCATCATCCTTCCATTCAAATGCCCCCGCTTCAAGCGATTGCAGCAACTTGAACTGACCATCGACGATACCAAAGGTATCAAGCTGCTCAACTGCCGCACCTTGCTGGCGCACCAGTATCAGCAAGGGGTTTCCCTGGAAAGTAAATTCCTTGTGAAGTGAAAGACGGGGATTGTATGCACCATCAAACTGCGCACGCACTACTTGCTGCCACAGTTGCTTGTCTTTCTTCATGGCAGTCAGTATCGTCGTCGCATCATTGCTATTCGCACTGGCGCCAGGTGCCGGGCGATTACGGATGGAATAGGTAGCCGCCTTCCAAGTTTCGCTGATATCAACAATCTGGTAATTTTCCATATCACCGTTGGACTTGGCAGACGACTGGTCAGCGGGTGTTTTTTGCTGACAGGCGACCAGCAGGCAGACTGGCAAGACAAGCAGTGCGAGAAAACGCTTGTTTTTCTGAAGACAGGAGAGAGATTTATTCATGATACATTTTTCAATAAGAGAGCGAGACAAGTGCAAATTTCGACCATATACAGTACCCGGGTTTACACAATTTTATTCTTCTGAGAGAGGAAAAGCAGAATCAGGTAAATATGGCGCGGACTAACATAGCATTAAGCCTCAGGAATTGCGCGAGAGCAAGCTCACACAAATTGTAAGCAGGCGTAAACAAAAAAAGCAAACAAAAGCAAACACAAGCAAGTGGTTATTGCCTGACCGGATGATGTTCAGCATTTCAAAAATCAAATGCCGTCCGGCTTAGACAGGCTGCGGACACAAGCATATAATCAGGCAACCCGGATGCAGCAGCGGGCCTTGTACTTCTGCCGGCATGAACGATAAAAATAGTGCGGCACCTAATCCACATCGTCTAGATTGAAGGAGATATTGTATGAGTACTGTAACTTCACACCAGCCTGGCGCATTTTGCTGGGTAGAGCTTGCTACCAGCGATCAACAAGCAGCAAAAGCGTTTTATAGCAGTTTGTTCGGCTGGAACATCAATGACAAGGACATGGGGCCAAATGGGGTGTATACCATCTTTGAGCTTAACGGCAATGATGCTGCGGCTGCCTATACCCTGGACCCAGAACGGCAGCAAGGCGTACCACCGCACTGGTCACTCTATATCGCCACGTCCGATGCAGAAGCATCTGCCAGACGTTGCGCAGAACTTGGGGGCGAGATACTGGTGCCTGCCTTCGATGTCTATGACCTGGGCCGCATGGCGGTATTGAAAGATCCGACCGGCGCCATCTACAATGTCTGGCAACCAGGCAAGAACACCGGCATTGGCATACAAAACGAAGCGAATGCTTTTTGCTGGGGGCAGCTTAACACCAGCGATACCACGAAAGCAGAAGGGTTTTACAAAGCCATGTTCAACTGGGGTGCCAATACCGGCACTGGCGGCGGCATGACTTATACCGAGTGGCAACAAGACGGCATCCCCATTGGTGGCATGATGAGCTTGCCGGAAAGCGCGTTGGCACCATCGCACTGGCTCACTTATTTCAGCGTGGCAGATTGTGATGCGGCAGTTGCCAAAGCCACCACCCTGGATGCGCAAATTTATGTACCACCATCAGATATTCCGGGCACTGGTCGTTTTGCGGTGCTGGCGGATCCCCAAGGGGCCGCATTCGCGCTGTACCAGCAAAATAATTAAGCTGTCGTCAACCAGCCCCGACTTGCATCAGGCATCCCGTTTTCTGATGTATGCCAGCGCATGCGCCACACCAAGCCGTGGGCTGGCAAGAATTTCTTTTCCCAGACCGCGGTTATTCAAATCATCTGCCACTGCTGCCATGGAAGCCTGGGCAAGCACCACGACGTCAATCTCTGCCGCATTCGTCGAGATAGCTTTCGTAATAGCATCTGTGATCAGTTGCAAATAGGCGTCACGCTCACCATTCTGGAAATGCGCCCATGCCCCCTCGACCAGCAAATGACTGATCTGCACAGCTTGCGCCTGGGCGGCAGCAGATTCGTTAATCAGCAAGCTACTTGGTTCCAGCGTGCTTGCCAGCGCGGCAACCAGCAATATGCGTGGGCCTAGCTGTACCGCGCGGTCTGCCATGGCGCGGTCTATTCTGGCAACATTGAATTTGCCATACGACGGTGTACGCTCTGCAGCACCACCTATGGTTGAACAGGTACAAATCACGATTGATGCGCCAGAAGTTGCCGCATGTTGCATGGACGCGTGCACACGCGCCACGATGCCAGGGTCATCAGCACCTATACGCTGGGCATCCGTCAGCAATGCCTCATCCACCACATGATGTACATGGAGCCCGGGTGCAAGCTCTTGTATTAACTGCCCGAAGGTAGGTATATGCACCGCCGAAGTGTGGAGGAAAGCGAGATCATGATGCACGGCAGTGCCGCTGACCGCGCTCAATTCAAACTCTTCATGTGGGAAACCAGTTGGTCAAGTGCGATCCCCCAGCCCTGATGAAAGCCCATTTCTACATGCTTGTTTTTGTCTTCTTCATTTTTGTGCAGGACAACTGCCTTGTATCTGGTACCCGCATCAGAGGCTTCCAATGTAATGATGGCCGTCATGAACGAATGACCGCTGGGGCGAAAGCCCGGCCCCAGGGCATCAGTGAATACCAGTTTCTGACCGGGGATGACTTCGAGATAGCAACCCACATTATCGTGATCAAACCCTTCAGGTGAACGCATCACTGTACGAAAGATACCACCGGCTTTCAGTTCAATTTCACAATCTACGGTTTTCCAGGGCGCGGGCGTAAACCATTCGAGCAAATGCGCAGGTGTAGTCCAGGCGGCCCATACCAGCGATGGCGGGATATCCACTATTCTTTCCAGTACCAGATCGAATTTGCTTTCTTCCATAATCACTTCAGACATCTTGTTTTTCCTTCAAATTATTCAGATATGAATCATTTGATATAGCGGCTTTTCCAATATTATCTTCTACTGGATCAGCTTGAATAGATTGATCAAAGAACTCTTGCAGATACTGATTGCGTCTCATCCGAAGGCTCCGCAGCCAGTGCCTCAGCAGTGCGCTCGGCATTATAAAGTTCAAGGTTCAGTATGCCCAGACGTTTGGCTACAATAGTAGGCACCAGGGCCTGGCCGGCAACGTTGATGGCGGTGCGCCCCATGTCGATGATGGGCTCCACTGCCATCAGCAAACCAACACCTTCGAGGGGCAGACCAACGGTAGACAAGGTCAATGTCAACATCACTGTTGCGCCAGTCGTACCCGCCGTAGCAGTAGAACCAAGCACAGATACCAGGGCAATCAGGGCCAATTGCGTGACATCAAGATGCAGGCCATAAAATTGCGCAATAAAAATAGCAGAGATGGCCGGATAAATCGAGGCGCAGCCATCCATCTTGGTAGTCGCCCCCAGTGGCACGGCAAAGGCTGCGTATTCGCGCGGCACACCGAGATAACGCTCGGTGACACGTTCAGTCAGCGGCATGGTGCCCATGGATGAACGCGAAACAAATCCAAGTTGCACTGCCGGCCAGACGCCTGTGAAATACTGACGCACGGACAAACCATGCAGGCGTACCAGCAAGGGATATACGACAAACAGCACCAGCACCAGACCGACATAGACCGAAGCGCTGAAACGGGCGAGCGAACCCAGGGCATCCCAGCCATAACTGGCAACGGCATCACCAAGCAAAGCCAGTGTACCTATCGGCGCCAGGCGAATAATCCACCACAATATTTTTTGCACCACGCCGCCGACAGCGTCGACCAGCTTGAGCAAGGGTTCTGCGCGATCACCAAGCTTGATTGCTGCAATGCCCACAGCGATGGAAATAACCAGCAACTGCAAGACGTTGAAACCCAGCTGCGTACTCGCGACGGCCTTGTCACCCACTAATTTGACAGAGCTGCTGGCTGTCATCCCCAGAATATTGCCTGGCAGGAGCTGATTTAAAAAAGCCCACCACGAACCTGTCCGCGATGGTGCACCTGCCTTGGCCGCATCCACTACCGCACCAGCACCGGGGTTAGCCAGCAAACCAATCGCCAGACCGATGGCAACTGCAATCAAGGCCGTAATGGCAAACCAGATCAGGGTTTGTGTGGCCAATTGTGCCGCATTTTGCAGACGACGCAAATTGGCGATACTGCTGACCACCGCCGTCAGGATCAAGGGCGGAATCATCAGCTTCAACAAGCCAACGTAGGCATTGCCCACTACGCCCAGAGCGACCTGTAGCCAATTCGCTTCTGACCCTTGCGTTCCCATATTGCGTGCCACCAGACCAACCAGTATCCCGGCAACCAGGCCGACAACAATTTGCGGCCCGAAAGATTTCCACCAGCGCGCACTGTACCCACTGGGCGATGCGGATGCACCGGTCTTGTTATTTGAAGATTGCATATCCTTATTCCCTGCCCTTCCTGGCGTCACTATTGATGGCATATCATGCACTAAAGACATTCTCATTAGAACTTATTTCTCAATAGAAGTTCATGCGTTCAGCGCATAAGCTAAGGATAAAACTCTGAACCGGCCGGGCCCGCAGCGAGTTTTCTGATCTGGACGCTTTAACGTACCTCACTGCATGAGTTTTTCTTCTGGGCGCAGGTGTTTTATTGCGTCATCAAATGGCAGCAGCAAATGTTTGTGCTGAGGGGAGAGAAACAAATAGACTGGCTTGGAAAACAGGTCCTGTAACAGGTAACTGTCACTGGAGATATGACTGTTGCCTAAAATTTTTATAGCCAATGCTTTTGTCATAATGCATGCGTCACCATGCTTGCGTAGGACCATGTAGGCACAGTCATATTCTGAATTGACAGGGATCAGGTTTTCCAGTTCCTTGTGCGCAGCAATTACTGCATTTCCGCGCACATAAAATACTTTCTGCTTCGCCAGGTCAGCCAGGTTTTTTATCGCCAGGTTTTTGTCATGGGTGAGCGCACTGAAGCTCAATTGACCCAGTGCGGTAGGTACACGAATCGCAGTAGGAACCATGTGATGAAATTCTTCAAAGCGTGGCAGCTCGCCAGCATTTTCACCGTCCTGCAACATCTTGATGGCCCGTCCTGAAGGATAAGCGGTCAAGGTGCAGGTCAAGCCGATCTGCCGGCATAATTTATCCAGCAACTTCTGGCTGGCAGCGAAAGAATCACTATCGTCAACCAGGGAAGAAGAAAAATGCGGGCTGCCCTGCTGGCGCTGCGACTCGCGACCATACGCTGACAGGCAAACCATCAAACAGGAAACAAGCAAAAAGAAAGCACGCACAGCCTTTGCCTTTCAAATCAGAAAACCTTGCTTGCAAACGCTCAGAGGTATGGCGACATGCAGCAAAAAGCTGGTTTCAGCACTGATTAAGTATTCAGCAAGTGTGGCAGAGTAACAAGTGAGATTTGTTACGAATGTTTAGATTGTTGCGAAGTGGTTTAAAAGGCTTAAACATCAGACAATAAAAACCATAGGGCATATTTATATTGCATGTTAAATATTTAATATTTTCACTTATCCGCATAGATACGAAAAGAAAAATCAAACAAGCAATATCATCAAATGTCAGAGAACCATTCTCCGATATAACCAGGCAGCATCAGGCCTACGGCAGCCAGCAAGACAAACTTCATCAGACCTTTCTTGTGGTATCCGGTGCCACAATAGTCTGCGATAAATTTGCTTTGATGATGACCAGCAAAAAAATACCAGAGCAAGGTATAGGCTGAAGCAATCAGGCTGGCATGAAACATGGTCACCCAGCTCCAGCCCCTGAAAGCAGCCATGTATAAGGCAATAGCCGTGACCACAACACTGGTGACCAGGGAAATAGTCGCGGTGCGCATCAGTTTTTGATTCTGTAAGGCACGGCTGTTCAGGAAGTGAATGATCGCGGCAAATACCGGCGTCAGGAAAATGGCAAAAAATGCTGCTGCATCAGGATTCCATAAAGGGATATTGGTCACCTTGGGTTTTACCAGAGGTCGCTCATCATCCGATTCAAGTTCAAAAGCGCCGCGCTCAAAATCGCGCAAGACTTCTTTTGCTTCATCCAGCCGGGAAGTGGGTACCATCACGCGCACACCGCCGACGGCAATCGATAGCAGTGAATCTGCCTGCACCAGGTTGCCATCGGCAATACAGGCAGGTATGCCCGCAGCGCGCAGGCAGTCTTTCAATATGCCAGCTTCGGTGGGCATGCTGAGTCGCGCTATGGTCGTCATATCACCGTCTGGTACCAGATGATCGTCTGGCGCGTAAGCTTCCGTTTCCTGATTTTGCATGGTTGAATGAAGAAAATTGAGATGAAGAGTGAATTGCAAAAGTGGCTTGCAAGAATAATACTTGATCGCCACTCTTCTCAACAAATTTTCTACACAGCTTATGCGTTTTTATGAATTCGCCGCTAGACTTTGTTCCGGCAGATTGTCGCTGCTCTTGCTACCGTTCAGAAAACGACCTATGAAGCTGTGTCGCACCAATAGCTGATAACTGAGCAAGCAAACCACCGTAGTCAGGGCGATATTGCAAGCCAGCCTGGTAGGCGCACCAAACGGGCTGTGATACAGCAAAATTGCGCTCACAATGGTGAGTGGCAAATGCACTATATAGACCCAGTAAGAACTGTCCGCAATATAGGCCAGCCCCCTGTTTTGTGCAGGCAGGTATTTCAGGAAGAGTCCGATTAATGCAAAACTCCAGAGCCAGCTCACACAGTTATATAAAAAAGCCATGGCCATTTTCAAAGAGAACAATGTCGCCTGCGCGGTTTCAAAATTCTTTGAAATTCCCAAAAAAATCACCAGTATCAGCAAACCCGCAATCAGATTGGCCCAACGGCGCTGTATATAGATTTCCAGTAAATCAGTCTGAAACTGGTACAGGAAAATACCGGACATGAAGTACATGCCGCTATGGATGAATTCTGCAATATCAGGGATAAAAGAACCGCTAGGCGTCACTATGCCACCACGATAAAATGCCCCTGTCAAAGCCAATGGCAAGGCAAGCACGGCGCAAGCCCACCATTTTACGGCGAGAGATTTCCACATCGCCATGAAGCTATTTTTGAAGGAGGCAGGTAAATAGATTGTCAAGTAGGTTATCAAGGCCAATAGCAGGCAAAACAGGAACAGGTAATAGATAAACCATAAATGTAAAAGCGGGATGGCCGGCCTGCCAGGCACCTGTGGGATCAGGGCAAAATCGATACCCACTGTGTCGTATGCCCGCAAGTGCGCATAGATGGCAATCAACACCACCATACTGGCAAACAGCAAGGGCCAGAACACCAGAAAAGGCCAGACCAGCCGCCTTATCCTTTGCTGCAACATCGCCTGCGTGCCGCGCCGGGCCAACAGCATGGAGACAAAAAAACCGGCAAGCATAAAAAATACCGGCATGCGAAAAGCATGGATGAAAACAATCAGCAAATCTGCCAACAGACTGGTCTGACTGTCACGCCAGGGTGTAGGTGCAGGGCCAGTCATATAACAGACCGATGCATGCACGACGATACCCAGCCACATCATGATACCGCGCAGATTATCGAGGGAATGCAGGCGCTGTGGCTTGTTCATGATGACTTTCAGTTGACAGGTTTTACTGCGACAGATTTTGGCTGCACAATCTGACGGTGAATTTCGATAAGTGACTACTTCGACGCTAGCGCAACCGGTACATCCAGTCACTCTCGTTCTTGCGTACGTCGTCAAGCAATTGCTGCGGACTGCGGCCAGAAACTTCCTTGCAGTCTCTCACTAGATGAGATTGGTCAGCAAACCCCTGATCAAGCGCATGCTCTGCCCAATTCAGCGAATCACCCTGCGCCAGTTTTTCCAGCAGCGCGTCATGACTGCGCTTGGCACGCCACAACCTCGACAAAGTCAGCAAGGGCAAACCCGCCTCACGCCTGACACGCCTTTGCACCTGCCTGTCTCCCAGACCCAGCAAAATACCGGCCATTTGCAGGCTCAGCCTTTGACGCAGTTTGCGCAAACGCGACCAGGGACTATGTATCTTTGCACCAGCTTGCGCCGAAATAAAGGTTTCAATCAGTTCCTGCCTGGCTTCATGTGTGTCAGCGACAGCAACGGCCTGCAATAGTTGCCGGGCATCCGTGCCGGGCAATAAGGTCGCATCAACAAACTGATCCTGCAAGACGGTCAGGTCCAGGCCAAACAGAGCATGGAAAGCATCGGCAAAAAAAACCGCCATAAAGCTATGCCGTTCACCGATATTCATCGATACCCCATGCCTGCTCTGGCAACCACTAATAAACATACGTGGCAGGCGCTGATCACATGCCTTACCCTGGTGTTCAATCAAACGGCTTTCACCTTCCAGCATCCAGGTGATGCAGCAAAACGGCGTTGCCGGAAAGCGGTTCATGCTATCAGCCGCTTTCAAGTCACAACCACGCGTATCCCGCACCACATACATCAACACCTGCTCACGACAGTTTTCACCAGCGGGCATGATATGTATTTGCGGGAGTGGCCTGATCAGTGTCTGTGTCATGGGATGAATTATGCCGCCCTGGATTTTGTCCGTATTGAAGGTTTACGACATTTTCCAGATTTATTGTCCGCTCACATTATGCCTGAACGCAGATTGCTGTTTTACCCAAACCCATTACATCCAGTTTTTCAGCAACTTATCATTCAGACAAATAAAAGCATTACCATTCTCAAAAAACTGCTGCAAGGAAAATATCATCAGGACAAAAATGTCGCTCTCAGATAGTAACAAAATCAATTCCAGCCATGCTGTTGCTGTTGCTGTTGCTGTTGCTGTTGCTGTTGCTGTTGCTGTTGCCGTTGCCGTTGCCGTTGCCGTTGCCGTTGCCGTTGCCGTTGCCGTTGCCGTTGCCGTTGCCGTTGCCGTTGCCGTTGCCGTTGCCGTTGCCGTTGCCGTTGCCGTTGCCGTTGCCGTTGCCGTTGCTTCTGGATTTTGACGTTGTTTTTGACTTACCCCCGCTGGGGACGTAGCAATTTGTGCGTCACAGAAAATGGATAAGAAAGTTTTGCTGTCTGAGCCGAAGGCGAGTTTCGAAACTTTCCCATTTTTTGTGACGCACAAATTGTGCTGAAGCATAGCGCAAGCACCCGAAGGGCAAGTCTGCGGTCGCCTTTCTTTGATTCCTTTCTTTGGCGAAGCAAAGAAAGGAATTCGGCCGCCGGGCCGAGACCCGGCCTGGTCGTACGAAGGGCAATTCAAGAAAATACTTCTTTTGAATGCCCAGTGTTGGGCTGATGAAACGCAGTTCAGCGAAACCCGGACCAACCTCCGATACTGTGAATCAAAGTAACTATGTCAAGCCCCAGAAAAACTGTTACTTTTTAACATCAGACCCCAATGAAAGAACCAATATTCGTATAAAATCGCCAAGCCAAATTGCAAGTACGACAAGTACTCATGGCAAAAATAACCGGCTATTTCCATCCTTACCAAACATCCATGCGAATAATCTCGACATTCCTATTTGTTCTATCCGTCTTTTCTTCGGCCATCGCTTCAGCGCAAACCCTAGAAGGTAATAACAAATTCACCCCACCCGCACATCGTGTCACATTCGATTATCACAGTGCGTTCCTGATGAACCTGCACCACTTTCTGCTGGATGTTTCGATACAAAAGAGATCGCTGGATGAATTACCCTGGGATCACGTTCCCAGTGCCACCGAGCTAAATGAATTAAAAGCAGCCGTCAGTTTTTATCAATCCAATTACGCCCAGCGTGATGTCATGTTTGATGACACCATGCAAAGCATCAAGCATGGCCTGAGTGTCGACGATCAACGCCGTGATGCCACCGGTCTCGCCATTCCGGCACCGCTCATCGTGATACTTAACCGTGTTGCCCCTGCATATGCGCGCTGCATATGGGCGTCCCAGGATAAAAGTAACCAGGCCTGGATCAGCCAGGCCAAGCAGCTTGATACAAAATATGGGGCGGAGATACAGGCGGGCATAGAAAAATACCTGGCTCATGCTTTTCCTGTCACGCCAATACGTAATGATGTCGTCGTACTGACTGGCACACGGCAAGGTGCGTATACCGATGAACAAATCATCATGCCCAGCGGGCGGGCAGATTACCAGGGTCTGGCAGCACTGGAAATGTTGTATCACGAAGCATCACATACCACTGTCACCGATACCATCGTCGCTGCCATTGATAGCAGGATGAAGGTAACCCATCATAAAGGCGAGTCTGACCTGTGGCATGTGCTGCAATTTTTTACCGTGGGCAAGCTGACTGAAGATGTGCTCAAAGAGCGTGGTAATCTTGATTACCAGCCGTATGCACTGAAGAACGGCCTATACCAAAGGGCATGGCCAGAATATATCGCGGTGATTGACAATACCTGGATTCCCTACATGGAAAACCAGATGAACTTCCAGCAAGCGATAGAGCGTGCAGTCGAACAAATTCCTACCGAAGCAAAATAAGCTGCCTGCCATAAGGCTCGTGTCTGCATATCTTTGACAGAAGGGATGCAGACACTGTTCGAAGCAAGCTTTGCTAGTGAGCGTCCTTCTTTTCTTCTACAGGCTTGAACTGTCCCATCACATCGCGCTTGCCTCTGTCCAGATAAGGAACCGGCTTGTCCATCCATTCGGGACGCGGACTGCCCAGCAGATAATGATCAAAGAACTCTGCCATGTGCACGGTATAGAATTTCATATTGTCACGTTCTTTCAAACCGTGTTTTTCACCATTGAAATTAAACCAGTAGGCTTCCTTGCCTAACTGGCGCAAGGCGGTGAAAAATTCTATGGCCTGATACCAGGGCACGGCATCGTCGTCATCATTGTGTATGGTCAGGTACGGTGTCTGCACTTTATCGACAAAGAAAATCGGTGAATTTTCTATGTACTCGGCAGTCTTGTTCCAAGGTGCCCCGCCGATACGGCTCTGCTGTTTTTCATACTGGAAGGCACGGCTCATGCCGGTACCCCAGCGTATGCCGCCATAACCGCTGATCATGTTGGCCATTGATGCACCGGCCTCGGCAGCACGGAACATATTGGTCTGCGTGAGTAAATAATTGATCTGGTATGCCCCCCAGCTATGACCCTGTATGCCAACACGTTTTGGATCGACATAGCCTTGCGCCAATACCTTTTGGATTGCAGGTATGACGGTGTTATAGGCGCTCTTGCCAGGGTGACCGGTTTTATAGACGATGTCCGGGCGCAGCACAATGTACCCATTACTCAGGTAACGCGTCACATTGATGTTCTGGCCTGGCGCTGGCGGGACATAGCGATGCAGGTTTTCAGACATATTTTCATATATGTAGACCATCATCGGATATTTTTTCGATGGATCAAAATTTTCTGGTTTCGCCAGCAAGGCTTTCAGTTTCTTGCCGTCGGCACTGGTATATTCGATCAGCTCTTGCTTGCCCCAGTTATATTGCGCCTGCTGAGGATTGGCAGCACTGATTTTCTGCGGTGTCTGCAAGTTCAGGTTACTGGCCCACAGGTCTGGGAATTCAGTAAAGCTTTGCTGCGTAAACAACACGGTGTCTGCTTTCTTGGCCTTGATCAGACCCGATATCAGTTTGTCGGCATGGATAAGTTTTTGTGGTTCACCACCCTTGGGATTTTGCTGGTAATAACCCGTAGAGCGATTGCCTTCGTTGGTAGCAGCCAGTATCCATGATTCAAGCGGCAAGGCTTTGGCTTCTGCAACAGGTGATGGTTCTTCCTGAGGTGGTTTTTTCTCATTATCGAGAGCAACATAACGCAGTTCAAGCTGGTGCTTGCGACCATAACCGGCGGTGAGATTATGGCTCACCTGCGTGGCCGGATTCACTTCCCACAGATCGAACTGGTCATATAACACCACACTGGCATCGTCTTCCGTCCAGCCAGCGAAACCATAAGCATCCTTGACTTCAGGCGTATCGCGTTTGGCATCTTCAAAGCGTGCCTTGATTTTTCCGGTCAGATTGATCTTGCTGCCATCTGCCGTCGCCCAGGCAAACCAGGTACTGATACTCGCGTCGAAAGCCAATACATATTTACCGCCTGGTGACAGGCTGGGTACATAGCGCAGTTTCTGTGCGACCAGGCGTGCCTGACCGGTCTGCAAATCAACAGCATAGGCATCGTGATAGAGCGCATCCCAGGATTGCAACATCTTGTAGGGCACATCACTGGCACCCATGCCAAAGCGTGGATTATCGTTGACCAGCACATTCGGTATGGCCCTAGTGGCAAGTTGCACAAAGCGCTGGTCAGCGATATGGAACACGGCTTTATAGCTGCGCTGCTTTTCTTTTTCTGCCTTCACTTTTTGCATGGATTGCAGTTCAGGATCTTTCCAGTGCCACAGGTCAACCTTGAAGGGTTCAGGTGCATCCTTGGGTTCAGGCCTGGGCAATTCTGCTGTGCCAAAGAACAGGCGTTGGCCATCCTTGCTAAAGCTCAGACTTGCATGCTCGCTAGGCAGCCAGCCTGCTGGCAAGCCTGCCGTATCAGATGTGACTATAGCCCTGGCTTCATTGTCACCAGTACGCCACATATACAGATTGAAAGCGGTAATTTCTTTATCTGATTTCTCAGTGTCAGTATTTTTCTTTGAAGTTTTTTCAGCTTCAGCCCGTTTCTTCGCCAGGTCATCACGGTTGCTGACAAAGGCCAGTTGCTTGCCTGCCTCGTCAAAATGCAAGTGCTTGTAGCTGCCTATGCCAGCCATCAAGACCCTTGCGGTCGTATCCTGCGGGCTGATCAGGTAGACGCCTTCGCGTGCAGAATCAATTGTTTTTTCTGGTGTCTTGGCTACATCCTTGCTGGCTTCCTTCGCAGACTCTTTGGCTGAATCTTTTGCTGAGTCTTTCGACACTTCTTTCGCACCTAGGCTGAAAGCCAGCAACTCACCATTTTTTGCCCAGGCGTAATCGGTGACTTCCTTGTAACCATGCCGCTTGCCATTGCTGACATCTATCAGGAAAAATTCCGTGCCTGTGTCTTTTTTCTTGGCAGAGGCACCTGCGCCTGCGGCCGCCTGCTGGTCATCGTCATCCTTGCTGGCAGCTTCGGCTTCTTTCTTGCCGTCTTTCTTCGGGTCTTTCGGTGCTTCCAGCAAGACGGCGAGGAAGTTACCGCCTTCTTCCGGCCAGGAAAAACGCTTTACCCTGTCAATAATCTCGAACTTGCCGGTCGCCAGATCCATGATACCCAGCCCTGACTTGGGCAGGTCATCCCCCTTTTTCTTGTCTTTTTTTGCCTTGTCTATTTCCACGCGCGTAGGCTGGATTGCAAATGCCAGGTAGCGGCCATCCGCACTGAAGACTGGTGCTGTGCCACGCGGGGCGCGCCACTCCCTGGCCTCCTTGATATTCGTTACAACAACTTCGCCATCTGACTCCTGCCCTACCAGCGCATAGGCTGCCCATTGACCATCTCGGCTTAATACACTGCCTTGTATGCTGCGCCAGTTTGCATAAACATCATGGGTAATCACTTTTTTGGCAGAGACAGGAATCGCGCTGCTGGCCGCTTCTGCCTGCAAGGCTGTCGCATGCGCTGCCGGTGACCAGGTGCCAGCCAGCAAACCCAGCAATAAAGCTGCCGCACATAAGCTGCGCGCAGGAGAATGGGCGATAGGGAATTGGAAAGGGTGGGAAGGAAGCAAAATAGTCACCTGATGGCCTTTGTTTTTATTTGTATATCTTCGAAACCTCTGCTTAAGTTGCTGCGCGACGCTTAGCGAGGCTTAATCAGAGTTTCCTTTTATGTGTACCGGTGCCGCGAAGGGCAGGACAGAATATTGCTGCAATAAAACAAATTTCGCAGCAATTTTTTTGTTTTTATTTGTAGCGCTGATTAACCGCGAGCAAAAGCTGGTCAGGATTGCAACTGCAAAGTCTTGATCACATGCATTTCGCCTTTTTCACCCGCACCCGCACCGCTGGTTTTGATTTCTTTTCTGACAACGATCAGACGGTCGCCAGTCACGCTATACACCAGGTCTTCATCATTTTTGGTCTCAAAGCTGATAACCACGAAAGCACGCCCTGAAATAGACTGACGCATGCGGCTGGCCAGCGGCGTGCCGTCAGCGGCGATCCAGATATCAAGGGTATTTTCAAATTTCTTGACATACTTGCGTTCCTTTTCTGTCAGCTTTTCCACGGGTGTTTCAAAGCTCAGCAACCGTGCAGGTTTGCCATTATAGGTATCTGCCTTTTCGGTTTTGAATACCGCTCTTTCCAGCAAGCGTGTCAGGTTGGCAGCAGCAAATATCATGGGACGCAATTCAGAGGCATTGACTTCGCGTATGGCTGCAATGGTCGGCGTCTTCGCCTTGGCATCTTTTTCCTTGGCACGCTCTTCGGTTTCCAGCCGCGCCAGCACATCCTTGCCATAAGAAAGCTGTAAGCCGCGTGGGCTGTCATCAATGGCGATACTGACCTGCCCTGTCTGCTCTTCCATTTCCTTGCCCTCACCCTGACGATTCGTGGTTTTCGCCTCCACCACCGCCCGGACAGTGGCCTGCCCCTGCAAACGCCCTAGAGCCGCCCGCATATCCGCCACCCCATCCGCCCGCGCTACACCACCGCACAGGCCCAGCAAACAAACCATCCCGAGCAACAAGTTATTTTTAACAGTCATTGTGTCCTCAATAATTTAACAGCAACAGAATCAATCGCGCCCGACTGTGACCAATTCAAAGACGAAGAGTTCAGATCAAAATACCCATTGCAAGTAAGGAGTGAGTACCTGGTCAGTGCGGCGAAGAAGCGCAATCGTATTTGGAACGACGAGCATCGCAGACTCAAAATCGCGACGCACAGTAGCTTAATCACCTTACACAAATAAGCATTGAGAAAGCGTAGCGAGCGCTGTCAGTTTGGGCTAAGAAGCGCAATCGTACTTGAGTACGATGAGCACCGCAGCCTCAAAACAGGAGTAAACAGCTGCCCAAATCAAATCACGGTAACGCCAGTAAGGGGTGAGTAAGCGTAGCGAGCGACGCTAGTTTGAGTTAAGAAGCGCAGTCGTACTTGAGTACGACGAGCATCGCAGACTCAAAATCGCGACGCGCAGTAGCTTAATCACCTTACACAAATAAGCATTGAAAAAGCGTAGCGAGCGCTGTCAGTTTGGGCTAAGAAGCGCAATCGTACTTGAGTACGATGAGCATCGCAGGCCCAAAATGACTGCGCGCAGTAGCTTTATCGATGCTTATTTAAGAGCCATTCGCGATAGACGAGAAGCGCCACCTGCGCATCATTCGCCGCATACATGATCTGCCGCTCATTCAGTTGCGCTGCCGCCCAGTTCGACGTCGAGGTCTTCTTGGATTTTTGCAGGTTCATGCCAAAGAATTTGGCCACTGCCGCTTTCGCCCCCATGTCACGCTGTTTGCTCTCGCGCATGACACGTGCGAGGTCCAGCACATTTTGCGGGGCAATATTCAGTTTGCTGTGCAGACGTTTCAAATCATCACTGAGGCCGAAGCCAACCTTCAATATCTGTCTGGATTCCAGCAGGGCGCGCACCGCATCGGTGTTGGTCGCCTTGAGCACGGGGAATAAATACGCGCCCGTATCGGTGGCCAGCTGTATGAGGTGCGGGCCGTCAGATTGCTGGCCTTTGAAGAACACTGGCTTGGATTCAGTATCAAAACCTAGGATGTCGGCATTGCACATTGCTGCATACGCGGCATCTGCTTCTGTCGTGGTCTGTACCAGAAAGACATTTTTGGCTTGTATGCCGGGATAATTAGGGAGAGGAATGGCCTGATCTTCTGTCATGTCAGCATGATAAGGGAAATGCGGTGTGACAGGCTCAAATTGCAGGCACTGCACAAGAAAATGATTAAAACAATATCGATATCAATAATAAATAAGCAATCAATCCAGAAATAATTGCATAAATATTAGCATTCACACAGGCGGCCCGGAAAATAAGGCCGCATGTTTTTCCATCAGGGCGCTCAGCCATTCGACGAATACCCTGACCCGCGGCGACAGTTGCCGGTGATGTGGGTAGAGCAGCGATAAAGGCATGGGCGGTGGGCGCATGTCGGCCAGCACTTCATGCATGGTACCCGCGGCCAGTTGTGCAGCCACGTGAAAATGGGGCAACTGTACCAGACCATAGCCTGCTGCTGCGCTGGCGGCATAAGCGTCAGCATCATTGACGGCAACCAGGCTTTTCATGGGCAATAGCTGTAATTTGCCGTCAACCATGAATTCAAAATCCATATTGCGCCCGGTGTGTGAGGCAAAATAATTGACGGCCAGATGTTGTTTCAGGTCTGCCAGGTTTTGCGGCACGCCAAAGCGTTCAAGATAGCTGGTGCTGGCGCAGGTGATTTGCATCATGTTGGCGACGCGGCGTGCAATCATGCTGGAATCACGCAATTCCCCACCACGCAAGACACAGTCAATCCCCTCACGTACCAGGTCGACGAGACGGTCACCCATGCCAATTTCCAGCTCTATCAAGGGGTATCTGGTAGAAAATTCGGGCAAGGCCGGGATCACGAAACTTTTACCCATGGAGCCCTGCAAATTCAGCCTGAGCTTGCCACGCGGATTGATGAGGCTGTGGCTGAATGCTGATTCGGTTTCTTCGAGGTCGGCCAAGAGACGCAGGCAACGCTGGTAATAGGCATCACCATCTGCCGTCGTACTGACCTGGCGGGTGGTTCTCTGCAACAGGCGCGTACCCAGATGCGCTTCGAGTTGCTTGATGCTCAACGTCACACTGGCCCTGGGCATTTGCAGATGTTCAGCAGCACGGCTGAAACTGCCTTGTTCGACGATGCTGACAAATATTTGCATGGCCTGAAATTTATCCATATCACCTCTATGCACAATACTATTGTTTAGATTTATTGAGCAGTGTTGGCAATTCTACCTACTTTATTCATAAATTCATTATATCTACAATACGTCTCAGCTGCTGCAATCTCGCTGGCAGGCATGAATAGCACTCAATGGAGAATTTGCAATGAACAAGATAGAAACACGTCAATTGGGAAATACAGGCCCACAAGTATCCGCCATAGGCCTGGGTTGCATGGGTATGTCGGACCTGTACGGCCCGGCAGATCGCGGGGAAAGCATTGCCACTATCCATGCCGCGCTGGACGCGGGTATCAACCTGCTTGATACCGGTGATTTTTATGGCATGGGCCATAATGAATTACTGATACAGGAAGCCCTGCAAAACCTGCCACGTGAACAAGTGAAAATCAGCGTCAAGTTTGGTGCCTTGCGTGACCCGCAGGGCAACTGGATGGGCATGGACGGCAGGCCCGCCGCTGTGAAGAACGCACTGGCCTACACCTTGAAGCGCCTGGGTACGGATCATGTCGATGTGTATCGCCTGGCCCGTGTCGACCCACAAGTGCCGGTGGAAGAAACGGTAGGCGCGATAGCCGATATGATAAAGGCCGGCCACGTGCGCCACATCGGTTTATCGGAAGTGGGTGCCACGACTTTGCGACGTGCTGCGGCAGTGCATGCCATCAGTGATCTGCAAATTGAATATTCATTGTTTTCACGCGGCATCGAACAGGAGATACTGCCAGTCTGCCGCGAACTGGGCATAGGCATAACTGCCTATGGCGTCTTGTCACGCGGCCTGTTGAGCGGACACTGGAACCAGCAACGAAACACAGGCGCACGTGATTTCCGCTCGGTCAGCCCACGCTTCCAGGGAGATAACCTGGACCGTAACCTGGCACTGGTTGAGGCTTTGCGTCAGGTTGCTGATGGCAAGGGTATCAGTGTGGCGCAGGCTGCTATTGCCTGGGTACTGGCGCAAGGCCAGGACATCGTGCCCCTGATCGGTGCACGCCGCCGTGATCGTCTCAGCGAGGCATTAGCCGCACTGGATATCAGGCTGGGTGCAGCAGATTTGCAGGCAATTCAACAGGCCGTACCCGCCGAAGCAGTTGCCGGTACACGCTACAACGAACATGCGATGGCCTCACTTGACAGCGAAAATCTGAGCCACGCATAAGTAAAAACTGGGCAGATGTAGTCGTACTGTTTCAGTCTTCAGCAGAGGATGGGACAGGTACATCAGCCTTGCCCGCATCGGCCTTCAAGGGGTCGATGCGGCGGCGTCGTGGTCTGCCGGTCGCTGCGGCTTCAATGATCAATGCCTGCCCGTCCGGCAGCGAGACCGCCAGTTTTTCGATGCCATCATGTCTGAAATGATAGACGGTCGCCGTCCCGATTGCCGCAGATTTTTCCAGCGTTGCCTGCATCAGCAATTCTGGCAATTCCGTGACCTTGCCTGCACGCCAGAGCAGCTTATTCATTGCGAAGCTCACGGAACCGTGCAGTAAAACCCGGCACATCCAAGGGGCGGCCAAAATAATAGCCCTGTACCTGGGTACATCCCATTTTGCGCAAGAGGTCGGCCTGCTCTTTTCTTTCCACACCTTCAGCGACGACGTTCAACCCCAGGCTGATCGCCATGGCGATAATAGCACTGGCTATCGCGGCATCATCCGGGTTTTCATGGATGTCGTTGATGAAGGATTTGTCTATCTTCAGTTCATCAATAGGGAAACGCCGCAGGTAAGACAGGCTGGAATAACCCGTGCCAAAATCATCAAGCGAAATTGACAGCCCCAGGTTTTTCAAAGCACGCAAGGCGACCAGGTTACTGTTTACGTCTTGCATGACCATGCTTTCAGTCAACTCCAGCGTAACCATGCGCGGGTCAGCGCCCGTCTCGGCAAAAATGGCCGCCACGCGGTCAGATAAATCTTCCTGCCTGAACTGGCGTGGTGACATATTGATGGCAATCTTCAGATCTGTCATGCCAGCTTTTTGCCAGCTTACCTGCTGGCGACAAGCCTCCGCCATGACCCATTCACCAAGCGGCAGGATCAGCCCTGTTTCTTCCGCCAGAGGGATGAATTCTATCGGGTGTATCAGGCCGATTTGCGGATGATGCCAGCGCACCAGCGCTTCAGCCCCAACGATGCGGCCACTGCCCAATTCTATCTTGGGCTGATAGTGCAGCGTAAATTCATGCCGCTCCAGCCCGCGCCGCATGGCACCTTCCATATTCAGGCGGCTGATCGCCGTCACCCCCATCTCAGGCACGAACTGGCGCACGCTGTTGCGCCCATGCTCCTTGACGCGATACATGGCAATGTCGGCATAGCGCAATAATATCTCGCCATGGTCACCATCGCGCGGGTACAGTGAAATGCCTATACTGGCAGTGACAAACACATCATGCCCGTCAATTTCAAAGGGCCGGGCCAGCGCACCCAGTATTTTTTCTGCCACCACATCGACGTCACCGGTTTCTGGCAAATCTGTCAGGATGATGACGAATTCATCGCCACCCAAACGGGCAACGGTATCCGTTTCGCGCACGCAATGCGTGAGCCTTTGGGCAACCTGCTTGAGCATGGCATCACCCGCACCATGACCGGATGCATCATTGATCAGCTTGAAATGATCAAGGTCCAGCAACATCAGGCCCACTGATAAATTCTGGCGCTTGGCCCACGCGATCGCCTGGGTGATGCGGTCATTGAGGAGGTTGCGGTTGGCAAGACCGGTCAGGCTGTCGTGGGTTGCCTGGTATTCGAGTTCTTTCTGGTAATTGACACGTTCGCTGACATCATTGATGACGCTGACAAAATGCGTGGTGGCGGCACCGCTGGCATCCTTGACTGGCGAGATATGCAATTCATTCCAGAATTGCGTGCCGTCCTTGCGGTAATTGCGCAACAAGGCACAACCCGGACGTTTTTCACGCAAGGCTGTGCGGATTTCTTCCAGATCAGGCTGTGCCAGGTCTTCCCTGACGAGAAAGCGGCCTTCACGACCTATCACTTCCTGCGCACTGTAACCGGTGATTCTCTCAAAAGCCGGGTTCACATAGACGATGGGATGGTCGCTGTCATCACTGCGGGTAATCATGATGCCATTGCTGCTCGATACCAGCGCCTGTTCACGCAATAGCAGGGCCTGTTCAACTTCTTTCAACTGGAACTTACTGTCAGTGATATCTTGCTTGATGGCGACCAGGTGGGTGATGTGGCCATCTACATTGCACAGAGGGCTGACGATCTGCCTTTCCCAATATGTGCTGCCGTCCTTGCGGTGACTGAGCACTTCGCCCTGCCAGTGTTCACCCACTTTCAGGGCAAGAATCACACGCATGACTTTTTCATCGGCAGGGTCACCGGAATTCCAGAAAATATGCTGCCCCAGGACTTCTGCCTGGGTATAACCAGAGATGCGGCAAAAACTGTCATTGCAATATTCAAGCTCACCGCCTGCATTCGTGATGACCACGGCAAAACTGCTCTGCTGCACTGACAGTGCCAGCATTTCTACATTGTCTTGCAGGTCATGGTGTTCATGCGTGGTACTGAGGGAATGAATGGCTTGCGCCAGTTCTATCGCAAAACGGCTTAATATGGCATGTGCTTCACTGCCTTCATGCAGGGGAAAGCTGGCGCCGACACGCAAATGCGCCAGTGAATAACCAAAGCGTTGCAGCGGCAAACTGAGGTACTGCGCCTTGCTGTCGGTAGGTAAATCATTGCGAAAACGATAAATCTCAGATTTATCGCCCAGATCCAGTTCGACTTCGGCGCAGTTGTACCCCGCCCGTTGTACCAGGATGCGGCAAAAGCCGCGCAACATCTCTGGCAAATCATCGGCGTACCACAGGCAGTGTGATAGTTCGCCCAGCAAGAGGTACCATGCCTCAAGCCTGTGCGACTCGGCATCCAGTGTGTCGTTTGATTCCTGGTTCAGTTCGTCGATAGCCATGTCGTATGCGGTCCCCTGTTCAGCACGCTATTATTTTTGGCAAGTGGATTTTTATACCCTGTACAAACACTATTTGCAACAAAAACCGCCCGTAGTGATGCGCTGCTGATGGTTTTCGTGGGGTTTCATTGAAATTTCTCAAAACCCGGACAAACACCCCGACAAAACCTGGATAAAAATGTCAGCTCATTGCAATTAAGTCATGCGTACAAACTAATTTCCCTTTTTCTCACCAAACCTGTCAGCCAGTTGGGCCTGCAAGCTGTGATTTCCAGAAGTTTCAACCGGGATTTTTCCTGCAAGCCTGCTCCAGTTTGGTGAGTGGCGTTCAACACTCAGGAAAATCGTGTCGAATTAACAAAACAAGCGCAAGCAAATTCGCCTGTACAAGGGAAAAGCCGTTAAAATCTAAGGTTTGGCAAACTTTATCCATCGCTTCTTCAAAGAAGTGACAAAGGCAGACAGCACGATGCTCACATTTCAACAAATCATTCTGACATTACAAGATTACTGGGACAAACAAGGCTGCGCCCTGTTGCAGCCTTACGATATGGAAGTGGGTGCGGGTACTTCGCATACTGGTACCTTTTTGCGCGCCATCGGGCCAGAGCCTTGGCGTGCCGCCTATGTGCAACCTTCGCGCCGCCCAAAAGATGGCCGTTATGGTGAAAACCCGAACCGTCTGCAACACTATTATCAATATCAGGTGGTGTTGAAGCCCGCGCCTGAAAATATCCTGGATCTGTACCTGGGTTCCCTGACAGCCCTGGGCCTGGATTTGCAGCAGAATGACGTGCGCTTTGTCGAAGACGACTGGGAAAACCCGACGCTGGGTGCCTGGGGTCTGGGCTGGGAAGTCTGGCTCAACGGCATGGAAGTCACGCAGTTCACTTATTTCCAGCAGGTAGGTGGCCTGGATTGCAAACCTATCCTCGGTGAAATCACCTATGGCCTGGAGCGTCTGGCCATGTACCTGCAAGGTGTAGATAATATCTATGACCTGGTCTGGACCGAGCGGGAAGAAAACGGCCAGAAAATACGTCTGTCCTACGGCGATGTATTCCATCAGAATGAAGTTGAACAATCGACGTTCAGCTTTGAATACTCGAACACCGAGTTCCTGTTTTCGCTGTTCACCAATTACGAGGCAGAAGCCAAGCGCCTGCTGGAAGTGACAGAAAAATCCCTGGCACTGCCGGCTTACGAAATGATATTGAAAGCCGCGCATACCTTTAACCTGCTCGATGCCCGCGGTGCAATCTCGGTAACGGAAAGAGCCGCATACATAGGCCGCATCCGCAACCTGTCGCGCGCGGTGGCCGCAGCTTACTATGCGTCGCGTGAAGCACTGGGCTTTCCCATGTGCGCTGCCGATGACAAACACAAGCCAGCCGCCTGATTGTTGTTACCGGATGCCTGGGCATCCCGTCGCTGCTGAATATTTAAACAGATTCCGGCACACTGCCAGAACGTAGGAAAAGAAACATGAGCCAAACACTGTTAGTCGAATTATTTACTGAAGAACTGCCGCCGAAGGCATTGGCCAAACTGGGCGATGCATTTACTGCCGGCATCCTGGCGGGCCTGAAGTCACGCGATTTTCTCGAAGCTGATGCCGTTGCCACCAGTTATGCATCGCCACGCCGTCTGGCTGTCAGCATCAGCAAGGTGCGCACGACTTCGCCAGACAAACTGTTGCGTGAAAAAGTATTGCCGGTGTCCGTAGCGATTGATGCCAACGGTAATGCCACTGCACCGCTGGCAAAAAAACTGGCTGCACTGGGCTTTCCCGATTTGCAGGTCAGTGATCTGGAACGCGCTGCCGATGGCAAGGCCGAAAGCTTCTTTTACAGCCACACTGCCCCAGGTTCTGCGCTGGCACCGGCATTACAGACGGCGCTGGAAGAAGCGATCAGCAAATTGCCTATCCCGAAAGTTATGAGTTATCAGCGCCCGGATGGCGAGACTGTGCATTTTGTGCGCCCTGTACACAAGATCATCGCCTTGCATGGTACGGATATCGTGCCACTGGCCTTGCTGGGTTTGCATAGCGACCGCATCACACTGGGTCACCGCTTTTTATCGACTGGTGAAGTCAGTATTGCCCATGCAGATGACTATGCTGCGCGTCTGAAAGACGAAGGCAAGGTGATCGCCGGTTTCAATGAACGTAAAGAACAGATACGCGCTGCGCTGCTGGGCAAGGCTGGTACTGATCAGGTTTTGATGCCTGAGTCCCTGCTCGATGAAGTGACCGCGCTGGTGGAATGGCCTGTCGTCTATGAATGCAATTTCGAACAGGAGTTTTTGGCTGTACCGCAGGAATGCCTGATTCTGACCATGCAGACAAACCAGAAATACTTTGCGCTGACCGATGCCAATGGCAAATTGCGTTCACGCTTCCTGATCGTATCGAATCTGGAAACTGCTGACCCGCAGCACATCATCCAGGGTAATGAGCGCGTCGTGCGCCCGCGTCTTTCCGATGCAAAATTCTTTTTCGAACAAGACAAGAAGAAAACACTGGAATCACGCCTGCCGCTGCTGGCAAACGTCGTCTACCACAATAAGCTGGGCAGCCAGGCCGAACGTACACAACGCGTCACCGCTCTGGCAGGCAAGATCGCTGCGGCCCTGCATGCCGATGTGGCACTGGCAGAACGCGCCGCCTTGCTGGCCAAGACTGATCTGCTGACTGATATGGTTGGTGAGTTCCCTGAACTGCAAGGCATCATGGGTACTTATTATGCGCAACATGATGGCGAGCACGCTGATGTCGCCGCTGCCGCATCTGAACATTACCAGCCACGTTTTGCTGGCGACAGCCTGCCTGCCACCGTGACCGGCACGGCTGTTGCCCTGGCAGATAAACTGGAAACGCTGGTCGGTATCTGGGGCATAGGTTTGCAACCTACCGGTGACCGCGATCCTTTCGCCTTGCGACGCCATGCCTTGGGTATCTTGCGCATGCTGGTAGAAAAACGCCTGAGCCTGTCGCTCAGCAGTTTGCTGGCGCAGACAGTCGCACTGTTTGCAGGCAATGCCAATTTCAAGGACCCATCGGCAGAAGTATTGACGTTCCTGCTGGAGCGTTTGCGTGGTCAGTTGCGCGACAAGGGTTTTTCGCCAAATGAAGTCGAAGCCGTCGTCGCCCAGAACCCAGACACGCTCGATAACATCGTTGAACGCCTGCAAGCTGTGCAAGCCTTTGCAGCATTGCCAGAGTCAGAATCCCTGGCAGCTGCCAACAAGCGTATTACCAATATCCTCAAAAAAGCCGAAGGCACCCCCGGCGCGGTACAGGCTGCTCTGTTGCAGGAAGCGGCTGAACAGGCGCTGGCAAAAGCGATGGCAGATGTCAAACCACAGGTGGATGTGGCATTTGCTCAAGGTGACTTTAGCAGCGCGCTGAAAACACTGGCAGCCTTACGCACTGAAGTGGATACTTTCTTCAATGATGTCATGGTCAATGCAGAAGACCCGGCTTTGCGCAATAACCGCCTGGCCTTGCTGGCCAGCCTGCATGCCATGATGAACCAGGTAGCAGATATTTCCAAACTGGCTGCCTGAGTGATAAGCTTGACAGACATGGCAATCAGGCATGGTCATAATATGCTGACGCAATTGAGCGCATTGAAGGAATCAAGATAAGGAATGCAGATGAAACTCATCATCCTCGACCGCGATGGTGTCATCAACCAGGATTCTGACGACTTTATCAAGTCGCCCGATGAATGGAAGCCGATACCGGGTTCGCTGCAAGCCATTGCCCGCCTGAACCAGGCGGGTTATTGCGTGGTGGTTGCCACCAATCAGTCTGGCGTTGACCGCAAACTGTTTGACATGGCGACCCTGAATGCCATCCACCAGAAAATGCATACTGCGGCCCAGCAAGTCGGGGCCAGTATTGATGCGGTTTTTTTCTGTCCGCACATGGCAGATGAAAATTGCGATTGCCGCAAGCCCAAGCCAGGCATGTTGCAGGAAATCGCCCGCCGCTATGACATCAACCTCAAGGGCGTCAATTGTGTCGGTGACTCTCTTCGTGATTTGCAGTCGGGCTTTATCGTCGGCTGCCTGCCGCATCTGGTATTGACCGGCAAAGGCAGCAAGACCCATGAAAAAGGGGGCTTGCCACCAGGTACCCAGGTCTATCCTGACCTGGCAGCCATGGTCGAAAAATTACTGGAAAATTCCTCGTCTGAATTTAACATCGCGATCTGACACCGGATCAGTTTCGCAAGCACTGGAGATTTCATGCTTCGTTTCACCCTTTTTGTACGCTCGATGATCTTTTTGCTGGTGATGGCGATTTTCACCGTCATCTGGGCACCCATCAGCATGCTGTTTGCATTTCTGCCTTACAACCAGCGCTACTATATTACGGCACGCTGGAATGTCTTCATCATCTGGGCAGCCAAGGTCATTTGCGGTATCCGCTATCAAACCCGGGGGTTTGAAAACTTTCCCGATGGCCCGGCGATTCTGTTATCGAAACACCAGTCAGCCTGGGAAACCATTTTCCTGTTGATGGCAACACCACGCCCACTGGTGTTCGTGTTTAAAAAAGAGATCACCTACATCCCTTTCTTTGGTTGGGCGATTTCGATGTTGCGCATGATCCCGATAGACCGCAGCAAAGGCAAGGATGCCTTTGCACACGTCGTCACGCAAGGCCGCAAGCGCCTGGCTGACGGACAATGGATCATCATGTTCCCGGAAGGCACACGTATTGCCGTCGGTAAAAAGGGCCAATATAAAGGCGGCGGCGCACGTCTGGCAGTAGAAACCAATACACCGGTCGTTCCTGTTGCATTGAATTCCGGCGAATGCTGGCCAAAAAATTCTTTCATCAAACTGCCTGGAACAGTCACAGTCTCGGTTGGCAAACCCATTGCCCCCGATGGCATGAATGCGGTTGAACTGATGCAGGAAGTGGAGAAATGGATAGAAGCTGAAATGCGCGTGATTTCACCGGCGGTGTATCAGTCAGAAGAAAAGAACTAAAAAGTCAGCGTCAACCAGGCTGCGATTCAAGTATCCAGCAGGTCTTCACATTCAGCCGGATGTGCCATATAGCTATCTAGCCAGTCATACACCCGCCTGGCTTTGCGATCAAGTTCTGATCCAAAGCCATGCGTGGCCAGCAAGGCAATCCCATTTGTTTTATCCAATACGCCTGGCAGCAGTTGCAAATGCTGCTCGTCTACAAGTCGGGTGACGCAGTACGGTTGCAGACAGGTATTGAGCAAGGGTGCAAGTGCCAGGTTGTGAGAAGAGACTATGACCATTTGTGTCTGGCACAAGGTGTGCAGAACGGCTGCTGCTGCCGAGACTGATTCCAGGTGATTGGTACCGCGAAAGATTTCATCAATGATGAACAGGGCATCGTGACCCTGCCTGGAAAATTCCAATAATTCTTTTGCACGTCGCAGCTCAGACAGGTACAGGCTTTCGCCGCCCATCAGTGAATCTTCACTTTGCATGCTGGCATAAACCTGCAACGCCGGTAGCGCGGCGGTGCGGGCATAGCAAAACCCAAAGGCACGTGCAGTAATCAGGTTCAGACCTACGGTACGCAGCAAGGTACTTTTACCTATGCCGTTCTGGCCTGAGATAAAAGCGCCTTTACCATCAAGCGCCATGTTCAAGGGTATTGATTTTTCCAGCAAGGGATGAACAACCTGCTCCATCTTCAACTGTTTTTTGGCCGCTGGTGTTGCCCAGCAATACTGCGCCTGCCCTTGCAAATGACGCGCGATGGCCAGGTCAGTTTCCAGGCTGGCGACAAGTAAAAAGGCTTCGCGTAAAAATTCCAGATTGTCGCGGACGACAGTGCTACTTTTAAAATAATGTCTTACATTGTCGAGCATGAGCCAGTCTGCATAATCACGCAAAGCCGGTTGCAACGTCACATTACTGCGCCGTATGCCGCGAATGACTTTATTGGCTTGCTGACGCCCTGCTTTACAAATCGCCGCCTCTGAATGTTCAACGCCACCCAGGGAATTAAAAGTGATTAACAGCATTTGCAGCGCCTGCATTTTTCTTGCCCAGTCGGCCGCCACTTCATGGTAATGCATTTGTATCAGCATCAATACGATCCAGACAAGCAATACACCTGTCCATAAATACGCACTGACGGCGAAGGCAAGCCCGATCAGGGACAACATCAAGAGCGGAAGCATGCGCAATACCCAATCACCCCTTTCTGGATTTTTCCTCGGTACGGGAACATCACCGGCAAACAGCGTTGCACTGATTTCTGTATCGACCTGGCGCAGCAAATGGCATTGCTGCGTCAGGCTTTGCTGTAAAGCTGTGTCCTGCAGCAAAGCAGCGATACGGGAAGGCGAATCATTGCTGCCCGCGCCTGCGCGTAAACGCTTATGCACCAGTTGTTGCGCAAAAATACTGCTGCCCCTGGTCAGGCTCGCCGCGTAGTCATCAAGCAGCAAATCTGCCGCTGTCTGTTCGTCTGTGACTGGTGTGTCTTCTGCAAGGGTACTGCGGTAAAGCTGGGCAATATCGCTGAGAGCAAAAGGAAAGTCTAGTGGGGCCCTCCCCACCAGGGGCGACAGTATCACCAGTCTTGCAATGAAACGACGCCAGATTTTCTGCAAGATATTCAAGTGAAACATGCTGGAATTTTTTCCGGTTGATTCAGCCGCATGGGGCACGCTGGCTATTGCAGGCAAAGGTGTAGGCAATTAGATGAAAAACAAGATGGCGTAAATTTTTTTGCGTTTCATCAATGCCAAATACACCATGAGAAAAGCAGTTTTCAGGCACAAAAACACGAACTGCCAGAAATAGGTCAAACTACTCAAAATAAGCAAGCAAAAAAATTTAAAAATGATCTATTCATTGATGCGATTTGGAAGTGCCTGGCTTGTTATCTCCCCTGATTTTGGACTCAAGATTTTTAAGTTGAAATGAAACCAAGTATTCCCTCTATTGGCAAAGCGATACAACTGGCATTGCAACTAGATTTATTCAGCGACTTTCTGGTGCCGGACCGTTTGCGGTCTACGCCATCTGTACCAAAACTGCCACCACAGGCTGACAAGAAGCAGCCGGATACGGCCTTGCCTGTTACGCCGGTAAGCTCTACATCTGTACCGCCATCGACCTTTGTCAACACCAGCAACAAGCGCAGGATATTAATCAACGACTATCTGCTTGAATACGATTTGCAACGCTCGAAACGTCGCAGCATAGGTTTTTTGATCAATGAAGATGGCTTGCGCATCACCGCACCACGCTGGGTCACGATTGCGGATATTGAACAGGCCATACGCGAGAAACAGGCCTGGATCTTGCGCAAGCTGACAGAAAGGCGCGAACGCACGCAACGCCAGCTGGAACCAAAGATGCAGTGGAAAGATGGCGCCAAACTGCCCTTCATGGGTGGCGAAGTGACCTTGCGTATTGCACCCGCATCTGTTTCTGGCACACATTTCCAGGCTGACGAAAATATGCTGGTCATTAACCTGCCTGTAGATGCAGGTGAACAGCAATTGAAAGACCGTGTGCAGGCCTGGTTGCAGCAGGAAGCCAGGCGGGTATTCAACGAACGCCTGCCTGTCTTCGCTGAAAAACTGAATGTGCGGTATCACAGCATGGCCTTGTCGGCTGCGGCCACACGCTGGGGTTCTTGCACCTCACAAGGGAAGATACGTCTGAACTGGCGGCTCATCCACTTTTCGCCAATGATCATCGACTATGTGATTGCCCATGAACTTGCGCATCTGCGTGAGATGAACCACAGCCCACGTTTCTGGGCAACGGTGCAATCGGTGTTTCCTGATTTTGAATTGGCGCGCAATAAATTGAAACAGCATGCGAGTGCCGATTTGCCGGCATTCTGATGCTGCAATCACAAAAAGCTGACACTGCAAAGTAAAAGCGCTGATGTCCATTGATAACGGACATCAGCGCTTTATTATTTCTTGCTATTGCTGACTAATTAACATTAACGCACTTCACAAATCAATGCACCCGATTTACTTTCATTATTGGCAGTATCTGAATTTGCGCCCAGCGGGAAAGTCGCCGGTGGCGTGAATTGCATGCCAGGGTTATTCGGCAACAGCACGGG
Organism: Undibacterium sp. TJN19; assembly: GCF_049339485.1. Taxonomy (NCBI): domain Bacteria; kingdom Pseudomonadati; phylum Pseudomonadota; class Betaproteobacteria; order Burkholderiales; family Oxalobacteraceae; genus Undibacterium; species Undibacterium sp. TJN19. Next base: position 228,757 of record NZ_JBMPPL010000005.1, read on the forward strand.
TGGCTTGCTGAAGCTGATGGCAAAACCAAACTGGCCTATGGTCACATCGATCATGCCACCGTCATTTTTCATGAAGACCGTGCCGTCCAGCACTTGCACATACAGGCCCGGTGCCCTGCCGCCCGCCTGTCCATCAGCTTGCTCTGGCGGAATGTATTCGGCAATGAAAGTCGTGCCGCGAATACCTATCGATGCTGTCGGCGTATTCAAGCCAAAACGCTCTTTATTACGCTTGCCCAGCAAACCGGTAATCGAACGCAAGCCCCCCTTGATCAAGGTCATGGTAAAGCCATCCTTGCTGGGTTTGTCTTCTTCAAAAGAAAACTGGTCGATTTTCAATTGTGTATTTGGACGCAAGGTGACTTCGCTGTTGTCAGCAAACTTGATGCGGGCGTAGGTATCTTTTTCAGCCACCAGGGTATCACCCTGCTCCACCGTGGATTGCTGTGACAATACCTTCACCGTGCCATCGGCTTTCTTGGCAATCAGTGGCCCGCTCAAATGCGTGACTGTACCCGCGACCTGAGCGGCAAAAGCGAATGACCAGCTCAGGCACAGTACCGCAAGGAAGAAGAACTTAATTGCAGTACATTTTTTTATCAGTAGCATTTTTTATTACTCCGTTATCTCTGGTACCAGCAATGCTGCTTCTTTGTTCAAACCGGCTGGGTCCACCTGCGCCACCTGAACCATTTGCGCCACCAAAACCACTATCGAAGAAATTGTCCGCATTGGAAATCGCATTGGTAATGGCAAGTGTTGAACTGATGAAGTTATTGAGCGCCGCATTAATCGAGTTATTCAATACGCTACCGGTTCTGATGTCACCAATAGGCAAGACTATCGTGCAACCCAGCAAACCTGGATTGGCCGCGCACTGGCTAATGCTTGGCAACACTGCTGTGCAACCACTGATAGCCGGATTGGCGGCACAGCTTGCCAGTGTCGGCAATACCAGGCTGCAACCGGCAATCGAAGGATTGGCAGTACAGGCTGCCAGTGTAGGCAATACAGCGCTGCAACCAGGCAAGGAAGGTGAAGTGATGCAGGCACTCAAGGTCGGCAAGACCGCAGCACAACCGGGCAAACCAGGGGTGGCGACACAGGCGCTTAAGCTCGGCAGGATAGCTGCACAACCAGGCGTCGCCGGATTGGCCGTGCAGATCGCCAGCGTTGGTAAGACCGCGCTACAACCAGCCAGACCAGGATTGGCGGTACAAGCTGCCAGACCAGGCAAAACTGCGCTACAGCCTGGTGTAGTGGGTGCAGCAGTGCAAGCCGCCAGCGTTGGCAAGACCGCACTGCAACCAGCAAGCCCAGGATTAGCCTGACAACTGGCAATACTAGGCAAGACAGCGCTGCAACCTGGCAAGCTTGGGCTGGCAATACAGGCAGTCAGCCCAGGCAAGATGGAACTACAACCAGCCAGCGTTGGCGTCACAATACAGGCACTCAGCGTAGGCAGAACCGCACTGCAACCTGGCAGGCTTGGTGATGCTGTACAAGCTGCCAGTGTAGGCAATATGGCTGAACAACCGGCCATGGCAGGGTTGGCGATACAGGCTGTCAGGGTCGGTAACACGACGCTGCAACCTGGCAGGGATGGGCTGGCCACACAGCTTGCCAGCGATGGCAAGACACTGCTGCATCCTGCCAGCGACGGTGTTGCAATACAGGCCGCCAGGGTTGGCAACACGGCGCTGCACCCTGGTAAGCTTGGTGTGGCAGCACAAGCTGCCTGCGTTGGCAGGACGGCGCTACAGCCGGCCAGCGACGGGCTTTGGATGCAGGCACTCAGTGTAGGCAAGACAGCGCTGCAACCTGCCAGCGTCGGGCTGGCAGTACAGGCGGCAATGCTAGGCAACACTGCCGAGCAGCCGGCAATATTGGGTGCGGAAATGCAGGCCGCCAAGGCAGGCAGGATCACGCTACAGCCAGATGTGGATGGGCTGGCGATACATTGAGACAGTGTCGGCAATACCGCGCTACAGCCAGCCAGGCTGGGGCTGGCAATACAGGCAGCCAGGTTTGGCAGGATAGCACTGCAACCCGGTATGGATGGATTGGCGATACAGGATGCAAGGTTAGGCAACACGACACTACAACCCGCCAGGTTAGGATTGGCCTGGCAACTTGCCAGGCTAGGCAAGACGTTTGCACAACCAAACAGGCCGGGGTTGGCGATACATGCACTCAGGCTGGGCAATACAGCACTGCAACCGGCCAGTGTGGGATTAGCCTGGCAGGCGGCCACACTAGGCAAAACTACACTGCAACCGGCCAGATTGGGATTCGCAATACAGGCCGTGAGGCTAGGCAATACCGATGAACAACCAGGGGTTGACGGGTTGGCAATACATTGTGTCAGCGTGGGCAAAGGTACATTCTGGAATGCTTGCTGGGTGACTGTGCCGCCACTGACCGTGCCGGAGATCAAAATGGCATCTCCCGCTTTCAACAGGATATTGCCACTGGTCGTAACCACGCCAGTGCTGCCCACTGTCAGCTTGTCAGCGGTACTGCCCGAGGCCCCGGCCTCCAGCGTGATATTGCCGCCATTGGCGCTGGCAACCGTACCATTCACGGTCAGCGGACTATGCGCCACCAGGCTGATGCTGCCGGCCTTGGTGCGTACGGCACTACCATTATCAATGGTGATGGCACCAATATTATCGATGGTGATATTGCCTGTGCTGCCAACAGCAGTCTGCGCCAGATTCTGGATATTCAAAGCACCGGTATTATTGATCTTGATGTCGGTATTGCTGCCTGAATTAGTCGCCAGCAGTAATGGTATTTGCGTTTTCAGCGCAGTGCCATTGCCTATACCATTGGCGGCAGTCGCATCCAGTGCGCCTCCCGTAATGGCGACACTATTTACAGATTGGTTGATCGCCCCGCCAGATGCCATCAGGGTTACAGTACCTGTACCTGCATTGACAGGAGTTGCGAGGTTGATGTCACCGCTGTTTGCCTTCAGGCTGACATTGCCTGCGGTGGTAATACCACCAAGGCTATAGGTACTGGCCCCGCTGCCACCAGACAGGCTGCCGACATTGATGCCTTGCGTATTGCTCAGGTTAAGTCCACCGCTGGTCACTTTGGCGGCAAGATTGCTGATGACGTTGGTATTGTTCAGTGTGATAGTACTGCCTGCGGACAAACCCAGGTCCTGTACCGTAATCGCATTTGACTGCGTAATATCGGCACCAGTCAACAGGGCAACGCGGGTAGTCGTCAGATGTTTGATATCTGTAGCAGCGCTGCTGTTGGTATCTGTAATCGATGCGACAGAAATGGCGCCGGCTGCATTGCCCGGATTATCACTGCCAATCGCAACGCTGCCTGCATTGACCTTATACAGATTGGTGATGGCCAGGCAAGGTGGCAAGGCACAACTGGCAGAACCAACAGTAATCGACCGACCTGCTGTAAAAGGGCGCACAGCAAAATCAGAGCCCGTTACTGTACCCACGCCACCCAATGAAAGCAGGTCAGCGATAAAGCTTACTTTGCCAGTACCTGCATTGACGTTATTGGAAATGGTCAAGGCTGCACCTGTGCCCGTCGATATCTGCACAGCCTGGTTATTGGTTGTGATGTCTGTGATACCCGAGACAGAAGTGGTGCTCAATGCGCCTGACGTAAATATGTTCAAACCGCCAGTACCCTGTGCGCCAGGATTGAGGTCAGCCGCCAGCGAAGTAAAGCTATTGCCTGTGTTCAGCAAAGATACGGGCCCTATGGTTTGCAAAGCCAGCCCGGAAGCCACTATGGGGCTACCAGCAGCCTGGCTGATACCCGCGCTTGAGTCTGATGTCAGTTTGATACTAGAGCTGCCTGCATTAATGCCATTATAACCATCGACTGTCGAAACATTGATTCCATTAACAGAGCGATAAACAAAGCTGCTGAGGTTGCTTGAACCAGAGATCACGCCAACGGTATTGGCTTCCGGCAGGTTCACGCCATAACCGCGCACTTGCAGGGAACTGGCACCGGCAATCACTGCGCCCGGTTGCTGGGAAATGATATTGCCAGAATTCAAGGTCAATGAACCACTGATGTTTTGCAAGGCACCACCAGAACCGGAATTCAACGCACCCTTGATATCAATCGTAGCACCACTGATTGAGCCTACTTTCAGGCGTGATGCCGTAATACCATTCAATTCTGTAGCAGATAATTCCAGCGTACCTGAATTAAGATTGGTTGCCACTGTACCCAGATGAATATTACCCGCCGCATTTGGCAGCAGAGTGACGCCATTACTGCCTGCATTGACACTGCCCAGCAAATCCATCTTGTCGGACTGTATCGTAATGGCACCACCGCCACTATTGATCTGTGCACCTGAAGTCGTGCTTGTCAGCGCATCTGCATCCGCAGTCTGCACGGTGATGGCACCGCCACTGGTCGTGATGTTGGCAGCGCCTGATTGACTGACGCCGGCCGCACCGTTGATACTGACTGGTCCACTGGTCGCAGATACCAGCGCACCAAGACTGGTAGAAAATGTTGTTGGCGAACTGAGGTAAATACCACCAGAACCTTGCTGCTTGACACCATAGCCGGTAGAACCAACATCACCGATTGCCAGGTTGGCACCCACGCTGGCTATACGGATATCACCACTGCTGGTGTTGAGTGCATTCAATTTCGTTGCCTGCACCGCCATATTGTCAGTGACTGCCGAACCGTGCATGCCGGTGGCTGCGATCAACTTGAGGTCATTGCCATAAATCGTTGAGCCATTGACCTGGGTAATATCAATACCACTCGAAAGGGTGACATTACCATTGGCCGCAGAGTTGCCTCTGGCATCGGCACCGTTGGCACCGACAAAAACAGCACCTGAACTGGTGACGGAAATATTGCCGCCAACGCCCGGTCCGCCCGGTGTCGTAATCAGATTCGTGACAGTCGTCTTGCCACTGGAACTCAGGTTAATTGCCGCGCCACTGGTGGTCAACTTGGCGACGAGAATATCGGCAGTTTGTGGGGAAGCACCAGTACCAGTCTGCATGGTAATACTACCCGAGCCAGAGGCACGGATTTCCAGGCTGGGATCAGCGCCGGTCAGGTTGATACCGCGTGTCGCACTGATATCGGTAGCAGCATTGCGCGTCCTGAGCGTCAGACTGGAATTGCTGGGCAGGGATATCTGGCTACCAAAAAAAGTACCGCTGGTGTCTATGTAATTGGTGGCTTCCAATACGATATTGGTGCCCGGCGACAGACCCTGGAGTTCTGACTGATACACTGTGGTCGGACTGCCGTCGGCAAAATTAATGCTGCCGATCGCACTACCCTGGAAGGTACCGACACCATCGCTGGCACCGTCGCCCGTACCACCGGCGATAGTAATGGAAGACGGGTCAAGCAGCAAAGTACCATTTTTGCCACGTGCCGCACCGACATTCACTTTGGCATGGAAATCCAGGTTTTGCTTACCCGAAGTTTCAACAAAACCACCATTGCCACTTTGTGTGCCACCTTGTGCAGAGATGCTGCCGTTCACGCGCGTCACCTGGTCCGACCAGACAATCACCCTGCCACCGTCACCGGTTTTACCGGCATTGGCGCTGATTTGTGCATCGCTGCCGATAAAGGTGCGCTGGGCGTTCATTACCGCCGCATTTTCACCATGATAATCGCCACCAACCAGCACCTGGCCGCCACCGCTTGCGCCGCTGGCATCCACCTGCGCATTGCCTGCCAGCGCCACACGCTGACCTAAAATTTGTATATCGCCACCCTTGCCTGCACTGTTCGTTGCCGACGTGCGGCTGCCCATGTCAAGTATGGTGTCCTGGCTGGACTTGAAATAAACCCTGCCATTTTCACCAATCACTGCGCTGTCAGCGCTGACCAGGCCACGCTGGCTGATCAATGCGCCATAGATACCTACCCTGCCGCCCTGGGAAATGACCTGCCCCAGATTCACAACCTGATTATTGCTGGCGCTGACAACAACCTGCACATCGGGATTAGCCGAATCGACCAGCTTAACTGACTGCCCCGCAGCCAGCAATACATCCCCATTTGGCGCAGTGATGATGCCGCTGTTTTCTACATCAGGGGCGATCAGGTAAACCTTGCCACCGGCGGGCGTAGTAATTGCCCCCTGGTTGCTGACTTTACCGGCTTGTCCACCGGCAGCAAAATTCAGCTTGCCGGCCTTGAAATCACTATCGGTCATGCCCAGGCTGGAAACGGTCAACCCATTCACATCAACCTGCGCACCTTTACCAAACAAAACACCATTGGGATTAATCAAAAACACACGGCCATTGGATTGCAATGCACCCAGTATCTGCGACGGGTTTTGCCCGGTTACGCGGTTCAGTACCGTGCTGTTGCTGCTTTCCTGCATGAAGCGGGTGATGTCACCAGCGTTGATGGAAAAATCCTGCCAGTTGATGATGGCACCAGGCGTGTTGGTAATCGTAAACAGATTACCGTCCTTGTTGAAGGTCACCTTGCCATTCACCACTTGCTGGCCCACCGGATTGGCCAATGCTGTTGTCTGACTGAAGCAGGCTGCGAGCAAAACCGGTATCAGTTTGAATGTCAGTTTCGTCCACAACACCGGTTCAGACTGAGCGGACATATTGATTTCTTTCCTCATGCTCTTCCTCACCTATCTTAATAAGTCACGCCAAGCCTGACATGCAAGCGCCTGTCATCTTTGCTTAGTTCATCCGGGGCATGCAATGCCTTGCCATAATCCATCTGCAAAGACATCATGCGCGACATGGCCAACCTGAGACCGATGCCGACACTGGAAATGGAGGCCGAGCTCTGCTCACCCGGCAAAGCTTTATTGCGCGAGACATGCGCAGCATCATAGAAACCCAGTAACTGGCATTGTGAAAAACTGCCGGTGAAATTGGCACACAGATTCGGTGTATAAATCTCGCCACTGATCAGCGTGCCATAGTCATTTGCCACCACCCGTTCAGAAAATCCGCGTACGGTACTGGCACCGCCTGCACCAAACTGCTCGCCTGGCACCAGGCTGTCGCTGGTGTACTGGCCACTGAACATCAGACGCACTTGCCAGGCCGCAGGCAATACCTTGCTTAAACCCACGCCGTAGCGAAGAACGCTGTATCCGGCGGTAGCACCGCTACGCACACGCTGGAAATCTTCGGTCTTACCCTTTTCTCCGCCGGGCAAATTGTGCACAGCACTCAGGTAAGCATTGGCTTCACCGGCGCTGGAACTGACAGAGCCAGAATAAGTCAGGCTGAGTGGATGTACCGTCACATCACTGCCCAGCTGTATGCCCTGCAAGCTGACATTATTCTTGAATGCCTTGTAATCCAGGCCAAGACTCAAGCGTGATTCAGCATTTTCAGAACGGCCCAGGTTATAGTTATAACGCCCGCCAAATACCGAACCGCGACCACTGACTGCCAGGTCAAAAATACCTGCTGTCACCGAGCCGGAGTCGACATTGGAATAACTGGCATACAGGTCGATGGTGTCACCCAGCTCATAAATGGGCAGGTGATAACCAACGCCAAATACACTGTACTGGCTGGGCTTTTGCAAGGTGGTTGTATATTGCAGGCTTAAGACATCATCATGCCCGCTGATATTGGCATGCTGGAATAACAGACCCAGATGGGATTTGCCGGTGTTGCTGTCGCCAGAATTGTCGAGATTGGCACCAACAGTCCAGGGCTTGCTGTCACTGACGTTCAGGACAGCATTAATTTCACCTTCTGCATTGGCAGTTTCAAATTGCAGATTGGTTTTCTTGGCCGGGTTTTCATTGGCCGCCTTGAGGTTTTCAGAAAGCTTCTTGATGTTCGGCGTATTGCCTTCACGCAACTGCGGCAGGCTGCGGCGCACGTTGGCCGCATCAAAAAACTGGTTGCCCTTGACAGTAACTGTTCCTACCTTGGCCTGAACCACGATGAGCTTCACCATACCCTGTTTCAGTTCCTGCTCAGGCAAAACCACCTGTACTAGGCCATAGCCTTTATCGCGATAGGCTTTTTCCAGCGCTTCCAGCGCCTTTTGCACGTCGGCAAAACTGCGACCTTTGCCTGTGAAAGGATTGAGCAATTCATTCAAGGCAGCAGGTGTCAGCAAATCATTACCCTTGACATCAAACCCGCTGATATCAAAACGGCCGATCACGCTGTCGGTGTCCTGCGCAGCCAGCGGATAGCTGGTGCCCAATACCAGGGCGAATGCAATCGAAAGGGAAAAACGGTGTTTGAAATGCTTGCTCTTCAAGGCGCTCATACTAAGATTTCCCAGTTACTGAGTCGTGCTATATCAAGTTTGTATCTCAATCAGCGCGCCTTCGTATGCAAAAGCAATGAAGGGACTGATCAGCTTGTCTTGTTCTAATATGGAAAGAATAATTTCGTATCGACATCATCGCAGCAAGGTATGACTTCTGAATTACACATGCGTATAACAAGACCTTGCCTGCTTAAGCGAAGTATCCTGCAATCCAATTCGCATCACAAGCAATATGTTGCTAATTGTTACACTTGGCGTATTTCTTTGTAAATCAGCCTTGCCGTTTGCACTGCACTGGTGTATTGGATTGCGCTGATGCCACTCAAGGGCGGTATCGCATACGGGAGGCGGCTGAAGGTGGGGTGTCCGTTTCTACAATATGGTCAGCTTCATCCACATAGAAAATGCGCTTGATAGCAACAGACGGACAGCAAAGCCCGTCTTTCGGCCCCATTTCCACACCAGACAACATGACTGTCCTGTCTTTGATCAGTGCGGTATTGAAATCAAACGAGCGCCAGCCCCGTTCACCGAGTTTGGTCACGGCGACCAGACGATAAGGGCGGCTGATTTTGCCCGCTATATTGCCTGAGGGCACAGCGGCAAAAAAAGCGATATATTCAGCATGGTGATTACCGCCACCAAACCCTTCGAGATTAAAAATGACAACAGCATCTTTCTTGCTTTCATCAAAAATTTGCCCGTAAACAACAATGGCAGGTCTTTCACTGTACGGTTCAGCCAAGCCATCGCCAAACTGCAAGATCAGGCGATCAATTTCTTTCTGTATTGCAGGATCTGGCCTGGGTTTAGTCTGGCCTTGTGTCAATGCCTTAGCATTCACAGCTTTGCTGTCCGCAGCATGGGCATTATTTAGCTGTAAACTCAGCTGCAAACCCAGTTGTAAAGCCGTCAAGAAACCGAGCGCCTGCAGGCGAACTGCTAAAGTTTTAGGGCTGTAGGATTTCATCATTACCGCATCAAGGCTGCTCATACCCGGAACTCTTTCCAGGACGGCAGTTGATATTTACGCTTGCCATGCGCATAGTAGCAAGCCATGGTGACACCAAAACACACACCTGCAATCGCAGCGGCCAGCATCATCTCTGCCACTGGTTTGTTGAGTTTCGACCAAAGGCCGAACCACATGCCTGCACCCCATAACAGCCCGAAGAAAAACCCCATTGTCATAGCGTTTTGCCAGAATGGCGCGAAGTGCGGGGGAGGCACATCGACGTCAAAGCGCCATAGTATGGTGAAGAAAGGCGGGGCATAATTACTGCGCCACATACCGGTTTTAGCCAGCAGGTCAAGCGCAGCCTGGCGTTTTTTTGTCGTATCCATGCAAATACCTGTCTGTTGATAGATTTGCCAAGTATAGTCAAAATTAAGTCGCAACAAGCATAAAAACGGTTTGCGATAACTTTGGTTTATGGCTCACAGATAAAAAGTCAATCGCCGACAAGTGGTATTAGTGCCTATGATGAATGCAATCCTTCAGAATTCTTGTTGGGTTACTCTCAGGACTCCCCCAGACGATTGAGATTTTCAAGGGCGCGAAGGCGCCCTTTTTTTAATTTCGATTTCCAGACTAGTATGCTGACCAGCAAAACAAGATTATTGTCACTCGATGCGTTTCGCGGTTTTACAATTGCCGCCATGTTTCTGGTGAACAACCCAGGCGACTGGGGTAGTCTCTATCCACAACTGGAGCACGCCGCCTGGTCAGGCTGGACATTTACCGACTGTATTTTCCCTTTTTTCCTGTTTATTGTCGGCGTTTCCCTGCACCTGTCGCTACACAGGAAGGTGTTGGCCGATCACAGTGAAACCCAGTTATTACTGCAACTGCTCAAACGCGCTCTGTGGATATTTTTGATTGGACTGGCATTAAACCTGATTCCCAATTTTGATTTTCAATCCGTGCGCATACCCGGCGTGTTGCAGCGCATCGCGCTTTGCACGGCCCTTGCTGCGCCACTGGTTGTTTATAGCAGTTGGCGCGGTCAATTGCTGGTCATCATGGCCTTGCTTGCCATCTATTCTTTCATCATGCTGGCTGTGCAGGTGCCCGATGTGGAGGGTAATCTGGTCGCCGCCGCGCTTGAACCGGGCCGTGATGCCGGCGCGTATATCGACCGCAGCGTCTTTGGCAATCACTTGTGGAAACAATCCAGGACCTGGGACCCTGAAGGGCTGTTAAGCACGCTGCCCGCAGTGTGCAGTGTGCTGTTCGGGGTATTAACCGGGCACTGGCTGTCTGCCAAACGAGATATCGCCGAAAAAACTGTCTGGCTTTTTATCGCAGGCCTTGCTTGCCTGGCTATAGGGCAAATTCTGGCCAGCTGGCTCATGCCTGTCAATAAAAGCTTGTGGACACCCTCATTTGCAGTCTTCATGACAGGCTGGGCCTTGATTGTGTTTGCCTGTTTTTACTGGCTGCTTGATGCCAGCCCTGCCATTCATCTGAAAAACCGCATGATTTATCTCATGCACCCCTTCATCATGTATGGCATGAATGCGCTGTTTTTATTCACCCTGTCAGGGTTGATCGCTAAAATGCTGGGATTCATCCACCTGCCACAGACCGATGGCAGCCAACCCAGTTTGCATGCGCTGCTATATGCGCCCATCAAGGCGCTGCCGGTTTCTGCCGTCAATGCCTCTTTGCTGTTTGCCCTGCTGTTTAACCTGACGATGCTGATCATCGCCTGGGGAATGTGGAAGAAACGCTGGTTTGTCAAAGTGTAATGCAGTAGCATCTCAGGTCTTTCGCATTTTTAGGCTCTGCTGCGGTTTTCACGACCCGGGGCCATTCGCATCCGCATAGGCATACGCATGTTTTCGTTTCAGAATTTTACGCTTGACACTTCATTGTTGAATAAACTCAGGCTTCCCTTGCTGGCGGCTGGTATTTGCGCCATGTTGCTGGCCTGTTCCAGCACGCCTGAAAAACCGGCCAACCCGGCCACCAGGCCAGGCAAGGGCGATATCACTTATGTTCCGACCAATGCACCGGTCAATTTACCCGTCTTGCCGCGCGAAGCGCCAGCACTGCCGCGTGAATTTCGCGCTGCGTGGGTATCGACCGTTGCCAATATAGACTGGCCTTCACGTCGTGATCTGAGCAGCGAAAAACAAAAAGCCGAAATCATCAACATACTCGACAATGCCGTGCAGATGAAGCTCAATGCCATCGTGCTGCAAGTGCGCCCTGCTGCTGACGCCATCTACCCTTCGGCCATCGAACCCTGGTCAGAATTTCTGACTGGCGAACAGGGCCGCCCTCCCACACCTTATTACGACCCGCTGCAATTCTGGCTGGAGCAGGCGCATGCACGTGGGCTGGAATTACATGCGTGGTTCAATCCTTTCCGCGCCCGTACTGCTGTCTCAAAATCAGTGTTGGCAAGCAACCATATCAGCAAGACCGCCCCTCAGGCAGTCAAACAATATGGCGACCTGATGTGGATGGACCCGGGCGAAGCCGTCGCCATGCAGCAAACCCTGAATGTCATCAGCGACGTTGTGCGCCGCTATGATGTCGATGGCATTCACATTGACGACTATTTTTATCCTTACCCAATCAAGGGTGCGAATGGCAATGAGGTGGAATTTCCCGACGACCCGTCATGGATAGCGTATTTGCAGTCCGGCGGCAAGCTGGCGCGCAATGACTGGCGGCGGGAAAACGTCAACCGGCTGGTAGAAACCGTTAACCAACGCGTACACCAGGAAAAACCCTGGGTCAAATTCGGTGTCAGCCCCTTTGGTATAGGCCGGCCTGACCGTCTGCCTGCCGGTATCAGTGGGTTCAGTCAATATGACAAGCTATATGCCGATGTCGAGCTATGGCTGGCCAAAGGCTGGCTCGATTACCTGGCACCACAATTGTACTGGCCCATCAACCAGGGGCCACAGGCTTTCCGCGTCCTGCATGATTACTGGCTGGACCAGAATTTGCAGAACCGCCATATCTGGCCTGGCCTGTACACCAGCCGCATAGACAATACCGACAAATCCTGGCCTGCTGAGGAGATTCTGAACCAGGTTGACGCCATGCGCGAAAGAGGTGGCAATGGTCATGTGCATTTCAGCATGGTGACGCTGAATCAAAACCGCAAGGACATACGCAAACGCCTGACGGTAGAAAAATACACCTCCCAGGCAGTCATTCCAGCCAGCCCCTGGCTGGGGAAAGTGCCACCGGCACAGCCTTTGCTGGATTTAGTTGAAGACAAGAAGACCCTGCGCCTGCAATTACCCGATGCAGCCAATACCCGTCTGCTGGCGATCTGGAAGCGTACAGGCCAGCAATGGCTGTTCAGCGTGGTACCCGCCCAGGCCATGACCATAGACCTGGCAGATGACCCGCAATATGGCGCCATCCGGCAGGTGACGGTATCTGCAATCAACCGCAGCGGCCTGGAAAGTGCACGCACAAGTTATACCCTGCCCTAAGCCGTCATCCAAAACCAGCAAAAACCAGCAAAAAGTGTGGTTTTTAAGCAGCGTTCTGATGGCTGTGGCCAGCTTGCGGGTTTGCGGCATCCGCATGCTTCCTGGGCAAACTCACAGACAAACCGATACCCTGCGCGGGTATCGGGTCTGGCCCTGATAGTCCCCATATCTTTTAGTTATCGCTTGCCATGATATTTTCATTTGTCACCCCTGACAGTGAAACCCTAGTCTGGAAGCCAGCCGAAAACAATTTATACAAATTCTGAATAAATCAGACATGGCACTTACCCTGCTTTACCTGTTCGCCGTGTGAAGTGGCATTGAATGCCAATACAGATTTTTACCGCATTCTTCAAAACAATGTTGTTCGACCTCAAGGAGAGACCAGTGAAGTTAAAGACCATCGCCCAGTGCATCGCCGTGATCGGCATTTCTGGCGCAAGTAGCGGATTGGTGCTGGCGCAGGAAAAACCTGCCGAAGTACCTCAAAGAGTTGAAATCACCGGTAGCAGCATTAAACGTATCGCTGCAGAAGGCGCATTGCCTATCGAGATTATCACCCGCAAACAACTGGAAGCCGCAGGCATCGTCACGGCCGAACAACTGATTTCCACCCTGAACATCAACGGCAACGGCTCAGACAATCTTGCCAGCAATGCCGATGTGACATCCGGTGCGCAACGCGGCAACAACGGTGCCTCCACCGCCAATCTGCGTGGCCAGGGCGCTGACAGCACCCTGGTATTGCTCAATGGTCGCCGCGTGGCAACGCACGGCATGAAGGGTTCAGCTGTCGATTTGAATTCCATCCCCATGGCAGCGGTGGAAAGAGTGGAAGTACTGAAAGATGGCGCCTCCGCGATTTACGGTACTGACGCCATTGGCGGTGTCATCAACTTCATCCTGCGTAAAAATTACACGGGGCTTGAAGCCCAGGCATTTACTGACATTACACAGCAAGGCGGTGGCAACATCAACCGCGTGTCTGTCGTTGGCGGCTTTGGTGACCTGGACAAAGACAACTATAACGTACTGATTACCGCAACCCATAGCGAAAACGAAGCTCTGCGCGGCGACCAGCGTGCCTTCGTCAATACCTTCCAGCCCAACCGTGGCCTGTCGGTCGATACACGCGGCACACCCAGCGCCACCGTGTTTGCGACTTCACTGGCCAATACCATACTGAGCAACAAGAGCAATAACGGCCCTACCCTGCCTGGTGGTACCCAGGTCAACAGCGCCATTAACGTACTAAACTTGCCCGGCGGCGCAGGTTGCGGTTCGGTAGATGGCATGGCACCGTATGACGCCAAACTGTGGGACGTGGCCTCATCACAATATGCGTGTGCATGGGATACAGGTCGCGCGGCCGTCTTGCAACAACCGGTGAAGAACGATAACTTCGTTTCTCGCGCCACGTTCAAAATAGGCACACACCAATTGTTTGCCGAAGCTGTCGGTTCACAGGTCGAAGTCGCCAAGCGCTTTTCACCCAACCAGGTGTCACCAGGTACGAACTTCCCGGCATCGTCGTTTTATCCCAGCACTGGCGCAGCCTACAATTCGGTCTTCAATGCCATTGTCGCCGTTTTCCCCAGCATAGAAGCCAATCGCGGTGCACCTATCGCCTATCGCTGGCGCTGTATGGAATGCGGCAACCGCGAAATCACCACCAAGACCGAAGCAGGACGCCTGCAACTCGGTGCTGACGGTCAGATTGGTAAATGGGATTACCGCGTCGGCCTGTCGCGCGCCTATAGCGAATCAGAATCCAAACTTGGTACCGGCTATAACTACACAGTTGCCCTGGCGAATGCACTGGGCACAGGCATTATCAACCCCTTCCTGAAAGCGGGCGAAAAACAAACCCAGGCAGCGATGGATCTGATCAACAGTACATCGGCAACAGGCGTGACACTGTACGGCGGTAAAACCACACTGACACAGGCAGATGCTGCCCTGTCTGGAGAAATCTATACCTTGCCCGCAGGCGCGGTCATGGCCGCCGTGGGCATGGATTTGCGCAAGGAAGAATATACCTTTAACGGTGACGCCCGCGTCTCCAATGCGCGTCCGGCCATTTTGAATGCCCCGTTTGATGATGCCAATGCACTGCCCAATGTCAGCCGCGATATCCGTGCCGTGTATGCCGAGGTCTTGATACCGGTACTGAAAAATATGGAAGTGACTATCGCTGGCCGCCAGGATCATTATTCCGGTTTTGGCAGCACCTTTAACCCCAAGATCGCTTTTCGCTACACACCAAGCGACGCCCTGCTGTTCCGTGGTTCCTATAACACGGGTTTTCGCGCGCCTTCGTTCAACCAGTTATTCAATGGCATCACTGAATCGCAATATGTCGGTAAAGACCTGGTTGATCCCGCCACTTGCCCGACTTTGAAAGTTGACAGCACCAAGCCGGGTTGCGGCTCCATCACGCCCAATACCCTCAATGGTGGCAAAGCCAACCTCGGCCCGGAAACAGCCAAGCAGGCAACCGTCGGTTTCGTCTGGGCACCTGTTGCAGAATTCAGTGCCAATATGGATCTGTGGGAAATCCATAAGGAAAACACCATCACCTCCATCGACCTGACCACGCTGTTGCTAAACTATGGCTTGTTTAAAGACCAGTTCATTCGTGACGCCAATGGTGCACTGGTACAAATCGACCAGCGCTGGGTCAACGCCGGTTCCAGCATCACCCGCGGTCTGGAAGTGGGTGCCCGCGCCAATGGTGCAATCTGGCAAGGTAAATGGACAGCCGGTATCGATGGTTCTTACCTCATCGAGAAAAAATCCCGCCCCTTGGCAAATGCACCTTATGGCGACAGTGAAGTCGGCAGGTTCACCTTCACCGGTGACCTGGGTCTGAAATGGAAGCACACTGCCTATGTCACCTACACACAAGGTGACTGGACAGGTACGTTCTCACAAATCTATCGTGATGGCTACAAAGACCAGGTCTTGCCTGGCGTGCAAAATGGCATTGTTGTCCCCAGCAATTACAACCCCAATGTCAAAGCCTATTCGATTTTCAATATCAGCGCGACCTACAGCGGCATCAAAAACATGACATTGACAGCCGGCATGAAAAACATTTTCAACACCGATCCACCTTTCGCCGTCACCTACGACAGCAACACCGGCGCAGGCAGCTCCTGGGAACCCCGAGTCGCCGACCCACGCGGCCGTTCTTTCACCTTGCTGGCGAATTACAAATTCAAGTAATTTAAGCGCATGAAAAAATCCCCTGGCTGTTTGCAGGGGATTTTTTTGCCGTAGGCCATAGTCGTTGCTGTTGCTATTGTTTCTGGATTTTGACCTTGTTTTTGACTTACCCCCGCTGGGGACGTAGCAATTTGTGCGTCACAGAAAATGGATCAGAAATGAAGGCTGTCTGAGGTGTAGCAGGGGTTTCGAAGTGCATGCACTTCGCCTGCGTAACGGCAATCGCTTGCAAGCGATTGTGCGCCCTGCAAGGGAAGCGAGTTTCCTTCATTTCCCATTTTTTGTGACGCACAAATTGTGCTGAAGCGTAGCGCAAGCACCCGAAGGGCAAGTCTGCGGTCGCCTTTCTTTGATTCCTTTCTTTGGCGAAGCAAAGAAAGGAATTCGGCCGCCGGGCCGAGACCCGGCTTGCATCCACGAAGCGAAATCGTTTTATTAGCAGCAAAGTAAGCAACGAACGTCCTTTACTTCAGCCAACGCAGGAATAACAGAATCAAGATCGCAACCTTGCTCACAAAACTCACACCGCCCCCGGCACCATCACCTTCCCCATAAAAAGTATCAAGCCCGTTTCACGGTCACGGATAAAAAACAGGAATGGCCGGTCAAGCACCACCTTGACCAAAGGATCCGTACTGATGCTGGTAATGCCGACGACCACGCCAGTCGCTGCGGCGGCCTCAGTCCCATTTTCATCGACATTGATAAACGCCTTGTGAACCACGGAAGAAACCGATAATTCGCGGGTGCCCGTCATGCCCGAGAAATCTGCCCTGGCGGGATCAAAGGCGGCACTCATGCCAAGGGACTTCAGGTTTTCCGTCATCTGCGGGCTGGAACTGAAACTGAATTTTGGCATGCTCAGGCTGATACGCTGGTCTTTCAAACTTCCTGTCAGTTCAGCCAGGCTTGCCACGCTCAGGCTTTGGCGGAATGTGTCAAAACTACCCGCATCAGGCTTGATCAGTAACATCGCCAGTTTATTATCGACATAGGGCAATTCCAGCGCCTGGTAATTTTTTCCCTGTGCATACGCGACGCGTAAATCCTGGTTCATAAAAGCCTGGCTGCTCGCCTGGTTCCTGATATCGTAGAAATTCTGGCTAACTGTCCGGCCAGATATAAACTGCACTGCCCATTCTGATTTAAACCAGATGGCATTTGTCAGCACCAGCCTGGTACTGGGCGACACAGAACCGGCGGGCAATAAATTCTTGATGCGCTGCTGCGTCTGGTTTTCTACCCAGGTATTGATATTGGTACGCGCAGCTTCTGGTGACAAAATGAAGTCGAGCAAATTGACTGCTGCACCAAAATTGCTACCGATCGCATCAAGGTAAGTTGTCTGTAGCTTGTAGCCTTGCTGCGCCCATAAGGCATTGGCAATATTCAGGCTGGGCAGTTTGGTATTACTGCTACCTGCACTGATGGTCTTGCCAGCCAGGGCCAGATCAAGCTTGTTAAAAGCGGGCAACAGACGATTGGGGTCAAGCTGGAAAGCCAGGGCTTTTTGTATGCCTGTCAGCGTGTCGCCCTGCGCGCCTGCCGCCGTCATCGCCAGCGCCTGTGAAATGCTATACGGTGAAAATACCAGGTTGCTGTCGCCCTGCGGGTCGAGTAAAGGCAGCATTTGCAGGCCAAAACTGGTGTTGCCGGCAACCGCCGCTGTCATGTCGGCATCACTGACCTGAGGTGCCAGGTTACGTGTCTGGGAAGACTTGGCAACACTGATGGCCTGCGCCTGAGAGCCAGTATCTGCCGCCACCGAGGCGCCGACCGTGGTGGCAGACCCGCCGCCACAGCCAGTCATGACTGATACGCCCACTGTGCCGGCAAGCAATAAGCAGGACATAAGGAATTGTTTTTGCATTTCATCTCTCCAAAATAAGTTAGAGAAATGTTACTGCTTTACTTTTGCGAAGATATTACGAAGGTGTATGCAAATTGTCATGAATTTGTAGCGAATGGCAAATAGCCCTGACTTGTCTTATTGTGCCAACGACATATCCGCCACCACGTCAACCTGTGCGCCTACACCTATGCGCTCAAACAAGTCAGCAATATCGGCAGAGCGCATGCGTATGCAACCATAGCTGGCAGGTGTACCCAGCAGGCTTTCTTGCGGCGTACCGTGAATATAAATAAACCGCGGGTAGGCATTGCGATTGCGCTCTTCCAGGCCACGCAGCCAGAATATCCGCGTGACGACAGGGTCACGTCCCGGCGCATCGGCAGCGACAATCTCGCCAGTAGGTTTGCGGTCCTTGAAGACCGTACCCAGCGGCATGCCTGCACCTATCTTTTCTGCCACCTGCATGCGACCGCCAGGTGTCATGTAACTGTCGGGCAGATCACCGATACCACGTTTGGCGGTAGACACCGGGTAGCTGGCAATCTGTCGGCCATCTTCCATGACCAGCATTTTCTGTTCTGGTACTGAAATGATCAATTGATGACGCGTGTCAGCTTGTTGAAACCAGCCAGACTGGCACCC
This sequence comes from Undibacterium sp. TJN19, assembly GCF_049339485.1. NCBI lineage: Bacteria > Pseudomonadati > Pseudomonadota > Betaproteobacteria > Burkholderiales > Oxalobacteraceae > Undibacterium > Undibacterium sp. TJN19. Next base: position 247,205 of record NZ_JBMPPL010000005.1, read on the forward strand.
GAACAGTAACAGGCTTACTGTCAGAAATACCCCCATTTTAAGGTCTATGATTTTTCCGCTATGTTTCATATGGCACCTGTGCTTGCAATGTCACTGAGCATAAGCCCAGGCAGGCAATCAGTACAAATAATTCTTCCACCCATACGCATTACTTCAGGTTATGGAACATTGACGAGCTTTCATTTGTACAGTGCCCGGCTCAGCTATAAGTTATGGCTATGAGTAAATGCGCGGAATTGCGTTGCAGTACCACGGCAATCAGGGAAAACCATGTTGAATACCGAAACACCCAGTTCAGAACACCCGGACCTGGATCTCTACCCCACCGACAAGCTGGTCAGTGTATTGATAGAAGATCAGTACCATGCCATACGCGCAGTCAGTAATGCAGGGCCACAGATTGCCGCTGCCGTGGATGCCGCAGCACCACGAATTCTGGCGGGTGGCCGCCTTGTCTATGTCGGTGCAGGTACATCTGGCCGCCTGGGTGTACTGGATGGTGTGGAATTGCTGCCTACGTTCTCATGGCCAAACGAGCGCGCACTGGCTCTGCTGGCGGGTGGCAGGCAAGCCATGTTTGTGGCGGTGGAAGGTGCTGAAGACAACGCAGAACAGGGCGCAGAAGAGATTGCTGAACTGGCCTTGAGCAAGAATGATGTGGTACTGTTGATTGCTGCTTCCGGTGCCACGCCCTATGTGCTGGGCGCATTACAGGCTGCGCGGGCGACAGGCGCACTGACCATAGGGCTGGCGAATAACCCCAATGCGCCGGTAACGACGGCGGCCGATATCGGCATTACGCTGGATACCGGTAATGAAGTCATTTCCGGCAGCACCCGGCTAAAGGCAGGTACTTCGCAAAAAGTGGCGCTGAACAGTTTTTCCAGTGCCCTGATGGTGCGCCTGCACAAGGTCTATGGCAACCTCATGGTGGACGTCAAACCGACCAATATCAAATTACTGCGGCGTACCGTCAGCCTGACCATGCACGCCACCGGGCGCGATGAAGCCTATTGCCGCCGCATACTGGAAGAATGTGATTTTCACGTCAAAACAGCGATAGTTGCCATACTCAATCACATCAGCGTAGACGCTGCGACTGCCAGACTGAAGGTCAGCGAAGACAATGTCAGGCTGGCCCTGCATGCTGATGACCCTCATTCGCGGCGTTAAGCCCATCTAAGCGGTACAATCGGATTTCATTTTTTTGCTCATCAGGTCTACACCATGCGTTTGCGTCACATCGAAGTTTTCCATGCCATCATGCAGGCAGGCACGATCAGCGGTGCTGCGCAATTGCTGAATATTTCACAGCCAGCCGCCACCAAGGTCTTGCAGCATTGCGAGATACAGCTAGGGCTGAAATTATTCGAGCGTATCAAGGGCAAGCTGCATCCGACACCGGAAGCACACAAGCTGTTTGCAGAAGTCGACAAACTGAACCGTGACCTGCAATCAGTGCGCAGACTGGCCAGCAATCTCAAGAATCATCCTGACGAAGCGGTGCGCCTGGCATCTACACCCACCCTGTCCATTACGGTGGTGCCAACCGCACTGGCTGCCTGGCGCAAGAAATTTGCCCATGTCCATTGCACGCTGGCGACGCATCACACCAGCGAAATTGTCAATGCCCTGTTGCTCGGCGATGTCGATTTTGCGCTGTCGTTGTATGACCCCTGCCACCCCAATATCGCATCAGAACCATTGATACGCGGCAGCATGACGGCCATTGCCCCTGTTGGCAGCTGGGCAAAACAGCTGGACAACACTGCCCTGCCTGTTGCCGAACTGCCAAAAAACCTGATCGCCCTTGATCTTGATGACCATCTTGTCAGCCGCGTCATGGATGCGTGTGAGGAACAGGGCCTGAGCTTTACATCTTACACGGTGGTGCAAACCTACCTGCTGGCAAGAACACTGGTGGAACTGGGCGCGGGCGCCGCCGTCATTGACCCATTCACTGCCGCTACTTCTGATCACGACAAAGTGCAATGCAGGCCACTGTCGCCAAATGTGCCAGTGGATTTATATTTGCTGACAGTAAAGGCCACGCCGCTGTCACGTTCTGCGCGCGCTTTTGTCGAATGCATCAAGGAAGCCGGAACAGAATTTATCGCACGTACCAGTCAAAACAGTTGATATAAACTGGTCAAAATCTGTTCTTCCCAGATGCTGAGGCTGGAATAATCGCCCTGGTGTTTTTCCGGGTCAGCACCGACGCCGCCGATCACATAGATGATGCCGTTACGGGTTTGTGGATTGAACATGAAACCCGACTGCAAGCCGTAGGCAAAGCCCAGATGACCCGCTGCGGTAAATGATGGTTTCTGCAACTTGCCAGTCTGTACCAGCCTGTCGCCATAATGCGGTGCACTGACATCGCTAAAACGCTGGAAACCCAGGCCCCATGCCTGGAACAGGCCATGATAATCGTCGCCATTATGCGCTGCTGCATCATAATGCCATTGCTCACCCAGCAAACTGGCAATACTGGCTGGTTTCAAAAACCGCAGACCATCAAGCTCGCCCTGGTTCGTCAGCATCAGCATGATGCGGCTCAAACCCTGCACACTGATACGCAAGCCACCCTGGGGGCTGAACAGCGTGGCATTGGTGCCTGGCACGTAGTTATCCAGCATTCTTTTTTGCGGCGGCCTGCCCTGAAAATTATCGGTCTGCGCGACCCACGGGCCATTACTGTTCCAGATATCGTTTTCCTGTTTTCTGTACAGCACTGCCAGATGTTTTATTTCATCCGCACGCAACTGCTCGGGATGATAAGCCCCGCCGGTGCCCAGGGGCTGTAAAACGAGTTCTTGCATGAGTACATCAAAGCGCTTGCCACCAACGGCTTCCATCACCGCGCCCAGCACGCCCCAGTTCAGATTAACGTAATTGAAATAACGACCGGGTGCAACATTCTCACCCGCCCGGGCCTTGGCCGGATCTGCCCATTGCAAACCCTGTGCATAATGCGCACCCGAACTTTGCAGCAGGCTTTGCATACTGACACCCACAGGAAAATTATATCCACCGTCATCGCGCAGTGAGGATGTATGACTGAGCAGCATGCGCGCAGTGATCACAACATCAGGGAAATGCGGGTTTCTGAGCGGGAAGCCAAGGTAGTTGTCAATATCGGCATCCAGGTCAAGCTTGCCTTGCTCCACCAGGCGCATCGCGCCTATGGCGGCCACCATTTTGGATACCGAGGCCACGCGAAACAGGGTTTGCGCATCTGCCGCCAGATTATTTTCTGGGTTCTTGCTATCAATATAGCGATGACCAAACTGTTGCTGGTAGGCCAGTTTGCCATCCTTCATGACCAGCACAGACAAACTGGCCAGCGGCTGTTGCGGCTGGCTGACGATGGCTGCCAGTTGCTGGGTGATCAGTTGAGCTGGCGTACCAGGCTGGAGCTGCGGCTGGGCAGACATATTTGCATTCATGAACAACAGGATGGCGATAAGAAAAGCATGCGCACCAGCTTGCCGCTTGCGCCAGGTAGCCAGCATTTCAGTCTACCCGCAAATAGGTTTCGCGCACGACGACCGGGTCACCACAGTTAAAATGCCACCATTCGCTATTGATGCCGCGAAAGCCGCCGTGGTACATGGCTTGGCGCAAGATACCTCGCTGGTCCAGGTGGTGCTGGGTCAACTGCCCTTCTTCCAGCATTTTCTGTTCCAGCACAGGATGGGATTTTTCTTCCATCGCGTCATAGCCACTGCCCATATCGAGTTCATTACCATCCTCATCGATGAGGGTGACATCAACGGCCATGCCAAAAGAATGAATGGACCCGCGTGCCGGATCAGCGACATACATGCGCAAAGGAGTGCCGTCCAGATGCTGCCACAGCATTTCCTGTACACGGTGCGGGCGTAGCGCATCCAGTACCAGAATACGGTACTGTGGATAATGCTGCCGCAACCACTCTACTGCCAGCTTCAGCGCCTGTGCGGCCTCTTTATGCAGCCAGTTGCAATCCAGATCCCCGTATAAATCGCGACCAACAAAATTATCTGCGCCTACATAGCGCAAATCGATGACAACACCGTCAACTGTCTGAAGACGGCAAAAATCAGGATGATCAGCAATTAATTCACAACGCACAAATTCTCCACACAACAGAGTTTTTCATAAAGCCAGCATAGGGACACTGCATCCAGACAGCCAATGAAAACTTGCCGATGACATATAACTAGATGGAATGGTCAAAAACTGTTATTTCCCGACTTTTTTACGCGCCTGCTCATCAATATCGACATAGCGCCAATTGGTAAAATCAACCGGATGGCGATAATAATTTTGCAGCCAGGGTTGCAACAGATCCGCCGTTACCGGATGTATGCGCAAAACCCAGGGAGCATAAGCATGCACCAGTTGCGCCATCTGACGGTAAATCGCCGTACGCTCAGGTGAATCTGGCAGGCGTATGGCTTTTTCATACATCTGGTTGAAGGCAGGCAGGTTAAACCTTGAATAATTGGCGCGACCGGCATTGGGGCCGTACAAAAGCTGGTAAAAGTTTTCACCATCGGGAAAATCAGCTATCCAGTTCGCCTCCGTCATCTGCACTTTACCCAGGCGGGCAGCGCGTAATATTTCTGAATGCTTGTCTGTCTTGAAGCTGATATGCAAGCTCAGCGCTTCCATATTCTTGCGCCAGACTTCGTCATGCAGGCGACCAGTGGTACTGGCCAGGCTATGCATTTCCAGATGCAGGGGCTGGCCATCAGGCAGGGTGCGGTAATTGTCTTTGCCACGCTTATAACCAAATTTGTCCAGCAGGGCATTGGCCAGCCGGAGATCATATTGCACCGGCGTTTTAAAGCTGGCGTCATAACCCAGCACGTTGGGTGGCAAAGGTGATTGCGCCTGTATCGCCAGTCCTTTTTCCTGCAAGCTGATATCTTCCCTGCTGTTATAGCTGAGCGCAATCGCACGGCGCAGCGCGATTTTCTCCGGCGCATAGCCGCCTATGACCGGGTCGTCCATGTTCATCCACATATAATAGGTTTGCAGTGGCGTGAACAGGGACAGGCGCACGCCCTGTTGTTGCAGCGACGGTTTCAGTTTCCCCTCATCGAGCACCATATCCGATAAAGGTGCAGGCACTTGTTCGAGGTAATCAAATTCATGGTTTAAAAACCCCAGCACACGTGACTGCTGTTCTTCCACTACCTTGATTTCTATCTTGCTGACACGGGGCAGGGTCTTGCCAGTCAGGCCGGCAGCAATTTTCCGGCTTTCTTCATTGATGCCGACATCATCAAACACAACCTTACGGTATTGCGGGTTAGCCAGCAGCGTGATCTGGAAACTGCGCTGCCAGGGTCCGAGTATGAATGGCCCGGTACCGACAGGATGGTTGCCAACCTGGTTGCCATACATATCTACCACTTCCCTGGCGACAGCACCGCTGGCTGTGGTCGCCAATATGAACAGAAAATTGCTGTCAGGCGCATTCAGGCGTATGCGCAGGGTGTAGCGGTCAATGGCCTGCAAACCGGGTATCGCTGTCTGGATATCAAATGCCTGGGGCTTGCCCTCTTTGGCGGGACGCAGCTTTTCATCACCTGCCAGTTTGCCTTCAAACATGAACAGCCAGGGCGATTTCACCGCGGGGTCATACAGGCGCTTGATGCTGTAAATATAGTCGTCAGCCGTCAGTTCTCTTGGTTTGCCATGGAACGCGGCGTCTGGTGTAAAAAAAATACCTGGCTTCAAATGCATGACATAGGTTTTGCCTTCATCTGAAATTTCCGGCAGGGCTTTGAGGGTATTGGGCTTGAGTTTTACAGGGCGCGCCAGATAGTCATAGCGCAGCATGGGCTCGAAAATATTTTCGTTGATGCTGACCGAAGGCACATCGGAGGCGACCGCCGGATCTAGCGCGCTTTCCGGCGTGGTCACCAGTACGCGCAATACTTTATCGAAGGATGGTGCGGATGCCGTCACTGGTGCAGCCATACCATGACCTGCCAGGCTTATGGCGATCAAAAACCCAGCCACGCGAGGTACAAAAAAACGATACGGCCTCATGCATCAGCTTTCAAATTATCTGCAATCATACTGACACGCGGATTGGGCATGGTCAGGTAAAACCATTCTTCACCAGCAGCAGCGCCACTGTCAGGGAAAATGATACGGCCATCATGCTCGGCACGCACTTCGCTGCCATCATGACGTCGTCCAATCACATCACCCTGGCTGACGACATCAAAGCTGCGCCATTCACGCACAAATTGATCTCCCTCATGCAATTTGTCTATCACGTCGTAAATCCGCAGGGCTTCCATATGACTGACTGGCGCTGGCGCAGCACCGGCAATCACTCCAAGGTGACGCAAGGTATTGACGATAGCCTGGTAAGCGACTTCCGGGGCTTGCGGGTCGAGATGCTGGCCACATTCCAGCGTCATCGCATAGCCGCCGACTGAACGCATGTATTCAGTAGTGCCCACGCCAAACTGGGTATCGGCATTGGCGATGCTTTTCGCATCGGCATGTCGCCCCAGTCTTTGCTGACGATACTGTACGCCGCGTGCATACGTATCGAGCCAGCCATCAACCAGCCTGTGCACGCCGAGGCGCAGAGCCATTGCCAGTTCGTGTTTGGCATAGCTGAATGATTCCAGAGGGCCACGGTTATTTTCTGGGCCGATCAAAACAAAGGGTTCCCCCTGGCTGCGGAAAGAATGCAAGTCCAGCAGGACATCATGCGCCGCAAACAAGGGGCATAGCCAGTTGGCGACATGGTCCTCAAATTCTTTGGGATTATCTGTGGGTATCAGGCGGCGGTTCAGGTTACGCTCACCTTCGCGCTGGCCCAGTTGGTAGGCAAGCGGATTGCAAACGGGCACCAGGGTCAGTTTGCCTGACACCATTTGCAATATCCCGCTTTCAATTTCAGCAATCACGCGCCGTATTGCTGCCGTGCCACAGGTTTCATTGCCATGCACGGCGCCGGTAATGATGATGCTGGTACCAGGCTGGGGTGAACTGAAGCTGCTGCTTTGAAAGTGCTGCGAGTAAGATTTATTGATGTTTATCACCATATCATTCTGCTTTCTTGCCAAAGCCAGGGTCTATGTTCACAAGGGCAGTGACGGCAAAAGTGGGAACAGCGGCAATACAGATCCAAACAAAGAAGTGGGCATAGCCGAGCTGAGCCTGTAACCAGCCGCTGAACATGCCAGGCAACATCATGCTGAGCGCCATGAAACCTGTGCAGATCGCATAATGCGCGGTCTTGTGTTCGCCATCGGCAACCATGATCATATACAGCACATAGGCAGTAAAACCGAAACCGTAACCCATTTGCTCCACCGCTACAGCAGCCCCGACCAGATAGATATTCTGTGGCTGTACAAAGGCCAGATAGACATACACCAGATGCGGCAGGTTGATGGCCAGCGCCATCGGCCACAGGCAACGCTTCAGGCCAAAACGCGCAATCAGTGCCCCACCGGCAAGGCCACCTATGGTCAGGGCGATCATCCCCATGGTGCCGTAGACCACGCCAACCATTTGCGTGGATAAACCCAGGCCGCCCTTATCGACACCGTCAAGCAAAAATGGTGGCGCCATCTTCACCAGTTGCGCTTCGCCAAAACGGTATAGCAATAAAAAGGCAATCGTCAGCAAGACGTTTTTCTTTTTGATGAATTTGCCAAAAATGGTAAAGAACGTAGCAACCACCTGGTTGGGGTCACCATGCGCAATATCGGCTTCAGCGCGTGGCAATGCCCATTTATGATAAGCCGACAGGCTGATGAACATGACGGCCAATACACCGAAGACAACGATCCAGCCATACCGCACATCGCCGGTCATGTCACGCAGGCTGCCCGCCAGATAGACCAGCGCCCCCTGCCCGGTCAGCATGGAAATACGGAAGAACATGCTACGCACGCCAACAAAAGCTGCCTGCTGATGCTGTTGCAGCGCCAGCATGTAAAAACCGTCGGTACTGATATCATGCGTGGCGGCGCTGAACGCCAATAGCCAGAATACCAGCAGGGTTGCCTGAAAAAAGCCGGGCAAGGGTATGGTCAGCGCAACGACACCAAACAGGGCACCAATCACCAGTTCCAGCGTCACTATCCAGTAGCGCTTGGTCTTGAACATATCCACAAAGGGGGACCAGAATGGCTTGATGACGAAAGGCAGGTAGAGCCAGCTTGTATACAAGGCAATATCAGAATTGGAAATTCCCATGTTTTTGTACATAATGACAGACAAGGTCATTACCACGACGTAGGGAATACCTTGGCTGAAATACAATGACGGTATCCAGCGCCAGACGCCGGATGTGTCTGTGCCTGCATTGACGGCGGCATCGCTGGTATTCACAGTATTGACTGTACTGACTGTGTTGGCTGTCTTGCTTGTCATCTTTATCTTTTTCTGGTCTTTTTCTTGTAAGCTGAGGCTTGGATACTGTCAGCACCGATATTCCCAGTAAAATGCGGGGAACACGATTGAAATTATGCCGCCGGTACATAGCAAAAAGTTATAGCCCGGATGCATCTTTTCATTTCTGCAAGTTGCCACGAGCGCCCTATGATAAACGAACAAAGCTGCTTATTGGATATTGGTTCAGGTATTGCGATCAAGTTCAGGATAGAGTTCAAACCAGTTCTACAATGTTGCACCAATTTCCCCACAATTCTTCCTTTATGGTAGCTGATCAGCAAAATCATGCTTTGCAACAAACCAGGCCACTGGCCTTGGGGATAGATGCTGGCGGCACGCAAACCCGGTGGGCACTGGCAACACTGGATGAGCAAATCGTTGCCAGCGGCACCGCTGCCGGCCTGACCGCTTTACAGACTGACAATGTAGAAGGCATGGACGATCTGCGCGAGATATTTGCCGGCCTCGCCGCCACGGCAAGCAGCCATGGCAAGGTGCGCAGCATACGCGCAGGCATCACCGGTTTTGGTGGCGATGCCCAGACACTGCCAGACCTGCTGGCCGACAGTTTTGACCTGGATAATGCCTGCATCTCCGTCAGCAATGATATAGAAATTGCCTTTCTCGATATTTTTAAACCCGGCGCAGGCTACCTGATTTATGCCGGTACCGGCTCCATCGCCGCTTACATCGATGTGGATGGCAAATTCCACCGTGCCGGTGGACGTGGCTATTTGCTCGATGATGCCGGCGGCGGCTTCTGGATAGCCCGTGAAGCCATGCGTCAGTTATGGCGCAGTGAAGACGAACACCCGGACCACTGGAAAAATTCCGAAATGGCCAAGCGGCTGTTCAAGCTGATCGGTGGCAATGACTGGAATGTATCCCGCGATTTTATCTATCACCGCAGCCGGGGTGATATAGGCAAGCTGGCGCTGGCCGTGGCGGCCTCAGCCAATGCCGACCCGCTGGCGCTGGAAATATTACAGAATGCCGGCAAGGAACTGGCACGCCTCGGTATCGCCATGTGTACCCGTTTTGGCTATAAACCCATCGCCTTGAGCGGACGCGTGCAGGAACTGCATCCCGCCATTGTTGAATCCCTGCGCCAACATTTACCGCCCGAAGTCAACCTGCGACAGAGTACCTGCCAGGCCCATTTTTCCGCAGCCAGACTGGCTGCCCGACAACTGAAACTAAAACAATGAAAAAACTATTCATATCCGGATTATTCACCGCCATGACCCTGGTACTCGGCGGTTGTGCCAGCACAAAAATAGATACCAGCATTTCTGCCAAAAGCCAGGAAGAACGCGTGCAGTTCATTGTCCTGCATTACACGGCACTGGATCAGCCGACCTCACTGCGCGTGCTGAGCCAGCAGGCCGTGAGTGCCAACTACCTCGTTGGCGATGAAAACCCCGTCAAGGTCTGGCAACTGGTACCCGACAATCACCTGGCCTACCATGCGGGGCTCAGTGAATGGAAAGGGTATAGCCGGCTCAATGCCAGTTCGATAGGCATAGAAATTGTCAACCTGGGCTTCAAGGACACGCCGGAAGGCCGCACTTACTTCCCTTTCCCGCAGGCGCAGATAGACCGGGTCCTCAGCATCGTCAAAGACCTGGTTGCCCGTTACCAGGTGCGCCCTGAATACATCCTCGGTCATTCCGATATCGCCCCCCAGCGCAAGTCTGATCCAGGCCCGCTGTTCCCATGGAAACAGCTGGCTGACGCTGGCCTCATCAACTGGCCAAAAGACGATGATGTCGCCCAGCGCCTGCCCGCGTATGAACTGCAATTGCCTGACGTTAAATGGTTCCAGCAAAAGCTCGCCCAATATGGCTATGCTGTACCGCAAACCGGTGTGCTCGATGAAGCCACGCGCAATGTCCTGATCGCTTTTCAGACCAAATATCGCCCGGCTAAATTTGACGGCACACCAGACGCCCAGACCGCCGCCATGCTCGACAGCCTCATTGCTGGCTTAAAGCAGAGATAAGTCATTGGCAAAGATAAACGTGACATTAGACATACCGCAGCACCTGATCACGCAACGCGCCCTGCAACAACAGCAAGAGGCGCAAGAACTGGTACTGGCAGAAACCGGGGACGATGGCAGGCAGTATCTGTTGACGTCTGCCACCTGCCAGGCCTGGCAGGCGATGAAACAGGCAGCATCACGTGATGGCATTGCTTTGCTGATGATATCGGCCTTTCGCAGCGTCGCCCGGCAAACCGAAATCATCAGCGACAAACTGGCCGCAGGCATGCAGATCGAAGACATCCTCATGGTCTGCGCCCCGCCAGGTTACAGCGAACACCACACCGGCCGCGCCATCGACATCGCCACGCCCGAAGACGCGGAACTGGAGATTTCTTTCGACACCACCACCGCCTTCACCTGGCTGCAGGCAAACGCCAGCCGCTTTGGCTTTCACCTGTCTTACCCGCCAGGCAATAGCAGCGGGTTTCAGTATGAGCCCTGGCATTGGTGTTATGAGTTCTAGCTAAACCAGCTTACCTCGGTTGACGCTAGCGCTAGCAGTCGAATGGCTCCATTTCGGCTTGTTGATGCTATCAATACACTCATCTCAAGCATATGTAGGTTGAAAAATGTGATTTAAACTAAAACCTTTTGCTGGTTTTGCGTTTATATAAGTTCATTTTTTTAAAATCAATCCTATATCATTCTTTCACTTTAATCACCTTACGCAAATGCATTTAATACGCCTTAGCCTACTCATCGCTTTTACTTTCTGTTTTTCTTCTGCCGTTGCCCAACAAGACAATTTTAGTATCAATTCTTTCCTAATCAAAAAGAGCGACGCGCAATCCATGACAATTGAAGTGGATTGCAATAATGATGGATCAAAAGGACAGCTTTTTCTTGGCGCGTCCGTCAATTCAAGTGACGGCATGATTCGCACATTTGAAGAAGGGCGTGGCATCGTCCCAACCGGAAAAAATGTAAAAGTCTCGGCTTCATTCAGAAGGCCCCCTGACAATGCTGTTCAAAAAACAGATAATTTGCGACTTCATTTGCTATCGGATAAAGACGGCTCATTTTTGAGTCGCAATTTTTCCATGCCGTATGTTTGGGAGGCAACGGACCAGCCGATCAACGAAACCGATTTACGATTCAAAAATTTTCTTCTATTTGGATCGAATTTCAATGAAGGTAATTTTGCCGCTGTCGACCTGCTATTGGACAAACTAATTAGTTCTGAACTTACTGACTTGTCGGGCAACTGGGAAATGTCTTGGTTTGAATCTGCATTAAACATGGAATTCGGAGATAAAAATGATCGTGGAAATCTGAAACGTATTCAGCAATGGAGGGCACTGAACCCAAAATCAATAGGTGCACCCATTGCGGAAGCAATATACTGGAGAGGAGCTGCTTGGCGTATACGCGGCAATGAAGCGAATGTCGACCCATTTGCGTTGAAGCTTTTCAGGCAACGAATGAACGCAGCAGAACTGGCATTGTCGAGATCAAGAAAATATGCCGCACGCAATCCTGCATGGTATGAAATGTATTTATTGGTAAGTAATGAAAACGGTAAACCACTCGTGTTTTCGGAAAATTTATATCAAGAAGCGATTAAACGTCATCCACGCTTTCCCAATCTGTACAAAACTATGGCTTTGATTTACGCCCCCTCAAATGGTTTTGAAGATTGGGACAAAGTGGAAAGAGTGATAAAAACCGCAGTCGGCAATATTACCGAGGGTAGCAGTGCTGTTGTATATACGTCGATGTATAAGGATATCGCTTCACATCAGCAAAGCGATTTTGATCTTTTTCGTGACAGTCTTGCAAGCTGGCCGACAATTAAACAGGGATATGAAGAGATGTTAAAGAAAACCCCTGACAAGCAATTATTAAACGAGATGGCCGTATACGCTTGCCGAGCAAATGATAAGGAAACTTTTAACAATTTGTGGGTGAAAATCCAGGGAAAACCGGAGAAAAATATCTGGCCTGATAACTATACGCCGGATATTTGCATGCATCGTTTTAAGGGAAAAATGTAAGCTACATTTTTTTTCAGAATATAGCTTAACTAAATCTATGAAAACACTTCACCTTCAAATCGCCAAAATCTTAGCGGTTACCACACTTTCCATACCTGCTTTTGCGCATGCAGAAAAAGAGATGTCCCCAGTATTTGTTGACCCATTTCCCCATATTATTATCGGGAAGTGCATGCACGGCAAAGATTTGGATGGGCCAAAAGCCTTAAGTATCTGGGGGGCACAATTGGGGCCAATATTCAATTCTTCCCCAGTAATTGCCGGAACAATCATGGCGTATATTCGAGATTGGAATTCACCTGATTGCACTTTCAACGACGGTCGCCCCAGATTATCTGCATTATTAGGGATTCTCACCGCCGCATTTGAAATTGAACCAGATAAGGAGAAAAGACTGCAACAAATTATGGAGTTAAAAGCCAAATATCCAAATTCTCCCTTAGGTGTACTTGCCGAAGCAAATTATTGGTCGTCGTACGCATGGCATGCCAGGGGACACGGATATAGTTCATCAGTTACGCCCGAAGGCTGGCGTCTGTTTCATGAGCGAATGGAAAAAGCAGAACAGGTTTTGATAGAAAATAAAACAGCAGGCGATGTATTGCCCAACTGGTATGAATTGATGCTGGAAGTCAAAGGTGCCTTGGGACGACCAGAAGAAGATCGAAGCGCGATTTTCTATGAAGGCGCGAAGAAATATAAAACCTATCTGCCAATATATTTCCAAATGGCCAATTACATTCATCCGCTGTGGGGCGGTAGCTGGAAAGCCGTCGACGATATGGTGACCTGGTCAGTCAATAATACCAAAGATACAGAGGGACAAAGTTTGTATGCCAGAATCTATTGGTCAGTAGGACAAAGCGTGGTGTACCGAGACAATCTATTTACCGTATCCACGGCAAAATGGCCAAAAATGCGTGCCGGGTTCGAAGATTTGATGACACGGCTTCCCAAGAGCAAATGGAATTTAAATAATTTTGCGATGTTTGCGTGTCATGCAGGCGATAGAAAGACTTTCCTCAGCTTACGCAGCAAAATGGCTGACGATATTATAGGCAGTGCGTGGCCATCTACCGTCTCACTGGAACTATGCGAAAACAAGTTTAACTATAAAAAATAAACCATTAATTTACCCCAGGTGCCGCATCAAGTATGTGGCATGAATTTGCAATGTTGGTACGTTACCGCACTGTTTTATGTAAAAGGAAAATTTAAGATTTTCTCCGTGACTAATCCATGGAGAATTATCATGAATACGTACAAAAAAACCGCTATCGCAGTTACTGTCGCCACTGCCGCTTTGCTGGGAGGATGTGGAAGCAATTCCCCATCAATGACAAGTGGATATCAGTCTTCAAATGGGGCTTATAGCAGTGCCAGCACTTCCGGCTTCATTGAATCCATCCAGGTGGTGCAAGTGGGTAGTGAAAACAGAGGGCCAGGCGCTGGTGCGGTCGTTGGCGGTATCGTTGGCGGCATTTTGGGAAATCAGGTTGGTGGTGGCGTAGGCAATGTCGCCGCAACTGCTGCTGGTGTGGTGGGCGGCGCAATCGTAGGGAACAACATACAAAAGAATAACCGCAATCAACAATTGCGCGAGGCATATCAAATCAGTGTGCGCCTTGACAACGGTTCTTATCAAACTCTCGTGCAAGACAATATCGCCGATTTGCGTGTCGGCAATCGCGTATATATAGCAAATAATCAGGTGTACAGAAATTAAATGCACATCGTTTCGCGGGTTCGCTTTGCGATGCAGAAAAGAAGTCATTCCCTTTTTATGGGAATGACTTTCATCTAATTCAGATAAAGAAAATGCGCGCTATCTTATTGAGTTTGCCATGAGTTTTCCATGAGCTTCCCAGCCACTAGCCAGGCACTATCGTCGCAACTCGCAAGAGCAAGCTTGGATCTCCTGAGGAGATGAAGTGCAGCACGGGAAACACAAAATTTCACTGGAAAATAGAAGCTTTTAATCCAGCGTCTGTCTGTAGCGCTTCAACGCCAGTACGCCAGCCGCCAGTAAAAACACCAGCATAGGCCAGAGTTCTGGCAGCAGCTGGTCAGCCGTATTCCCTTTGAGCAAAATCCCGCGCACGATGCGCAGGAAATGTGTAAGCGGCAAGCCCTCTCCTATGGTTTGTGCCCATTCTGGCATGGCGCGGAAGGGGAACATGAAGCCTGACAGCAGCATCGATGGCAGGAAGAAAAAGAAGGTCATCTGCATCGCCTGTAGCTGGTTTTTGGCAATGGTGGAAAAGGTGAAACCGACCGCCAGGTTTGCCAGGATGAAAATACCAATCATGCTCATCAGCAGTGTGAAACTGCCAACCATGGGGACCTGGAATAACAGGAAGGCCGCAGAAATGATGACTGCCAGCTGGATATAGCCGATGACAACGTAGGGCAGGATTTTGCCAACCATGACTTCTGCCGGGCGCACCGGGGTGGCCAGTAGATTTTCCATGGTGCCGCGCTCACGTTCACGTGTCATTGCCAGCGAGGTCAGCATGACCATGGTCATGGTCAGGATAGTGCCTATCAGCCCAGGGACGATGTTGTAGCGCGAAAGACCTTCTGGGTTATAGCGGCGGTGTACCCTGACTTCGTAAGCAGGTGCGGCAGTTTGCAGATGTTGGAGCGGGCCGTTCAGGTCGTGCTGCAAAGCCTGGTTTGCAACAATGGTCAGGGCGGCGATGGCATTGCCGGAAGCAGAAGGATCGGTCGCATCGACCGATATCAGCAATGCCGGTTTTTCACCTCTGATCAATTGCTGTGAAAATTGCGGCGGGATGACCACGACAAACTGCACCTTGCCGGTTTCGAGCAGGGTATCGGCATCCCGTTCGCTTTGACCACTGTAGTCGATGCGAAAATACCCGGTGTTTTGCAGGGCGACGACAAAGCTGCGTGCCATCTGGCCACTGTCGCTGCTGACTATTGCCGTTGGCAGACCCTTGGGGTCGGTATTGATGGCATAGCCAAACAAAATCAGTTGCATGATAGGTACACCAACCGCCATGGCAAAGGTCAGGCGGTCGCGCAGCATTTGCTGGAATTCCTTGACGAAGATGGCGGCCATGCGCGCCCACGAAAAACGGCTGCTCATGGTCGCACCTGCTCTGCTTTCCTGCCTCTGACATTCTTGAGGTCTTTGGCATCGACGACAAAATTATCCGGTGCGCTGGCGATCAGGCTGATGAAGACATCTTCAAGATTGGCATCAGTCGGCGTGATCTGTACATTGGCCTGGTGCCGGATGCTGTCCAGTGCTTGCAGTACTAGGGCTTCATCCTGCCCGGCCACATGCACGGCGTTGCCGAATGCGGCTACGCTTAATACGCCGGGGGCTGACTTTAAAGGTTCCAGCAAATGACCCAGCTGTTCGCCTTGCACTGTCCAGACTTTCAGTTTGGAATTGCTGATGATCTCGCTTGCAGTGCCGCGGGCCAGGATTTTTCCATAGGCGATATAGACCAGTTCATGGCAACGCTCTGCCTCGTCCATGTAGTGGGTAGAAACGAGCACGGTAATGCCTTGCGCAGCCAGCAGGTGAATCTGGTCCCAGAAATCACGACGCGCTTTAGGGTCGACTCCAGCGGTTGGCTCATCCAGCAATAACAGGCGCGGCTGGTGGATAAGACAGGCGGCCAGCGCCAGCCTTTGCTTCCAGCCGCCAGACAGGGAACCGGCCAGTTGGTGCTGGCGCGCACTGAGGCCCAGGCGTTCCAGCGCCTGATCTACCGTGTTTTTACGCTCGGGCAATTCAAACAAACGCGCGATGAAATCCAGGTTTTCGCGTATCGACAAGTCGTCATACAGGCCGAATTTTTGCGTCATGTAGCCGACCTGGCGTTTGATTTTTTCAGCATCCCTGATGATATCCAGGCCCAGGCATGTGCCGGTGCCAGCATCGGGTGTCAGCAAGCCACACAGCATCCGTATGCTGGTGGTTTTACCACTGCCATTAGGCCCAAGAAAACCGCAGATGCGCCCTTCTGCCACCTGCAATTCTACATTGTCGACCACGGCCCGACCCGCATAGGATTTACTCAGACCATGCACATCAATTGCCAGTTTGCCGGGTGCAGTGGCGTGATCAGTCACGGCGTTGACTGGTTTCATTGCGCTTTTCCTGCGGCATTAGCCGCTACTGGCGACACGTCAAGTGGTTGCCCCGGTTGCAGGCGCACGCTGTTTGCCTGGTCTGGCCGGGCCTCGACCATGAAGACCAGTTTTGCCCTTTGGGCATTGGAGTAGATGACAGGCGGCGTATATTCTGCCTGGCTGGAAATACGTGAGATATGGGCTGGTATGGCCGCACCACAGGCGTCGCAATGCAGGTTGACAGCCTGGCCGACGGCAATTTTTCCCAATTCTCCCTCAGGCACAAAGAAGCGTGCCTTGCGGTTTTCTGGTGGCAGCAGGGACAGGACAGGCTGGCCTGCCTGTATGTATTCACCCTGGCGATAAAATACATCAGCAACCAAGGCATTGGCTGGCGAGCTTTGGGTTTTCTGGCCCGAGCGCCATTCGCTTTGACGCAGTACGTCTTTGGCGGCGTCCGCACTGGCTTGCAATGCGGCGGTTTCATCGACACGGGCTGGCAGGTGCGCAACCTTCAGGGCGGCACTTAATTCAGCGACCTTGGCTTCACTGAGCCTGACGCTGGTTTGCGCATCATCCATGCGCGATCTGGAAATGAAACCCTGGGCTACCAGTTGCTGTTGACGTACCAGTTCCTGTCGTGCCAGGGCGGCTTGCGCCTGAGCGCTGGCCAACTGTGCCTGGCTGACTGCGATCTCGTCGCTACGGCGGCCTTTTTCAGTATTGACGACCTGGGATTTTGCACTTTGCAGGCGGGCCATCGCTTCATCACGGGCAGCATTTTCGATTTCGGCATCCAGCGCAAACAAAGGCGCGTCCTTGCTGACTTGCTGACCGGCCATGACCTTGATGCTATCGAGCTTGCCTGCCAGCGGCGCGGCGATATACACGTATTCGCCCTCGACATAACCTGACCATGTGCCAGTTGATTTTTCTTCACAGGCAGTCAGTAAAAACAACAGAGGCATTGCCATGAAGGCCAATGGTAATTGGCTGAATTGCCTGGCTGGTTTGAAATTTTCAGACATGATTGATCTCCTGTTTGCTTGCCTTCAGCGCGAACAAGGCACGATTGACGCGGTCGGCAATGCCCTGGTCACTGAGTACATCATTGGTCAGCGCCTCTTGAAAAGATGCGGGAACAAAACCCATTTCCAGCGCACGTGGTGCAATCAGCATGGGGGCCGCGACCGAGCCCATTAAAAAACTCAGCACATGCATGGGTGCAGCCGGGGCGATTTCACCTGCCTGCATCGCTTCTATCACCAGCATGATGATTAGTTGCACATGGCGCACACCATTTTTCTCCATGAACTGACGGGCCACGGCTTCGCCGCGATTGGCATCTGACCAGACCCGCCCTATCCAGGCACCATGTTCACGCAACAGGCGCCCAAGCAGGCATAGCGATTGCCGCAGACGCTGGGTGGGCGTTCCGGCGTGCGCAGCCTCTGCCTGCAATTGCATGAACATATCGTCATACATGGTTTGCAGTAACTGCGTGAGGAAAATGTCCTTGGTGCGAAAGTGATAATGAAACATGCCGACATTCACGCCAGCATGCTCGCATAGCAAACGCAGCGACAGGCCGTCGCAACCATGGGCGGCAAACAATGTGCGCCCGCTTTGCAGCAAGACCTGATCTAGTTGTTGGGATGGGCGTGCCATTTTCTCGAAATAATTATTATGCAGTTGACTAATAATCGTAGTTTGCGAGTTTACCTGAGCAATGTCAAGCAGGTTCTCGGGCAGTTTTCTGGAAGACAGGGAATTTGAACGGCATCACAATTTGCGCCATATGTGCAGTTTTGCCAATGACATTAGGCACAAGATCAGCAGGCGCCAGGCAGCTGGATCGCTCCCTCAATTCGTCCGCTCTTGCTGCGTTCTGATCCACTGAAATTGCACTTCGTCGCTTGCTGCTGGCAGAGCGGGCAAGGGAGAATTAAAGTGCAATCACTCCCACCCGATTTGAAAGGAAATATCATGAAACTCTCAGCCGACATGGATGCCGTTGTAATCGCCACCATTGCCCTGGTCATGCTCAGCAGTATCCTGCACAACCTGATTGCTTAAGAAGACAAGTTAAAAAGCCCGCTTAAGATTTTTTTGATTTTTTACCTCATGAAAGCAAATGATGCTGACACTGATGATCTGGCTGCTGTTGTTTATACTGTGCTGGCCGCTGGCCTTGATGGCGTTGGTGCTGTACCCGATAATCTGGTTACTGTTGCTGCCGTTTCGCCTGTTGGGAATTGCCGTTGAAGGCGTATTTGAATTGTTACGTGCCATCTTTCTGCTGCCAGCACGTGTTTTTGGGATGCGCCCCTGATTTGCAGTCTGATCAGAAACTAGTGGGCATTGTTGAATAGTTCGTGCAGCTCTTCGAAGCGGTCTTCCACTTCATCAGCAGACAGGCCCAGGAATTGACAGGCCGCCTCACCACCCTTTTCCCACTCGGTGGAATATTCCTGACCGTGGTATTTTTGTATGCCGTATTCTGCCAGCAAGGCCAGCGCAATCAGACCCTTGACTGCATCGTCGGTATTGGGGTCATTCAGCGCTGTGTAATCATGATGTAAAAGTATCGCCAGGGAAACGCTTTCCGGCAAACCCCAGGTACGCGCCATCAATGAACCTATGCTGGTATGCGACGTATCGTGATGCTGTTGCTCTACCGCCGTAAAAGTGAGTGTGGCTTCATTACTGGCTTTTTCCAGCGTATCTGCATATTCAGGAAAGCGCTCCAGCAGTAGCGGAATGCCAATATCGCAAAACAAACCAAATGTATGCGCAAGGTCAGCAGAACAGACACGCATGCGGCGCGCCAGTTGGGTCATGGCTTGCGCCCGCTTGGTGGAAAAATCCCAGAACTTGACCAGTGATACTTTTTCTATCTGTATGCTTTGACGCGCAATGATGCCCGTCATTAAGTTGCCGCACTGGGTAATACCCAGCAGGTTGACAGCATGCTCTACCGATTTCGCTTTCAGGCGCAGGCCGAAGAAAGAAGAATTCGCCAGTTTCAGCAAAGACGCTGACATCGCCACATCATTGGCGATGATATCGGTCAGACGACGTGGGTCAGGATCAGCCACCGCCAGTTCAGCCTGAACGTCAGCCAGCAGACTGGGGCGCGGTGGGATGCGTATGGTCTTGACCAGCGCATCAACTGATTGTTCAGTCGTGAGCTTGGCTGCTGGTTGGGCGACGCGGGCGGCGGAACTTGTCATATCGATACATGGAAAAGGAAATGCGCTTGCAACCAGCATTGTAAGCGCAAATCATTGCCGGACAGAAAAACCATCGTCAATTTTTCCTTTTCTTGCATTCGTTATTTTAAGGGTATAGGTGTACCGTGATCTACCGGCACAGCTGTCACACTGTTTTTTGGCGAACCATCAATCAATTTATCAGAATAGGTCAAATACACCAGCGCGCTACGTTTTTGATCAACCATACGCACGATACGCAGTTTTTTAAACAAGATCGACAAACTCTGGTTAAAAACTTCTTCCTGCTGTTTCAACGGGCCGGTAAAACTGATGGGGCCAACCTGGCGGCAGGCAATGGATGCTTCTGCCTTGTCTTCAGCCAGACCCAGGCCGCCCGATATACCACCGGTTTTTGCCCTCGATACATAACAGGTGACGCCATTGACCTTGGGATCATCATAAGCCTCTACCACCACTTTATGATCAGGGCCGATGAGTTTGAAGGCAGTGTCCACACTACCCACGGTTTCAGCATGGGCAGCAGTATTCAATAGAACAGCTGATAGCAAAACGGCAAATAAGGCAGAAAAACGCAATTGTGATGGTTTCATGATCTCGCTCTTTCCGTGAAATTGACACATCATGGACACGATGTGTGTTTCACGGATATCAGGCTTATTGTTGTTTATTCAAGTGTTCAATGATTCATTTGTTCAGATGTGAGTGGCTTTTGCTATAGAAGAAATAAATCGCAATTGCCACTGCCATCCAGATAAAGAATACATGGTAAGTCGTTGCCGACAAGTCCTTCAGGATATACAGGCAAGCCAGAATGCTCAAGCCCGGTATGAAATACGGACCAAACGGCACACGAAAGCCCTTGCTGTCAGCACCCACGCCCTGACGGCGTATGACAGGCACTGCCACGGACACCACCATGAAGGCGACCAGCGTACCCATGCTGACCATGTCCCACAGGAAAGTCGAGTCCACCAGGCCAGCCACAATGCCTACCAGCAGACAGACGATAATGGTATTGCTGACCGGCGTGCGCGTACGCGCATGCACACGCTGGAAAGAAGAAGGAATCAGGCCATCCTTGCTGATCGCAAACAGGATGCGGCTTTGTCCATAGATAGTGACCAGAGTCACGCTGAATACCGAGATGACCGCACCGGCGGACAATATCAAGGCTGGCCATGCCTTGCCGGTGACGTTTTGCAAGATCACTGCCAGACCGGCTTCCTGGCCTTCAAACATTTTGGCTGGCTGCGCACCCACGGCTGCGACTGCCACCAGCAAGTAAAACACCGTCACCACGATCAATGCCGCCATGATACCCAGCGGCACATTGCGTTTTGGATCTTTGACTTCCGCACCTGCGGTTGCCACGGTATCGAGACCGATGAATGAGAAAAACACAGTACCAGCAGCCGCCGTGACACCCGCCATACCAGCCAGTCCCTTGCTATTGTCGGTGTTGAAAAACGGTGTAAAGTGTTCGGCATTAAAACCGGAAAACGCCACGATGGCAAAGAAGGTCAGGATGATCAGCTTGATGATGACCATCACCGCATTGACGGTTGCCGATTCTTTGGCGCCACGCAATAACAGGATGCAGCAAATCGCCACCAATACCATGGGTGGCAAGTTGAACTGGGTGAAATGAAATTCGACACCATTCGTGCCCGCAACGATCATGGGGGAACGCAACATTTCAGGGATTTGCCAGCCCAGTGCATTCGTCAGAAAATTGTTCAGATAGGCTGACCAGCCTATCGCCGTGGCACTGGCAGCCAGGCCATATTCCAGTAGCAGGCAGGCAGCGACAATAAATGCACCAAACTCACCCACAGTCGCATAGGCATAAGAATAAGACGAACCTGATGCTGGGATCCGGGACGATAATTCCGAATAGCAAAGCGCCGTCAACCCGGCGGTGATCGCGGCAATCAGAAATGACAAAATCACTGAAGGCCCGGCCTTGGGTACGGCTTCCACCATGGTAAAGAAAATACCTGTACCGATAGTCGAACCCACGCCTATCATGGTCAGTGCAAACAAACCCAGCGAGCGGTGCAGTGCATGCCCCTGGTCATCGGTCACCTGTTCGTTGAGGTCTATGGGCTTGGTGCGGGTCAACTGCTGGCCCAGAGTGTCTTGTCTCAAGATAGTCCCTTCTTCTTATACCTGTTGAGTAATGTGCGTCATTCCAGTTTTGGCGGCAGTCCATTTTGTAGCTGCAACCAGTGGCGCCTGCCCTGAAAATCGCCATGATATCTGCAAATTTGTGTGGTTTGATGCCAGTTCACTTATTTTTCCTGACTTTAATTACAAGATTTGCCCCGCTACAGAACGGTGATACAATGCCGCCCCATGCCTGCCTATAGAATTTCCCTGTCGTGTTTTCGCCACCTTGCGCGCGCCGTACTGATGATGTATGTGCTGACGCTGGGCGTTGCGATGGCATCGTCTTTGGTGAAATCCGATGGCATGGGCCTGATCTGTACCAGCACTGGTTATAAATTCATTAATCAGAATGGTGATATCAGTGACAAGGATGGCAAGGGAATCAACCAGGGCAAAAGCCATTTGCTCGATTGCTCCTTATGCGTGGCAACCGGCCTTCCCGCAAGCATGCCGCAACTCGATGCCATCACGCCACCGCATGAACTGTCTTATGCCACCCGTTCCATTCCCGCTGCAAGACTGGCTTCCCTGGTCGCAGCTCCCATGCCCGCCCGCGGGCCCCCAGGTATCTGAAAATACGGTTTGATACAGATCAGGGTTCATGCTGAAAGCATTGGCCTTGCATTGCCTGCACGCCCTTGTGCACACCTATTTTTAACTTGTTCATCATGTTGACTTTTCCCCTTGTGCTGCGCCAGCGCGCACTGGCGGCTGCGCTTGCCGCTGCCTTTCCATTTACGCCTTGCATTGCCATGGCAGATACCCTGGCCCTGTCTAACGATACGATTGAGGCCAATGACAAACTCGAACGCGTCATCATCAATGGTGACCGCCCTTCTTCTTTGCCTACGGAAATACCCACCACCATAGAAGGCATCAATGCCAAAACCATGGAACGCAGTATCAACGCCATCGACGCAGAAGATGCACTGAAATACCTGCCCAGCTTGCTGGTACGCAAACGCTATGTCGGTGATTACAATCACGCCGTACTGGCAACCCGCGCGTCTGGCACAGGCAATAGCGCCAGATCGATGGTGTATGCAGATGGTATATTGCTGTCGAATTTACTGGGCAACGGTGCTAGTTTTACCCCACGCTGGGGCTTGGTCACGCCGGAAGAAATAGAACGTGTCGATGTCCTGTATGGCCCTTTCTCGGCTGCTTATGCGGGCAATTCTGCCGGTGCCGTGGTGGATTATGTAACGCGCATGCCAAAGCAGTTTGAAGCACATGCCAAGATCGTCGGTTTCACAGAAAACTTTCAGCAATATGGCACGGATAAAAGCTATAGCGGCAAGCAACTGAGCGCGACACTGGGTAACAAGCAAGGCGCGTTTTCGTGGTGGCTCAATGTCAACCAGCTTGACAGCGATGGCCACCCGATTGCCTTTGCCAATAAGCTGTTGTCAAGCGGTGTGACCAGCACCGCAGGTAAAGCAGTGACCGGTGCGCTGTTAGATAAAAACCCGCAAGGACTGGACTGGTGGATACTGGGCGCGACCGGGCAATACCATACCACGCAGGATCATGCCAAGATCAAGCTGGCCTATGACATCAGCCCCACCCTGCGCGCCAGCTATACCCTTGGATATTGGCGCAATAACATGAACAGCGGCGTGGAAAGCTACCTGCGTGACAGTGCTGGCAACCCGGTGTATAGCGGCGATATCAATATCAGCGGCAAAAAATATACCCTGGCCCCGACCGACATCAGCAATAGCAAAAACCAGCTCGAACATCTGGCCCATGGCCTGAACCTGAAAAGCAATACGAATGCAGAATTTGACTGGGAAATCGCCGCCAGCCTGTATGACTATAACAAGGACATCGTACGTGCACCGACTGTTGCCATTCCCCAGGCAGACAGCGGTGGTGCAGGCCGCATCACTGATGGCGCAGGCACGGGCTGGAATACCCTGGCCCTGAAAGGCATCTGGCGACCCAATGCTGAACACACGACAGAATTTGGCTATCAGCGTGAAGCCTATCAATTGCGCACTGTGGTATCAGACACTGATGACTGGATCAACGGTGCCGCATTGAAACGCTTTTCTGCATTCCAGGGCAATACAGAATTGCAAAGCCTGTATGCGCAGGATGCCTGGCGCATCAACCCACAATGGAAAGCCATCGTCGGCGGGCGCCTTGAACAATGGCGCGCAGACCATGGTGCCATTTCCAGCGCCACCACAACGCTGGGGTTTGTCAACCGCAAGGAAAGCGACTTTTCACCCAAGGCAGCAATCGCTTACAGGGCCAATGAAGACTGGACTTATAAAGCCTCGGTCGGCAGGGCCGTGCGCATGCCTACCGTTTCAGAACTCTACCAGGGCACGATTTCCACCACGGCCATTGTCAACAATGACCCCTTGCTGAAACCAGAAAAATCCTGGACGACGGAATGGAGTGCCGAACGTGTACTTGACGAAGGCAAAGGCTTTTTGCGCACAACCGTGTTCATGGAAAGAACCAAAGATGCCCTGTATTCACAAGTCAATACCCTGGTGACACCCAACATCACGAATATCCAGAATGTCGATGAAATCCACACCAGTGGCCTGGAAATCGCCTACCAGGCCAGTGATGTGATGGCGCGTGGCCTTGATCTGGCTGCCAGCCTGACTTATGCGAATTCAAAAATCACCAGGAATGACAAGTTCCCGGCCAGTGTCGGCAAATGGCAGCCCCGCGTACCGGCATGGCGTGCCAATGTGGTCATGACCTACCACCCTGACGATAAACTCAGTACCTCTTTGGGCATACGTTATAGCGGCAAGCAATATGGCTCGCTTGATAACAGCGATACGAATGCCTTTACTTACCAGGGCTTTTCCAGCTTCGTAGTGGCCGATGTGCGCGTGCGCTACCAGATCGCCCGCCAGTGGACAGCTTCACTGGGGATAGATAATCTCAATAACAAGAAATATTGGGCCTTCCATCCATACACACAACGCAGTGTGGTAGGCGAACTGAAGTTTGATTTTTAAGCACTGTAAAGATCAGCATCAAGATCATTCCAGGTGATAAGCCTGGTTGGTCAAGTCTGGTTGCGCAAGCTTGCTGATCAGCTCTGGAAGTGCGCCTTTGCATAGGTTTCACGTTCCAGTTCCAGTATCTCTACACATAGCTGTACATCCAGGCCGGCTGGCCATGCGCCAGCGTCCTGGATGACGGCCAGCACACTTTCTGATAATGCGCGTTTCACTTCAGTCGTGCGCCCCTTCAAAATCGCCAGTTTCGCATGGACGAAGGCACGGCCATTGTCTGCGGTACCGATGGCGAAATCTTCAAAACGCAATGCACGGCTTTTGATATCCACTTCCTGAAAATGGCTAGATGCAACCAGTGCTGCATTGATTTTCAAGAGCAGTTCTTTGGCAGCTATTGGCAGATTAGCCGTATATTCCAGTGTCAGGTGAGGCATGGTTTTCCTTTAATTAATGTCAGACATTTCATTCATCAAGCCTGGTGTATTTCTATTTTATCTTTGGCGTTGATGATGCCGTACCGGCCACAGGGCATTCGTCCGCAATGGATTTTACCCATGCCGGGACTGGTGTTTTAAACAGATAATCCGGTGCGCTATCTTCTTTTTTGTTTTCATTGGGCATGCAGATAAAAGTCGCCAGCACCTTGCCGTCTTTAAGGCTTCTTAATTTATAGGTGATGGGCAGCAAACCATGGGGGTAGCCCTGTCGATAGGCAACAGCCGTATTATCGAATGCAAATTGCCATTGCCAGATAGGTGGAACATCATCAAAACGCTGGAGTAGTTTACCGTTTTTGAAAATGACCAGAGAAGTTGGCAAGGGATAAGACGTACAGCAATTTTTTGTCAGTGCCAGCCAGCCCAGCATTTGCGCATCACCCGATATTTGCGCATCCTGAAAACCTTGTTGTTCAGGCTCAGTCGTGGGCGCATGAATTTCTTTGCCTGCCTGCGTTATCGTCAAAATACGCTGATCTGCACTGATACTGACGGATTGATAATTGCCAGTATTGGCCATGCTGGCAACACTGGTCAAAACAAGGCACACAAAAAACAGGATATTACGCATGTGTATAAAGGAAGGAGTCATCTGCTTATTTACAGAATTACAGGATCATTGATTTGATTTGTTGAGCATGGGACTGTATGCACTCAGCCAGGTTCCCGGCTGATTTTGTCGCCGGATTAACTTGAAACGACGCTGCTCGCAGCGGCTTTCTTGATTTCTTCTTCCGGCTTGCAGCCACCAACGGATTCACGATCCAAGATCATGGGTTCCCAATTGGCTTCCATGATCGAATCCTTTTTCGCGACGATGTAATAGCGGGTGCAGGCAGCCACATCCAGCGTCATCAGCTTTTGAGACGGGATACGTGAGGTCGACCTGGCCAGCTGCAACAACACCGTATGCTGGCCGGGCGCAACTTGCACCGGGCCACGGGGGTAAGCAGCGTGATCAACCGCGACTATCCTTACCGGGTATTCATGGTTGGGCAAGGGACGCTCAGGGTTGCCATTTAAAAAAGACAAGGGCGCCATCTGGCTCTGGCAGCCGCCCAGCGCGGCAAGCATCGCCAGGGCAGCCATATTCAACGCAGAAACAGTAACGGCCTTACCGAAAGACATGATCGCTCTCTCATCCCAGATAAACGTATAAGTTTCATATTACAACACAAATACAGGCAAGCAAATCATTGCGCGTATCATTTGGTAACACCGCATGTCGCCATTCCTGCATTTCTCATGCATAATCAAAGCCCCGTTTTCAAGGAGTTTTCATGAGCATTACGATGATCATTTTTTTCAAGGCACTGATCGTGGTACCGATCACGCTGCTACCAATCTTGAATCCCATCGCGATAGCTCCTATCTTTCTTTCCATGACGGGGCCGATAGAGCCTTTGCTGGCCACCCGTCTGGCAAAGCGCATTGCCATTAACTGCTTCTTCCTGCTGATAGGCGCGGTGTTCATTGGTTCATATGTACTGGATTTTTTTGGTATTTCCCTGCCTATCGTGCGTGTTGCCGGCGGTATCGTGGTTGCCATGGCGGGCTGGAAACTGCTCAATGACCAGGGGCAGGACAGCTTGCGCAATTCGGTTGCGGCATCCCATGGCGGCACCTGGACCAAGGAAGAACTGCGTCGCCGCAGTTTTTACCCGTTCAGCTTTCCCCTGACGGTCGGCCCTGGCACCATTGCCGCATCCGTCACGCTGGGCACGCAAATGCCGCATAAACCGGTGGATTGGATCATTACCAGCATTGCCTCGCTGCTGGGTGTATTGCTGACCAGCCTGGTCATCTACCTGTGCTATCGCTTTGCCCGCAATATGGAAAGATTGCTTGGCGATGTCGGTGCCACTGTCTTGCTGCGTCTGTCAGCCTTTATCCTGCTGTGTATCGGTATTGAAATCGGCTGGGCCGGTATTTCTGACCTGCTTACTGATTTGAAGCTGCACTGACGTGGGCTGGCGCATGGCAGGCACACGCTTCGCCATGCGCTGCTGCAACCAGTTCATGCAAGATGCCACACTCCTGCCCCTGATGTGGCTCCTTGCAACGGGCACGAAGCTGACTTAACTGTTTTTCCAGAGCCCGCATGCTTTTCAGCCTTGCCTTGACACGGGCAATCTGCTGGTCAATCAATTGATTGATGTCGCCGCAGTCTTCCAGCGGGCTGGCAATAAACGACACCAGCCGCCTGACGTCGGCCAGGGGAATATCGAGCGCACGGCAATGGCGGATGAAAGACAATCTTTCCAGATGCGCTGCGGCATAGCTACGGTAGCCATTGTCTTCCCGCTCCGGCTCGGGCAGCAAACCCTGTTTTTCATAGAAACGTATGGTTTCTATATCCACCCCGGTGGCACTGGCCAGTTCACTGATGCGCATTTTTTGGTCCCCGGTATTCGAGAATGTATATTGAATGTATGTTGCCTATGTGGCAATTGGCTACAATAAGCCTTGTATCTGTGGATAAATATAACAGAGAAAACCGCTTGACCCTGTAGCGACTCCAGAGTCTACACTGCCTGCATATTACCCTGCGAGGCACTTATGTCTGAAAAAACTTCCTGTTGCGGCCACCAACATCATGGTCATGCTGATCAGCCCTCCGGGCATGACGGGCATACGCATAGCGAAGGAGGCAATCATGAGCATGCGCATAAGCCAGTACATGAGCACGATCATGAACACGATCACAAGCACGATCATCAGCACAATCATCAGCATGCACACACTGCTGCCAGCAAACCAGCAATCGCCCTGCCCGCCCATGCAGAAAGCCTGAAGCTGCGTATTGCCGCCATGGATTGTCCTACCGAAGAAGCCCTGATACGCAAGGCACTCGCATCCCAGGCCGGCATCCTGGCGCTGGACTTTGATTTGCTGAACCGCATACTCACCGTACATCACGAACAGGCGGATCTGGCAGAGATCCAGCGCCGTCTAAGCGGCACAGGCATGCAGGGTATTGTCATCAATGCCAATAATGATGCCAGTGACGAGGCAGGCCGGATTGACGTTGTAGCCACATCGCCAGCATGGCTTAGACATGGCCGCGTCATACTCGGTGGTGTCTGCGCCATCGCAGCCGAACTGCTTGCCTGGTATTCGGGCAATGAAACGTCGGTTCTGGTGGCTGTACTGGCGCTGACTACCATCGTCAGCAGCGGCATACCGACCCTGAAAAAGGGCTGGATAGCTTTGCGTCACTTCACTCTCAATATTCACTTGCTGATGACGGCTGCGGTTATCGGTGCCACTGCGATAGGTCAGTGGCCGGAAGCGGCCATGGTCATCTGGCTGTTTGCCATTGCCGAGCTGATAGAAGCGGCCAGCCTGACCAGGGCACGCGACATCATCAGTGGCCTGCGTACCCAGGCACCGGAAACCAGCCTGCTGCAACAGCCTGATGGCAGCTGGCTCACCGTCGATACCGGTAAGGTAGAAGTCGGCCAGCGCATACAAATCCGCCCCGGTGACAGGATTTCGCTAGACGGTGTGATAGAAGCAGGCAGTTCCAGCATCAATGAAGCTGCCATCACCGGCGAAAGCATGCCGGTGGAAAAACAATCTGGTGACCTGGTCTATGCCGGCAGCCTGAACCAGACTGGCCTGCTGCAACTGCGCGTGACAGCAGCGCAGGCCTCAACCATGCTGGCTCGTATTGCCACGTCAATACAGGAAGCGCAAAGCCAGCGTGCTCCGACCCAGCGTTTTGTCGATCGTTTTGCCGCCATCTATACCCCAGCTGTCTTTGCCGTTGCGGTACTGGTTGCTATCTTGCCGCCCTTGCTATGGCAGCATGGCTGGCATGACAGCCTCTACCGCGCCCTGGTCCTGCTGGTCATTGCCTGCCCTTGCGCACTGGTGATATCGACACCTGTCACCATCGTCAGTGGCCTGGCCGCAGCTGCCAGACGTGGTATCGTCGTCAAAGGTGGCGTCTACCTGGAACAAGGCCATGCCCTGAAAATCATTGCACTGGACAAAACCGGCACATTAACTGAAGGCAAGCCGCAACTGACGAGCATCGTCAGCCTGTCTGATAAATTAGAAGAAGACATCCTGCAACTGGCTGCCAGCCTGGATGCGCATTCCAGCCACCCGCTGGCGCTGGCCTTGCTGAACGCCTGCAAACGCCCATTGCTTGCCACCGACGATGTCAGTCTGTTCGAGCTGGAACGTGGACGCGGCATGACTGGCAAGATCGCGGGACAAAGCTATCAGCTAGGTAACCGCGCCATGCTGACGGTGATACAGGCTTCAGGCGCAGACAACCAGGGCATGGAAGCCCATCTGCAAAGATTGGAAGCTGCTGCTAACACCGTGCTTTTCCTGTGCGAAAACGGGCGCTTGCTGGGTTTATTGGCCATGGCTGACAAAGTGCGCAAAGACAGCCAGGCTGCGGTGGCAAAATTGCAGGGCATGGGCATCAAAACCGTCATGCTGACGGGAGACAACCCGCAAACCGCCAGTGCTGTTGCCGCGCAAACCGGCATCAGCGAATTTCACAGCCAGATGCTACCGACAGAAAAACTGCAAGCGATCGAGGGCTACACAGAACAGGGCATCACCGGCATGTGCGGCGACGGCATCAATGATGCACCTGCCCTAGCCCGTGCGCACATCGGCTTTGCGATGGCAGCGGGCAGCGATACGGCACTGGAAACCGCTGATGTCGCTTTCATGCAAAATGATTTACGCAAACTGGCAGAATTTGTACAAATCTCACGCCATGCATCTGCCATCCTGAAACAGAATATCGCCTTTGCGCTGCTCGTGAAATTCGTCTTTTTTGGCCTGGCATTCAGCGGCCATGCGAGTTTATGGATGGCCGTGTTTGCCGATGCAGGCACCAGTGTGCTGGTAGTATTGAATGGCTTGCGCCTGCTCAGGACGAGAGCAGGCTGAGGAAATGCTCAGGCGGTTTCTTCCAGCATCAGTGCATGCTCGACCAGTTCGGTTTCATCGCCGATACGGCTTTTCCATGCCTTGGTGAAGTAAGTCTTTTCTTTCTGCGTCGGTGCGACAAACCAGATGACCATCAACGTGCCCTTGTGGTCATGTATCTTTGCCAGCTTGGTAATGCATTCTGCATTGCCATCCATATCCGCCAGGCCTATGGCATAACCGTACACGCGACTCAGGCGCTCTATGCGGTCTGGCTCTGTTTCGCTATTGGTAGCAGAAATTTTCGGATGATCCAGATACATAATCCATTCTCCATCGGTAGGTTGAAGATTATTCTAACTTATCAGCCTGCCAAGGGCTATCGACATTTAGCGGATCACGCCTTTTGCGACAAAAGCTCACACTCTGTTGCGTTTTTCCCATTTGCACTCCTGCCTTGCCAGCACTTTTCCCACGGGGTCGACGGTTTCCAGATAAACATCAAAACCCCATAGCCTGGCCACGTGCTTGAGCATTTCACCCGTCTGCGGGTTCAATGGGCGGCGCAGATACTGGCTATGACGCAGGGTCAGCGCTCGGTCACCCTGCATGTCGACTGACCAGACCTGGATATTCGGTTCACGGTTACCCAGGTTGTATTGTCCGGCAAGCTGCTCGCGGATATAGCGGTAACCATGTTCATCATGGATGGCAGATACCAGCAATTTATCCTTGCTGTCATCATCGAGGATGGCAAAAAAATGAAAATCGCGCATGAGCTTGGGCGACAGGTATTGGGCGATAAAACTTTCATCCTTGAAATTGCGCATGGCAAATTGCAAGGTTTTTTGCCAGTCGCTGCCTGCAAAGTCAGGAAACCATTCGCGGTCTTCGGCAGTCGGGTTTTCGCAGATACGGCGTATGTCGCGCATCATTGCAAAACCCAGTGCATAGGGATTGATGCCGTTGAAATATTTGCTGCCTACCGGTGGCTGGTAGACGACATTGGTATGGCTTTGCAGGAATTCCATCATGAACCCGTCGCCGACAACGCCTTCTTCATACAACTGATGCAAGATAGTGTAATGCCAGAATGTCGCCCAGCCTTCATTCATGACCTGGGTCTGGCGTTGCGGGTAAAAATATTGCGACACCTTGCGTATGATACGCACGATTTCACGCTGCCAGGGTTCCAGCAAGGGTGAATATTTCTCTATGAAGTAAAGCAGGTTTTCTTGCGGTTCAGACGGATAGCGTTGTTCAGCCTGGTTTTCTGGCGCTTCATTCCGTCTTGGCACAGTGCGCCACAAATCATTGACCTGGGACTGTATGTATTGCTCACGGTCAGCCTGGCGCTCGCGTTCTTCTGCCAGTGAAATGCGGGCTGGCCGTTTATAGCGGTCTACCCCATAGTTTTGAAGCGCATGGCAGGAATCAATGATCAGTTCCACGGCTTCCATGCCATAACGCTGTTCGCAATCCGCCACATAATTCTTGGCAAACAGCATGTAATCAATAATCGCTTCCGCATCCGTCCAGGTGCGGAACAGGTAATTGCCCTTGAAAAAAGAGTTATGCCCATATGCAGCATGGGCAATCACCAGCGCCTGCATGGTCAGGCTGTTTTCTTCCATCAGGTAAGAAATACAGGGATTGGAATTGATGACGATTTCATAGGCCAGGCCCATCTGACCGCGCTTGTAACTCTTTTCAGTAGAAAGAAAATGTTTGCCGAAAGACCAGTGGTTATAGGACACTGGCATGCCTACCGATGCATAGGCATCCATCATTTGTTCGGCAGTGATGACTTCCAACTGGTTGGGGTAGGTATCGAGACCAAACTGTTGGGCTACCCGTCGTATTTCTTCATGCGCCTGCTCGATCAGCTCGAAAGTCCATTCGGATTGTTCGGGCAAGGCGCGCACGTGTTTTTTCCTGGGGCTGACATGGCTGGCTTCCATGGTGGACCTCATTTTGGCTGCTTCTTGAACAGTTCCCTGAAGACCGGATAAATATCGGCCGGGTTTTCTATTTTTTGCATGGCAAAGTGAGCATGGATTTCCGCCACTTTTTCATACTCCAGCCACAGGTTTTGCGGCTGGCCATCCGTGATCTCCACATAGGCATAATATTGCACCAGCGGCATGATGGTATTGATCAGCAACTGGCGACAGGTTGACGAATCATTATCCCAGTTGTCGCCATCCGAGGCCTGGGCCACATAAACATTCCAGTCACCGGCGGTATAGCGTTCACGCACAATTTGCGACAACATATTGAGTGCCGATGAAACAATGGTGCCACCTGATTCACGCGAATGAAAGAAGGCTTCTTCATCAACTTCCAACGCCGTCGTGTGATGACGAATAAAGACCACGTCTATTTTTTCGTAAGCCCTTGTCAAAAACAGATACAGCAAAATGAAAAAGCGCTTGGCCGTATCTTTCTTTTGCTCATCCATGGAACCCGACACATCAAGCAGACAAAACATCACACACTGGCTGGCAGGTTTGGGGATCTTGACACGGTTGCTGTAGCGCAGGTCAAAAGGATCAAGAAATGGGATCGCCAGCAAGCGTGTACGCAAATGATGAATCTCTTGCTTTAACTCCAGCAATTGCGGGTTTGTTGAGTCAGTGCCGGCATCAAGCAAGACCGTCATTTCTGCCTCGGCTTCCTTAAGGCGGCGCGCTGATTTCCCGCCGACGGCAATGCGCCTGCCCATGGCACCGCGCAAAGAACGCAGCACATGCAAACTCGATGCCGTGCCAGAAGTTTTATAACCAGCCCGCTGACTTTTGAAATCCGTAGTTGAAGTCAGTTGCGTCTTGACCATGTTGGGCAATTCCAGATCTTCGAAGAAATAATTCATGAATTCTTCGCGCGACAGCTGGAAGACAAAATCATCTTCTGCCGGGTCTTCGCTATTGCCACCCTGCCCTTTGCCCGAACCACCGCTGCCCCCTTTGGGCCTGGTGATCTGATCACCGCGCTGATATTGGTCATTCCCCGGCTGTACGCCTTCCCACACACCGCCGCGGGCATGGCCAAAGGTAGGTTCATTGACATCCTTGACGGGGATGGAAATTTTTTCGCCGCTTTCAATATCGGTGATGGAACGCCCTTTTACTGCCCGTGCGACAGCCTCCTTGATCTGTCCTTTATAGCGGCGCAAAAAGCGTTCACGATTTGGTGCAGATTTATTCTTTCCCTGGACACGCCGGTCTATCAGATGGACCAAAATGCTCTCCCGTCTGTCGCAAATTTTGCTGCTAAAATTCCTTGCTACCTGTCTTCGGTCACGAAGATTTTCTTACCCGCAAATACCATTCACACAGCAACCTGACTTGCTTGGCTGTATAACCTTTAGCCACCATGCGTTCGACAAATTCCTGATGCTTGTTGGAGTCATCTGCACTGGCCTTGGCATTGAATGAAATAACGGGCAACAACTCCTCGGTATTCGAAAACATTTTTTTCTCTATCACCGTGCGCAATTTTTCATAACTGGTCCAGGCCGGATTTTTACCCGCATTTTGCGCCCTCGCCCTCAGTACGAAATTGACTATCTCATTGCGGAAATCTTTGGGATTGGAAATGCCTGCCGGTTTCTCTATCTTTTCCAGTTCATTATTAAGTGCATCGCGGTCAAAGCTTTCACCAGTATCCGGGTCGCGGAATTCCTGATCCTGTATCCAGAAATCAGCAAAGGTGACGTAGCGGTCAAAAATATTCTGGCCATATTCGGAATAGCTTTCCAGATAGGCCGTCTGGATTTCCTTGCCTATGAATTCAGCATAGCGTTGCGCCATGTACTCCTTGATAAAGGAGACATATTTCTGCTCGACTTCGGGTGCGAACTGTTCCCGCTCTATCTGCTGTTCCAGCACATACAACAAGTGCACAGGGTTGGCCGCCACTTCGGTATTATCGAAGTTGAATACCTTCGATAAAATCTTGAAGGCGAAACGCGTCGACAGGCCATTCATACCTTCATCGACACCCGCATAATCTGCGTATTCCTGGCGCGATTTCGCTTTTGGGTCAGTGTCCTTGAGGTTTTCACCGTCATACACTTGCATCTTGCTGAAAATGCTGGAATTTTCCGGCTCTTTCAGGCGCGACAAAACCGCAAACTGCGCCATCATCTTCAGCGTACCTGGCGCGCATGGGGCAGCGGCCAGCGAAGAAGTGCGTACCAGCTTTTCATAGATTTTAATTTCATCATTGACGCGCAGGCAGTAAGGCACTTTGACGATATAAATACGGTCAAGGAAGGCTTCGTTGTTCTTGTTGTTTTTAAAGGCTTTCCATTCCGATTCATTCGAGTGGGCCAGCACAATACCTTCAAACGGAATGGCACCAAAGCCTTCGGTTCCCTTGAAATTGCCTTCTTGCGTGGCCGTCAACAAAGGATGCAAGACCTTGATGGGGGCCTTGAACATTTCGACAAATTCCATCAAGCCCTGGTTGGCCAGGCACAGACCACCGGAATAACTATAGGCATCAGGATCATCCTGCGCATATTCTTCCAGCTTGCGGATATCGACCTTCCCTACCAGGGACGAAATATCCTGGTTGTTTTCATCTCCTGGTTCAGTCTTGGAAACGGCAATCTGTTTCAACACCGATGGGTAACGACGCACCACGCGGAACTGATTGATGTCGCCATTGAATTCATGCAGGCGTTTTACGGCCCAGGGGCTGGGTATGCTTTTCAGGTAGCGGCGCGGGATGCCGAAATCTTCTTCCAGCAACGTACCATCTTCCTCTTCATTGAACAGACCCAGTGGTGATTCATTGACGGGTGAACCCTTGATGCAATAGAAGGGAATCTTCTCCATCAATGATTTCAGGCGCTCGGCTATCGATGATTTACCACCACCGACCGGCCCCAGCAGATACAGTATCTGCTTGCGTTCTTCGAGACCCTGCGCCGCATGACGGAAATAGGCGACCACCTGTTCTATCACCTCTTCCATGCCATAAAACTCACGGAAAGCAGGATAAATCTTGATAACCTTATTGGAAAATATGCGCGACAACCGCGAATCATGACGGGTATCGACCAGTTCAGGCTCGCCGATGGCGGCAAGCATGCGCTCGGAAGCGCTGGCGTACACTAGTCTGTCTTTTTTGCAGAGATCAAGATATTCCTGCATGGAATATTCTTCTTCGCGTGTCCGTTCATACCTTGCGGTGTAGTTGTCAAAGATATTCATCCTGACCTCCATGAATAAGCAGATAAAGCTGCAAATAGACGCAAACAAAACTGATGCCGCACTGGGCTGGCGATATCACAAAAATAATTGCCAGCCAGCACACTACAACTTTAGTGTAGTTGAAATTATCAAAACGTGCAGACGAAATTGTTACTCTGTGCAAAATGTTGGACTTATGCAAAAACACGATTGCCAACATCAATAAGCTGAGCAAAGTCTTACACGAATATTTTTTGCCTGCATACTTGCAACGCGCTGTCATTTATTGTCGTTGACAGCTTTTCCAAATATGACAGCAAGCACAAAATTCATTTACACAATACCTGATATCTTGAAAACGCGTGATCGATCAGCTTTGTGAAGCAGGTTCACAAAGTTTTTCAAATCAAATGAGTGGATTTTGATGGCTAAAGCACGCAGGAAAATTTACCTGCTGCAATTGACGCACTCGCACAATTTTTCTGCAATCGCGCTGATGATGAACAACATGCCGTGTTAATTCAGGCGCGCTTTGTGCGAGTTAATTCAGGCAAGTTTGAACTGAAACTCAGGAATACTTTCTTTTGCTGGCAATTCAGCCAGTAACAGTTCAAGCGCAGAGACTTCCATTGGACGGTAATAATAGTAACCCTGGAAGAAATCGCAGCCTATCTCTTTCAAAAAAATTTCCTGCGCTTCGTTTTCTACACCTTCTGCCACCGTATAACAGGACAGAATATTGGCGAGCGAAATGATGGCTTTAATGATCATTTCACTTTTTTGATTGTGGCCGATCTGCGCCACAAAGGAACGGTCAATCTTCACGCTTTGCGCCGGAAAATGACTGAGTTTGGACAACGATGAATAACCCGTACCAAAATCATCAATGGCGATGCTGTAACCACGCGCCTTCAATTCATCAAGATGGTGAATGGTCAGCGTTTCATTAGCGATCAGGCCGGTTTCGGTAATTTCAAATTCCAGATAGGCCGGTGCAATATCGTGGCGGGCACAACAATCATCGATCAGTTGCAACAGGTCAGTACGCGCAATATCGGTCGCAGACAAGTTCAGCGCGATGATCGGGCAATCCGTAAACTTGTCCAGCCAAAGCCTGATCTGGCTGCATACCTGGTCCATGACAAAATTGCTGATCAGGCGTATCAGGCCAGCACGCTCGGCAATAGGAATGAACTCTGCCGGTGGCACACTGCCCAGCGTTGGTGAATCCCAGCGCAATAAGGCTTCCAGGCCGGCGATATTGCCGTCACGCGCAACCTTGGGTTGGTACACCAGGCGGAATTCATTGAGTTTCAAGCCATTGACAATACCTACTTCAATTTCCACACTGCGGCGTATTTGCTGCGCATCTTCTTCATCAAACAGGGTCACGCTCTGGTCACTGGAACGGCGCGCCGTATCCAGCGCCACTTCGCTGCGACGTATGAGGTCATCAGGTTCTTTATCATCAGGACGAATCAGGGCAATGCCGGCAGAAAACTGCACGAGCAGGTTTTCACCATTGATTTCCAGCTCTTTAGGTAAATTATTCCTGACTTTTTCCACCAGCTTGATGATTTCACCCGGTGTGCGCGAATGTTCGACGACAAATGAAAAAACGATGCTGCGCAAGCGTGCGCAAAAACAGTTCTTGGGCAAGGCACGCGATAATTCTTCGGCAAAACGGCGTAACAGGATGTCGCCGGTATGCGCACCAAACTGCTGGTTGGCATGGCGTATGCTGTTAAGGCGAAACGATACCAGTGCAGTGACTTTGCTGTCATCGTTGTCAGCCAGTATGTCTTGCAAGTGGCTGCGCAACATATCGCGGTTAGGCAGATTGGTCAGCGCATCATGACGGCTCAGATAGTCTTCGCGTTGCAGACTCAGTTGCAAGGCATGATGCATGGAGTGCAGGCCAGATACATCACGCAGTGCCACTATGTAATGATCGGTTGAGGTTTGAGAGATATTTTCCAGCGCCACCAGTTTGCCATCGCGCGTGCGATAGGCCGACATGCGCATATTGTCCGATTCGTCGGTATTGGGGCCTTTCAGGCGTACGCTGTTATCGAGTGACAACCAGCTAAACAAGGCGCCGTCTGCGTCTGTTGCGGCGTCACGTCCCAGCAAGTCATTGGCCATCTGATTTGCCTGCAATATCTTGCCACCGGCATCGGTCAGCAACAGGGCGGTACCTGCATTTTGAAATACTTCTTCATATTGGGCATGACTGACCGTCAACGCAGCACTGGCCTGACGATAGCGCAATGCCGATACATCAAGTTCATGCAATACCCTGAACACCGCCAGTGGAACGCAGGTGTTAAAAAACAGGAACAGCAGCGACTGAATATAGGTGTTGCTGCCTGGCAGCGTGATATCAAAACCTGGCACGCTGAATAAAGGCCGGTTTGTCAACAGCAATGCAAAAGGCAGGATATTGAATACCATCAGCCCCAGTGCCAGTCTTGTGCCAAAAAAAAGGCGGGCGATGATGGGCGTGGTGTAAATGAAAATATAGCCTAATTTGGCTATTTCAAACTGATTGATCAAGCAAATGATGGCAAATGCTGACGCATAGACCGTGCCAATAAGAATAGCGGCACCAGCACGC
Organism: Undibacterium sp. TJN19; assembly: GCF_049339485.1. Classification (NCBI taxonomy): domain Bacteria; kingdom Pseudomonadati; phylum Pseudomonadota; class Betaproteobacteria; order Burkholderiales; family Oxalobacteraceae; genus Undibacterium; species Undibacterium sp. TJN19. The sequence goes on from NZ_JBMPPL010000005.1 coordinate 285,392, forward strand.
AAATGATGGGATGAATAATACAAACCCAAAGCCAGCAAGACATAGAAAAAGCCAACCACCCACAACACCTGATAAGCACCGACCGCAATGGCGTCCAGCGAACTGTGAACCGCGACGATCGCTTCCAGCAAAAAGCCGGACATCAAAATGATACGTAGAGCGCTTAATTTCCATGCAGCATGCTCGGCAGGCGTTAATGCACTTTCATTCAGAAAAAGCCAGCGAACCATGTCATTTAATCGGAATAAGAAGCCAGTGAAACTTTCAGAGCCAGTACAAGATGTCTGTTATTACGAAGTAATTACCGGATTGACCGGAATTTTTACACGCTTTGTCTTTCCCAAACCTGGAATGACAAAGCAATAAGCAGGAAACAAATTTGTATCAGCTCTATTTGAAAAATATATCCCGAAGGAAGTTGCCATTCTCTCATAGTTTTATATCATTTCTTCGTTTATCGCAGCAATAAGAAAGCCAAAAATGAAAATTAATTTTCATTTTGCAACAAAGTTTGCAAATGATTTGCGATACGTATTTTTCAAATCAGACTTGACACTAGACGACTGGTCTAATACCATATAAACATGACGACTTCAGATGCAAAAGCCAGCCCTTATCTTGATACGCGAGAGCGCGTATTGATGACAGGTCAGCAACTAATTTCAGGACGAGGCTTTACCGCGATCGGCCTGGGTGAGTTATTGGCTGCTGCGGAAGTGCCCAAGGGTTCGTTCTATCATTATTTTCAATCCAAAGAAGGTTTTGGAGTTGCCATGCTGGACAGGTATTTTGCGACTTACCTCGCCAGTACGGCAGCCTTATTCAAACGGGATATTCCTGCCCGTGAGCAATTACTGACCTACTTCAGCAATTGGCGGCAAATCGCCGATAGCAGCGCTTGCCACGATATGTGCCTGGCCATCAAACTGGCTGCTGAAGTGGCTGATTTATCTGAGCCCATGCGCGTTGCCTTGAGCACGGGCATGCAAGGCATCACCCGGCAAATTGCCGGTGTTTTAAAAAATGCGCAGGCACAAGGCAGCCTGGCGGCAGACCGCGATACACAAGAACTGGCCGAGGCCCTGTATGGCATGTGGGTAGGTGCATCCCTGCTGACCAAGGTCAATCGCGATATACGCCCGCTGGATTTGGCATACAAGCAAACCGAATCGATTTTGAAATTGTAGTGAGCAGTATCAACAACAATGCGCAATGACAGGCAACAATATAAGCAGCAATATAGGCCGCAATTAACACCAATGAGTAGCAGTAAGCAGCAATGGTTTTGAAATAAACTTTATGCAATAAGAAATACGGACATGGGCATTGCCCATTTTTTTGAAACACAAACTAGACGACCGGTCTAATTTTAAAGGAAACAATATGCCCAAGCATTTACTCTCACCTTTGCAAACTGGTAGTGTGCATTTGAATAACCGTGTAGTAATGGCGCCCTTGACACGTTCTCGTGCTGCGCAGCCTGGCGACATCCCGCGCGCCCTGAATGTTGAATATTATGCACAACGTGCGACTGCCGGTTTGATCGTGACAGAAGCCAGCCAGATTTCACGTCAGGGTCAGGGTTATGCCTGGACGCCAGGCATCTACACCGATGAGCAGGAAGCTGGCTGGAAAACCGTGGTCGATGCAGTGCATGCCAAAGCAGGCAAGATCGCACTGCAAATCTGGCACGTTGGCCGCATTTCGCACAATCTGCTGCAAGAAAATGGCGTCGCACCTGTCGCACCTTCGGCCATCGTCGCTGAAAACGCGCAATGCTTCGTCGTGCAGCCTGATGGCACGCCAGCCAATGTACCGACGGCAGAACCACGTGCCCTGGCGCTGGAAGAAATACCCGGCATCGTCGAGCAATATCGCCAGGCGACCATCCGTGCCAAACGCGCCGGATTTGATCTCGTTGAAGTGCATGCTGCCAATGGCTACCTGCTGCAGCAATTCATGTCTACCAACAGCAACCTGCGTGATGATATCTATGGTGGCAGCCTGGAAAATCGTGCGCGCCTGACGCTTGAAGCGGTAGATGCCGCGATTGCAGAAATCGGAGCCAGCCGCGTTGGCATACGCCTGTCGCCAGGTTTTGTGGCCCACGGCATTGCTGATAGCGAAGCTGAACCCATGGCCTTGTATCTGGCTGCCGAATTGAATGAACGCGGTATTGCCTACATCCATATCGCTGAACCTGACTGGGCTGGCGGTGCTGAACTGACCCAGGCTTTCCGTCAGCAATTGCGTGCCGCCTTCAAGGGTACGATTATCTGCTGTGGTGGGTATACAGCAGCAGAAGCCGACGCACTGATCGTCAGTGGTCTGGCAGATGCGATCGCCTTTGGCCGCCCCTATATTGCCAATCCAGATCTGGTTGCACGCTTTGCCAAAGGTGCGGAATTGAACAAACCAGACCGCAATACCTTCTATGGCGGTGAAGAAAAAGGCTACACCGATTACCCTACGCTGGAAGAAGTAGAAGCTGCATCAGCCTGATGATTTTGCGTTGATGTGCATTGCAGGGCTATCCCTGTTGCGATAGCCTGCAATGCGATGAACCTGAAGTAGTATCGGAACAATGGTGCTGCAGCAGATTCAAGCCGCATCATGTACCGGATGTGATTGCCGGTGATATAAAAACTCCAGCACTTCAGTCCGGTATTGTGCATATTGGGGATTTTGTGCCAGGGCAACGCGGTCACGCGGTCTCTCCAGACCCACCGTCAAGACTTCGCCTATCGTTGCAGCAGGCCCATTGGTCAGCATGACAATGCGGTCAGATAACAATACCGCCTCATCAACATCGTGTGTGACCATCACTACGGTCGATTGAGTCTTGGCGACGATCTTCAATAATTCATCCTGCAAATGCGCACGTGTCAATGCATCAAGTGCACCAAAGGGTTCATCCATGAGCAAGACTTTCGGTTCGATGGCCAGTGCACGGGCTATGCCTACGCGTTGTTTCATGCCACCTGATATTTCGTTTGGACGCTTTTTTTCTGCATGTGTCAAACCAACCAGCGACAAAGCCTGCATGGTGCGCTTTTGCAGTTTTGTGCCATTCTCGGCAGCGCCAAATACGCGTTCAACAGCCAGGAAAACATTTTCATAACAAGTCAGCCAGGGCAACAAGGAATGATTTTGAAATACCACGCCGCGCTCTGGAGACGGGCCAGAAATTTCACGGTGCGCGCATAGCAAGGTGCCCGATGTTGCATTGGTCAGCCCGGCGATCAAATTCAGCAAGGTCGACTTGCCACAGCCGGAATGCCCGATCAGGGTAATGAACTCTCCCTTTTTGACATTCAGGTTAATATCGCGCAACGCATGGAAGCTACCCTTTTTGGTATGAAAGACCATTTCAACCTGATTGATCTCTATATATTTGCTATCGATTTCATTCATAATCATGTCCCCACATCTTCATAAGTAAAGGCACGTGCAATTGCCACGAGAATTTGCTCAAGTATCAACCCCACCATGCCGATGACGACAATAGCAATAATGATATGCGGCACGTTCAGGTTATTCCATTCATCCCAGACCCAGAAGCCGATACCGACACCGCCCGTCAACATTTCTGCGGCGACAATGACCAGCCATGCCGTACCTATGGCCAGCCTGACGCCTGTCAGCATATAGGGCAACACTGAAGGCAATAAAATGCGGGTGATTATTTTCCATTCAGACAAATTCAGTACACGCGCCACATTCATATAATCTTGCGGCACCCGTTGTACGCCGATGGCAGTATTGATAACCATGGGCCAGATAGAGCAAATAAAGATGGACCAGATCGCTGCCGGATGCGCCGACTTGAAAACCAATAAACCAATCGGCAGCCAGGCCAGCGGTGATACAGGTTTCAACAGGCTGATGATAGGGTTGAACATGCCAGATAAAAATTTGAAACGGCCGATCAGAAAACCGAGTGGGATACCCACCGCCGCAGCCAGCCCAAAGCCTACTGCAACGCGTTTCAACGATGCATAAATATTCCAGCCTATACCCTGATCATTCGGCCCTTTTTGATAGAAGGGATCCGAGAATATTTTTATGGCTTCCTGCAAGGTGACCCACGGCGAAGGAAAAGTCGTATTTTTGACAGCGATGATTTCCCAGATCAGTATCAGCAAGCCAATACCAAATAAAGGTGGCAAGACACTCAGAAAGAACGGGCGCAATGACATCATTTTTTTCTGTCCCGGCATTTTTACGTCTGCCGTTTTTTCAGCTTTTACTTCTCCCGTTATTGTCACTGTACTACCTCCCGATGTCGCAGCGTCTGCTTCCTGCATTACTCCATGTACCAAGGTATTCATGACCACTCCTTAAGCCTTGATTTTGAACGACGCTGCATAGGCAGCCGGATTTTTTCCATCCCAGACCGTGCCATCCATGAATTTGCTGCTACGCATGGGGTCTTTTGGCACGGACACTTTGGCCATCGTCGCTGCATCCTTATAGATATCGATGCGGTTGACGGCTTTGGCCACCGCCAGGTAATCGGGGTCAGCCTTGAGCAAACCCCAACGTTTATGCTGGGTCAGGAACCACATGCCATCTGACAGATACGGGAAATTCACCGCGCCATCATTGAAAAATTTCATATAGTTGGGGTCATCCCAGGTCTTGCCCAGGCCATTTTGATAGCGCCCCAAAATACGCTGGTTAATTACATCAACAGAGGTATTCACATAAGATTTATCAGCGATGGTTTCCGCCATTTTTGTCTTGTTGGACAAGGATGCATCTATCCAGCGACTGGCATCCAGAATAGCTGCCACCACGGCACGCGCCGTGTTCGGGTATTTCTGTGCAAATTCTGCAGTGGTACCCAGCACTTTTTCTGGATGGTCTTTCCAGATGTCTTGCGTGGTTGCGGCGGTGATGCCTATGCCATCAGCAATCGCACGGTGGTTCCATGGTTCACCCACACAATAGCCATCCATATTGCCAACGCGCATATTCGCCACCATTTGCGGCGGTGGTACGGTGATCACCTTGGCATCTTTCATGGGGTTGATGCCGTGCGCAGCGAGCCAGTAATACAACCACATCGCATGGGTACCGGTCGGAAAAGTCTGGGCAAATGTGTATTCGCGCTTGTCGGTCTGCATCAGCTTTGCCAGACCTGCACCATCGACTGCCCCCTTGTCGGCCAGCTTTTTAGACAAGGTAATTGCTTGGCCGTTGTTGTTGAGTGTCATTAAAACGGCCATGTCTTTTTTATTGCCACCGACACCCAGTTGCACACCATAAATCAGGCCGTACAACACATGAGCAGCATCGAGCTCACCATTGACCAGCTTGTCGCGCACACTGGCCCAAGATGATTCTTTGGAAGGAATAATCTTGATGCCGTATTTTTTATCAAAGCCCAGCACCGACGCCATCACCACTGACGCACAATCAGTCAGCGGAATAAAGCCAATATGGACTTCTTCTTTTTCTGGCTTGTCTGATCCAGCTGCCCAGACCCCACCTGTATTCAACCCCATGATGCCTGCCCCCGTTGCCACTGCGGCACTTTGCAAGAAACTACGACGTTTGAAATTCGGTTCATGATCTTCCTGCGCATTGACAAGGTTAGCTAGCTTGGTAGATGGTTCCTGATTCGTCATGTCTGCACTCCAGCTTAGGTATTAACTTCTGCAATGAAAAAAGGCGTCATCCCACGCCGGAAAACCGTGTGGAAAGACACCTTTGTCTGGTGAGGTGACCGCCGTTAGTCAGGCTCACTTTTTCTTACGTACCAGCTTTGGTACTTTCTTTTAGCCTAGCAATTGCCGTGCCATATCATTTCGCGCGCGCATGGTCAGGTAAGAAGCACGATAAAAAAGAAAACGGCGATGTTTTTCGCACCGCAATGACGCGGCGCACCAATTACACGCACAAGTCTGGGCTTAAGCCCCCAGCAAATCCGCGACGTCCAGTATGCGTTGCGCCAGATCTACCAGTTTCAGATTTTTTTCCATCGCCTGCCTGCGCATTCTTTGGTAAGCCTCATTTTCTGACAAGTGATGACGCTCCATTAACAAACCTTTGGCGCGCTCTATGGTTTTGCGTTCTTGCAACTTGGCCCTGGTATCCGATAATTCTGTGCGCAGTTTCTGATCAGCATTGAAACGGGCCATGGCAACATCGAGCACTGGCTTGATACGTTCAGACTGCAACCCAGCCACAACATAGGCCGAAACACCGGCTTCCATGGCAGCCACCATATGTGACTGGTTACCATCTTCCGTGAACAAAACGATGGGGCGTGGCGCATCACGTGTCAACAAAACCATGTGTTCGAGTACATCGCGGGAATCAGATTCGGCGTCAATAATGATCATGTCGGGCTGCATCTGTGCTATGCGCTCACTCATGTACAGATCACCCGGAATCACGGCGATGATGTTATAACCTGCCTGCAGCAAGCCTATGCGCAAGGCGCGTGAACGTGCCAGTTGCGCCTGAGCATGCTCTTGCAATTCGTCTTCAGTCTGGATAACCGTATTCACCACCACAATCCGCAGGCTTTGTGATGGTGGTCTTATCGCATTATCACTATTCGGTTTGCTGCGCATTTGTGGGCAAGGCCAGATATAATCTCGTTATGCGAACTGTAGCAAGATTCGCACCAATCCAGTTTTTCTGGATGAAGGCAAACTATTTGTTATCGGCTTGCTATTTTCAAGCGATACATCACCAGCTTACCTGCCTTTAATCCATCCAATTTAGAAATTTACATGATAGTTCTCGGCGTTGAATCTTCCTGCGATGAAACCGGCCTGGCCTTGTATGACACGGAGCGTGGTCTGTTGTCACATGCCCTGCATTCACAAATCGCCATGCATCAGGAATACGGTGGCGTTGTGCCTGAACTGGCATCACGTGACCACATTCGTCGCGCCCTGCCCTTGCTGACTGAAGTATTAGGCAAGGCCAATCTGGGCAAGAAACAGATAGACGCAATTGCCTATACCCAGGGGCCAGGCCTGGCAGGTGCGCTGCTGGTAGGCGCATCCGTGGCTTGCGGTCTCGGCATGGCACTGGATATTCCGGTATTGGGTGTGCATCACCTGGAAGGCCATCTGCTATCACCCTTGCTGGCCAGCCAGCCGCCGGAATTCCCCTTCATCGCCTTGCTGGTGTCAGGGGGCCATACCCAATTGATGCGCGTCGATGGAGTGGGGCGTTATCAGTTATTGGGTGAAACACTGGACGATGCGGCAGGCGAAGCCTTCGATAAATCAGCCAAATTACTGGGACTGTCTTACCCTGGTGGCCCGGCCATTTCAAGAATGGCAGAATTTGGTGACTCTGCCGCTTATAAATTCCCGCGCCCCATGCTGCATTCAAAAGACCTGAACTTCAGTTTCTCTGGTCTCAAAACCGCAGTGCTGACAGTAGTAAAAAATCATCCGGCTAATATCTGTGAACAGGATAAAGCCAATATTGCCCGCTGCTTTGTTGACGCCATCGTTGACGTGTTGACGGCGAAATGCCTGACAGCGATCAAGGAAAGCGGCTTGAAACGCCTGGTAATTGCTGGTGGCGTCGGTGCCAACCAGCAGTTACGCGCATCGCTCAATGCCGCTGCAGCAAAGAAACGCTTTCAAGTGTATTACCCGGAACTGGAATTCTGTACCGACAATGGCGCGATGATCGCCTTTGCAGGCGCCATGCGGCTGAAAAAAAATCCCGCACTGGCAACGCGGGATTATGGCTTTAATGTCAGGCCACGCTGGCCCTTGCAGGAGCTCGTTGCTGCCTGACACGATTCAGATATCACTTCCACACCTGGCGCTGGACTGATAATAGCAATGTCAGAGTCAGTGTCAGTAGCAAATGACAAACATGCAGGCTTACGCAGACTTATTTGTCATTTGCCGATCACTATTTTTTCTTGCTGCCTGCCTGAACGTCTTTCTTGCTGCCCAGGCGGCTTTCTTTGCCATTCATCAAATTCGCTATATTTTGGCGATGGCGATAAACCAGCAGACCACTCATGATAAAAACGGCAAGCAGTTTGACATCTGGCCCGAACAAAAACCCATAGTACAAGGGCGCAAAGATCGCCGCGATCAGCGCCGCCAATGAAGAATAACGGAATGCGAACGCCACCACCATCCAGGTCACCAGCGTCGCTACACCTAACCAGATATTAATGCCGATCAGGACGCCAGCAGCAGTCGCCACCCCTTTGCCGCCAACAAATTTGAAAAACACTGGCCACAAATGCCCAAGAAAAACAGCCAGCGCAACAATTGCGATACTGCCATCGTCCAGTTGAAATTGCGTTGCGTAGGTCATCGCCAGCCAGACTGCGAACCAGCCCTTGACGGCATCACCCAATAAGGTCAGCACGGCTGCCGCCTTGTTACCACTGCGTAAAACATTGGTCGCCCCCGGGTTTTTCGATCCATAAGTGCGCGGATCAGCCAGACCAAACAGCTTGCTTACCACTACCGCAAACGACAGTGAACCGATCAGATAGGCGGCGATGGCAGCCAGAATTGTATTCATCTTTTTCCTTATTCTTTATTTCAGAGGAAAAAACTTCCCTCAGCCAGGGGTAACACCCCAATGTGATTTTTTGATTTGTCTATTCTAGACGATGTAGGCGATTATTCATCCATAGCGCAGTCTACGGCATGTGCCTGCAGCAGGCTGATCAGCAATTCCGGCGCAATGCCGATCAGGTAACCACGTTGCCCGCCGTTGATATAAATTTTTGGTAAATCCAGTATGCTACGTTCTACATAGATAGGCATGGCTTTTTTGGTGCCAAACGGCGAAGTCCCACCAACCAGGTAACCTGAATGCTTTTGCGCATTTTCAGGCTTGCAGGGCTCTACCGATTTGCAGGCAATTTGCCTTGCCAGGTTTTTGGTTGATACCTTGCGGTCGCCATGCATGAGCACGATCATGGGCTTGGCTGCCTCGTCCTGCATGACCAGGGTTTTAACGACATGGTGCTCATCCACACCCAGCTCACGTGCGGACACGCCCGTGCCGCCATGTTCTTCATACGCATAGGGGTGCTCGGAAAATTCTGCCTTGTGTTTGCGCAGGAACTGGGTTGCCTGTGTAACGGATACGTGTTCTTTCTTGGCCAAGATGTGCTCACTTTGACGAATATGCAATTTTCAAACTGGGCAAATTATATCTCCCGATGGCTGACAGTCAAAGTTTCTGCCTATTGCAGATCACTATTGCAGACAAGCATTGCACAAAAAAACGGCACGGCATAGCCTGCCAGACCCGCCACCATAAATACACGTAATCACATTCTTTATATCCCCGTGATGAATTCGTGAGAAAAAATTCATCAGTTTGCGATGATTAAAAGACCATTAGTTTCTATGATCAGATTTCCAAATCATTGGATCAGCTATTACTGTCGATGCTTCCCCTCACTAGCCGGGTGTTCTTCCCCCTGCCTGGAAACGTGAAGTTCTGCAATTCCGATTCACTATCATTTCATCAGAGAGACTTTTTATGTCCACTAGTATTCATTGCAAGCACGATTTCAGAATGGAACAAAACGTTTTAGCGACACCTGGCATCTCCCTAAAAAAATTGCGCTGGTCGCCCTTGGATTACAGCACGGACCTTGCTATTGTTATTTGCGAAGTCTGTGGGCCCTTTACGCACGCTCTGCGACACCATGGCGCGCCTGGAAGGCGGCGTAGAAACCGTGCGGCTAGAACCCATCGCCATTACAGAGCTGGCACAAGATGTGTTGAGTAAATTTGCCTTACGCGCCAGGGAACTGGAAGTCAGTTTGCAAGTAAGCCCGCAAAATACCTCTTTAATGATGAGCGCAGACATCGGCAAGCTGGAGGGCGTTCTGACCAATTTAATCGACAATTCTCTGCACCATACTCCCAGGGGTGGCAGCATCAGCATAGAACTCTCACGCTCGCAAACGACACCACTTTATTAATTACAGTCTGCGATACGGGTGTTGGTATTGCGCATGAACAATTGGAACGCATTTTTGAACCCAACTATCGCGGCAAGAATGGCTGCACTGATAATATGGTACACCTCGGACTAGGCTTGGCCATTGTGCGCAGACTATTAGAACTGCATGAATCAAACATCCGTGCCACAAGCCAGCCTGGTCTTGGAAGCGCTTTTTATTTTGGCTTGCCTTTGGTTAATAATTGATTCAATAGAGACCTGCAAAGAATCATTTCTGCTGGGTTATATCTCTTATAGCTGAAAGTCAAAGCAGGTAGACATGCGAAATTGTGGTTGCAGAACAGGGGAACCGCGCGATACCAGCATTTGCGCCATCGGTCATAATCAGAATAGCCCGCGCATGCAAATTGCGGTGTAACTAAGCCACCAGGGGCAGATCCGGGTTGGCATGCCGTCAGGCAAAGCAAGATAGGTTGGAATATTCCAGCGATCACAGGCGGCATAGCTGATGACTTTCTTGCCGATAACTTCTTGCATTCCAGCTCAGACTTGGGGCCTACAGCGGTTCCCGTGTTTTTTGGCCGTCTCATACAAATAAACAGAACCTGCACAGTCGTCACCAAGAACCATCACCACGGCTTTTCTCCCCTGATAGAAAGAACTTCTCTTCCTGGAAAACTTGTTCTTAACATTGCGAGCAACTGGCCTGATTCTCATCAAAATAAAACATATTTCAACTGTCAATCTTCAATAATTATGCCGGTCAATTTTTTTTGTTTATGGCTTGCAAGGAATTTTAAAAATTAAAAATTTACCAACACAAAGAAAATATTTAACTTTTTTTAACAGTGTTGTTTTTATTTTCTCTTTTTAATGTAATATCCATTTTCATGGTTAAAATAGCCAATATTTTTTTGTAGTGAGACAGTTTTGAATAAGCAACAACCTCCTTTTGAAGCAAACCAAAGCAATAATTCAACGGAACCAAATTCGACGACTGTGGCTGCACCAAAACCCTTATTCCGTCGTCAGGTAATTGAACACATCAGCAATCGAAAATACGGCACTGTCCTTCTGGCACATCCCGTCAGTCATCGCTTTCTAACAATGCTATTTACAAGTATTGCAGTGACAATCATTGCATTCTTTGCATTATTCAGTACTACTCGCAAAGCCCAATGCAGTGGGGTTTTATTGCCCAATCTTGGGGTCATACGCGTCTTGCCAACACAGGCAGGTGTCATTCTTTCTAAAAATGTCACTGAAGGACAACTGGTGCGTGCGGGAGATGTGTTGTTCGTGTTATCAAGTGAACGAAGTGCTGCTGTTGGTGATGCACAGAAAACGATTTCTTCTCTGCTGACAAACCGTCGTGACAGCTTTCATGCAGACCAGGCACAGCTTCTCGCACAAAGCCGCGCACGACTTGATGCGATGCAAAGGAGAGCATCTGACCTGGAAGGGGAAATCAGCAAAATCGATGCACAAATCGTTTTACAGAAACAGCGCGTGCAACTCGCTGAGCAGGCGTTTAAACGCTATAGCGATCTACAAGCAACAAATTATATTTCAGCCGCCCAGCTTCAAGATAAGCAAGCGGAATTTCTTGATCAACAACAGCGCTTGGCAGAATTAATTCGCGTTAAATCTGCAAATGGTCGCGATTTTACGACAGCGCAAGCGGATATCAAGGATCTACGGTTACAAACTCAAAGAGACAGCGCGGCGGTACAGCGCAATGTAAGCAGTATTGAACAAGATTTAACTGAAAATGAAGCGCGTCGAGAACTGGTCGTACGGGCACCGCAAAATGGAACTGTCACTGCCATTACGGCAGCTGTAGGGCAGACGGTAACTCCAAATTCAGCGATTGCGGCGTTGATTCCAGAAGGTTCTGAATTGGAAGCTGAAATTTACGCCCCTTCACGTTCGGCAGGTTTTGTTCAGCCAGGTATGCAGGTTTTATTACGCTACCAGGCATATCCATATCAAAAATTCGGCCAATATAAAGCGACTGTGAAAGAGGTAGCGAGCAACGCCCTTCGACCAGAAGAATTACCTTTAGGCGCGCAATCAGCAAACAGTAATGAAGCTTTATACCGGATACGCGTCAAACTTGACCAACAAGCTGTCAAGGCCTACGGACGCCAACAGCCTCTGAAATCGGGAATGTCTGTCGATGCCAGTATCGTCCTTGAACAACGTCGCTTATACGAGTGGGTACTAGAACCGATATATAGCATATCTGGTCGCACATAATTCGTGACGACATGAGTAGTTGTCTCCTTCCACATCTTTGAAAAATATTATGTCTCACGCATCCTTCCCTGAGTTGCGCTTCTGGCGACGCCCGCAACTACCGAATTTATTGCAAACTGAGGCCGCAGAATGTGGTTTAGCATGTTTATGCATGATATCAAGCTATTGGGGACATAAGCTTGACCTGGCGAGCATGCGCCGACGCTTCTCAGTATCTTTGAAAGGTGCCACTCTAAAAGGATTGATGGCAATGTCACAAGGGCTAGGACTCCAAACGCGCCCTTTAAAACTCGATATGGAGCATTTACCTGAGTTGAAGTTGCCTTGTATTCTGCACTGGGATCTCAATCATTTTGTGGTACTGAAAAGTGTCTCAAAAAAACAAGCGGTGATTCTTGATCCTGCTGTAGGAGAACGTTTGCTGGCGCTGGAAGAATTTGCAAAACATTTTACAGGCGTAGCGCTCGAGCTTACCCCTGGCAGTGAATTCAAGAAAACCGAAGAGGTGCAAAAATTCTCGCTGATGTCACTAATGGGGCAAGTCATTGGTTTGAATAGCGGCTTATTGCAATTGCTGTTATTGGGTTTGGCTTTGCAAGTCTGCGCACTGGTCGCACCGTTTTACATGCAATGGATAGTTGACGAAGCACTTCTGGCCGCTGATAAGGATCTCGTTACAGTATTGGGCTTGGGATTTTTATTACTGGTTATTGTTCAAACCTCAATTACCGCAGTACGTTCGTGGGTAACAACGGTGTTGGCAACGAACCTGAATTTCCAGTGGTTAGGCAATACCTTTGCTCACTTGATGAGGCTACCGTTACCGTATTTTGAAAAACGTCATACTGGCGATATCGTTTCTCGCTTCGGTTCAATTCAAACCATACAGCGCAGTCTGACGACTCAATTCGTCGAGGGCATGATTGACGGAATCATGGTTATCGGCACACTCATTGTGATGTTGTTGTACAGTCCACAGCTCACTGCAGTGTCCTGCGTTGTAGTCGTTTTATATGCCCTATTGCGCTGGAGTGTTTTTCGCCGCTTGCGTGAAGCCAATTCCGAACAAATAATTCACGCTGCAAAACAACAGACCCATTTTATGGAATCTGTGCGCGGCGTACAAAGCATCCGCTTGTTTAACCGTGTGGAAGAACGCCGCGCAGGCTGGATGAATAATTTGACTGACCAGTTCAATGCTGAATTACGGATTGCGCGTTTGTCGGTATCGTACCAGACCGCAAATACCCTGCTGTTCAATGCGGAACGCGTGATCGTCATCTGGATGGCTGCGCTGGCCGTGCTGGATACTCGTTTTTCGGTTGGAATGCTGTTTGCATTTATCAGCTATAAAGACCAGTTCAGTAGTCGTCTGGCAGCATTGATCGACAAGCTGTTTGAATTACGCATGTTAAAGCTGCATGGCGAACGTGTCGCTGATATTGTTTTAACAGAACCAGAAAAAGATGAGCACTTACTGGAAATAGATATGGAGCGAATTAGCCCACAAATCGACATAAAGAATTTGTCTTTCCGGTATTCGGATAGTGAACCCTTCGTTTTAAAGGAACTGAATTTGCAAATACCTGCTGGACAATGTGTCGCTATTACAGGCCCGTCAGGCTGCGGGAAAACAACATTGCTCAAATTAATGCTCGGCCTGATAGAACCGACAGCAGGAGAAATTTTAGTCGGCGGTGTTCAGCTCAAACAACTGGGCTTACAGAACTACCGGCAGTTATTAGGCACTGTCATGCAGGAAGATCAGTTATTTGCGGGTTCTGTTGCGGACAACATCTGTTTCTTCGACCCAATGCCCGATCAGCACAGGATAGAGTACTGTGCACAGCAAGCAGCAGTGCACGCCGAAATTGCAATAATGCCTATGGGTTACCACACACTAGTTGGCGATATTGGAACAGGATTATCGGGCGGGCAGAAGCAACGGATACTCTTAGCACGAGCACTTTACAAGCAACCAAAATTACTGGTTCTTGACGAAGCCACCAGCCATCTTGATATATGGAATGAACAAGCTGTGAATGCGGCGATTGTTCAATTAGTATTAACACGAATCATTGTCGCGCACCGTCCCGAAACCATCGCAATGGCTGAGCGTGTGGTCGTATTGCAAGGAGGAACGGTCGTGCAGGACGTCACCAAAGCAGTGGCGGAGAAAGAAAAAAAGGTCGCATAATTCATCGACACTTGACTGAACGCTGTTTCTGGCAAAAACATCTTCGCCGCAACACAGGATCAACCTAAACAATCACTGTCAAATTACTGATTTGCAATAATGCCGAAATGGGGAGAATTTCTATTTTCTTAAACTTTTCAAAAGCATCCAAAAAAATGCTCCAAAAACGAATCCGCCGAAAAGCGAGATGTAAATAATTTTTATTATGCTTTTTTCTGGGTAGATAGCTATAAAAAAAAGAGCCATGGGTACTCCCCAGAGCAAAGCTGCCACACCACCTAGTAATAGCCATCCACGAGGATTTTCAATGCAGTAAAAGAAAAATTTTCGGAAATTATTCATCAAAATAAATATTAAAAAAGACGTATTGCAACACTCAAAAGAAAAGAAATAACTCCTGTCATCACTATATAGCCGCTATATAAATTAAGGAATTTTGTGCCTTTGAAGCCGATAGGAAAAACTATCGCCAGTACGCCAATATATAAAAACAAATCGGCATAGAATCTACCGTCAATTGCATTTGTGTTTAGCAGATATAAAAAAAAGTTAAGGCACAAGAGTCCCCATGCAATCCAACGAATTAATAAATTTTCTTGACTCGACATGGGGACCATTTCTTAATTATTGCAAGACATCTTGAATTGCACTACCTATCGCAGCACCTAAAGCCGCACCGCCTGTAACAGCCTGTGCGCCGGCAACCGTTGCCAGGCCACCAGTTGCGCCAGCGGCGATAGTTACGGCTGCAGCGCCAATAACTGCACCAACCCAAGCTCCGGCCAGGGCACCCAAAGAGCCGCCACCAGAAACTTCTTCGATTTCAATTTGATTAAGTTCGTTCATAATATCTCCAATTCCTTATCAAAGCGCATCTTCTATTGCACTACCAATTTTGCCGCCGATTGTTGCTGTTGCACTAGCAACACCAATGACGCCAACCGCTGCCGCGCCTCCGGTAGGGAGAGTTGCCGCGGCACACGCTGCAGCACCGGCAAGAGCTCCAAGAACCATGCCAATGGCAGTACCCAGCGCTCCGCCACCAGAAACAAGATCAATTTCACGCATATCCAATGTTTGCATCATATCTCCGAAATATTAAACAAAATTTTTAATCCAAAAACGAAATTATTGCTTTGAACACAAAGCAATAATTCTATTTGAGATTAATCACAAGCTCCAAAGTGGATTCCCGTGCTTATCAGTTGGTCCATTATTGTCCCACCAAGGCCAGGTCAATGGGTCAGCGACCATTCCGCCAGAAACAATTTCAATTTCAACTGTATTCAATTCCAACATACATAAGCTCCTATTGATAATTAAAAATGTTGCTAATAAAACCGCAACATTTTTATATTGATATTTTTGTTAAAAAATGTCAATTAATTTATCGCCCACCCTATCTATTGTTGCTATATTACAAAAATTAATAAAAGCATATAATTTATTTATTTTAAAAAAATAATCAATTAAAACAACGAAGTAAGTCTATAAATTAACATTCAAACTATGTATTTTTAAGCGTTTACACCATTGCATCGAATAGGCAAAATGCTATTTCTCTTTAAACAATTGACACTTAAATATTTTTTTGAAATAATAAAAACATCACAATTTTGTGATGTTTTTATTATTGAGATGAGGCGATATGCAAGAATTAAACGCAATTGAATTAGAGATTATCTCAGGTGGTATGATCGTAGATCGCGAGAACTTACCTTCTGGTGTTTACCTTGATAAAAACGGCAATCCAGTTGACTCAAGAGGATTTCCCTTGTTTTGATATCGCCAAAAATGAGATTTTATTTGGCAGGCCTGCGCTTATGGCGAAGATATCGCTTATGCCCAAATCGATTGCAATATATGGCCATTCCTGAGTTTCAAATTCAGCAAACCTCGTTAGCATATGGTTTGCTGAAAAACTGCCGCGTAATGGTCATTGGCAATAATTGCATGGAAATTAGCTAAAACGCTTGTGAACTAAAATCTAAAGACATGAATAAATATTGTTTTAAATATTATTTATTGCTATTAAAGAATGATTTATTTCTATACCAAATCACTGAAACAACAATGATTCAGTGATTTTAAATTTGGAGCTAAAGATGCAAGAATTGAACTTGGTTGAAATCGAAGAAGTGTCAGGAGCAACTAGCACAAGCGGGTGTTATATAGGCCCAGACGGTGCTTACTATAAAAATGGCGCACCGATTTATATTGCAATTAACGGATAAATTGTATTCTATTGAAGTGAGTTTTCATCATTTCTAAATAGCGATCATTCAATGCTGCATAGCCGTTAGAGAAAAAAATTTCTAACGGCTCATGTAAGCCGGCCTCTCGCAAGACGACACACCGTCATCACCGCTCTTACAAATACCCCACAAGTCATCGCCTCCCGAGCAAGTCTGGGTGGCAGATATTAGCTACACGTCGACCAAAGAGAAATTCATCTATCTGAACTTGATCACGGACGCAGATTCCAGAAAAATCGCTGGACATTGTGTGCGTGTGTGCCGGCAGAACGAAGAAGTAAATCGTGCCTTCAAAGCAGTACTCAAGATCAGAAAAATCCCGCTACCTTTGATCCATCACCCTGATGGTGAAATTCAGTATTGTTCCGCTTATTATCAGCAAACCCACAAGCACAACATCACTTACGCTATGACAGATGAGTGCAATTGTTAGCAGAACTCCCTGGATGAACATATTAATAAGGGTTTTAAAGAGTGAATCCTTGCCCTCAACGCCAAAGAACCTGAAAGAAGCAGGATAGATGATCAGGCAATCTATCGATATTTACAACAACGTGCCCTCATTAACCCTCCAATACAAAACGCCCAATGCGGTGCATCGGGCGTCCTTAGTGCATTTTTAGCTGCCAATCCATTTAGGAATGGACACGTCTATTTGTCACCACTTGATCGCTTATTTTTTCGCCGCGGGAGAAGCATCGCCAATGTATTTATCGATAAAACGTAAAACCGCTTCACCCCATTTGATGTTGTTACTCTCCTTCGACCAGCCGTGGCCTTCGCCGGCAAATACCATCCATTCCACGGTATTACCTTGCGCCAGCAATTTGTCCCGCATTTTTTCACCATGGATCAAAGGTACCCGTATGTCTTCACTACCATAGGCCATCAATACAGGTGCCTTGATTTTGCTGGCATTTTCTATTGCAGATGATTTGTGGAAATACGCATCATCAGTTTTGGGATCACCGTGCATTTTTGCCCCCATATTGTCCATGAAGGGGCCGGACATATCGGACCAGTTCACCGTAAACAACATTTTGACATCGGTCACACCTACCCAGTTGACACCGCATTTGTACAGATCCGGGTCTTTTACCAGACCATACATGGTCGCATAGCCACCATAGCTGGCACCAATGATGCATACACGATTCTTGTCTACAATGCCTTGCTTGACGAGGTTTTCAATCCCATCTGTGACGTCATCCTGCATGGCGAGGCCCCATTGCTTCCAGCCTGCAGTATGATGTTTCCAGCCAAAGCCGGTAGACATGCGGAATTGCGGTTGCAGAACGGCATAACCACGCGATGCCAGCATTTGTGTCATAGGGTCATAGCCAAAATAATCGCGCGCATGCGGACCGCCGTGTACATACGCGACCAATGGCAGATTCCGGGCTGGCACGCCCTCAGGCAAAGTCAGATAGGCGGGAATATTCAAACCATCACGGGCTGCATAGTTGATGACTTTCTCGGCCGATAACTTTTTGCCTTCCAGCTCAGGCTTGGCAACATACATCGGCTCCAGTGTTTTTTTGGCCGTATCATACAAATATACAGAACCAACATTATTGTCACCTCGAACCGTTACCACCGCATTTTTTCCTCCCCATATAAATGACACTTCTTGCCCTGGAAAACTTGCTTTTAACGTTGCGTACAACTTGGCATACCCCTCATCAAAATAAATATATTCTGACTTTAAACCCTCAACAAATATGCCTATCAATTTTTTTTGTTCATGGTCTACGAGAAGTTTTGCAGGCATGAAGTCAGTTGGATTTCCGACATCAACATCAGGGTGATCTGCCACCATTTCGCCAACAGTTTGTTTAGTAAAATCCCAAACGTATACCGCCATCTTGTCGCGCCCGTTAAAACGTCCAGCGACCAATAGAGTCTGGTTATCAAAATCAAAACCCAGCGGATGTATTTCCTTACCTTCATCGATATATGCATGATGAATCACGTTCCAGGGCTTACCTTCGCCCTCACGGTAATACACAATTTGTTTGATACGTTTGTTTGCAGGATCGACGTCATTTGATACACCAACACGGGTAACGTTATTATGATCGACTATCCACTCGCTAATCTTGCCAGGATTATCGAAGGTCAACAGCTTTGTTCGTCCCGAAACCGTATCGAGACGGAAGATATCTGAAGCACCTAATTTGTCATCCTGACCACGCTTGTTATTAACGACAATCATATCGTTGCTGCCATCACTGACACGCCCTACCACCGAGTAGGCTTTATATGCGACATTCCCGGTTCTGGCTTCTTTCTGCGTAGGAGCCAGTTTGCGGAAATTGCTGCCATCGCTGTTGACGGCAAAAAGTCCGCCGCCATCATCATCTTCCATGACAACATCGCTGCCACGGCGGAGACTGAATACCAGGCGTTGACCGTTCACCCATTTAGGGTCAAAGATATCGCCTTCAGGATCCGACGCAACAACTTTGAGCTGACGGGAGTCCAGGCTAATAATAGCCAGAACAAAATGGCCATTACGTGGTACCAGCATGGCCATGCTTTGCCCGTCAGGCGATAAGACCGGGCGCCCGTTGAATTGCGCTTTTTTAAAAAAATCGGCTACTGGTATGGATTTATCTGCATACGCAGGCAAACTGATAGCGCCTGTTATTGCCAGTAAACCAGTGATAACTACTTTGTTAAAATTTTTTTTCACGTTAATTGTCTCCCTCTGTTGCGTCTTTACTTCATCTTTATGCACGTTGTGCGGCGGATAAAAAAATGCCGGAATCCAGGATATATTGACCTTGAATTCCGGCATTGATCAGCTCAAAAATTATTTGAATTTATATTCAAAACTGACCTGGAAGTAACGACCTACCACGTCATGCAAACCCGTGAGCGCTGCCACGGCTTGTGCAGAAGTAGCACTTGGTGCAAACGGTGCCATGCGGTCAAGCACGTTTCTGACAGCAAAACTGATCTTGAGATCCTTGACCAGACCAGAATAGCTGCCACCCAGATTAAAGGTAGTAAAAGAAGGAATATCCTTACACAGTTCAGGATAGCCCTGAGTTGCAAACACGCATGGTTGTGTGAAGTCAGGATTAGAAGACATATGACCGATATGTACGGCATCCAGGGATGCTTTCCATGCTGCCTTTTCCCACGCGATACCTGCTGTTGCCTGAACACGCGGCGAATTGCGTGAGCCCGCATATTCTATCGTGTCAGCTTCTGGCGATGGTGCGGTCTTGTAGGAATGGTTGTAAGTTACTTTCACATTCGGTGTGATACGACCATATTCACCCAGATTAAACTTCGCATTCACGTCCAGATCAATACCGCGCACCTGGGTAATCGCCACATTGGTCAGCAACAACCTGACATTGGTGATCTCCCCGGCGGTTGCACCAGCAGCCTTGTCCGCAGCCGACAAAGGGTCACGGGTAATGACCGCCGCAGGGTTGCCGGCATAGCGACCAGGATTGGCCAATACGGTCGTCAGGTCATAAGTGGAAATTTCATCCTTGCGTTTGATTTGCCAGAAATCCAGACTGGCATTTAGCCATGAAGTCGGCTCCCATACCAGACCAAGGGTAAAGCTATCGGCAGTCTCTGGCTTCAGGTTGGGGTTGGAACCACTTTCATACGAACTGCTCCATTGGCAACCGTTCTTGAATTGATCGTTACAACGATCAGGGTCACGATATGACAGGAAAGCCTTCAGGATTTGTGTAGAGTTTTCTACCAGTGTCGGTGCACGGAAGCCGGTTGCGTAAGTACCGCGTACCAGCAAGGTAGGATCAACATTCCATTTCAAGCCGACTTTGGGTGTCGTCGAATTGCCATAATCGGAATAACGGTCATAGCGCGCAGCAACCTGGCCTTCGAGTGACTTGAGGATGGGTATCGACAATTCAGCATAGGCAGATGCGATATTACGGGCACGGGAATACCCTGGCTGCGACTGAGCCCGGTGATACAACTCACCGTCAACAGACAACTGGGAAGGATTGACATCCAGTGTTTCGCGACGTGCTTCAGTACCGACTGCAATAGACAACGGGCCTGCTGGCAACTGCATCAATTCACCGGATACCTTGGCATCCCACATATACATGCCAGACTTGAAATTGTCAGCTGAGTCAGTCACGATCTTCTTGTACAGGTCGGCATTTTGTGCCGAACTGCCAAACAGGAAAGTACCATTATTATAAGCTTGTACGAATGGCGTTTCCAGCAGGCCGGCAGTCGCTTTTGACACCACTTTGCTGGTGTTGTACATCACAGCAGTTTCCCAATCCCACTTCGAATAGCTACCTTTCAAACCAGCCAGGTACCGACCAAAATCAGTTGTATTCTCCAAACCCTGCCCTGGGAAATCTTTCAGAGAAGCTCGGACCCGAACTGTGCCATTACCTCCAGCCAGTGTCTTGCCAGTGACCGGGTCGATCAACTCTTGCGGATATTGAGGATGGGTAATTGGCAGGGGGCCGGTATCGAGGCCATTCTGACCAGCAAACCAGTGCGGCAAACCTGTCACAGATGCCTTGTTCTGGTTGTACATGACTTCAGCAAAAGCGCTGGTATCGGCATTGATTTGCCATGTACCACGACTGGTCAGGCCGACACGGTCAGTTTTACCGCCAGAATTAACTGAAGCATCTTTCAGGTCATCAAACACACAGGCTGTGCCTAGTGTGCCGACACCAAAGAAGTTGGCGGCAGGTACCAGATTATTGGCCGGGCAATTTTTGTCCAGCGAGCGCGAAACAAACTTGCCCGTCGCCTTGTCTGTCCAATAAATATTGCCAGGGAAAGTATACAGTGAACGGTTATCCTTATAACCGTAAGGGCGCAGGTCTTCCGTGCTCAGATAGCCGTCACGTTTGCTGATGAACATCGGCTTGCGCTGACGTATATCCAGAGTCGCATATACATTGTAATGATCTTCGACAAGGCTACCAAAACCATAGCTCAATGAAGTGCGGGCTTCCTGGCCGTCATGTCTTTGCGACTCAGCCATGGAGCCTGCGATTTCTGCACCTTGGTAGTTGTCACGCAAGATAATGTTCACTACGCCAGCCATCGCTTCGGAACCATAGATGGCCGAGGCGCCATCTTTCAAGATTTCAATGCGTTCAACCGCACCGATAGGTACCGAATTCAAATCGACGAAGGTAGTCTGGTATTCAGGTTGTGCATAAGCAGCCAGTCGGCGGCCATTGATCAGTACCAATGTTGCCTGACTACCGATACCACGCAGATTCAAACCGGAGGCACCAGCAGTAAATCCATTGGTGCGGTTTTCATCAATACCACCATTATTGGCAGAAATAGTCTTGAGCACATCGGTCAGGGACGTTGCACCGCCACGTACTATTTCATCACGACTGATGATCTGTACAGGTGAAGCAGTTTCCAAATTAATGCGTTTAATTTTGGAACCAGTTACTTCAACTTTTTGGACTTTTTCGGTTTTTTTCTCTTCCTCTTGCGAGGTAGTTACCTGGGCTAATGCGCCAGTGGCTATGGAAAACAAGCCTATGCTGGACATTGCAATTGCGAGACGACTCAGCTTCATGAATTACCTTTCTGTTTTAATTTTTCAATGCAAGCGCGTGCTCTTTCAAAATGTTCAGCTGCCAATTTCTATGAATCCAGTGTTCGAATCATGCCGTTTCATACAGATGTCTCCCCCTGTAATTGCTGGGCAAATTCGAATGCAAACCAAACTAGCTTTTGAAAGAAAGCCGATTATGAACTGTTACATAATGTAACTTGTTTAGTTTTTCTTAATGAGCCCATAAGGGAAAATGATGGGGCAAGGCAATTTGGGAATATTGTTCTGAATACATCTGAACAAAAAAGGTTTTTTATGGAATTTCTGAACTTGCCAAAATTAAGTTTATATAAATTTATATTTAAACAATATTACAAATATATTTGCCGTTGTTGTTTTTGTGATGAATCCCAGCTTCGTTTACTTTCGCGTAAAACGCTCACTTGTCAGACTTGCCGGACACATATCTTGAGTTCGCTGAGCCCAATAAAAAAACCCCCGTACCAGGTACGGGGGCTTTTCAACATTGCTTCAGGTTTTAAAAATCAGTCTCTGGCCAGTCCTTAATCTGTCTTCTGATGACCGCTCAGGACTTTTAAATTAATTTATCTACAACATTACACACCGGCCCTGATCAGCGAAGCTTTCAATACTTCATTCAGCGTCGCCTGGCTTTCAGACAAATGGGCGCGTGATTCTGCACTCATTGGCTTGCCAACTGCACCACGGATTGAAGCCAACAACTGATTTGCCTGCTCTCTTTGCAAGCTGCGTGCATCGGCTGGCGCTGTTGCAGATGGCCTTAACAAGGCATTCGACAGGCGCTTCAGATGTTCACGCTGCAAATTGCGGCGTGCTGCCGTGATCTCGCCACCGCTGGACAGCTCGCTCCAGATAGTAGATTGCAGGCTGCCATACAGTTCATGCAGCGACAACACTTTCTTCGGATCACGCAGTTTTTCTGCCGTATTCAGCAGGCGCAACGCCACGACATCTGACATCAGTTGATCCAGCGCCCCTGTTTGCAAGCTCAACAGGCGGGCAGAAATGGAAATGTCATTACGGCTATTGCGCTGAAAATGATCGACACCCAGGCGACTCAGGAATTCCGGCGTGAATGTAAAGCTCTTGGCAGTAAATAAGCTGTCGGAAACCAGTTTCAATGCCAGACGTTGACGTTCTACCGGTACCGGTGTAAAGGTGGCGCGGCCAGTACCCGCATGGTCGCGCAGGAAGGTAGTACCACCGACAAACTTGGTTGCCAGTGGCACTGTACGGGCAAACTGACCAAAGCCATATTCAAAGCTGCGGCGCAGGGTTTCATAGCTGTCGCCCGCTTTCAACTGACGCGTTTGCAACCTGTCCCACAATTCACGTGAGATGGTCAGGCGCTTCTGTATATAGGTCAGCGGGTCAGAACCAAGATCGAATACGTTAACGTCAGGGTCGGATACCATGATGCCCATGGAATCTTCATCGGTACCATACGCCAGCAAAGGCTCGGTTGAACGTGAGGCGATACGGGTCAGCTCGTCTTTTTCCTTTTCAGCATCAATCGGCTTGTATGCATATTCGATCGCCCAGTAATCATAAGGGCCCAGTGAAGACATTACGTATTCACCCTGTGGTTCACCTTTGGTAGCGAGGTTGAACGGGATGTAATCCATGACCGACCCGGCCATGCCGTTGGCCTTGGTGAACGCCGGGTCCTGCAATTGCTTGAGCGTATATATGGTGGACGAACGGAAGTTATGACGCAAACCCAGCGTGTGCCCTACTTCATGCATGATGACATCTTTGACATATGCCTGAGCCAGCGCTTCGGCCTTGGGGCTATCCATATCCATCTCGCCGCGGGCATCCAGCAAATCCATGGCAAAACCCATCTCCATCGCTGCTTCGTGAGCAAAATCACAGTCCCCACCATGTTGATGGCTGGCTGTTGGCTGCATGTCTTCCCCGATCATGCGGCGGGCACCACGGGCAAACACGTCGGACATGCCAATATCTGCATCCAGAATTTCACCACTGCGGTCATCCACCCGGGATGGGCCAATCGCAAAGCCTACGTCGGCGCCGACGAACCAGCGTATCGAGGCATGGCGCGAGTCCATCGTGTCAAAGGTGTCACTTTCCAACTGCTGTTTGGCAACCACGGCGTTTTTGAAGCCGATCTTTTCGAATGCCTTGTTCCATTCAAGAATGCCTTCAGTAACAGCCTTGCGGTATTTTTCTGGTACGTTTTTATCCAGCCAGTAAACGATAGGCTGTTTAGGTTCAGACAAGGCAGCTGTTGGATCTTTCTTTTCCAGTCTCCAGCGATTGACAAAATGACGGGAATTCTTCGGTTTGATATCGTCAGTGAAGTCGAAACTGGTCGTGACAAAATGCCCCAGCCTGTCGTCAGCCAGACGTGGAACCATCACTTCTTTCGGCAATTCTGAGAAATTGTAATAGAAGCCGACAAAGAAACTACGTGGGTCAGGCGTGGTTTGTGGTGGAGATGGCATAGGTACCGGGCTGGGCACCATCGGCGCAGCGGCAATACGCGGTACAAAGAAATGGGTACTGACCAGCAAGCCGGACAAAGACTCATCCACATTCAGTTTGGCGAAACTGGTGTTGGCCCGGTCAATGGAGTAAGCCATACGGTAGGCCGACTCCAGACGCGTCGAGTAACCGGGAATGTCAGAGAACAACAAGGCACTGGCATCAATCAGAATACCTTTGGATTCGGCATTAGGAGCACTCAAGACAACAGCGCTGCCCAGCAGACTGTCTGAAAACGCCTGAGCGACGGCCTGCGCCTGTGGCGTTCCCGGTGTGGCATAGAACTCGGTATTTTTGGCCAGCAATTGAATCTGGTTACCGATTCTCTTGAATACGGCCTGATAGCCATGCCCCATCTGGCTGCCGTACAGGCCACGCTCACCTATGCTGCTGGGGATGTTATAAGAAAACAGGAAAGGCTTGTCAAATTGCTCAGGTCGGATTTCCATCCAGACTTTTTCATCTTTTTGGTACAAGGTAAAGAAGCCCTTGTGCTCTTTCGCATCTTTAATGATTTCTTTAAATGGTTTCAATGGCGATGCGGCTGGCGCAGGGGGCGGTGCCGAAGTCGAGGCCACGGCAGCATTGCCATTGGCGACAGGTACAGCAGCCGGTGTTGCTGGTGGCGTCTGCGCGAAAGCGACTCCATTTAAGGCACACAACAAAAGGAGTAGTGTCTTTTTCTTAAAATGCACTTCTTTTGACGAATTCATAATCAATCCTTGTTAATTTAAAAAGAAACAATCACAAGCTGCCAATGTGAAGTTTCACCATTTCTCTAGACCACGTTTTTCGTTACAAGTTCTTACAAGTTGCAGGAACCTTCTGAAGTGCCGATTTTTACAGAAATCGTCCAATTTGAAAATTTTTTCGCATTTTTTCGTGCAAAATAGTTTTTAATTAAACAATTTAAATTTTCTCATTTAATGAAATTAACAGCAAATTAGACTTATTTCGCATTTTTTATAAGCTTATTACTGAAATTTATATGCAATTAAGTGAATTTACAAAAAAGTCACAAAATCATCATTTTCTGTAAATTTAGAAATTAAATTTTCATTTCGTGTCGCTATGAAACAACAATGCGTTAAAAATACGTAACAAATGCTTTCCCATATCGGTATTTTATTTACATAATAAAGTTCTGTTTGATTGCTTGGCTTTCATTTCTCGCGCGTAATTTTAGAAACGGAAGATTTGGCGAAATCTCATCAGACCGCAGCCCAGGTAAGTTTAAAAATTTACAAAATTTTTGAAGCATCACCCTAACTGCCAAAAAAGATCCGGCACCCGATTGCATCTGGTCTATCAATAAAGAGGGAATAAGAATGAAATTTAAAGAAAAACCTGGCGTACAGTCAGTACGCCTTGCTCTAAGCGTAATTGCTGGCTCCATGCTGATCGGGGGATATGCCCACGCTCAGACAGAGACAGTAGCTCCACAACGTATCGAAATTACCGGCTCTAACATCAAGCGCACGGACAAAGAAGGTACGTCGCCAGTTCAAGTTATTACATCAAAAGAAATCCGTGAAAGCGGCGCTGCAACCGTTGCCGATCTGCTGAAAAAAGTACCTGCCATCGGTACAGGCGGTGCGCTTGATAACGTTGACGGTGGCTTCTCCAAAGGTGTGGCAACTGCATCTTTGCGTGGCCTGGGTTCTTCGTCCACACTGATTTTGTTGAATGGCCGTCGCATGACGCCAGCAGCTTACGCCAATCCGAATGATGGCCAGTCCACACTGTATGATCTGAATTCCATCCCTGTTTCTGCGCTGGAACGTATTGAGATCTTCAAAGATGGCGCATCCGCAGTGTATGGTTCCGACGCGATCGCAGGTGTAATTAACTTCATCACCAAACAAGATTACCAAGGTTTCGAAGGTTCTGTTTCCGGTTCGTCTGATGCCCACAGCCAGTTTGGCCGTAAAAAAGCCAATATTTTCGGCGGCATCGGTAACTTCGCCAACGACGGCTACAACATTTTTGCGACAATCGACGTTTCCAAGCGCGACAGCACCAAACTGCAAGATGCGACTGCCTGGGAAAGAGGTATTTACCAGGACGTCAATGCAACATTGATCCCGTACTATAGTGCCATCAGCGCCAGCCCGATTTTCTTCAGAGAACGTTCACCAGGCAGTAATTCCTTCTTCACCAGTGGCGCGTTCCCTAATGCCAACATTGTGAACACGCTGAATTGCCCAACGTCCCAGCAGTTGGTTGGCGGCCCCCAGTACAATCTGGCTGCAACGAGCTACCTGACAGGCCGTACATTCTGTAACTACAACGGCAACCAGTTCCTCGAATCGCAAGGCGCAGCACAGGACATCAACTTCCTGACACGCGGCCAATTGCGTATTAACGATAACATCAGCGCATTTGGTGAATTTGCTTACTCCAGAACAGAACGTAAATACACAGGCGTATCACGTAGTATCGATGGACGTACAGCAGCATCTGCATTCCCACAACTGGGCGCAGCTGCCAGCTTCCAGGCAATTTTGCCTGTCGGCCATCCTGACAATCCGTTCCCGACTTCACGGGCTGCTGTTGTCTACCGCTTTGAAAATATTCCAGGCGGCTCCAAAAATGAAAATGATGCAGCACGTGCTGTAGCCGGCATCAAAGGCAGCAATTTCAACTGGGATTGGGAAACAGCGATTCTGTGGAACAAAGTCAAGCGCGAAGAAACGCTGAATGGCTTTATCCAGCTGGACGCAGTTCAAAAACTGATCACGCAAAATAAAACGCTTGCCCAAGTAGCTGCTGACCCTAATGTCAGCCGCCCTCTGGTCAATCACAATTCCTCTGAAATTACCCAGTGGGATGCCAAAGGCAGTACTGAAATCGGACAATTGTCCGGTGGCGGCATTGGTCTGGCGACAGGTTTTGAATTGCGCAAAGAAAAAATGCAATTGACGCCTGACCCTGCTACTTCAAGCGGTAATGTTCTCGGCCTGGTCAATCAGTTCCTGACAGGTGAGCGTAATGTCAGCTCAGCTTTCGTCGAATTGCGTACACCATTCACTAAAACTTTCGAAATGGATTTCGCTGGTCGTTACGACAAATATCCAAATCTGAAAGGTTCTTTCGTACCAAAAGTTGGTGCTAAATGGACACCGAACGACAGCATTTCTTTCCGTGGTACCTATGCAGAAGGTTTCCGTGCACCGGCATTGAATCAGGTTGTTAAAGGTGGTACACAGTACTTCACCACGACAGCCGATCCTATCCGTTGCCCAGATGGCGTAACAGCGGTAACGGGTGCTGATCAGTCAGATTGCAGCAAGAGCATTTCTGGTGTTGCCGGTTCCAGTCCAGATCTGAAACCAGAAACATCCAAGAGCTTGAGCTTCGGTTTGATCCTGGCGCCAACCAAGAACTTTGACGTCGCTCTGGATTTCTACAAAATCAGAAAAGAAGGCGAAGTTGCGTTGTTGAGTTCAGACGTCGTGATTCAAAACCCAGCCAAATACCCTGGCCTGGTGATTCGCGATACAAATCCAGGTACATGGGTCAAGGATGCCAATGGCAATGTGATTCCAAATTCAGGCCCATTGTTCTCGGTATTTACACCTTACATCAATCAAGGTAGTACTGAAACAACTGGTGTGGATATTGATACCACCTTGCGCACTTCTTTGGGTGCCAACGGTAACCTGACAACCAAACTGAACCTGAACTATATCTTCTCGTACAGAAGTGCACTGCAAGCTGGTGATGCAGAGTACAACGTGGTAGGCGGCGTTACCAATATCACTAACTGGGCATTGAGTAAGAGTGCAATTCCAAAGCTGAAAGCATCTTTGAGTTCATCATGGACTAACGGCCCGCATGCAGTAAGTGGCGCGATCAACTTTGTTGATTCAGTTTCTTACCTGCGTCGTTACGATGGCAATGTTGAATACCCAGTACCATATTGCTACTACGGTACAGGTCAACCATCCACAGCGTATAGCCTCGGTGGTTTGGCTAAGTACAGCAACTACAATATGGATTGTAAGATTGCAAGTTGGACAACGATTGACGTCAACTATACGTATACTGGCATCAAAAACCTGTCCATCAGCGGCAACATCCAGAATCTGTTCGATTCCAAAGCACCGTATGATCCGGGCGCAGGTACAGTTGGCTATAACCAGTCACTGCACAACCCACTGGGTCGTTATTTCACTGTTACCGCGAACTACAAGTTCTGGTAATAAGCTGAGACAAGAAGCAAATGCAGCCTGTTTGCTTCGCTTTGCTGGATTAAAAAACGCCCCGGAAATACCGGGGCGTTTTTTCTTCCAGTCCTAACTTTATATTTGATATGAATCGAGTCTGGAGTACCTATGCGATCAACCTGTCCTAAGCTTAAACAAGCCGTTGTTAATTTCATTCTTATCTTGTCATCCATGTTGTTAATAATGGATGTCGCTCATGCCAAAGAAACGCCCGTTCCCGTTGAAAGCTTTTTTAAGGGCGCTCAATTCAGTGACGCACAATTATCACCCAATGCAGAATCAATCGCCTTCCTGGCGGCAGATAGCAACAACCGTACGATGCTGGTGGTGATGAATGCGCAAGCTGGTGCCACACCAACACCTATCGCACGTTACAGTAATCTGGACGTGGTCTTTTTTCATTGGGTGAACAATGACCGTCTGGTCTACGGGATTTCAGATAAGGCTACAGGTGTTGGCGAGACGCAATCCGGGGCAGGACTATTTGCCATAGATAAAGATGGGAAAAATTCGCGCCAGTTAATTGATCGTTTTATAAGCAGAGCTCCACCAAAATTTCGCATGCTCTCGGCCAAAATGCAATTTATCAGCACGACTGGCACTGACAACTCTGACGATATATATGTAGGACAGGATTCGAGCGAGCGCGTCAATCCAGGCACCAATCTATTCCGGCTCAATACCAAATCAGGACAAACTGAAATAGTTGCAGTTCCTCCCAATTCTGGAGACTTCTTGTTTGATCAATCAGGGCAAGTGCGTGTCGCTGTCGCCAGCAAAGATAGAATCACCAGTACTTACTACAAAGAAAATAAAACAGCCGAATGGATATTATTAAATAAATTTGATGAAACCATCGAAGATGGGTTCACCCCGATCTTTATCAGCCCGACGGGCGAACTGTTCGTCACTACCCGCAATGGCAAAGACACTGCTGCACTTTATCGCTACGATACCAAAACAAAATCACTGGATCCAACGCCTTTGCTGGCGCTAAATGGCTTTGATTTTGACGGTAAAATCCTGTTTGATAATAAGCAAAACAAGCTTGCTGGCATACGCTACGAAACTGATGCGCCTGCGACAGTGTGGCTCAATGAACAAGACAAAAAAATACAGAGTCAAATTGATGCCCTGCTACCGAATATGGTGAATTTCGTCGATAAGGGGAAAGCGACAGATTCCGACATCCGGCTAGTCAGATCATTTTCAGATACGCATCCCGGTAATTTTTTCTTGTTCAATACAAGCACTTCGAAAATAACGCCGCTGGGTGAAGTCAATCCCGATATTGATCCAGCCAAAATGGCATATCGCGATTTCGTCAGATACAAAGCCCGTGATGGCCTGGAAATTCCCGCCTACATCACCTTGCCCAAAGGGCGCCCCGCAAAAAACCTGCCTCTGGTTGTCATGGTGCACGGTGGCCCATTTCTCCGGGGTGGTCATTGGGGCTGGACCCCTGCCGTGCAGTTTCTGGCTTCCCGCGGTTATGCGGTGATAGAACCTGATTTCCGCGGCAGCACAGGCTACGGAAAAAAACTGTATGAAGCTGGCTGGAAACAATGGGGTCTTGCCATGCAGGACGATTTGGCTGACGCCAGGGAATGGGCAGTAAAACAAGGCTATGCCGACCCCAAACGCGTCTGCATCGCTGGTGCGAGCTATGGTGGTTATGCTGTCCTGATGGGCTTGATCAAAGACCCCGACTTATATCGCTGCGGCATTAGCTGGGTGGGTGTATCAGATATCAATTTACTGTATGACGTTTCATGGAGCGATACCGCAGGGAATGCCTGGACAAAATTCGGCATGCCCAAGCTCATTGGCGATCAGCAAAAAGATGCCGAGCAATTGAAACAGACTTCGCCATTGCAGCAAGCTTCACGCCTTAAAAATCCGCTGATACTCGCTTATGGCGGGGCCGATGTCCGTGTTCCTCTAGTGCACGGCACGAAATTTTATGATGCCATCAAGGGGCATAATTCCAAAGTCGAATGGATAGTTTATCCAGAAGAAGCACACGGCTGGCGTCTGTTGAAAAACAATGTCGACTTCTGGACCAGGGTAGAAAAATTCCTGGATGAAAACACGGCAGTGAAATAAGCCAGCTTTTCATTGTTGTGCATAGCTATAACGGCTATCAATAAAAAACCACGCAATCAAATGCGTGGTTTTTTATTCCGTATCGCCGCCACCACGCGGGTGATGCGCGGCATGCAGTTTCTTCAAACGCTCCCTGGCCACATGCGTATAGATTTGCGTGGTTGAAATATCGGCATGTCCCAATAGCAACTGCACTACCCGCAAATCTGCACCATGGTTAAGCAAATGCGTGGCAAACGCATGGCGCAAGGTATGCGGTGACAAGGCTGTCGTGATCTGCGCCTGTTCTGCGTATTTCTTGATCAGTATCCAGAACATCTGCCTGGTCATCGCGCCGCCACGGGCAGTAACGAACAGGGCATCATCAATCTGGCCATTTAAAATGGCAGGCCGGGCCTCGCGCAGATAACGCTCCATCCAAGCGCGCGCAACTTCACCAAACGGCACCAGCCGGGTCTTGCCCCCCTTGCCGGTAATGCGCAAGACACCTTCATTCAAACCCACTTCTATAGATCGCAAACCCACCAGTTCACTGACGCGCAGACCACAGGCGTACAATAATTCCAGCATGGTGCGGTCGCGCAAGCCATGTGGTGTTGTGTCATCAGGGGCTTGCAGCAAGGCTACTACCTGGGATTCACTCAAGGTCTTGGGCAGGCGTGGTGCCTGTTTGGCAGAGCGTAATTTGGTGCAGGGATTGTGGCTGACCAGGTTTTGCCGGAAAGCCAGCAGGTAAAAGCGTTTTAACACGCTCATGCGGCGATTCGCAGAACTGGCTTTGGAACTGCCATGTTTGGCAGCAATGTAAGCGCTGATATCCGCATGAGTGACCTGATACAAATGCTTGTCATGCAACTTGTGCAGCCATTCCGCAAACAGCCGCATGTCGCGCCGATAGGCCTCAATGGTATTTTTTGCCAGCCCGTCTTCCAGCCATAGCGCATCGCAAAACTGGTCTATCTGGCCGCTGACAGCAGCGGGCAATAGGACAATCTCTGCCGGGTCTATGATTTTCGGTTTTCTCTGCTTTACTTCCACAATGCTTCCTGGGTGTAGCCAGCTACCCCTTCGTGCGTCAGCAACCAGCGCTTTACTCCAAGGTGAAAACCGGTTTCATCATCGGTATGTGCAAAACCGCCAAGGCCGCCAGCAGCAGTAACACGATGACAAGGAACGACCAGGGGATACCAGTTTGCCCCACAGGCCTGGCCAACGGCGCGGGGGGCTGAACGGATATGTTTGGCGATCTGCCCATAGGTTAGCACCTGCCCACGTGGAATAGAAGCAATCGCCTGCCATACCTTGCCCTGGAAAGCCGTACCTGCCTGTCTCAGCGGCAAATCAAAGCGATAATCCGGGTCATGCAGATAAGCGGCGATTTGTTTCGCCGCCTGCTCCGCCACTTTATCGACCGCCGCTTTTTCCTGGAAGCGTGGCGGCAAATAAACCAGTTCACTCACCTGCTGGTTCTCGCAGCGGATACCTACCGCACCAAACGGTGCCTCGACGATGGCTGAAAAAATTCCTGACTCTTTGTCTGACATGGTTTTCCTTTTCACAAAGAAAAAAGGCGCATCATTGATGCGCCCTTAAAACGTCTTCCGCGTTTTCGGCTGTTTAGTTGACATGGATTTCACATCAACTCAGCTTGTAATAAAAACGCGCGTCTCCTCAGTGTGTACGGTATTTTTACCGTTATTTTGCACTACCGCCTTGTAAACTTTTCCTTGCTTTTATCTTGCAGAATTCTGAACTGCCGTGAATATAGCATGGCAGGAATTGGCTTTCAAAATAAAAATGATCTAAAACAGTGCACTGTTGCAGATATGTGAAAAGTGATCATAAACCTTAAAAATGTGCTAGGCAAGACCAATTTTAATTCTGCCAAAATAAAAATTGCCGTATTTCCTTGCGGGAAATACGGCAATTACTTTTAAACTTTGGCGATTTTACTTTTTTTAACTTGTGCGCAGATTTGTTTGCAGAGTAAGCCAGCATTGCAATGCGCATGACTAATGCAAGTTTCAACAAGTCTTCATCAATTTTTCAATGCGCATGTGGCCACTAAAGCAAGGGATAACATGACAAGACCACCACAGACAAGTCGATAATCCCCATTTTGGTGATTATCGATATCGACACCAGGCTGAAAGACAGCGCCGTACAGAAGGCACATACAGCAGGATTGCAAAGCCTGTCATATGTAAGGTATGCATCCACGCAGCCACCACGACAATGTCATGATGGCTGCGCAGGCTTACTTGAAGCCCAGCTTTGCGCCTTCTTTGTTGACATTGGCGATCAGGTCTTTGCCGATACGCCCTTCCATTTCTTTTTGCACTGGCAACAAGGCTTTGCGCCATTCCGCTTTTTCCTTGTCATTGAGTGCATAAATCGTGGTCTTGCCCGATTTTTTGACTGCTTCCAAAGCATTGTCATTTTCTTGCTGGGCAATGGCATTCGCATATTTGGTTGCCGATTTCATGGCCTCTTCCAATTGCGCACGCACATCGGCTGGCAGACCATCCCAGAATTTCTTGTTCACAATGACAGCATAACCAAGGTAACCGTGATTGGTTAAAGTCAGATGCTTCTGTACTTCATGCATTTTTTGGGTGTACAGGTTCGATGGCGGGTTTTCTGTGCCGTCAACCACCCCCGTCTGCAAGGCCTGATACACCTCAGAGAAAGCCAGTACCTGCGGATTGGCACCGAGGGCGCGCATCTGTGCATCCAGAACCTTGGATGACTGTATGCGCATTTTCTGCCCTTTCAGGTCGGTCGGCAAATGCATGGGTTTGTTGGCGGACATGACTTTAAAACCGTTATCCCAGAATGCCAGGCCGATGATGCCTTTGGGCTCCAGTTTTTTCATCAGGTCTTTGCCTATCGGGCCTTCGGTGACGCTATACAGCACATCTTTGGAAGGGAAAATATATGGCAGATCGAAGACTTCAAATTCCTTGACGCCCAAAGGGCCAAACTTGGCCAGCGACGGTGCCAGCATCTGTACTGCGCCCAGTTGCAGCGCTTCCAGTTCTTCCTTGTCCTTATACAGTGTGCTGTTGGCATACAGCTCAACCTTCACGCGGCCCTTGGTGGCTTTTTCAGCCAGTTCCTTGAAGCGTTCCGCCGCTTTTCCCTTGGGTGTATCGGTGGCGACAACATGACTGAATTTGATGACGATAGGCGCTTGCGCGAAGGCAGCACCACTGACCAGCGAAGCAGTCAGCAGGGAAAATAACATGGACTTCAGTTTCATATTTGTCTCCGGACGTTTTTATGAATTGTTGCAAGAATTATTTCAATGTCGGCATCATCTGGCAACTGTGGAAAACCACAGGTCTGCAATGGCCACTGAGAAAACAGCATGCAAAAGCATTTTTCCAATTGCGGGCAAGGCTGGAGATGTTAACATTAAGCGAGACTGTTTGCGCATGCACAGAAAAAACCTTCGCGCCGAACAGATCAGCATATCGATTTTTCGAAAAAATGTGGATAACCACAGTTGCCGCATATTACATGCTTACTTGAGAATATGAGACAGAATAAAAATGACATCTTGCAATAGGGGACAATTGATGAAATCAAAACACAGCCAACGAAAGCCTGGTGCACATCTGTGGGGCAAGTTCTGCTTCAAAGAAAGCAACAGTCCAAGCTACAATCCTTCAGTCAACTTATAAAGTCGCGTAAGCTGGCATAAATCCGTAGTCAGGCATGCAAGGCTGAGCGGGCTTTGTGCCTTCGCATCATTTTTTATCCAACTGGAACCCTGTCATGAAATTCCTCGATCATCTGGAAGAGTGGATTATCGCCATCCTTATGGGCGGCGCAACCCTCGTCATCTTTCTCTCGGTACTCCATCGTTACGGCACAGGCTTCAAGATCCCCGTGGTGCAAGACTGGTTGCTGTCGCTGCATTTCAGCTGGGCGCAGGAACTGTGCATCATCATGTTCGTCTGGATGGCAAAATTTGGGGCGGCCTATGGCGTTCGCGCCGGTGTCCATGTCGGTGTTGATGTACTGGTTACCCGCCTGCCCTCTGAATGGCGCAACGCGACCGTTTATACGGCACTGACCTGCGGTGCCATATTTACCGGCATCATCGGTACGCTGGGGCTGACCTTTGTATGGGAAAACGGCATGCACTATGCGCTGTTCCAGTTATTCGGCCTGCCCTTGGGAGAATTGTCAGAAGGCCCGACCACACCTGATCTTGAATGGCCTACCTGGATCGTTTATTCCGCCGTATGGATGGGTTCTTACCTGATGTGCTTCCGTTTCCTGCAAGTTGCGCTGATCTTCCGTCGTACCGGCGAATTGCCACACCATGATCATGCACACGTCGAAGGCCTCAGCGATGAAGAAAATGCCGTTCAGTTACCTGCCACCCCAGTCATGAAAGGCGGTGTGTAATGAGCGCCACGATGGATACACTGGGCATCAAGCAGATGTCCAAACAACGTGCCACGATAGTCTTGCTGGGTATAGGGCTGATCCTCGGTGCGGTGTGCATGATGGGCAAGGTAGGTATTGTCTTTGCCTTGCTGATCGCGCTGATGCTGACTGGCATTCCGGTGTCAATTGCACTCGGCCTGACCGTATTGATGTTCATGTACCTGCTGACCCAGGTGCCGATAGAAGCAGTCGCCCTGAAATTGTTCACCGGCATAGAAAAGTTCGAGATCATGGCGATCCCCTTCTTCATTCTTGCTGGTAATTTTCTCACGCATGGTGGTGTTGCCAAGCGCATGATCAATTTTGCGACCAGCATGGTCGGACACTGGCATGGTGGTCTGGCGCTGGCAGGCATTATTTCGTGTGCGATGTTTGCGCTGGTGTGTGGTTCCAGCGTGGCAACGGTGGTTGCTATCGGCTCGATCATCTTGCCTGCGATGGTCAAGCAGGGTTACCCCAAGCAGTTTGGTGCCGGTGTCATCATCACCGCAGGTTCGCTTGGCATTTTGATGCTGCCATCCATCCCCAAAGTGATTTATGCGATTTCAACCAATACATCGATTGGTGCTTTGTTCGTAGCAGGTTTGTTCCCTGGCATGTTGCTGACCGCCATGCTGTGTGCAACCACCTGGTTCCTGGCGAAAAAGAATGGTTACCCGCGCATGAAGAAAGCCACCTGGGGCGAACGCTGGAAAGCCTTTCGTGAAAGCATCTGGGGTCTGCTGCTGGTGGTGATCATCATCGGTGGCATCTACAGCGGTATTTTCACGGCAACCGAAGCGGCTGCCATGAGCGCCGTGTATGCCTTCCTGATTTCTGTCTTTGTCTATAAGGACATGAAGATAGCCAATACACCCAAGGTGCTGGTCAACTCGGCTGCCTTGTCTGCCATGCTGCTGTATATCATCACCAATGCCGTGCTGTTTTCTTTCCTGATGGCGCATGAAAACATCCCGCAACAGATGGCAGACTGGATACTGGGTAAAGAACTGGGCCGTGCTGGCTTCCTGTTCTTTACCAATATCCTGCTTTTGCTGGCTGGCAATGTGATGGAACCATCTTCCATCATCCTGGTCATGGCACCTATCCTGCACCCTGCCGCCATTCGTCTGGGTATTGATTCTGTGCATTTCGGCATCCTGATCGATGCGAATATGGAAGTTGGTCTCTGCCATCCTCCCGTGGGCCTGAATCTGTATGTTGCCAGCGGTATTTCGAAAATGAGTATTACCGAGCTGACTGTGGCGGTCATGCCCTGGCTGTGTACGATGCTGGTCTTCCTGGTCATCGTCACGTATTGGCCGGGCTTGTCATTATGGCTACCCCGTGCAATGGGCATGATGTAGCAACGTAACAGGCTCCTGTGTCCAGCCTCAGTGACTTCAGCTTGGTGATTTCAGCTGTCAAGTCACTGAGGCTGTTGTTCTTCCATCTTATGACAGCCCTTTCTACCGTCCCTGTAGAAAGGCGCATCAATTGCCGCTGTCGGTAAATCGGGCAGTACAGTAAACTAGCCGCATGAAAAGTGTCTCTCGCCCCCAATCCTGGCTGACTCAAAAATGGCGCTGGATTATTCCTATCCTGCTGCTGTTATTGTTTTTGTCCACGCTGATCTGGCTGCCGTGGCAGGCACAACGCATGGAAGCCAATGAACGGCAGGAACAATTGATCGCCGATTCTTTATGGGTAGAACAGGCCATACAGTTCCAGTTGACCCGCAATGACGAGGTATTGCGCCAGATTGGCCAGGAAATCAAATCCGCCAAGCTGCAAAAAGAAACCGTGCTGGACCGCTTTCGCGGCATTCTAAAGAATAACCGTGAAGTCCAGCGCATCGCCTGGTATGACGCCGCCAACAAGGTCATCGTCGATACGCGCGAAGGCCAACTGGCCAATGCCGAGCGCCTGCCCTTGCCGCGCTTCGAATTTGGCGCACTCGACGTCAGTGAAGAAACCGTTTGCCTCAAGCCTGTGCTGGAAATCAACGCCAAAAATGCCTACCTCATGCATTGCCAGATCCCGCTGATCAGGGATGACCGCCGCATCGGCAGCATCATGATCAGTTACCGCATGAACGGCATACTGGAAGAACTGGTGCCCTGGTGGTTTGCCCAGGATAACCAGATCACCATTACCGATATCGATGACCGCATACTGGCCGAACGCACTGCCGGTGGCAGCGGCAAAAGCGTCTACACCCACAACCGTGCACTGGAATTACCCAGCCTGACGCTGATCCTGCGCACCAACAGCATCAAGAGCGAACCCAAGCTGCTATCGAACTTGCTGGTGCTGTCTGTCATTTTGCTATCTATCGGCCTGATCTGGAGCCTGCTGGCCCTGTGGCGCGATATCAACCGCCGCCTGGCAGCAGAAGGGGCATTGCGCCAGCAGGTGACCTTCCGTACCGCGATGGAAAACTCTCTGGTGACTGGCTTGCGCGCGCGCGACATGGAAGGCCGCCTGACGTATGTCAATCCGGCGTTTTGCCAGATGGTGGGTTACCCGTCAGAACAGATCATAGGCCGCCTGCCGCCCATGCCTTATTGGGCCCCTGAAGCCATAGAAGAATACCAGCAGCGTTTCACACAATTGCTGGCGGGGTCAGTACCGTCCGAGGGTTTTGAAACCGTTTACCAGCACGCCAGCGGCGAACGCATACCGGTATTGATCTATGAATCCGCCCTGATCAATGAACACGGCCAGCAAACCGGCTGGATGAGTTCAATACTGGATATTTCAGAATTGCGGCGTGCCCAGGAACTGACGCGTCAGCAGGAAGAAAAACTGCACGCCAGTGCCCGCCTGGCTACCATGGGTGAACTGGCATCCATGCTTGCACATGAATTGAACCAGCCGCTGGCGGCCATTTCCAGCTATACCACCGGGGCCATCAACCTCATGCAGTCAGGCATTATTGACAAGCCGCTATTCCAGAGTGCGCTGGAAAAAGTCAACGCGCAAGCCCAGCGGGCGGGGCAAATCATCCGTAGCGTCCATGAATTCGTCAAAAAACGCGAAGCCACACGCGAACCCGTGCATGTTGCTGAGCTGATACACAGCATCATGCCTTTGGTAGAATTACAGGCGCAGACAACCCACGTCGCCCTGCAATGGCAAATCCGGCCACAGTTACCCCTGGTATTGGCCGACGGCGTCATGCTGGAACAGGTCTTGTTGAACCTGACCAGAAACGCCATCGAAGCCATGCAAACCACCCCGCCGGAAAAACGCATACTGCGCGTAGAGGCCAGGCACGATCTTGCCAATGAGCAAATCGTCGTGGCCGTGATTGATCGTGGGCATGGCATACCGGCAGACGTGGCAGAAAAGTTATTCTCGCCTTTTTTTACCACCAAATCATCGGGCATGGGTATGGGGCTGAACATCTGCCGTACCGCGATAGAATTTCACGGCGGCAAGCTGTTCCATAGCGACAACCCTGCTGGTGGTACTATTTTCCAGTTTGCCTTACCAGTACATCAAAAACACCACAGCGCAGACTTACAACAAACAACAAACGTCAGCGCCAAATCAGGACCAGAATGACGATCAGGGGACAACATGCTACATATTATTGACGACGAAGAAGTGATACGCGACGCCTTGTCGTGGCTGGCAAGGTCGCGGCAAATTGCCGCACACAGCTATGAAAGTGCAGAGAAATTCCTGGCTGCGCTGGATCGCCCCATGGCTTTTGACAGCCACGGCGATTGCGTGTTGCTGGATGTGCGCATGCCGGGCTTAAGCGGCATCAACCTGTTTGAAATGCTGGCTGCCAGGCAGCTGACCAAACGCCTGCCCGTGATTTTCCTGACCGGCCATGGCGATGTACCCATGGCTGTCGATACCCTGAAACGTGGTGCCTTTGATTTTTTTGAAAAACCGTTCAACGACAACA
Source organism: Undibacterium sp. TJN19 (assembly GCF_049339485.1). NCBI lineage: Bacteria > Pseudomonadati > Pseudomonadota > Betaproteobacteria > Burkholderiales > Oxalobacteraceae > Undibacterium > Undibacterium sp. TJN19. Next base: position 324,825 of record NZ_JBMPPL010000005.1, read on the forward strand.
AGCTCATGGACAGGGTGCAGGAAGCCATGGCGCAATCACGTCAGGCTGGCTCTGCCGCTGTCATCCACGAGCGTCTGGCAACCCTGTCAGGTCGCGAGAAAGAGGTGCTGGATCTGATACTGCTCGGCAAAATGAACAAGGTCATCGCCGACCAGCTGGGTATCAGCATGCGCACGGTAGAAGTACACCGAGCCCATATTTTTGACAAAATGCAGGTGAAAACAGCGGTGGAACTGGCAGGTATCCTGAAATAGCGATTCGCCTGCATGTCTATCTTCACCCTACTGTTTCCTGACTTTACCCTGATCTTGCTGGGTTTTCTGCTGGCACGCCACGCCCACTGGGGTGGACATTTCTGGGCTGGTGTAGAAAAGATCGTCTACTTCCTCATGTTCCCTGCGCTGCTGTTCTACACCACGGCGCGTACCCAGTTTGACTTTCATGCCACCGGGCGCTTGCTGCAAGTGGCTGTCAGCACCACTGCCTGCGGCATGCTGCTGGGCTGGCTGGCAAAATTTTTCTTCAGGTCATCGCCACCAAGGATGTTTGAATCTGGCGTGCAGACGGCTTTCCGTTTTAATTCCTATATCGCGCTGGCACTGGCGTCGCGGCTGGCAGGCGAACAGGGCACGGCGCTGATGGCTTTGCTGATCGGCTTTCTGGTGCCATTGTGCAATATGGCCGCCGTGTATGCGCTGGCCCACAATAGTGGCAGGCTGATGAAAGAAATCGCCAGCAACCCCCTGGTGGTAGGCACTGCCACGGGCGTGCTGTTCAGTGTGTTTCAAATAGAGATACCAGAAGGCATCGCCGCCACCCTGTCACGACTGGGCAACGCGTCTATTGCTCTGGGTTTACTGGCAGTGGGCGCAGGTGTAAAACTATCCGGCCTGAATGAAGCCAAAGGCATGGCAAGCTATTTTTTATCGGTCAAACTGCTGGCCCTGCCCGTGATTGCGCTGTTACTAGGTCAATGGCTGGCACTGCCGCCATTGCAACTGCAAATCGCCGTCATCTTCTGCGCCCTGCCTACCGCCTCCAGTGCGTATGTGCTGGCGGCACGCATGGGAGGCAACGGGCCGTTTGTGGCGTTTTTGATTTCAGCCAGCACAGTTTTGTCAGTGCTGACTTTGCCATTCTGGTTAAGTCTGGTGCACTGATATTCAAGCGTATTACCGCGACGGGGTAATACCTTTTTGCGCCACACTGCTGACGGTATTGCGTAAAATCGTGTTCACCTGGTCAAAGCTGACCGGCTTGACGAGATGCGCATCAAAGCCCGCATCCAGCGCCAGTTGCCGGTCTTTTTCCTGGCCCCAGCCTGTCACCGCCACCATGACGGTGTTTTCCAGTTCAGGCAAGAGACGCAATCCGCGCACCAGATCATACCCATTCAGATGTGGCAAGCCGATATCAAGGAAAGCAAAATCTGGCTGGAAAGCCGCAGCGATACCTAAAGCTTCTGCCCCATCATGGCAGATCAGTGTCGTGTGGCCAGTCAGCTCCAGCAGCTCACCAAATCCTTTGACGAAATCGACATTGTCATCAACCAGAAAAATCCGGTAACTGGTGTTAACACCTTGCGTATCCGTGGCTTGCGTATCGTGCAATGCTGCCTGTATCAGCAGGGGCAGATGTAAAATAAATTCACTGCCCTCACCTATTCCTGCACTATAAACGGCAATACTGCCACCATGCAGTTCTGCCAGGCGGCGTGCCAGTGACAGGCCGACACCGAGACCAGAGTTGGATCGCTCTATCGAAGAATCTGCCTGGCTGAACATATCAAAAATACTTTCCTGCAGTTGCGGCGAGATACCTACGCCATTATCCTTGATGCGTATGCAGATGTTGGCGCCCTCCAGTGCTGCGCTTAGTTTGATCTGCCCACCTTTCGGCGTATATTTCACAGCATTATTGAGCAGGTTGGAAACGATTTGCGCCAGCCTGGTTATATCACCAGCGATCATCAATGTCTGTGGCGGCAGTTGCACTTCAAACTGATGGCCAAACTTGTCGATGAGCGGCCGCGCAATCTCGACGGCATTATTGACGACTTCCTGCAATGAGACTGGTGCCACCTTGATCGCCAGCTTGCCGGTATTGATGCGAGACACATCCATCAGGTCATCCACCAGTCGTACCATCTGTACCAGTTGCCTTTCCATGATGTCACGGGCCTTGGCTGATCCGGCCTTGTCCCCTTCTTTCATGCGCAGAATATCAAGTCCTGTACGTATGGGCGCCAGCGGATTACGCAGCTCATGCGCCAGCGTCGCCAGAAATTCATCCTTGCGGCGATCTGCCTGTAATAGCGCTTCTTCTGCTGATTCTCGAATGCGAACTTCCTGTTCCAGTCTGGCATTGGTGGCCTCCAGTGCATCAGCGCGACGGCCCAGTTCAATCAACATGCCATTGAATGCATCTACCAGAGTACCAACCTCGCCACCGTCACGACCCTTCACGCGCAAAGAAAAATCACGATTGTGCACGATCTGACGTGCGACATCGGTAATCGCCCCAAGGGGTCGGGTAATGGCGACCTGCAAACGTGATGCTACGATGCCTGCAAGCAGCAGGCTGACCAGCATGACCGACGCCAGTATCATGCCGTAACTTTTAATGCGGTCAAACAGGGGGTAAATTTCGCGGATATACACCGTACCCAGAAATTCGCCATTTTCGACTACCCGGTAGTACACATTGAGTTCACTGCCATCTATCGTATAACCCGGCACGCCTGGTTTTTCCGGATAAGCCGGCGAGGTCAGATCGGCTTGCTGATAAGCGGCAAATCGCTTGCCGTTTGCATCATAAATTGCGCCTAACAGAATTTGCGGCCTGGCACGCAACATGGCCAGATTGTGTTCGGCAGCGTCGTTGTCGTTAAAACTCAGTGCTGGGGCTACTGCCTTGCCGACAATTTCTGCCTGCGTAGAAAGATCACTGACCCACGAACGCTGGAAGGATACCAGGTCATAAATCAACATGGCGACAGAAGCGACGATCACGGCGGCCATCGTGGTAGTCATTGCCATCCAGATCAGCTTACTTCTGACGCTATTGGTTTCGAATGTTCTTTTCATGGCGTGCCTTTTTGTACCAGATAGGCAACCGACAGCAGGCGCGAACTCAATTTCAGACCCGCTTTTTCTGCCGCAGGTAAAGACACCTCAAAACGTACACGTCCATCAACAAGGCGGAAATTAATCACACTGCCCAGCCGCATGCCGCTGTCAAATTCGGTGATCGTCAATATGCCTAAAGGGCTCGCGTTGCGCAAAGGTTTTTCTGCTGAATCGGCCTCGGCAATACCGATAAACAAAATATGCAGACCCTCCAGTTTTTCGCGAGACGTCAGGGTTTTGACAGTGACGTTGCGGCCATTGACGCCCTTGCCTGCCACCAGCCGTGTCAGGTCTGTTGCAACATCATCAGCGCCGACAACACCGACCACCAGTGGTGTTTCGGTATTGCCCGCGTCGGTAGAAGGGAAATCAATATAGCCGATAAATTTTGATATGAAAGCCGCTTTAATATTTCGCTCTTGCGGCACTTCTGCCTTTACCGACCATGCCGTACATACTGCCACCAACAATAAAAGCACGCATGCCAACCCACGCAAAAAGAACATGCGTATCACCGCTGGCAGGTAAAAGCCAGCCAATAATTTCAGTTGAGCTAAGTGTTTGCGATCAGAATGAGCCATGTCTGCTGACTAAAAACGCTTGGCAATTTTTAACAAGACTGTGCGCTCGAAGACACTTCGGCCAGCAAGACCACCAAACTCTGCGTGATTGGCATGCAACAGATTTTGCCCGATGACAGAGATATCAATATCAGGACGTACACGCCAAGACCATTGCGCATCCATTTCGTAGTAGGCTGGCACGGCGGGATTGCTCAACGCAGAGTTATAGCGCAGAGACACATCAAGCTGCTGGTTCTGGGACAAGTCAGAAGACGAACGCAAAGACCAGTAGCGGCCCGGATCATTGTTTGCCAGTCCGGTGGTACCGCTGGAATCCTTGCTGCCAGCAAGCAGACTGGTATGAATGCTTTGTACGACAAAGCCGCCGGACAAACGCCATTTATCAACGGGCTGCCAGCGCAACCATGCTTCCAGTCCCTTGCTGCGGCCTTCTCCCCTATTCTGGAAGACTGCCCCGCCACGTAGCTGCGGCTCCAGCGTACGCAAATTATCATAGGCACTGGTGAATGCAGTCAGAGAATAAGAGAAATCATTATTCAGTTGCGCACGGTAGCCAATTTCAAAGACCTTTGCCACCTCAGACTGAAAATCTGGTCCACCTGCTATCGCGAATTGTGGGATATTGTCCACCACAGCTGGCTTGGTCGGCGAATAAAAATCACGATCGATGCGCGAAGGGGCACGTACCGTCCTTGACAAGCTGGCCCATAGCAATTGCGCCTGGCCGGGCATCCATGCCAGGCGAATATTCGGCAAGTGCTCCCAGCCCGTATAACTATTGTGTTCTGCCTTCAGCCCCAGAGTTGCCTTCAACTGGCTGTTGACAGCAATTTCATCCTGTACAAACAGGCTTGCCCAGTCCATGTCGAGCTTGCCTGGCAAGAAGCCGAAAGCCGGGCCATTATCAACACGATCATAGGAGTAGCGGTATCCCGCTCCCCAGGAAAAACGGTGTTTCTCATCGAAATGGATATTATGTTGCGCTTGAAAATCGACCGTTCCCAGGCGTTCTGCGAAAGCGTTGGGCTGGTTGCGTTCGGTATGATCAAATATCAGCCCCAGGTGCAGATCAGAGCCATTATCAAGCTTGTTAGTCAACGAGCTCGTCAGGTTGACACCGCTGATACGGATATCCCGCGTGCCTGTCTGCCTCAAGTCGCCGGAATAGGCATCGCCCGACAATGTCACCCCATAATTGCTGATCAGCCAGTCCGACCTGAAACCTGCCTGGAGGCGATGAAAGCCCGTATTTGTATTGCCGCCAGTAGCGGTATAGGTATCGTCCACTTCTGTGGCTTTCGCATAAATGCGATAATGCCCCTGGTTAAACAGTTCGCCCCCGTAGCGGAAACCGCCAACGCGGTCTTTGCTACCCGCGATAAAGCCGATCACACCATCCTGGGTATCCTTGGATGACTTGGTAATGATGCTGATAACGCCATTGACCGCATTTGCCCCATAAATAGTGGCACCTGGCCCGCTGATGACTTCGATGCGCTCAATATCTGCCATCAGCACATCCTGCGCATCCCAGAACACGCCTGAAAACAAGGGCGTATAAATGCTGCGCCCGTCTATCAGCACCAACAATTTGTTTTCAAATGCGCTGTTGAACCCCCTGGCCGTAATCGCATAATTACGCGCATCTACCCGCGCCACCTGCAAATTAGGCGCCAGCCGCAAGGCCTCAGGCAGGGAACGCGCACCGCTACGGGCAATATCATTCGCACTGATGATATAAATCGAAGCAGCTGCATTGCCCAGTTTTTCTTCCTGACGAGATAGCGAAGTGATCACGACTTCGCTTAACTGCTCCAGCGAAAGCCCAGGCAAATCAGCGTCATTCTCTCCAGCAAACGAGATCAAAGGTTGCAACAATAACAGTGTCGCTGCGCATGTCGCCAGACTGATGCGTTTTTGAAACATGAGAGCGTGCCTGTAAATATGTAAGTTAGTGAGGGGAATTCATGACCATGACATAAAGACATCAAGGCCAAACAATTACAAGCATGATAACAGCCGCATAAGGCTGATTGTCGCAGAAAACCCCTGCCTGCGCCACCAGACGTAGGTGGGAGGAAGAGCCGGAGGTAGTCGCGATGCTTTAGTTCTCTAAAACGCTAGATACTCTGCTGTTGCTGTTGTTGTTGTTTCTGGATTTTGACCTTGTTTTTGACTTTGCTCTGCCCCGCTTGGGCCCTGTATCCCTATAAGGAAGGAACATCGCCTTGCAGGGCGATGTCGTTATGCAGGCGGATTGCATGCAATCCGAATTCCTTGCTACACCGATGCAATTTGTGTGTCGCAGAAAATGGATAAGAAAGTTTTGTTGTCTGAACCGAAGGCGAGTTTCGAAACTTTCCCATTTTTTGTGACGCACAAATTGTGCTGAAGCGTAGCGCAAGCACCCGAAGGGCAAGTCTGCGGTCGCCTTTCTTTGATGACTTTCTTTGGTGAAGCAAAGAAAGGAATTCGGCCGCCGGGCCGAGACCCGGCCTGGTTCTACGAAGGGCGATCAAATAAAATCTAACGCCATGTTTTCTTGAATTGCATCAACGTCTTAAGAAATTACTTGTTTTAAATGCCCAGTGTTGGGCTGATGAAACGTAGCCCAACCTACCACGCTAAGCCTCGACCCCATGCCGCCCCAACGCCCAAACCACATGCTCCCTCACCATCTCAGAAGGATGGGACAGCCGCGCCTGTAAGGCCGCGACTATCCCTGCATCACCCCGCATGCTCACTGCCGCATTCCCCAAACCCACCGCCATATTACGCAACCAGCGCTCATGGCCAATGCGACGTATCGGGCTGCCTTCCAGCATGCGCAGGAATTGCGCCTCTGTCCAGGCAAACAAATGCACCATGCGCGCATTATCCAGGCCATTTCTGACGGCAAAGTCATCCACTGCCGCCGCCTGGGCAAACTTGTTCCATGGGCAAGCCAGCTGGCAATCATCGCAGCCATAAACACGGTTACCGATCAGGGGCCGCAACTCTACCGGTATGCTGCCGTGCAATTCTATCGTCAGATAAGACACGCACAGCCGTGCATCCACCTTATAGGGAGCAACGATGGCCTTGGTCGGGCAAATGTCGATACAAGCGCTGCACTGGCCACAATGCTGCCCTACCGCTTCATCAACAGGCAGGGGCAGATCGATCAGGATTTCACCCAGAAAAAACATCGACCCTGCCTCACGGCTTAATAACAATGTATGTTTGCCACGCCAGCCCAGGCCGGCCTTTTCTGCCAGGGCCACCTCCATGACAGGGGCAGAATCAGTGAATACGCGGTAACCAAACGGCCCTATCGCGGCCTCTATGCGCTCAGCCAGTTGCTGCAAGCGCGTGCGCAAGACTTTATGGTAGTCACGGCCACGCGCATACAGTGAAATGACTGCGGTATCAGGCCCGTGCTGCTGTTCGGCGGCACGCCAGCCCGCATTTTGTGGCAGGTAATTCATACGGGCAGAAATGACCCTGACCGTGCCTGGTACCAGTTCTGCCGGGCGGGTACGCTTGCTGCCATGAGCGGCCATATAGGCCATTTCGCCATGATAGCCGGCATCCAGCCAGTCCTGGAATTTGCCCTCTATATGCGATAAATCGACATCGGCAATACGCAACTCGGCAAAACCCAACTCAGTACCCCAAAGCTGGATTTGTGCGGCGAGATCAGCCAGTGCTTGCGCATCCAGGCTCACGGCTGCGCCCTTATGCCATACACAGAACGATGGAGGTATGCTATGTTTAGCAATATCATGAATACTAACTTTGCAGGAAATGTCACATTATAAAACCACTCTACCGAATGAAGCAGCCACGCAGGCATTGGGCAAATGCTTGGCGCATGCCTTGTCACCGGGTTTAAGCATTTTTTTGCACGGTGACCTGGGTGCAGGCAAAACTGCCCTCGCCCGTGCCATGATCCATGCGGCGGGGCATGTCGGCAATGTCAAAAGCCCTACCTATACCCTGGCCGAACCTTATCAGGTAACACTGAAGGGTCAGGCGGTCACCATCATGCATTTTGACCTGTATCGCATGATCAGTGCGGAAGAATTTACCGAAGCCGGCTTTCGCGATGAGTTTAACGACAGCAATATTTGTATCGTCGAATGGCCGGAAAAAGCCGATGGCGTGCTGCCTACCCCTGATTTGAATGTATTTTTGCGCGTCGCAGGTCACGGACGTGAGGTAGAATTGCACGCGTTGTCTGTCAAAGGTACCGCATGTCTCGCATTACTCAAGTTTGCCCCGAATCTGTAAGCGCTGAAAGTACGACCAGTACAGCTGGTACAGTTAGTACCACCCATACTTCAGCCCGTTCCAAAAAGCGTCGCACCCTGCTCAAGGCCGGTGGCACCCTGCTGCTATCCGTAATGGCACCAACGGCAGCCAATGCGACCCAGATACTGGCGGTACGCGTCTGGCCTGCCGAAGACTATACGCGCGTCACGCTGGAAAATGACAGCGAACTGAAAACCAGTCATTTCGTGCTGAAAGACCCATATCGCCTGTTCGTCGATATCGAAGGCCTGGAACTCAATACCAAACTCAAGGAACTGGTCGCCAAGATCAAGTCCAATGACCCGTATATCAAGCAGGTGCGCGTGGGGCAGAACAAGCCCAATGTGGTACGCCTGGTGTTTGACCTGAAGGAAGAAGTCAGTCCACAGGTATTTAGCCTGCCGCCAGTAGGTACTTACAAACACCGGCTGGTGTTTGATCTCTACCCTGCCCACCCGGTTGACCCGATCGCCGCGATGATGGAAAAAGGCGAATGGAACAAGGATGGCGTCAGCCTGCAGCCCTTGCCAGAAGTTCCCCCCGCAGCGATTGCCAACAAGCTTGAAACCAAGTCAGAAGAAAAACTAGCAGCCAGGCCAGATGTACCGGCCATCGCCGAAAAAACACCAGAAAAACTGGCGGAAAAGCCCACCGACAAGTCGACTGACAAGCCCGTGCAACTGACGCGCATGATTACGATCGCCATTGACCCCGGTCACGGCGGCGAAGACCCGGGCGCCATTGGTCGCGGTGGCAGCCGTGAAAAAGACGTGGTGCTGGCGATAGCCAAACGGCTCAAAGCCAAGATAGAACAGCATCCAAACATGCGTGTCATGCTGACCCGCGATTCTGATTATTTTGTCCCACTCAATGTCCGCGTGCAAAAAGCCCGCAGCGTGCAGGCAGATTTATTCATGTCAGTGCATGCCGATGCCTTTGTCAATTCCAGCGCACGTGGCTCTTCTGTCTTTGTATTGTCAGAAAAAGGAGCCAGTTCGACTGCGGCCCGCTGGCTGGCAGATAAGGAAAACGCTGCTGATCTCATCGGTGGCGTCAATATCAAGACGCATGACAGGCAGCTTGCCAGTGTGTTGCTGGATTTATCAACGACCGCACAAATCAATGACAGCCTGAAGCTGGGCAAGGTCGTGTTGAGTGAAATCAGTGGCATCAACAAACTGCACAAGGGCTCGGTGGAGCAGGCAGGCTTTGCCGTGTTGAAAGCACCGGATATTCCCAGCATATTGATAGAGACTGCTTTCATCTCCAACCCGGAAGAAGAAGCCAAACTCACCGATAACGTTTATCAGGATCAACTGGCGGATGCTGTCATGAAAGGCATCAAGAAATATTTTGCCAAAAACCCGCCATTGGCAAAAAACCGCATGACCTGATCTTGTAGTTAGTTGTCGCTAACCGCATCAGTCACAGCACATTTTTTGTACTTTGCCCAAGGCCGTTCCCAGCGCATCCAGGGGGATGGAACCAATCGCCAGACGCAAGGCATGCGGTACTTGCGTCGTCGCCGCAAACGCTTCTGCCGTACTGACCATCACGCCCTGCGCAGCCAATGCGGCTGCGACCTGGTCGGCGCGCATGTGTTCTGCCAGCGTCAGCCATACATAATACGAAGAAGGATGCGCGGCCACTGTGCAGCCTTGCAAAATCTTGCCTGCCAGCCTTTGCCGTTGCCTCGCATCTTTGCGTTTCAGCATTTCCAGCGCATCGACCTTGCCAGACTCTATCCACAGGCAGGCCAGCGTGATCATGAGTGAAGGCGTATTGCCTGACGACACGCGTATGGCTGTTTCCAGCGCAGGGATGAGCCGCAGTGGCGCAGCCACCATTCCTATGCGCAAACCCGATGCCACGCTTTTCGACAAGCCGGAGATATACACAGTCTGTTCCGGCGCATAGGTGAAAACAGGCTTGGGCGCAGGTTCCGCCAGAAACGCATAGGCACCATCTTCGATGATCAAAAACTGATGGCGCTTTGCCAGTTGCGCCAGCTTCTTGCGTTCTGCATCCGACATCACCGAACCCATGGGATTATGCATGGTTGGCATGACATACACGGCACGCACCGGGCGACGCTGGCACAATACTGCCAGCGCAGGCAGGTTCATTTTGCCATCCAGCATGGGCAATGCTTCCACATCCAGCCGTGCAGACTGGGCCAGGGTTTTCATGCCAGGGAAGGTCAGAGCATCCATTACCAGAATATCCCCCGGTGCGAGCAAACCCTGCACCGTAATTGCCAGTCCCTGCTGCGCGCCATTGACGATCAAAACTTGTTCCGCAGGCAAGCGCAGGCCACGGTTGCGCAAGTGCCTGGCCATGGTTTGCCGCTCATGCAGGCGGCCACCTTGCGGCGCAGAATGCAGCAAGGCATCGAGGTCACCTGAACTGGCAATGCTGCGCAAGCTTTCTCGGAGCATGTCGTCTTGCCCAGGCAAGGTCGGGTAATTAAAAATCAGATCTACCGCATCGCGTTGCAGGGTCTGCTGTACCAACCCCAGGCCACGTGGCAGCGACGTGTCACGCACAAAAGTGCCGCGCCCCATTTCGCAGGCGACCAGGCCACCGGCTTCCAGCTCTGCATATACGCGCGAAGCGGTCGCCAGCGCAATACCGTGTTCGCGCATCAGACTACGCAGGGTTGGCAGTTGCGCGCCTGGCCGCAAACTGCCATGGCGTATGCGCAGCGAATAGTCATCAACGATCGATTTATAACGGGCCAGTGCCATGGAATGTATCTAGAACAATTTTTTTACTGTATCAGGTCATCAGATTACACTGCAATCAAGTTTTCTACAAACAGGATGACAGCCATGATCAGTTTCAGCACGCTTACCGCATTTTGCATTGCCGTTTTGTTTTTGCTTTGCTCGCCCGGCCCCAACATGGCCTTCATCATGACTTGTGGCATGCAGTACGGCATGCGTGGCAGTGTTGCCGCAGCGCTGGGTATCGCTAGCGCTGACATCATTTTGACCGTGCTAACTGCCAGCGGCGTCAGTGCCATCATCACCGCCTGGCCCCCTTCTTTTGACCTGATACGCTATGCCGGTGTGCTGTACCTGTTGTGGCTGGCGAAGAAGGCATTAACCATCAAGCCTGCGTCTGCCAAAAATACCAGGCCGGGTGATGTGGTCATAGCGCCTTTGCGCACGGTGTTCATGCAATCGTGTCTGAACAGCCTGCTCAACCCCAAGGCGCTGTTGTTCTTCATGGTATTTTTGCCGCAATTTGTCGATGCTCGACAAGGCACAGTGACACAGCAATTATTATTGCTGGGCTTGCTGCTGACGGCTATCAGCACGGTGTTTCATGCAACGCTGGGCAGTTTCAGTGTTGCCATCCGCAACTTGCTGACGCGACACCAGAGACTGGCACAAGTGCAGCCTTATGCATTAGCCGCAGTGCTGATACTGCTGGCTTTACGTTTGGTGATGATGGAGCGCTGAAAGAAATGAGGAGGCTGAAGGGAGTAAACGAACGATGGCATTAATCCGCGCCAATGCTTGCATCTGAATCACAGGCTGTCCCCGCTGCTATCCAGCGCCGGACACGTCTGGCAAACCACTGGCTGGCAAAATGCGGCAACCATCTTGCGTAATGCGCAGGATTCAACAACATGCCACAACGGTATTGCTGCACATCTGCCTGCCATTGCAGCGCTTGACAACTACCACGAAACTGCCATAAAAACACCCGCGCCACGGGGCAAGGTTCAGCAGCACAACATACCCCGCAGCCATTGCAAGCCTTCCCTGTCTCCGGCTTCACCGGCGCACCAGCATGCAGCCAGATGACCGTCGACACAGTCGATGAGTTGGCTGGTGGTTTCATGGCATCACGTTGTCCTTATGCCTTGCGCTTGCCCATGAACAGTTTCCACAATGCGCCCAGGATAAGTGGTACCACCGCAGCGCCAACACCGATCAGCACGATGGCATTGAGGTGGTCACGGATGAAAGGGATGTTACCAAAGAAATAACCTGCCAGCACCACACTGAATACCCACAGCAAGGCGCCCAGCACGTTATAAATCTGGAAGGTCTTGTGCGTCATGTCTGAAATACCCGCCACGAAAGGCGCAAAAGTACGCACCAGGGGGATAAAGCGCGCCAGCACCACGGTCTTGCCGCCATGCTTTTCATAAAATTCATGGGTTTTCATCAGGGCACTGCGGTCCAGCCAGCGAAAATCCTTTTCCAGCACCTTATGGCCGATGAGGCTGCCTATCCAGTAATTGATGGAATTGCCGGTGATGGATGCCGCCACCAGCAGGGTAATCAGCAACCACACGTTCATGGAGCCGGTTGCGCAAAAAGTGCCTGCAATAAACAGCAGCGAATCCCCAGGCAGGAAAGGGAAAATGACAAAGGCGGTTTCACAAAATACGATAGCAAACAACACGACATACACCAGCGTGCCATATTGCGCGATTACGGTACCCAACATTTTATCGACATGCAAAATCATGTCGAGGAGTTGCATAAAATCCATCATTTTCCCAAGGTCTGTAGAAAGCCGCCGCAATCATACACCAGACCGCATAGTCTGAGACGCCTGACAGGTATAATCATGGCATGAATGCGAACTCCCCTACTTACCGCCCCATACTGGCATTGCCAGACAACCTGATTTCCCAGATCGCCGCTGGCGAAGTGGTGGAAAGACCGTCTGCTGTCGTCAAAGAGATACTGGAAAACGCCCTGGATGCCGGGGCCAGCACCATCGTCGTGCGCCTGGAAGAAGGCGGTGTCAAGCGCATAGCCATCACCGACAATGGCCGCGGCATACCGCCAGACCAGTTGACGCTGGCTGTAGCCAGGCATGCGACTTCAAAAATAGGTTCGCTGGAAGAACTGGAGCATGTTGCTACCCTGGGCTTTCGCGGTGAAGCACTGGCCTCTATCGCCTCTGTCTCTTTGCTGACACTGACCACACGCACGGCTGACGCCGACCATGCTTGGCAGATAGAAAATGGCAAGGTCTCACCCGCATCCGGTGCACAAGGGACGACGGTAGATGTGCAGGATTTGTATTACAACACGCCTGCACGCCGCAAGTTTTTAAAATCAGAACAGACAGAATTTGGTCACTGCGCAGAAATCGTGCGCCGCATTGCGCTGGCGCGCCCTGATGTATCGTTTTCATTGACGCATAACGGCAAGGCGGTTGACCACTGGAATGTCAGCGCCATCGACAAGCGCAGCGCGCAGATTCTGGGAGATGCGTTTTCCAATGCGCGCCTGCCGCTTGATGAAAGTGCCGGGCCTTTGCGTCTGCATGGCTTCGTCGGCCTGCCAACGGCATCCAAGGCGCGTGCTGATGCGCAATTCTTTTATGTCAATGGCCGCTTCGTGCGCGACAAACTGCTGACTCATGCCGTGCGCGCCGCCTATCAGGATGTCTTGCACGGTGATCGCTACCCCTCGTATGTATTGGGGCTGGATCTTGACCCGGCCCTGGTCGATGTGAACGTACACCCGTCCAAAATTGAGGTGCGCTTCCGTGACAGCCGCGCCGTGCACCAGTTTGTTTTCCATGCGGTCAGCCGCACGCTGGCACAGACTTCAGCCACTGCTTTTGGCACCGTACCGGCACCGGTTTCTGCATCCGGCCCAGGCACGGCAACACCGTGGCTGGCAGCAGAACAAACCAGCTTTGCTACGCAGTTTGCCAACCCCTCGCCTTATGCTGGCAGCGGTGGCGGCGGTGGAATTGGCATGGGGAACGGCGGTGGCGCAGGTTATGGCAATGCCTATCAAAACCCTTACCGACCACAGCCCAATGGCGGCGTGACGCAAAGCATGGAAAGCTATGGCGCGTTTTTCCGCCCCAATGTCAACGATGCCGGTGCAAGCTATGCCCCGGCCACCCCGGTTGCCAATGCCCTGCCAGACGATGATTACCCGCTGGGTTTTGCGCTGGCCCAACTGCACGGCGTGTTTGTGCTGGCACAAAACAGCAAGGGCCTGGTGCTGGTAGACATGCATGCAGCACATGAACGCATCTTGTACGAGCAATTAAAAAATGCCCTGGATGAAAACGCCATGCCGGTGCAGCCCATGCTGATACCCGTCACCTTCTTTGCTGATGCAGTAGAAGTCGGCACCGTCGAAGAACACCAGGACACCCTGAAAGCGCTGGGCTTTGACATGGCCGCCATATCGCCAACGACGCTGGCCGTGCGCGCCGTGCCTGCCTTGCTGAAGAATGCCGATGCCCAGTCACTCGCAAGAGATGTCTTGCGTGAAGTGCGCGAATTTGGCGGCTCACGCGTTTTGATCGACAGGCGCAATGAATTGCTGGGCACCCTGGCCTGCCACACAGCCGTGCGCGCCAACCGCAGCCTGACCGTGCCGGAAATGAATGCCCTGCTGCGCCAGATGGAACAGACAGAACGTGCCGACCAGTGTAACCATGGCCGCCCGACCTGGGTGCAACTGGGCCTGAACGATCTCGACAAGATGTTCATGCGCGGGCAATAGCGATGGCCCCGCATCAGCAGGCGCATGCCATATCGACCTTTCAGGGTGCGCCCCTGTTCTTTGTGATTGCGGTATTTTTAATGCTGCAACCCTTGTCCACCGATCTGTACCTGGCTTCACTACCGAGCCTGGCAACGGTGTTTGCTGTGCCTGCTTCCACGGTACAACTGACGCTGTCCTTATTTGTCGTGGGTTTTGGTGGCGCGCAACTGGTCATTGGCCCGCTGTCTGACCGATTTGGCCGCCGCCCTGTAGTCATTGCCGGGCTGGGTCTCTACCTGATGGCCAGCCTCTTGTGTGGTATTTCACACAGCATAGGCATGCTGATCATTGCACGGTTTTTACAGGCGCTGGGTTGCTGCTCTGCCGTCATCATTGCCAGGGCCATCGTGCGTGATGCCTATGCGCCGCAAGACAGCATCAAGGTCATCGCCAGGGCCAGCAGCTGGGTATCCATGGCCCCCTTGCTGGGGCCGATACTGGGGTCATTTTTACAGGTGAACCTGGGCTGGCGCGCCGCGTTTTTTGTACATGCGCTGCTCGCGCTGGCCTTGCTGGTCATGGTCGTGCTGCGCCTGCCAGAAACCAATTTATACAAAGACCCGCAGGCCACCAATGTGTCTGGCCTGCTGCGCAATTACCGCATCGTGCTGGGCTCACCGCTGTTCTGGATATATGCCTTGCCTGGGGCCTTGTCGTATGGCTCTATCTTCACCTTCATCTCTGGCGCATCGGTGGTGCTGATAAAGGTGCTGGCCTTGCCGACAGCCTGGTTTGGCTATTGTTTTGCCTTTGGCGTCTCCGGTTACCTGACAGGCACGGTGGTTTGCCGCCATTTGCACACGCGCTTTGATACCAAGATCACGCTGCGCATAGGCAGCAGCCTGTCGCTGGCGGCGGGTGCAACTTTTCTGGTATTGGCACTGGCTGGCATACAGCATTGGGTCATGCTACCACCGGTCATGTTTTTGACCATGAGTGCGCATGGCATCAACTTCCCTATTTCGCAATCCAATTCGGTATCGCCCTTCCCGCAGCAGGCGGGCACGGCAGCGGGCCTGATGGGTGCGCTGTACATGCTGGTGGCGTTCGTCGTCGGCACGGTGGTTGGCGCAACGCATAATGGCACGGTCTACCCTTTAGCCATCATCGCTTGCAGCATGGGTGCGCTGATCTTCATTTCAGCCCGCGCCTTGCCGCTGCTGATACCGGCAGACATCACAAAGACAGCAGAACAATCTGCATGACCAAGCACATCGACATGAATAAAAAAGTCATCGCCATCATGGGGCCTACCGCCTCAGGCAAAACCGCCGCCGCACTGGAAATTGCGCGCCACTATCCGGCAGAAATCATCTCCGTCGATTCTGCCCTGGTCTACCGCGACATGAACATAGGCACGGCCAAACCCAGCACAGAAGAACTCGCCGCCGTACCACACCACCTGATCGACATCATCGACCCGGCAGAATCCTACTCAGTAGCGCAATTTCGCAAAGACACACAAAGGTTGGTCACCGACATACAGGCAAAGGGCAAGCTGCCCTTGCTGGTAGGCGGTACCATGATGTATTTCAAAGCCCTGATGGATGGCCTTGACGACCTGCCCGGTGCAGACCCCGCCATACGCGCAGAACTGGATGCCGAAGCCGCCCGCATAGGCGTGCCCGGCCTGCACGCCAGACTGGCAACACTGGACCCCGAAACCGCAGCCAGGCTAAAGCCGCAAGACAGCCAGCGCATACAGCGCGCCCTGGAAATCATCGCCATCACCGGCCAGCCCATGTCTGCCCTGCTGGCCAAACAGGAGCGCGCCGCCCCGCCTTTTGACATGCACGCCATTTCACTCGAACCATCCGACCGCAGCGTGCTGCACCAGCGCATCGCCCTGCGCTTTGACACCATGCTCAGCCAGGGCTTCATCGATGAAGTCAAAACCCTGAAACAAAGACCAGACCTGCACGCCAACCTGCCATCCATACGCTGCGTAGGTTATCGCCAGGCATGGGATTACCTGGACGGACTAACCACACTGGAAGAAATGCGAGAACTGGGCATCATCGCCACCCGCCAACTGGCAAAACGCCAGATGACCTGGCTACGATCCATGCCTGACCGCATCATCATCGACTGCCTGGCACCCGACGCCCAGGCACAAATCATGGCCAGCGTAAGACAGGTTCTGTAAGCCACACCCTATTCAAACAAGGCAAAAACCCCGCAATGCAGACCGCAAACAGCAAAAACCATTGCTTTTTATGCCAAAGCGACAAGCTTTTCCATCAAAATCAGGCCGAAGTATTGACAACCAAAACCCAAACTGACATAATCGCAGGCTTCTTGGTGATATAGCTCAGTTGGTTAGAGCACAGCACTCATAATGCTGGGGTCGGTGGTTCAAGTCCACCTATCACCACCAGAATTTTCTGGCAGAGCGATCTGTTGGATACAAAAACCCGTTTTAGCCTTGTGCTTTAGCGGGTTTTTTGTTTGTTCTTTCGTATGCAGGTTAGTATGCGTACGAATCTTTTTCATCCACACTTGCATCCATAGAAACCGTGTAACAAAATCGGATTACCGCCGAAATCAATTTCAAACAATATCGCCTTTGATCGTTGTAAGTGCTGCCTGGATGAATGATCCTTTGGCATCTGAATAAGCAGACTTGTCCTGCGCATGCTCTTGTGCCAGCTGGATTTTCAAGGACTGATATTTTGCACGCAAATTACCGTCCGAGCATAGCAAGTCTCTGAACGCCAGATGCTCTAACCAGAAGCGCGACCCTGTTTCTACAGCATGAAGATGGATACGCAGCGAATCGACAGATGACTTTACAAAATAACGCCGCATAGGCAACTCTTGTTCGTACTTTGAAACATAGATATAGCCAAGCTTATCCAAGGCTTCAATTTTCGATTCAACATCATAGAGTGAGCTGGCACCAAGCAGCACATCAATAACCGGTTTTGCCACGAGGCCCGGCACAGAGGTACTGCCGATATGCTCTATGGATACCAAAACAGGTGCAAATGCATGCAGCAAGTCTTGGCGTACTTGAAGAAAGAGCTTTGGCCATTCTTGTGAATAAGAGTGTAAGACAACGCTGGACATGCTGGCTAAATTGCTTTGACTAAGATGGTGGTTTGCATTCTAAATGAAAGCCGTTAAAAACATCATCCAATAAATCTAAAAAAACAATTGCTCTAACCTAATCATGGCTGTTTTTCTTTGGAGCGAGGTGCTCTATCAAGCAACAAAAGCACAAGTATAAGATTGAATTGCACTACATTTAAAACAGCATGTAAGCAACTTGTATTACCGAGTGCAAACAATTTAATATGGAATTTTCAGATCTGCTTCAGAAATTGTTTTACTATTGAAGACGCAGTCAAAAAATTTAAAATAACATTTGAGGAGTTGTGATGAAGAAAATCAATTCTGTTTTCCTGGTCGGCTTGCTTGCTATTGGCTCGGCTACGCCTGGCTACGCAGCATGTAAAAAAGCGCGCGTCTGCGATGACTTTGGAAATAATTGCAAAATTCAAGATATATGCGACAGTAAACTCGACCTACCTTCGGTTCAGCTACCACCGCCTCAACCACTACCACCAACACAATTAAAACCCTTGCCGTCGACTTCTCTTCCACCACTTGGTACAACAAAGTGCGAATATAAACAAGTGAATGGCGCCTGGAAAAATGTCTGCCAGTAATTTTTGAAATCAAATTGTATCTGTCTGGATATCAAAAATAAATTTCTAAGGGATTTTCCTACGAGTGGAGCTACAGAAATTTTGTTAGTGATATTCTGCGGCGCTATAAAAGTTCGCCTGTTCCACCAGAATTTCTGTCTGAGTGATCTGTTGGAATAAATTATGGTAGTCCCCTTTTCTCGCCACTAAGTTGAAAACCCTCTGGATGATACCAAGGGGGTTTTCAGGCTTACTCGTGATCATGCGTCACTCACAATTTGCTTGAGCTCTTTGCCATTTCGACATAGGCTTCCTGCTGAAAGCCTACCAACATCATATTTTCATTGACCAGTACGGGTACGGCTTGCTCCCCTAGTTTTTTGAAGGCTTCAGTGGCTTCAGGAGACTTATCGAGATTCATGTCATTAAAAGGAATGCCAGCCTGCTTGAGATAATTACGTGCCGCCTCGCAATGTGGGCAAGTTGATGTTCCGTATAAGGTCAACTTGTAAGGCATGGATTTAACATGCTCAGCATAATCCCCACGTTTGAACGGGCCTTTCCAGGCTTTATACCATTTTGGAGCCTGGCTACCCAATACTAATGCGATGACGACCGTCATAATTAACAGTGCAGCGTCCTTTAAATAAGATTTCAATTTTGCGTTCATATTTTCCTTATAGTTTGAGTTCCATCCGCAGTCCGATACGTGCATAGTTGGCTTTTTGCGTGCTGGTTCGTACGGTGCTGTCAGTATTGAAATATTCGTGTACAGTCTGGGTATCGGGAGCCAGTAGATTGTCTAGGCTCAGCACCAGGCGACACTGTGGATTCACAGTCCAGATTCCATTCGCAGTCAATGTGCTACGGTGTGATTCATAAGTCCGCTGCGTCAGGTTATTGCGCAACCAGTCCCCAGGTAGCCAGTTGGCATCGACATCAATTTTCAGCGGCATATCGCTCATGGTGTAAGTCATTCC
Organism: Undibacterium sp. TJN19; assembly: GCF_049339485.1. NCBI lineage: Bacteria > Pseudomonadati > Pseudomonadota > Betaproteobacteria > Burkholderiales > Oxalobacteraceae > Undibacterium > Undibacterium sp. TJN19. Next base: position 344,005 of record NZ_JBMPPL010000005.1, read on the forward strand.
GAGTTTGGCACGCCAGGGCAACTGACCGTCCAGGCGGTTGTCTGGCCCTGGCAAGTCACTCAATGCTGAGTGCGCCCAGCCCAGGCTGCCGCGCAAGTCAATTCTGGGCGAACTTGGCCAGAGATCGCGCGCTGCAACTCGCCAGTCAAGATTAATGCCCTGCAAGCTCGCACTGCCGAGGTTGGCGGGACGTTGAACATAACGTGGTACGCCAGACCAGGGGACCGGAGCCAGTACAATTTCCTTACCAATTTTATGCTCTATCTGACGCGCGTAGAATTCGAGTGTGACCTGACTGTCACGACTCAAACCATGTTCATAAGCCAGGTTGAACGCCAGGGCACGCTCTGGTTGCAAGGCGGGATTGCCGCTGGTATCAGCCGTATCTATGGTGTTTGCCGCACAACCCGCGATAAGCGTACACGGAGCAAGTGCATTGATGGATGGTTGCAGCATCAATTGTCCGCTATCAGGCGCATTGAAACTGCGCGCCAGCGATACCCGCAACTGGCGCCTCTGGTCACTCTCAAGCTTTTTGGAGATATGCAAGGATGGTGACCAGACACGGAAGCGCGACTGGCTCACCAGGTTGTTCTCAGACAAATCAAGGCTTTGTTCTTGTGTTGAGAGGCCAGCATTCACGGCGAGGGTTTTGTCAACGCGCCAGTCATCCTGGACAAAGAGCCGCCATTTTTTTTCCGAGCTACCCGCCTTGGTTCCCAGTGCTGCCAGACTGGTGTCTGTCACACCATTGAGCCAGTAGGCGTTGTTGATATCATGCTGATCACGGCTGATTTGCAAGCCTGATTTAAGCCTGTGCCCACCACTGAGGCGTTTTTGGTGATTGATCGCGAACAACCAACCCCTGCTGTCATCGTGCCCCTCCTCACGTCGCAAGCCATTGCCAGCAAGGCCATCTTGCGCACTGAGCATGCTGCTCGAATTATTACGGATCTGACCGCTATCCCAGCGTAAGTCTGCGTTGATTTCCCCGATTTCGTCACTTTCATAAAGCCAGTTAAGCGGTAGCTGGTAGCCACCCAATGCGCCGGAAGAGGTTTGCGTGATTTGCAAAAGCCGCCCGTCTGCCCAAACACGTTGTTCTTCATTGCGCTTGTCCAAATTGACCTGACCTGAAGAGGGTTTGAAGCTGAGGCTGCCGTTATCGGTTTTATAAACAATTTCTCCACTCACAGACCCACTTTCATTTCGGCTCAGGCTAAGGCGGCGCGCATCAAATTGCGCCTGCACTTGCGACCCCGTCACCAGTATTTGCGTATCTTGCGCACTGCCGGGCGTCAGGCTTTTTTGCGCGGATGCATTGATCATCAAGCTCAACGGGCTATCCTCGCTAAATTGGCTTAATGTCCAACTGCCATTAGCGCCAAACCGGCCGCCGGTGCTGATGGCACCGAGATTGAGTTGCTGCTGATTTTTGCGCAAGTGTTTACGGCGCACGATATTGATGGTTCCTGCAATACCAAAGGGGCCGGTTTCAGCAATGGTGGATTTGACGATCTCTATCTGCTCTACTTCGCTGAGATCAAGCTCCAGCGGGCTCTTGCCGACCGCAGGTAAACCATCGACCAGAATCTGCGTGTAACCAGGTAAACCCAGCAGGCTTAAACGGCCATCTTTGCCAATTGTGATGGCTGGTTCACGTTTGAGCAGGTCTGTCACACTTTGCACACCGCTATCGGCAATTTTCTTTCGGCCAATAATCAGTTTGCCAGCTGCCAGTTCACGGCTGGCTTCCAGATCTGTCTGGGCTCCGTTGATCTCTACCTGCTGTATTTGCTGCGCCTGGGTCACCTGCGCAGCCTGACTGGGAGCGGGGTTTGGCAAATTTTGTTGCGACCATGTCTGGCTGCTAGTAAGTAGCAGGCCAGAAATAGCGATCATGCGTATCGACATAGAATAATTCAGGAGTCTGGCTCTGAAAGAAAAAGAACGGAATTGGGGGAGCGAGCAGTAAGCAACAAGGCTTACAGAGGATTTCCTTCGCAAATATCCGTGCAAGTTTTTTCTATTTTGTCTTTGACACGTTCCAGCTCATCTTGCTCTTTTTTGCGCAAACCTTTTAATTTCTCGGTATCTTTTTCTTTTTCAATTTCAGCGCGGATTTTATCAAGCTCTTTCCGGTTTTTTGGAAAATCAAGCGATTGCTCATTGCATATACGCTCGCATTCAGCACGCGGACGTATCTTCCTGCCTTCAAGGTTAATCTGTGCTTGTGCCTCTACAAAGAACGATATGCTTAAGATTGCACCCAACAATATAGATATTTTCATTCCATCTATCCTCTTTTATTTTTTATGACCTGCTGTGTCGCTTAGCGTAAAGATCGCGTTCTCCGTAAAAGCAAAAGAGACAGCCGCAAAAAGAGCAAATGCTTAAATTGACTTAGGCAACGAGATTATTTTTTTGAAATTGAAATTACATAGTAACAATATAAATTGATAATTTCCAATTTGCAAATTATTGAATTTATATCACCGCCATTTAATTATTAAAATGAAAACAAATATTCTTTTGTGCTAAAGTTTCAAAAGAGAATGATGCGATGCAAAAAAAAATTAGCCGCCTTTAAAATAATTTTAATAAACCCAGATCAAGAGAGTTCTACCTAATGCGACAGTTTCTTATTTTTTTGTTTGTTAGCAGTTTATTTTCTTCGTCCGCCATGGCTGGCTATCAAGAAGGACTGAATGCGATAAATAAGCAGGATTATCAAACAGCCTTGAAAGAATTGCAGCATCTAGCGGAAGCAGGCGATGCCACGGCTCAGTCAGATCTTGGCGATCTATACCGTCTTGGATCAGGCGTACCAAAAAATTTCGAAGAGGCTTTTTATTGGTATCAGCTTGCCGCGATAAAAGGAAACACCGTCGCGCAATTGAATTTGGCTGGCATGTATTTCTACGGGATTGGAATACAAAAAAATGATGAACAAGCAATGCGTTGGACACGGAAAGCAGCCATCCGTGGCTACGATAAAGCCCAATTCTTAATGGGACAAATGTTTAGCGAGGGAACACATATTAAGCAGGATTTAGTAAAGGCAGCAGAATGGTTTCGCAAAGCTGCAATGCAAGGTAACGTTGCTTCGCAAATCGCGCTTGCAAAGCTATCTCTGGAAGGCAAAGGCGTTCCACAGAGTTTACCTAATGCGGCTGAATGGTATCGTAAAGCCGCAGACCAAGGCGACTACCAGGCGATGAGCATGCTTGGCTATTTATATGAAAAAGGGCAAGGCGTAGCAAAAAAACCCGAGTTGGCTGCGCGTTTATATCGTAAGGCGGCAGATGCAGGTGTAGCATCTGCACAGTATAGATTGGGCTTATTGTATGCATGGGGGACTGGTGTACCTATCGACTACAAGGAAGCAGAATTACTGTGGAAAAAAGCAGCCAATCAGGGTGTTCAGGAAGCCAAAGACCAGCTGGATCGATGGCATCAAAAAAGTGAGCCGGCAGAATCAAATCAAACAGCGCAATTTTCAGATGTTGAAAAATCGTATGTCGCAACACTGCCACTCAAAGAAGGGCTTTGGAAATTGCACGTGACAACTATAAGTGGAACCGTTAGCGCAACAGAGGATGAAACAACTACAGAGTCCCATGATGCAACCTGGTGCTCAAAAGGAACAGGATTAACAGCCGGTAAGGTATGGCCTATAGTGAGTGATAAAGAGTCCGCCGTTTGTGAGGAAACTACGATTTCCGAAACGGAAAATAATCGTGAATTTAAGACTAAATGTGACGGCGGAATGTTTATCGTGGAAGGACGCACAATTCTCTCGAAAGTTTCTGAAAATGACTATCTGTTTAATTCATCTCAGCTATATCGATTTGACTTGAACTCTCACTTAAGTGGTTTAGGCGAAATGCTTCCTATACCACCATCGAAAGTAAATTTCAGCCTAAAGGCTAGTTATTCTGGCGCATGCCTGGCGCAATAATGGAATCAAAGCTTGAAATGCTTAGTCAGAAATACAGAATTCCCCCTGTTTTTGAACATGAGCTAACGCACAGAACTGCTTATGAATTCCGAAGAGAATAGACGCATTCGTGAGATTCATTGCGGCACAACTCACTCCTTCCAGAAAACCAACAATAGGCCCAGACATGCTCAAGCTATCCACCGACTTTTCTATTCAGCAGTTGCTGGCCGCCTATGGTAGCGCGCTAGTCATTTTACTGGCTTTGGATGCCTTGTGGCTGGCGCTGGTGATGGGGCCTTTGTACAAGTCGCATCTGGGTGAGATGATGCTGGCGCAGCCCAGGGTTATCCCGGCTGTGGTGTTTTACCTGCTTTACACGGTGGGCCTGGTGGTGTTTGGTGTGTTGCCAGCCTTGCGTCAGCAAAGCTGGGTTTGTGCCTTATTGCTGAGTGGCTTGCTGGGTCTGGTGGCTTATGCGACGTATGACTTGACGAATCTGTCTACGCTGAAGGGCTGGTCGCTGACATTGTCGATGATTGATATAGGCTGGGGTATGCTGCTCACCGCTGTGGGTGGTACGGTTTCTTACTTCGCGGCGAGCCGGGTATCTTGAAACGGTGTTTAAAAAACAGATCGGTCTGTTTGTATGGTTTGCGCCAGATCGATCGGTGTGGCCGGTGGCCGGCACAGACGCAGTACACAGGCAAAGATGATGAGGCCGGCAGCAATAATCCATTCAGATGCAAGCAAACCCATGGTGATTTTACCGTCGCCCGAAATGCCCGTTATTTTCAGCGCATAAGGTGTCAGCAAGCGGATCATCAGGAAAGGTATGACCCATAGCAAGCTGTTGCGTTTGCCGACGATCCAGAAAGACAGCAAGCACCCCAGCAAGACGGGCAATAGAAATCCCAGCCCGAAAAATGTCATTATCAGCTTCCCCATATCCTTCCCGCTTCAGCCTTGAAATTGTCATGTGCAGGGAATATACCACCGGGCTTGCAGCCGTGCCATATACCTAAGTTGGTAGTGATGCCGCGAACAGGCAAACCAGTTGCATGTATGCTCCCATCAAATGAATTGCAACCCGCAAGGCTATCGCTCCTGGGAATCACCTCTCCAGAAAAAATTCATTTAATCCAAATTTTTCCTCTCTGACTAGACAAATCATTGCATAATTGCTACCACGCAATTGCTTGCCCATGTAAACAAGATTTACAAGAAAAAAGAAGTGAACCAAAAGTTCACGCAAAATACGGAGACCTCATGAATAAAAAAATCGCTAGTGCATTGATAGTCAGTTTGTTGGGAACGATATTGGCAGGATGCGGTGGCGGCTCAGGGGGCAGTAGCAGTGGCAGTGTTGCACCAGATACCAGCGGTCAAAACCAGGTCAGTACAAGTATCGCGTCGATAATATTGCCGGGGCCGGTGCCTGCGGATTCTCCACCTCCGCCAACAGGTGCCACCTACGCAATGTCACTGGCGATTCCACCACGTCACCAGTGGAATGCCAATTACGGTTATTGTGGTGAAACAGCATTTATCAGCGCCGGTTTGTATTACGGTCAGTATGTGTCGCAATACACAGCGCGCGCTGCCGCGACACCAGGCCTGAATCAAACCGACGTCAACAGTCAGTTGTTAATCTCGGTCAATGATTTGACTGCGGCAGCCGCTATGCATCTGAATGCGGTTGAATGGAATGGGCAGGCAAACACGGTCACTACCAATCAGTTTCTGGCCTGGGTCAAGGGCTATGTGCTGGCGGGTTATCCGGTGGTGATGGGGGTCTACGTTAATTTGTATCAGCCCGGAGTCAGCTCCTCGGCTGGTTTTTCTGCTTACGATCATATCGTACCGGTAAATGGCATCGCATCCAATCACCCTTTGGTGCAGGGATTTAACCAGACTTATTACGCCGATGATATTTTGCAGATCAGTGACAACAGCGGCGTCAACAATCCCAATTACCCCAATCAGTTTACCGCGCCACCCGTAATGCCTGCTTATTTGTTCCAATACAGTTTCGATAAATTCCAGATGACACGGGTGCAGGCGAATGCTGCAAGCGCGCCGCCGTATTCACTTGCCGTGCACAGCAATAGCAGCAATATCAATTCAGCCGTTGCGCTCACCGGTGTCATCGATCTGAACAAAGAAACCGTTCCGGTGCGGCTGGCAACCGACTTGAATTACGAAAACCCGGCAATGACCAATGGATCAAATACGCCACCGAATGCCGCACCACTGACATTGACCGCAACCGTCTATGGTTTGACACCCGGGCTTAAATACAATGTGTATGAGTACAATTCACTGGCAGCTATCCCCAATTCGGCCTTCAACGCCAATGCTTCTGCGGCTATCCAAACCTTTACCTTCACCGCCACAGATTCCACCTATGTGCTTCCTGCGATCAAAATCATGTCGAATCAGACTGCGGCGTTTCGCGCTGTGCCCGCGTCAGCGCATTAAAACAGATTTTTAAGTCGTGCATCAGTCAGCCATGTTTGATAAAAAACTCATGAACGTACAGTCATGTGTGGCTGATTTAATGTGGATGTTCATTCCATGCAATGATGCTTAAAAAGATATTTAAATTTTTTGGCTACGCGCTGCTGGCCTTGTTGGTACTGGATCTGGCACTGGCTGGTTTTCTGTTTTACAAGACACCCAGCCAGTGTCAGGAATCTGACAGTGCGTATCAGTGGATGCTAAGCGTATTGCCACCTGAGCAAATCGCCAGCTTGCGGCGCCTGCCGATGGAAGAAGATCCTAACCCTGCTTGCTCCTTATGGTTTTCTTTCTCACAAGACGGGAAGGAAGTTATTGTGAGCGCCTTGCCCGATTTGATACATGGCACAAAATTTAATTCCAGCGATGAAAATAAAACGGCTGCTGCTATCCGGGCGCGCAAGCATGCGCGCTGAATATACATTTAATTCTGCCCGGAACGCTGCACCTGACTGTGCATCTTAATTGACGTTATCACGAACTGTGGCACAATCGTCTTTACAGGCAAGCACCCCGGCTTCCAGGCGAGAGACAAGCATAATGAATGTATTGATTTTTGGTGCCACCGGCATGGTTGGGCAAAGTGTCTTGCGCGAATGTCTGGCTGCCGCGGATGTCAGCCACATTACCGCCATAGGCCGCACGCCTGTGGCTGTGCATCATGCCAAACTCATCGATTTTCAACACGCGGATATGTGGAATTATGATGGCATTGATGCAGCGCTGATGCCGTTTGACGCCTGCTTCTTTTGTCTGGGTGTGTCCAGCGCAGGGATGAGTGAAGCGCAATACACGCACCTTACCTATGACATGACTATCGCTGCCGCCACGAAGCTGGCACAGCTTAACCCGCAAATGACGTTTATTTATGTGTCTGGTGCGGGAACAGACAGCAGCGAACAAGGCCGCAGCATGTGGGCACGCGTCAAAGGCAAGACTGAAAATGCCTTGCTGGCCCTGCCTTTCAAGGCTGCCTATATGTTTCGGCCGGGTGGCATCATGCCCATGCATGGTATACAGTCAAAAACACGCGCTTACCGTTTGCTGTATTCACTGACCAAGCCACTGCTGCCTTTGTTGCACAGGCTGTTCCCCGACCAGCTCACCACCAGTGAAAAGCTGGGGCTTGCCATGCTGGACGTTGCCAGACATGGCGCTCTCAGGCGGATACTGGAAAGTGCAGATATCAACAAGATTGGAACAAATCGCTAAGCAGGCCCATGTGCTATAGGTCAACAGCGCAATTACAACAGCACAGGTGCGTCGGGCAATTCATTTTTGTTTTCGGGGATGGCAGGCTCATCTGCGGGGAAATGTTTTTTCAGATGCTGGCCAATAGCCTGTATGCCTCTGATGACGCCATCTTCATATTGATCTTGCCTGAAGGCGCTTTCCATCATGCGGCAGATTTGTTCCCATTCATCGGATATCGATTTGGCGTGTATGCCGCGATCGGCAACAATTTCGACATCGCGGTCTGCCAGCAGCACATAGATCAAGACGCCATTATTGTGTTCAGTATCCCAGACACGTAATTGTGAGAAGACATCAAGGGCGCGCTCCCTGGCAGTTTGGCCTTTCAGTAGTGGCAGGCAGTCGAGCGCATTTTCGATAACGAAACGGATTTCACCCAGGTGATCGGTTTCACTGGCAGTAATAGCTTGTTCTATGGCCCGCAGGCTGGCTTTTGGAAAGCAGCGTGCCACTTGCCTATGGCTGCTCAGCATATGTCTGATGATGCGCTCGATATCAATCTTGTTCATGCTTACCACCGTCCCGATGCGCCGCCGCCACCAAAGCTGCCACCACCGCCACTAAAACCGCCGCCGATGTTACCACCGCCGCCAGAGCCGCCATAATACCCACCCAGGCCAGCGATGCCGCGCAGGCCAAGACTGCCACTCAGTAAAGTAAAAAATAAGGCCAACACACCCGCTACCAATGCCATGGAGATGGCACCGGCAAAAAACCAGGCAATGACACCAACCACACCACCAGTCACCAAAGCACCGGGTACACGTCCGAACAAACTACGCAGCACCCCGCCCACGACCAGTGCGGCCACAAACAGTATGGGGGCATATTGTTGAAAGCCGCTGGCGTCACTCGCCTGGTTTTGTGCCTTGGGTGGCAAGGGCTCACCATCGACCACCAGCATGATCTGGTCAGTGCCGGCCTTGATGCCTGCGTAAAATTTCTCTTGTTTGAAGTAAGGCGTGATGGTCTCGCTGATGATGCGCTTGCTGGTGGCATCATTGAGTGCGCCTTCGAGCCCATAGCCGACTTCTATGCGCAGTGCGCGGTCATTTTTTGCAACCAGCAGCAAGGCACCATCGTCGACATTTTTACGGCCCAGTTTCCATTTCTCGGCCACACGCAAGGCGTATTGCTCGATGGTTTCTGGCGCCGTGGTGGGTACGATCAGAACGGCAAGCTGAATGCCTTTTTTGGCTTCATAGGCACGCAGGCTTTGTTCCAGCGTGGCTTTTTGCTCATTGGTCAGTGTGGCTGCCAGGTCGGTTACGCGATCACCAATAGGCGGCACGGCAATTTGTGCCGATACCGTGGCAGTGAATGCCAGCGCGCATAGCATCAACCCTGCTCTCGCGATGTGCCATATCTTCATTTTGCACTGCCAGCGGCGTTGCTGGGCGGAGCGACTGGTGAAAAGTCCACCTTGGGTGGCCTGGCGATTTCTTTTTCATTTTCAACAGCAAAATTGGGCTTGACCTGATAACCGAACATCATGGCGGTCAGATTCGACGGGAAAGAACGCACCAGCACATTGTAGTCTTGCACCGACTTGATATAGCGGTTGCGTGCCACGGTGATGCGGTTTTCTGTACCTTCGAGTTGTGCCTGCAAATCACGGAAATTGGCGTCGGATTTCAATTGCGGGTAATTTTCCGTAACCACCAGCAAGCGCGACAAGGCGCCAGACAATTCACCCTGTGCCGCCTGGAATTTGGCAAAGGCTTCCGGGTTGTTCAGCACTTCCGGGGTCGCCTGTATGCTCCCCACCTTCGCACGGGCATTGGTGACACCCAGCAATACATCTTTCTCCTGGGCGGCGAAACCCTTGACGGTGTTGACCAGATTAGGCACCAGGTCAGCCCGGCGCTGATACTGGTTCAATACTTCTGACCAGCTGGATTTGACTTGCTCATCACCGCTTTGAAACGAGTTATAACCGCAACCCGAGATGCATAGCATTAACATTACTGATAACAACAGCCATAACTTGCGCATTACGTGCTCCAATTTGAGGTTGGCAGGAATCAGGCAGGTGAGAACTACATGGACACATCAATCTGGCATCTGATCATGGTCTTCATAGTCGCATTTTCAGTGGTGCTTATCTGTGCGCTGGCGAACCGTGCTCACGAACGCTTAGACTAGTGTGTAGCGTGTTTTGCCTGTTTGATATAAGTCAAGGATAAGCGCGAGGAAACCTTGCCCTGCCCGATTGCTTACGTACGCTCTATGAATTTTGCACATCAACGGTATTTTTGTTGTTTTTTTGTATTTACCGCTCACCATCATTACCTCTATACTCCTCAACACCGTTCTGACTACCATGAGGAAACTCAAGATGATTGCACGTCGCCAATTTGTACTTTCCCTCATGGCATTAGCCACTTCCCAGACATTTGCTGCTAACAAAAAAACACCCTCATTGCTGCGACCACCGCTGGCACGGGAAGAGGTAGTGAAGGATGTCTACTGGGGCAAGGAAGTGCTGGACCCGTATCGCTGGATGGAACAAAAGCCCGATACGGCAGAATTCATGGATTACCTGAAACAGCAAGGTGCGTTTGCACGCCAGGCACTAGATAAACTGCCTGGCCGCAAATCGCTGGAATCATCGCTGTCCCATTTCTCCGCGGCAACGACTGAATTGGCAGTAAGACAGGTCACCAGCAAGTACATCGTGTATGCAAAACGTGCGCCTGGGCAGCAGACTTTCTGGATTTATGCGCGCCCACATGGTGGCGGTGACGAACGTTTGCTGATCAACCCTGAAGTCAATGTGAAAGACGGCGCGCCGCGCCGTATCACCGGTGTATTGATGTCGCCAGACAGCCGTTATCTCGCCTACGGCATCGATAAAAGCGGTGATGAAATTCGTGAATTGCGTGTGTTGACGCTGGAAACCGGTGCAGATACCCTGGTTACCCAGTTAAACGGCATACCCAGCAGTTGGTTGCCAGATTCCAGCGGGTTTTTCTATACACGGCTGCGTGAAGACGCCGTTAAAGGTAAACAGGATTTCAATTTCGGTACTTCGGCCTGGTTGCACAAGATGGGCAATGAGGCAGGCAAAGACAGCCTTGCCTTGCGCTGGTCTGATGGCCCGGCCATGGGCCAGAGCGAACGTGAAATGCCGATGGTGCACACCTCGGATACCAGTGACTGGGCACTAGCTGCCATGTACAGCAATGGCGAATGGCCGGCCTATGGCATGGTGACGCCGGTCAGCACACTCGCACAGGGTTCAGGCCAGGTCAACTGGACGCAGGTATTTGCCAAGGAAGATATTGCCGTCACAGCGCTGATCCATGCTGATGATGTGTATGTCCTGGCCAAGGGCAAGTCTGAACGTGGCGAAGTGTTCAAGGTCAACATTAAAACACCAGGACAACGCAGCGTTGTCGTACCGCAGGGCGAGTATGTCATCGACAGCCTGAGCCTGGCAAAAGATGGCCTGTATATCCATGAGCTGCGCGGCCAGTTAGGTGCCTTGCGCCGCTATAGTTTTGCCACTGGCAAAGTCGAAGATGTGGCCCTGCCCTTGTCAGGTGCAGTCTGGGAAATTAAATCCTGTGTCAGTCTGGATGGTGCCTGGTTTGGCATGGACGACCTGACCATGCCAGCCGTCACGATGTATGCAGGTATTGACCTCAAGGCAGTGAATACGGGCCTGACACCCAAAGCGCCATTTGACACATCCAAATTTGTCACTACGCGCGTGAACGTTCAGGCGCGGGATGGTACTGCTGTACCGATAGAAATTTTGCATAAAACGACGACCAGGCGTGATGGTAAAAACCCGGTATTGATTGATGCCTACGGCTCTTACGGTATCGTGCTTGACCCCGGCTTCCAGGGTTCCAAACTGGCCTTCCTTGATCAGGGTGGTGTGATTGTCTACGCGCATGTGCGCGGTGGTGGTGAGAAAGGCGAAACATGGCATGTTGCCGGTCAAAAAGCCAACAAACCCAATACGTGGCGCGATGCGATTGATGTTGCTGAGGCGCTGATCCGTGACGGCTGGACAGCGCGCGGCAAAATAGCCCTGTGGGGCACGTCAGCCGGTGGCATCATGGTAGGCCGTGCCATTACCGAACGGCCAGACCTGTTTGCCGCAGCGATAGGCGAAGTCGGCATTTTCAATACCATGCGCTTTGAACTGACATCGAATGGCCCCGGCAATGACGAAGAGTTTGGCACCGTCAAGAAAGAGGATGAATGCCGCGCCCTGTTTGAAATGGACACCTTTCACCACGTACGCCCGGATCAGACCTACCCGGCAACCCTGTTGATCACCGGTGCCAACGATTTACGCGTGGAACCCTGGCAAATTGCCAAGCTGGCAGCACGCATGCAAAAGAATTATGATCCAAAGCACCCGGTATGGTTGAGGGTGGATTATGAAACAGGTCACTTTGCGACAACGCGCAAGAACGCTGTCGAGAAGAATGTCGATATTTTCTCTTTTGTTTTAAAACATACGCATGGGTGATAACAATGAACCAGGCGTAAAAAGCGCCAGAACCGCACCGCAAAGTTCATTTTATTCGTGAAAAGCGTATTCTTTTTCTGGCCTGGTTCGTCTGGCCGCTTGTTCTGGGATGAACACTGACGAACTGGTATTAGTGGGCTGGTTATTTTTGCTTACAAATAACTTTTTAATCAGGTAGGGCATGCGGTTTTTTTGAAAGTCACGATAATCGGCCAGTACCATATCGACCGATTCTGCCTGGGCAAGTAACTCATCTTCCACATGCGGAGAAATCCAGTCTTTACGCCATTGCATGTTAACGCCATGATCCAGGCTTAAGCTGGCAAGGACGGCTTCGTCGCCAGTCACTTCGCAGGCAAGGGCCTTGCTGAAATCTTCGGAATAGAATTTACGTAAAGTACCCAGGCCAAAGTCCACCAGATACTGTTCGTTGACGATACAGACTGCATGCCCTTCCCTTTGCCTTTCGTGGGCAAAGCCCTTGTATCCTAAATAAAACACGGTATTGCTTTGTTTGATTTCGGCATAACAGCCTTGCACCCTGGTGGCGTAACCCTTTTCTTTCAGGATGTCGGCGAGCACGGCTGACATCGCAAAGCAGCTACTTCCAAGGATTTTAAAAAAATCGAGTATTTCAAAATCATCTGCAATCTGCCTCAGGTCATGAGCCAGATTGATATTTTTGATTGCGTAGAGAAATTCGGTGTTCATGGAGGAGAGAATCGAAGGCGTGGACAAAGATCTCACACCTGGGAAAAGCTATTTAACAAAAGTTAACAATATAGAGAGTTCCATAGGAATTGAAGTGATAAAGAGTAAAGACTTGTAAGCAAATGTTTCTTAATGGCAATTCAATATGTAAGAATTAAATAATTTGCTTAAAAATCAACATCTTAATTTAGTTAAGTATCTAATTACCTAAGCATATTCAGTTAACACTGCAAAATGCTATGATGACTTGCTTGATTTAACTGGACTATCATGGAAAAAATTTTTGAAGCACTGGCATCAACACCACGCCGGAAAATTCTTGCCTACCTGTCAGAGGCAGAATTGTCTGCTGGCGAAATTGCGTCGCGCTTTGAAATGACGAAACCTTCGCTGTCCAAGCATCTGCGCATACTGGAATCAGCAGGCCTGATCATTGGCGATAAACGTGGACAGTTTGTTTTTTATCGCCTGCAGGGCGACAACCTGGCAAATACCCTTGCCACTTTCATGCAGGCGGTTTGCCCGGTATCGAAAGCCTTGAAGAAAGAAAGCAAAACCATTGCGGCTAAAAAAGCCGCAGAAAAATAGCGGCTTACCAGCTCTTGCGCGGCAGAAAATAATCTTTGCTCATACCTAGCGCAATCCAGCCCTCTGAATAGTCAGATGCTGCCATGGGGTGACCGAAATAATAGCCTTGTATGGCAGGGCAACCAAGTTCACGCAAGATGAGTGCCTGTTCACGGGTTTCTATGCCTTCAGCGGTAATTTCAAGATCCAGGCTCCTGGCCATTTGCAGGATGGCGCTGATAAGGCCGACATCACGTTCCGCACCCGGCAAGGAAACTACAAATGAACGGTCTATCTTAAGGCGGGAAACCGGCAGGTGCTTGAGCAAGGCAATCGAGGTATAGCCAGTGCCAAAATCATCGATGGCCACGCGTATACCCAGCTCGCGCATGGCCGTGACCATTTTGCGGCTTTGATGAAAATCCTGAAGCATGGCTTCGCTGATTTCTATTTCCAGCAAATGCGGACTGAGCTGATATTTGTTCAGCATGCTGGCGATCTGCGCCAGCATCTGCTCATTTTGAAATTGCTTGGGCGAGATATTGACGGCCATGAATAACTGATCCTGACCAACGCGGTGCCAGACACTGAGTTGTGCCAGCGCACGTTCCAAAACCCAGTTGCTGATGTTTTCTATCAAACCAATTTCTTCGGCAATGGGCAGGAACTGGCCAGGGTCCAGCAAACCCGATACCGGATGGTTCCAGCGCAGCAAGGCTTCAAAGCCAATCAAGCGGTAATCATGTAAATCAATGACAGGCTGAAAATACAATTCCAGCTCATCTTTTTCTATGGCACTCACCAGGCCGTGCTCTATGTTAAGCCGCGTCCTGACGTTTTCGTTGAGGTTTCCGGAGTAAGCGCAAATCTTGCCCTTGCCGTGCCGCTTGGCTTCATACATGGCGCTGTCAGCCGCATTGAGTAATTCACTGAGCGTATTACCATCACCAGGAAATTTGGCGACACCAATACTGGCACCGATAACGAACTGGTAATCTTCAATCACGATAGGTTCGCTGAAAGATTTCAGGATTTTTTCGGCAATCAGCAAGCCTTCTGCGGGTTGATGCAGGTTTGGCGCAATCACCACAAATTCATCGCCGCCCAGGCGTATCGCTTCATCATGACGACGTATTTGCTGGGCGATACGCATGGCCGCCTCCTGTATGACGCGGTCACCCACATGGTGGCCCATGGTGTCGTTGATGGTTTTGAACTCATCGAGGTCAACAAAGATCACGGCCACATGGCTATTGGTAGCACGTGCATGCTGGATTTCCTTTTCCAGTCGTTGTTCAAGCAAATAGCGGTTACCCAACCCTGTCAGCGGATCATGGTAAGCCAGGTGCACGAGTTGGTGTTCCGCTTCGCGGATAAAGCTGATATCGGAAATGGTATGCACATATTGGGTACTTGTACCGATATCATCGTGGATGATGCAGACGTGCTGAAGCGCGGGAAAGACACGGCCATCCTTGCACTGGCAAGCAGCTTCACCAGACCAGTAACCGCCTGTCATGGCGCTGATTTCTTCATAGGAGGGGTCATTGTCACGCCGCACCAGCAAAAATTCACTGGGGTAATGACCGAGGATGTCTTGTTCAGTATAGCCGGTCAGTCTGGTCAGCGCCGGGTTGACGGATCTGACCTTGCCAGCGCTGTCAAGTATCATGATACCTTCGGCGGCAGTACTGAACACGACGCTGGCCTGGCGCAAATTATCTTCTGTCAGTTTGCGTAGCGTGATATCGCGCAAAGCGCCAATCACGGTCTGCTGATTGAAGCCGGTCTGGTGCAGCTTGCCCACCATTTCCAGCCATGTATATTCGCCATTGTCCCGGCATGCCCGAAAACTGCAATTGAATATGTCTGTTTGCTTCAAGGCTTTTTCTACAAGCGCTCTGTCATCTGGATGGATACGTCCCAGCATGGCATGCAAACTGGCCTGAAAGGGGCTTGATGCACTGCCCCACATGCGATGAAAGCGCTGGTCTCCCTTGACGCTGTCAAGTTGCGATTCCCATTCCCAGATGCCAAGATCAGCTGCTTCCAGCACGATGGAAAGGCGCTCTTCTGATTTTGCCAGTGAAGTTTCTGCATCATGGCGTGAACGCGCAACCTGAATGACGGCGGATAATTCCTTGGCGCCAAAAGGCTTCATGACATAACCAAAGGGCTTACTGGCAGCAGCCCTCAAAACGGTCTGATCATCCGCATAGGCGGTCAGGAAAATCACTGGTAATTTCCAGCGTTGGTAAATTTCCTGGCAGGCATCAATACCGTCTTCTTTCCCGTCAAGATGAATATCCATCAGCACCAGGGTTGGCGTCAACTGCTGCACGGCAGCGATGGCCTTGCTGAAATTGGATCGAATGCCGCATACCGCATGCCCCATTTCTTCCAGCGTCTGCTGCAAGTCGAGTGCCACGACCGGCTCATCTTCGACGATGAGGATGTGTTCAGCTTGCATAAGCTGCCTCCTTCTTTTTCGGGCTTAACATGATGGTAAAGCAGGTGCCGGCAGTGGATGATACCGTCTGCAATTCACCATGCAGTTGCGCCACAAACATGGGTATCAATTTCGTCCCCAGACCAGTTGCCATGTTCCAGCTAAAGTCCGGCGGCAAGCCACAGCCATTGTCAGCGACCTGCAATTGCAGTTGATCAGCAAAATCATTGAGCTGCAGTGTAACTTCACCATTTCTTCCGCCAGGAAAAGCATGCTTGATGGCGTTGAGTATCAGTTCGTTGATGACCAGCCCCAGCGGTATCATGCGATGCGCGCTCAGGCTGAATTTTTTACCATTCCCGGAAAATTGCAGTTTGATACCCAGCTTTTGGGTGTCATGGCTGGCCGCAGTCAGGGCAATCAGTTTGTGAATGAATTCAGAAAGCTCGATTTCTGACATATTTTCTGCGTCATACAGTAACTGATGCACCAGTGCCATTGCCCTGATACGTCCCTGGCTTTCTGCCAGCACCTTTGCCACATCTGTACTGGCCTGGCGCGCCTGCAAACTCAACAGGCTGGAAACGATTTGCAGGTTATTTTTTACGCGATGATGTACCTCATGCAGCAAGGCCGTTTTTTCTTCCAGTGCGCGCTCAAGTGCTTCCAGTTGTCTTTTCTTGGCGCTGATATCGCGCGCCAGTTTGCAGGCACCAATCACCTTGCCGCTGCGGTCCAGCAAAGGGGAAATGGTGATGGAGACATCAACGGCATACCCGTCTTTATGTATGCGCACAGCCTCAAAAGGTGCCAGCCTTTCACCTTGAGCGATACGTTTTAATATCTGCTGTTCTTCATCAAGCTGTGACGGCGGGAACAGGAAGGTGATCGATTGCCCCAGCGCTTCTTCTTCGCTATATCCCAGCAGGCGCTGGGCAGCCGGGTTCCATCCAGTGACGATGCCATCCAGTGATTTGGTAATGATGGCGTCATCCGATGATTCTATGACTGAGCGATAGCGCTCTTCTGACTGATGTAGCGCCGCTTCACTTTCATGGCGTTTATTGATGTCGATGCCGGAAGGTATCAGATGGGTGATGTTGCCGGATTCATCCAGTAGCGGGGCCAGCATGAAATCCACCCACATGCGGCTGTCGTCAATCATTTTGGAATGGAGGTCAAAGCGCAGGGTTTCGCCCAGGCGGCAACGTTCTATGGATTCCTTGATACGCGCCTGCAAATGCAGGTCGTGTTCCCACCAATAACACTCCCACAGTTTCTTGCCCTGCACATCTTCCATGGAAATGCCGGCTGCCTGTAATGGCGCACGGTTACACATCAGCAAGGTACCGTCGAGTTCGAGGACGCCGACAAAGGCAAATAAATTATCCAACACCTGTAACAGGCGTTGTTTGCTCTCTTCAGCCACCTGCGCGGCAAATGCGTCGACAGAAGCATCCTGTATCAGCGCCAGTAGGCCACAGACCTGACCATCATCACCGCGCCAAGGATAATACGAAGCCAGCCGGTGCAAATATTTTCCATCTTTATCAGGCGCGCTGGCACGGATTTCCTGGCGCAATAAAGGTGTCCCCTCTTGAAGGACAAAGCGCAATTTTGGCTCTACCACATCTGCCACATGCGGCAGATACTCGCGTACATGGCGACCCAGCAGGTCTTGCACCGCGAGGCCATTCAGTTCGGCATGACGCCGGTTGATGTAGCGCAGGCGCAAGTCTAGATCAAGCACAGCCACGCCCAAAGGCATGGCGTCTGTCATGAGCAAAAATAATTGCTCGGTTTCCCTCACTTCAAGACCGTGCATGGCGCAACGCTCCGGACAAAAATTATTTTATATACAATACATTAAAATCTTGAAATTAAAACAATTTTTTTCAAACGATCTGACTTTTTTTACAGCTTATGTCACATATTTTCTCTTATCATTCGAAATTTATTTCCATAAAAGCAACTATTAATATCAAGAACTGTCAATGAATATCTATTTTGGCGCTAGCCAAAAAAATACACCAGCAATATTAAGGCCCTTCCTTTCATAATCCCCCGATTGGATTGCTACAGCCCCTCAAATTACCGAATCAATTTTCACAAATGAAAAAACCTTGAGAAGCAGCCTGACTTGCCAGCCGCTTTCAGTGCGTGTAACTTGGCGACTTTCTTGTTGCACGCGACCGCCATGCATCATCCCGACCACTTCACCAATACCTTTTATCAGTCCACTGCACCGTCTGCGGCTGGCAGTGCCTTGCAAGAAAATCTTGAATGCGAAGTCTGTATTATCGGTGCTGGTTTTGCCGGGCTGGCAACTGCGCTCGGCTTGCTGGAGCGTGGCGTCAGCAATATCGTCTTGTTGGAGGCAGAACAGGCGGGGCACGGTGCATCTGGACGTAATGGCGGCTTTGTGTTTGGCGGCTTCAGCCTGGACAATGGCGAGCTGCTCAAACAGCTTGGCCGTGCGCCTGCGCGCCACCTCTACCAGTTGACACTGGATGCGGTCAGCCTGATACGCCAGCGCATCGTGCGGTACCAGATGGATTGCGATGTCAATGACAGCGGTGTCTTGCTGGCTAACTGGTTTGATGATGAACGCAGGCTGATGCAACAGCGCGATTTCATGCTGCGCGAATTCAATGTTGACTGGGCACCGTGGTCACGTGAGCAAACCCGCGCTGCTCTGCATACCGAGCGTTATTCCGGTGCGCTGCATGAAAAGAATGCCTTTCATTTTCATCCCCTGAAATATGTACATGGCCTGGTCAATGTGCTGACAGCACAAGGTGTACGCATGTTTGAACAAAGTCGTGTGATTGCCATGAAAACAGACCTTGCAGAAAAACTGGTACGCACTGCGCAAGGTACCGTACGCGCGAAACACGTAGTAGTTTGCTGTGGTGGCTATATCGATAAGTTGTACCCGCAACTGGCGCGTTCTGTCCTGCCGATTGCCACTTATGTCATGGCAACAGAAAAACTGGGAGAGCGTTTGCAAACTGCCATGCAAACCCGCGCCGCCGTGTATGACACCCGCTTTGCCTTTGATTATTACCGCCCGCTGGCCGACAGCCGTTTGCTGTGGGGTGGCCGCATCGCCATCCGCGAACGGGCTCCGCGGGAAGTTGCCCGCCTGCTGCAGGGCGATATGCTGAAAGTGTACCCGCAACTGGCAGGCACCCAGGTCGAATTCGCCTGGAGTGGCATCATGAGTTATGCACGCCATAAAATGCCACAGATAGGCTGCCTGCCAAATGGGGTCTGGTATGCAATGGGTTTTGGCGGCCACGGTGTGGCCCCCACGACCCTGGCTGGCGAAGTCGTGGCGCAGGCGATTGCAGAAGGCAGGCAATTGCCGTCAGGACTGCAAAATTATGATTTGCGCTATGGCTTTGGCAAGCTGGGCCTGGCGGCAGCACAGTGCGCTTACTGGTACTACGAATTAAGGGACTTCCTGCGTGAATAAACACTACATGTCCTGATACGCATGTTACGGTAAGATTACGCCATGGAGATTAATTTATGAATGGCCATCTTGTCGTCGCCCTCGCCTATGACCAGCTATGCACGTTTGAATTTGGCTGTACGGTGGAATTATTTGCCCTTAACCGCCCTGAACTGGGGGTGGACTGGTATCAGTTTGCGGTCTGCGCTGCCGAGCCTGGCAAATTAAGGGCGGCTGGCGGCATCAGCTTTGAAGCGCCGTATGAGCTTGCCATGCTGGACCTTGCTGACACCATCATCATCCCGGGCTGGCGCGATGCCGACGAAACGCCACCTGAAGCATTGCTGGAAAAAATTCGTGCTGCCTATCTGCGTGGTGCGCGCATTTGTACGATTTGCTCTGGGGTATTTGTACTTGCCGCTACCGGCATGCTCGACGGCAAGACGGTCACGACGCACTGGCGTTATGCTGAAAAATTATCCAGACGGTATCCGCATGTGCTGGTACAGGCCAATGCCCTGTATGTGGACCAGGGGCAGATATTGACATCGGCAGGTTCTGCCGCCGGGCTGGACATGCTGCTGCATCTGGTGCGCAAGGATTATGGTGCCAAAATTGCCAACCTGGTTGCGCAAAGACTGGTCGTGCCACCTCACCGCGAAGGCGGACAGGCGCAGTTTGTATCACGCCCCATGCCCAGCGATGAACATGCACGCCTGGCGAAACTGATGGACTGGGTAAGGAGCAACCCTGCCCTGCCCCACAACCTGGCCAGCATGGCAGAAAAAGCCGCCATGAGCACGCGCACCCTGCAACGCCATTTCAGGGAATCTACCGGGCTTGCCCCGGGCGAATGGCTGATACGCGAACGTGTCGCCATCGCCAAAGAACTGCTGGAATCACCCAACACCAGCCTGCCCCAGATTGCTGAACTGGCAGGTTTTGGATCAGAAGAATCGCTGCGCCGGCATTTCCGCCGCATTGTGGCAAACAGCCCCAGCAGTTATCGCAAGCAGTTTGCGGGGTCACAAACGGCGACAGAAATGGCATAAATATAAAAAAAGGCTGTACGCAAAACGTACAGCCTTGTCAAACGCGCTGCAAACCTGTGTTCATTCGTTCTTCATGCCAAACCATGCGCCATGGGCAGGCAATGTGACTGTGGTGTCACTGACCTGCCCTGGCAAGCCCACGGCCTCAAGCTGATGCGTGCCTGCCAGCTCTGGCCAGGTGAAACTGATGGCCTGTTCACCCAGATTGAAGGCCGCGAACATAGCCGGACTATCAGCATGATCACGCCGGATGGCTAATGCCGGCTCAGGCGCATCAAAGAACTGTATGTCACCCCTGCTCAACTGCGGATACTGTTTGCGCCAGGCCAAAATGTGACGCGCATAATTCAATACTGAAGCGGCGTCATTATCTTGCACGGAAACGGCATGGGCAATATGCGCTGGTGCGACCGGCAACCAGGGCTTGCCAGTGGTGAAACCGGCATGTGGCTGATCGACATTCCAGGGTATAGGCGTGCGACAGCCATCGCGGCCCTTGAACTCCGGCCAGAAGGTGATGCCATAGGGGTCTTGCAAGTCTTCAAAGGCGACCTCGGCTTCGGTCAGTGCCAGTTCGTCACCCTGATACAGGCAAGGTGTTCCTTTCAATGCCATCTGCATGGCCAGCAGCATTTTGGCAAATTGCGGTGTCGCCTGTTTGCCACCCCAGCGTGTCATGACGCGTACAGAATCATGGTTGCCTACCGACCAAGATACCCAGCCACCTTTGACACGTGCTTCAAAATCTTCGACTTGTTGACGTATATACGCCGCAGAATACGATGAAGTCAGCAAGTTGAAGCTGTAAGCCATATGCAGCTTGTTGCCATCAGCGGTGTATTCTGCCATCACGCCCAGTGAATCATCTGCACCTACTTCGCCTATCGCGATAGCGCCAAATTCATTGAGCAGGCTGCGGACTTTTTCGAGGAAGACCAGGTTTTCAGGCTGGGTCTTGTCATGGATATGTGCCTGCATGCCGTAAGGATTATTGTCTTGCACCGTCTTGTTATCGCGTACCAGGCTGACCGGGTTATCGCGCAAGGTCTGGTCATGGAAATGAAAATTGCAGGCATCCAGGCGGAAACCATCCACACCGCGCGCCAGCCAGAAACGCATATTGTCGAGATGCGCCTGTTGCACTTCAGGATGATGAAAATTCAGGTCAGGTTGGCTGACCAGAAAATTATGCATGTAGTATTGGCGACGTCGTGCATCCCATTGCCAGGCTGAGCCACCAAAAACAGACAGCCAGTTATTCGGCGGTGAACCATCAGGTTTGGGATTGGCCCATACATACCAGTCTGCTTTGGGATTGTCGCGGCTCTGGCGGCTTTCGACAAACCACGGATGTACATCGGCACAATGCGACAAGACCTGGTCTATCATGATCTTCAAGCCCAGCGCATGCGCGCGCTTGAGCAATTGATCAAAATCAGCCAGGGTGCCAAAAATGGAATCGACATTGCAATAATCTGCCACGTCATACCCAAAGTCTTTCATCGGTGACGTGAAGAAAGGTGAAATCCAGACGATGTCCACACCCAGGCTGGCGATGTAATCCAGTTTGGCAGTAATACCTGGCAGATCACCGATGCCATCGCCATTGCTGTCATAAAAACTGCGCGGGTAGACCTGGTAAATCACGGCATCACGCCACCAGTCGTTTGCTTGCCCCGTCAAAGAATTATTCATGATTTATATTTTTGTTTTGAATGCGAAATCAAGACCAGTAGAGTGAATGAGTGAATGACTTTGCATTCAGTTATTGGCAATGTCTGATGCGGACAGCCGCTCATTCAAGATAGCAGAAACGCCCAGAAATGCTGGATACTCTGCTGTAATCAGGAACGTCGGAATCTGCGCCAGATAATCGGCAAATCGTCCTTTCGCTTCAAAGCGCTGGCGGAATGCCGATCTGGCAAAAAACTCCCCCAGCCTTGGCACGATACCACCACCGATATACACACCACCAGTGGCACCCAAAGTCATTGCCAGGTTGCCAGCGATGGTACCCAGCATGGCACAGAAACAGGCGACAGTGCGGGCGCAAATTTCACAACTGCCATCCAGCGCACGCCGGGTAATATCGGCAGCATTCATTTCTTCAGTTTCATGTGCATCGCTTAACTGAGACAGGGCACGGTACATGATTTCCAAACCCATGCCCGATATCAGACGCTCCGCAGAAACATGCGGATAGGTTTTCCAGGCTTGGCGCAGGATGGCGATTTCAGTTTCATCATTCGGTGAAAATGAGACGTGCCCGCCTTCACTGCACAAGGGCACCCAATGTTGTCCAGCCGGGATGATGCCTGACACCCCCAGGCCAGTACCCGGCCCTATCAAGCCTATCGTGCGATGCGGCTGTGCTGTGCCGCCGCCAATTTGTATGCGCTCATGCGGCGCCAGATGCGGCAAGGCCATGGCCAGTGCAGTAAAGTCGTTTACCACGACCAGGTTTTTAAAGCCGCAACCCTGGCGCAATGCTTCAATTGAAAAAGTCCAGTGGTGGTTGGTCATGCGTACCACATCACCATCAATCGGATTGGCGATGGCAATGGCAGCCTGCCGGACAGGAGACTGGCAAACAGCCTGCACTTCCGGACTGGCAAGGTAAGCCGTGATAGCAGCCTGCAAATCAGGATAGGCATTGCAGGCCAGCACCATAATGGCTTCGAATTGGTGACTATGCGTCTCTAATGCGAAGCGCGCATTGGTACCGCCGATATCTGCCAGCAAACGCGGCCCTGCATTGCCGGGGATTTTTGGATTTTTGGTCAACATCTCACCATTCATATTTTTACGACTGAGTCATGCTCCAGCACTTCAAAATAGCCAGATCAGGATTTATGTAACAATACTACATATTTCAATGGATGATGTCTAACAATTTTACAGTTATTGGGTTAAAATTTGAAAAAACCTTGGCTAAAGCCACAATAAACCAGCTAAAACATCGTTCAAACAATATTTTATTTATGTAGTCAAACTACTTTTATTGTGATTTACAGACAATTTACATCATTGAACCCGTACTTTGTTTTACTTAGGGAGACTCTTTTGCTAGTCCGGCAATTGTTACCGCGATCATTGATGTTAGCCAAAGTCAGGTCTGGAAAGACTACCGCGAAGCGCTTCGGACATTTGCCGCTGATGCTGGCGATGATAATTTACGGTCTTGGCAATCTGACCCAGGCAGCAGAAAACAGAAGTACATCGGTACAAAGTAGCGCTGCACTTGCCGCTTGCAATGGCAGCGATTTTCAAACTTCGCTGATCGCAAGCCAGATGACGGGTACGGATGCACGGGCTTACTGGCTATCGGCGCGCTTGATACGCTGGCCAGGCCTGGCGGCGACAGCCAGGGTCAGCTTGTATAGCTCAAGCAACGGCCAGTTGCAGCTAAGCAAAGGTAAAAAAGTTGAAGCTGCCGACACGGCATTCCGATTGAAAGAAGAGACGGCAGCACCAGACGCTACACTGGCAGAACGTTTTTCTTTTGCCGGTACCGGCCCTACCTACAGGCTAGATCAGCTCAGCCACAAACAGTTGCAGGCATTATTGCGTCATCAGTTGTTAATCGTTGCTGAAGATGATAACGGCAATGTCATTGATTTCACCGGACTGCAAATTGCCGGTACATTGGATGACATCTACCGGGCAGCAGCCCACTTTGAACAATTTGGTGTCCGCATTGCAAAAAACCTCAGCAAGCATCAAACTGCGTTCAACCTGTGGGCGCCAACAGCGCAGCAAGTTTCTATTTGTATTTATCCAGATGGCAAGAGCCAGGCAGACGCTGTTTTGCCCATGCAATTTGATGACAACACCGGGATCTGGCATGGCAGCAGCCCGAAATTGCTGACGGCGCAGTACTATACATATCTAGCAGATGTCTACGTGCCAGGTAAGGGCTTGATACGCAACCGCGTTACTGATCCGTACTCGATCAGCCTGACGACTGATTCCAGGCGCAGCTATATCGCTGACCTGACAGCGGCGGCATTGAAACCTGCTGGCTGGGACAGGCAGACAATCACGGACAAAGTCAAGAATCAGACCGATATGCAAGTCTATGAATTGCATGTGCGCGATTTTTCCATCAACGATCACAGTGTCAGGCCAGCGTTTCGCGGCAAATTTTTAGCCTTTACTGAAGCCAAGTCGAATGGCATGCGTCACTTGCAGGCACTGAGCAAGGCGGGTCTGACGGATATCCATCTGTTGCCTGTATTCGACTTTGCCACAGTGCCGGAAGCCGGTTGCCAAACACCAGCCATTCAGGGAGCGGCAGATGGCGCAGATCAGCAAAAAATGGTGATGCAATATGCCAATGTGGATTGCTACAATTGGGGCTACGAACCTTTTCATTACAGTGCGCCCGAAGGCAGTTATGCGACCGATGCCAGCGATGGGGCCAGCCGTATTCTGGAGTTCAGAAAAATGGTCATGGCCTTGCACGGCACTGGTCTGCGCGTAGGTATGGACGTGGTGTATAACCATACCGCTGGTGCCGGGCAAACACCTTATGCGGTACTTGACCGTATTGTTCCCGGTTATTATCAGCGGCTCAATAACGCGGGTCAGATTGAACGTTCCACCTGTTGCGACAACACCGCCACAGAAAACCGGATGATGGCCAAACTGATGAGCGATTCTGTCTTGCTGTGGGCCAGGCATTACAAGATTGATTCTTTCCGGTTCGACCTGATGGGGCATCAGCCCAGGCAGGTGATGGAAGATATCCGGGCACGACTGAAGACTGAAACCGGCCATGACATTCAGTTGATTGGTGAAGGCTGGAATTTTGGCGAAGTGGCAAATAATGCGCGTTTTGTGCAGGCATCACAATTATCATTAAATGGCAGCCATATCGCCAGTTTCAGTGATCGTGCAAGGGATGCGCTGCGTGGCGGTGGACATGGTGACAGCGGTAATGGCATCGTAAAAAACCAGGGCTATATCAACGGCCTGATCTATGCACCGAATGCACTGGCAGATAAAAACAAAAACCCCGTAGAGCTATTACGCACCACCGACATGGTCAGGGTAGGCCTGGCCGGTTCACTACGCGATTACAAGATGCTGACCTGGACGGGTCAGCAAAAACGATTGGAGGAAATGGATTATGCTGGTCAGCCGGCAGGCTACGTCAGTCAGCCAGATGAAGTTGTCAACTATGTAGAAAATCACGATAACCAGACGCTGTTTGACATCAATGCCTATCGCCTGCCTGCCGACACCAGCCGCGAAGACCGCGCCCGTGTGCAAGGTCTGGCCTTGGCCACTACGGCCTTTAGCCAGGGTATTGCGTATTACCATGCTGGTGTCGATATTTTGCGTTCCAAATCCATGGATGGGAACAGTTTTAATTCTGGCGACTGGTTCAATCGTCTGGACTGGACTTACCAGGATAATTATTTTGCGACAGGCTTGCCACCAGAAAAAGACAACGGGCGATTTTATCCCTATATCACGCCATTGCTCGCCAACCCGGACATCAAGCCCAGCCCGCAAGATATTGCATTCACACGCGACCTGTTTCGCGATCTGCTGCAAATAAGAGCAAGCTCCAGCCTGTTCCGCCTGACAACTGCGCACGAGGTGAGCCAGCGCCTGCATTTCTACAATACAGGTGCATCGCAAAACCCGCTGATTATTGCTGCGCACCTCAATGGTGACAAATTACCAGGTGCGGCGTTTCAAAATCTGATGTATTTCATCAATATCAGCCCGCACATACAAGAACTGCGAGTTAGCGCACAGAGCCGGCATCAATACATGCTGCATCCTGTGCACATGCAGGCTCAAGCTGCAGATAAAAGAATAGCAGCACAGGCTCGCTATGAAAGCGTAAATGGTCAGTTTGTGATACCGGCGCGAAGTGCGGTGGTATTTGTTGAAAAGTTGATGAAATCAGATGCTGCGCGCTAATAGTGCGTGCTGGCCTGGTTCGAATATTGCTAAAGCAGGAGACGCAGGCGCTTTGCCATTTAAAAACTGCCTGAGTTATCGAGGTTGACCATATTTATATGCTCATACAGGTTAACACGGATGAATGATAAAGAAGGCTCGGGCGCATGCGTATTATCGCGATGGCAAAGTGGTTCTTGGCATAGGCGAAAAAAAATAAAGTGCATGGTACTGGCTGGCCTGGAAGTCTTGTGTTTGCAGTAAGAACTTCGAGTCAACTCAAGCCATCTTCGAGCCAGCTATAAGCTTGAAACATGCACGAAGTGCGTGTAAACAGGTATTTAAGTGATGATTTTTTCAAAGACTGAGTAAAAGTTGGAGGTGATCGCAAAAATATGAAAAGTTTTCAGCAAAGAAGCATAAATTTTTCACCAACAGCGGTTATTATTACCGCCTTCATATTCTAAGAACGAGGAGACAGCCGGAATGGATTTTTCAAATCGCCAGCAAGAGCCGGGCAAGAAGTTTGTCGGTTTAGGGCTGGTCATATTATTTCACGTGCTGGTGGTATGGGCACTGGTATCTGGACTAGCGCGCAAGGCCATGGAAG